>NZ_BANU01000019.1 GCF_000333035.1 Gordonia sihwensis NBRC 108236
CAAGCCTGAAATAACAAAACACGACCCGCTCAACCCCATGGAAGGGATGCGGCTGGCTCGACTCGACTGACACGGGCTCGCCTTTCCGCTGGTTGAGCGAGCGGAGCGAGTCGAAACCGCCGGACCGACCCCGGTACCGCTACGCGTAGCGTCGTCCCGCCGCGACGCGCGCGATGACGCCCACGACCGCCACCACCGCGCCGGCGACCCCGACGAACAACGACACCGTCGTGAGGTGATCGGCGATCACCCCGACCACCACCTCGATGGTGGAGCGCGCGGCCTGCTCGGTGTCGGCCAGCCGCTCGCTCACGATGTGCTTGGTGAATGCCGCCAGCCCCCAGCCGGCCACGCCCGCCAGGACCGCACCGACGCCGAGCCACGCGAGGACGGTGCTGCGGCGGTTGGCCACGAGCAGTGCGATGACCGCCGCGATCACGGCGCCGATCACCGTCACCCACGACACGACGTCGATGATCTTTCCGCTGTCTTCGAGCGACCCCGCCGTGATCTGGCTCTGATCGATCGTCACGATCACCGGATGACCGATGGACACGGGCACCGGGATGGGGGCCGACGCGATCACCCGATTGATCATCGGACTGATGTCGAGTTCCATAATGTGCAGGTCGGCGTCCGGTGCCGGAGCAGTGAAGAGCCAACTGTGCTGCTGCCTCGCGACCTCGGAGAAGTCCTCGACGAAGCCGTCGCTGCGCGCGTAGTTCTTCGCGGCGGGCAGTACCAGGTCGCTCGCGACCTTGGATCCGGTGTTCTCCTCCACCGACGCCGCGACCTTCTGGGCGAAGTAGTCCTGCACTTCGGAACTGTGCGCGGCTTCCGCCGCCGAAGAGGTGAACCCGTCCGACGACACGACTCTCTGTGACAGCCACATGCTCGGCACCGCGACGATCATGCAGATCATCGCGACCACGGTGAACAGGCCGGAAACTACGCTTCGCACGGTGCCGAGGCTACCGGGTGATCGCGGCGGACTGCCAAGCCGACGAGGCCGGGGTCATTCACCGATCACATCGCGCGCGCGGCCCACGATCGCCGGATCGGGGACTCCCACCAGCGCCTCGTCCTTGCCGTCGTACTCGTGCAGACTCAGCACGTACCGCATGGCGTTGATGCGGGCCCGCTTCTTGTCGTTGCTCTTCACGACGGTCCATGGCGCGAAATCGGTGTCGGTGTCGGCGAACATCTGCTCCTTGGCCTCGGTGTACGAGTCCCAGCGATCGAGCGACGCCAGATCCATCGGCGAGAGCTTCCACTGGCGCACCGGGTCGATCTGCCGGATCGCGAACCGGGTCCGCTGTTCCAGCGGCGTCACCGAGAACCAGAACTTCACCAGGTGGATGCCATCGTCGACCAGCATCTTCTCGAACGCGGGCGCCTGCTGCATGAACTGCGCGTACTGCGCGTCGGTGCAGAAGTTCATCACCCGCTCCACGCCGGCCCGGTTGTACCAGGAGCGGTCGAAGAAGACCATCTCTCCGGCTGCGGGCAGATGCTGGACGTACCGCTGGAAATACCACTCGGTGGCTTCGCGCTCGGTGGGCTTCTCCAGGGCGACGGTCCTGGCACCGCGGGGATTGAGGTGCTCGTTGAACCGCTTGATGGTGCCGCCCTTGCCCGCCGCGTCGCGCCCCTCGAAAACGAGCAGATGCCGCTGCCCGGTCTGCTTGGTCCACTTCTGCAGCTTCAGCAGTTCGATCTGCAGACGGCGTTTGGTGACCTCGTACTCGCGGCGGCTCATCCGCTCGTCGTACGGGTAGTCCTCGCGCCAGGTGTCCACCACGTTCCGGGTCGGGAGCGTCAGCAGGATGGGATCGTCGTCGTCATCGTCGACGACGGCGAACCCGGCGGTGTTCCGCAGGTCCACGAGGTGCTGCAGAGCCTCGCGCCCGGAGACCAGGCTGAGGTCGGGTCCCACGTGCTGAACGGGGTTGCTGTCGCCGGTGATTCCATCCACGTCCGTCAGATTAGCCCGGTTCGGCGGCTCCGGCACCAGCAGCGTGTCGGGGTCAGCCCGGCGCGCGGTGCACACCCGGCACGAAGCGGACGATCACCAGCAGGATCCAGGTGATCAGGACGTACGGCCACGTGAAGAGCGGCACCTGGGTTCCGAGCATGAGCCGCTCGAGCAAGACCGCCAGCAGTGCTCCGATCACCGCCATCACCCACGGCATCCACCGTCCAGAGAGGAACACGCACGCCATCGCGATCGCGACCAGCACCGACGAGTAGCCGTCGAGTCCGTGATAGTCGCGCAGCGGCGAGGATCCGATCGCGACGGCGAAACCGGCGGCCAGCGCGCTGCCCAGGAGCGCCGCCAGACCCACCCGCCAGCCCGCGACGGTCAGGCCGACGAGGATCAGCAGACCGGAGATCGGATCGTCGATCAGAACCACCTGCGAGATCCCGCTGAGGATCGCGTGCACGGCGACCTCGAAGCGGTTGCCGTCGATCTCCGCCAGCGCGCCCGCGGGCTCCTGCAGCGGCTCGGTGGCGTAGTGGACGGCCTCGGCCACCAGGCAGAACGGCGCCGTCGTCGCGGGCAGCGCGAACTGCGCGAATCCGCGGGCGGCGAACAGCGCGACGAAGGCGACGGTGATCGGACCGCACAGCAATCCGCCGACCACCGTGGCGATCACACCGGCCCAGCCCGCTCCGAGCATGGTGAAGGCCGCCGCACCCACGAGAATCCCGCAGAAGCCGTGCATTCCGGCGCGCAGCGCCGAACCGTCGGGCGACCCGGGGAAGCGGTCGCGCAGGGCGACCCCCGCGGCGGTCGAAGCCGCCAGCCCGATGACGCCCAGCAGCGCCATTCCCCAGTCCGCGACCGCGAATCCCGCCAGGATCAGCAGACCGCACCACACGTTCGGCTGGAAGTAGATCTGACCGATCCCGTTGAGTGCGGTGGCCGCCGCGTCGCGCGGCGACCCGAAAGGTTCGGCCGGAGCGTCCGTCCGCGTCTCGACGTCACTCACTGCGGACCTCCTGCTTCCAGCGGTTCTCGATATCGCCGAAATGCCAGATCGCCAGTGCCGCGGCCCATGCGGCGACGAACACCCCGACGATCACGAATCCCGCGTAGTCCAAGTCGATTCCGGCGACCCACGCCAGCGGCCCGGACTCGACGTGAGTCTCGTCGGCGAGCACCCCGGCCAATTCCACCGTGCCGATCCCGAGAGCCGCCGCCACGGAGATCGAGGTGATCGTGATGTTGTAGTAGACCTTCCGCACCGGCCGTGCGAAGGCCCAGCCGTATGCCGCGTTCATGAACACCCCGTCAGCGGTGTCCATCAGGCACATCCCGGCGGCGAACAGGATCGGCAGCACGAGGATCGCGTAGAACGGCAGGTAGAACGCCGCCGCACCGCCCGCGAGCACCAGCAGGCCCACCTCGGTGGCGGTGTCGAAGCCGAGACCGAACAGCACGCCGACGGGATAGATGTGCCACGGCTTGCGCACCGACTTCGCCAGCCCGCCGAGCAGCCGGTTCATGAAGCCGCGCTTGTTGAGCTGTTCCTCCAGTGCCTCCTCGTCGAACTCACCGCGCCGCATCTCGCGAAACACTCTGACGATGCCGATGAGCACCACGAGGTTGGCCGCCCCGAGGATCCACAGGAACACTCCCGACACCGACGCCCCGATCACACCGGTGATCGAATGCAGGGTCGACGAATCGTCCTCGATCTGCCCGGCGAGTGCCCGAACGCCCACCGCCAGCAGGACCGTCAGCCCGAAGACGATGGTCGAGTGCCCAGCGAGAACCAGAACCCGACCGAGAGGGGCTTCGGCCGGGCGGGCAGTCCGTCGGCCCGGCGATCGGCGTCGTCCGCCAGCAGTTTCCGGGTGGCGTTGTCGACCGCGGCGATGTGATCGGCGTCGAAGGCGTGCCGGAGGCCGAAGGTGTACGCCAGCATGCCCACGCCGACGGTGAACTCGGTGTGGGCACCCCCGAGTTGGAAGTGCTCGGGCGCCGCCAGACCCACGAGCATACCGATGCCCACCACGTGCAGGAGCACCACCACCGCGGTCATACCGCCGAGTGACAGGCGGTCGCGCGCCGACAGTCCGCCCCAGAGGGCCTGCAGACGGCGCACCGGTCCCGGCCGGGAGTCCGTCGAGGCGGTCACGGCCGCGCCGCCGACGGATCATCCGCCCGCGCGGGCCTGAGCAGAGAGGAAGGGAGAGTGAAGGAACCGATCCGCACTACCGTCATTCGCGAAGCATAAGCCGGATCGGCCGACTTCGTCTCAGTGCACGTACAATTCGCCCCACCGGAAGCAGCCCCGACCGGTGGTCGTGTCGTAGGTGGCGGCCATGCTGCCCAGGCACGCGACGCCGTCGCCGGTGGCGAACGCTCCGCCCGCCGCTCCGGACACCGCGACCGTGGTACCGCCGCTGCGGCCCTGCGCCACCGACGTGGAGTACGGGCCCATCGTGTACGCGTAACCGTTGCCCCGGTGGATGCCGCTCGCGAGCGCCGACGAATTGACGCCGTTGTTCTGCGCCGTCGCCGTCCCTCCGGTCGTCGCGACGGCGAGCGCCGCACCGTTGTTTGTGGTGTCCTGCGCCGAGGCGCGGCTGCCCGGACCGGCGTTCGCGATGCAATGACTCTGGCCGTTGGCGCGCTCGACGCGCTGGTTGTCGTTCGCGGTGCAGTTGGTCGACGCCGCGGCGTGACCACCGCCCAGCAACGACGTCAGTCCGAACGCCGCGGCGACGGCGGCGATCCCGAACACGACACGAAAGAACAACGACCCGATTCGCATGACTGTCCCTCTCAACAAGACGCGACTGTGCGGCCGCTCACCGGCGCACGATGCAGCCGCCACCCTACTCGCGAGTTTCGCGATTCCAGGTTCCTCACAGCCGATCGTGACCGGACTGATTCCTGCCGTGGCATCGGGCCGTGGTCGCCCCACCCGCAGGCGCGACGCGAGACGACAGAACCCCCGTCCGGGACGGGGGTTCTGTCGTCGAAGTTCGCGTCTACTGTGAGCGTCTCGAGTCCGAGTCGCGCTCAGCTGCGGCGCTTGACCTCCTCGGTGAGTCCCTTCTTGGCGGTGTCGACCGCCATCTTCTGGGCTCGCTTGACGATGAGTCCGGGGAGCTTGATCTTCAGGTCGACGGTGAGGTCGAACTTCACGTGCGTCGTATCGCCGTTCTCGGTGAGCGTGTAGACGCCGTGCTGCTCGCTGAGCTGATCGCTCTCGACCAGATCCCAGGTGCAGGTGTTGTCGGTCCAGGAGTAGTCGAGGGTCTGGTTGTCGGTCATGCCGACCGCACTCACCGAGACCTCCACGCGAGCGGGCCGCCCGTCGGCGTCCTCGGTGAGGATCTTCGCCGACTTGTGCGGGCCCGACCACTCCGGCAGGGACTCGACGTCGAGCAGCACCTCCATCACCAGCGCGAGCGGGGCCTTGAGGTCGAATTCTGTTGATGCAGAGACAGCCATGGACAGAACCTACCCCAGCCGGTGACGATGGACCCGGCCGCCGCCGGAATCTTCACTCTCCTCAGCGCGGTTCCGCATCGGTCACGGTTTCGGGAACGGGGCGTCGAACCAGCTCGTTCAGCGTGAGCACGACGCGGTCGAGCGGCTCGACGCTGCGCCGCGCTCGGCACAGAACCACCGCGCCTTCGATGCCCGACAGGACCGCATCGGCGAGTTCGTCCGCGCGCCGGTCGTCGAAGCCCTCCTCACGGAACCGGGCCGCCAGCAGATGCGTCCACTGCAGAAAGACCTCTTCGCCGGCCTCGGCCGCCTCGGGGTCGCGCTCGCGTGCCTGCGCACCCGCCGCCACCGGGCAGCCGACCTCGAAGTCGGTTTCGATCAGCCTCCGGCGCCAGATGCCGGCGACGGCGGCCACCGCGTCGGGAAGCGGCCGCCTACGGGCGCGATTCAGCTCCGCCCCGAGTACCTCGCCCGCGAAGTAGACGGCCTCGGCCATCAGCTGAGCGCGACCGCCCGGAAAGTGGTAGTAGACCGATCCGCGGGCGGCGTCGGCAGCTGCCAGTACGTCGCCGATCGAGGTACCCGCGACTCCGTGGCGGGCGATGAGGTCGGCCGCGCACCGAACCATCGCGGCCCGCGGCGAGTCCGGCTCCGGCGATCTCACAGCCTCAGGCCTCGAGGAACCGCTCTCGCAGTTCGGACTGCGCGGCGGAGTCGATTCCGAGAGCCTCGGCGAAATACGCCTCCATGCCGCCGTGAACCCGATCCACCTCGTCGAACGCCGCCTCGAGATACTCCGGCCGCACACCCAGGACCTGCCTCAGCGCATCCGCGTCGCCGCCCGCAGCCGTGAACTTCTCGAACACCGGAGCCAGGGCCGGAACCAGACGGTCGTTGGTGAGCAGATAGTCGCTGAAGACGTCGTCGCGGGCGACGCCCATCAGCGACAGGAAGGACGCCGAGGCCCAGCCGGTGCGGTCCTTGCCGGTGGTGCAGTGGAACAAGGCCGGCGATCGGTCCTCGCCGAGGAGCCCCTCGTAGAAGCGGCGGTAACCGGTCTTCGCGCTGTCGAGAGTGATCATCTGGCGATACGTGCCCGCCATCGTCGAGATGGCGCCGCCGCTCTCGAGCACCCGATTGATCTCGGCGACACCCGCCGGATCGGTCAGGACGGTCGCCAGGTTGGCGGGTACGGCGGTCTGCGCATCGGCCAGGACGTCCAGGTGCACTTCGGCGACGTCGGCCCACACCGGGTCCGGCATCGCTTCGGTCTCGCCGGCCGACCGCAGATCGTAGACGGTGCGGAGGCCGAGAGTCGCGGCGATCTCGGCGACCGCCGACGAGTCGTGAACGATGGACCGGAAATCGGTGGACCGGAACAGCATTCCGTGGCGGACCGGCCGCCCGTCGACTCCGACCCATCCGCCGAGATCACGCAGATTGGGGAGCACGGGGAACGGACTGGGGGCGCCGGGGACCCGGGTCTGCTGGTCGGTCATGAAGTCTCATTATGCTCAGCCGAGGCTCGGCACGCTGTCTAACATGGCGGATGTGAGCACTCTCCCAGACGCCCACGACGGCGAGCCGCTGACCGATTCCCTCCCCGCAGACCTCGTCGCCGATGTGGACCGGATCATCGACGCCGACACCGACCGGCTGGTGGAGACGTTCAAGGACATTCACCGCAATCCCGAACTCGGATTCGCCGAAGTCCGGACCGCCCGCATCATCGAGCTGGCCCTGCAGAACCTCGGCTTCGACATCACGACCGGGATCGGTACCACGGGGGTGGCCGCCATCTACCGCAACGGCGACGGTCCGGTGGTGATGTACCGCGCCGACATGGACGCACTGGCGGTGCAGGAGGAGACGGGCGTCGAGTACGCGAGTGAGAAGCGGGTCACGCGCGAGGACGGCACCGAGGTGCCGGTGGCCCACGTCTGCGGCCACGACGCGCACGTCACCTGGATGCTGGGGATGGCGCACGCACTGATCGAACTCAAGAACCGCTGGTCCGGGACCCTGGTCCTGATCGGTCAACCCGCAGAGGAGCCGATCACCGGAGCCAAGGCGATGGTGGACGACGGTCTGTACAACTTCATCCCCAAACCGGACGTGTTCATCGGCATGCACACCGCGCCCGCCCCGGTGGGGGTGGTCGTCTCGTCTCCGGGGCCGCGGCTCGCGGGCACCGATCAGCTCGACATCCTCTTCCACGGTGTCGGAGGCCACGGCTCCATGCCGCAGAAGGCGAAGGACCCGGTGCTGATGGCCGCGATGGCCATCGTGGAGTTCCAGACCATCGTGTCGCGGATGATCGATCCGCAGCAGACCGCCGTGCTCACCGTCGGCGCCGTCCACGCCGGCTCCGATAACAACGTGATCCCCACACAGGCCCTGCTCAAGGCGAATCTGCGCTGGTACGACCCCGCGGTCCGGGAGATCATGCTGTCAGCGGTCGAGTCGGTCGCCGACGGGATCGCCAGGACGTACGGGATGCCCGAGGACAAGCTGCCGGAGATCACCCTGAAGGGCGGGTCGAGTCCGCTGGTGAACGACCTCGAGTTGTCCGAACGCATGGCCCGAACGCTCGCGGCGGTCCTCGGCGACCAGCAGATCGTCACCGACATGCCGCGAGCCACCGGTTCGGAGGACGTCCAGCTGCTGAAGGGCCCGTACCCGGAGATGCCGTTCAACTACCTCCTGGTCGGCATCGCGAACCATGAGACCTTCGCGGCGGCTCAGGCGCAGGGCGAGCCGTTCCCGTTCGCTCCGCACAACCCGAACTACCTGGTGGACCTGTCGGCCATCCCCTTCGGCGCCAAGGTCGCCGCCTACTCGATGCTCGGCCTGTTGAACCGGAGCTGACCCCGCGACGCCGAAGGCCGGCCACCCCTTCGGGTGACCGGCCTTCGTTCTGCGTGGAATCGCAGGGGGGTTCTGAATCAGATCAGAAGCCCATGCCGCCCATCTCGTCGGCACCCGGCATGGCCGGAGCGGCCTTCTCGGGCTTGTCGGCGACGACGGCCTCGGTGGTGAGGAACAGACCGGCGATCGAAGCCGCGTTCTGCAGCGCCGAGCGGGTGACCTTGACAGGGTCGTTGATGCCCGCGGCGAGCAGGTCCTCGTAGGTGTTGGTCGACGCGTTCAGGCCGGTGCCGAGCGGCGAGTTGCGGACCTTGTCCGCGACGACGCCCGGCTCGAGGCCTGCGTTGACGGCGATCTGCTTGGCCGGAGCCTCCAGAGCGACCTTCACGATGTTGGCGCCGGTGGCCTCGTCGCCCTCGAGAGCGAGACCGTCGATGGCCGGCTCCGACTGCAGCAGGGCCACGCCGCCGCCGGCGACGATGCCCTCTTCGACGGCAGCCTTCGCGTTGCGGACGGCGTCCTCGATGCGGTGCTTGCGCTCCTTGAGCTCCACCTCGGTGGCAGCGCCGGCCTTGATGACTGCGACACCGCCGGCCAGCTTGGCCAGACGCTCCTGCAGCTTCTCACGGTCGTAGTCGCTGTCGCTGTTCTCGATCTCGCCGCGGATCTGTGCGACGCGGCCCGAGATGGCGTCGGCATCGCCGGCACCGTCGACGATGGTGGTCTCGTCCTTGGTGACGACGACCTTGCGGGCGGTGCCCAGCAGCTCCAGGCCGGCGCTCTCCAGCGACAGGCCGACCTCTTCGCTGATGACCTCGCCACCGGTGAGGATGGCGATGTCGGCCAGCATGGCCTTGCGGCGGTCACCGAAGCCCGGGGCCTTGACGGCGACGGACTTGAAGGTGCCCTTGAGCTTGTTGACGATCAGGGTCGAGAGAGCCTCGCCCTCGACGTCCTCGGCGATGATCACCAGCGGCTTACCCGACTGAATGACCTTCTCCAGCAGCGGCAGGAGGTCCTTGATGGTCGACACCTTGCTCGAGACGAGCAGGATGTACGGATCCTCGAGGACGGCCTCCTGGCGGTCGGCGTCGGTGACGAAGTAGCCCGAGATGTAGCCCTTGTCGAAGCGCATGCCCTCGGTGAGCTCCAGCTGCAGACCGAAGGTCTGAGCCTCTTCGACGGTGATGACACCCTCGTTGCCGACCTTGTCCATCGCCTCGGCGATCAGGTCGCCGATCGACTGGTCGCCGGCGGAGATGCCCGCGGTGGCAGCGATCTGCTCCTTGGTCTCGACCTCCTTGGCCGACTTCAGCAGCGACTCGGTGACGGCCGCGACGGCCTTCTCGATGCCGCGCTTGAGGCCGAGCGGGTTCGCGCCGGCCGCGACGTTGCGCAGACCCTCGCGGACCAGCGCCTGCGCCAGAACGGTGGCGGTGGTGGTGCCGTCGCCGGCGATGTCGTCCGTCTTCTTCGCGACTTCCTTGACCAGCTCAGCGCCGATCTTCTCGTACGGGTCCTCGAGTTCGATCTCCTTGGCGATCGAGACACCGTCGTTGGTGATGGTGGGGGCGCCCCACTTCTTCTCCAGGACGACGTTGCGACCCTTCGGTCCAAGGGTGACCTTGACGGTGTCGGCGAGGCTGTTCAGGCCGCGCTCGAGTCCGCGACGGGCCTCTTCGTCGAAAGCAATCTGCTTTGCCATTGGTAAGTGATCCTCCGGTAGGGGGTGACACTAAGTCTTCTGGGCCGGACTCGATGCCCGCGACGGACGACCGGGGTGTCTGTTGGACCGATCTCACCGTTCCGACCTGGCACTCACACTCCGTGAGTGCCAGACTCCGTTTTAGCACTCGCATAGTGAGAGTGCAAGGTCTGGCCCCGGAGCTCGACGGCCGCCGCTTCGGCGCGTATAAGCAGGTCAGCAACCACGTCCCGGACCGCTACCTCTTGGTGCGGTCGAGTCCCAGCTGGTCGGTGATGTAGAAGAACGGATCGGTCTGATCGCTGAGGCCGACGACGTTGGCCGCACCCGGACCGTACGCCGCGATCCGGACCTGCCCGCCGGTGTGCTGCTCCTCCCCCGGCTCGAGCGAGGTCCCGTAGTTGACCGCGATCGGGTCGCCGTCGCGACCGGTCAGCAGCCGGGTGAGTCCGGGCATCGGCAGCTCCGGATGCGGTTCCACCACCTGGCTGGTGTGCGCATGGTCGCCGGTGACGATCACCAGCGTGTTCTTGTCCTTCTTCGCGAAGTCGAGCGCCTTGCTCACCGCATCCGACAACTGCACCGTCTCGCCGATCTGACCGCACGGATCGGCGTCGTGGTTGGCCTTGTCGACCGACCCGGACTCCACCTGCAGGAAGAACCCCTTGTCGTTCTTCAACAGGTCGATCGCCTTCTGAGTCATGTCTCCGAGCTTGGGCGTGGCCGAGGTGAACGCGGGATTGGGCGCGCACCGGACCGGCGGCTGCTCGATGCCGTCCTTGACGGCGGTCGCCTTGTCCCAGATGCGCGGCAGGTTGCCGTCGGCGAAGACACCGAGCACCGGCTTGTCCTGGTCCGCTACGGTCACATCGTGCATCTCGTCCGCCGAGCGGACGATCTGATAGCCGCGCTCCTTGGCCTGCGCCTCGAGCGTCTTGCCCTGGTATCGGCCCGCCGTGGCCGTCTGCGCGAAGGTGGCCCACCCGCCGCCGAACGTGACGTCGGGGCGGGCCGCCAGGAGCTGTTCGGTGATCGATCCCGCGCCGCCGTTCTCGAGCGCGTTCTCCGGGCACTTCTCGGTGGTCTCCTTCGGGCCGTAGCACTTGCGCTGAGTCACGTGCGCCACCTGCACGGCCGGCGTCGCATCCTGCAGTTCGGTGGTCGTGACGTCTCCGGTGCGCAGGCCGTTGGCGCGGGCGATCTCCAGGATCGTGCGTTGCGGCACCCCGTTCACGTCGACGCCGACAGCGCCGTTGTACGTCTTCGTCCCCGTCGACCACGCCGTGCCGGAGGCCGCCGAGTCGGTCGTGTAGTCGGGCTTGTGGGTGTCCTTGTTCAACGAGTACGTGGTGTAGTCACCGCTCAGCGGAAGCTCGTCGATACCGGGGATCGCGCCGGCCGCACCCCACTGGTAGTTGCGAGCCAGGGTCAGTTCCTGGTTCGCGGTGCCGTCACCGATGATCAGGATGACGTTCTTGGCTCCCGACTTCTGAATCGAATCGGCGATCGCCTGCGTCTGATCCTCCGCCAGCCGCCGGGCACCGCCGTGCACCGTGATGTCGCCGGTTGCCGCGCGCGAGATGTCGACGTCTGCGGCCTTGTCGCCGTCGACGCCGGCCGAGCAGGCGCCGAGCACTCCGGTGAGTCCGAGAGCTGCTGCCGCGAGTGCGCCCGCCCTGCGGGCCTTCTTCTTCTCCAGGTTCTGAGCCATGAAAGGTATGCCAACAGCCGCATATGAACGGCCGTCGGCCTCGAACCGAACTCCATTCGACGAGCGGGTGCCCGCCCGAGTCGATCCGGCGTACCGGAGGCGAACGCCCGGTGAATCCGCCTGCGGCCCGGCGATCCGGCGTCGACCGCGAGACACGCTTGCTAGCGTCGATTCGTGATTGCGCATGTCGGGTGAGTTGATCGCGATCGCCGTTCTCGGCGTCGCGCTGGCGACGGTCCTGATCGTCGTCGCACTGCGCACGCGCCGAGTGGTGAGCACACCCCACGAGCGCGCCGTGCACGACACCCTGCACACGGCGGCGCTGGCCGCCCGGCCGCTCCGCCGCGGTCTCACCGCCGAGTCGGCGGCAGAGGCGGCCGGCCCGTTGCGGGCGCTCACCGGCGCCGACGGACTCGCGCTCTACGACGCCGAGGGATCGCTCCTGACCTTCGACGGCGACGAACAGCTGTGGACCCCGCCGATGCGCTCGGCGGCCGCCGCGCTGGCCGCCGACACGCTCGCGAACGGCCGCCACTGCGTGCAGCGAGATCCCGCGGACGGCGTCGGTCCCCTGCGCAGTCTCCTGGCCGCGCCGCTGATGGCCGACGGCATCGGCATCGGCGCACTGGTCGTGGCATCGGTGACCGAGCCCGGCCCCGGCCGTATCGGCGCCATCACCGAGGTCGCACGCTATGCGGCCAGCCAACTGCAGCTCGCCGAGCTCGACGCCTCCCGCGCGCGACTGGATCGCGCCGAGGTCCTCGCCCTCCGCGCACAGATCAGCCCGCATTTCATCTACAACGCACTGAACACGATCGCATCCTTCGTCCGCACCGATCCCGACCGCGCACGCGAGCTGATTCTCGACTTCGCCGACTTCACGCGCTACTCCTTCCGCGCCGCGGGCGAGTACACGGTACTGGCCGACGAACTCCGCAACATCGACCGCTACCTCACGCTCGAACGAGCGCGTTTCGGGCCCGGGCTGACGGTGAAGGTTCAGGTGGCACCCGAGGTCCTCGGCGTCGTCGTGCCCTTTCTCGCACTGCAGCCGCTGGTGGAGAACGCCGTGCGGCACGGCCTCGCCGGGCGCCGGGACGGAACCATCTCGATCGTCGCGCGCAACGCGGGACCCGACTGTCTGCTGAGCGTGGAGGACGACGGCGTCGGCATGGATCCGGAACTGCTGCGCACGGGTGCGATCGACGCGCTCGACCCGGCCGGACCGCGGGAGTCCGACGGCGCACACGTCGGACTGACGAACGTCGACCAGCGGCTGCGCGCGGCGTTCGGCAACGACTACGGCCTGGTCGTCGAGACGGCGGTGGGAGCGGGAACCAAGGTCAGCATGCGCATCCCGAAGTTCGCCGCGGGCATCCACGCCGGAGGCCCGGCCGCCGCGCTACGGTTTGACGGACGGGAGGAGAGCAGCTGATGACCGACCTCACCGTGCTCGCCGTGGACGACGAGATCCCGGCCCTCGACGAACTGACCTACCTGCTGAACCGTCACGACGCGGTGTCGGCGGTGCACAAGGCGTCCGACGCGACCCAGGCGCTGCGCGAACTCGCCGAGCGCCGGATCGACGCGGTGTTCCTCGACATCTCCATGCCGGGACTCTCGGGCATGGAGCTGGCGGCGGTCCTGGCCAACTACTCGGCGCCGCCGCCGATCGTCTTCGTCACCGCGCATGACGACCGCGCGGTCGAGGCCTTCGACGTCGGTGCCGTCGACTATCTGCTCAAACCCCTGCGAGCCGAACGGCTCGATCAAGCGGTGGGCCGCATCCTCGCCTCCCTCGCCGGCGGCGAGGGTCCGGTCCGGACCGAGGAGCCGGACGAACCCGCCGACGATGTGATTCCGGTGGAGTCGGGCGGGATCACCTCGCTGGTACAGCGCGACTCCATCTCGTGGATCGAGGCGGTCGGCGACTACGCCCGACTGCACACCGACACCGGCGCGTACCTCGTCCGAGTCACTCTCTCGACCCTCGAATCACGCTGGGGAGGAGCAGGTTTCGCACGCGTTCACCGTTCGTACCTGGTGGCGCTGCCAATGGTGACCGGCCTGCGGTCCACCGGGGCGTCGACCATGGTCCGGGTCCGGGCCAACGGCGCCTCGCCCGCGGTGGAACTGCCGGTGAGCCGCAGGCAGGTGCGCGAGTTGAAGGACCGATTGGTCCGTGACCCGATGCGGACCTTCCGTTCCGGGCGGGACGGCTGATCCGTGGCGCCCGACTCCGCCCGTGAACCGACCCCACAGCGCGAACGCGTCGTCCTGTCCGAGCGGCGAGGCGCGCGCATGGTCCGCACCCGAGTGCAGGTGGCCGAGCAGACCGGCGTCGGCGAGCATCTGGTCCGCGGACTGGTCCGCGCCCAGTTGGCGCTGGCGCTGCGGCTCGGCGTGGCCGTCCTCGCGATCTTCGTCGCCATCCCGCTGATCGGCGCGACCGTCGAACCGTTCGCCGACGCGACGGTCTTCGGTCTGCGCCTAAACTGGCTGATCCTCGGCCTGCTGCCCCTTCCGCTCCTGTATCTGGCGGGTCGCCTGTACATCCGGCTGGCCGAGCAGGCCGAACGCGACTTCGTCCGGCTGGTGGACGCCGACTCCGACAGCGGCGACGACCCGGGCGGCGGTACGCGATGATCACCGAGCACGTCGCGGCACTGACGGTGGCCGCCGTCCTCCTCGCGGCCCTCGGCACCGTCGCGGTCGGCGCCTACGGCGGACGCGGCTCGCGGTCGACGTCCGACTTCCTGGTCGCCTCGCGCAGCATCGGCGCGGGATGGAACGCAGCGGCGATCGCCGGCGAGTACCTGTCGGCGGCGTCGTTCCTCGGCGTGGCCGGGTTGGTCGCCAAGTACGGTGCCGACGCGCTCTGGTATCCCATCGGATTCACCGCCGGCTACCTCTCGTTGCTGCTCTTCGTCGCCGCTCCGCTGCGCCGGTCGGGCGCGTACACCGTGCCCGACTTCGCCGAGTTCCGGCTGGCCTCGACTCGGGCGCGCAAGGCCGCGATGGTCGTGGTGATCGTGATCTGCGTGCTGTACCTGGTGCCGCAGTTGCAGGGCGCCGGGCTGACCCTGAACATCCTGCTGCACGTACCGCCGTGGGTCGGGGTCACCGCGACCGGACTGCTGGTGATCGTGAACGTGGTCGGCGCTGGCATGCGATCGGTGACCTTCGCGCAGGCGATCCAGTACTGGCTCAAGCTCACCGCCGTCGCGATCCCCGCGCTGGTGCTGGCCGCGGTGTTTCTGAACAGCCCGCAGCGCCTCGGCGATCCGCTGCCACCGCGGGTGTCCGCGGACACCACCGTCCGGGTCGACACCCCGGTGGAGGTGACGGTGACCGACCCGGCGGGCGTTCGGGCGACCGGCGACGTGGACCGCGCCGCGGTCGTCGACCAGCCGTTGAGCGCGGGCACGCACCGTCTCGATCGCGGCGCGGTCATCGACCTCGCCGAGGGCGCCGCGACCCCGGTGGTGGCGAACGCGCCGCAGACCGGGTCGGCCTGGATGGAATCGGGCGGCGGCCTGGGCGGGGGCCATCCGCTCTATCAGGTGCTCTCGCTGATCGTGGCGACCTTCCTGGGCGCAATGGGCTTGCCGCACGTGCTCGTGCGGTTCTACACCAATCCCGACGGCCGTGCCGCACGGCGGACGGCGTTGAACGTGATCGCGGCGCTGGCGGTCTTCTACCTCTTCCCGACCGTCCTCGGCGCACTCGCCCGCGCGTGGGTCCCGCAGGTCCTGGCGACCGGCACCGCCGACGCCGCCGTCCTGCTGCTGCCCGCCTCCGCGCTGCACGGGGCCTGGGCGATCGGGCTGTCGGCGCTCGTGGCCGCCGGCGCCATGGCCGCCTTCCTCGCCACCTCGTCCGGACTGCTGGTCAGCATCGCCGGCGTGATGTCGACCGACCTGATGCCCCCGGGAGTCCGCAGCTTCCGCATCTGCGCTCTGCTCGGCGGGGCGGTGCCGATCGTGATCGCCCTCAACGCCGGGACACTGGAGTTGTCACGGTCGGTGGGCCTGGTCTTCGCGGTCTCGGCGTCCACGCTGTGCCCACTGCTGGTGCTGGGAATCTGGTGGCGCGGACTCACCGCCGCCGGTGCGATCGCCGGACTCTGCGTGGGCGCGACCACGTCCGCGCTGGCGGTCGGAGTAGCGGTGACCGGGGCGATCGACGAGGGTGCGGGCGCCGGCTGGCTGTCGGTGATCGCCGGGTTCCCCGCGGCGGTCACCGTTCCCCTGACCTTCGCCACGATGGTCCTCGTCAGCCTGGCCACCAGGTCGCGGATCCCGGCGGTCACCGGCGCGGCCTTCGCTCGGATGCATGTGCCCGAACGGCTCGGGCTCGGGGTGGAACGGACCCCGTCGGCGCAGGACTGACCGCTACCGTTCATCGGGCGGCGGCGACCGTTCACCGCACGGCCGCCATGGCTCGTCGCTCAGGTCACAGACGACATTCCCTGTGACTGTCGTCTCACTCATGCTTTGTGCAGCTACATCCCCGCAGCACACCAGCAAAGGAGTGATCGTGACCGTCACCGATCATGCCGCGCCGAAGGACGTCAGTCCTTCCCAGGACGAGTTCCTCGTCGCGCAGGCCAGCCCAGAGTTCCAGAGGTTGCGCACCGCGCTGCGCCGCTTCGTCTTCCCGATGACCGCCTTCTTCCTCCTCTGGTACGCGGGCTACGTCATCCTCGGAGCCTTCGCGCACGACTTCATGGCCACCCCGGTCTGGGGCAACATCAACGTGGGCCTCATCCTCGGACTGCTGCAGTTCGTCACCACGTTCGGCATCACATTCCTGTACGTCCGGTTCGCCAACCGCGATCTGGATCCGCAGTCGGAGGCCATCCGCGAGAACTTCGCGGACGGCACCTACTCGACGGCCGGAAAGGCGCAGCGATGAACCACGTGCTCGCCGCCGAGACCGTCGGCAACCCGGCCATCAACATCTCGATCTTCGTCGCATTCGTCGCGGTGACCATGATCGTCGTCATCCGCGCCAACCGGAAGAACGCCTCGGCCTCCGAGTTCTTCACCGCCGGCGGCGGGTTCTCCGGCCCGCAGAACGGCATCGCCATCTCGGGCGACTACCTCTCGGCCGCCAGCTTCCTCGGCATCGCCGGCGCGATCGCCGTCTACGGCTACGACGGATTCCTGTACTCCATCGGCTTCCTGGTGGCCTGGCTCGTCGCGCTGCTGCTGGTGGCCGAACTGCTGCGCAACACCGGCCGGTTCACGATGGCCGACGTGCTGAGCTTCCGGCTCAAAGAGCGGCCGGTCCGCATGGCCGCCGCACTCTCGACCCTGGTGGTGTCGCTGTTCTATCTGCTCGCGCAGATGGCGGGAGCCGGCGGCCTGGTCGCACTGCTCCTGGACATCCACGACCGCACCGGACAGTCCATCGTCATCGCCGTCGTCGGCGTGCTGATGATCGCCTACGTGCTGATCGGCGGCATGAAGGGCACCACCTGGGTGCAGATCATCAAGGCGGTCCTGTTGATCGCGGGTGCCGCGGTGATGACTTTCCTGGTCTTGGGCAAGTTCGGTTTCAACGTCTCGGAGATCCTCGGTCAGGCGCAGAACGCCATGGGCGATTCGGCGGACAAGGCCGTCGCCTCGCGCGACGTCCTCGCGCCCGGTGCCCAGTACGGCGGATCGACGATGTCGAAGGTCAACTTCCTGTCGCTGGGCCTGGCCCTCGTTCTCGGCACCGCCGGTCTGCCGCACGTGCTGATGCGCTTCTACACCGTTCCGACCGCCAAGGAGGCCCGCCGCTCGGTGGTCTGGGCGATCTCCCTCATCGGCGCCTTCTACCTGTTCACGTTGATCCTCGGCTACGGCGCCGCCGCGCTCGTGGGCCCGGACCGGATCCTGTCCGCCGCGGGCAAGGAGAACGCCGCCGCTCCGCTGCTGGCCCTCGAACTCGGCGGAACGGTGCTGCTGGGTGTGATCTCCGCCGTCGCGTTCGCGACCATCCTGGCCGTGGTGGCCGGGCTCGCGATCACCGCCTCGGCATCGTTCGCCCATGACATCTACGCGTCGGTCATCAAGCGCGGCAAGGCATCCGAGGACGATCAGGTGCGAGTCTCGCGTCGCTGCATCGTGGTGCTCGGCGTGGTCAGCATCATCCTCGGCATCCTCGCCAACGGTCAGAACATCGCCTTCCTCGTCGCGCTGGCGTTCGCGGTCGCGGCGTCGGCGAACCTGCCGACCATCGTGTACTCGCTCTACTGGAAGCGGTTCAACACCCGCGGCGCACTGTGGAGCATGTACGGCGGCCTGATCTCGTGCATCGTCCTGATCGTCTTCTCCCCCGCCGTCTCCGGCGGCGCCAAGGCGATGATCCCCGGAGCCGACTTCGCCTGGTTCCCGCTGTCGAATCCCGGCATCGTGTCGATCCCGCTGGCCTTCGTGCTCGGCATCGTCGGGACGCTGACGTCGCCCGACCGCGGCCGGCCCGGCCGCAACGCCGAGATGGAGGTCCGTTCGCTCACCGGAGTGGGCGCCGAAGGCGCACTCGCTCACTGACCCCCGATACGCACTGTGCCCCGTCCGCAAGGGCGGGGCACAGTGCGTTCGGCGTGGGCCGCGTTCGGCGTGGGCCGCGTTCGGCGTGGGCGGAGACATGGGCGGAGACGCCCGGTGGATCAGTCCTGGATGCGGGCGAACGGCCGGGCGGCCTCGAGTTCGAAGGCGAGTTCGAGCAGTGTGCGCTCGCCTCCGAGGTCGGCCGAGAAGTGCATCCCGAGCGGCAGACCGTTCGCACTCCGGCCGAGCGGCAGCGTGATGGCCGGGGTGCCGCTGCTGTTGTTCGCGGGGGTGAAGGCGACGTAGTCGACGAGCCGGGCGAAGATCTCGTCGAAGTCGCCGTCCGGCGCCAGGTAGCCGATCTCCGGCACGGCGTGCGCGAGCGTCGGCGAGAGGATGACGTCGTACCCCTCGAACGCGCTGCGGAATCTCGCCGTCGCCCGCTTGAGCCCCATCACCGACGCCGGCAGGCGGTAGAAGTGCTTGAGGAAGGCCGCCGACAACCCCTTGGTGAACGGGTCCAGTCGCGAGCGGTCGAATCCCTTGCCCACCGACCTGCCGCCCATGCGATCGATGCCGAACGCCAGCAGCGCCCAGTAGTCGGTGAACTGGGCGATGTACGAGCGGTCGACGGGCATCGGAACCGATTCCACGCGGTGCCCGAGCGATTCGAGCAGTTCGACGGTCGCCGCCAGCTCGCGATCGGTGTCGTCGTCCAGGAGCCGGCCGGTCAGAGGCGTGTTGATCAGTGCGACGCGGAGCCGCGCCCGGCCCGGACCTTCGACCAGGCCGATCGGCGGCAGCGAGGCGACCTCCCGCTGCCGTTCCAGATCCGCGTAGTAGTGCGCGGTGTCGCGAACCGACCGCGTGACGACGCCGTTGCTCACCAGGTCGATCGGCAGGCCGTGCATCTGCTTGGCCTGCGCCACCCGCCCCCGCGTGGGTTTGAGACCGACCAGCCCACACGCCGCCGCGGGGATGCGGATGGAGCCGCCGCCGTCGTTGGCGTGCGCGATCGGCACCGCCCCCGCCGCGACCAGCGCCGCGGCACCGCCCGACGACGCACCGCAGGAGTAGTCGGTGTCCCACGGATTGCGGGTCGGCGGCCGGTCGGCGAACTCGGTGGTCGCGGTGAGACCGAAGGCCGGCATCGTCGATGCACCGAGGATGTTCAGCCCCGTGCCGACGAGCTCACGCGTCACGGCCTCGTCCGCGCGCGCGGGGACGTTCGCCACCGCCGCCGAACCGTGGAGCGTCGGGATCCCTGCGAAATCGGTGTTGTTCTTGATCAGCGAGGGCACACCGGCGAACACGCCGGTGAAGTCGTCGGCCTCCGCCCGCGCCAACGCGCGTTCCCGATCGTCGACGGCCACCGCCGACAGTCGCGGCTCCACCGCGTCGATCCGGGCGAGCGCGGCACGCGCCGCCTCGGCGGCCGAGATCGCTCCGGAGGCGATGGACGCGGCCAGCCCGACCGCGTCGAGGTCACCGAGGCAGTCGTCGGCGAATGAGTGAACGTGTTTCATGCCGATCACGCTAGCCGAGGCCGCCCGCCTCCGGCCCCCGCCCGAGTCAACTCGCGCGAGCCCTTCTCCCGACCCGGCCGAGCGGGTAAGACTACAGAGATGCAGCTGCAATTCACTCCCGAGGAAGAAGCCTTCCGCCGAGAACTCCACCACTACTTCACCACCGAGATCCCCGCCGAGATCCGCCAGAGATGTGAGGCCGGTGCGCTGAACTACCCCGAAGACATCGTCACCACCACCCGGATTCTGAACAAGGCGGGCTACGCCGTGCCGCACTGGCCGGTGGAGTGGGGCGGTCGGGACTGGACGCCCATCCAGCATCACATCTGGCGCGAGGAGATGTCTCTCAACTTCGTGCCCGACCTGCTCCCCTTCAACGCGGGCATGGTGGGCCCGGTCATCGCGCAGTTCGGGTCGCAGGAGCAGAAGGAGAAGTTCCTGCCCGCCACCGCGAACCTCGACATCTGGTGGTGTCAGGGCTTCTCCGAACCCGAGGCCGGCTCCGACCTCGCATCGCTGAAGACCCGCGCGGTCCGGGACGGCGACCACTACGTCATCAACGGACAGAAGACGTGGACCACGCTGGGGCAGTACGCCGACTGGATCTTCGCTCTGGCCCGGACCGACCCGGACGTGAAGAAGCAGGCGGGCATCAGCTTCTTCCTCTTCCCCATGGACACGCCCGGTGTCGAGATCCGGCCGATCCAGTTGATCGACGGCAGCTACGAGGTCAACGAGGTCTTCTTCTCCGACGTCCGCGTCCCGGCGGAGAACCTGGTCGGCGAGGAGAACCTCGGCTGGACGATCGCGAAGTTCCTCCTCGGCAACGAGCGGTCGGGCATCGCCCGCGTCGGATGGACCAAGACCAAGGTCGCCAGGGCCAAGAAGCTCGCCGCCCGGACTCGCACCGCCGCCGGCACGCTGCTGGACGATCCGCTCTTCGCCGCGCGGCTCGCGAACCTGGAGAACGAGCTGCTGGCGCTGGAGATCACCCAGCTCCGGGTGGTCGCCGGATCGGCCGACGGGAAGCCGAATCCGGCGTCGTCGCTGCTGAAGCTCCGCGGCTCCCAGCTGCAGCAGGACGCCACCGAACTGCTCGCCGACATCGCCGGACCCGACTCGCTTCCGGTGTCGGCGATCGACTCCGCCGCGGAGGGCGACCCCGCGGAGATCCTGAGCCCCGACTGGGCCCAGCTGACCGTCCCGGCGTATCTCAACCACCGGAAGGTGACGATCTACGGCGGGTCCTCGGAGGTCCAGCGGCAGATCATCGACAAGGCCGTACTCGGCCTCTGATCGCGCAGACACCCCGACTCCGATACCACTTCACAAGGAAGACAATGGAATTCGAACTCTCTGAGGAACAGGTCCTGTTGCGCGACACCGTCCGCGACGTACTGGGCAGAAAATACGGCGACATCGAGAACCTGCGCGCGGTCACCGACACCGAACTGGGCTGGAGCCGCGACGTGTGGTCGGCGCTCGCCGAGATCGGCATCCTGGGTCTGGTATTCGACGAGGCCGACGGCGGCACCGGCGCCGGACCCGAGGAACTCGCACCGGTGATGGGCGAGTTCGGCGCGACGATCGCACCCGAACCGTTCCTCGACGCCGTCGTGGTACCCGGACTGCTGGTGACCCGCACCGCCGACCCCGAGACCCGAGCCGAACTCATCGGCGGCCTCTCGTCGGGCGAGCGGCTCTGCGCCTTCGCCCACCACGAGAACGGTGATCGCTGGCCGGCGTTCGCGATCGCCACGTCCTTCGCCGACGGCCGGTTGACGGGCACCAAGTCGCTGGTCGCCGCGGGCGACTGCGCCGACACCCTGGTGGTCTCGGCCCGCGATGAGGCCGGCCAGGTGGGTCTCTACCTGGTGGACGGGACGGCCGAGGGCCTGAAGCGCACAGGCTACCGCACCCACGACCGCCGCCGTGGCGCACAGATCGAATTCGACGGTGCGCCGGCCACCCGCCTCGGTTCCGGCGACGCCACCGCCGTCATCGCCGAGGTGGAGGTGCTCGCCCAGACCGCCCTGTGCGCGGAGGCGGTCGGAGCCATGCGGGCGTCGCTGGAGATGACCACCGGATATCTGAAGACCCGCAAGCAGTTCGGAGTTCCGCTGGCGACCTTCCAGGCGCTGACCCACCGCGCCGCCGACATGTACGTCTCGCTCGAGTTGGCGACCAGCCTCAGCGTCTACGCGACGGCGGCGCTCGCGGAGGGCCGCGTGGACCCCGTCATCGCCTCCCGCGCCAAACTGCAGATCTGCCGTTCGGGCAGGCACATCGGGCAGGAGTCGATCCAGATGCACGGCGGCATCGGAATGACGGCCGAGTATCCGGTGGCGCACTACGTCAGCCGGCTCACCGCGATCGGGCACACCCTGGGCGACGCCGACAGTCATCTCCAGCGGCTTTCGGCGTCGATCAGCGAGTGGGACATGGTCACCGTGGGTTGAGCCTGCGCCCGGCCCGAACGGCGGGCCACCGAATCTGTGACCGTCGGTCACATGTACTAAGGTGACCGAAACCCCAGCGCCGAGCCGCTCGGCGCGATCGAAACGGAGGCAACAATGGCCGCACCCCTCATCGAGGACTCCATCGAGATCGACGCCAGCCCGGAGAAGGTCTGGTCCGTCGTCAGCGATCTGCGCCGCATGGGCGAATGGAGCCCCCAGTGCAAGAAGATGATCATCTTCGGCGGTGACGTGAAACTCGGCACCACCACGCTGAACGTGAACCGCCGCGGCCCGCTCGTGTGGCCCACGCGATCGAAGGTCGTCACCTTCGAGCCCAACAAGGAGCTGGCCTTCCGCGTGCTCGACAACCGGACCGTGTGGTCGTTCCGGATCGAGCCGACCGACTCGGGCGTGCGACTCACGGAGAGCCGCACGGTGCCGGGCGGGCAGACCACCAAGATCTCCTCCACCCTCGTCGACAAGGTGATGGGCGGCGAGAAGTCGTTCGAGGCGGAACTGGCCGCGGGAATCCGCGAGACCCTCGGCAAGATCAAGCGCGCTGCGCAGACCGCCTGACCACCGCCATCTGCGCGCATTCGGGCGCGCATGGACCGAACCCACAGATCCCCGCTCAGCCACCGCCCGCCGATCCCGGCGGCGGCCCGCTGAGCGGGGATCTGTGTGCGTGCTCGACGAGATGCGACCCGCGGCCCGCGGACGATTAAGCTGAAAGCACTTGCGCTGCGACCTGAACGACCCGACGCAGCGACCTCGAACTAGGAGCGCAGAACCGGTGGCCCGACGTCCCGCCCGACCCGACGACCGCGAAGGCCTCGCCCACATCGTGGACCTGATCCGCGAAACGGTTCCACCGCTGCATCCGGCGGGCGTGCCGTTCGTCGCCGCCCCGGCCGCCCTCGCGCTGCTGGGCCGCAGGCACCGCTGGATCGCGCGACCTGCGTGGGCCGCCGCGGGCGCCTCCGCGCTGTTCTTCCGGCACCCGAACCGTGTGCCTCCGACCGGCGACGGGCTGGTGGTCGCGCCCGCCGACGGCACCATCGCCCTCGTCGACGAGGCCGTGCCGCTGCCCGAACTGGGGCTCGGCGACCGGCCCGTACCGCGTGTGTGCACCTTCCTGTCGGTCTTCGACGTCCACGTCCAGCGGGTTCCGATCGCCGGCCGGGTGCTGTCCGTGCAGCACACCCCCGGCAAGTTCCTGTCCGCCGACCTCCCGGAGGCGAGCAGTGAGAACGAACGCACCGCGATGACCATCGCCACCGGCCCAGACGGAACCGGTCCGCGAGTCGGCGTGGTGCAGATCGCCGGACTTCTCGCCCGCCGCATCGTCTGCGAACCCGCCCCGGGCGAGGTCCTGAGTCTCGGCGACACCTACGGACTGATCCGGTTCGGCTCGCGTGTGGACGTCTACCTCCCCGAGGGCAGCGACGTCCGGGTCGCACTCGGCCAGCGCGCGGTCGGCGCCGAGACCGTTGTCGCGGAGCTGCCCTGATGGCCAGGAGCCGTCCGCACCGTAATCCCACCAACAAGTCCGGCAGACGACTGCGGCGCCGCACGTCGACGCCGTCGTCCGACCCCGAGGCCCGCTCGCGGGCCTCCCGTGCCGCCCGGTCGGCGCGCGCGGGACGCATGCTGGTCCCGTCCACGCTCACGATCCTCGCGATCTGCTCCGGCCTCACCGCCGTGCGTTCGGCCGATGCCGGCCAGGTCGACCTCGCGATGGGTCTGCTGGTCCTGGCCGCCGTCTTCGACGGACTCGACGGTCGCGTCGCCCGCATGATGGACGCCTCGACCAAGATCGGTGCCGAGGTCGATTCACTGGCCGACGCCATCAACTTCGGCGTCGCCCCCGCGCTGATCGTGTACTCGGTGGTCTTGCGCGACAACGCGGGCTCTGCGGCGCAGGATTTCGGCTGGGTGCTCGCGCTGCTGTTCTGCGTGGCGGTGGTCCTGCGACTGGCCCGGTTCAACACCCTTCTCGACGACGACAGCGCGCCCAGCTACACCAAGGACTACTTCGTCGGTGTGCCGGCGCCGGCGGCGGCGGTGATGGCGCTGCTGCCGATCGGGCTGCAGCAGCACTTCGGTCACGGATGGTGGGTGTCGGTGCCCGCGGTCGGCGCCTGGCTGCTGTTCATCGGGTTCCTCGCCGTCAGCCGCATCCCGACCCTGTCGCTCAAGTCGGTCAAGATCAGGCCGAGTTCACTGGCGGGTCTGCTGTTCCTGGTCGCAGCGGCCGGAGCGCTGCTGTTCACGTTCCCGTATCTGCTGATGGTGATCGGCGTGGCCGCCTACCTCATCCACATCCCGTTCGCCTGGCGCACGCAGCGCTGGGTGGCGGCGCACCCGGAGCACTGGGAGGCCCCCGCCCGCGACCGCAGGCTCCAGCGCCGAGACGAGCGCCGGCAGGCGGTCGCGGACGGCACCCGCAGGCGAGTGATCCCCGCGCGTTCCAATGCGCGGCTGGGTCTGCGCCGACCCCCGGCGCGGCGCGAGGACTGACGGTGAACCCGACGCTGACGCTCACCGCCCGGCTCAACACCTCCGCGGCCGACTCGCGCCGCGGCATCGTACGGGTGCATCCGGAGGTGCTCGCCGCCCTGTCGCTGCGTGAATGGGACGCTGTCTCGCTGGTCGGCGCGCGCACGAGCGCGGCGGTCGTCGCCGCCGCGCCGCCCGGTTCCCCCACCGGTCTGGTCCTGCTCGACGACCTGACGCTGTCGAATCTGGGGATCCGCGAGAACTCGGGGGTCGCGGTGGCACCGGTGGTGGTGCACGGCGCCGCGCGCGTGAGTGTCCGAGGCTCACGGCTGGCGAGTGCATCGGTGAGCGAGGCGACGCTGCGCCGGGCTCTGCTCGGCAAGGTCGTGAGCGTCGGCGACACCGTCTCGCTGCTGCCCCGCGATCTGGGTCCCGAACTCACCGCCGCCGAGGCCACCCGGTCCCTCGCGCGTTCGGTGGGGATCACCTGGACCAACGAGTTGCTGACCGTGACGGCCACCGCCCCCGCCGGCCCGGTGAGCGTGCAGACCAACACCGCGGTCCTGTGGGAGACGGACGCCCGGACTCCGGGCGCGGTGCCTCCGGCCCCGACCGCCGCGGCGACGCCGGCCACTCCGAGCACCCTCACTGCCCCGACCGCGACCGCCGCGGAGCCGGACGCGCACGTCCGACCGGTGTCGGAACTGGTCGGGGTCGACACGCAGGTCGCCAGGCTGAGCGAATGGCTCCAGGTGACTCTCGACAATCCGGACGTACTGCGCGCCCTCGGCGCACAGCCTCGGCTCGGCGTCCTCGTCTCGGGGCCCGCCGGAGTCGGAAAGGCGACGGTGGTCCGGGCCGTGTGCGCCCGCCGCCCGCTGGTCGAGGTCGACGGGCCCTCCACCGGCGCTCTCGCCGCCGACGACCGACGCGCCGCCGTCACCGGCGCTCTGAGCCGGCTCACCGGCGGCGGTGTGCTGCTGGTGACCGACATCGACAAGCTCTTGCCCGCACAGGCCGACCCGGTGTCGACGCTGATCCTGCAGGACCTGCGCGCCGCCGTCGCCGACGGTGCCGTCGCGCTCGTCGCCACCACCTCCGACCCGTCCGGCCTCGACAGCCGGGTCCGCGAGCCCGATCTGTGCGACCGCGAACTCGCCATCGGTCTGCCCGACGCCGCCCAACGCGCCAAACTGCTCGGTGCGATCCTCTCGCAGGCACCCACCGACGGCCGCCTCGACCTCGACTCCGTCGCCGCACGCACTCCCGGTTTCGTGGCCGCAGACCTCGCCGCCCTGACCCGCGACGCCGCACTGCGGGCGGCCGCGCGCGCCACGCGCGACGGCTCTCCCGCCGCCTTGCGCACCGACGACCTCGATGCCGCGCTCGGCGTGATCCGCCCGGCGTCCCGACTCGAATCCCCCGACGTGGCACTCGGATCCATCACGCTCGACGACGTCGGCGACATGGTGGAGACCCGGCAGGCCCTCACCGAGGCGGTGCTCTGGCCGCTGCAGCATCCCGACACCTTCACCCGCCTGGGTGTGCAGCCGCCGCGCGGCGTCCTGCTGTACGGACCGCCCGGCTGCGGCAAGACCTTCGTCGTCCGGGCACTGGCCGCGTCGGGCCGGCTGTCGGTCCACAGCGTGAAGGGCGCCGAACTGCTCGACAAGTGGGTCGGATCGTCCGAGCGCGCCGTCCGCGACCTCTTCGACCGCGCCCGCGAGAGCGCGCCGTCGATGATCTTCCTCGACGAGGTCGACGCCCTCGCGCCCCGCCGCGGCGGGTCCACCGACTCCGGCGTCGCCGATCGGGTGGTGGCCGCGCTGCTCACCGAACTGGACGGGGCCGAGCCGCTCACCGACGTCGTCGTCCTCGGCGCCACCAATCGGCCGGACCTCGTCGACCCCGCACTGCTGCGGCCCGGACGCCTCGAACGCCTCGTCTTCGTGCCGCCGCCCGATGCCGCCGCCCGCGCCGACATCCTCCGCGCCGCCGCCCGCAGCATTCCGATGCCGGACGTCGACCTCGAGGCGCTCGCCGCCGAACTGGAGGGGTATTCGGCGGCCGATTGCGCCGCCGTCCTGCGGGAGTCGGCACTGGCCGCCATGCGCCGGGACATCGACGCGGCGACGGTGACCGCCGACGACGTCGCGACCGCCCGGCGAGCGGTCCGGCCGTCGCTGGATCCTCAGCAGGTCGCCGAACTCGAGGCCTACGCCGAGCGCCGCGATCGAGACAATTAGTAGGAAGCCCTAGTAATTCGTGTCACTTCTGGGCGACACTTACTGGGAATGCCCAGTAACCCTCCCGAGGAGTACACGTGACCACTGGTTTCAGCGTCGAGACCACGCGGGCGATCGACGTCGCCCGCTCGCACACCATCGGCGGACTGCTACGCCGCACCGCCCTGCGCAGCCCGGATAAGACCGCCGTCGTCAACGGCGACACCACGCTCACCTTCGCCGAGTTCGACGACGCGGTGAACCGCTGCGCCAACGCCCTCACCGCCCGCGGACTCGGCAAGGGCGACCGCCTCGCTCTGGTGAGTCACAATTGCTGGCAGTTCGCCGTGCTGAACTTCGCGGTGGCCCGGCTCGGCGCGATTCTGGTGCCGATCAATTTCGGCCTCGGCGTCGACGAGATCGCGTTCATCCTCTCGCACTCCGGATCCCGCATCGTCGTCTCCGAAGACGCGCTCACGGAGACCGTCGGCGCGGCGGTCGACGCCTCCTCCGGCGGCGACGCGGTGCGCGGCGTCATCAACCTCGCCGGCGGTACGACAGCCGGCTGGGAGGATGTCGCCTCCTGGATCGCCCACGACGACGCCTCGGTCCCCGACGTTCTCGTCGAAGACGATGATCCGGTGCGGATGATGTTCACCTCCGGGACCGAGTCTCGTCCCAAGGGCGTGCTCTTATCCTCGAAATCACTGGTGCCCCAGTACGTCTCGTGCATCATCGACGGCGGCATGTCCGCCGACGACATCGAGGTGCACTCCCTGCCCCTCTACCACTGCGCCCAGCTCGACTGCTTCCTGTCGGTGGACGTCTACCTCGGCGCCACGAGCATCATCCTGCCGAGCCCGGAGCCGGCGGCCCTGCTGGCCGCGATCGAGACGCACCGCGCCACCAAACTGTTCTGTCCGCCCACCGTGTGGATCTCACTGCTGCGCCATCCCGACTTCGACACCCGAGACCTCTCCTCGCTGAAGAAGGGTTACTACGGGGCCTCGCCGATGCCCGTCGAGGTCCTGCGGGAGATGAGCCGGCGCCTGCCCGACGTCCGGCTCTGGAACTTCTACGGCCAGACCGAGATGAGTCCGCTGGCCACCATCCTGCAACCACACGAGCAGATCGAGCGCGCCGGATCGGCCGGCCGCGCCTCGCTCAACGTGGAGACCCACGTGGTCGACGACGAGGACAATCCGGTGCCGACGGGCGAGGTCGGCGAGATCGTTCACCGCAGTCCGCACGCCTGTCTGGGCTACTTCAACGACGAGGAGAAGACCGCGGCCGCATTCCGAAACGGCTGGTTCCACTCCGGCGACCTCGGGATCATCGACGCCGACGGCTACCTCTCGGTGGTCGACCGCAAGAAGGACATGATCAAAACCGGCGGTGAGAACGTCGCCTCCCGCGAGGTGGAGGAGGCGATCTACCTGCTCGACGGCGTCGCCGAGGTCGCGGTGTTCGGTGTTCCCCATCCCAAGTGGATCGAGGCGGTGACGGCGGTGATCGTGAGCAAGGACGGCGTCGAGCTGACCGAGGACGACGTGAACGCCCACCTCGAAGGCGTCCTCGCCGGTTACAAGCGGCCGAAGTACGTCATCTTCGCCGACGCCCTGCCGAAGAACCCGTCGGGCAAGATCCTGAAGAAGGACCTCCGGACGGCGCATGCGGCGGTGGCCTCGCAGGACTGACGCGTCACGGCGCCGGCGTGTCGGTCTCAGGCCCGCCGCCGGTACCCGACCACCAGCGGCGCGTGATCCGACAGACGCTCATCCGGCGAGGGCTCCTTGTCGACCGTCACCCATCGCGCCCGGGACGCCAGCCCCGGTGACGCGAGTTGGTGGTCGATGCGCCATCCGACGTCCTTCACGAACGACTGCCCGGCCCAGCTCCACCAGGTGAGCGGGCCGGGCCGGTCGCCGTACAGTGTCCGGACCACGTCGATCAGCCTGCGCGGCGAGAGCTGCCGATCGAGCCACTCGCGCTCCTCCGGCAGAAACCCCTCCATCTTGCGTGCGGCGCGCCAGTTGGTGACGTCGTGCTCGCAGTGGGCGATGTTCAGGTCGCCGATCAGCAGGAACTCCCGACCGGCGCGGCGAGCGGCGAGTCGGTTGCGCTCCAGTTCGCGCGCGAAGCCGGCCAGGAACGCCATCTTGCGCCGGTACTTCGCACCGCCGTCGGGCTTCTCCCGGATGTTCCCGGGACGCTGCAGTTCCGCGGGCAAGCCGCCCTTCGGCAAGTACAGACAGGCCACCGTGATCGGCTCATCGGCGAGGTCGACTTCCAGATAGCGTCCGTGCGAGGCGTGCGCGGACAGCCCGCGGGCCCGCGGCGGGTCGGTGGCCCAGCTCCGCACCGACGCCGGCGGCTGCCGGGTCGCGATCGCCACGCCGTTGCGCCCCGGAATGGTCCCCGTGTCGAAAGACACCGTGTAGCCGGGGAATTCGCCGATCTCCTCGGGCGGGCAGCGGAGCTCCTGCAGTCCCACCACATCCGGTGCCCGATCTGCCAGCCACGTGTCGAAGCCGCGGCGTCGCGCCGCACGGATGCCGTTGACGTTGAACGAGACCACGGTCAGTTCCTCGGATGCCACGGCCCCAGAATGCCCGAGCTCTCCGCGGGCGGCATCCGCCGCCCCCGGGCGCGGAATTCTATTCGGTTGCCCGGGGCTGACAGAATGAGTCCATGAGCCGCCCCCACGTGTCGCACCAGAATCTGAACCTGCGCCCCTTGGAACAGTCCGAGAAGCTGCAGAACGTCTGTTATGAGATCCGCGGGCCAGTGCACGAGCACGCGTCCCGTCTGGAGTCCGAAGGACACCGGATCATGAAGCTGAACATCGGCAACCCCGCACTGTTCGGCTTCGAGGCGCCCGACGTCATCATGCGCGACATGATCCACGCCCTCCCGTTCTCGCAGGGCTACTCCGAATCGGCGGGCGTGCTGTCGGCACGGCGTGCGGTGGTCACGCGCTACGAGACCATTCCGGACTTCCCCTACTTCGACGTCGACGACGTCCTGCTCGGCAACGGCGTCTCCGAGCTCATCACCATGACCATGCAGGCGTTGCTCAACAACGGCGACGAGGTGCTCATCCCGGCACCGGACTATCCGCTGTGGACGGCGATGACGGCACTGTCCGGAGGCACGCCCGTGCACTACCGGTGCGACGAGGACAACGGCTGGAATCCGGACATCGAGGACATCGAGTCGAAGATCACGCCGAACACCAAGGCGATCGTCGTGATCAACCCGAACAATCCGACCGGCGCGGTCTACTCCAGAGAGGTCCTCGAGGGCCTCGTGGATCTGGCACGCCGTCATTCGCTGCTGATCCTGGCCGACGAGATCTACGACAAGATCCTGTACGACGACGCCGAGCACATCAACATCGCGAGCCTCGCCCCCGATCTGCTGGTGCTGACCTTCAACGGCCTGTCGAAGGCCTACCGGGTGTGCGGCTACCGCGCGGGATGGGTGGTTCGCACCGGCCCCAAGGACCACGCGAAGGGCTTCATCGAGGGTATGTCGATCCTCGCCTCCACCCGACTGTGCGCCAATGTCCCCGCACAGCACGCGATCCAGGTGGCGCTCGGCGGTTATCAGAGCATCGACGCGCTCACCGCCCCCGGAGGCCGGCTGTTCGAGCAGCGCAATGTGACGTGGGAGAAGCTCAACGAGATCCCGGGCGTCAGCTGCGTGAAGCCGATGGGGGCGCTGTACGCGTTCCCGCGCCTGGATCCGGAGGTGCACCAGATCCACGACGACGAGCAGTTCGTCCAGGATCTGCTGCTGCAGGAGAAGATCCTGGTGGTTCAGGGTTCGGGCTTCAATCTCCCCGACACCCATCACTTCCGAATCGTCACACTGCCGTGGGCCCAGGACCTGGCCGAGGCCATCGAACGGATCGGCAACTTCCTCTCGTCGTACCGACAATGACCGGCTCCGACGCCCTGACCAGCGGAAAAACAGACGCTAACTGCTGCTAGCAGTTAGATGTGACACCTGGTAACGTCAAATCTGTCACACCGACAGATGGAGACGCCCATGGCCGATTGGCACCGCTTCAACGTCACGAACGGCGACGTCGATCTCGCGACCTTCTCGTATGGCACGCCCGGCGAGAGCACGCCCGACAAGCCGGTCGTGCTGCTGGTGCACGGTTGGCCCGACACTCACCACCTGTGGGACCTGGTGGCGCCGCGGCTGGCGGAGCATTTCCGCGTCTACGCATACGACACGCGGGGGTTCGGCGACAGCACGCGTCCGGTAGCGGTGGAGTCGTACCGTCTCGACGCCCTGGCGCAGGACATGCTCGCGGTGTGCCACGCCGTGAACCCCGACGGCAAGACGCACATCGTCGCGCACGACTGGGGTTCGGTCCAGGCCTGGGAGACGGTCACCACCGCCGGCGCCGATGACGTGATCGCCTCGTTCACCTCCGTGTCGGGCCCGAACCTCGACTACCTCGGCGAGTGGGCTCGCGCGAAGATGGCACGGCCCACGCCGCGGGGCGTCGCACAGGCGCTCTCCCAGGTCGCCTCGTCGGCCTACACCGCGTTCTTCCAGGTCCCCGGCGCATCGGACCTGTTCTTCCGGACCTTCGGATCCGACCGCGTCTGGACGGAGTTCCTCCACCTCGTCGAGGGGACCCCGCGCGAGAACGCTCGGTTCGGCCCGACGCTGCGAGAGGACATGATCAGCGGGCTCAAGCTGTACCGAGCCAACATCCGCGGCAAGCTGGCGAATCCGGAGCCCCGGCCGACCCGAGTGCCGGTGCTGGAGGTCGTGAACGATCGCGACATCGCGCTGCGTCCGGCGATCTACGAACGCACGCACACCCACGCGGACAGGCTCTGGCGTAAGCGGACCGCCACCGGCCATTGGCTCCCGTACACCAACCCCGGTTACCTGGCGGACACGGCGATCGAGTTCATCGAGACCATCGCCGGCGGCGCACCGGTGTCCCCCAACACCATCGACCGTGCCCGCGTCGACGGGCCGGCGCGCGAACTGATCGGCAAACTCGCCGTCGTCACCGGCGCGGGCAGCGGCATCGGACGTGAGACGGCGTATGCCCTGGCCGATCTCGGCGCCGAACTGGTCCTCGCCGACATCGACCTGGATTCGGCCGAGGAGACCGCGATCGCGTGCAAGGCCAAGGGCGTCCCGGCCACCGCCTACCGGCTCGACGTCTCCGACACCGACGCGGTGACCCGCTTCGCCGACGATGTGCGCGCTGCCCACGGCGTCGCCGACATCGTCGTCAACAACGCGGGCGTGGCCCTCGCCGGATCGGCGCTGGCCGCGTCCGACGAACAGGTGGACCGGCTCCTCGCCATCAACCTGCGCGGGGTCATCAGCGGCAGCCGCGCCTTCGGCAGGCAGATGGCCGAGCGCGGCGTCGGCGGACACATCGTCAACCTGGCCTCCGCCGCGGCTTTCACCCTCTCCCGCGACCTCGGCCTGTACTCGGCGAGCAAGGCCGGTGTGCTGATGTTCTCCGAGTCGCTGCGCGCAGAACTCGCCGAGCACCGCGTCGGGGTCACCGCGATCTGCCCGGGCATCGTGCACACCAACATCACCGCGAACACCGAGTACGCCGGGGCCGCCGACGAGTCGGCGGCCCGCGAGAAGGTCGACAAGTTCTACCAGAAGCGGAACTTCACTCCCGACCGGGTCGCGCGCGACATCGTCGCCGCCATCGCGAAGAACAAGGCCGTGGTGCCGGTGACGCCCGAAGCCGAGTTCGGCTACCGCGTCTACCGCTTCTTCCCGTGGGCGGCGCGCATCGGCGCCCGTCAGAAGATCGCAGGCTGATCCACCTCGAACAGGACTCTTCTCTAGAACCGGAGGGACAGATGAACACCGGGCACACACACTCCACCGCCGACACCGATCCCGGCAAGATCGAACTCCACGCGCGCAACGTCGCATTCGATCTGTCGGAGACTCCGCTGCACTGGATCCCCGGCCACCCGATGTCGTCGAACATGATCACCGTCCTCAACCTGCTGCTGCCCGAGGGCGAACGGTGGTTCGTCGAGACCTTCAACGAGGCGCTGCCTCTGATCAAGGACGAGGCGCTCGCCGCCGACATGCGCGGATTCGTCGGGCAGGAGGCGATGCACGCCGAGGTTCACGACCGGGCCGTCGAGAACTGGCTGCGCGGACACGGCGTGGACCCCACCGGCTACCTGCAGCAGATGGAGTGGATCTTCCGGCGGGTGCTCGGACCTCGCGACGGGAACGCCGAGCAGAAGCGCAAGCACCTGATCGAACGCCTGTGGCTCATCGCCGCCATCGAGCACTACACCGCGATCCTCGGTGATTTCGCGCTGAACTGCACGTGGGCCGAGAACGGCGCCGACCCCGCGATGACCGACATGTTCACCTGGCACGGAGCCGAAGAGGTGGAGCACCGTGCGGTGGCGCACGACGCCGCCGCGTACTTCGCCGACAGTCCGCTCCGCCGCGCTCGCGCGATGGCGCTGGCCTTCCCCTTCCTGATCTGGCTGATGGCTCGCGGTTTCCGGTTCATCAACAGTCAGGATCCGACGGTCGCCGACAAGTCAGTCGTGGCGAAGACCCGCCTGTACGTCCGGAGCTACGTGCGCGACTCACGCGCCGGAGTGTTCCCGAAGCTCTCGAAGCTCGCGCTCGCGACGCTCACCTACTTCAAACCGGGCTTCGCGCCGACCGACATCGGCGACACCGCCCAGGCGGTGGCCTTCCTGGCCTCCTCGCCCGGAGCTCGTCGAGCGGCATGACGATCATGACGCACGGCTCCGCACGCCCCATCTCCGACCTCTCCACCGAACCGCCGCACCTGTACGGCCGGTTCCGCCGCGACCCGCTGATGAGGCTGCTCACCGGGGTCGGCAAGGTCTGGTTCCCGTTCTGGCGGCCGATCTCGCCGCTGCGCGATCCGGCCGCGAACGACGGCGTCATGACCCTCGACATCGTCGACCGCGAGGTGGTGGCCGTCGACGAGAACGTGATCGCCTTGACCTTCGCCGCGCCGGATCGCTCGATCCTGCCCGAGTGGCATCCCGGCGCGCACCTGGATCTACTCCTGCCGTCGGGCCGCATGCGCGAGTACTCGCTCTGCGGCGATCCCGGCGATCGGCGCACCTACCGCATCGCGGTCCGGCGCATCCCGGACGGCGGTGGCGGCTCCATCGAGGTGCACGACGGTCTGCGGGTCGGTGACTCGATCCAGGTCAAGGGACCGCGCAACGCCTTCCCGCTGGTTCTGCCCGGCTACGGATCGCCGGCGCGCACGCTGCGCTTCGTCGCCGCGGGCATCGGCATCACCCCGATCCTCCCCATGATCGCGATGGCCGACCGTTACGGACTCGACTGGTCGATGATCTACTCCGGCCGCTCCGCCGACTCGATCCCGTTCATCGACGAGCTCAGCCGGTACGGCGACAAGGTGACGGTCCGGACCGACGACGTCGACGGGCTGCCGGGCATGGACGAACTGGTGGGACCGGTCCCGGCCGGCGACGCGGGGCTGTCGGTGTACTGCTGCGGTCCGGTCCCGATGCTCGAGCGCCTGCGTACGCATCTGGCCGATCGCAGCGATATCGAGCTGCACTTCGAGCGCTTCTCGCCGCCGCCGATCCTCGACGGCACCGAGTTCACAGTCCGGATCGGTTCCACCGGACGCACGGAGACGGTCGCGGCCGACGAGTCGGTGCTCACCGCGCTGCGGCGGGTGGATCCGGCCGTCCCGTACTCCTGTCAGCAGGGATTCTGCGGCACCTGTCGGCTCAAGACGAGCGCGGGCGAGGTGGATCATCGTGACACGCTGCTGACCGGACCCGAACGGGAGGATGGCTGGTTCCTCCCGTGCGTGTCCCGGTGCCGTTCCGACTCCCTGACCGTCGAGATGTGAGGACGGCTCCGGCACCGGTCCGGGGTTTGGAACAATGCACCCCATGACCGAGTACCGAATCGATGATCTGGCACGGGCCGCGGGAACGACGACCCGCAACGTCCGCGGCTACCAGGATCGGGGACTCATCCCGCGTCCCATCCGCCGCGGCCGGATAGCGATCTACGGCGACGAGCACCTGGCGAAGCTGCGCGTCATCAACGATCTGCTGGCTCGCGGCTTCACGATGACGCACATCGGCGACTTCTTCAAGCGCGTGCAGACAGGCGACGACATCGCCGAGTCGCTCGGGCTGCGCGAGGTGGTGTCGCGGCCGTGGTCGCAGACCCCCACCGACACCGTGACCGCCGCCGAGTTGCACGCCAAGCTCAACACCAGCGATCCGAAGCTGCTGAGCCGGGTCCGCGAGTTCGGGCTCATCGAGCCGATCGGCGACGATGACCCGCCCCGCCAGTACATGATCAAGGACGTCGAGACCATCGACGCCTACCAGCGTCTGATGCAGATCGGCATACCGCTGCCGTACATCCTCGACCTGCAGCGACAGCTCGACGAGGACATGGACCGTGCCGCAAAGACGCTGATCAGCGCCGGCCGCCGCGCCATCACCGAAGGCCGCTTCGACGGCTGGATCCCGGAGAGCGGCGCCGAGTCGGACTGGGCGTCCACCTTCTTGGGCGAGCTGAAGGTCACCGGCCGGGTGGCGGCGCACAACACGCTCTACCGCGCGCTCGACCGCGAACTGGCACGACAGCTCGACGACTACCTGGCCGTCGCCCGCGAACGCCGGGACCAGCGCGAGAGCTGAAGGCGACCGTCTCGGATCGGGCCGCGTGAGACCGCGTTACCCGATCACGATCGGCGGGAGACCCGGTATCGGGTTCGGGATCGTCCGACGCCGGTTCTCCGGGGGCGGAGCCGGCGGCGCAGGGCCGGTCTGCGCCTCCGTCGGCGTGCGCCGCGTCGTCTTGGGCGGCGGCGGGGGCGGCGGAGGCGTGGTGTACCTGGCCAGCGGCGCCCGCGCCGCGGCGACATCGCGCGGATCCACCGAGCCGGGCACCCGGACCGGCTCGGACGCGGTGTTCGAGGTCCGGGCAGTCGGCCGGGTCGCCGATTCCGCTGCGCTCCGGTCGGGCCCCGACGTCTCATGAGCATTCATCGCCAGCGCCACGCCGCCGCCCCCGATCGCGAGCAGCGCCAGCGCCGCCACCACGATCATCCGGCCCCTCATACCCGGCTGCGGTTCGACGGCCGCGTCCGCGGACGCCGGCTCCTCGGCAGGTGGTTCCTCGGCGCCCTCGGCATCGTCGTACACGTCCGGCAGCGCGTTGCCGAAGCGATCCAGTCCGTAGTCGGCCGGGTCGATCAGCCCGGGGTCCGCGGCGCCGGCATCCCACGCGCGGATCGGCGGCGGTGCGGGGACGGGAGCGAGCGTCTCGGTCGGCTCGTCGTCACCGCCGAAGGTCGCCGGGAAGTCGTCGCCCGGTGCGATCACCGAGAAGCCGCGTTCGGTGAGCGACTCGGACAACCCGGGCCAGGCGGTGTCGCCGGGCCCGAGCGCGATCGCATCGACCGGCAGGGCGCCCGCGAGCTCCACCACCATTCCGTGGGCGCGATTCGCCTCCGGGACGGTGGCCTCGACGACGTCGTCGAGCGTCAGCGTGAGCACCCGGATGTGCTCGTCTCCGAGGATGAGCGCACTGTCGCGTCCGGCGAGCGAGGCGCGGGCCCGGCCCACCAGGGTGACGAGCTCGGCGAAGACCTCCGGGGCCGCAGCGTCGACGCGACCGGTATCGCGCAGGTACGCGGCGATTCTGGCGTCGAGCACGTCGGGGTGGATGCGCTCCTCGACCTCGGACGCGATCACCGCACCGTTCTCGATGCGCGCGGCCCACAGTCCGGTGGGACGCAGATCGAGGGCGATCACCGCACCCGTCGGGTCGCCGGGCAGGTCGAAGTCCGCCAGCCAGGCCGGCGGTCGGCTGAGCGGACCCGTCACGACGACTCTCCTAGTGGTGATTCGAACCCGTCACCCGCACCGGTGCCGCCGGTGCCGGCTCCGGCTCATCTCTGGAAATTGAGGTACGCCTTCGACGGCGTCGGCCCGCGCTGCCCCTGATACTTCGACCCGACCGACGCGGAGCCGTACGGGCTCTCGGCGGGGCTGGTCAACCGGAACAGGCAGAGCTGGCCGATCTTCATTCCCGGCCACAGCGTGATCGGCAGATTCGCCACGTTCGACAGTTCGAGCGTGATGTGGCCGGAGAAGCCCGGGTCGATGAAGCCCGCGGTGGAGTGCGTGAGCAAGCCCAATCGGCCGAGCGACGACTTGCCCTCCAGACGGCCCGCGAGGAAGTCGGGCAGCGAGCACACCTCCAGGGTCGAGCCGAGGACGAACTCGCCCGGATGCAGCACGAAGGGCTCGCCCTCGGCGGGTTCGACCAGGGTGGTCAACTCGTCCTGCCGCTTCGCGGGATCGATATGCGTGTACTTGGTGTTGTTGAAGACGCGAAACAGCGAGTCCAGTCGTACGTCCACACTCGACGGCTGGACCAGGCCCGGGTCGAACGGGTCGATGCCGAGGTTCCCGGCATCGATCTCGGCACGGATGTCGCGGTCTGATAGCAGCACGATTCCTCAGACTAGAGCATGAAGGCCGAGTTCATCGAGGGTCGGGAGTGCGGAGCGCACCGGGCGGCGGTGACGTCACTGCTCGTCCCGCTGCCGGCGCCGGTACTCGTCGAGCCGGCGACCGCCGGAGACTCGGTCGCGCACCAGGAGGCTGACGAAGCGGATACCGAGACCGAGCACGATCAAACTGCTCGCCATCTGAACCGATACGGCGATCCGCGCATTCTGCGATACCGCGACCAGGTCGCCGAATCCGGTGGTCGTGAAGACCGTCAGGCAGAAGTACAGGGCGTCGACTCTGCTCAGGTCCTCGTTGAACGAACCGGGCGCGTACTCGCTGAAGAGGTAGTAGGTCGCCGAGAACGAGACGATGTAGAAGCAGATCACGGCGGCGAGCATCTCGATCGCCGTCGCGACCGGGTGGTCGGACCGGAGGAAGTGCCGGACCTCCCATACGCAGAAGCCGCCGAGCAGCGCGACGCCGACGATCATCCCGGGCACCCGCCAGGTGCTGTCGCTGCCGATCGGCAGCAGGAAGTAGCCCGCGAGAAGGACCGCCGCGGCTCCGAGCGGCCGCAGCAACGCCGCGGCCACGTGGCTCGTTCGATGGGGAGCGGTGCCGGAATCGTTCATCGAATCAATCGCACCACGCGCGGCGGACCAGGCGCAGAGAATCGCCGAACCGCCCGGTGTCCGCGCCTGTCTCGCAGCAACTCACAGCAGCGTGACGCCCCAGAGCAGCGCCCAGATCACCGCCACCAGAGCGAAGTACACCAGCAGCGCACGCCGCGACTCCGCCGCGGTCGGCGTCGAATGCAGTTGCACGCCACCGAACCGGGGGAACATGTAGGTCAGCTCCAGCAATTCGCCCGCACGGACCTCACCGGTGCACTCGGCGAGGTGCTTGCGTTCGGCGCCGCGTCGGATGAACACCCGGAAACGATGCGTTCCGGGAACCACGGGGACTTCGATCCGGCCCCACTTGACCGGTGCCAGTTCGTAGCCGTCGACCTCCACGCTGATCGCCGAGGAGGCGAGCACGGGATTGAAGATCGCGAAGCCGCACATGATCGCCACCCCTTCGCCCAGGTACGGCCCCTGCGGCAGCATTCCGAATGCGAGCGGCCGCGGAAGCGGCGACGGGCCGGGCCCCCACGACGGGTGACCGCCGGGCGGTGGTGCAGTCATCGAGTCTCCGGTGGGTAGCCGATCGCGGTGATCCGAACCTAATCGGGACGGACCTCTCGCCGCGAGAGCGACCATTCGGACGGCGTACCCGCTCGGGTTCTCCACCGTGGCCCCCACAGCCGAACGGTCAGCGGGTGAACGAGCCCTCCAGCCGATTGCGCGAGCCGGGATGGATCAGCCGGGCCACACTCACCAGTCCGTGCTCGGACCAGGTCCGGCGCCGGATCAGCAGGCACGGCTCGGACCGTTCGATCTGCAGCAGCCGGCACTCCTCGGGACTGGCCAGCACCGCCTCCACCACATGCTCTCCCCGGACCAGCGGAGCCACACGGCTGAGGTAATCGTTGGGCGTGAGTTCGGTGAAGTCCTGCGCGAGATAGTCGGGCGCCTCGGCAGGATTGACGAACCTGTCCTCGACCTGGATCGGCGTCTCGTCCTCGAAATGCACCAGCACCGAGTGGAACACCGTGGTGACCCCGACGGCTTCGCTCAACGGCGCCGACGCGGTAGTGGCCTTCTCTTCGCGCACCAGCACCACCTCGGTGCGGTGCCGGTGCCCGCGCTGCTGGATCTCGTCGGCGATGTTCTTCACCTCGAACAGCGGCGACGGCGCCTTCGTTCCCGCCACAAAGGTGCCCACGCCCATCATCCGGACGATCAGTCCCTCGCCGGTGAGTTCGCGCAGTGCCCGGTTGATCGTCATCCGGGAGAGCCCCAGCGCGTTGACGAACTGGTTCTCGGACGGCAGTTGATCGCCTTCGGACCACCGGCCCGACCGGATCTGAGCCGAGACCAACCGCTTGACGCGCTCGTAGGCGGGAAGCGACTCGCCGCCGGGCTCGTCGAACAGAGCCGCGAGGTCCGCGTCGAGTTCGACCACTGCCATCGACCGCCCCTGTTCCTCGAGATCTCACCGGCCCACGAAGTCTACCGACCTCAGCCGGCCATCCGTCGCAGTTGCCGCGACGCGACGGACAGCGCGGCCAGCCCGCGGTCGGCGGAGACGGGTATCCGGGCGACCTCGTCGAGCACGGCCCGCGCCCGGCTCAGCCGGGACCCGTTGCGCTCCTCCCAGTCCGCGATCATCCGTTCGGGACCGTCGCCGGCCACCGAGTGCATGAGAACGTCGAGGGTAAGGACTCGCACGCTGTCGTACAACTCATCCCGCAGCGCCAGCCGCGCCAGCGTGTCCCACCGGCTCTCCGTCGGCAGCGCCGACACCCTGCCGAGCAGCGGAACCAGGCCCACGTGTTCGCACAGTCGGAAGTACAGTTCCCCCGCGACGGACAGTTCGCATCCGGCCCGGTCGGCGATCTCGACGACGTCGAGCAGACCGAACCGATCCAGCACCAACTCCACGTCGCGCACCAGCTCTTCGGGCGCACCGCGGCGCGCGATCGCGCGCGTACGGTCGTGCAGGTTGGTGCGGTCGGCGCCCACCAGCCAGCCGCCGAGCAGTTCCGACGCCCTCGCGATCCGCTCGCGGAACCGCGCGATCTCGGCACCGACCGCCAGCGGCTGGGGACGACGATTCAGCATCCAGCGCGCCGCCCGGTCGAGCAGCCGCCGGGAGACCAGCACGATTTCGTCGGCGACCGCGGCGGGGACATCGGCCGTACCGATGCGCGACCAGAGCTCCGGCAACCCGAACACCTCCGTCACCACGACGAACGCCCGCGCGGCGTCGTCCGTGGACGCCCCCACCTCCTCGGCGAGCCGGAAGACGTAGGCGAGGCCACCGCCCGCGACCACGCGGTTGGTCAGTTCGGTCGCGATGATCTCGCGGCGCAACCGATGCCGATCGATCGCGTCGGCGTGCGCGCGGTGCAGCGGCTGGGGGAAGTACTCGCGCAGGATCGGCACGCAGACGCCGTGGTCGACGAGGTCGCCTGCCAGCAGTTGCTCTTTCAGTTCGAGTTTGACGTGCGCCATCAGCGTCGCGAGTTCGGGGGCGGCGAGGCCCTCCCCCGCCCGCTTGCGGGCGGCGATCTCGGCGCGGTCCGGCAGCACTTCCAATGCGCGGTCGAGCGCGCCTGCGGCCTCCAGTGCCGCGATCTGCCGGGCGTGCACTCCGAGTTGCGCCGGCGCCTCGGTGAGGGCGGTACCGATCACCGCGTTCTGGGAGACGTTGTCCGCCAGTACCAATGCCGCGACCTCGTCAGTCATGGCCGCGAGCAACCGCGCCCGCGCTTCGGCGTCGATCTCACCGGCGCCCACCAGGTCGTCCAGCAGAATCTTGATGTTCACCTCGTGGTCGGAGCAGTCCACGCCGGCGGAGTTGTCGAGGGCGTCGGTGCCGACCTTGCCGCCGCCGCGCGCGAACTCGATGCGGGCGGCCTGCGTCAGGCCGAGGTTGCCGCCCTCCCCGATCACACGGGCGCGCAGGTCGCCGGCGTCCACGCGCACGGCGTCGGTGCCCTTGTCCCCCGCGTCGGCGTGAGACTCGGTGCCCGCCTTCACATAGGTGCCGATGCCGCCGTTCCACAGCAGGTCGACGGGTGCGCGCAGGATCGCCCGGATCAGCTCCGGCGGGGTCAGTTCGGTGACGGACTCGTCGAGACCGAGTGCCCGGCGCACCGGCGCACTGACCGGCACGGACTTCACGCCGCGCTCCCACACCCCGCCTCCCGCGCTGATGAGCGCACTGTCGTAGTCGGCCCACGACGACCGCGGCAGCTCGAACAGCCGCCGCCGCTCCGCGTACGACGACGCGGCGTCCGGGTCGGGATCGAGGAAGATGTGCCGGTGGTCGAAGGCCGCGACCAGCCGGATGTGTTCGCTGCACAGCATCCCGTTGCCGAAGACGTCGCCGCTCATGTCGCCGATCCCCGCGACCGTGAAGTCCTCGGCACCGACGTCGACGCCGAGTTCGCGGAATCGGCGGGTCACCGCCTGCCACGCCCCGCGGGCGGTGATGCCCATCTGTTTGTGGTCGTAGCCGACCGAGCCGCCGGAGGCGAAGGCGTCGCCGAGCCAGAAGCCGTATTCGGCGGCCACCTCGTTGGCGATGTCGGAGAACGACGCAGTGCCCTTGTCTGCGGCCACCACGAGGTAGGCGTCGTCACCGTCGTACCGGACCAGGCCGGCGGCCGGAATCACGGCACCGGTGGCACGGTCGACGTTGTCGGTGACGTCGAGCAGCGAGCGGATGAACAGGCGGTAACCGGCAACGCCCGCCGCGCGCAGCGCCGCACGATCGGCTTCGGCGTCACCGGTCGCGGCGGGCGGGCGGCGCAGCACGAACCCGCCTTTCGCTCCGACCGGAACGATCACCGCGTTCTTCACCGCCTGTGCCTTCACCAGACCGAGGACCTCGGTGCGGAAGTCCTCACGCCGGTCCGACCAGCGAAGCCCGCCGCGGGCGACCGCCCCGAACCGCATGTGCACACCCGCCATCGACGGTGAGTGAACGAAGATCTCGTGTCGCGGGCGCGGCTGCGGCAGTTCGGCGATGGCGCGCGGATCGAGTTTGAGTGCCAGCGCCTCGCGTTCGGGCGTGGCGAAGTAGTTGGTGCGCACGGTGTTCCGCACCACGTCGACCAATGCGCGCAGGATCCGGTCCTCGTCGAGACCGAGCACCGTCTCGATCAGCGCCGATACCTCGGCCGCCGCGGCCTCGCCCCCGTCGCCGGTCGCGGCGGCCGGGTCGAACCGGGCGGTGAAGTACCCGACGATCCCCGCGGCGATGTCCGGGTGACGGCGCAGGACGTCGGCGACGTAGGCGCTGCTGTACGGCAGTCCGCCCTGACGGAGGTATTCGGCGCAGGCGCGCAGCACGGTCACCTGTCGCCAGTGCAGTCCGGCGCGGGCCACCAGTTCGCCGAGCGCGTCCGGCTCGGTCCGTCCGTGCCACAGCGCCCGCACGGCGGCGGCGAAGCGCGCCGCGAAGGCCTCGAAACCGTCGGTCGGGGCGCTCGGGTAGCGGACCGTGAACTCGTACACCCAGCACGGCACCTCGGTCGGCGAGACCAGCGCGTACGGACGCTCGTCGAGCACTTCGACGCCGAGACTCTGCAGCAACGGCATCACGTCGCCCAGCGACGCCGGCTGTCCGCCGACGTACAGCGACAACCGGTGCCGGTCCGCCGCGGCCGGGTCGGCGGCGAGGCGGACATCCAGGTCCCCGGCGGCGAGCCCGGCCAGAACGTCCAGGTCCACGCGAGCGCGCCGAGGCTCGAAGTCCTGCTTGTACCCGGCGGGCAGCCCGGAGACGAACCGTGCGAGTGAGTCGCGGATGTCGGTCTGTGCGCCGTCGAGGGCCGCCTCGTCCCATCGGCGGAAGACGCGGGCGAGGGCGTCGTCGATCCCGCCCGCGGCGGTGTCTCCGGCGTCCGTGTGGTCGGCGTCGGTGTGGACGAGGGCGGCGGTGTCGGTGGGAGATGCGGTGTCCATTTCAAGGGACCCTTCCGCCGGATACCACGCTGCATCCGGCTGATCGTCGTGTCCGTTCGGGTGGTCGAACTTCTCGCGTCCCGGGACCGGTTTCGGAACCGCCCCTTGACACGAATCTGTATAGACAGGAATATACAAGTCATACTTGCAGAACGTGAGCCAGTACACAACCACCGATAAACACGACGCAGAACACCAGGAGTTCTCATGGACATCACCTCGCCCGGCCACGAAGCCCGCCCCGTCCGCGCACCGCGCGGCTCCGAGCTGAACACCCTCGGGTGGCAGCAGGAGGGCGCGCTGCGGATGCTGATGAACAACCTCGACCCCGAGGTCGCCGAACGCCCGGACGACCTGGTCGTCTACGGCGGCACCGGTCGCGCCGCCCGCAGCTGGGCCGCGTTCGACGCGATGGTGGCCACGCTCAAGACCCTCAAGGACGACGAGACCATGCTGGTGCAGTCCGGCAAGCCGGTCGGCGTCTTCCGCACCAACGAGTGGGCGCCGCGCGTGCTGCTGGCCAACTCCAACCTCGTCGGCGACTGGGCCAACTGGGAGGAGTTCCGCAGGCTCGAGGAACTCGGGCTGACCATGTACGGCCAGATGACGGCCGGCTCGTGGATCTACATCGGCAGCCAGGGCATCCTGCAGGGCACCTACGAGACCTTCGGTGCCGTGGCCCGCAAGCGCTTCGGCGGCACGCTGGCCGGGACGATCACCCTCACCGCCGGCCTCGGCGGCATGGGCGGCGCGCAGCCGCTGGCGGTCACGATGAACGACGGCGTCGCGATCTGCGTGGAGTGCGACCCGGCCCGCATCGACCGCCGGATCGCGCATCGCTACCTCGACGCGAAGGCCGAGACCGTCGACGAGGCGCTCGATCTGGCGACCAGGGCCCGCGACGAGCGCCGACCGCTGTCGATCGGCCTGCTCGGCAACGCGGCCGAGATCTTCCCGCAGCTGCTGGAGATGAACGCCCCGATCGACATCGTCACCGACCAGACCTCCGCGCACGACCCGCTGTCGTACCTGCCCGTCGGGATCTCCCTCGAGGACTGGCACACGTACGCCCAGAAGGATCCGCAGTGGTTCACCACGGAGTCGCAGCGCTCGATGGCCGCGCACGTGGAGGCGATGGTCGGGTTCATGGATCGCGGCGCCGAGGTCTTCGACTACGGCAACTCGATCCGCGACGAGGCCCGCAAGGGCGGCTACGAGCGGGCGTTCGAGTTCCCGGGCTTCGTTCCGGCCTACATCCGCCCGCTGTTCGAGGAGGGCCTCGGCCCGTTCCGGTGGGCGGCGCTGTCGGGCGACCCGAAGGACATCGAGGCCACCGACAAGGCCATCCTCGAACTGTTCCCGGAGAACGAGCACCTGCGGCGCTGGATCACGATGGCCGGTGAGCGGGTGGAGTTCGAGGGACTGCCCGCCCGCATCTGCTGGCTCGGTTACGGAGAGCGGCACCGTGCCGGACTCAAGTTCAACGAGATGGTCGCCAGCGGCGAACTGTCGGCGCCGCTGGCCATCGGCCGCGACCACCTCGACTCCGGTTCGGTGGCCTCGCCCTACCGCGAGACCGAGGACATGGCCGACGGTTCGGACGCGATCGCCGACTGGCCGCTGCTCAACGCACTGGTCAACACGGCGTCCGGCGCCTCCTGGGTGTCGATCCACCACGGTGGCGGCGTCGGCATGGGACGCTCGATCCATGCCGGTCAGGTGTGCATCGCCGATGGAACCGAACTCGCCGCGCAGAAGATCGAACGGGTCCTCACCAACGACCCGGGCATGGGCGTCATCCGGCACGTGGACGCCGGCTACGACCACGCCACCGAGACCGCGCGCACCCGCGGCGTGCGCATCCCGATGGCCGAGAGCTGACCGATGACCTCAGACGGATCGGTTCTCATCACCGGCATCGGCACGTTGATCACCAACAGCCCGGAGCTCGGCGACGGTCCGCTGGGACTGCTCCACGACGCCGCGATGGTCTTCCGCGACGGCGTCGTGGAGTGGGTCGGCCCCGCCGCCCGGGTTCCGGACGGCGCCGCGCACCACCGCTACGACGTGGACGGACGCGCCGTGCTGCCGGGCTTCGTGGACAGTCACGCACATCTGGTGTTCGGCGGTGAACGCGCCGAGGAGTTCGCGGCCCGGATGACGGGCGAGCCGTACGGCGCGGGAGGTATCCGTACCACCATCGCCGCCACCCGCGGCGCCTCCGACGACCAGCTCGACGCCAACATGGCGCGGCTGGTGCGCGAGGCGCTCGCCGCCGGGAGCACCACGATCGAATGCAAGTCCGGTTACGGGCAGGACATCGACACCGAGATGCGCAGCCTTCGCGTCGCGGGCCGGCACACCGGTGAGACGACGCTGCTCGCCGCGCACGTGACGCCGCCCGAATACACCGGTCGCACCGACGATTACGTCGAGATGGTCTGCGAGCGGATGATCCCCGACTGCGCACCGCACGCGAAGTGGATCGACGTCTTCTGCGAGACCGGCGCGTTCGACCGCGACCAGTCCGAGGCGGTGCTGCGTGCCGGCATCGACGCCGGGCTGACCGCGCGAGTGCACGGCAACCAGCTCGGCCCCGGCCCCGGCGTGCAGTTGGCCGTCGAGCTCGGCGCCGCGTCGGTGGACCACGTCACGCACACCACCGCCGACGACGTCGAAGCGCTGGCCGCGAGCAGCACGGTCGCGACCCTGCTGCCCACCGCCGACTTCTGCACGCGCAGCAGCAGATACCCCGACGCTCGCGCGATGCTCGACGCCGGCGTCACCGTGGCGCTGGCCGCCGACTGCAATCCCGGCACCAGTTACACCACGAGCATCCCGCTGTGCATCGCGCTGGCCGTGCGGGAGATGCACATGAGTCCCGACGAGGCGGTCTGGGCCGCCACCGCCGGCGGAGCAGCGGCCTTGCAGCGCAACGACATCGGCCGTCTGACGGTGGGATCGCGCGCCGACGCGATCGCACTGGACGCACCGTCGCACATCCATCTGGCCTATCGGCCGGGAGTTCCGCTGGTCCGCGAGGTGTGGAAGAACGGGGCACCCGTCCCCGCCCGACACTGACAACCGAAGATTGAGAGGCACAAGCGATGTCGATGACCGGACTCGTGGATGTGACGCCCGAACCGTGGTCGGGGCGAGACGACGGCCCGGGTGCCGGGCATGTGCGGTGGCATCACGTGGTGCGCCCGCTCGTCGCCGACGATCCGCCCGCCGCCGACTCCCCCGCCCCCACCACGATCGTCGGCTTCGCCAGCGACGAAGGGGTACGCCGCAACAAGGGCCGCACCGGAGCGGCGACGGGGCCCGGTGCACTGCGGCGCGCGTTGGCGCCGATGGCCCTGTCCGGACCGATCAGCGTCTTCGACGCCGGCGACGTCGCTGTCACCGACGGCGAGCTGGAAGCCGGCCAGGAGCGGCTCGGCCGGTCCGCAATGAGCATCGTTGTAAGTGACACCAACCACGTTGTCTATACATGTATAGACGTGTGCTCCCGCTCGGTCAAGACCGCCGTCGCCGCATCGCCATGTCCGTCCGTCTCATGAGGACGCGGAGGCGGGGCCGACGCCGGATGCTCGAGCCGTCACAGCAGACGGAATACGTTGCGGCGGGCGATGTACGGACCGTCCGAGGAATGGTCGGGGCAGCGGGTCGGCGCCGCGTCAGCTCGCCCGACGACGTGGCGTTGAGACCGCGCCTGGTGCGGCGATCGCAGATGCACTCGTCGAGTGTCGCCATGCGGTGGACTCAGAGTCCGATCGAGACGTCCGGAGTCGGGTGCGGGCGAGCCCGCACCTACTCGCAGATGTTGACTCACAGTTGCCTCGCAACGCGAAATCCCCCGGCCAGAAGCACTCTGACCAGGGGATTTCGTGGAGCCGATGACGGGAATCGAACCCGCACTCTCAGCTTGGGAAGGCGTTTCCGAGGCGTTCTCCGAGAGAGCACCACCAGCGCCGATCCGGCGACATTCGACGAATCGACGCAGGTCAGAGCACACGAATGACTACCAGCGGCGTACTGGCGGCTACCGCTGGATCACCGCCGGATTCCCCGCAGTGGCCGGGGTGGTGCCGGGGTGGCGGTGCCTCGGACGGTGGGTTTACGGTGGCAGCCATACCGCCGCGTGCAGGGCAGCGCCCGCCGCTGGTGGCCGCTCGCACCGCAGCTCGAAGCTAGGCAGGTTCGCAGAGCGCAGCAGTTACACGGGATCGGGTTGAGTTCGTCTCCAAAGTGAATAGGTCCGTTCGGTCAGCGACCGACGTTCGCCGGCGAGTGTCGGCGATTTCTCGTCAGTCATCCGCTACCGAATTGGAGCACTTCGCATGAGCATCACCCGCCCGGCCGACAATCGGCCCTGGAACTCCCGCCCCTTCTTCTCTCGCCCGGCCCGCGAGGACGCTAGCGCCTTGGCGGTCCTCGACGTCGACGAGTTGTTCGCCTTCGGCGGCGACAGCGCTCGCGGCTACAGCAGCCAGGGCGACGTCCTCGTGTCGCAGACCAGCGACGGCGTCGACCTCAACCGACTGTGGGACGACGCAGCCGCCGCGATGAGCAAGTGGAATCAGCAGCGGTCCTCGTTGGCCGCGCTCGTTTCGTATCCGACGGTGAACGCCGCCGACGCGATTCCGCAGGTTCTCGGCGGCGATCACTTCGAGGAAGCATCCGAGTTCGGCGAGCCGACGGGCCTGCGAGCCGAACCGAACGCCACGATCCTCGGATACGATTTTACCGATTTCGACCTTGCGTCGCGTTTTACCTGGAAGTTCCTTAGGTCCGCTTCGGCGGAACAGGTGCGCAGCGTCGTGAACCGCGCCTTCGAGTCTGACAATCGTCTAGTCACCGGCAGCATTCTTCGCCGTCTCTTCGACCCCGCCGAGAAGCTGAACGAGGTGGGCCACAAGGTCTACGGCCTCTACAACGGCGAAGACGGGATGATCCCGCCGTCGCACGCGGGCCAGGACTTCCCCGCCGAGGCTTCGCATTACCTCGTCAGCGGCAACGCCGTGCTCGATCCCGGCGACCTCGTGGACGCGATTAACGCGGTACGCAGCAAGGGATTCGGCACCGACGGCAGCTCGCGGCTTATCGTCCTGTGCCACCCGAACGAGGGCGAGATCATCTCGACGTTCCGCGCAGGCATCGAGTCGGGCGGCATCGAGAGCAAGTACGACTTCATTCCGAGCGCCTCGGCTCCGGCGTACCTCGCCGCCGAGAACGTGGTCGGCCAGGTCGCTCCGGGCGAGTTCGGCGGCTTGGAGGTGCTCGGCTCGTACGGTCCGGCCTGGATCGTCCCGAGCTACTACCTTCCAGTGGGATACATCGCAGTGGTCGCCACCGGCGGACCGAACAGCAACCTGAATCCGGTCGCGTTCCGCCAGCACCCCAACGCCGCCTACCAGGGCCTCCGCATGATCCCCGGACGCGACCAGCGCTACCCGCTGACCGATTCGTTTTTCCAGCGCAGCTTCGGAACGGGCGTCCGGTATCGCGGGGCAGCGTGCGTGGTGCAGGTCAAGGAGATCGGCGACTACGAGGCCCCGACCTGGGACTGGAAGTAGGACATGTCGGCGAGCGCGCGCACTACGCAGCGCGACCACGACGGGCCGGGCGAATACTCCTGGGGACCGGGCCTGACCCCGCCCGACCTCCAGGACGCCCGGCCCGACGAGGGCGGCCTCTATCGAGGGAAGTCGCCGGCGATCCCCGACGACACGGCGATGCGCGGCCTGGCCGACGAACTCGCCGACCGAGCCGAGTGGGGACGAGGATGAGCCGCATCTACAAGCGTGATCGTCTCGGGCGCTTCGCGGGAGCCGGGACCAAGCTGTCGGCGTCCGCGAAGGGAGCCAAGGCAGCCGCCACCAAGGCCACCAAGTCGAGCGCGAAGAAGGTGGGCGGCAAGGTCGGCGACGCCTACGTCGAAGGCAGCTTCACCAAGCACCTCGAAGTCGGCCAAGGCGGCGACTACAAGGGCGTGAAGGTGGGAGCTGAGTTCCGCGCTCCCAGCGGACGCGCCGTGATGGTGAAGGGTATCGCCGGATATCACGGCAAGCCCGACCGACGCCTGGACGTCACCCCGCGCCTGGACAAGTCGCAGAAGAAGCTGACGGTGACAGCGAAGCCGAACCCGGCTCGCCCCAACGCGGGAAAGAAGATGCGTCGATGACGTGCGCCGCCTCCGATCTACCGCGTTGAGATGTGCGCCCGGCCACCAGGCCACCGCCAGCACCGTGCAGCCAGCCGCCTGAGAGCTGAGCTACCAGCGATAGCCCTCCGGCCAGCCCTACAACTACACGCCCGGCCCGCAGGGCCGACCAGACTTGGCAGGACCTTCCGTCCCTGCCGAGAAAGAGGAACGTAGACCTGTCCGTTCCGAGTGAGGCTTGACTTGTCGCCTTGCGAGCCGTGATCCGCACGCTCTCCGGCAGGGCGGATCACAACCCCGAACCCCGTCGAGGTCTCCGGTATCCCCACGCCAGCTTCGGCGGGGTTCGGCTATGCGCCTTCGGCTTCCACGATCGGCAGACCGTCCATCAGCGCTCCCGGCGTCGTTTGGAGGCCAGCGGCGATCTTCAGGATCGACTCGATGCGGCTACTGCGCTGTCCGCGTTCTACTCGTCCGAGTTGTGTCCAGTGGATGCCGATCTGGTCGGCGGCGTGCTCCTGACTCCACCCGAGTTCTTCACGCCGCAGTCGTACGCGCTCGCCAAACTCGCCCAAGGTTGGGCTGTTCGGAGGCTTGACTGTCGGCACAATTACCAAGCCAATCGGCTCTAGACCAGACCGACCACAGCCAACGAGTCATACCCCCTGACAGGTGGGCTACTGTTCGCGAGACGCAACCTCCCAGACAGGACACAACGCACATGAAACGGACCCTCACCACGCTTCTCGGCGCAAGTGCAGCTTTGGCCCTTCTCGCGGGATGCGGTTCGGACCCCACCGTTGAAGATCGAGTATCCGAAGCTTGCCTCCAAGCGGTCGAGGAGCACGGCAAGGACAGCCTCAGCCTTACCGGACCGCCGAACGACGCCAGCTTGACCGAGGTGGTCCAGTGGGAGTCCTCACGCATCGTCGTTACCGATCTCGCGTTCTCTGACGTCGAGGCAACAGCGCCTAAGCCCTCAGACACTCGAAACACCAAGGCGTGGACCGTCACCGGAACGGTCACCGCCCAGCGCGAACGCAGAGCAACCCCGGGCCAATGGGACGACGACGGCAAACCGGAGAAGGTTGACGAGGTGAAAGAGGGCATCAGGTGCACTGTCGGCTATCGCGAGTCGGACGACGCGGTCGTTGTATTCGAGTACCAACTTCTACAGATTCGCGACGGCAAGCTATCCGGCAACTCAGAGACCAAAGAACTCGTCAGTATGGAACCAGATACACCGGCTTCGTCCGCCACCCCAACGCCATAATCGATCCACGACGCCCTACCCCAAGATCGGCGATCAGCTTCGGCTGGTCGCCGTTCTTGTTATCCGACATTCTGGACGCTCCTTGACTTCACCCGCCCGCCACCGAACGACCCCGAAGCCCATTTCTCTCGACAGCGGCCAAATCAGGCCGCAAATCAGAAAGTTGTCGTGGGTGTCAACTAGCGCGCTTTCGACGCATCGACGCAGGTCAGGAGCGGTTCATTGCTTGCGGGCCTGCGGCCCCTTATGCCATAGTGGTTACCGCGCAGCCCGCTAGCCGGGGTGACGTTACGGGCCGGTCAAGCGGCTCAGGAGTTAATCGGTACCGATACGGACACGCGACGGCGACTTCGACCGCAGCAGCCCCGTATCCCTTGATTGGGGCCGATCAGTGAATCCACAACCCGAGGGTTGCGGTCGCGATCGGAACTCCCGCATGATTCGCAAACGCAGCCCTCTCAAATCCTGAGAGGCCCCAATGAGTCAGCAAGTCAAGACCGACCCGCGCAAGCAGACCGTCGGCCCGATCTATCTGAACGAGATGCCGACCATTCGCGGTCGCGACGGCGCAGTCGAGTTCATCAACGACGTGTTCCGGGTACCTATCACCCCGACGAGAATGCGTACGGCCATCGAAGCCCGTGAGCTTCCCGTCTACAAGATCTCCGGGTGCAACTACTTCAGCGAGCGTGACCTCGCGGTGTGGATTCGCAGTTTGGCACGGCCCGCAGTTCACCGAGGCGGTGACGCAGCGTGAGCATCGAGAACCCCACCGCGTACGAACTGCACTTGGCCGACCAGATCGACGCCGTTCTGGTCGAAGTTGAACAGTTCTCCAGTCCCGCGCTGGACGGCAGCGAGTCCGCGACAGCCAAACTGATCGAGGTTCTGGAAGAGCACCGCCTCGCGATGTCTCAATTCGCCGGCGAGGGCGAATGGCTCTACACGCAGGGTCGCGCGGCGCGTCCGCGAGTGCCGGGCGTGGACGACCACGTTCCGCTGACGCAGCGCTTCACCACCAAGAATCCCGAGCACCTTCTTGCGCCGATCATCGTTCCGGCGTGGAGTCCCGGCCAGCCGATCGTCGTTCACAATGGCGAGAAGACCAAAAACGTTTTGTTGCAACGGAATCTGCCCGAGCAGACCGCACTCAACATGTCGTTTTGCTACTGGCACGAGGGGCAGGGTCGTCGCGGTAGTTACCTGACCAAGCCGCAGCTTCTCACGCAGACCAGCGGGCAGTACGTCGTGGTGTGGTGGGTGTGTCCGTCGTGCGCCGAGCGGCTGACGAGCGCGTTCCCGCGAGAGCAGCTTGGCCAGCTCTACGACGGACACGACGACGCACAGCCCACTATGGCGCAGGCGCTGAGAATACTTGGCGCTCAGGACGCGCCGGAGGCGTCGCTTCCGCCGTACCCGACCGGAGGCGCTCGCGGAGTGTGTCTCTTTCCGGTGAGTGCGTTCGTCGAGACTCCCGCGCTGCCCGCGTAACGACAGGCCAATCCCGCCACCCTGCGGCCAGGCCCATCTGACAGGGCTGAGCTCTCCGCCCTCGGGCCAGCGGCGGCCTTGGGCCGAGTTACCCGACCGGGCCGCATCTCAACGGCAAATCGCCGCCCGTCACCCCTCTAAAAGCTTCGAGCCCCCGACCTGAGGAGTGGCCGGGGGCTCGACGAAGCAGAACCAGTACGAAGGAGTTCAGCGTGAGCTACCTTACCCCATCTGACCAGGCAAAACAACCGTCGGCCGGTCGAGAACCGTTCCCGCGCAAGGGAACCCGCGACACACCTCTGTCCACGATCCGTCCCCGACTTGCGGCGGCAGAGCTGACCGCGCTCAGCGGCTCGGTCCTGTTCGCCGACCGCGTCCGGCGCGACCTTGAAGCCCAAGCCCGCGAAGGAGAAGGCGCATGACGGGCTGAACGCGAAGACGCCCGCTACGGCCTCGCCTCCGTAGCGGGCGTCGTCATCGTCACCACAACGATCGCACCAAGCTCAAGGAACAAGATGCAGCCGAACACTACCTCGCCCACCGAGGCACAACCTTCGTTGAAGTCGCTATCGCGCAACGACTCGGACGAGAATCTGACAACCTTCCAGTTCCCCCGTCCGGGACTTCGCGTGCCCGATGTATCCGGGCTCAGTCTCTACAAGTCCGCCTTGGCGTACGCGGACGCCGGATGGTTCGTCCTGCCGGTCGCACCGGGAACGAAGAATCCTGGCAGCGTGGTCGGCGGTTCGTGGCAGACACAGTCCAGCCGCGACACCGCCCAGGTAGCCGAATGGTGGGACGCGAACCCCGACTACGGAATCGCACTACACGTCGGCCGCAGTGGTGTCGTTGCCTTCGATCTGGACTCGGCCGCTGTCGCCGACCTCCCGATCCGCCTGGCTGACGGCCTCCGCCAAGGCGTGGTGCAGTTGTCGCGGCGGGACGACCCTGACCGCGGTCACTACTTGTTCCGGACAGACGAACAAGTCGGGAACGGCGCAGGCGCGTTCCGTCCGTTCGGAGAGGTACGAGGTAAGAACGGCGTCATCATCGCTGAGCCCACACCCCATGTCCGAGAGGACGGTGAGTACCGCTGGATCGCCGGCGAATCGGTTCTGCCGAAGCTGCCCGCAGCGCTACGCGAATGCCTGTCCGCCTCGAGCGAGGTCGATCCCGAGCCGATGAACGACGCGGAACTCGCCGCGTTCTTGAACGATCCTGCACACACCCGCAATACCCGACCGAATGCGATTAAGGGTCCACTGCAAGCGTTCGAAAACGACGTGCGCAACGGAGGCAGCAGCCACGAAGCTCTCGTCCAGGCTCTACCGTGGGCGTTCCGCGAAGCCGCCGCCGGGTGCTACCCCGCCACCGACGCCTTGGCGCTGCTGCAGGAAGCGTTCCACGAGTCGTTTGAATGGGAGGGGCGTAGTCCGGACGGGCGTTCGCGGCCCGGTCCTGACGAGTTCTACCGGACAGCGAGGTGGGCGGCAGCGCACGCAAAGCTCGCTAATCCCGCCGACACCCTCGCTCGTCTGGACAGAGGCAAAAATCGGCCCGACGCCAAGCGGTTCGAGCTCGTCCCGGCGTCCGCCCTGGCCGAGCCGGTTCCGCCGATGGAATGGCTGATCAAAGGCGTGTGGCCGAGAGGTTCATTCGGTCCGATGGGCGGCGAGAAGAAGACCCTTAAGTCGTACAACCTCATGTCCATCGCTCTCGCCGTGGCGAGCGGGCGTCCACTGTTCGGCGAATTCGAGGTGACGACGCCCGGACCCGTCGTCTACTACGTCGGCGAAGGCGGGCGCGGACCCTTCATGCGGCGACTGCAAGCCATCGCCCGGTCGTACGACGTCGATCTGGCCGACCTACCGATCTACGCGGTCTTCGACGTCGGACCGTTGGACGCACCCGAGTTCACGACTGCGCTCACCGCTGCGTTGGACGACGTACGCCCAGAGCTGGTGATCATCGACCCGCTGTATGCCTTCCATCCGGCGGGCATCGAGGCGCAGAACCTCTACGAACGAGGGCGGATGCTTGCTGGCCTGTCGGGTCTGGTTGCAGGCAAGGCCGCGTTGATCATCGCCGACCACTTCAAGAAGTCGGGCGGCGCCGATCTCGACCTCGACAGCATTTCGCAGGCTGGCATGGGCCAGTGGGCCGACAGCTGGATTCTGCAGAAGCACCGTGAGAAGGCCGATCTGGACAACGGCGCGTATCGGCTCGCGGTGGAGTTCGGGTCTCGGCAGTGGGGCGGCAGTCGGTGGGACGTGGACTGGCAGCTACCGGCGTTCGGAGACCTTGATGACAGGGACGCGGAGACGGCAGCGGTGTCGGTGACGGTCGCCAGGTCCGGGGCGGGAGGTGGCGAACGAACAGCCCTCACCGACTTACGCGTGCAAGACAAGAAGCGAGCGTTGCTGGAGTTGATCACCGACAATCCGTTCGCGTTCTCCAAGAACGAGCTCTGCAAGCAGGTAGGTGGCAAGCGGGACGTCGTCGACTCGGCCTTGCAGCAATTGGTCGATACGCGACGGGTGGTCATTGAGAAGCGGCCAGCGACCGAAGGTCGACGGACCGTCAATCGTGATCGCTACGGACCCGGCAGCGGCGGGGTCATTCGCATCGGCGCGGGCAGCGAGAAGCAGCCCGTCGAGCTCACCGGAGACGACGATGTGGAGCCGTAGTCCGCAGTGTCGCGGGCAACCGAGAACAGTCGGCCCGGCAACTCGGTACCCGGCATAGGTACGGGTTGGTACGTAGTTGGCCGCAACACCTAAAACAGCAGGTAGGCGGGCTGAGCAACTCGGTACCCAACTCTGAACCACACCTGAGGCCGGGTGCCGGTGGCGGGGTACAGGGCAACTCAACCCTGTACCCGCCCACCCTTAGGGCAAGGTTGCGGGGTTGAGTTGCCCGCCTTGCCTGCACAACCGCAGTAGACATCGACAGTTTCACCCAAGAACAGAGGGCAACAGATGAACGAGAACGATTTGAACACAACCGATTCCACTCCGGAAGGCACCGGGCGCGGCCACTGGGAGACCGACCCCGAGGACCCCGACTTCGAGGTGTGGGTAGTCGATCCACCGAGGACCACGCCGGAGGCCGCAGCCAAGTGGGACGCCATGCTCGAAGAGAACGACTCCGCGCGGTGCGTCGCTCACAAGAAGACGGGAGAGAGATGCAGGAGGTTGGCTATCAAGGGGGCGACAGTCTGCCGGGTCCACGGTGGGGCAAGCGGGCATGTACGTAGGGCCGCTCGTGCCCGCCTGGAGAACGCCGCAGATCGGATGGCGAAGGAACTCCTGAAGATCGCTGTCAGCGACGAAGCCCCCGACCACGTGAAGCTCGCCGCGATCAAGGACGCGCTCGACCGCGCGGGCCTCAGCGCCAAGACCGCCGTCGAAGTCTCGGTGGACCCCAAGCCCTTCGAGGGAATCTTGGAGGCCGTGATGTCCGGCGGCTCGCGGGCCGAGAGCCGAGCACGCCGAGGCGACACGGACGAGGACCGCGCACCCGACGCCGCCCCCGATTGGATCGACGCCGAATTGGTCGAGGTGCAGCACCACGACGACACCCCGACCATCACGCCCCGGCTCACTCCTCGCCACCACGACGAGCCGCGTTCAGTCGCCGGCGAGGGCAGCGCCAACGAGACAGGGATGCTCGACCTGGCCGACGCCCTGGACCAGTTGCACGGCCACACACCACCGCGCAAAGGCCAGCGGTAGCGCATCAGACCGGCCTCAGCTCTCGCTCACGGCCCTAACGGGCCGCGCACGGCGCAGGGCTGGGGCAGGCCGATCTCAGTCTTACATCCGAAGCCAGGCGCACTCACTCGGACAGCTCTCTGACCTGCGATTACTCAGCCTTATCGAACGTACGTGCTGCTACTGTGTGGGGCGCAAGGGGCGCAGGCAGCAGCGCGCCCCTCAGACCCCACCACCTACGGAAGGCGAAGAATGCGAATTATCGGCTATGTGCGTGTGAGCACCCGAGAGCAAGGACAGAGCGGCCTCGGCCTGGAAGCGCAGCGCACATCGTTGGAACAGTGGTGCGCGTCTCGCGGCCACGAGCTACTCACCGTCACCACCGACGTCGTCAGCGGCGCGAAGAACGACAAGATGCACGGACGAGAGGTCGCCATCGCCGCAGTGGAATCGGGCGTGGCACAAGCGGTGCTCGTCCGCGCCCTGGACCGCGCCACCCGCGACCAACTCGACGCCGCCCGGATCATGAAGCGCGCCAACGACTACGGCTGGCGACTGATGGACTGCGAGGGCGCAGACAGCGGCGATCCCAGTCAGCGCCTCGTCGCCGACGTCCGCCTCGCGGTCGCCGCAGAGGAACGCCGCAAGATCGGCACCCGCACCCGCGAAGCCCTCGACGCCAAGCGCACCCAAGGCGCACCGGGCCTCGTCAGCACCACCGCGCAGCGACGCATCCAGGTACTCGCAGCGCAGGGCCTCGGCGCGAAGGCCATCGCCTCGCAACTCACGAGCGAAGGCATCCCCACTGCCAAGGGCGGCGACACCTGGAGCTACAGCACTGTCCGCCGCGCCCTGGCACGACTCAACGGAAAGGCAGCCTGACATGGCTTACATTCGCACCCACGAGACCACCGTCAAGAGCAAGGGCCGCGCCGTCAAGCGCTACGAAGTCGTCTGGCGTGAGACCGTGCGCGACGAACGAGGACTTCCGGTTCCAGTGGACGAGGCGAAGCCTAACGGGCGCAAGCGAACCCGCGCACGCCAGAAGTCGTTCGCCGCGCGGGACGAGGCCGAGGCGTACCGCGACGAACTGAACGCCGAGAAGCACCGACCCGGCGGTGTCCGCACCTACGAGGACAAGCTGTTCACGGTCGCGGCGGACGAGTGGCTGGCGAGCCGTACCGACCTGAAAGCGAGCACCCGCGCCGAGTACGAGAACCAGCTACGGCCCAAGGTCCGCACGAAGCGCGACAAGGACGGCAACAGCACCAAGCACCTGTCGATCATCGCCACGTTCGGCGGCAAGACACTCGCGGGCATCACGCGGCAGATGATCGCCGAATGGGTGGAGGCGATGCTGGCCGCAGGAAAGAAGCCCTCAACCGTGCGCCACTCCTACTTCATCGTGAAGATGGTGCTGGAACAGGCCGTGGTCGACGGCCTGCTGCGCGACAATCCCGCCGATCACGTGAAGCTGCCGAGCGAGCGCACCGCCGAGTCGGGGACGCCGGGCGTCGTGGACGATCCCGACTCGTTCCTCACCGCAGCGCAGGTCACCGTCCTGGAAGCAGCGCTGCCGTGGCCGTTCAACGTGCTGGCCCACACCGCCGTTTGGAGTGGCCTGCGCGCCGCTGAGCTGGCCGGGCTGCAAGTAGGCGACGTGTTGTTGCCGCAGCGGCAGGTCAACCCCAACGCACGCCCCAAGCCCGCGCAGCTGAACGTCCACCGAACGCTCCGCGTCACCCCCGACGGCGACGTCTACGACACCCCGAAGACTCGCGGTAGTCGACGCACGGTGCCGTTGCCGCCCGCGACCGCGCAGGTCCTCCGCGACTACCTCGCACGGCATCCACGGCGAGACGAGCCCACCGCGCCGCTGTTCCCAGCGATGAGGCTGATTCCCGGCAAGCCGACCGGCGTCAAGAACACCGCAGCCGGAACGCCGAACCAGCGACAAGCCTCCGCCCTGGCCGCGCTCTCCGTCACCGAAGCAGCGGAGCGCATCGAGCTGGACTGGAAGCTGGCGCACCGGCACGGCAACTTCTATAAGGCGGTGTTCCGGCCCGCAGTACTCCGCGCCAACCGCCTCGCGGCAGAACAGCGCGCCGCGAACGATTCGCCATTCGCCGGCGAGCCGATCACGCTGCCCGAGGGCCTGAAGTTTCACTCGCTCAGGCACTCGTATGCGAGCCTCTGCGTCGCCGCAGGCATCCCGCCGTTGGAGATCGCACGGTTCATGGGCCACGCCAAGGTCACCACCACCCTCAGCGTCTACGCGCACCTCTTCGAGGACGACCACACCGACGCGATGGACGCCCTGGCGGGGATGGGCGCTCCGGCGACGGGCGACAACGTGGTGGCGCTCAGGATTTAGGAGGGTTCTGCCGCAGCCACGCCTTCCCCGTTGGCTTTAGGTCGAGAGCGATTCCAAGCTCGCGAGAGGTAGCCCTCAGTCGGTTCTTAAGACGGTCATCCTTGGCCTTGTATTGGAACGCTATCTGCGCCCACACTGTCGCGGCGACTGCCAAGAACAGCCATGCATCGGTTGCGTCGAACTTGGGTACGCGCAGTGCCATAAAGCTGGTGGGCGGGTCCTCCTGACCTTGGGCGATATACTCGTCTGCAAGGTCAACTGATGGATGAGTGAACGCACAAAGGAGCTTGTAGTACTGATACGAGCCATCTGCGCCGACCCCTATCTCGTCGCAGATATCCTTGAAGTTTTTGGCGACGGATTGCGCAGAAGCGGGATCCGGGAGATCGTCGTAGGCAACTCGAGCCTTTTCGACCGAGTCAGCTGCGGAACGGAATGTTTCGTTCGTCGACTCCCGCAAGGCGCGGACGAGAATTCCACTCTGTCGTCGGCTCTCATTTATCCATGCATTAGGAGCATCATCCACTTGCGCTATCCACTGGGCAGTAATCCCAGTCTCGTAGGCCGTCCTGACGAGCGGCATGAGAAGGAGAGGGCTTACTCCTTCCTGATGCGACCGCGCGATGTACTCGAGCAAGTTCGTATTGTTCATCGCGAGCCCGTACAGGCAACCGACGCGCACCAAGTCGATGGATTTCGAGACAGGCTCCCGGTCAAGATAAGCATGCCAGCCCTCGACGAGTTCGGACGCAATCTCGCACAGTCGTTCAGATCCGATCGGCCCCTCTGTCATGGAGCGATGATCGCACACAGCTCCGACACTTCCGCGAATTCCGGCACATAGGGCACACGGCACGCCGGGGTGGTGCCGGGGTGGGCGTCCCGCAGAACGCGGAATCCCCCGGCCAGAAACTCTCTGACCAGGGGATTTCGTGGAGCCGATGACGGGAATCGAACCCGCACTCTCAGCTTGGGAAGCTGATGTTCTACCACTAAACTACATCGGCACTGCGAGGCGATCTCGCGGCTCCAAGACTAGCAAACCGCCGTCGACTCGCAGTGACCGACGCTCCGGAAGCCGTCAGGTGTGACGGCTTCCGTCAGGCCGTCCAGTGCGGATCACGGCCCGACAACCCGACGAGCCTGTCGAGCGGCGGGGCGGTCTCAGGAACCGGCACGCTAGCCGCGAAGGCCTTGCCCTCGCCCTGGAAGTCCGGGGTGAGCATCCCGGGCGCGAACTCCAGCGAAGCCTCCAGCGCGCTGTCGGCGGGCGCCCAGGGTCTCCCGGCCGCGCGAGCCAGGTCCCAACCGTGAACCTGGTACTCCCACAACATCATCGACAGAGCCATGTCTCCGGGCATCGCGGACTCTCCGATTCGGAGCGGTTCGGCGGCGGCCTCCGGCAGCACGACGTCGAGTCGTTCGGCGAGCTCCCGTACCTGGTCGCCGCCGGTGCCGGCCACAGACACCGCGCCCGGATCACTGCAGAGATGGTCGTCTGAAGTGAATCCGTCGGTGAACGCGGTCAACCACCCCACGACGTGGGCCCGCAACGTCTGAAAGTCGAACTCGCTGCATGGAGTCGGAGCGTCGAGCGGAGTGTCTGAGGCACCGTCGAGAACGTCGGCGAGGCTCTTCAGGGTCTGGTTCAGGGCAGTGGACGTTTCCATGATTCGACGGTACGACCACACACTCCCGAGGTCTTGAAGATTTCCGACATCTCCACCGACCGCTCACGGACCAGTTTTGTCGGACCTGAGTGATAGCGTTCAGGTATTCAAGAAAACATGGTTTGAACAGCTGAAACACTCGGGGGAGGTGGCAGCGATGACCGATCCGATCACCGATTCGATCGCGACTGTCGTCGCCACCGGCGCGCTGCCGGGGCGGCCCGCCGAACTACTCGCCCTGATCGATGCCGCGGCGGTCAAACTCGCCGAGACCTCCCTGTCACCGGAGACCGAACCGGAACTGCTGGCCCACACACAGACCGCCGAACGCATCCGGCGACGCTGGGACGGCATCTCCGCAGCACTCCTGGTGGAGGTCTCCGACCGCAACGCGCACCGCACCGCCGGCTATCTGAATCCGCACCAATACCTCTCACAAGGGCTGCGGCTGGGAATCCGCGAAGCGGGTCGACGGCTCCGGATGACCGAGACCATCGGCGAGTTCTCCAACTTCCAAGGTGAAACCCTGCCTCCACGCAAGCCCGCCACCGCCGCCGCGGTCGCGGCCGGGACCGTCGGCGCCGAACACGCGTTGGTGATCTCCGCGGTGCTGGCGAAAGTACCGGCCTGCATCTCGCCGGAGGTCAAAGCCCGCGCCGAAGCCGAACTCGCTCACGCTGCGGCCGGACTGAATCCGGATGATCTGGGCAAGGTCGGTGACCGCCTGCTCGCTCACCTGGACCCCGACGGTCAGGAAAGCGATCACGTCGACCGGCAACGCCAACGCGGAATCACCATCCTCCCGCAAGACCGACAACTCATGAGCAAAGTGCGCGGCGCGATGACTCCGGAGTTGCGGGCGAAGTTCGAGGTGATCTTGACCGCCTGGGCCGCACCCGGGATGAACAATCCCGCCGACCCGGATTCGCCGACTGGAACCATTGACGCCGACGGCATCGACGCCGAGGCTTTGGCGGCGGCGCGGGGTCGGGATCTGCGCAGTGCCGCTCAGCGCACACACGATGCGTTGCTGGCGTTGTGTGATTACGTTCTCGCCCACGGTGGACTCGGTGCACCGAACCGGATACCAGCCGAGTTGGTCATCACCGTCACCGACCAGGAACTCGCCGCCCACGCCGGAATCGCGTTGACCGCCACCGGCACCCGCGTTCCGATCGGCGAACTCGTGCGGCTCGCCGCCGAGGCTGTGCCGCATTTGGCGGTCTTCCGGAATCACACCAGCGAGGTCCTCTACCAGGGCCGCGGTGCGCGGTGTGCGAGCAAGGCGCAGCGGTTGGCGTTGTTCGCCCGCGACCGCGGCTGCACCGCCCCTGGCTGCGACCGCCCGTTCGCGCAGACTCAGGCCCATCACGCACCGGACTGGATCACCCCGGGAGGGCGCACCGACATCGACGCTCTCGGCGCCGCGTGCGGGCGCCACAACCGCGCCGTCGGCACCAACCGCGGCCAATGGGAGACCACCACCCTCACCGACGGACCCGATGCCGGACGCATGGCCTGGCGACCAGCCACCACCAATCACCCCTGGCGCCTGAACCCCATCCACCACGCCGGACAAGCACGGCACCTGTACCCACGAGAACTCCCCCAGCCACCTCCGCAGACGCAACCCGCACAGCCGAGAGCCGGATCCCGTCCGTACCACGCGGCCTGATCGGGCGCGCGGGACCGCGAATGCGGCCACTTCCCCCGAAATGAGACTATCGTCACACTCATGGGAGGGGCTCATCCGTCGCGCCGTCGCGCCATGTCGGTCCGAGTCAATCCTGCTCTGCTCCTGGCTGCGGCTCTCGCCCTCGCGCTCGCGTTGAGTGCCGCACTGACCCCGGCGATCCCGTCCAGTCTCACCGCCTCCGCCGAGGCCAAGCCGGCCGGCTCACTGCCGTCCACGTTCCTCTGGGGTGTCGCCTCCTCCGGTTTCCAGTCCGAAGGCGACTCCCCCGACAGCAACTGGACTCGCTACATCGCGAAGGGTGCGACCGACGATCCGATCGGGACGTCCGTCGATTTCCGGCATCGCTACGCATCAGACATAGCGCTGGCGAAGAGCCTCGGCGCCAAGGTCTACCGCATCGGCATCGAATGGGCCCGCATCGAACCGCGCCCCGGCCACCTGGCTGCACGAGAACTCGACTACTACGACGACGTCGTGCGCACCATCGTCGCCGCGGGAATGCGGCCGATGATCACCCTCGACCACTGGGTGTACCCGGGTTGGATCGCCGACCGCGGCGGATGGTCCGACCCCGCCACACTCGACGCCTGGCTGCGGCACAACCGGATCGTCGTCGACCGGTACGCCAAGTACCACCCGCTCTGGATCACGATCAACGAACCGGCCGCGTACGTCCTGAAAGAGGTCCAATACGGTGGCATACCGAAGAAATCGGTGACGCTGATGGTCGACAGACTCGTCAAGGCCCACCAGACCATCTACCGATACATTCACGCCAAAGACCCTGGCGCCCAGGTCAGCTCCAATGTCGCCTACATTCCGACCATCGAGCCCGGCCTCGACCAGGCCTTCCTCAACCGCATCCGCAACCAGCTCGACTACGTCGGACTCGATTATTACTACTCCATCTCCCCGACCGACCCCACGGCCGTGTACGCCGCGACGAGCGAGTTCTGGAAGGCGGCGGCGGCGACCGACGGCGTGTACTACGCGCTCCGCGACATGGCGCACCGCTTCCCGGGCAAGCCGCTCTACGTCGTGGAGGCGGGCATGGCCACCGAGAACGGCAAGCCCCGGCCGGACGGGTACCGGCGCGCCGACCATCTCCGCGACCTCGTCTACTGGATCCAGCGCGCCCGCCGCGACGGACTCCCGGTGATCGGCATGAACTACTGGAGTCTCACCGACAACTACGAATGGGGCAGCTACACACCGAGATTCGGTCTCTACACCGTGAACGTCAAGACCGATCCCACGCTCCGGCGGATCCCCACCGACGCCGTGACCGCCTTCCGTGGCATCACCGCCGAGGGCGGCGTCGGGACGCGCTACCGGCCGACCCGTCCCGCGACCGTGTGCTCACTGGTGGCAGCGCCGGCCAGCTGCCTGATGCCCGCACGATGACCGGCACTCAATCCGGCCACCGCCCGGCCTGCTTCAGTGCCAACCGAAGCGCGTACTCGAGCTGACCGTTGACGCTGCGCAGGTCGTCCGCCGCCCATTTGGCGATCGCCGCATGCACGTCCGGGTCCAGCCGCAGCAGCACCTTCTTCTGCTCGCGCTTCGCCGGACGGGAAGCGCCCGACTGCTCGGTCATCAGGCGTACAGGGTTCCCGCGTTGACCACCGGCTGCGTGGCACGGTCACCGCACAGCACCACCAGCAGATTCGAGACCATCGCCGCGCGACGCTCCTCGTCCAGCTCGACGACGCCCTGTTCGGCGAGCCGGTCGAGCGCGAGACCGACCATCCCCACCGCACCCTCGACGATCTGCTGACGCGCCGCCACCACCTGCGCGGCCTGCTGTCGGACGAGCATCGCCTGCGCGATCTCGGGCGCGTAGGCCAGGTGCGTGATCCGAGCCTCGATGATCTCGATGCCCGCCATCTGGGTGCGCTCACGCAGTTCGACGGTCATCTCCTCCGCGATGGTGGCACCGTCGCGCAGGCTGATGGTGTCGGTCTGATGCGAGTCGTACGGATAGCTCGTAGCCAGATGACGTACCGCCGCCTCCGACTGGATGGCGACGTACTCCTCGTAGTCGTCGACCGCGAACGCCGCCTTGAAACTGTCGACGACGCGATAGACCACCACCGCCGCGATCTCGACCGGATTGCCGTCCGCATCGTTGACCTTGAGCTTCTGAGTCTCGAAGTTGCGGATACGCAGCGAGATGGTCCGGCGATCGGTCAGCGGCGTCACGAGGAAGAAGCCCGCGTCGCTCACCGAACCGATGTAGCGGCCGAAGAACTGCAGCACCTTGGCCTCGTTGGGGCTGACCGTCGTCAGACCGGTCATCGTCAGCAGGGCCGCGAAGCCCACGATCACCGCGAGCACGGTGACGACGATGAGCGCGGGCGACGCCCCGTCCGACACCGCTGCGATGGTCGCGATCACCGCCACCACGCAGGCGATCACCACCACCAGCGATCCGAGCAGACCGATGAACCCGTTGGTCCGCCATGCATTCCGAAAGTCCACAGCGACACCCTCCCGTCGACGGCGGACCGGTCGTCCACCACTAGCAGGATGATATCACTGAGCTATCAGCGGCACGGCTGATCGCATGAGTCAGCTCGCCGGGCCGGAGACCTTGGTCATGCGGCGGGTTCCGGAGCGCACCTTCCACGACTGCGCGTGATACTCGCCGGTGTGCCGGTCGGCGCGGTCGTTGAGCGAGTACCAGTCCATCTGGGCCGCTGCGGGATCGACGGTCAGCACCCCGTACCCGTGGGCGTCCGTGTCGACCCAGCGGGCGTGCCGATTCGTCGCCGTGATGGCGGCCGCGGCGGCGTTCCCGACCGTGTGCTCGGGCGCCTTCACCATGTCGTCGAGATTGTTCGACGTCACCGAGGTCACCACGAACTCCGTGCCGAGTGTGCCCGCGCCCGGATAGTCGGCGGGCTTGCGCGGAATCTCATTGGCCCACGACATGTGGATGTCGCCGGTGAGGAAGACCAGATTCTTCTTGCCCGCGCGGTCGGCGGCGTCGAGCAGTCGCGCCCGATCCTTCGTATAACCGTCCCACTGGTCGGTGTTGAAGGGCACGCCGTTCTCCGGAACACCGATCAGATCGGTGATCGCCTTGGTCGTGTCCGGGTTCAGCGGCGGCAACAGCACCGGCGAGATCATCACGGAGTTGCCGATGAGCTGCCATCGGGTGGTGGAGGTGACGATGCCGCCGGTGACCCACTCCATCTGCGCACGACCGGTGATCGTGGTGGCGCCGGCGTCGGACTGCTTGCTGAACCTCGACGCCTCGCGGTCCCGATAGGTCCGCAGATCGAGCATCGACAACTCGAGCAGCCTGCCGTAACGCAATCGCCGGTAGATGTGCCGGTTGTTCGCCGAGACGACCGGCCGAACCGGCATCCACTCGTAATACGCCTTGTCCGCGTTGGCCTTTCGTGCCGCCCACGACCCCTGCCTGGCGGGATCGTGATTCTCCGCCCCCGAGCGATACGAGTTGTCGGCGGTCTCGTGATCGTCCCAGGTCGCGATGAACGGGAGCGCGCGATGCAGTTGCTGCAGGTCGGGGTCGGTCTTGTACTGGCCGTGTCGGATGCGGTAGTCCGCCAGCGAGACGATGTCGTGCGCCGGGCGGTGGATCCGCACCGGGCCGTTCTTCCCGCCGTATTCGCCTGCGCCGTACTCGTAGATGTAATCACCGAGATGAATGACGGCGTCGAGCTCCGTCCGCTGGGCCAGGTGCCGATAGGCAGCGAAATAGCCCGCCTCCCAGTTGGAGCAGCTCACGACTCCGAAGCGAGCCTTCGCGACATCGGCGTCGGTGGCGGGCGCGGTCTTGGTGCGGCCGACCGGCGACACGGCGCCCGCAGCCGGCCCTCCGGTGACCCGGAACCGGTACCAGTAGACGCGGGCCGGCGCGAGTCCGCCGACGTCGACCTTCACCGTGTGATCGCGTGAGGCGTCGGTGGTGACCGAGCCCGAGGCGACCGTCGATCCGAAGTGCTCGTCCGCCGACATCTCCCAGACCAGATTCGACGACGGCCCGCGTCCGGAGCCGGGCGTCGCCTCCGCGGTCGGAGTGACGCGCGTCCAGAGGATGACACCGTTCGGCAGCGGATCGCCGGAGGCCACTCCGTGCTGGAACGCCGCCCGCGGGCCGGGCGCGCCCCGGGCGTCACCCGCCGCGACGACAGAGGGAACACCGAGGGCCAGCGCGCCGGCCCCGGCGGCGCCCATGAAGGCACGCCGGGAGACTGGGAGGGAGGTTCGTTTCTCAGACATCGCGAGAAGGCTGGCAGAGACAGGTTACTCGTCAGTAAACGCAAGTCGGCGCCGACATGGCGAATAGTGCTGGAATCGAACACCTTTCGTTCACGTAGACGTGGAACCATCACGCCCATGACCGACAACAGCCCCCAGCCGCACCGCCGCGGCCTCAATCGACGCACCTTCCTCGCGGGCGCCGCCGCCACCGGCGCGGCCGCCGGCCTCGGAGCACTGGGATCCACCGCCCGGGGAGCCGGAACCGCCTCCGCGGCGTCCCGCTTCCCCCTCCCGTCGAAGGCGTCGAGCCTCCACGTCCTGGTGACCGGCGACGCGGGCACCGGCGAGAAGCCCCAGTACGCGGTAACCGCCGCCGCTCGGAGGATCCACGCGACCACTCCGTTCGACCTCGCCCTCGGTCTCGGCGACAACATCTACGAGACCGGCCCGAAGGGCCCGGACGACCATCAATTCACCACCAAGTTCGAGAAGCCGAACGCCGGTCTCGACTTCCCGTGGCTGATGACGCTCGGCAATCACGACAACACCGCCGTGTTCCCCGGCGACGGCGGCTGGCTGCTGCGCGGCGACGCCGAGGTGGCCTACCACCGGCGCTCCCGCCGCTGGTACATGCCCGCGCGCTATTACAGCGTCCCGCTCGGCGTCGCCGACGTCTTCGTCCTCGACATGAACCCCCTCGCCGCCTACATTCCGCCCTTCCTGTCCCCCGAGTGGGAGCCCGGCGGCCACTACATGACGCGCCAGGCGGCATGGCTCGACCGCGCGCTGCGGACTTCGACTGCACCTTGGAAGATCGTCTGCACCCATCACCCGTACGCGAACAACGGACCACACGGGCCGGCAGGCGACTTCGACGGCCTCCCGGCCCCGCTGAACGGCGTGGAGATGAAGCGGTTCATCGAGAAGCACGTCGCGGGCCGCGCGCACTTCCTGTTCTCCGGACACGATCACAGCCAGCAGGTCCTCGAGAACGTCTCCGGACTCAAGGGCACGCGCCAGATCGTGTCCGGGGCCGCGGCGAAGTCGGTGAACGGCCGCTCCGCCGGCCGCTTCCGGGCCAAGTACGAGAACTACCGCGACCGCGGATTCATGACGCTCGCGATCGATTCCACATCGGTGGTTCTGACGGCCCACGAAGTGGCCGCGAACGCGTCCGGGCCGACGGAGGCCTTCACCACGACGTACCGACGCTGACGTCGAAGTACCTACACCGCACAGTCCCGATCCATCGGACTTTTCGCTGAAAACCCCTCCCCCGACCGACTGACGGCGCTAGTTTCAAGCAATCCATCTCAGTCGTTCGTCGCATCTCGTCGCGGGTCGCCGACCAGGGGAGGCTTCAGATGTCCAAGCTCACGACTCGACGGATCCTGGCCGCCTCCGCCGTGGCCATCGTCGCCGCAGGCGCGTCAGCGGCACCGGCGCACGCGGCGTCGACTCCGGGGGTATCGGCGACATGCGCACCCGGTGAATCGGCCGATGCGAGCATCCGCAATCCGATCAACGGCAACGTCCTGATCCCGATCACCGCCGACTGCAAACGGGCGGCACCGGTCACGGCGGCACTGGGTGACGGGTTGCTCCGCCTGTTCGGTCAGGAACCGATCCTGCGGGACCTCAACCAGGCGATCGCCGTCGGTCCGGCACTGCCGACCAAGGCCTCCATCGCGGGCGGCGGGATCACCGCCGCGATCGCGGTCACCGGCGGTGAGGCGCATTCGCTCGCCAATGTGCTGAGCCTCGGTGTCGCCGCCGGTCTCCTCGGCGGAAAGGCCTCGGCCAATGCGACGGTGCTCGGAGCCTCCGTGGCGGTGGCAACGGTGACGGGCGCGCGCGCCGAGGCCACCGCCCTCCCCGCGGCACTCGCCTTCAGCACCGCCGACGCCCGCGGACGCACCACGACGACCACGGCGTTCGGCGGGGTCACCTCGGCGAGCAGTGGCAAGGGGCCCGGCAACGGCGCGATCTGTACGGCGGCCTTCGGCACCGCCGAGGTCCGCTCCGGAAACTCGGTGACCGACTCCTGCACCAGCGTGGGATTCCTGTTCCAGCGGACGCAGCACGACGACGGCCCGATCGCTCTCTCGGTCAAGAACCCGCTCGACGTGAGCCTGGTGAATCCCTTCGGCGAATCACTCGGCGACCTCGTCGGTGTGGTCGGCTCGGTGGTCGACGTTCCGGACGCGGTGCACGATCTCCTCGGTGCGCGGATGGTGCCGCGCCTGAACAGCGATGTGGTCCGCGTCGTGATGGATCCCGCCCGGCCGCGACTGGAGACCGACATCCCGGCCTGGCTGCGCGGCGAGACGCGACCCAAGGGCCGTTAGCCTGCGGTGCCGTCGTCCGCCGAGTTCGCGGAGGCGGCACGCGCGCCGCGTCCCCACCGGGCGATCGCGACGCCCCAGAACGCCAGCCACAGGCTCATCCCGCCGACCTGGATCCGCTGGGCCAGTCCCAGCCGGTAGTCGCCGCCGAGCCGGTCGGCGGCCAGCATCCAGACGGTCGCGAGCACGACGACGGCGAAGACCAGACCGCCCCCGTAACGCAGCCACGCCCAGTCGCCCCGCCGCCAGGCCGCCAATGACGCCGCGACCATCGCCACGAAGATCGCGAACACCGCGAGCGAGCTCGTGAGGGCGTGAACGTGCTGCAACTGCGGCAGCAGGCCGCGTGACTCGGATGGGCACCCCGGGTCGCGACCGGCCAGACACTCGATCGGCATCAGCGCGTCGGCGATGGTCGACGCACCGAACGCGCCGATCGCCACCGCGGCGGTGATCGAGAACCTGTTGCGCACCAGCGACGGCGGCCAACGGAGGCCGAACGCGGCGAGCAGCGAGAAGACCCCGGTCAGCACGTCGCCAGTCACGTAGACATCGCGGTGCGGCATGTGGCCGCTGTCGAGCTCGGACAGGAACGAGCGCATCGGATCGAGTCCGGAATGCAGGAACAGGTCGAGCACCCACGACGAGTAGCAGACCCCCGCCAACACCAGCATCGCGCCGACGAAGGCGGATCTGGCTCGTAATCCGTGCACGACGTCGGAGTCTACCGAGGTCGGCGCCCGACCGGTTCGCGCCGAGTCCCGTCGACGGCCCCTCGAACGTTTACATCGGCTGATGGTAGCTTTCTGGACCATGTCACCTCGCGAACTCCAGAACGTCTATGTCCTGGGCGGTAACCGGATCCCCTTCGCTCGTTCCAACGGCGCCTACCTGGGCGAGACGAACCAGACGATGCTCACCGCCGCGTTGAACGGCCTCGTCGACCGCTTCGGTCTCCACGACGTACGCCTGGGCGGGGTGGCCGGCGGCGCTGTCGTCAAGCTCGCCCGCGACCACAGCCTCACCCGCGAAAGCCTTCTCGACACCCCGCTGTCGCGGGCTACTCCCACCGTGGACGTGCAGCAGCAGTGCGCCACCGGAGGCCAGGCCGTGGTTCACATCGCGAACAAGATCGCGTGCAGCCAGATCGAGTCCGGCGTCGCATGCGGTGCCGACACCACCTCCGATCCGCCGATCGGATTCGGTCCTCGGCTGCGCAACCGGCTCGTCCGGGTCAACGCTGCCCGCAGCCTCCCCGACCGCCTGCGCGAGGCCGTGCAGATCCCGCTGTCATTGGACTTCGACGTCCCCAGCCCCGCCGAGCGCCGAACCAACCTCGTTCCCGGTGCCGCCCAGGCGGTGACCGGCGCGGCGTGGAACGTCACTCGCGCCGACCAGGACCGCATCGCGCTCGACTCCCACCACAATCTGGCGCGGGCCTACGACGACGGATTCTTCGACGACCTGCTGACCCCGTTCGCCGGGCTCGCCGAGGACGACAACCTGCGACGCGGTCTGACCGCCGAACGGGTCGCGGCGCTCGCACCGTGTTTCGGCGGGCCCGACGGCACGATGACGCCGGCGAACTCGACCACGCTGACCGACGGGGCGTCGTCGGTCCTGATGGGCACGGCCGCGTGGGCGCAGAGCCGCGATCTGACCCCGCTCGCCCGGCTGGTGGACGCACAGAGCTGGGCGGTCGACTACGTGGACGGCGACCCGAAGACGCAGGGCGTGCTGATGGCGCCGGTGTACGCGGTCGACGAACTGCTGCGCCGCAACGGCCTCGCCCTGCAGGACTTCGACTTCTACGAGATCCACGAGGCATTCGCCTCTCAGGTGCTCTCGACGCTGGCCGCCTGGAACGACGATGAGTTCTGCCGGACGGCTCTGGGCCGCGACCGGGCACTCGGCGAGATCGACCGCAGCCGCCTCAATGTGTGCGGCGGCTCGCTGGCCACCGGTCATCCCTTCGGCGCCACCGGCGGCCGCATCGTCGCAACGGTCGCCAAACTCCTCGCCTCCCAACCGGGCTCGCGCGCGCTGGTCTCGATCTGCGCGGGCAGCGGCATGGCCGTCACCATGATTCTGGAATCGGCCGGCTGACCGACCGCGGTCGGCGGACGCGCTCAGCGGCTGCCCGACGGGCGGGCCTGCACGGCGGTCGCGCGACGGCGTGGCACCAGGCCGGCCCGCGCGTGCGCGACGATGATCTCGGTGAGCGCGGTCACGGCCGGCGACCGCAGCTTCCAGTACTGCCAGAACAGCGGTACGTCGACCGGCGTCTGCGACAGTTTCACCAGGTCTCGCCCGGTGTGCTCGTCGTCGAGATCCACTTCGGGAACCGCTCCCCAACCGATGCCGGCGGCGATGGCCCGCCGGTACTCCGCGGCCGCCGGAATGTAGTGGACGGGCGGTGAGATCGGTTCGGCGACGAGCTGTTTCAGCGTTTTGATCTGCAAATGGTCGTTGCTGTCGAACATCACCATCGGCGCGTAGCGCATGTCTCGGGCCCGTACGCCGTGGGGCAGCCAGTACTCGATGAACTCCGGCGAAGCGACCGCGAAGTACCGCAGGGAACCGAGTTCGATGGTCTCGCAGCCCCGCACACCGACCGGGTCGGAGGTGACGGCCCCGATCACGTCGCCCGACCGAAGCAGCGCGGTGGTGATCGACTCGTCGTCACGGTTGACGTCGATCGAGACGGCGTGCTCGCGGTGGAGTTCGGCGAGCACCGGAAGGAACCACGTCGCCAACGAGTCGGCGTTGCAGGCGATCGACAGCTCCACCCGCGGCAGATGCCTTGGGTCGCCGTCGAACTCCGGCGCGGTCCCGATCAGCGCGCCCCGGGCCTCGGCCACCAGGACCTCCCACTGTTCGCCGAGCCGGGCGAGCACCTCGCCGTCGACGGTCGGCGTCGCGGGCTTGGTGCGGCGCACCAGCACTCTCCCCACCGACTGCTCCAGCGCCTTGATCCGCTGGCTCACCGCGGACGGCGTGACGTGCAGCGATGCCGCCGCCGCCTCGAATGTGCCCTCACGGAGGACGGTGGCCAGCGTCACGAGTCCTTCAACCGGAAACTCCATATTAAGTCATTCTAATCTTTACTAAGAATCATTTGTTGGACTAATGAGGTCGACGTTCCTAGCGTGGACTCACGTGATCAGCACGTACCTTCTCGCCGCGCTCGCCGGCCTCGTGACCGGCGCCGGCCTCATCATCGCGATCGGACCGCAGAACATCTATGTCATCCGGCAAGGCGTGAGTGGTGCCTACGTACTCCCGGTGATCGCGGTCTGCGTGGTCTCCGACATCGTCCTGATCAGCGCGGGAACGGCGGGGCTCGGCGCCTTGGTCTCCGCTCATCCGAGCGCCGTCGCGATCGCTGAGTTCGTCGGCGGCGGCTACTTGCTCGTCTTGGCCGCCCTCGCCGCGCGGCGCGCTCTTCGCCCTGGCTCCGGACCCGCGCACTCCGGCTCCGGACGGACCGTGGGGCTGTGGGCTGCACTGGGCACCGCACTCGCTCTGACCTGGCTCAACCCCCACACTTACCTCGACACGGTTCTCACCCTCGGATCGATCGCCAACAGTCACGGCGGCGCCAAGTGGTCGTTCACGATCGGCGCATGCACGGCATCCCTGATCTGGTTTCTGATGCTGGGCCTCGGCGCCCGGCGGATGGCGCCGGTGTTCGCCTCTGCGCGCGCGTGGCGCGTCCTCGACACCGCGATCGCCGCCGTGATGGCCGCTCTCGGCGTGATGCTGATCGCCGGAGCCTGAGTCGCACGCAGCGCGCCAGACGACGTCGCTGTACACCTCTCCCCGCGCACCGGACGTCTCTAGACTCGGCTGTACAGGCGAAGTGAGGAGAAGTGAGATGACCGGACCGAACCGACCCTCCGACCCCGTCGTGATCATCGGCGGCGGGCTCGCCGGAGCGAAGACCGCCGAGCAATTGCGGGAGAACGGATACTCCGGCGGCGTGGTGCTGATCGCCGCCGAGCGCGTCGCACCCTATGAGCGCCCACCGCTGTCGAAGGAGTTCCTCGCCGGAAGCAAGTCGCTGCCGGAGTTCACCGTCCACGACGAGGCCTGGTACGCAGATAACGACGTCGACCTGAGGTTGGGCGTGCGCGCCGAGTCCGTCGACACCGCATCGCGGACCGTGCGTCTCAGCGACGGCGGTGCCGTCGCCTACTCCGCACTGGTGCTGGCCACCGGGTCGACGTCCGTGCATCCGCCGATCGACGGCGCCGACGCGGCGGGCGTTCACTATCTCCGCACCGTGGACGAGGCGTCCGCGCTTCTGGAGACCTTCGGCGAGGGCAAGCGGCTCGCGGTGATCGGCGGAGGCTGGATCGGCCTGGAGGTGGCGGCCGCGGCCCGGCGTCGCGACACGGAGGTGACCGTGGTGGAGGCCGCCGATCAGCCGTTGCGGGCCGCGCTCGGACCCGAGATCGGCGCTGCCTTCGCCGATCTGCATCGCGCGCACGGTGTCGACCTGCGCACCGGGCGCAAGGTCTCGTCGATCACCGTCGCCGACGGCAGGGCCACCGGCCTCGAACTCGACGACGGAACGACCGTCACGGCCGACGCGGTCCTCATCGCCGTCGGAGCCCGGGCCGAGACCGGGCTCGCCGAAGCCGCCGGGCTCACGCTCGCCGACGGCGGGGTGGCCACCGACAGCCGGCTGCGGACCAGCGCAGCGGACGTGTACGCGGCCGGCGACATCGCCGCCGCCATGCACCCGATCCTGCGGACGCGGGTCCGCACCGAGCATTGGGCCAACGCTCTCAACCAGCCAGCCGTGGTCGCGGAGAACATCGTCGGGCGCGACACCGAGTACACCCGCATGCCCTACTTCTTCACCGATCAGTACGACCTCGGAATGGAGTACCGGGGCCTCGCCGAGGGCTACCGGCGCGTGGTGACGCGCGGCGACGTCTCCGGGCTGGAGTTCCTGGCCTTCTGGCTCGACGAGGCCGGAACCGTTCTGGCCGGGATGAACGTGAACATCTGGGACGCCGGCGACGACATCGCAGCCCTGGTGCAGGCACGGCGCCCGGTGGACGCCGCCGCGCTGGCCGACCCCGAAGTACCCTTGTCGAGCCTGATCTGACACCCGTTCTGCGCTCGTCCGCAGACACATACCGAAAGGACGACGCGGTGGACGCGACCATCTACTACAACGCGAGCTGCAGCAAGTCCCGCACCGCCCTCGACGCCTTGCGCGACGCCGGCGCCGACGTCACCGTCGTGGAGTATCTGACCGACACCCCCGACAGAGACGCACTCGCCGAACTGATCGCGGCCGCGGGCCTATCGGTGCGCGACGCGGTCCGGAGCGGGGAGCCGCTGTATGCCGACCTCGGTCTCGACGGAGCCGACGACGATGCGCTGCTCGACGCGATGGTCGCGCACCCGTCGCTCATCCAGCGGCCGCTGGTCGTCACTGACGCCGGGACCGTCATGGCGAGAACGCCGGAGAGTCTCCAGCGAATCGTCGAGGGTCTGCGCGGCCGCGAGTAACGTCGGCAGTCGTGACCGCGTCGAAGCCAGAGTCGAAGCCAGAACTGATCCAGACAGCCGCCGACGTTCGTATCGCCGCCACACGCGTCGGTGAGGGCCCCACCGTTCTTCTCAACGGCGGGCTCGGCATGCCGGCGGGTGTCTGGCAGTTCACCGGCGTGCCCGCCGCACTGGTGGAGGCGGGGTTCTCCGTCATCACCTACTCGGCGCGCGGACTCGTGCCGTCGTCCGCGCCGCCCGCGCCCTACTCGGTCCCGGAGATGGCCGATGACGCCGCCGCCGTGCTCGGCCACTTCGGGGTGGACGACGCCGTCATCGCCGGCTACTCGATGGGCTGCTACATCTCCCAGGTCCTCGCGTCGTCGTGGCCGGGACGGATCCGCGGTCTCGCAATGATCGCCGGGCTTCGGTCGTCCGCCATCGGGGAGATGGTGAACGAGATGGAACTCGGGCTCATCGAGCGGCTCGGTGAGATCCCCGAAGCGGTCACCGTCTTCGAACAACTGATGACCACTCTCGGACCGGGCATGCTCGGCGACGACCTGACCGTCCGCGCCTGGCGCGAGGTGCTGACGGCGGGCGAGCCGGTGTGGGCGTCACCGGACGGCCTCAAGGGCCAGCTCTCGGCGTCTCACGGATGGATGCTGGCCAAGGAGCCGACGCCCGAACGCCTCGCCGCGATCGACGTTCCGGCGCTCGTCGTCGCCTACCAGCACGACGTCTTCTTTCCGCCGTCGGGCAGTCGCGAAGCCGCGTCGCACATGCCGATCGCCGACTTCCACGAACTCGACGGACTCGCGCACGGCGGGCTCATGCTCGACCCCGATCGCCGCGCGACGGCCCTGCTGGTCGAGTTCTGCCGCAAGGTCACGGCGTCGTAGCCGCGCGGCTCCGTTCGGGGAGTGCGGCTCTCAGACCTTGTGCCCGTCCCACTCGTGGTCGTGCATGAAAGCCTCCGCGAGGCCCACCTTGTATCGGAATCCGTGACTCAGGATCGCCATGTAGGCCGGAATCAGCATCAGCGCGGGCAGCCGGTCCTCGGAATCCCAGATCACGTCGCTCGCCGCACGGAAGTCGCGCACGAACTGCCGCAGGCTGCGCCCACCTCGGCTGGACTTGCGCCAGCCGTAGAGGGTCATGCCGACGCCGATCATCCGAGTGCGGTTCTCGGGCGGGCTGATGATCTCGGTGTTCTCGCCGAAGAACGCGCGGTCGAGGCGATTCTGCCTGGTGTACATCATGATTCCGCTGGTGCCCCGCGGATTGCATTCGATCGTGTACAGCCCCTTCTCGGGGTGGTCGATGAAGTCGAGTCCCATGTGGCCGGTGAAGTTCACCGACTTCGCGAAGCGCTGCACCCAGTCGAGGATCGGCTGGTGATCGACCTGCGTGAAGGTCAGGCACGAGCTGCCGTCGATGGCGTAGTCGACGGGATAGGTGGCGTGGGCGAAGACCTCGCCGTCACGGCACACCGAGTAGGTGCAGTACCGGTCGCCCTCCATCCACTCCTGGGCGATCCACGGGTTGGTCTCGTCGTAGGTGAGGAAGTCGAGGGATTCGCCCGGCTGCGCCTTGTAGACCTTCTGCGAGCCGCGGGAGTACGTCTGCTTGATGGCGAAGGGCGTGTCGAAGTCGAGCCCGACCGTGTCCTGCGCCGAGGCCAGCTTCTTGAACTTGAGCGTGGGAAAGCCCCGCTCCACCAGCGCCTCCTGGAAGGAGAACTTGTTGTGGAGCATGTCCTCCACCTCGAATGGCGACAGGAACAGCTCGCATGCCGGCGGGAACAGACCGGCCATCATCGAGAGGATGTCGGTCTCCTCGTGGATGGGGATCACCATGTCGATGCCCTCGGACTTGACCAGTTCGGCGATCTCGCGGCAGTACTCCTGCGGCTTGAACTTGGGCGGACTGACCCGATGGAACGACGAGACGGCGTTCGAGAAGCGGCTCACCGTGATCGGGAGGCTGTCGCACGTCGACACCGTGTGCCCGGCAGCGGCGAACTGTCGCGCCAGGTTGAGCGTCAGAAACGACCTGCCGAAGGTGATGAGGACATGTTTGCGCGTACCGGAGACCACAGATACAGAGTAGACAAGTGAACAAGCCTCACGTGTAGCGTGTTCTTACCGAGTACTCATTCACGACTCAGGGGATTCTTCGTTGTACGTAATCGGGATCATTGCGGCGTCGATGGCCGCGGTGGCCTACGGAGTCTCGACCGTGCTCCGAGCACTCGGCGCCCGCCGGGTCGCGGTGGAGCAGCGGGAAGAGGGCAAGGCCGGGGTCGGCGGCGACAACTCGCCGTCGGTCGAGTCGACCTTCTCCACGCTCGTCGATCCCGCGTTCATCCTCGGGACTGTCATGGTCATCGTCGGCTTCGCGGGCGGCGCCGTCGCCGCGCGTTTCCTGCCGCTGTTCCTGGCTCAGTCGATCGTGTCCGCCAACCTCGTCGTCACGGCACTGCTCGGAACACTCCTGCTCAATATCGTTCTGCACACCCGTGACTGGGTCGCGATCTGGCTCGTGGTGCTCTCCCTGTTCCTGCTCGGCGTGTCGTCGTCCCCGGGCGTCAAGGACAGCGCGTCGATGACCTTCCACTGGGGTCTGATGATCGCGACCATCCTGCTGTGCACCGTCTCCCTGGTCGGCGTGTACCGGGGCGGTAAGTTCGCCGCGCCGATCGGCGGTGCCGGCGCGGGGCTGCTGTTCGGCGTGATCGCGTGTTCGGTCCGGGTGCTCGACGGCCTGGAGAAGTTCGACATCCTGACCATCCTGGGTGACCCCGCGGCGTGGTCGATCGCGATCGCCGGAGCGATCGGTTTCTACGTGCAGACGGTGGCGCTGCAGGTCGGTGCCGTCAGCGGCGTGACCGCGATGCTGGTGGTCGGTGAGACCGCGGGCCCCAGCATCATCGGCGTGGCCTTCCTGGGCGACAGCGCACACCCCGGTCTCGGCTGGCTCGCGGTGGTCGGCTTCATCGGCGCCGTGGTCGGCGCGGTCCTCGTCGCCTGGTACGGCACCGGCGACCCCGACCACTTCGGGGAGGCCCCGCCGGAGAAGGGCGGATGGCGCCGCGGCCGCGAGCAGGTCGACGACGCGGACCGCTGACGCGTCCTCAGCAGATCGCGGAACGGCTCGGCGAGGATGCCTGCGCCCAGAACCGCTTCGGGATCCGGCCGGCGTGCGCGGCCAGGTATCCGGCGACGACGGCGTGGCGCATGGCCGCGGCCATCGCCGCCGGGTCGTCCGCGCGCGTGACCGCCGAGGCCAGCAGGACGGCGTCGCAGCCGAGTTCCATGGCCAGTGCCGCGTCGCTCGCCGTCCCGATGCCGGCGTCGAGCACCACCGGCACCTCGGCCCGCGCGACGATCATCTCGATGTTGTGTGGATTGGAGATGCCGAGCCCGGTCCCGATCGGCGAGCCCAGCGGCATCACCGCGGCCACCCCCGCGTCTTGCAGACGCAGAGCGAGGACCGGGTCGTCGTTGGTGTACGCGAGAACCTGAAAGCCGTCGGCGACCAGCGCCGATGCGGCGTCCACCAACTCGAGCGGATCGGGCAGCAACGTGCGGTCGTCGGCCACCACTTCCAGCTTGACCAGATCCGTCTCGCACGCCTCACGGGCGAGCTGCGCGGTCAGTACCGCCTCGGCCGTGGTGTGACAGCCCGCCGTGTTCGGCAGGACCGCGATTCCGAGGCGACGCAGCAGGTCGAGCACACCGGTCCCGGACTCCGGACTGATGCGGCGCATCGCCACCGTCGTCAGCTCGGTTCCGGAGGCGATCAATGCACGTTCGAGCACAGCGAGATTCGGCGCGCCGCCGGTCCCCGTGATGAGCCGCGAACCGAACTCGCGGCCGGCCACGGACAGCGGCGGCACCTCCCCGACCGGTCCCTGTGCTGTGTCAGCCACCCTGCACCGCCGTCAGGATGTCGATCTCGGCGTACGCACCGAGCGGTCGGTCCCACTCGGCTTTGGAACGCACCACCCCGTCCACGGCCACCGCGACTCCGCAGTCGGGCAGGTCGAGGTGGGCCAGCAGCCCGGTGACGGTCGGCGCGTCATCGAAGGTGACGGTGTCGCCGTTGACGGTCAGTTCCATGTCGGCTCCCTGTTGTCGGTGTTGTCAGTTGCGATCGGATCCACCCGCGAGTCCGGTCCGCGCCGATCCGGCGGTCGGAGGAGGGCGGCCACGCGCGCCGCGGTCCACGGGGCGAGCGCGATGCCGTTGCGGCCGTGCCCGGCGGCGACGAGAATCCGCTCGTCCACCCGCCGCACCACGGGCACACCGTCCGGCGACGACGGGCGGATCCCCGCGCCCGCCTCGGCGAGTTCGTAGGTGCGCAGTCCCGGCATCAGCTCGGCGGCGTCGGCGAGCAGATCGCCCACCCCGCCCGCCAGCGGCATCCGATCACCGTCGTCGTAGGCCTCGTACTGGGTGGCGCCCACGACCACCCCGTCATCCCTCGGCACCAGGTACAGGGCGCGCCCATGCCAGCGGGCCCGGATCACATGCGTCGGCGGCGGCACCGACCAACGTGTGCGGCGCAGTCGGAGGATCTCGCCCTTCTCACCGCGGAGTTCCACGCTCGGCAGCAGCCTGCGGGAACCGAGGCCGGCCGCGACCAGCACCTGATCCCCGGGGATCGTCGACAGATCGGTCACCCGCCCGCGCTCCCAGATCACTCCGCGGCTCTTGAGCGCGCGTTGCAGCGCGGCGATCAGCCGCCGGTTGTCGAGCGACCCCTCACCGACCGCGTGAAACCCTCCGGCCACGCCGCGCACCAGCGCGGGTTCGGCTGCACGCAGCTCGGCCGGTGTCATCGCGGGCAGCCGGTCGGCGTCGCCGGGCGACGTGGACAGCCCGAACCGCACCTGTGTCCGCAGGTGCTCCAGATCGGCCGGCGCGGCACCGATCAGCAAGCTGTCGGCGGCCGTCCGCACGGTCGGATCGCCGAGTCGTTCGAGCAGGGCGGGCCATCGCGCCACCGAGTCCCGCGAGATCGCCAGCAGCCGGTCCTCGCCGGGATGTCCTTCTGCGAAGCAGCCGAGCATGCCGCCCGCGACGTGCGCGGCCCGCTCCTGCGGTCCGGCGTCGAAGACGCGCACCCGCCATCCGCGGTCGGCGGCGGACAGGGCGCACGTGAGGCCGACGACGCCGCCCCCGATCACCGACAGTTCACCGAGCCGCTCGGTGCTATGTCCCCTCGGGGAGGCGAACTCTTCGCCGGATGCGCTTTCACCAGACATGACGTCAGCCTTCCTTCGCCGGCATGACCCGGATCAGGTGTGACGGTCAGCGCCGGCGCAGCGCACTCTCAGCCCGGCGGACCTCCGGACTCCCGTGTCGATAACGCCTCACAGTCTACCGCCCGGCATCGGCGACTACGGTGTCGGTCATGGATGCCCGCACTCGTCTCGCCACCTCCCGCCTGTACCTGTGCACCGACGCGCGGCGCGAGCGCGGCGACCTGATCGACTTCGTCCGGAGCGCTCTCGCGGGCGGCGTCGACATCGTCCAGCTGCGCGACAAGAATTCGCCCGGGGAACGCGAGTTCGGCGAGCTCACCGCCGTGCAGGAGCTGGAACTGCTGCGGCGGCTGCGCGAACTGACGCACGCCGCGGGTGCGCTGCTGGCGGTCAACGACCGGGCCGACGTCGCGGTCGCGTCCCGCGCCGACGTCCTCCACGTCGGCCAGGACGATCTGCCGCCCGCCACCGCCCGGCGCATCGTCGGCCCCGACGTGGTGATCGGCCGCTCCACGCACACCGTGGAGCAGGCGCTCACCGCCGATGCCGATCCCGACGTGGACTACTTCTGCACCGGCCCGTGCTGGACGACGCCGACCAAACCGGGCCGGGCGGCCACCGGACTGGAGTTCGTCAGCGCGGTCGCCGCGGCGCGGCCCAGCAAGGCGTGGTTCGCGATCGGCGGCATCGACCTGCCCCGCGTTCGAGAGGTCACCGACGCGGGCGGCGAGCGCATCGTGGTGGTCCGGGCGATCACCGGTGCCGACGATCCCGCGACCGCCGCGCGCGACCTCCGGACGGCTTGCCTTTCCGGCACGGCGGAGTAAGCTGCTTGCCATCATGACGTGGAAGCTTCTTGTAGCCCGCCGCAGCGGGGTCTGATTCGACCGACCCCCCGCTGCGGGGTTGTCGTCTCTCCACATATCTGAGCTCGTCGGTCATCGAATCTTCGACCGAAATGAAGGCTCCCGATGCGTTCCATTCAGATCCTGCCGACATCCTGTACCCGTAACGGATACGACCGTCCGCAGCAGTCCCGCTCCTCTCGGCGACTGCCGAACTGGTTTCCACGGGAGGCGGCCGACATGACCACTTCGAGTTTCGACCAGACCTACGCACCCGCCGGCGACATCGCGTTGGAGGCGATCACGATCGAGCCGGGTCGCGGCGACACCGTCACCTGCCGCGCACGGATCAATCTCGGCCGACGATGCCACGACGTCAGCGCCACCGCGGTCGGCGCCATCGGCGCGATGACCGAGGTGCTGTACGCACTGGGCGCGGGCGTCGAGATCGTCTCGCTGTACCAGCATCAGGAGGACGGCGAGACCGTCACCTACCTGCTCTGCGAACGCGATCTGCACCGGAGTTGGTCGTACGGCCGGGGCCGCACCGGCGACGAGGCCACCATCAACGCGCTGATCGCGGGAGCCAATCAGCTGGCGTGAGCTCGCTCAGGTGGTCCGGGTTTCGGGCGGGCCGGACTCAGGTGAGCCGGGCCAGCAGCCCCGGCCACGCCTTCGCCAGACCGGGATGCAGCGGCAGCTCGGCCACCGACTCGGCGGGCACCCAGCGCAGTTCGGCGGACTCCCCGTTGCCGACCGTCGCGACCGGCGAATCGGCCTTGGCGATGACCGTCGTGTAACTCCACTCCGGCGCCGAGTGCGTGACGATCGACTCGATCACCGCGACGTCCGACTCAGCGATCCCGGCTTCCTCGTGCGCTTCACGCACCGCGGCCTGTTCCACGCTCTCGTGCGAGTCGCGGGCACCGCCCGGCAGCCCCCACGTGCCGCCCTGATGCGACCACACGGCGCGATGCTGGAGCAGCACCACGACGCCTGAGTCGGCCGGCGCGCACAGCAGCAGACCCGCCGCCCCGAAGCGTCCCCAGTAGCGCGCACCGTCCGCACCGAATACCCAGCCGTCACCGTCACCGCGCACCCTGCGACCTCCTGCACCGACCCACCGACTTCAGATCGGCTTCTCTGACGAATCACCGTACCGGGCTGTCCGTCTACTCGCAGCCGCGCCGACTAGGGTTGAGCGCAGCACATCCGAAAGGGACAACTCGTGGCCGGCCAGGTTTACCGAGTGCGCTCGGCACTCACGCATGCGGGCCGCAGTGTGCTGCCCGACCGTGGCGCGCCGAGCCCCACTCTGCGCCAGGTGATCGCCGACCGGCGCGAGATCGCCGCCATGACCCGCGAGCGGGTCTCGTCGCCGTTGCTGACGATGCGCTTCTACGCGACCACCACGCCCGGCAAACTCGTCATCATCCTGCTCGCGATGGTCCTCGCATGCGGTCTCACCGGCTGGTACTCGTCCGTCTCGCTCACCGAGCGAAGCCAGACCCTCGAAGCACTCGTCGACCGCGCCGAGCCGCAGGCCGAGGCCGCCGAGGTCCTCTACAGTTCGCTGTCGGTGGCCGACGCCGCGGCCAACTCCGCGTTCATCTCCGGCGGCCGCGAGTCCCCCGACCTCCGCGCGGAGTACACCGACTCCATCGCGACGGCGTCCTCCGCGCTCATCGCCGCCGCGGACGGACTGTCCACGGCGGCGGAGGTGTCCGAGCGCGACAAGCCCTCGCGTGACGATCTCGACACCATCGCCACCAACATCCCGGTGTACACGGGCCTCATCGAGACCGCACGCACCAACAACCGGCTCGCGAACCCCGTCGGATCGGCCTACCTCAGCGAGGCCTCGTCATTGATGATCGAGACCATCCTGCCCGCGGCGCAACGCCTCTACGAGGACCGGTCGTCGGCGATCTCCGACCCCCAGCGCACCCTCACCGTCCCACCGTGGGGCGTCTACGTGGCGCTGCTGATCATCATCGCGATGCTGATCGTCACCGGACGCTATCTGGCCCGGCGCACGCGGCGCCACTTCAACATCGGTCTCATCGGCGCGCTCACCGCGATGATCCTCGGCACGGTCTGGCTGCTCATCTCGGGACTGCTGTCGGTGGCCGCGGCCAACACGGCGAAGACCGCCGGTGCCGATCCGCTGCACACGCTGACCACCATGCGGATCCTCACACAGCAGGCGCGGTCGGCCGAGACGCTGTCGCTGGTCCGCCGGTCCGATCCGGGAGAACTCGACGTCGGCTTCAGCAAGGATCTCGAGGAGATCCACGATCACGCCGACCAACTCGCGAACGACCCCGACCACGCCGACGACCACGGCCTGACGCAGCCGCTCACCGACGTCCAGTCGGCGCTCGAACGTTGGCGCAGTGCCCACGAGGAGGTGGGCCGTCGGCTGGCGAGCGGTGACTACACGGCCGCGCGGGCCCTGACCATCGGCAACGGCAAGATCAGCACCGCAACCGGATACAACGAGGTCAACGACGCGCTGGTCAAGGCTATAGGCCAGGCCCGCACCACGTTCCGCGACAACATCAGCACCGCCCAGCGTCTGCTCGGCTTCACCGGCACTGGTATCGGCGTGCTGTGCGGGGTGGCCGCCGTGGCGGTCGCGATCGGCCTGTTCCCCCGGATCCGGGAGTACCGATGACAGCCTCCGCGTCCGCCCGCCGCCTGATCGTACTGCTGTGTCTCATCGCGTCCGGCCTCACCTCATGCGCCACCGTGACCAGCACCCCCAGCGAGCCGCCGTCCACCACCGCGCGCGCGCCGTTCCCGCCCGACGTCGGTTTCGGCGCGCAGCCCGACGCGCCGGCGCCCGACTCCGACTGCGCCACGATCGCCGGACTCCGGCCGGGACCGCTGCCCGAACCGCGGCAGATGCCGCCCGGATCGACGATGGACCGGATCGCCAAGCGCGGACGGCTGATCGTCGGCACCGACCTCGGCAGCAATCCGCTGAGTTTCCGCGATCCGATCACCGGCGACGTCAAAGGATTCGACATCGACGTCGCGCACTGGATCGCCGAGGCGATCTTCGGGGATCCGAATCTGATCGAGTACCGGATGATCACCAACGAGAACCGAATCCAGGCGCTGGAGAACGGCGCGGTCGACGTCGTCGTCAAGACGATGTCGATCACGTGCGATCGGCTCAAGTCGATCGACTTCTCGGTGCCCTACTACGCCGCCGCCCAGCAGATCCTCGCGTACCGCAATTCGGGTATCTCACAGGCATCCGATCTCGCCGGGAAGAACGTCTGCGCCACTCGCTCGTCCACTTCCATCGCGCGTGTGGAACGTGCTGTTCCGAGCGCGAAATATCTCACCACCGCAAGTTGGGCCGACTGCCTGGTGATGATGCAGCAGGGGCAGGTGGACGCGATCACCTCGGACGACTCCATACTCGCCGGGATCGCCGCGCAGGACCCGTGGGTCCACGTGGTCGGCGACAGCCTCGGAACGGAGTACTACGGAGTGGGGATACCCAAGGGGCAGGATGACTTCGCGCGATTCATCAACGGCGTGATCGCGGCCCGCGAGGCCGACGGCAGCTGGCAGCGGTCCTACGACGAGTGGCTGTCGATCCTCGGGCCCGGATCCCCGCCGCCGACGATGTACCGGGATTGACGTGATGAGCGATATCAAGAAGAAGCGCAACAAGAACGGCGACGCCGAGCCGGTCGCCACCGAGGCGACCGCGCTCCCGGCCGAGACGCAGGCCTCGGCAGTCGAACCCGCACAGACCGAGGCCTCCGAGTCGGTCCAGACACAGGCGGGCACCGTCCCCGCGCCGATGGGCGCTGTCGGGGACACCGCGCCTACGGCGACCGTCACCCAGTCGACGCAGGTGCGGCGGATCCTCGACGACATCGCCGCCTCACGCAGGAAGAGCCGCAAGAGCGCCCACGTCCACGACCGCCGCCTCGGCAGTGAACTGGTCCAGCTTCCCGAGATCACCGACATCGACCCCGCGGACGCCGTCCTGGCCGACCCCGTGATCGCGCCGAGCAAGCGCAAGTGCTGGAACTGCGGCGAGCCGGTGGGCCGGAAGTCGGGCCGCGGCAAGGGACCGCTCAGCGGCACCTGCTGGAACTGCGGGTCGCGGTACTCGTTCGTCCCCGGTCTCAAACGGGGCACGATGGTCGCCGATCAGTACGAGATCGCCGGCGCGATCGCGCACGGCGGCATCGGATGGATCTACCTGGCTGTGGACCACAACGTCTCCGACCGCCCCGTCGTCCTGAAGGGCCTGCTGAACTCGTCGGACTCACAGGCTCAGGCGGTAGCCATCGCCGAGCGGCAGTTCCTCGCCTCGGTGAACGATCCGGGCATCGTGAAGATCTTCAACTTCGTGGAGGGCGTCACGGAGGACGGGCGGTCCGTCGGCTACATCGTGATGGAGTACGTCGGCGGTCACACTCTCAAACAGCTGACCACCAACGAGGACGGCACCTCGTCGCTGCTCCCGATCGAGCAGGCGATGGCCTACATCCTCGAAGTGCTCTCGGCCGTCGGATACCTGCATTCGGTGGGCCTGGTCTACAACGACGTGAAACCCGACAACATCATGATCACCAGCGATGAGGTCAAGCTCATCGACCTGGGTGCGGTGTCCGCGATCAACGGGACCGGGCATCTCTACGGCACGCCCGGGTTCCAGGCTCCGGAGATCGTGCAGACGGGCCCGCAGATCGTCACAGACATCTACAGCATCGGCCGCACACTGGCCGTCCTCACCGTCGACATGCCGATGGCCGACGGCCGATACCTCGACGGACTGCCCGACCCGCGAACCACTCCGCTGTTCGTGGAGAATCCGTCGTTCTACTTCCTGCTGCACCGGGCCACATCCCCCGACCCCGCCGAACGCTTCTCGTCCGCGGAGGAGATGACCACGCAGGTGCTCAACGTGCTGCGGGAGACCGTGGCGCTGCACACCGGCGTCCCCCGGCCCTCCATGTCGACGGTCTTCACCCCGCAGCGCTCGACGTTCGGCACCGAACTCCTGCTGGCGCCCGTGGACGGCTTCTTCGACCCGAAGGACGCGGCGATCCACGACCCCGCCGACATCGCGCGAGCGCTGCCGGTGCCGCTCGTGGACCCGACCGATCCCGCCGCGAGCGTCCTGACCTCGGCCGCTCTCTCGTACCCGCGGCAAACGCTCGACACCATCCGCGCCGCGCGCGCCGACGGGTACAAGGCGCTCATCGCGACGGACGACGCCGACGACGGCGACGGACCGCAGCACCCGTCGATGGAACTCGACCTCGCCGAAGCGCGCGCCCATCTGGAGCTCGGCAATCTCGACACGGCGCTGCAGTTGCTTCGGGAGGTCGCGGTCCATCACGGGGACTCGTGGCGGCTGCACTGGTATCTGGGCATCTGCTCGCTGCTCAACGCCGAGCCGGAACTCGCCTTCGACCGCTTTCACGAAGTGCTGGAGGCGATGCCCGGTGAGGTGGCGCCGAAACTGGCGGTGGCGGGCACCGCCGAGCTGATCGGTTACTGGCTCTCCGCCGAGGAGTACACCTCCAACGACCAGATGGCGCAGGTGGAACGCTGGTACGAGATCGCGCGGCAGAACTATCACGATCTGTGGCTGACCGATCACAGCATCGTGTCCGCAGCTTTCGGGCTGGCCAGGATGATCCTGGCGGAGGGACGGTACGACGCCGCCATCGAGCCCCTCGATGAGGTACCCACCACGAGCCGGCACTACGGCACCGCGCAGATCTCGGCGATCATCACCCTCGTCCACGGTCGCCCGCCGCGCGAGGTGACGAGGTCGGAGCTGTTCGAGGCGGCCGAGCGCTTCGAAGAGATCAGCTGGGACGATCCCCGGCGCGGCCGCCTCCAGCTCATCATCCTCGGCACGGCTCTCGGGTGGATCGACGCTCACCTCGACGAGGACTATCCGGCCGACGACTTCCTCGGTTTCCCGTTCAACGAGCACGGTCTGCGGGCCGGAACCGAACGCTCTCTCCGCGAGCTGGCGAAGGCGACCCGCGACAATCGCGCCCACCGTTTCCTGCTGGTCGACCTCGCGAACCTGATCCGGCCCGCCACCCTGTTCTGACCGCCGCAACTCCCCAGGCTCGTTGAGCGCCCCCAGGCTGGCTGAGCACTTCCTCCCAGGCTGGTTGAGCGAGCGAAGCGAGTCGAAACCACCGCCCCCACCCCCACGCTGGTTGAGCACTTCCTGCAGGCTCGTTGAGCTCGTCCTCCCCCAGGCTGGTTGAGCGAGCGCAGCGAGTCGAAACCACCGGCACCGCACCCACCCACCGCACCCGCCCACCACACCCACACCCCTCTTCGGAGGGTGGCCGCACCGGACTGTGATGTGGATCATGTGACCATGACCACGAACACTGAGCTCTACCGCAGCAGCCGCGACCAGATGATCGAGCTGATCCACGATTACGACCGCGCCGTCCGCGAGTTCCGCTGGCCGGAGATCACCGGCACGTTCAACTGGGCCATCGACTGGTTCGACAGCTTCGCCCGCGGCAACGACCGTCTCGCTCTGTGGATCACCGAAGAGGACGGGTCGGAGGTCAGAGTCACGTTCGACGAGATGGCCACGAACTCCGATCGCGTGGCGACGTGGCTGCGGGGTCTCGGCATCACGAAGGGCGACCGCATCGTCCTGATGCTCGGCAATCAGGTGGAACTGTGGGAGCTGATGCTCGCGATCATGAAGCTCGGCGCGATCGTGATGCCGACGACCGCGGCTCTGGGCCCGGCCGATCTCACCGACCGGATCAAGCGGGGCGGCGCGAGCTGTGTGATCGCGAACGCCGCGGACACCGCCAAGTTCGACACCGTCGAGGGCGACTATCGGCGCATCGTGGTCGGCGACGACGTCGCCGGCTGGACGTCGTACGCCCACAGCGCCGATGCCGAGTCGGCCGGACCGTTCGAGTCGACCACCCTGGTGGGCGACCCGATGCTCATCTACTTCACCTCGGGCACCACCAGCCGGCCGAAGCTGGTGGAGCACTCGCAGATCAGCTACGCCGTCGGCCATTTCACGACGATGGCGTGGATCGGCGTGAAGCCGGGCGATGTCCACCTGACCATCAGCTCGCCCGGCTGGGCCAAGCACGCGTGGAGCCTGTTCTTCGCGCCGTGGATCGCGGAGGCGACGATCTTCGTCTACAACTACTCACGGTTCGACGCCGCCGCCCTCATGGGGCAGCTGCGACGGGCCCGCGTCAACACCTTCTGCGCCCCGCCGACGGTGTGGCGCATGCTGATTCAAGCGGATCTGGGAGAACGGCCGGAGGGGCTGCGCGAACTGCTCGGCGCGGGCGAACCGCTGAACCCCGACGTGATCCGCCAGGTCGAACAGTCGTGGGGTCTCACGATCCGCGACGGCTTCGGGCAGACCGAGACCACGCTCCAGGTCGGCAACACACCCGGCCAGCCGGTGAAGGCGGGTTCGATGGGCCGTCCGATGCCAGGCGTTCCGGTCACGCTCGTCGATCCGCTGACCGGTGAGGTCTCCGACGACGGCGAGATCTGTCTGGACCTCGCCCGGCACCCGATGAACCTGATGACCGGTTATCTCGGGGATCCGGAACGCAACGAGCAGGTGATGGCCGGCGGCTACTACCACACCGGCGATGTGGCGCACCGCGACGAGGACGGCTACATCACGTACATCGGCCGCACCGACGACGTCTTCAAGTCGTCCGATTACAAGGTCTCGCCGTTCGAGTTGGAGAGCGTGCTGATCGAGCATCCCGCCGTGGTGGAGGCCGCGGTGGTTCCGCAACCGGACGACACCCGTCTCGCGGTGCCGAAGGCCTACGTCGCACTCGCGGAGGGATGGGAGCCCACCGCCGAGACCGCGAAGACGATCATGGAGTACGCCCGGGACCATCTGGCGCCGTATCTGAAAGTGCGCCGCGTCGAGTTCTTCGAACTCCCGAAGACCATCTCCGGGAAGATTCGACGTGTGGAACTGCAGCAGCGCGAAGCCGCGTCGCATGCGGCGGGAGAGGAGATCGTCACCGAGTTCCGGTACGAGGACCTGGTCGTGTGACTCTGCCGGGGTGCGGGAGTTTCGACTCGCTCCGCTCGCTCAACAGGCCTGAGGGGAGAGTCGGTCAACCAGCCTGGGGGTGGGAGTCGCTCAACCAGCCTGCGGGGGAAATCGGTCAACCGGCCTGTGAGGTAGAGCCGGCGACAGCGACGGCCTGGCGGGCGATGGCGAGTTCTTCGTTGGTCGGCACCACGAGGACCGTCACCTCGGAGGATTCGGTGGAGATGACACGCGACTCACTGCTGCGGACCGCGTTGCGTTCGGCGTCGATCTCGATGCCGAACTTCTCCAGCCCGGCCAGCGAATCGGCGCGCACCGCCGCCGCGTTCTCCCCGACTCCGGCGGTGAACACGATGGCGTCGGCGCCGCCCAATTCGATCAGATACGCGCCGATGTACCGGCGCAGTCGGTGCAGGTACACGTCGTAGGCCAGGCGCGCCGCTGCGTCGCCCGCCTCGACCCGCTCGAGAATCGCGCGGAAGTCGTTCTCCCCGCACAGCCCCTTGAGCCCGGATCGCTTGTTGACGAGCGTGTCGATCTCATCGACCGACATCCCGCCCACCCGCGCGAGTTGGAAGACGATCCCGGCGTCGATGTCTCCGGTACGGGTGCCCATCACCAGCCCCTCGAGCGGCGTCATCCCCATCGTGGTGTCGACCGGGCGCCCGCCCGCCACCGCCGACATGGAGGCGCCGTTGCCCAGATGCAGCACGATCTGGTCGACGTCGGCGTAGTCGCGCCCCAGGAACTCTGCGGCCCGGCGCGAGACGTACTCGTGGCTGGTGCCGTGGAAACCGTAACGCCGCACCGCGTACTCCTCGGCCACGGCGGCGTCGAGCGCATAGGTGGCCGCCGCATCGGGCAGGTCGTGGAAGAACGCGGTGTCGAAGACCGCAACAGCCGGCACGTCCGGCAACAGTGCCGACACCGCGTCGATGCCGACGAGATTGGCCGGATTGTGCAGCGGGGCCAGCGGGCAGATCCGCTCGATCTCCGAGCGCACCACGTCGTCGATCAGAGTCGGCTCGAAGAACGAGCGCCCGCCGTGCACCACGCGATGGCCGACCGCCGCCAACCCCGAGTCGGCGACGTCCACACCGTCGGCGGCGAAGAGTGCGAGGACCCGCGCGATCGCCGCCTCGTGGTCGGCGAGCGTCTCCTCGACCTCCACGTCGTGACCGCGGTACCAGTGCTTGATCCGCGACGCCGACTCCCCGATCCGCTCGGCGAGCCCGTCGGCGATCACCTCTTCGGTCACCGGATCGAGGACCTGGTATTTCAGCGACGACGACCCGGCGTTGACCACGAGCACCGTCCCGTCGATCGGTGTCCGGCTCATGCGTCGCTCCCGTTCTCTTCCCCGCCCGGGGTCTCGGTTCGCGGTCCCCGCTCCGTGGCGGCGAGGGCCTTCTTGATGTTCTGCGCCTGAATCGCGGTGATGGCGACGGTGTTGACGATGTCGGAGACGAGTGCGCCGCGAGACAGATCGTTCATCGGCTTGTTGAGTCCCTGCAGCACCGGGCCGATGGCGATCGCACCGGCGCTGCGCTGCACCGCCTTGTACGTGTTGTTGCCGGTGTTGAGGTCCGGGAAGATCAGCACCGTCGCGCGCCCGGCGACCGGCGAATCGGGCATCTTCGCCGCCGCGACCGAGGGTTCGATCGCCGCGTCGTATTGAATCGGCCCCTCCACCAGCAGTTCCGGTGCTCGCTCGCGAACCAGCTCGGTGGCGGTGCGGACCTTGTCGACGTCCTTGCCGGAGCCCGACCCGCCCGTCGAGTACGAGAGCATCGCGACCCGCTGCTCGATCCCGAAGGCCGCGGCCGTCTGCGCCGACGACACCGCGATGTCGGCCAGTTCCTCGGCCGTCGGGTCGGGAACCACCGCGCAGTCGCCGTAGGTCAGGACCCGATCGGCCAGGCACATGAAGAAGACGCTCGACACCGTCGACACCCCGGGCACCGTCTTGATGATCTCGAATGCCGGCCGGATGGTCTGGGCGGTGGTGTGCACGGCACCGGACACCATGCCGTCGACGCGGCCGGTGTGCAGCAGCATGGTGCCGAAGTACGACTCGTCGCGCACCACCTCCGAGGCCCGTTCCAGCGTCATTCCCTTGTGCTTGCGCAGTTCGGCGTAGATCGGCGCGAACTCCTCGGCGAGCTCCGAGGTCGCCGGGTCGATGATGTCCACCTCGGACAGGTCGACGCCGAGCTCGTTGGCGCGGCGCCGCACCGAGTCCGGGTCGCCGAGCAGCGTCAACTCCGCCACACCGCGACGCACGAGCCGGTCGGTGGCCCGCAGGATCCGATCGTCGCCGCCTTCGGGCAGGACGATCCGCTGACGGTCCGACTTGGCCTGCGCCAGCAGCTGGTACTCGAACATCTGCGGGGTGACCACCTCCGGTGCGTGCAGATCGAGTTCGGCGAGCAAGTCCTGCGGGGAGACGTACCGTTCCATCAGACTCATCGCCGCGTCGATCTTGCGGACCGACCCGCTGACCATCGCGCCTCGGGTATGCGCGGCGATCCGCGCCGTCTCATAGGTTCCGTGATCGCACGCGATGATCGGCAGCGTCGGACGGAGCCCTTTGACCAGGGCGTCGATCATCGGGTGCGGTCGCAGACCGCCGTTGATGATGATCCCGGACAGCCGCGGAAAGCCTTCCGCCGCATTGGCGTTCACCAGTGCGAGCAGAACGTCCGACCGGTCCGCCGGTGCGATCACCACCATCGACTCGCTGAGCCGCTCGAGGATGTGCTCGACGGTCATGCCGCCGACCATCACCTCCAGCGCCTCGCGTTCGAGCAGGTCCGCCTCGCCGGAGTACAGAACTCCGTCGAGCGCTTCGCAGAGTTCGGCCATCGTCGGCGCCACCAGGAGCGGCTCGTCGGGCAGCGCCCACGTCCGCACGTCCACCGATCCGAGCGCGGCCGCCACCTCGAGCAACCGGTCGGGATCGCAACGGTTGGCGACCACGCCGACAGTGGTGGCGTGCGCGGCCTTGATGTCGGCCATCAGCATCTCGGCGACCGCCTTCACCTCCTGCGGCTGGCGCTCGAAGGCCTTGACCACCAGAATGATCGGCGCTGACAGATTGGCCGCGATCCGCGCGTTGAAACTCAGTTCGGACGGCGAGGCGACGTCGGTGTAGTCGGATCCGATCACCAGGACGTTGTCGCATTGCTCGGCGACGGTGTGGTACCGGTCGACGATCTCGGCGACGGCGGCGTCGGGGTCGGCGTGCACGTCGTCGTAGGTGACGCCGATGCACTGCTCGTACGGAATGTCGACCGACGCGAACTGGTGCAGGAGGTCGAGGATGTAGTCGTGTTCGCCGGCGGCGGCCCGAGAGATCGGCCGGAAGACGCCGACCCGTCCGCCCGCCGCCGTGAGGACGGCGAGCACCCCCAGCGCGATCGTGGATTTGCCGGTATCGCCTTCCGCCGACGCGACGTAGATGCTGCGGGCGCCCGTGCCAGTCATGCATCCGAGCGTAGTCGGTCGGGACGCATTGCTCGGACCGGCCGCCTCCGGCCCGTCACCGGACGACGGCACGCACCACCATTTCGGCGATCTCGTCGTCGGACATCACGCTGTCGGGGACGAGCATGCAGGAGTACACCACGCGGACCATGAACTCGCTGCCCGCGCGGGGGTCGGGGTACAGCACCGCTGCCTCGTCGTCCTGCACATCGGGCGCCGTGGCGTCGACGATCATCTCGATCAGCGACGGCCGCTCGGAATCGTGCGTGGTGATCAGGGCCCGCACCACTTCCTCGGGTTCGTTCCGGAGGACGTACTGCAGCGCCTCGTGCTCGCGGATGTAGGCGAGGCTGCCGCGGACGCGTTCACGGATCCGCTCGCCGGGGTCGGGCTGATCGGCACCCCACACCCGCAGCTGCGTCCGGAGCTGCTCGAGTTCGCGCGCCATGATCGCGGCGACGAGCGCATCGCGCCCGCCGAACATGCGGTAGGCCGTGGCGCGTGCGACGCCGGCCTGCCGCGCCACCGAGGTCAGGCTGAGGGCTTTGGCCCCGAAGCGCGACACCAGTGCGACGCCCACTTCCACCAACCGGTCACGATCCATGGGTTGAACGGTATCGAATCCCACTACCGTTCCGGGCGGATGTCTCGTCTCGATGGACGAGAATCACTCACTCCTCGTCGATGTAGTGCATGGCCGCCTCTTCGGCCGAAGCGCCCGCGCCGTCGACGCCGGCGTCGGTCGCGAGCAACTGGTTGTCCACATCCGGACCGACGCCCTCGTCCGGCGCGATCAATCGCCCCGCCCGCCGGCCGCCGACCTCGTCGCGCTCTGGGAAGTCCGGGTCGCCGTCCTCGTCTGCATAGCCGACGTCGGGCACCTCTTCGGCGAGTCTCTCGTCGAGACAGTCGTGCTCGTGGGATGCAGGCGCGTAGTCGGGCGGCGAGTAACCGCGGTCGAGGACGTCCGACAGTTCGCTGTCGGCGAGAGTGTCCGCCGGCTGCAACTGATCGGTGTCGTCCTGGTCGTACTCGCCACCTTCGTACGAATCACGAGCGCTCATACTTCCAGGCTAGTGCTTCGGCGTCCGCGCGTGGACGTGTTCTCCGCTACCTTCGCCACGGCTCGTAGCTGCGCGGATCCTCGATCGGTTCCAGGTGAATCGTGGGTACGAGGTCCTCGACCTCATCGTGCAGCGCGGCCTCGACCTCCTCGAGCAGGTCGTGTCCGCGCTGCACGGTCCATTGGCCCGGCACCAGCATGTGCAGCTGGACGAATCGCAGATGGCCGGCCTCGCGCGTGCGTACGTCGTGGAAGTCGACGCCGTCGCCCCGGAATCGGTCGAGGACCCGGTCGATCGCCGCGCGTTCGGCATCGGGCACCGCCGAGTCCATCAGCCCGCGCGTCGACTGGCGCACCAAGCGGTAGCCGACGAAGACGATGTTGACCGCGACGGCGATCGCGATGAGCGGATCGAGGATCGTCCAGCCGGTGAGTGCCACCACCGCGACTCCGGCGATCACGCCCGCGGTGGTCCAGACGTCGGTCATCAGATGCTTGCCGTCGGCCTCGAGCGTCAGCGACCGGTGCTGTCGGCCCGCGCGGATCAGCTGCCACGCCACCGCGGCGTTGATCACCGACGCCAGCACCGAGACCGCCAGACCGACGCCCACCGATTCGAGGTCACGCGGATTGAGCAGCCGGTCGACGGCCGTCACGATGATGACGATCGCGGCCACCACGATCATCACTCCTTCGACCACCGCGGAGAAGTACTCGCTCTTGACGTGACCGAAGTTGTGCTCGTCGTCGGCCGGCTTCGCCGCGATGCGCAGGGCGATGAACGCCACCACGGCGGCCACGAGGTTCACCACCGACTCGGCGGCGTCGGAGAGCAGACCCACCGATCCGGTCATCCACCACGCGACCATCTTCAGCGCGATCACCACGATTGCCGTCACGATGCTCAGCAGTGCCCACCTGGTCAGGTCCCGTGTCTGTTCCACCACACCGGAATCATCCCGCACGCCGGCGGGTCGCGCACCATCCGACGCCACGGAAAGTCGGCATTACGCTGCGGATTCTTCCGCACAGGGGGAGCATTGAAGCATGCTCGACGAGTTGAACGACCAGGCCCGCGCCGACTACGACTCCGGCGAGTTCAGCACGGCACTCGCCGGCTTCTCGGTGCTCCGCGAGATCCGTTCACGCCGCGAGGGCCCGTATTCGGTGAAGTATCTCGAGGCACTCCACAACAGCGTCCGCTGCATGTCGATGCTGGAGATGTGGGATGACGCCGACCTCCTGTGCAGCGAGTTGCACAGCAAGTACGTGCGCACGCTCGGTCGCGGTCAGGAGGTGACGGTCGACGTCGCCAAACACTGGGCGTGGGCGATGGTGCACCGCCACGACCTGCGACCGGCCACGGCACTGTATCTGACCACCGCCGACGCCATGTGGGATGCGGACGCGCCGGGCGCGCGCCGTCTCATCGGCGCGGCGGCCGTCGTCCCCGACGCCCGGCCGGCCGAGATGGTGTGGCGGGGCCGGGTGGACGGTGTCCCGATCGCGCACACCGACGAACTGCTGGCGGTGCTGGGCGCCGTCGCCGAACAACTCGCGGAACACGCAGACGCCGAGCCGACCCTCACCCTGGACGGTTTGGCGCTCACCGGCTGAGCTCGGTCAGATCACCGGTTCCTCACGCTCGATCCTGGCGGCCAGCGCGCTGACCTTGCCCGGCACGGTCAACAGCGTGACGACGCTGACGACGATGAGCAGCACCGCGAGGATCCACAGGATGGTCGAGAGGGTCCAGACGGCGGGCAGCACGATCATCGCGATACCCGCGAGCACCGACACCACACCCGAGAGCATCACCAACCAGCGGGGCGCCATGGTGACCGTGAAGCGCGACCCGAGCAGATCCTGCAGACCGCCGATGATCCATCCGATGCCGATGAAGACGCCCAGGAGCACCAGCGACTTGGACGGGTTGATGGTGGCGAGTACGCCGACGGCGAGCACGATTCCGCCGAACACGCCGAGGAGCAGCCGGGTCCCCGCGGTCGCCCGGGTCAGCGCGAAGGCGACGAAGAGCCGGAAGAGCCCGGCGACGATGAGCGAGATGCCGAACAGCACACCGATCACGGCCAGTGTCGCGGCGGGCCAGACGAGCGCGACGATGCCCAGCGCGATTCCGACGAGCGAGGAGAAGATGACGAAGGTCCGCACGGCGCCGACCGCGTCGTTCGGGAGAACCGACGGCGATGCTTGAGTGGTCATGCACGCAGCGTAGCGTGCAGACCTATGACTGATAAGGCCTTCTTCACCGTCGACGGCGCCGGTCGGTACGACCCCACCGGGTATGCGGTGGGACTGTGGGGCCCGGACGCGCTGAACGGACCGTCGGTCTGCGCGATCGCCGCCCGCGCCGCCGAGAACGCGGGCGGCAGTGCCGATTTCACTCCCGCACGGTTCACCCTCGAGTTGTTCAAGAGCGCACGACGGCTGCCCACCGTGCCCACCACGACCGTCCTGCGCGACGGTCACCGCATCCGGGTCATCGAGGTGTCGGTACGGCAGTACGACGGCGACGCCGAGATCCTCGTCGCGCGCGGCAACGTCGTGTTCCTGAAGACGGGTTCGAATCCGCCGGGCGAGCGATGGGAGCGCCCCGCGCGGGAGCGGACCTTCACCCCGCCCGCCGACGCCGGTGACGGCTACCGGCCGTGGTTCCGGACCGAGGGCGGGACGTGGTCCAACGACATGGGCGAGTACCAGAACTCCGAGCGGCTCACGATCTGGAGCAGGCCGTTCAACGCCGTCCCCGATGAGGAGTTGACGCCCTTCCAGCGCGCGGTGATCGCCGCCGAGTCGACGAGCCTGGTCACGAACATCGGCGACGGCGGTATCGGGTTCATCAACTGCGATCTGACCGTCGCGGTCGCCCGATTGCCGGAGGGCGTCCGCGTCGGCGTGGAGGCCGACTCGCACATCGAGCACGCGGGCGTCTCCGTCGGCACCGCCAACCTGTACGACGAGCACGGACAGTTCGGGGTGGGAATGGTGACCGCCGTCGACAACACCCGCGCGATGATCGATTTCACGACCGTGAAGCCGTACACCAACCGGGCCCCCGAACTGAGCTGACCCGGGAGAACCGGCGGCGACCACACCTGGGCGAGTAGTGTTCTAAGTCACAGCGAGCTATTTCCGGAGGCTGTCGTGACGAACAGGTATCTCAGGTACGGTGATCGTCGTTTCATCATCAATCGCGAGACGGAAGCCCGCCTTCACCGCGCGCTCGACAAGGTCTACGCCGACGGGAGCGCGGGCCACGAGTGGCTCAACCTCTACCCCGACAGCGAGGCCGAGTGCCGGCTGCTGATCGCCGCGGGGGTGCCGATCACGATTGAGACGGAGCCGTATCTCGACGCTCCTGCTTAGCCGCGTCTGCTCTCTCCGCCCGCCGGCGCGCATTGCGCGGGAGGATGTACCGGGTGTCGATGAGCCAATAGGCCGCGAAGACCGCTCCGGCGAGGCCCCAGCCGAGCAGGATGTCGAAGACGTAGTGCTCGCCGCTGTAGACCAGCGCGAACGCCATGGTGAGCGCGTACCCCATGAACATCGTCTTGCCGAACCAGCGCGTTCGCGGCCACATGAACAGCGCGAGCAGCATCGTCAGTCCCGCATGCAGGGACGGGATCGCGGCGACGAGATTCGACTTCGTCTGACCGAACCGGACCGCTCGCAGCACCATGTCCAAGCCGATCACACTCCAGCCGCGGTCGGAGATCCGCTCCACGTACGGTTCGGCGCCGGGATTCTCCGGATGCACCTCACCGAGCAGGTTGCCGGGCACCTCGACGTCGGCCCGGTACATGCACGGCGGATCGTGCGGACTGTCGGCGACCTGCGCGACGGTGCAGCGGGCCGCCGCCCACGGCGGCGCCGCCGGGACCAGCGTGTAACCGACCAGGCCGAGGAAGCTCACCGCGATGAAGCACGCGGCGAACCGGCGCCACAGCGCCCGATCGCGCACCCACAGCACCGCGGCGGTCGCGTACGGAACGATGAAGTACGACATGTAGACCGCGCTGGTGATGACCTCCCACCACGGCGGCGAGGACTCCTTCAGATGCGACTGAAGCCAGACGGTCGGGTTGGTCCCGAAGATCCAGTGGTCGACGTCCGGCGCGAGTTGCCAGTGCGTCGGCATGTCGAGCCACACCGCGATGTTCCGGGTCCAGTCGTAGAGCATCAGGATCAGGACGAAGGGCAGCCAGTCGATCAGCACGGTGCTGACGCGACGGCGCCCGATGGTGGCGGCCGCCATCCCGAACGCGAGAAAGAAGATGAGACTCGTCCGGTCTGCGGCGATGCCGTACCGCCAGAAGTAGACGGCCAGGCTCACCGCCCAGATCGTCAGCAGGATCCGGCGCAGCAACCGGAAGTCGCGCACCTTCTCCTCGACGACTTCGATGGGCGCGTCGTCCGGGGGGAGATCCGGGATCGAGTCCGCACCGGCGGGAGGATCGTCTGGGTCGGGGTCGGATCCACCCGCCGTACCCGGCGACGCCGTGTCCACGCTCACGCCCGAGCCTCCTGCCCCAGTCGAGGACGGTGCCACCGTCCATGGCGAACTCTATAGAAGTTCTCCGGGAATTGGCTGTCAGTGCACCGGATGTCTTCCTTGCGGCCACCCCGGAGGCGGTCGGCCAGACGATAGGCTGGGTTCATGCGAGTCGGAGCCCATCTTCGCCAGGACGAGAACCCCGTCGCCACCGCCGAGGAACTCGGGATCGACATCTTCCAGATGTTCGTCACCGATCCGCAGAGCTGGAAGAAGCCCGAGCCGCATCCGCACGCCGAGCAGATCCGCGAGTCGCCGATCGACGTGGTCGTGCACTCGAGCTATCAGATCAACGTGGCGAGCCTGAACAACCGCCTGCGGATGCCGTCACGCAAGGCTGTGGAGCAGCAGGCCGCGGCGGCCGCCGACCTCGGCGCGATCGGCCTCGTGGTGCACGGGGGCCATCTGAAGGACGGGGAGGACGCGGCCGACGGATTCGCCAACTGGCGCAAGCTGTTCGAACGACAGGCGGACAAGGGCGGCTTCGGGGTGCCGATCCTGATCGAGAACACCGCGGGCGGCGATCACGCGATGGCCCGGACACTGGAGTCGATCGAGCGCCTGTGGGACGCCGTCGGAGACTTCCCCGAGGCCGGGTTCTGCCTCGACACCTGCCATGCCTGGGCCGGCGGTGAAGACCTCGTCGGCCTCGTGGAACGGATCAAGTCGATCACCGGCCGGATCGATCTGATCCATCTGAACAACTCGCGTGACGAGTTCGACTCGGGCCGCGACCGGCACGCCAACCTCGAGTCCGGCCAGATCGATGCGGAGGTGCTCGCCGAGTTGATGAAGACCGCCGGTGCACCCGGTGTGCTGGAGACGCCCGCCGACGGCATTCCCGACGATCTGGCGTATCTGCGATCGCTCTGACGGGCACCGGGCGCCGTCCGCTTGCATTTGTTAGCGGGGCCACACCGCACTCATATTGTCCGTCTGAACGGCTAGCGGTACGCTGTCAATAGTTACCGGCAAGTAACATAGTCGGCACCGAGTCAGCCACCGGAGCCACGCCCCCGGGAAACGAACTTCTAGAACAGCGAGTAAGGAAAACCATGGGCCATTACAAGTCCAACCTGCGCGATCTGCACTTCAACCTCTTCGAGATGTACAAGCTCGACGAGGTCCTCGCCTCCGGCGAGTTCGGCGACCTCGACCACGACACCGCGGTCGACATGCTCCGCGAAGTCAAGCACCTCGCCGAGGGCGTCATCGCCGACTCGTTCGCGGACGCCGACCGCAATCCCCCGGTCTTCAACCCGGAGGACCACAGCGTCACCATTCCCGACAGCTTCAAGAAGTCGTACAACGCCCTGATCGAGGCCGGCTGGGACAAGGTCGGCGTCGACGAGGAACTCGGCGGCCTGCCCGCACCCCGCTCGCTGTACTGGGCGATCGGCGAGATGATCCTGGGCGCCAACCCGCCGGTGTTCATGTACGCCGCCGGTTCGGGCTTCTCGAACATCTTCTACGACAACGGCACCGACGAGCAGAAGAAGTGGGCCGCCATCTGCTCCGAGCGCGGTTGGGGCGCCACCATGGTCCTGACCGAGCCGGACGCCGGCTCGGACGTCGGCGCGGGCATCACCAAGGCCACCCTTCAGGAAGACGGCACCTGGCACATCGAGGGCGTCAAGCGCTTCATCACCTCGGCCGACCAGGACATGACCGAGAACATCTTCCACCTGGTCCTGGCCCGCCCCGAGGGCGCCGGACCGGGCACCAAGGGTCTGTCGCTGTTCTTCGTTCCGAAGTTCCACTTCGACCATGAGACCGGCGAGCTGGGCGAGCGCAACGGCGCCTTCGTCACCAACGTCGAGCACAAGATGGGCATCAAGGCCTCGGCCACCTGTGAGGTCAGCTTCGGCCTGCACGGCACCCCGGCCAAGGGCTGGCTCGTCGGCGAGGTCCACAAGGGTATCGCCCAGATGTTCGACGTCATCGAGCACGCCCGCATGATGGTCGGCACCAAGGCCATCTCGACGCTGTCGACCGGCTACCTCAACGCTCTCGATTACGCCAAGCAGCGCGTGCAGGGCGCCGATCTGACGCAGATGACCGACAAGGCCGCTCCGCGCGTCACGATCACGCACCACCCGGACGTGCGCCGCGCGCTGATGACCCAGAAGGCCTACGCCGAGGGTCTGCGCGCCGTGTACCTGTACACCGCGTCGCACCAGGACGCCGTCGCCGCGAAGATCGTCTCCGGCGCGGACGCCGAGATGGCGCACAAGGTGAACGACCTGCTCCTCCCGATCGTCAAGGGCGTCGGCTCCGAGCGTGCCTACGAGAAGCTGACCGAGTCCCTGCAGACGCTGGGCGGTTCGGGCTTCCTGCAGGACTACCCGATCGAGCAGTACATCCGGGACTCGAAGATCGACTCGCTGTACGAGGGCACCACCGCCATCCAGGCGCAGGACTTCTTCTTCCGCAAGATCATCCGCGACAAGGGCCAGGCACTGGCCCACGTCGCAGGCCAGATCCAGGACTTCATCGACAACGGCCAGGGCAACGGTGGCGAACAGTTTGCGGCCGAGCGCGCACTGCTCAAGACCGCCAACGAGGACGTCCAGGCCATGGCCGCCAAGCTCACCGGCTGGCTGATGAGCGCGCAGGAGGATCCGAAGCAGCTGTACCTGATCGGCACCGCGTCGGTCCGCTTCCTGATGGCCGTCGGCGATCTGCTGATCGGCTGGCTGCTGCTGCGTCAGGCCGTCGTCGCGCAGGCCGCGCTCGACGCCGGTGCCTCCGGTGACGACAAGGCGTTCTACGAGGGCAAGGTGGCCTCGGGTGTGTTCTTCGCGAAGAACATGCTGCCGCTGCTGACCTCCGTTCGCCAGATCGTCGAGAACAACGTCGACAACGACCTGATGGAGCTCGACGAAGCCGCGTTCTGATCGGGCGGTTCAGATCCGGTCCACTCCGACCGGCGCAAGCGCAGGGACCCCGCCGGGAGCAGCCAGTTTTCCCGGCGGGGTTCTCTCGTCACCGGATCCGGTCTACGGTCGGATCGGCGGAACTTCGTCCGATTGGAGCGCGAGGCAATGAAAGCACTCGTCTATCACGGGCCCGGGAACAAGTCGTGGGACGACGTGCCCGAACCCCGGATCCAGGCGCCCACCGATGTCATCGTGAAGATCGACGCGACGACGATCTGCGGCACCGACCTGCACATTCTGAAGGGCGACGTCCCCGCTGTCACGCCGGGACGCATCCTCGGCCACGAGGGCGTCGGGACGATCACCGAGGTCGGCGCGGCGGTGACCACGCTGTCTGTCGGCGATCAGGTGATCATCTCCTGCATCAGCGCGTGCGGTAAGTGCGCCTATTGCAAGCAGGGCGTGTTCTCGCACTGCCTCGGCGACGAGGGCACCTCGGGGATCGGCTGGATCTTCGGCCACCTCATCGACGGGACGCAGGCCGAGTACGTCCGTGTGCCCTACGCGGAGACCTCCGTGTACCGGCTGCCCGACACCATGCGTCCGGAACAGGGCGTCGTCCTCTCGGACATCCTTCCGACCGGTCACGAGATCGGCGTCCGCTACGGCGCGGTCAAGCCCGGGGACGTGGTCGCGGTCATCGGTGCCGGCCCCGTCGGCCTGGCCGCGATCGCCACGGCGGGACTCTACGGCCCGAGCCGCGTCATCGCCGTCGATGTGGATGCAGGCCGCGTCGAGCAGGCCCGCAGGTTCGGCGCCACGGACGGCGTCGTGTCGTCCGACGACGACTGGCGCGAGCAGATCCTCGCGATGACCGACGGCCTCGGCGTCGACGTCGCCATCGAAGCGGTCGGAGTGCCGCAGACCTGGAACATGTGCCTGGACATCGTGCGCCCAGCGGGACACGTCGCGAACGTCGGAGTGCACGGCACCGGCGTCGACCTGCCGCTGCAGGATCTCTGGATCACCAACGTGACGATGACGATGGGACTGGTGAACACCGACACCCTCGGCACCCTGCTCAAGATGGTGGCGCAGCGGAAGATCGACCCGGACGTGTTCATCAGCCACCGGTTCGCACTGCACGACATGATGGACGCCTATGACGTCTTCGAACGCGCCGCGGAGACCAAGGCGCTGAAGGTGGTGCTCACCGCGTAGCGACGATCCGCTACCGCGCGTTCGCAGCCGCGATCACCGCGGTCAGCAGTCCCGGGTAGGCGGCTTCCATCTCGGCGTCGCGCAGCACGTACTCGGCTCCCTGGCCGGCGGGTCGGCGCTCGATCACGCCCGCCTCGCGCAAGATCTTGAAGTGATGGCTCGCGGTGGCCTTCGTGACGGTGTCGTACAACCCGGCGCACGAGACGGGCGCGCCCGCGCGGCTCAACCGCCGCACCATCTCCAGACGGACCGGATCGGCCAACGCGCTCAGCACCGCGTGCAGGTCGGCGACGTCCAACCGCGCAGTCGTCCCCGTCACGGGTCCACCTCCTCGAAAACAGTTTGATGGTCGTCGAACAGTTGCGGTACTGTCGTCACTGTTCGATCTCTATCAAACATACTCGAGGACGCCATGACCAGCAGCACCGTCACCCACCGACCGGTGGAGCGGACCACGCATCCGCAGGCGTGGTCGTACCTGCTCCTGCTCGCGCTTCTCGCGCTGGCACTGGGCTGCTCCGGACTGCCGTCGCCGCTCTATCCGATCTACCAGTCGGAATGGCATATGAGCCCGCTGACGATCACCATCGTCTTCGCGGTGTACGCGATCGGCGCGCTCGGATCGGCGCTGACCGTGGGCCCGGTCTCCGACGCCGTGGGCCGCAAACCCGTGCTCATCGCCGCACTGATCTCCATCCTCGCCGGACTCGGCCTGTTCCTCATCGCTACCAATGCGTGGGAGCTGATGATCGCCCGCTTCCTGCACGGAGGCGCGATCGGTGCCATCACCGTGGTGGCGGGCGCGGCACTGCTCGACGTCCGACCGCACGACGGCGCCCGCAACGGCATGGCCAGCGGTATCGCCCTCAACGTGGGGATCACGATCACCGTCTTCGGTGCCGCCGCCGCGGCGCAGTGGGCGTCGAACCCGCTGCGGGTGCCCTTCGCGATCGTCGGCGCCGTGGTCGTGGTGATGCTCGTCGCCGTGATCGCACTCGTGGAACCGCACACCGAACGCACCGGCGGCCGCATCCGCCTGCAGCGTCCGTCGATCCCGAAGGAGATCACCTCCGACTTCTGGTTCTCCGGAATCGGCATCATGACGGCGTGGTCGGTCCTCGGCGTCTTCCTGAGCCTCTACCCCGCGCTGACCCAGCACGCCACCGGCCACACGTCGGTGATCTTCGTCGGAGTCGTCGTGGCCGTGATGGCCGCGGCCTCCGCGGCGTCCCAGTGGGTGGGCGGCCGGCTCGATCCCCGCACCGCCGCCATCACCGGCGACCTGGGGATGATCGTCGCACTGCTGTCGGCGATCTGGGCGCTGCACACCGGGTCGACGGCATTCGTGATCGTCGATTCCATCGTGCTCGGCGCGGCCTTCGGTCTGGCCTTCGGAGGGTCTCTGCGGCATCTGAACGACGTCACGCCCCCGGATGCGCGCGGCCGGGTGATGAGCGCGTACTACCTGCTCGGCTACTTGGCGATGGGCGTTCCGACCGTCATCGCCGGGGCACTGTCGTCGTCGTACGGAACCGCCGAGGTGTTCCCGTGGTTCGCCGGTGCCGTGGCCCTGGCGTGCTTCACGGCAGCGGTGCTCGGCCTCCGGGGCGGTCGGCCGGATCGGGTGCCCGCGGCCGGTGCCTAGGGCGGAAGGAACCGTCAGCCCTCGATGCCGAGATCGACGAGCAGTTCCTCCGCGATCCGCTCCAGATCGGCACGGATGCGCGCGGGGTCGACATTCGGCGGCAGCCGGACCTCCAACTCCGCCTCGAACAGCATCCCACCGGCCATCGGGGCCTCCCGGGTGCCGGTCGTCATCTTCTCGATCGAGACCCCGCCGGCGCTCAGCGCCGCCGAGAGTTCGTGAACGATGCCGGGACGATCGTTCCCGAGCAGTCCGATCGTGAGCGCCGGCCAATCGGCGGTGCTCGGTTCGGCGCCGTCCGCCGAGTGGACCGCCACCTCCAGCAGCCCGTCCAGTCCGGTGACCGCGGCGATCAGTGCGTCGGCGCGCTCGTCGGGAACCGCCACGACGACGATGCCCGCGAACTTGCCCGCGAGTTGTGCCAGCTGACTGCGCTCCCAATTGCCGCCCTGCGCGGCGACCGCATCGGCGAGCGCCGACACCAGCCCCGGACGGTCGTCCCCGATCACCGACAGCACCAGATTCCGCATGGTCGAAGCGTATCGGGGAATGCTCACGCGGGCGGTCGCACCGGCAGGTTCTCCCGGAGGAATCGGCTCAATCTCTCCACAGCCGGCGTACGGATCGTCGAGGCCCAGGCCAGCCCGATGTCGCGGCGCAGCGTCTCCGGCGCCACCGGGACCTCGGCCACGCCGGCGATCGGGCGCCCGGCCCGCGGCAGCAACGCGATGCCCAGACCTCGTTCGACGAACTCGCGGGCGGTCGCGAACTCGGTGATCTCGATCGCGACCCTCGGCGTGTATCCCGCCGCGGCGCACCACTCCTGCGTCGCGCGCCGCAGATGATACGTCTCCGGGTTCGCGATGAAGTCTTCGCCCGACAGCTCCGCGAGCGCCACCGAGGAACGCCGCGCACTCCAGTGATTCTCGGGTACCGCCACGACGATCTCCTGTGAGCCGACCATCGCGTGCTCCACCTCGTGCGCGAGCGGAATGGTGATCGCGAGATCGAGCTCCCCGGACTGCAGATCGGCCACCAACTGTGCGCCGTGAGCCTGTTTGAGCTCCAGGCGGATCCCCGGATTGCGGTGGTGGAAGGCCGCCAGCAGTTCGGGCACCTCGCCGGAACCCATCGTCAGCGGAAAGCCGAAACGAACCGATCCGGTGCTCCCGTCTCCTGCGTCGACCGCGCGCTCCACAGCGTGTTCGAGCGCGGCGAGCGGTGCGCGGATGTCGGCGACCAACGACAGCGCGGCCGGAGTCAACCGCACCTTGCGTCCGTCTTTGATCAACAACGGAACGCCCATCTGCGCTTCGAGCGCGTGCAGGCGCCTGCTCATCGAACTCTGCGAGACGCCGAGCGCAGCCGCCGCGGCGGTCATCGAACCGCCGTGGGATTCGAGTGCGGTCAGCGCGCGCAGCCGAGGGGACAGCTCCCCGGTCCATTCATGCACAATCGGATCATATTCCAGCCGAATCACATTAGACGGATCATTAGCGGCGGACGAGCATCGAATACGTCACCTCGACGCGAAGGAGAGCCCGATGAGAATCCGTACCGCAGCCGTCGACCTTCCCGACGCCGACGTCGTCCTGGTGGGCGCGGGCATCATGTCCGCCACCCTGGCCTCGATGCTCGGTCACCTGGAACCCGAGTGGTCGGTGGTGGTGCTGGAAGCCGCCGATCGCGCCGCAACCGAGAGCAGCGATCCGTGGAACAACGCGGGCACCGGCCACTCAGGCTTCTGCGAACTCAACTACATGCCCGACCCGGAGGACTCCGCGAAGGCCGAGTCGATCGCGGCGCAGTTCCTCCTGACCCGCGAATGGTGGGCACATCTGGCAGCGGCCGGCGGGCTCGACCCCGCGTCGTTCATCCACACCACCGGGCACCTGAGCGTCGTCTTCGACGGGGACACCGACTACCTGCGGCGCCGTCACGCCACACTGCGCCGGTCGCCGCTCTTCGACCGCCTCGAATTCACCGACGATCCCGCCACCGTCGGCGCATGGGCCCCACTGGTGACCGACGGTCGCGCGCCCGGACCGATCGCCGCCACGCGGCATCCGGACGGGACGGACGTCGACTTCGGGGCGCTGTCGACGGGTCTGCTCGAGACCTCCGGTGCCGAGGTCCTGTTCGGCCATCGGGTGCGCCGGATCGCCCGCGACGCTCACGGCCGGTCCACCGTCACCGGCCGCGGTCGGGCGGGCCGCTTCCGCATCCGCGCTCGGCATGTCTTCGTCGGCGCGGGCGGACAGGCCCTGCGGCAGCTGCAGAAAGCGAAGCTCGACGAGGTGAGCCGCTACGGGGTGCTGCCGGTCGGAGCGGCCTTCCTCCGGTGCGACGCGCCGGAGGTGGTCGCACGGCACGACGGCAAGGTCTACGGGCAGGCCCCGATCGGCGCCCCGCCGATGTCTGTGCCGCATCTGGATCGCCGGACTGTTCGCGGCCGCGACCATCTGATGTTCGGCCCGTACGCAACGTTCAGCACCCGGCTGCTCAAGGGCGGGCACCTGTGGGACTTCTTCGCCACACTGCATCCGCGGAATCTGTGGACCGTGATGTCGGCCGCGGCGACGAACCTGGATCTCGTCCGGTACCTCGTCTCCGAACTGCTCGCGGGGCGCGCGAAACGGTTCGCGCAACTCCAGCGGTACCTCCCCGAGGCCCGCGACGCGGACTGGACCCTGGTGCACGCCGGCCAGCGCGCGCAGCTCGTCACGCCCGGCCCGGGAGTCGCCGGAGTGCTGCAGCAGGGCACCGAGTTGATCGTGAGCGCCGACCGGCAGGTCTCCGGACTGCTCGGCGCATCGCCGGGTGCATCGACGGCCGTGCCGATCATGATCGATCTGCTCCGACGCGCCTTCCCCGCCGAATGGTCGCAGCGGTGGGCAGAGGACCTGCACGCGGCAGTGCCCGATCTGCGCGTCGAGGAGTGGACCCACGACGACGTGCGCCGCGCGACGGCCGAGACCGCCCGCGCACTGCGGCTGCGACCGCCGGCCGAGCACCGCTGAAAGACGAGCGACGGCCCCGCATTCGTGCGGGGCCGTCGCAGGCGTCGATCCGGTGCGGAGACTCTACTTCGGTGGCATCCGGATGCCGCCGTCCACGCGGACCACCTCGGCGTTCATGTACGAGTTCGTGATGAGCTCCTCGACCATCGACGCGAGCTCGTCGGGCACGCCCAGACGCTTCGGGAACAGCACGCTCTCGCCGAGCTTGGCCTTGAACGCCTCCGACTCCGGACCCGAGCCGTAGATGGGGGTGTCGATCAGGCCGGGGGCGATGCAGTTCACGCGGATGCCCGCCGCCGACAGGTCGCGGGCGACCGGCAGCGTCATGCCGACCACGCCGCCCTTCGACGACGAGTACGCGGCCTGGCCGATCTGGCCGTCGAAGGCCGCGACGGATGCGAGGTTGACGATGGCGCCGCGCTCTCCGTTCGCATTCGGCTCGTTGCGGCTCATCGCGGTGGCGGCGAGGCGGACCGTGTCGAAGGTACCGATCAGGTTGATCGCGATGACCTTCTTGTAGAGGTCCAGGTTGTGCGCCGAGGCGAACTCGCCGTCGCGGCCGATGGTGCGCTGGGCCCAGCCGATACCGGCCGAGTTGACCACGGCCTTCAGCGGTCCGAGCTCGACAGCCTTGTTGACCGCCGCCTCGATCTGTGCGGTGTCGGTGACGTCGACAGCGACGAAGACGCCGTCGATCTCCTTGGCCAGGGCCTCGCCGTCCTCGGCCTTCAGGTCGGCGATGACGACCTTGGCGCCCCGCGCGGCGAGCCGGCGAGCCGTCGCGGCGCCGATGCCCGAGGCACCTCCGGTCACGATTGCACTTGCTCCATTGATATCCATGTCGGGGAGCATATCTGCCGGTGACCGGCAGCACAGCGCCGGGGCTGAAACACGTTTCAGTCCGCGGCTTCCGCAGGGCCCGATCAGCGGCAGCGGACCACCGGTTCCGGGTCGTATTTGACGGTCCGGGTGTGCCGGTAGGTCTCCTGGCCGGTCTTGAGACTGCGGATGATCCTGGTGTTGGACGCGGTGAAGCCGGGCTGACCGCTGCTGGGCACACAGCTCTGCCCCGCCGGGACCTCCACGGTCGTCGGTGAGGTCGGATCGGTGCGGTCGCCCGTCACCGATTGGACCTCGACCGTCTTGGTGCTCCACATCCGGACGGTGATGCTCGACGGCGTCCACGACGTGTCGATGACGATCCCGTACGGCGTGTTGTTCTTGAACTGCAGATCGATGGCGCCCTCGAACACCGTGGCCTCGCGCGCCTCGGGATAGCGCGAGATGTAGTAGCTGTGCTCGGTGTGGGCGACGTCCTCCAGCCCGGCGAAGTACGAGGCGTTGTACAGCGTCGTGGCGAACTGCGAGATGCCGCCGCCGACCGCCTCGGACGGACGGCCGTGATCGATGATCCCCGACTCGACGTAGCCCTGGGCCGTCCCGCGCGGTCCGGTGTAACCGTTGAGCGAGAAGGTCTGGCCGGGCAGCACCAGCGCGCCGTCCACCTCTTCGGCGACGAGCCGGATGTTCTCCCCCGACGGTCCGCTGAACCCGCCGGTGGTGAACTCGGACACAACTTCCTTCACCCCCAGCTTCTTCGCCCGCTTCGTGTCGACCTTGGGTCGGGTGATCTTGTAGGCCACCCGGCCCGACCGGGAGTCGGCGGAGACAGCCAGCTTCTCGATCTCGGCGGCTGTCCGGGTCCAGTCGACCGCGGCGCCGTCGGACGACGGCACCACGACGGGCGCGCCGCCGGTCAGCCGGAAACTCGCATCGACCGGGGTCGACTCGGTCTTGGCCGCGCGGTCGCCGAGGACTTCCAGCGCCTTCTTGGGATCCACGTGCGGGGTCAGACCGCCGCGGCCGTCGGGCACGAACGACACGAGCGCGCCCGCCTCCCGCGGTGAGACGATCACTCGCGCTCCGCGTCCGGCGAGCGGGACCGCCGACGCCGTCACGTTCTGGGCCGGCCCGTCGAGGGTGGCCTGAACCGTCTCAGCCGAGACGGTCGGCGAGAAGGGCTCCATCTCGAGGTCGATCGGGTGACCGCTGAGCCAGTTGTCGGCGATGGCCTGCTTCGCGGCCTCGCGCTTGATACGCAGTCCCTTGGACGGGAAGTCGCCGACCGGTTGCAGACCGTCGAAATGGACACCGCCCTCGACGGCCGCCTTCTCGAGCGACTCCCGATGCTCGTCGAGCGCCGCGTTGAAGTCGGCGTCGTCGAGCGAGACGACCGGGGCCACATCGCGAGAGAGGCCGATCATGCCGAGGAATCGATCCCAGGGATTGCGCGGCTGGTCCATGAGGCGCGCGAGCGTTGCTTCGACGTCGAAGTCGGCACCGAGCGCGGCCGGATCGATCTGCGCCGAGCCGGAATCAGTACGCACCGAGACCGGGCTGTGTGCGGCCACCGTCAGTCCGGTGAGCTTCGCGCGCGCCTGATCTTCGGTGAGGTCGCCCAGATCGAACTCGGCGATGTGTGCGCCGCGGGCCGTGTGGCCGTGGGTGAGGATCGCGTCGATCCCGAAGATCGCGCCGACGAGCAGCAGCGCGCCGATGAGCGCGCGGGCGACCCACCGGCGGTGATCGGAGCGATCGTCGGAAGAGGTCACAACTGTCGAATCCTAGCCGGGAACAAGAGCTCCGGCTGAACCGCCGGGTCGGGGGTCTGGCGGTTCAGCCGGAGCTATCCGGTTTATAGGTGGCGGGTGCGGGGGCGTTACACATCTGCGGGAAAAACTTCGGAGTTCTCATCGATGATCGCGAAGGCCCCGGTCAGCGCCGTGCGGCGGCCGACCGGGGCCTGCGATCCGATGCGGGGATCAGCCTTCGACGATGGCCGTGACGCCCTGGCCGCCCGCGGCGCAGATCGACACCAGCGCACGACCGCCGCCGTTCTCCTTGATCTGCTTGGCGGCCTGCGCGATGATCCGGCCGCCGGTGGCGGCGAACGGGTGCCCGGCGGCCAGCGAGGAGCCGTTGACGTTGAGCTTGCTGCGGTCGATCGAGCCCAGCGCCCCGTCCAGGCCGAGACGCTCGGTGCAGTACTCCTCCGACTCCCACGCCTGCAGGGTCGCCAGGACCACGGAGGCGAAAGCCTCGTGGATCTCGAAGAAGTCGAAGTCGGCCAGGGTGAGGCCGTTGCGCTGCAGCAGGCGGGGGACCGCGTAAGTCGGTGCCATGAGCAGCCCGTCGGGGCCGTTCACGTAGTCCACCGCGGCGGTCTCGGTGTCGCGCAGGTAGGCCAGCACCGGGAGGTTCTTCTCGGCGGCCCACTCGTCGGTGGCGAGCAGGACGGCCGACGCGCCGTCGGTGAGCGGGGTGGAGTTGCCCGCGGTCATGGTGGCGTCGCCCAGGCTCACGCCGAAGACCGGCTTGAGGGTGGCCAGCTTCTCCACCGACGAGTTCGGACGGAGGTTCTCGTCGCGGGTGAGGCCCATGAACGGGGTGATGAGGTCGTCGAAGAAGCCGCGGTCGTAGGCGGCGCCCATCTTCTGGTGGCTGGCGGCGGCCAGCTCGTCCTGCTCGGCGCGGCTGATGCCGAACTCCTTGGCGGTGATGGCGGCGTGCTCGCCCATCGACAGGCCGGTGCGCGGCTCGCCGTTGCGCGGGATCTCGATGCCCAGCTTGGTCGCCAGACCGAGTGCGGCCTTGATCCGGTCCACGGTGCTCTTGGCCCGGTTCACCTCGAGCATCTGCCTGCGCATGTCCTCGGAGACGCCGATCGGGGCGTCGGAGGTGGTGTCGACGCCGCCGCCGATCGCGACGTCGTAGCGGCCTGCGGCGATGCCGTCGGCCACGATCTGAATGGCCTGGAGACCGGTGCCGCACGCCTGCTGGACGTCCACCGCCGGGGTGTAGGGCGACAACGACGAACCGAGCACCGACTCGCGGATGAGGTTGAAGTCACGCGAATGCTTGAGCACCGCGCCGCCGGCGACCATGCCGAGTTGCTCGCCCTGCAGGCTGAAACGGCTGACCAGCCCCTGGAGTGCGGCGGTGAACATGTCCTGATTGCTCGCGGTCGCGTACGCGCGGTCTTGACGCGCGAAGGGAATGCGATTGCCGCCGAGGATGGCGACCGGGCGCTGCTGACGGGTTTCCGGCTGGCGGGGCGTGTACGAGGCCACAACTTCTCCTGGAGAGTCTCGGATGTCGACAGATCGACCTTGAGAGTATTCTTACTCCCGAGTAAGTTAATTGTCGACTCCTGAACCTGCGGTACATGTCACAGACGAGCGGGCTACTGCTCGTCTGCGGCATCCGCTTAGGGTCTCCGGCAGGACCGGTACCCGACACGGGACACGGATTCGTTTCACAGACATCGAAGGAGATAGTCGTGGCAGGCAACACCGACCTGTATTCGTCCATCGTCAACAGCGGCCCGGGCGCTTTCATCGCTTCGCGCGTCGGTCTTCCGCAGCCGCCGGCACTGCGTCGGTACTCGCCGTCTCAGCCCGCTCTCGCCGGTCCGGTCCTGCTCGGCGGCGCCGGACGTCTGGTGGAGCCGGTGCGGGAGATCCTCAGCGCGGGCGACGACTACACGCTGGTCGAGAACAACGCCGGCGGACGCAGCGCCGACAAGCTCGGCGCCGCGGTCTTCGACGCCACCGGCATCTCCAAGCCCGCCGATCTCGAGCAGCTCTTCGAGTTCTTCACGCCGATCATGCGTTCGGTGGGCAACTCGGCGCGCTTCGTGGTGCTGGGCACCACACCCGAGCTGACCGCTGAGCCCGACGAGCACGTCGCGCAGCGCGCGCTCGAGGGCTTCACCCGCTCGCTCGGCAAGGAGCTCCGCAACGGCGCCACCGCCCAGCTGGTCTACGTCTCGCCCGAGGCCAAGACCGGCCTGTCCGGTCTCGAGTCGACCCTCCGCTTCCTGCTGTCGGCCAAGTCGACCTACGTCGACGCCCAGGTGATCCGGGTCGGCGCCGCCGACGCCGCTTCGGTGGAGAGCTGGGACAAGCCCCTCGCCGGCAAGGTGGCCCTGGTCACCGGTGCCGCACGCGGCATCGGCGCCACGATCGCCGAGGTGCTGGCGCGCGACGGCGCCCATGTCATCGCCGCCGACGTCCCGGCCGCGGGCGAGGCCCTCAGCGAGACGGCGAACAAGGTGGGCGGCACCGCGCTGCCGCTCGACGTGACCGCCGAGGACGCGGGAGCCAAGGTCGCCGAGCACGTTCTCGAGCGTCACGGCGGCCTGGACATCATCGTCAACAATGCGGGCATCACGCGCGACAAGCTGCTCGCGAACATGGACGCCGGCCGCTGGAACTCGGTCATCAGCGTGAACCTGATCGCACCGCAGACGCTGGTGAACGAGTTGGTCGAGCGCAAGGCCCTCCGGTCGGGCGGCGCCGTGGTCGACGTCTCCTCCATCGCGGGCATCGCGGGCAACCGCGGCCAGACCAACTACGGCGCGTCGAAGGCCGGCGTGATCGGCCTCGTCGACACCTACGCCCCGATCCTGGCTGAGAAGGGCATCACCATCAACGCCGTCGCCCCGGGCTTCATCGAGACCGCGATGACCGCCGCCATCCCGCTCGCCACGCGCGAGGTGGGCCGTCGCATGAATTCGCTGCAGCAGGGCGGACAGACCGTCGACGTCGCCGAGACCGTGGCGTACTTCGCCAACCCGGCGTCCAACGCGGTCACCGGCAACGTCGTCCGCGTGTGCGGTCAGAGCCTCCTCGGCGCCTGACGGGACCCTGCCATGACCAAGACCGTCACTCTGACGTCCCTGCCGGGCGCGGGCCAGATCTACCCGAAAGCCGTGAGCGCCATGCTCCCGGTGATCGGCAAGCCGGCCCGCGTCAGCGCGGACGCGTCACTGCCCGACACCGTCTACCGGATCGAGAACCTGCGCGTCGACGAGGCGCAGCTCAAGGAGTACTGCCGCACCACGGGTCTGCAGTTCGGTGCGCAGGTGCCGTTGACGTACCTGTTCGTTCTGCAGTTCCCCCTCGCGATGACCGTGATGGTCTCGCCGGACTTCCCGTTCGGCGCGGTCGGCGCGGTGCATCTGGAGAACCGGATCGAGCGGATCCGGGCCATCGGCGTCGACGAGCCGCTGACCGTCTCGACTCACGCCGAGAACCTCCGGGAGCACCGCAAGGGCATGCTGGTGGACGTGGTATCGGAGTTCCGCGTCGGCCGCGAACTGGTCGCCGTCCAGACCGGCACGTTCCTCAAGCAGCAGCGCACGAGCCTGTCGGACGCCGAACGAGGCCCGGCGCCCAAGGACGTCGCACCGCCGCCGCCCGATCGCGTGGTCAGCGTCGACCTCGGTCTGATCCGCCAGTACGCGAACGCCTCGGGCGACCGGAATCCGATCCACATGGCCGACCTGACGGCGAAGGCCTTCGGCTTCAGCCGCGCCATCGCCCACGGCATGTGGAGTGCGGCCGCCGTGCTCGCGAACGTCGAGGCTCAGCTCCCCGAATCGGTCGTGTACTCGGTCCGCTTCGGGAAGCCGATCCTGTTGCCCGCGAAGGTGAACATGTACACCGACCGGGTGGCCGACGGATACGACCTGTCGATCCTGAACCGCCGCAAGGGCTATCCGCATCTGACCGCCACGACGCGCCCGCGCGTCTGACCGCTTGCCCGGACTCGGTGAGTCTCCCTCAGGCTCGTTGAGTCCTCCTCAAGGCTTGTTGAGCGAGCGCAGCGAGTCGAAACGTGTGCATGTCTGTTTCGACTCGCTCCGCTCGCTCAACTGGCCTAAGGAAGAACCCACGCAACTGGCCGAAGGTAGAACCCGCACGACACGCCGCAAGGGCAACTCACCGAGTCCTCCCCAGGCTCGCTGAGTCCTCTCCCAGGCTTGTTGAGTCCTCTCCCAGGCTCGCTGAGTCCTCTCCCAGGCTTGTTGAGCGAGCGCAGCGAGTCGAAACATGTGCGCGTCTGTTTCGACTCGCTCCGCTCGCTCAACTGGCCTAATGAAGAACCCACTCAACTGGCCGAAGGTAGAACCCGCACGACACGCCGCAAGGGCAACTCGCCGAGTCCTCCCGCAGGCTCGCCGAGTCCTCCCCCAGGCTTGTTGAGCGAGCGCAGCGAGTCGAAACGTGTGCATGTCTGTTTCGACTCGCTGCGCTCGCTCAACTGGCCTAAGGAAGAACCCGCTCAACTGGCCTAAGGAAGAACCCACGCAACAGGCCTCAGGAAGAACTCGCTCAACAAGCTTGGGAAGAGTTCGCTCAACTGGCCTGGAAGGCTCACTCAAACCGGGCCCGGCCGGCGTGAGGGATCCGACTATGTCTCGTCGCCGACGGCGTCCTCCGACACTCCGACACCGCGCAGACCGCGCCAAGTGATGCCGAGCAGCAGGTCGGTGGCCGTTTCGAGGTCGATGTCGCCTTCGGCGATCCGGTCGGCGACGGCCTCGCCTGCGCCGACGAGGGCCACCGCCGTCAGCTCGAAGTCGACGTCGCTCGCACCCTCGGTGGTGGTGCCGCGGCGGATGAGATCGGTGATCATCGAGGTGATTCCCTCGCGGCTCTCGGTGACGATGTGCGCGAACGTCGCGGTCCCGACCGCCACCCGGTAGAGCACCCGCCACGAATCAGAGTTCTGATAGACGAACCGGAGGAACTCGCGCACCAGCGTGCGCGCCTGGTCCTTCTGCCTCATGGTGGGATCGAAGCCCGCCGACATGGCTTCCATGAACCGGCCGGACTCGCGCGCGATGCAGGCGCTGAACAGTTCGTCCTTGGAGCCGTAGTAGAGGTAGAGCATCGGCTTGGATATCTTGGCCTCGGCGGCGATGGCGTCCATCGAGGTATCCGCGAAGCCATTCGCGGCGAACGCTGAAATCGCAGCATCGAGCATCTGCTGCTCTCGAACTGCCCGCGGCAGCCGCTTGGTTCCGCTAGCCATGACTACAAACTTACCATCGAGTAAGAACGCGTCAGGAGCAGTTCACCACGTGCTTGGCCTTCAGGATCCGGAGCACCGAGCGGTCGATCCGGCGCTGCGACAGCTTCCCGTCCGCGACCGCCTTCTCCAAGGTGTCCAGCACCGAGGTCACGTGATCGGTGGAAAGCCACAGGCCGATGTCCGAGCCGGCGGTGATCGCCTTCAGCACCGCCTGTTCGATCGTGTACTTGTCGGTGATCGCCTTCATGCCGGACAGATCGTCGGAGAAGACGACGCCGTCGAACGCCGGTCCGTTGTACTTCTTGCCGGTGCGCAACATGCCGATCGCCGCCGGACTGATGCTCGCGGGCGTCTCCGGCCCGGTCAGACCCGGAACGATCAGGTGCCCGACCATCACGCCCGCGGTCCCGGGACTGCGCAGCAGAGTCCGGTACGGAACGAGATCGGTGTTCTGCATGTCCGCCAGCGGAGGCGTGGTGACGGCGCCGGTGTGCGAATCCCCCGATGCGTGCCCGTGGCCGGGGAAGTGCTTGTACACGGGCATGATGCCCGCGTCCTGCAGCCCGCGCGCATAGGCACCGGCGTACTCGGTGACCACCGCGGGATCGTTCGAGAACGACCGGTCGCCGATCACCTCGTCGTCGGGCTCGGCACTGACGTCCGCCGACGGAGCGAAGTCGACGGTAACACCGAGCTTCGCCATCTTCTCGCCGGCCGCCTTGGCGAGCTGCCGGACCTGCTCGGGAGTCTTGGTGCGCGCCAGCACACGCGCCGACGGCATGTCGATGCCCAGCGACTTGAGGCGGCTCACTCGGCCACCCTCCTGATCCACGGTCACCATCAGCGGGACCTTCTGGCTCTTCGAGAGCGTGGCGACGGTGCCGTCGCTCAGCATCGACAGGTCGGTCCAACTGCCGACGAACACTCCGCCGATGTGCTCCTTCGCGACCACCCGCCGCGCGTCGGCCCCGTTCTGCACCCCGACCACCAGCAGCTGAGCGAGCTTGTCGCGCAGCTTCATCCCGGCCAGTTCCTCGGAGCCGCACGCGGCGGGAACCGTCGGAGCACTGCTCGAGGCGGAAACGGTCCGCGAACTCGTCGTCGTGTGCGACGACGGTGCGGCCTGATCGCCGGTCGACTCCGAGCACGCCGCGGAGGCGAAGAGGCCTGCCGTTGCGACGAGGGCGACGAGAGCACGGCTGGGACGTAGATGCGTGAGCGGGCTCATCCACCCAGTGTTTCATGCTCGCTCGCGACGGCGGATCGGCGCGGCGGACGAAGCCCGGGCGGCGCCGACTGAACTGGTACCTTGGAATCCATGCTGCGTGAACGCCTGATCTATGGTGCCGTCGCCGGAGTGGCCGGCGTGCTCGTCGGCATCGGCGCCGTCTTCCTCGGCGGGCAGCTCGCCTCCGAAACCAAGCCGTCGACCGACGTGAACAGCTTCAACGCCGACAACGGTTTCGTTCAGGGATCGGTGGACTACGGATCCCGCGGCGGCGGAGACGCCAACAACTGACTCGCGCACTCCTCCGCCGGTCCGCTCGGTCGAGTCCCGCAGCAACTGAGCCGGGCGGCCCGGGCCGGATTCTGACGCGGGCGCAGGCACTCATCGTCGCTGTCGTGGCGCTGGTGGTCTGTCTACTCCAGCGCCCCGGCCGCATCTCGCCCGACACCAAGCTGGACCTGACCGCCGATCCGATCGGGTTCCTCACCCGCGCCGCGCACCTGTGGTCGCCGGATGCCCCGATGGGCCAGATCCAGAACCAGGCCTACGGATACTTCTTCCCGCACGGCCTGTTCTTCGCCGTCGGCGAGATCCTGCACGTGCCGCCGTGGATCACTCAGCGATTCTGGTGGGCGATTCTGCTGACCGTCGGCTTCCTGGGCGTGGTCCGTCTCGCCGAGGCGCTGCGCGTCGGGTCGTTCACATCGCGGCTGATCGCCGGTTGGGTCTTCGTACTGGCCCCCCGCGTGATGACCACGCTGGGCACCATCTCCTCGGAGACGCTGCCGATGATGCTGGCGCCCTGGGTGCTGCTCCCGGTGGTCCGGGCTCTCGACGCGTCCGACCCCCGTCCACTGTGGCGCAACGCGGCCCGGTCCGCATGCGCGGTGGCGCTGATGGGTGCGGTGAACGCCGTCGCCACGGCTGCGGCGGTGGCGGTGTCGGCGATCTGGTGGCTGCTGGCGACTGCGCGGCGCGACCGGGGACGCCGCCGTCGCGGACTGGTCTTCGGCGCATGGTGGGCGGCGGGTCTGGCGATGGCGTGCCTGTGGTGGGTGGTGCCGCTGCTGATCCTCTCGCGGGTCTCCCCGCCGTTCCTCGACTTCATCGAGTCGGCGAGCGTCACCACCGAATGGACCTCCCTCACCGAAGTGCTGCGCGGCACCGACTCGTGGACGCCGTTCGTCTCCCCGGAACGCGCTGTGGGCGCCGTTCTGGTCTCCGAGCCGGCCGCGGTGGTCGCGACCGGCATCCTCGCCGCCGCCGGGTTGGCCGGTCTCACGATGCGGGCGATGCCGCACCGCCGCCGCTTCCTGACCATCCTGGTGACCGGCCTGCTCGCCTTGTGCCTCGGATATCCGGGAGCATTCGGTTCGCCCGTGCGTGAGACCGTCATCGCCTTCCTCGACGGTCCGGGCGCCGCGCTGCGCAACATCCACAAGTTCGATCCGCTGGTCCGGCTCCCCCTCGCGATGGGAATCGCGCATCTGCTCGCGCGTGTCCGTGTCCCGATCCGCAGCCGCGGTGCCGAACGCGGGGTGGCCGCCGCACTGGTGGTGGTGATCGCCGCGTTCGGCTCCGGGTCGTTGCTGTGGACCGGCGGGCTGGCACCGGCCAAGAGCTACCGCGCCGTCCCCGACTACTGGCAGCAGACGGCCGACTGGCTCGACGCCGCGCAGGCCGGCTCCTCGACTCCGTCGCGCGCCCTGGTGGTCCCGGGAGCGCCCTTCGCCGACCAGATCTGGGGTCTCACGCGCGACGAACCGCTGCAGGCGCTGGCGCACTCGCCGTGGGCCGTCCGCGACGCGATTCCCCTGACGCCTCCGGGCGCCATCCGCGCGATGGACTCGGTGCAACGGGCGCTGAGCTCGGGCCGCGGATCACCGGGACTGGCCGCGACACTCGCCGAGCAGGGTGTCGGATACCTGGTGCTGCGGGCCGATCTGGACGCGGTGACGTCACGGTCGGCACGACCGCTGCTGGTGGCGCAGGCGATCCGCAACTCACCCGGACTGACGGAGGCGGCCCGGTTCGGTCCCGACGTCTCACCGCCGACGCTCGACGGCGTGGTCGTGGACGACGGACTGCGTCCGCCGATGCCGGCGGTGACGGTCTACCGGGTCGGACCGCCCGACGGCACCGGTGCCACGACCGCCGGCGCGCCCGGACTGGTGGACGTCGGCGCGATGACGCGGGTGACCGGCGGACCGGAGGCCCTCGCCGCGGTGGAGGACGCCCGCAGCCGAGCCGGAGAGGAACCGCTGGGTCCGGCGCTGCTGACCGCGGACGCGAGGCGCGCGGGCCTGCCCGACGCTCCGGCGGTGGTGACCGACTCCCCTGTCGACCGGGAGACCGACTTCGGGCGGGTCGACGACCATTCCTCGGCTATTCGCGGCCCCGACGATCCCCGGCTGACCAAGAACGCGGCGCCGGACTACCCGGTGCCGGGCCAGCCGCTGGTCCGCGCGCAATGGCTGCTCGACAACCAGCCGGGCATGGTGCGCGTGACCAGTTCGGGCTCGGCCGCCGACGCGACGCAGCCCGGCCGGACGTCGCCTGCCAATTCCACCGCCGCCGCCTTCGACGGCGATCCGGACACCGCCTGGGTCAGTCGCGGTCTGGAGTCGGCGGTCGGCAGGTGGCTCTCGATCGACTTCACCCATCCGCAGGACGACCTCGCGGTGACCGTCACGACGGCCAAGGCGCTCGGGCCGGACGTCTCGACGCTGCTGGTCTCGTCCGATTCCGGCAGCACCGTGGCTCAGGGAGTGAAACCCGGAGTGCCGACCCGGATCCTGGTGCCGTCGGGGCCCACGTCGAGCGTCCAGGTCCGCGCCATCGACACCGCCGACGGCTCGGCCGGTAATCAGTTCGCGATCGCCGAACTGTCGGTCGCCGACGCGAACACCGGTGTCCCGCTGTCGATCCGGCAGCGCACGGTGCTGCCGACACTCGACGCCGCAGACGACGTGTCCGGCTGGGTGCTCTCCCCCGAACTCGGTCCGATCCCGGATTGCGTCACCGCGGCGGACGGCCGGGTGCGCTGCTCGCCGGCGGTGGGGTTGAGTCCGGAGACGCCGGGTGTGTTCTCCCGGACCCTGTCGGTGCCGTCGCAGACCGACGCCGATGTGCATGTCACGCTGCGACCGAAGTCCGGCGGTGAACTCTCGGATCTGCTGGCCCGCACCGGCGTGATCCGCGCGGAGGCGCAGTCGTCGGTGGCCGATCCGCGCGGCAACGCATCGGCCGCCGTCGACGGTGATCCGAACACCACGTGGACCGCACCGGATCCGGACACGTTCCCGAAGGGAAGGAAACCCGTTCTGACCCTTCATCTGCCCGCCCCTCGCGAAGTGTCCGGGATCCGTCTCCAGACGCCCGCGGACTATCCGGCGCACCCGACCCGCGTGTCCGTGGAGTTGCGGGACGGTGATCGGACGGTGGCGCGGACGACAGCGCGGGTCGGCACGGACGGGGTGCTGTCGGTTCCCGCCGCCCGCGCCGACACCGTGGTGCTGACGATCGAGGAGCAGAGCGATCTGATCGACGTCAACGATCTCGGTTTCGCGAAGGACGCACCGGTCGGCATCAGCGAGGCCCAAGTGCTGCCGGGCGGCCCGAACGTACCCGACGACGACCATCGCATCATCGAGATCGGCTGCGCCACAGACCCGTCCGGCCCGTACGGCATGGGTGTCACGGCAGCCGGCCAGATGCTCCGACTGCATGTCCGCACTACGGTGGGCGCGCTGCGCCGCGGCGAGAGCGTATCGGCGACCGCGTGCCCCGGCCCGTCGCTGCGACTGCCGGCGGGTGAGCAGGAGGTCGCGGTGAATCCGGGACGCGCCTTCACCGTCGACGCGGTGACCCTCCGGCGTCCCGGCGCGGAGGCCTCCTCGCCTGCGGTGACGCACCCGCAGGTGACCGAATGGGCGCCCACGGACCGGAGGCTGACGGTGGACGCCGCCGACACCGACCGCATCCTGTTCGTTCCCGAGAGCACGAATCCCGCCTGGCATGCACGCGCCGACGGCCGAGAACTGAAGCCGGTCGTGGTGAACGGCTGGCAGCAGGGCTGGATCGTGCCGGCGGGAACGGGCGGCACCGTCGCGCTCACCGTCGACCTCGACTCGCCGTACCGGTGGGCGCTGGGCGCCGGTCTGGCGCTGGTGGTGGTTCTGTTCGCCGTCGCCTTCGGTCCGAGGTTCGGACGGCGCCGCTGCGAGCCGGCCGTGCGGCCGGACGACGGCGTGCGCGCCGGACGAGGCGCGGTCGCCGCGGCATCCGCCGCGGCCCTCGCGGCGGCGTTCCTGCTGACCGGCTGGCCGGGGGCGCTGATCGCGGCGGCGACCGGGGCCGTCACCTGGCGGCTCTCCGCCCGCCTACGACCGGCGCTGACGTTCACGGCGATGCTCGCGGCGACGGTGGCGCTGGCCACGGGGCCCTGGCATTCGGGCACCGCCTACACCGGCTACAGCGGCTGGGCCCAGGCGTTCGCGCTGATCGCCGTCAGCGCGGCGGTGGCGGCGGCGCTGTTCGGCCGGCCGCGGTGACGCCGGCGCGTTCCGGCGTCGGTTCGTCGGCGAGCACCTCCGCGGTCCGTCGCTTCTCCCGCGCCGACAACCGCGCCCGGAGCGGTTCCTCGACGAACGCGTAGCTGGCGGCCGAGAGCGCGACGGTGATGATCACCGTCAGCAGCCACACAGTCACGAAGTGACCGTCGAACATCGGAATGCCGAACAGCCCGAAGACCACGCTCAGCACCGCGAGATGCCAGATGAAGATGCCGTACGACCATCGGCCGAGCGCGTTCATCACCCGAGAGTCGAGGAAGACGAACGGGCCGTCGGACAGCACCAGCGGCGCCAGCACCGCGAATGCGGCGACGGCGCCGAGCGCCATCTTGGCCACGTAGGCCAGATGAGTCATGTCGCCGAGCCCGACCGGTCCGGCGATCGGCGTGCACGCGAGTGCGTACGCGGCGACGAATACCACGAGCTTCACCCGGCGGTCGGCGCCGAGCCGCACTGCGCGCGATCGGCGGTCGAGCCGGCCGGCGGCGAGGGCGGCCGCGATCTCGGACAGCACCAGACCCACGGCGAACCACGGCAGGTACCCGAGCACCCAGTTGCGCGCTTCAACACCGGCGGGAAGTGCGAGCAGTCGCGTCACCCAGGTCCACCCGAGGCTGACGATCGCGACCCCGACGATGATCGGGACGCGGCGGCGGGCACCGGCACCCCGTACCCGGTACAGCGCGAAGCCGATCACGGGCAGAAGCAGGTAGAACGCGACCTCCACCGACAGACTCCACATCTGGGTGAGGCCGGGCGCGAGAGTGAGGGGGACGAACACCTGGGTGAGGGTGAGATTGGCCAGCCAGACCGTCGCCGAGGCGCCGCGCGCCTGCGGCAGCAGAGCCAGTACCGCGACCACCACCAGCGCGTACGCCGGCCAGATGCGGACGAAGCGATGTCGGAGATAGCGGCGCACTGCGGGCCGAGAAGCAGCCTCGTCGCGAGCCGCCGCGGCATACGGGCGCCACAGCAGGAATCCGCTGAGCGCGAAGAACAATGCGACGGCGAGGTCGAGGCGGCCGAGGATCTCTCCGAGCACCGGCCACTGCGTCGCCCGCGTCTGGAAGGCGACGTGCGTCGTCAGCACGCCGAGCGAGGCCACGGCGCGCAGGCCCTCCAATTGGGGGTAGAAACGCCGGGCCGGTGCCGGCTGCGAGTCAGACATGTCCTGCCCAGGGTAAGCCGCGCGAGCGCGGCGGCGGGAGCCCGGACGAGCGGCCGGCCCCCTCACATACAGTCGACGCTATGTCCGACGCCGCTTCCGACAGCCCCCGGACCGGTCCGCGCTGGTCGACCCGGGAGCTCATCGCCCCGACCGCGTTCTTCCTCGGCGCACTGTTGCTGGCAGCGGCGGTCGCGATGGGCCCGATCATCGGTCCCGGCCTGAGAAAACTGCCGCTGAGCGTCGACCAGACGTGGATCGCCGACTCCTCCGACGACACGACGGTCCTCGACCGCTGTTCCATCGACTCCCCCGCGGCGAGGGTGCTCGAGGCGCATCTGCAGCAGCGCCGCCGGACGGTTGCGGTGAGGCCGTCGGACTCTGACGTGGTCACACTGCAGGCGGCCACGGCGCTGGGCGTGGACTCGTACCTCGTCGACGGCAGGGTCCAGGACGCCGAGCGAGTCTGCGCAGAGCCCACGTTGGCCGCGACCATCGACCGGGTGACGGTGAACCGGGTGACGGCGTCGCCGACCGGGCGGTCGGAGATCCAGTACGACGACAAGCACGCCGCCGTCGCCGTCCCCGACCGCCGAGGTCGCACTTACGCACTGCCGTACGGCTTCGACGATCCCGGCGACTACTTCGACGTCACCACCAGGCAGACGGTTCCGCTGCAGGCCGCGGGCGAGACCGAGATCGACGGCCGCAGGGTGGCCCGGCTGCGCGCGGTGATCCCCGACACCGACCTGGGCGCGCTGGGAACCGATCCGCGCGGAGTGATCACCCGCCCGGCCTCGTGGTTCGGCACCTTCCCCGGAGTGGCGCCGAGCCGACGACTGACCGCCAGCCTCCATCACCGCGCCACTCGGGACCTGTTCGTCGACACGGCGACCGGCGTGGTGGTGGACGAGCGGATCGAGATCGAGGAGGAGTACCGGTTCGCGCCGGGCGAAGCCGGGTCGAATCCGGCGCTGACGGGATTTCGCCTGCCCAATCTGAGCACCGTCCTCACCGGTGATCGGCAGAGCCGGATCGACGGGGCCGACGCCGCCCGGCACCGCGCCCGCCCGGTGACTCTGGTGACGCGGACCCTGCCCGTCGCACTCGGCGCCGTGGGCGTGCTGGCGCTGATCGGCGGAGCGGTGTACGTCTACCGCACCGGCGTGCGGAACGGGCGAGAAGACGACGGCGTCAGGAAGCGGTGAGCCAGGCGCCGGTCGCGGCCACCGCGCAGGCCGCCGCCCCGGCGGCGACGGCGACGAGTCCGGCCACCGAATCGACCGCGGTCAGGATCACCGACACCTCCACCACGAGGACCACGAGCGCCGGGATCGCACCCCGCGCGCGGTCGCGAGCGATCGCGGTCAACAGCATCAGCTGCAGCACCGCGAGCAGGGCTCCGGTGAGCGCGAACAACCACATCAACCCCGCCACCGGCCGGTAGTCGTCGGAGATCACCACGGGCACCAATCCGCCGCCGACGGCGGCGATCAGGGTGGTGACCAGACCCGTCAGCGCGAGGACGCCGACCGCGCCGCGGAGAGCGGCGGCCGAACGCACCGGGTCGGCCAGCCTCGGGTACACCACCACGCCGATGGCCTGCGGCAGCCAGAACGCCGCCTTGGTGGCGACGGCGCCGAGCGCGTAGACGCCCGCGTCCCCGGCGGTCAGCACCGATCGGGACAGCAGCAGATCCACCGACACCGCGACGATCATCACGAACTGCACGCCCGACGCGGCGACCACCGCCGACAGCGTGAGCCGCGACCCGGGCGCTGCCGCGCCTCGGGAGCGTTCGGCCGGACCGATCGCGGCT
>NZ_BANU01000018.1 GCF_000333035.1 Gordonia sihwensis NBRC 108236
GCTCCCAGGCTCGTCGAGCGAGGCCCCCGCAGGCTCTTCGAGCAGCCCCCCAAAGGCTGGTTGAGCGAGCGCAGCGAGTCGAAACCACCCGACACCCCCACTACGTTCCGGACGGCTCAACCGGCAGGCAGGGCCGACCTCTACCTCAGCGCGCGCAGACCCGCGGCGATGAACTCGGCGGTGGCTTCGGCGGCGCGTTCGGCGCCCGCCGATCCGGACGAGCCTCCGGAGAGCGCTCGGTGCGTGATCCCCTCCGCGATGACGCCGAGTTTCAGATTCGCCAGGGCGAGGTAGAAGGCCCAGTCGCCCAGGTCGGCACCGGTCGCGGCGACGTAGCGCTCGGCCAGTCCGTCCGCATCGGGGTACCGGTCACTCGTCCACGCCGCATCGAATCCGAGAACCGACGAGAACACCGGCTCGCGGTACACGCACATCAGCGCGATGTCGGTGATCGGATCGCCGAGCGCGGACAGTTCCCAGTCGACGACCGCGGCGACGGTGCCCGGGTCACCGGGAGCCAGGATGGTGTTGTCGATCCGGAAGTCGCCGTGGACGATCGAGTTCCGGGTCCGCGCCGGCACCCGCTCGGAGAGCGCCGTCGCCAGGCGCTCCACGTCGTCGAGCTCACGCGTCTTGACCAGCGCCCATTGACGAGCCCACAGCTTGACCTGCCGGCCGGCGAATCCGTCCGGCCTGCCGAAATCGCCCAGGCCCACTGCTTCGTAGTCGACGGAATGCAGAGCCGCGAGTGTCCGCACCAGTGCGTCGGCGCTCGCGGTCACCTCGGCGTCGGAGAGTGTCGCGAGGTCGTCCACCGAGCGGATCACGGCGCCGTCGACGAACTCTACGACGGTGCACGGAGCACCGATGTACTCGCCGTCACGGTCGATCGCGACGGTCCGCGGCACCGGCACATCGGTCGCCGCCAGCGCCGAGGTCACGTTCCATTCACGATTCATGTCGTGCGCCGACGGTGTGAGCCCGCCCATCGGGGGCCGTCGAACAACCCAGTGACTGCCGTCGTCGCGGACGTCGAAGGTCAGGTTCGACCGTCCACCGCCGATCAAGTCGATCCGCAACTCACCCACGACATCGATACCGTTCGCCGCCAACAGCTTTCGCAGGCTCTCAGCGCCCAGACCGGGATGATCCGCCGTCACCTCGTCGCCTCACGAGCCCTGCGTGCGCGTCCGACCGCCCGCCTCGCGATGGCCCACCGGTGGACTTCGCTGGGGCCGTCGTAGATCCGGAACGGTCGTAGCTCCGCGGCGAGACGCGCCAGCGGAAGGTCTTCTGAGACTCCGAGGCCTCCGCACATCTGCACGGCCCGGTCGGCGACGCGCGAGAACGCCTCCGCACCGAAGGTCTTCGCGATCGACGTCGAGTCAGAGGCGTGCTCGTCGAGATCGAGTTCGTAGCAGGCCCGGACCAGCAGCGCCCGCGCCGCGGCGAGGTCGATCTCGTTATCGGCGATCATCTGCTGAATCATGCCGAGGTCGGCGAGTCGCCCGCCGAAGCCTTCGCGCTGCTCGACGTAGTCGACGGCGATCCGGTGCGCGCGCACCGCGGTGCCCATCCAGCGCATCACGTGAGTCATGCGCGCCGGGCCGAGCCGCACCTGCGCGTACCGGTAACCCTCGTGCGGGGCGCCGAGGACGTCCTCGTCGGGTACGAAGACATCGGTGAAACCGACCACGCAGTGCCCGCCGATCATCGACTTGTCAGTGGTGTGGATGTGCCGCTCCACCTCGATGCCCGCGGTGTGCGCGGGTGCGAGGAACATGGTCGCACCACCGCGGTCGCCCCGTTGCCCGACGGTGCGGGCCATGATGATGAAGAATCCGGCACCGTCGGCTCCAGTGATGAACTGCTTGCGGCCTTTGATCTTCCATCCGCCGGCGACCCTCTCCGCCGTCGTCGACAGGGCGTTCGGGTCGGAGCCTGCGCCGGGGGCGGGTTCGGTCATCGCGAACGCGCTGCGCACCTCGCCGGTGGCGAGCGGCGCCAGGTACTTGTCCTTCTGTTCCGACGTGGCGATGTGCGCGAGCATGTGCACGTTGCCCTCATCCGGTGCACCGATGTGCAGTGCGACGGGCCCGAACGTCGAAGCTCCCGCGGCCTCGAACACCGGTGCGCGGTCGCTCATGTTGAGGCCCAGTCCGCCGAACTCCACCGGCGCGTGCGGCGCGAAGACGCCCGCGGCCTTGGCTTTCGCGTTCAGTTCCCGGCGCAGGTCGTCGCCGCCGGCCGCGGCGACGTCGCCCGCGAAACGGTTCTCGATGGGGAGAACTTCCTCGGCGATGAACGCCGAGGTCCGTTCGACGAGGTCGCGCACCTGCGCGCTGTATGCGAGATCGACAGCCATCTGAGCCTCCGTGTTCATACCGAGCGAACGTTCGGTCAGGGCTAGGTTGTCATGCGGCCCCGCACGACGTCAAGCATTCGGCGATCGCCCCTCAGCCCGCCACATGTCCGACGATCGACCGGGCGAACACCAGGTTCTGAGCGATCAACTCGTCGGCGCTCATCGGCCCGTCGACTCGATACCACGTGGAGACACCGACGCACATCGTCGCGACCGCCCGGGCCGCACCCTTCGGCGCATCCGTCGTGAACGCGCCGGACACCACGCCGTCCTCGACCACCTCGTCGACCATCCGCTGCTGCCGGATCCGGTGACCGATGTAGACGCGGTGGTACTCGGGATCGAGACTGCGAAGCTCGGTGGATCCGACGAACGCCTGCTCACGCCGGTACATGTGGAATCGCAGGAGCGACTCCACCACGGCGTCGAAGCGCGCCAGCGGATCGTCGCCCGCGGCGGCCAGCGCCTCCTCCGACCGGCGAAGGAGGTCGGACATCGTCAATTCGAGCAGCCCCTGGAGCAGCGACTGCTTGGACGGATAGTGGTGGTAGAGCCCCGGGACCGACAACCCCGCACGCGCGGCGATGTCGCGGACCGAGGTGCCGTGATAGCCGTGCTCGACGAACGCGTCGAGCGCCGCGGCCAACGGCGCCGGAAGGTCGGGCTCGCCGTAGTCACGCCAGTTCGTCATGCACTCAACTTAGCCGGGCCCCAGACGCATCCGCGGCGCGACTCTCGGGAAGCAGCATCCGGACGCAGATGTCGACGAGCGCCGGGCGGTCGAGATCGATCAGCCCCTCCGTCCACGACGCGAGCAGCCGGCCGAGGCCGCCCACCTGGAAATGCGCCGCGGCGAGAGTCTGCTGACCTCCGCTGACGTTCGCGACCGCGGGCGCACTCTGGAAGGTGAGTTCGGTGAAGATCTTCAGCATCTCGAGGCGTTTGCGCACCAGCACCGGACTGCGCAGGGTGTCGGAGAAGATCACCCTCCCCTTCCGCGGGTCGCCCTCGATGACGTCGACGATCGCCTCGACGGCACCGACGACCTTCCCCCGCGCACTCGAGCCGGCATTGAAACCGGCCAGTGCGCGGTCGGCGATCTGCTCGATGATCATGTCGAACGCGGCGCCGACCAGCGTGTCCGCGTTCTCGAAGCTCTCGTAGAAGTAGCGCGGCGTGAGCGACGCGCGGGCACAGATGCCGCGGACGGTGACGGCTCCCGGCTCGGACTCGGAGAGCATGTGGAGTGCGGCGTCGATGAGGGCGGCACGACGGCGGGCCACCCGGGCGTCGCCGGATTCGCCGCCGTAATCGCGCAGCCCTCCCGGAGCGTCGTCGGATTCAGTCACGACACACATCTTGACACCTCGGCCACGCGGGCGTTGAATCAAAGGGGAAACAGTCGTTATCAGTTCATCCGCCCGGGAGGCGAACATGACCGCGGAAGCACTCGATCCTTCAGTCGCGGAACGTCATTCGAAGCGGAGTGAACTCGATGCGCAGACCGTCGACGACCTCGACATGCTCGGCCTGGCTCTGCTCGCGGGCCCGGCGAACGTCATCATGCAGTTGGCCGTCCCCGCGGTCGGATACGGCGTCTACGAGAGCAAGGTGGAGTCGGGCAACCTCTTCAAGGTCCCGGTGAAGCGAACCCGGACCACACTCACCTACCTCGCCGTCGCGGCGATGGGCACCGCGGACGACCGCCGTCGGTACCGGCAGGCGGTGAACAAGGCGCACGTCCAGGTGCGCTCCACCGACGACAGCCCGGTGAAGTACAACGCCTTCGATCCCGAATTGCAGCTGTGGGTGGCGGCATGTCTGTATCGCGGGTGGGAGGACACCCAGCGATTCTTCGGCGATCCGTCGAAGATCACCGAGGACGCCTACCGCCAGGGCGCGGTGATGGGAACCACCCTGCAGATGCCGCCGGAGATGTGGCCCGCCACCCGAGCCGACTTCGAGGCCTACTGGAACGAGACGGTCGAGGGCATCGAGATCGACGACACCATCCGCGACTACCTGTTGAAGATTGTGCGGATGGAGTTTCTTCCGCGTCCGGTTTCGCTGATGGCGGGCTGGTGGTCGGAGGCCATGACCCTCGGCTTCCTGCCGCCCGAGTTCCGCAAGAAGATGGGCGTGCGGATGTCGCGACGGCAGGAACTGCTCTTCAACACCCACAACGCGATCGCCCGGCGCGTCCTCCGGATCCTGCCCCGCCCGCTGACCGCCTTCCCGTTCAACCTGCTGCTCGCCGACGTCCGGTGGCGGATGCGGACCGGCCGGCCGCTGGTCTGACCCGCCGGCCGGTCCGCGTCAGCCGAGGTGCTTGAGAGCGCTGCGGTCCAGGTCGGCGACGTCCCGGTGGCCCGACAGTCCCAGCGTCAGATCGAGTTCGCCGATGATGTTCGCCACCGCGTCGCGGGCTCCGGCCGTGCCGTCGAGTGCGAGTCCGTACATGTGCGGCCGCCCGATGCACACCGCGTCCGCTCCCAGCGCCAGCCCCTTGAACACGTCCGACCCGGTGTAGAAGCCGGAGTCGACGAGGACCTTCGCGCGGCCGTCGACGGCGTCGACCACGTCCACCAGCGCGTCGGTCGAGGAGATGGAGCCGTCGACCTGCCGACCGCCGTGATTGGAGACGATGAGGCCGTCGATTCCGGAGTCGACCGCCTGGCGAGCGTCGTCCGGATGAAGGATCCCCTTGAGGACGATCGGCAGCGAGGTGCGGTCGCGCAGGGTCGCGATGTCGTCCCAGTTCAGTGACGGGCGGGAGTAGATGTCGAGGAAGGTCTGCACCGCCGCGCGCGGTTCGGGTGCGGTCAGGTTGGTGCGGAGGTCGCCGGGTACGTTGCGGGCGATCGAGAACAGGGTCTTGATAGCGCCCACCGAGATCTCCGGCTTCTCCGCGGTGGCAGCCTTGATCCGCTCGGCGACGATCTCCCAGAACGACGGATCCGAGGTGTACTGGCTGATGCCCTCGGCGCGGGCGAAGGGCAGCGAACCGAGGTTGAGGTCCTGGGGCCGCCATCCGAGCATCGTGGTGTCGAGGGTGACGACCAGAGCCGCGGCGCCCATCCGCTCGGCGCGGTCGATCAGGCTGGTGACCAGGCGGTCGTCGGTCGACCAGTACAGCTGAAACCACCGCGGCGCGCCGGGTCGCACCGATTCCATCGCTGCCGCGACGTCTTCCATCGGCGCGCAGCCCTGATTGGAGAAGATGTACGGGACACCGAGTTCAGCGGCGGCCTCGCCGATGTGCACGTCGGCGTTCGGGTGGGCGAGGGCGCCCGCGCCGACCGGGGAGAACAGGACCGGTGCGCTGAGCTTCTGCCCGAAGAGTTCGATCTCGAGGTTGCGCTGCGAGGTGTCGCGCAGCGTGCGCGGCACGATCGCCCAGCGGTCGAGCGCGTCCCGGTTGGCCTCCATCGTTCGGCCCTCGCCCGCACCTCCGGCGATGTACGCCCAGCCGCGCCGGCTCATCACGGCCTTGGCGCGACGCTCCAGTTCCGCGAAATCCGCTGGGACCGTGGGTTTCCGCCCGTGTACCCCCGCGGTGTAGATGTCGTTCTGCCGAGCCCTGCCGAAGCCGATCGAAACCATGCGGCCATTGTTCCCCACAGACGGCTCCCGCACACCGGGCAGGCCGGATCGGCGGCTGTGCGGCGTCACCCCCGGACGAGGAAGAAGTAGAAGTGCCGGTCGCGGACCAGCGACGTCTTCCCGTTCATGATCCCCATCAGCGTCCGCTCGTCGACGCGCTTGAAATGGTCGATGACCGGCTGACCGTCGTAGACCATCGAGGCCGTCGACTCGCCTCGGAAACCGACCATCCACGCGCTCGCCTCGCCCTTGCCGATCTCGGTGTCGGAGTACAGCGAGCCGTCGTCGGCCACGCACACCATCGGCTTCACGTCGTGCCACGAGTGGAAGGTCTTCCCGTGCCACCTCACCGCGGCCAACCGGCCGTCCATCGGGTGCCCCGAGGGCAGTTCCCCACCCCGCCACGAGCCGATCAGCTCGTCCACCTGCACCACCGGAAGAGCGGCCCAGATCCGGTCGAGGTCGGCCGGGTCGCTCACCTCCTGAGATTCGGCACGACGGAAGAAATCGGCGACGGCTTCGTCGCGCGTCAGCTGAGACATGACTGCACTGTACGTCTCAAACTCCTGCTACGGAACCCGTCGACCGTCGTTCAGGCGAAGGTCATCTCCTCGGTCACGTCGTACTTGCGCGCGTCGATCGCGTCCAGAACCAGGTTGTGGCGCACCTGCCAGGGTGCACGGTCGCCCGCCTTCGGCAGTCGGGCCCCGGCGCGCCGCACATAGCCCGAGTCGAGTTCGAGCAACGGGTGCGTCTGAGGCTTCGCGCCGTGCAGGGACGGCACCGCGCGGGTGTACCCGTGCCGGCGCATGTACGCCAGCAGTTCGGCGACCGCCTGACTGGTGAGGTCCACCCGCAGCGTCCACGAGGCGTTGGTGTACCCGACCGACCACGCGAGGTTGGGAACGTCGTTCAGCATGTATCCGCGGTAGGCGTACTTGTCGCCCGCCTCGAAGTGCTCGCCGTCCACCGACAGTGAGGCGCCGCCGAAGGTCACCAGGTCCAGGCCGGTCGCGGTGACGATGATGTCGGCCTCCAGATGACGGCCCGAGTCGAGGTCGATGCCGGTGGGAGTGATCTGCTTGATGGTGTCGGTGACGACGTCGGCGTCGCCGGCCTTGACGGCGCGGTACAGATCGCCGTCGGGGATCACACACAGTCGCTGGTCCCACGGCTCGTACTTGGGCCGGAAATGAGTGTCGACGTCGAATCCCTTGGGCAGCATCGACTTCGCGATCCGCCGCATGAGCCGCCGCGAGAGCTTGGGGAAGCTCCGGCAGAACAGGTACAGGCCGAGGGTGATGAAGGCGTTCCGCCACCGGATCACATCGTGCGCGAGCTGCGGCGTCAGCACCCGCTGCAGCAGCTTCGTCATCCCGTCCTCCCACGGGTACGGGAACATGTAGGTCGGCGAGCGTTGCAGCATGGTCACGCTGCCTGCGGTCGGCGCCATCGCCGGAATGAGCGTGACCGCGGTGGCTCCGGAACCGATGACGACCACCTTCTTGCCCGCGTAGTCCAGATCCTCGGGCCAGAACTGCGGATGCACGAAGGTCCCGGTGAACGTCTCCTCGCCGGGGAAGTCGGGCCGATACGGGGCGTCGTACTTGTAGTAACCGGTGCACATGTAGAGGAAGCGGGTGACGATCGTCTGCGGCACCCCGCCGATCAGCGCGTCCACGGTCCACAGGTCGGTCGAGGTGTCGAAGTCGGCGCCGGTCACGTCGACGTCGAAGGTGATGTGGTCGTAGATGCCGAAGTCGCGGGCGGTCTGCTCGAGGTAGTCGCGGATCTGGTCGCCTTCGGCGATCGTCCGCGAGCCTCGCCACGGGTTCCAGGGAAAGCTGAGGGTGAAGATGTCGGAGTCCGAACGCACGCCCGGGTACCGGAACAGATCCCAGGTGCCGCCGATCCGCGACCGACGCTCCACGATCCGGTAGTCCAGCCCCGGATTCCGATCCCGGAGCCGGTAGGCGGCATCGATTCCGGACAGTCCCGCTCCGACGATCAGCACGTCGAGCGGCTGGTCAGTCGACCCGCCACGCTGCGCATCAGCCATTTCCGCCATCCTCCATCACCCGAGCGACATCTATGATGTGCATCACTGTACAGATCGGTGTCCCGCAGAGATTTCGGCTCCCGGAACGGCCTGAGAGACCGTTCCGGGAGCCAAAGTTTTCAGGCCGACTTCTTCTTGGCGGCCTTCTTGGCCGGAGCCTTCTTCGCCGCCTTCTTCGCGGGCGGTTTCTCGTCCTCGACCTCCCGGCCGCGGCTCTTGACCGACGCCCGCAGCGCCGCGAGAAGGTCCGCGACCTCCGAGTCGTCGTCGGGCGCTTCCTCTTCGGTCTCCGAGAATGCCTGGCCACCGTCGGCTCGCGCCTCGATGAGCTTTCCGAGCTCCACCTGATAGGTGTCCTCGAACTGGCTGGGGTCGAAGTCCGAGGCCATCGTCTCGATGAGCGACGACGCCATGTCCAGTTCCTGATCGCGGATCTCGACGTCGGCGTTCAGGAAGTCGAAGTCCGGTACCCGGACCTCGTCCGGCCACAGCAGCGTCTGCAGGGTCATCACGCCGTCGATGACCCGCAGCGCTGCCAGCCGTGTCCGGTTCCGGAGCGTGAAATTCGCAATGGCGAGACGCTCGGTGGTCTCCAGCGCCTTCGCGAGCAGCACATACGCCTTCGGCGACTTGGACGCCGGCTCCAGGTAGTACGGCTTGTCGAAGTAGATCGGGTCCACCTGGTCGATCGGCACGAACTCGAGGATCGAGATCTCCGGGCTCTTGTTGACCGGCAGGGTCGCGAGGTCTTCCTTGGTCAGCACCACCTGCTCGCCGCTCTCGGACTCGTAGGCGTTGGCGATCTTGGAGAACTCGACCTCGGTATCGGTGCCCTCGCGCACCCGCCGATACCGGATCCGGGCCCCGTCGGCGGAATCGACCTGATGCGAACTGCGGTCGTGGCTCTCCGTGGCGGAGTACACCTTGACCGGCACGTTCACCAGACCAAAGCTCAGATCACCTCTCCAGATCGAGCGCATGTCCGTCATTGTGCCAGGAAAGAGAGCCGAGAGGCAGGTGTGCGCGTGGACAATGGTCTCCTATGACGCGATCGCATCTCGACGTGGACGGGCGCAGGATTGTGCTGACCAACCTCGAGAAGGTGTTGTATCCGGAGACCGGGACCCGCAAGTTCGACGTCGTCGACTACTACATCCGGATCGCTGACGCGATGGTGCCGCACATGGCCTCGCGCCCGGTGACCCGCAAACGCTGGCCGGGCGGAGTCGAGTCGGCGCCGTTCTTCGAGAAGACCCTCCCCGCAGGCGCACCCGACTGGGTGGCCCGCTTCACGATCGAGCACTCCGAGCGCCGGACGGTGTACCCGGTGGTCCGGTCGGCTGCCGATCTGGTGTGGCTGGCCCAGGTGGCCGCGCTGGAGCTCCACGTGCCGCAGTGGCGCATCGACCTGTCCGACGACGAGGAGCGCCGCACCGACCGCATCGTGCTCGACCTCGATCCCGGGCCCGGCGTGACACTGGACGACTGCGCCGCCGTGGCCCTCGACATCCGCGCCATGCTGACCGACGCCGGTCTCGAGTCGTTCCCGGTCACCAGCGGTTCCAAGGGGATTCACGTCTACGGGCGCCTCGCATCGCCCGTGCGGTCCGAATCGGCGCGCACCGTGGCCCGCCAGATCGCGACCGCCCTGGCGCAGGCGCACCCCCGCACCGTCACCGCGACCATGGCGAAAGCCGAGCGCGAGCGCCGGGTCTTCATCGACTGGAGCCAGAACACCGCCGCCAAGACGACACTCGCGCCGTACTCGCTGCGTGGACGCGAGCGGCCGTGGGTCGCGGCGCCGCGGTCGTGGGACGAACTGTCCGAGTCCGGACTCGCCCATCTGCTCTGCACCGAGGTCCTCGACCGCTACGAGAACGACGGCGATCTGCTCGCCGGACTGTCGGAGGCGAGCCCGCCGGTCCAGACGACCACCGTTCCCGGCGACGCGGTCGTCGACCTCGGCGAGTATCGGAAGAAACGGTCCTCACGCTCTCGGAGGGAGAGCGTCGCGCCGCCTCCGCGAGAGAGTGCGCCCGCCCGCGACAGCGAGGTCGACGATCCGCTGCCCGGTCTCGTCGGACTCCGCCCGATGCTCGCCACCGACGACCCGATCGAGTCCCTGACCGACGACTGGGCGTACGAGGGCAAGTGGGACGGTTTCCGGGCACTGATCAGGGTGGTGGGCGGCCGGGTCCGGTTGATCTCGAGGTCGGGCAACGACCTCACCGGCGACTTCCCGGAACTGTCCGTGTTCGGTGACCTCCTGGTCTCCGGCGGCCGACCGGTCGACGCCGTGCTCGACGGTGAGATCGTCGCGATCAACGACGCCGGGCTCACCGACTTCTCGCTGCTCGCATCGCGGAGGCGCAGAGCCGAGCCGCACGAGCTCCGGGTGCACCTCTTCGACGTCCTGTACCTGGACGGCGTCCGAGTGTGGGAGCAGCCGTGGGAGGTGCGGCGCGAGATCCTGGAGTCCCTCGACTACTTCGACGGCGAACCGCTGATCGATGTGCCGCCGCTGCTTCCCGGGCCGGCGGAGACCGCGATCCGCACCGCACGGGACCGGGGGTGGGAAGGGGTCATCGCGAAACGGCGGGCTTCGTCCTACGCGAGCGGACGCCGCAGCCCCGACTGGCGCAAACAGAAGAACTGGAACGACATCGAAGTGGTGATCGGCGGCTATCGGCCCGGTCGCGGCTCCGAGTCGAAGATCGGATCACTGCTGGTCGGCCTGCCCGCCGAGCGCGGCCTGCGCTACCTCGGCCGGGTGGGCACCGGTTTCAGCGACGCCGAACTCGACGCACTGCTCGAAGAACTCCGGCCCCTGCGGATCAGCATGTGCCCGTTCATCGACGACATCGACAAGCCCGTCGCGGGCAGCGCGACGTGGGTGCTGCCGAAGATCGTCGCGGACGTGCAGTTCATGGACTGGACGTCAACGGGGCACCTGCGCCATCCGAGTTGGCGCGGAATCCGCCGTGACAAGCTGCCGGGCGACCTGTGAGCGCTCTCAGGACTCGCTGAGCAGAACCGCGATCGTCCCCTCCTCGAGAGCGTCGAAGATGTGCTCGATGTCGCCGGGATAGTTCACGTAGTCGCCGGGCGACAGTTCCACGGGCGCCTCCGTCGGCCCCACCGACGCCCGGCCCGAGCAGAGCACGACGTGTTCGACGACTCCTCTGGCGTGCGGTTCGGAGACTCGGGGACGGCCGGGCTCGGCGCGGATCAGATAGGCGTCGCGGCGCGTGCCGTGCCGCGCCGCTGACAGCAGGGTGGCGCTGTAGTGATCGGCCTCGCCGGCGGAGATCGTCGCACCCTCGCCCAGCCGGATCACTTCGACGGTCGGACGAGGCGCGTCGACCAACGCCGAGAACTGGATTCCGAGTGCGACGCTGAGTGCCCACAGCGTCTCCACGCTGGGGTTTCCCTCCCCGGACTCCAGCTGTGACAGAGTCGACTTCCCGATTCCGGCACGGCGCGCGAGTTCGGCCAAGGAGATGCCCGCCCGCGCCCGCTCTCTCTTCAGTGCCGCCGCGACGAGTTTCTGCGGACTCACATCGTTCGACAGAGCGGACGAACGTTCATTTTGACGAACCTCTTCCATAGGTTCATCATAGTGGACATGCGTTCATCATGGAGAACACTCGTGCGGCGCGCGCCCCGCGAGATCATCGCCATCGCGTTCTCCCTCTGGATCGTCGGCGTCTCGTACGGCGCCGCCGCACACGGGATCGGCATGGCATGGTGGCAGGTCCTGCTGATGGCCTGCGTCGTACTCGCCGGATCGTCCGAGTTCGTCTTCGTGTCGGTGGTGGCCGGCGGCGGGCTGCCCGTGGTCGGCGCACTGGCCGGCCTGCTGGTGAACCTGCGCAATTTCTCGTACGGGCTCTCCGCCGGCCGATTCCTCCGGGACGACCGATCGGCATACGCCGCAGCCCACATGGTGAACGACGAGACCGCCGTCTACTCGGCCGGTCACCGCGATGTGACGGCCGCACGGTCGGCCTTCGTGATCTGCGGAACCGCGGTCGTCATCGCATGGCCACTCGGCGCGCTCACCGGTGCGATGGTCGGGCAGGTGATCGCCTCGCCCGAGACGCTCGGGCTGGACGCCGCCTTCCCCGCTCTGCTCATCGCCCTGGCGCTTCCCGCACTGCGCGACCGGGAGACGCGTTGGGCGGCCCTGTTCGGCGGGACCATCGCGCTGGCGACGGCGGGCTTCGTGGCCGCCGGACTGCCGATTGTGCTGGCGTTGTTCGGAATTCCGCTCGGGCTGATGGTGACCGGCCGCCCGCGCGTTGACCGGAGTCGCGAGCCGGAGAGCGTGCCGTCGTGACCGGCTGGGAGTTCGCCTGCGGCGTCGCGATCCTCGCCGGAGGGACCTATCTGATCCGGGTCGCCGGCGTGCGGCTGCGCAGCCGGATCACCGTCTCACCGGCGGTGGAGACCCTGCTGGAACGGTCGACGATGATCCTGTTGATCGCCGTCGGTCTCACCGGCGCCCTGTTCGCCGGCACCGAATTGAGCGATCCCGCCCGTCCGATCGGAGTCGCAGCCGGTGCGGTGGCGGCCCTGCTGCGCGCGCCGCTGGCCGTCGTGATCGTCGTCGCGGCAGCGACCACCGCGGCACTGCGACTGGTGCTGTGACGGCGGGTCACTCCAGGACGAAAACCGGAATCTGACGGTCGGTGTTCTGCTGGTACTCGCCGTACGGCGGGAATGCCTCGACCGCCAGCTTCCACCAGTGCTCGCGCTCCTCGCCGGAGACCTCGCGCGCAGTGAGGTGGAAGACCTCCGTGCCGTCCTGCACGGTGACCTCGGGGTGTGCCTTCACGTTGTAGTACCAGGACGGGTTCGACGGCGCGCCGCCCTTGGACGCCACCATCGCGTACTTGCCGTTCTCCTCGACCCGCATGAGCGGGACATACCGCTGCTTGCCGGACTTGGCGCCGAGCGTGGTGAACAGCACCACTCTCATGCCGTTGATGTCCGCGACGTCGGTCGTGCCCGCGGCCAGGATCTTCTCGGTCTGATCGCGCACCCAGTCGGTGGGGCTCAGTTCGGGGGAATCACTCATGGTCCCGATGGTAGGGCGATCGCCCGCGGCAGGGCGTCGACATCGGCAGGTTCGACCGACTCGACGTTTGAGAGCCGCATGGACGGGGTATCCCGGCACTGCATGTCCGCCGCAGCACAGCTGGAGGGAGTTCGCCATGACAGTGCACCATCACGACCCCGACCTGAGCGGACGGGCCGTCGCGTTCCTGGTCGCGCCGGAGGGCGCCGAGGAGCGCGAACTCACCGACCCGTGGCAGGCCGTGCGCGAGGCCGGTGGCACTCCGACTCTCGTGTCGACCGTCGGCGGAACGGTACAGACTTTCCGCCACCTGGACCGCGCCGCCTCATACCCGGTCGACGAGGTGGTCGAGAATCTCGACTCCACGGATTTCGATGCGCTGGTGCTTCCCGGCGGTGTCGCGAATCCGGATTATCTGCGGACCGTTCCCGGCGCTGTCGAGTTCGCGGCGCGGTTCCTGGAGTCGGGCCGCCCCGTCGCCGCGATCTGCCACGCGCCGTGGCTGCTCATCGAGACGGGTCTGATCGGGGGTCGCCGGCTCACCGCCTGGCCCAGCCTCCGAACCGACGTGCGCAACGCGGGCGCCACGTGGGAGGACGGGCCGGTGGTGGTGTGCGACTCGGGCCCGGGTCCGTTGATCACCAGCCGGGCGCCGGACGATCTGCCCGCCTTCGACGAGGCTCTGCTGCACCGGTTCTCGGTCGCGGCCACGGGCCGGCCCTGATGCCTTTCGTTCAAGGAGGTTCACATGAGACGCAGCGAATCCACGCCGGGAGGAGGCCCGCCCATGACCGGAGACCATCTGAGCGCCGCGACCGTTCGTCCACTGAAGGCGCTCGGGCTGATCGGCTACGGGCTGCTCCTGATCGCCCTGGTGCTGATCGCCGTGACCTTGACCACCGCGGCGGCCGACGACGCGCTCGCACCGTGGATCGTGGCGACGGTGGTCTGCGCTGTGGCCGCGGTCGGATGCCTCGGTTGGTCGCGGGTGAGGTTGCGGTCCCATCGCGCGCTCGACCGTCCCCAGCACGACCCGCTCATCCCGGAGACGACGGCCGAGGAGGCCGACGAGTACGAGCACCTGCATCATCCACGCGGCCGCCGCAGGAGGGCATGATCGCCGAGCGATCACCCGCCCGTGCGACGGCCGACCCGACAGACGAGGAGGCACCATGTCACTCATCAACACCCATCAGCCGGAGATCGGCGGTCTCTCGCACACCGAGTCCGATGCACTGATCTCGATCCTGCAGCACCGGCTCAGTTCCCTGATCGATCTGCATCTCACGCTCAAGCATGTTCACTGGAACGTGGTGGGCCCCAACTTCATCGGAGTCCACGAGATGCTCGACCCGCAGACCGCCACGGTCCGCGGATTCGCCGACGTGCTCGCTGAACGCATCGCGACGCTGGGCGGCTCGCCGAGCGGGACATCGGCGGGTATCACGAAGAATCGCGACTGGGACGATTACGATCTCGGCCGCGACACCGTCCAGGCGCATCTCGCGGCCCTCGACCTCGTCTACACCGGGGTCGTCAAGTCCCATCGCGACGCCATCGCCGAGGCGGGGATGATCGATCCGATCACCGAGGACGTCCTCATCGGCCAGACGCGCGAACTCGAGCAGTTCCAGTGGTTCCTGCGCGCCCATCTGGAAGACCGTTCCGGCGAACTGGCACACGCGGGGTCGCATACCGAACTCGGCGCCGCCGACGCAGCTCGCTGAGGAGGTCGCTCGCTCAGCAGCTCGGTAGAAACGAGACAGAGGCACATGAATCGGCGGCGCTGCTCGGGCAGCGCCGCCGATTTCGCTGGTTCATCTCGCTGGTTCCGGAAGCCGGACTGCGATCTGGCGAAACGCGTCCAGTGACCTCAGACGAGCCTCGCGCGCAGCAACTTCTTGCCCATCTCTGCGCCCTTGAGGCTGTCGCTCTGCGCCTTCGTGAACAACTCCACCGTCTCGTGGTCGCCGTCGCGCTCGGCGTCGGCGATGAAAGTGTCCATCCGAAGCGCGTTCGACAGGCACTTCTCCACGTACCAGATCAAGTTGTACGTCTTGTCGCGTGTTCCGGTCACTTCCCCGGACTCGGTGCTTGCAGACATGCCGCGTCCTCCCTTCACATAGTCGGTATTCGTCCGTCCGGAAGCGAACTCCGTTCCGGACATCGATCGGGTTCCCGATCGCCGAGGCCCCGAAACATGGGCCCGGGCGGCGGATACGCTGGCCGAATGTCACCCCGCCGCCGAAGGCTCACAATCTGGCTCGCAGTCGTCGTCGTGCTCCTGGGCGGCGCGACCGCCGTGGCCGTCCACGAAGGCGCAGTGGGTTTCGTCCGGACCTGGTGGAACAACCGCGACCGCGCCTATCCGGACCTGGACACCACTGCTCTCGGCCCCACGCAGAAGCGCATCGTCACCGTCACCCGCGCGGAGTTCGACGCCCAGCCGCCGGGCACCAAGTACTCCGAAGGGGTCGACGAGGAGTGGTGCGCCGACTTCGTCAGCTGGGTGATGCGCGAGTCGGGCGTGCCCTTCGAGAATCCGTTCTCCGGGCACTGGCGGATCCCGGGGGTGTACACCCTGACCGAGTACTTCCAGTCGCAGGGACGTTTCCGCGCCGCAGACTCGGGTTACCGTCCCGTTCTGGGCGACGTGATGCTCTACTCCACGAAGAGCTTCTTCCGTCAGCACACCAACATCGTGCTCGACTACTCCGACGGGGAGGTCACCACCGTCGGAGGCAATGAGTGGGGCGGACACGTGAAGGTGAACCGATTCCGGATCGGCGGATACGTCGGACTGGTCGGCTACGGCGTCCTGCCGTCGAAGCGCGCGGCCGAGTGACGGTGTCATCGACCACGCGCCTCGACGATCAGACCGGGACGAACTCGGAGATCTTCCAGGAGTCGCCGTCCTTCGTCAGGTCCACCCGGACGCGGCTGCCGTCCAGGCGCGGACCCTCCATCCCCTTGCTGGTGGTGGTCTGATTGACGAAGAGCAGGACGGTCACCGCATCGGCCTTCGCGGACACCACCGATGCTTCGACGACCTCGGCCTTGGTGACGATGTCATCGCGTTTGGCCGCCGGCTGGATGACCGAGGCGCCCAACTCGGTGTACTCGGTGAGGAACTTGCCGGTCAGCAGGGTCTTGGCCGCCTCGGGAAACGCCTGATCGATCGTGCGGTAGTCGTAGCTGAGCAGTTGCGGGACGTCGCGACGGGCCGACGCGAGCGCCGACTGGCCGGCCGCGACGTCGGCGTCGGCACTCGCCGCGGCCCACCACACGTAGCCGAGCGTCCCGGTGCCGGCGATCGTCACCGCGGCCAGGACGCCGACGACGATCCGGCGCATGCGCACCGTCAGGCCCGCGGGCCACAACAGCACGCGGTGCAGCAGTCGTCGGCGCGTACCCGTCTCGGCGACGTCCGGTTCCCGACCGGCCGGCTCGGTCGCCGCTTCGGTCGCCGCTTCAGTCGTCGTCATGACACGAACTCCACATTCCCGACTTTCCAGTCGTCGCCCTGCCGTTCGAGGTCCACCAGCATCCGGTAGACGCGTTGCTGCCCGTCGGGCGCCTCGGTGTTCTTCACCACCGAGCTGACCGCCGCCAGGACCTTCGCCGAGTCGTCGTCGGCTTCGACGATCCCGGCCTCCTTCACCGCGCCCGTGGAGCGGACCTCGCCGGACGCCAGCACCTGTTCGAAGGACGTGGCCAGCTGGCCGAACTGCTTCTGGAACGAGCCGGTCGCCACCGCTGAGATCCGGTCCAGATCGGCCTTGGACCGCTTGTAGTCCAGACTCACCAACCCCGCGACCACCTCGCGTGTCACATCGAGGACCTGGGCATCGCGGCTCTGGTCCCGTCTCGCGTGGTACAGATCGACGCCCTTGACTCCCAGCATCGTCAGCACGACCGCGGCGGCGATCACCAGCGACCACACCACGACCACCGCCGAACGCCGCGACTGAGCCCCGGGCGCCGGCTGCCCGCCATCGGACTGCCCGTCATCCTCCTCGTGGTCGGCGTCTACCACTTGATCAGCAACGACTGCCATGTCGCGTTCCCCTTTCCGGATGCTGTGCTGGTGGGCGTGCCGACGAAGTAGGTCACCCCGTCGGGTCCTCGGAATCCGCCCGTCTTCTCCGAGTAGGGAATCGGCCTGCTCGCCGCCGCGGACGTGCGCCGGCGCGGGCTCGGCGGGTCGCCTGCGCTCGCCGAATGCGGCCGCGCGAGCATCTCGGGCCACGTCGAGGGCAGCCCGCGCGGACAGTCGGCGACGAGTGCGGTCCGCACCGAGAGGTCGGTCGCACACGGCACGTTCCGGGCGCCGCGCGCCACCTTGGGGTTGGCGGCGAGGACGTCGCAGTACTGGTCCGGGACCACCGGGACCTCGCGCATATCCGACGGATCGCGGCGCTGCGTGCGGCCGTAGCCCTCCGTGCACGGCGGCGGGTTCAGCGTGTTGCCCAGCTTCACGTCGAGCGGTGCCTGCGGGCTCTCCCCCAGCGCGAAGTCCTTGACCGAGTACAGCGTTCCCGACGTGAACGCCGGGTACACGGTCAGGATGTGGCGCAGGCCCGGCACATTGACCCGCAGCACCTGTCCCACCGTCTGCAGGTTCGCGAGCAGGGTCGGCAGCGTCGGCGTGAGTTCGCCCAGGGTGGTCGACACCTCGTCGGCGGCTGCGGGGGCGTCTTCGAGCAGGGTCCGGATCCGGCCGTCGCTCATGGCGAGCTGGTCGGTGAACGAGGCCAGGTCGGCCACCGACGACCGCAGGTCGGCGGCCACCTTGTTGCCGGTGCGCAGCAGCGGATCCGCGTCGCCGATCAGCGTGGTCGTCGGCACGAGGTCGATCTGGGCGAGCCGCAGCAGTTGCTGCGACGAGTCGATCAGGCGGGCCAGCCGGTCCCCGGACTGCCCGAAGCCGTCGGAGACCGCGTCGATCGTGGTCTCCAGATTCTGCGGTGACAGCGCCGCCACCAGATTCATCGTCCGGCCCAGCACGTCCTTGGTCGGGGTCGGCGTCACATTGCCGGCGGCCGGCAGGACGTCGCCGTCCTCGAGCGACGGACCGTCTGCGGAGCGCGGAATGAGGTCGACGTACTGCTCGCCGACCGCCGACTGACTCCTGATGTGCGCGGAACTGTCGCGCGGGACCTTGCGGTCGGAGTCGATGCGCAAGGTGACCCGCACCGGAGCCGACGGGTTCGCCAGATCCAGGTCGACGCTGTCGACTCGTCCCACGGTGACGCCGCGATAGGTGACCAGTCCGCTCTCGTACACCCCGCCCGCGGCACCGAACTCGGCGACCACCCGATAGGTGCCGAGACCGGTGACCCGCCCGATGCCGATGTAGGTGATCGCTCCGTAGACCACGCTCACCACGGTGAGCAGAGCGAACACGATCAGCTGCCATTTGACCAGGCGCGTGAGTCTCATCGCCGGCCTCCCTTCGGCGCCGCGAACGGCGCACGCAGCGGGTCGGCCGCCTGTCGGGACAGCATCATCTTCTCCACATCGATCTTCGGCAGGCTGCCGATCACCTTGTCCCGGATGGCGCCGACCGACAGGTCGAGCGTGAGGAACAGATTCTGGAAGTCGCCCTTCATTCCCTTGTCGATCGTGGTGACCGGAAAGGGAATCGTCAGACCGACGAGCAGCGAACCGACCAGGTCGTCGCCGGACTGCTCGAGTCCGTTCAGGGCGGGCCGCAGTTCGGAGACGATCGCGGTCAGATCGTCATGGCTCCGGGAGAGCACCGAGGACACCTTCTCACCGAAGGTTCCGACGCGGCCCAGCATCGTCGTGAGGTTCTCCCGCTGGTCGGCGAGGACGGTGAGCGCCGGCTCGAGTCCGTCGATTCCCGCGGCGATCGTCGAGTTCTGATCGGCGAGCGAACCGCTGAGCCGACCGAGCGCGTCGATCGCCCGACCGATGTCGTCACGCTGCTCGTTGAGCCGGGTCACGAGCGTCTTGAGTCGGCCGATCGCCTCGTTCGCCGTGGCCGTCCGGCCGTCGGTAGCGGTGTTGAGTTCGGTCATGATCGACCTGAGTTGTTCGAGTCCGCTCCCGTTGAGGACGAGAGACAGCGCCGCGAGCACCGACTCGGTTGACGGGTAGGCCGACGACGAGTTCACGTCGATCGTGTCGCCGGGCAGCAGGTGGCCCGCGGCCGGCCGCTCCGGGCGAACGAATTCGAGGTACTGGGCACCGAGAACCGAGGTCTGGGCCAGCTTCACCGTGGCGTTCGAAGGGATCTCGACGCCTTCGGACAGATCGACCTCCACGGCGGCGACCGATCGGACCACCGAGATCGATCCGATCTGTCCGACCGTCACGTTGTCGTACTTCACCAGCGAGTTCGACACGAGGTTCTGCACATCGGCCAGGTGCACCGTGACGCGGTACGGGTCGCCGGTGATCGCGTCACCGGGCAGGGACAGCGAGTTCGCGCCGTCGAACCGGCAGCCGGTGAGTGCCGTCGACACCACCGCCAGGAGTGCGGCCAGCACTGCCGTGATCCGGGTGCGCCTCATCACCGGCCTCCCGTCTGGGTCGACGCGCGCGCGAGCTCAGAGGTGAGGACGCGAGTCAGTGTGGTGTTCACCTTCTGGCACTCCTTCTTGGGTGCGTCGACCGTGGTCAGCAGCGCACAGATCAGCGAGACGGGGTCCGGGAAGTCCGCGATCGCCAGCCCGGCGGTCAGCGAGTTCGAGTCCGGGTCGTAGATGTTGTAGAGATTCGACAGGGCAGTCGGCGCCGTGTGGAGGATCTGGGCCAGATCGTCCTCGCGGTCGACGAGCAACCGCGAGACCCGGGTCAGCTCCTTGACGTCGGAGCTCAGCGCGTCGCGGTTCTCCGACAGGTACTCGCGCAGATCCGGAACCATGCCGTTGAGCGCACCGACCGCGGCGTCGAGCTGGGTTCGATTGTCGTCCAGCAGTGCCGACGCGTCGTTGAGCTGTGCCGAGAAGGACACGATCTGATCGTCGGAGGCGCGCAGCGCGGTCACCACCTTCTGCAGGTTCCGCACCGTGCCGAACAGGTCCGGACCGCCGGCCGCGAGGGTGCTCGCCGCATCCGAGAGCGCATCGACCGCATGCCGGAGCGACTGTCCGTTGTCGCCGAGGACCGACGCGGAGGTGTCCACGAACCGGCTGAGCGTGCCCTTCTGATCGTCCGCGGTGGGGCCGAGCTGAGCGGCGAGATCGGTCACCTGCTTCTTGATCTCGTCGTACCCGACCGGCACCGCGGTCCGCGTGAGACCGACGACCGCGCCGTCGGCCAGCGCGGCCCCGCGCGAGGCCTCCGGATCGAGCGGTTCCGGATTGACGAACTGGACGTACCGTCCCGACACCAGGGTCGGCGAGACGATCGCCGCGCGGGCCGATGCCGAGACGAAGACCGAGTCGTCGTAGGAGACCTCGACGGTCACATCGCTCGGCGCGGGTGCCACCGATTCGACCGTCCCGATCGCCACGCCGCGCATCTTGACCGGATCGCCGGGGAACAGCCCGGTGGCGTCGGTGAAGTGCAGTGTGGCCCGCGCGGTGTGGGTGCGTTCCCAGACCACGGACACCGTCAAAGCCACCATCGCCGTCACGACGATGCCGATCACGATGAGCGCCGGGACGCCCAGCCTTCTGACTGCGTTCATCGTCCGCCTCCCGGGCTGCCCGGCTGCTGTCCGCGCAGGTTCGCCGGCGTGATGTTCTCGAGCAGTACGGCGAAGAACGGTCCGCTGCCGAGGACGTCGGTGAACTGCATGACGTACGGACGCATGCCGGCGATCGACTTGTCGAGGTTGGTGTAGTTCGCGTTCAACGTGTCGGTGACCTTCCGGAGCTCCTCGAGCATGGGCGGCGTCGAAGTGCGGTTCTCGACCGTGACCCGCTCGATCTCATCGGCGACGCCGCGCAGGCTGACGAGCACCCGGCGGATGACTGCGGCGCGGTCGTTCAGTGCCGCGAAGAGCGCATCGCCGTCGTCGATCAGCCGGGTCAGGTTTCCCTTCCGCTCGGCGAGGACGCCCGAGAGCGAATCGGTGTGCTGCAGCAGGGTGCGGATCCCCGCGTCGCGGCGCGAGACGGTCCGAGCGGCGTCGGCGACGTTCTCCAGCGAACCGCCGAGATCGTCCGGGAGCCCCTTCAGCACCTGGCTCAGGCTCTGCACCGCATCGGTCACCTGCTTCTTGTCGGTGTCGCCTACCTGCTCGGTGAGCTGGTTCAGCGAATCGGTCAGGTCGAATCCCGAGGTGGTGCGCGAACGCGGGATGCGGTCGCCGAGTTCACCGCTCCCGCCGGTCGTCAGTTCCACGTAGCGACGGCCGAGCGCGGTCTCCACCTTGATCGCGGCACGCGTCTGCGAGCCGAGATCCCGCCACCCCTGTGTGAGCCGGAGCCCGACGTCGACGTGGTCGTCCGCCAGGGAGATCGACGTGACGCTGCCTGCGGCGACGCCGGCCACGTGCACCTCGTCGTCGACGTTGAGGCCGCTGGCGTCGGCGAATTCGGCGACGACGGTGGTGGTGCCCGGCCAGAACGGCAGCGACCGATAGTTGAAGGCCAGCGCGAGGACCACCAGGATCGCCGCGGTGCCGATGATCCCGGCCCGGACGGCACGGGAGGAGTCGTCAGGTCTCATCATTTACACCTCTGAGCGGGGACTTGGATCATCGGAGTGTCCTGGTGCCCGCCGTCGAGCGTCGGGTACCGGATGGCCAGACCGCACACGAAGAAGTTGACGAAGCTGCCGTAGCCGGAGGACCGGCCGAGCAATCGGTAGGCCTCGGGCAGCTTGTTCAGGAGCATGTTGATCGTCGTGGTGTTCTTGTTGAGGTTCGCCGCCAGCCCGCGCAGGTGCGCGATGTCCGCGGTCAGATCCGGCCGGACCTGCGACAGCAGGCTGTCGAGCTGCGAGGTCGCCGAGTCGATGTGCGTGAGACCGTCCATGATGGTCGTGCGGTCCGCGGCGAGCCCCGAGACCAGTCGCTGCATCTGGCCGATCATCGAGCTGAACGCGGCCTTCCGTTCGTCGACCGTGCCGAGCACGGTGTTGAGGTCGGTCACCACCGAACCGATGGTCGCGTCGCGGTCGGCGATGGTCTTGCCGAGTTGCCCGAGCTGGGTGATGACCTCGCCGATGTCGTCGGTGCGGCCGTTGAGGACCGACACCAGGGCCGCCGAGAGGCGATTGGTCTGGTCCGGGTCCACGCCGGTGAGCAGCGGCTTGAAGCCGTTGACCAGGGCGTCCATGTCCAGGGCCGGTCGCGTGTGCGCCACCGGGATGACCGACCCCTCCGGCCGCTCCGGCGCCACGGGCGTCGACGGCGTCTTCAGCTCCACATAGCGATCGCCGATCAAGTTCTTGTACTTGATGCTCACGTCGGTCGCCTCGGTGACGGCGATGTCGGAGTCGACGTCCATGGCGATCTCGGCGCCGAGGCCCGGTCCGGTGCTCTCCTCGCGCACCACCGTCACATCGGTCACCTTGCCGACGACGACTCCCGCGAGCTTCACATCGTCTCCGGTGCGCAGTCCGGAGGCTGAGGTGAACACCGCCCGGTACGACTTCGTCGGACCGAACCGGAGGTCGCCGACGATGACGAACAGCACTCCGGTGATCAGTGCGCTGACGAGCAGGAAGATGCCCAGCTTGATCGCGGGCCCGGTCACGTTCATCGAGTCATTCCGTAGATCATGGAGGCGAACGGGTTGCCGATGACGTCCTCCGGGGTCTTCACATCGCGGTAGGCGTGACTGCCGTCGTCGAAGTCCACATGTCCCGGGGCCTTTGCTCCGGGCCCGCGCGGATACCCGTAACAACTGGGGCCCGAGGCACCGGCGTTGGTGCGCGGGGCGTCGACTCCCGGACGGTAGGGCGGATCGCCCATGATGAGCGTGCCCACGATGTCCAGGCCCGCGCGGGCCCCGCCGAAGGCGCGCTCCAAGTACTTGCGCCCGAGGTTGAGTCCGGAGAGGAAGCACGGGAGGATCGGGCCGTAATCGCCGAGGACCTGCGTCGGCGGCGCGAGCGCTTCGGCCGCCTTCACCAGCGGCGTCCCCGCACCGGTCAGGAACCGGTCGCCGGTGTTCCCGAACCGCGTGAAGCTCAGCAGGAACGCGGTCAGCTCGGTCTGCTCGTCGACGACGGTCTTCGAGGTGACGGTCAGATTCCGCACCGTCGTCATCAGGTCGGGTGTCATCGCGGCGAACGTCTCGAGATTGTCGGCGCCGAGTCGGAGGTCGCGCTGCAGGGTCGGCAGCGATCCGTTGAACGTGGCCAGGTAGCGGTTCACATCATCGATGACGGCGCCGAGTTTTCCGCCGCGGTCGACGGTACCCGTCTGCACCGCGGCCAGCGTCGCGTTCACTCGGGCCGGATCGACTCGGTTGAGGATCTTGACCAGCAGGTCGAAGGTGTCGAAGACCTCGACCGGAGTCTTCGACGTGTCGATCGTCGAGCCCTCGGTCAACCTGCCGGCAGCCGGAGCGGACGGGATCGACAGCGCGACGTACTTGCGCCCGAAGAGGGTCGTCGGCTCCATTTCGGCCAGCACGTTGGTCGGCAGCTCGCCGGTCACGCCGGAGTCGATCTCCATGCGGATCCGCGCCTTCTCGTCGGCGACGGTGACTTCGGACACTCGCCCGACGACCACGCCGTGGAGTTTCACGTCCGATCCGGGGAGCAGCAGGAGTCCGGCCCGCGGGGCATTGAGGTAGACGGTCTTGGTGTTCTGGAAGTCGCCGCGGTACGACATCAGCGCGAGGACGACGAGAGCGACGACGACGGCCGCCGCGGTGAAGGCGTACAGCAGGTGGCGGACGCGGGAGTGTTCGATCATCCGGACACCCGCACCGTCGCGTGAACGCCGCCGTAGAGCGCGATGCCGACGACGAAGTCGACGACCATGATGATGATCAGCGAGGTCCGTACGGCGTGGCCGACCGCCACCCCGACCCCGGCCGGTCCGCCGCTCGCGTTGTAGCCGTAGTAGCAGTGCACGGCCATCACCGCCACCGCCATCACGATGACCTTCAGCAGCGAGATCGCCACGTCACTGGGCTGCAGGAACAACTGGAAGTAGTGGTCGTAGGTGCCGGGCGACTGATCGGAGAGGAAGACGCTGACGAACTTGGTCGCCGCGTATCCGGTGAACAGTGCGATGGCGTAGAGCGGAATGATCGCGACCAGACCGGCGGCGATTCGCGTCGAGACCAGGTACGGCAGGGACTGGACCGACATGACCTCGAGGGCGTCGATCTCCTCGCTCACCCGCATGGCCCCGAGCTGCGCGGTGAAACCCGAGCCGACCGTGGCCGTCAACGCGACTCCGGCGATCACCGGGATCGCTTCGCGGGTGTTGAAGAAGGCCGAGATGAAGCCGGACATCGCCTCGACACCGACGCGTCCGAGTGAACTCGAGCCCTGTTGGCCCACCTCGTAGCCCGCGGCCGCGGTCAGGAAGCCGATGATGACGACGGTGCCGCCGATCACCGCGAGGGCGCCCGCGCCGAGCGAGACCTCCGCCAGCAGACGAATCGTCTCCCGGCGGTAGTGGGTGAAGGCGCGCGGTACCGCGCGCAACGACGCGCCGTAGAACGCCAGTTGACGTCCCAAGCGGTCGGCGGGCGTCAGGAGCCGCCCCGGCGCCAGCCGTTCGAACCGTGCGCGAGAGGGTTCCCGCGTTGGTGCACTCGTCATGATGATGTGGTCCTCCGATTCACCGGTGCCCGCCTAGTGCAGAGACAGGGTCGTGATGACGGCGTTCGCCAGGAACAGCAGCACGAAGCTGAGCACGACCGTTTGATTGACGGCGTCTCCGACGCCCTTGGGTCCGCCGCCCGCTTTGAAACCGAGGTGGCATGCGACGACGGCCGCGAGGAGTCCGAAGATCCCCGCCTTCAGTTCGCTGATGAGCAGATCCGAGGTGCCGGTCAGGATGGGAATGGCGGTGATGTACTGACCGGGCGTCGCCCCCTGCAGAAAGACTCCGTACAGATATCCGCCGGTCAGACCGATGGCAGTGACCAACCCGTTGAGGAACACCGCCACCACGCAGGAGGCGATGACGCGGGGCACGGCCAGACGCTGGATCGGGTCGATGCCGAGAACCCGCATGGCGTCGATCTCCTCCCGGATCGTTCGGGAGCCGAGATCGGCGCAGATGGCGGTGGCACCCGCTCCCGCGACGACCAGCACGGTCACGATCGGGCCGATCTCGCGGATGACCGCGATGCCTGCGCCCGCTCCGCTCAGATCGATGGCGCCGATCTCGTTGAGCAGCACGTTGATCTGGAAGACCACCATGACGCAGAACGGAATCGACATCAGCATCGTCGGGACGATCGAGACGCTGGCGATGAACCATGCCTGGGCGACGAGTTCGCGCCACTGGAACGGTCTGCGCGGCAGGGCCTTGAGAATCTCCCAGAAGGTGAGGAAGAAGGAACCGACCGTCTGAACGCCGTTGCGCGCCTTCCCGATTGCGGGAGCGAAAGCCGTCGTCATCGATTCACCGGACGCCCGACGGGCGTGATGGGCAGACGCAGCGCACCCGGTGCCGACTCCGGTACCGCCGGTGCGGCCGGCTGTACCGGTTCCACCCGCCGGTAGCCGAGGTACTGAGCCGGGCGGCTGTCGGTCTCGCCCTTGTTCGGCCACAGCGCCGCCGCGCGCTCGGCTTGCGCGGAGATCGTCAGCGAGGGATTGACGCCGAGGTTGGCCGAGACGGCCGAACCGTCGACCACACTGAGCGTCGGATACCCGTGCACGCGGTGATAGGGATCGATCACCCCGGTCGACGCATTCTCGCCGATCACGCAACCACCGAGGAAGTGCGCGGTCATCGGCACATTGAAAACCTCACCCCAGGTGCCGGCCGGAACGCCGCCGATCTTCTCCGCGATGCGCCGGGTGGCCTCGTTACCCGCCGGGATCCACGTCGGGTTCGGTCGGCCGTGGCCCTGGCGGCTCGACAGCCGCCGGCCGAACAGTCCGCGCCGGGTGAACGTGGTGATCGAGTTGTCGAGGTTCTGCATCACGAGCGCGATGATCGTGCGCTCGCTCCACCCCTTGACCGCGAGAATCCGGGCCGTGGCGATCGGGTGCCGCAGCATGATGCCGAGAAAACGCAGCCAGCGCGGCAGCCGCTGGTCGCCGTCGGTCATCGGCGACTGGAGCATGCCCATCGCATTCGATCCCTTTCCGTAGCGGACGGGTTCGATGTGAGTGTCCGCGGCAGGGTAGAACGACGAGGTAATCGCGACCCCGCGCGTCAGGTCGAGCGATTCGTCGACGCTGTAGCGAATGGCGCCGAGGATGGATTCGGAGTTGGTCCGGGTCAGTTCCCCCAGCCGCGACGACAACTCGGGCAGGCGCCCGGAGTCCTTCAGGTCGTGGAGCAGCCGTTGCGTGCCCCACGTGCCCGCTGCGAGGACGACGTTGCGCGCGGTGAACACCCGGCGGCGCTTGCGCATCCACGCACCGGTCCGGACGGTGTGCACCTCCCACGTACCGTCCCCGGCCAGCCGAAGGTCGGTGACGGTGGTGAGCGGATGGACCACCGCACCGATCTTCTCCGCGAGCCCCAGATAGTTCTTGAGAAGGGTGTTCTTCGCACCGTGCCGGCACCCGGTCATGCACTCACCGCACTCGATGCATCCAGTGCGGTCCGGACCGACGCCTCCGAAGTAGGGATCGGCCACGGTGCGGCCCGGCTCACCGAAGTACACGCCGACCGGTGTCTGGATGAAGGTGTCGCCGGCGCCCATATCGTCGGCCACCGACTTGACGATCGCATCGGCCGGAGTCATGTGCGGATTGGTGACCACGCCGAGCATCCGCCGCGCCTGGTCGTAGTACGGGCTGAGCTCGTCCTCCCAATCGGTGATGTGAGCCCACTGGGGATCTTCGAAGAAGGCGCCCGAGGGCTTGTAGAGAGTGTTCGCGTAGTTCAGCGAGCCACCGCCGACGCCCGCACCGGCGAGGATGACGCAGTCGCGGAGCAGGTGAATCCGCTGGATGCCGTATGCACCCAGCTTCGGCGCCCAGAGGAACCGCCGCAGATCCCAGCTCGTCTTCGCGAAGTCGGAGTCTTCGAATCGCCGTCCGGCCTCGAGCACGCCGACCCGGTAGCCCTTCTCCGACAGCCGCAGAGCGGTCACGCTTCCGCCGAAGCCGGAGCCGATGACGAGCACGTCGTATTCGGTCCGACTGGCGTGATCGGTCCGGTCGACGGCGGCGGTCGGTTCGGACTGAGCGGACTGTCGCGGTTCAGGCATGGGCGTCTCCGTCTGGGGTGATCGAAGCCGGGGCTGGCGGCCTCATCGGATGAGGTGATCTGCGCTATCGGTCATAGACACTGTGATTTGTACTGCACATTGTTTATACATGCGAGCGTCATATGTCAATCACATCGCCAGTTGTTCGATAGTTGTCAACGGCATTGGGTCATCGAGAATCGGGCCGTTCGCCCGAATCGTGGGAGGCGCGTCCGCACGTACACTGACGCCATGGGCGAGAGTCGGACCTTTCACAGCGAGGTCCGCACCCTGCTTCGGAACCGGATACTCGACACCGTCGGAGATCTCGTGATCGACCAGGGATGGTCCTCGGTCAACATGTCCCGGGTGGCGCGCGAGGTCGGGATCAGCCGGGCCGGCCTCTACAACGAGATGGGCACTCGCCGGGACCTCGCGGCGGCACTGGTCGCCCGCGAAGCCGATCGGTTCCTCACCGGCGTCACCGATGCGATCTCGGCGCACGCCCCGGACCTGGTGGAGGGGCTCGCGGCCGCCGCAGCCGCGACACTCACGACCGGCGAACAGAATCGCCTGCTGCTGTCCGTAGTCAGCGAGGGCTCCCGCGCTCGCGAGAACGAACTCCTGTCGTTGGTAGCGGTCGACTCCGAGACGGTGCTGGGGCGAGCGATGGAAGCGGTGGCGGAGCAGTCGCGGGCAGTGGCTCCCGGACTGCGCGACGAGGATCGGGCGACACTCGTCGAGGTGTACGTTCGTCTCACCGTGAGCCACCTGCTGCAGCCCCGCGGCGACCACGGCGCCGCCGTCGATCAGATCCGCTCCACCGTCTGCGGTCTGATGTCCACCTTCGATGTCAGAGGCGCCTGATACCTTTCAGACAATCAACAAAACAAGGTGTGAACAGCTGAAACACTCGGGGGAGGTGGCAGTGATGGACCACTCGCTGACGCTGCCGGATTCCCCCGCCGAACTGTTGGCCGACGCTGGGACGGCATCTCCACCGGACTGCTGGTCGAGGTCTCCGACCGCAATGCGCATCGCACCGCCGGTTACTTGAATCCGCACCAGTATCTGTCGCAGGGCCTGCGGTTGGGGACGCGGGAAGCCGGACGTCGGGTGCGCCTGACCGAGAACATCGGCAGCCTCTCGAACTTTCAGGGTGAAACGCTGCCGCCACGCAAACCCGCGACCGCCGCGGCGGTCGCCGATGGTTGCATCGGTGCCGAGCATGCCCTGGTGATCTCGGCGGTGCTGGCGAAGGTGCCGGGCTGTATCTCGCCGGAGGTCAAAGCGCGGGCTGAGGCGGAGTTGGCCGCGGCCGCCAGTGGGTTGAACCCGGATGATCTGGGGAAGGTCGGTGACCGGCTGCTGGCGCATTTGGATCCGGACGGGCAGGAGTCCGATCACGTCGACCGGCAACGCCAGCGCGGGTTGACGATCCTTCCGCAGGATCGGCAGTTGATGAGCCGGGTTCGCGGTGCGATGACTCCGGAGTTGCGGGCCAAGTTCGAAGTGATCTTGACCGCGTGGGCGGCGCCCGGGATGAACAATCCCGCCGATCCGGAGTCACCCACCGGAGCCATCGACAGCAACCACATCGACGCTGATGCTCTGGCTGGCGCACGAAGCCGGGACCTGCGCAGCGCCGCACAGCGCACCCACGATGCATTGCTGGCGTTGTGCGACTGGGTACTCGGTCACGTGGGGTTAGGTCGGCCGGACCGGATTCCGGCGGAGTTGGTCATCACCGTCACCGATCAAGAACTCGCCGCACACGCCGGGATCTCCCTGACCGCGACCGGTACCCGCGTTCCGATCGGTGAACTCGTGAGCCTCGCCGCCGACGCGGTGCCGCACCTGGCCGTGTTCCGGAATCACACCAGCGAGGTGCTCTACCAAGGCCGCGGAGCACGCTTCGCCGCCAAGGCGCAACGACTGGCCCTGTTCGCGCGTGATCGGGGCTGCACGGCGCCGGGTTGCGACCGCCCGTTCGCGCAGACTCAGGCTCATCATTCGCCGGACTGGATCACCGCGGGTGGTCGTACCGACATCGATGCTCTCGGTGCCGCGTGCGGACGCCACAATCGGGCCGTCGGCACCAGCCGCGGACAGTGGGAGACCACCGTCCTCACCGACGGACCCGACACCGGACGCATGGCCTGGCGACCGGCCACAGGCAGCGAGCCGTGGCGCCTGAACCCCACCCACCACGCCGGACAGGCACACCACCTGCACCCACCGCCCGCATCACGGGCAGCACCCGGTCGCCGCGCCCCGCCGCATCGTGCGGCCTGACCCGGAGCCGCCGGCGCCGTCGTTCCGCTCAACTCAGGTGATGCACTTCCTGCAGTCCGTACACCGGTGTGTCCAGCCCCTCGAACCGTGCCTTCAACTGCAGCGCCAGATACAACGAGTAGTGGCGCGACTGATGCAGGTTGCCTCCGTGGAACCAGAGTCCCGGCTGCTGCGTCGGCTTCCACATGTTCCGCTGCTCGCCCTCCCAAGGGCCGGGGTCCTTGGTGGTGTCCGAGCCCAGACCCCACACCTTGCCGACGCGATCGGCCACTTCCTGGCCCATCAGATCCGCCGCCCAGCCGTTCATCGAACCGTATCCGGTGGCGTAGACCACGACGTCGGCCGGAAGTTCGGTCCCATCCTCCAGAATCACCGAGTTCTCCGTGAGACCCTGCACTCCGCCCTTGGCGAGTTTGATGGTCCCGTCGGCCACCAGCTCGCACGCCCCGACGTCGATGTAGTAACCCGAACCGCGGCGCAGGTACTTCATGAACAGACCCGAGCCGTCGTCGCCGAAGTCCAGGTCGAATCCCGCGGCCTCAAGCCGCGCATAGAAGTCCTTGTCACGCTCCCGGATCTGGTCGTACAACGGGATCTGGAACTGATGCATGATCCGGTACGGCAACGATGCGAAGGTCATATCGGCCTTCTTGGTCGTCATCCCGTCGGCCACTGCCTGCTCGCTGTAGAGCGCCCCGAGACCGATCTCCATCAACGAGTCCGATTTCACGATGTGCGTCGACGACCGCTGGACCATCGTGGTGTCGACTCCCGCTTCCACGAGCGCCTTGCAGATGTCGTGGGCGGAATTGTTCGCGCCGATCACCACCACCTTCTTGCCCACATACTCATCGGGTCCCGGATGTCTGCTGGAGTGGTGCTGCTCGCCGGCGAACACGTCCTGTCCCGGGAACTCGGGGACGTTGGGCTTGCCCGACATTCCGGTCGCGAGCACCAACTGCGTCGGGTGCAGTGTCATCGGCTCACCGTCGCGGACGAGTTCGACGGTCCAGCGTCCGGCCGCCTCGTCGTAGGCGGCGGATGTGCACTCGGTCCTGCTCCAGTACGGCACCTCCATCACCTTGGTGTAGAACTCCAGCCAGTCGCCGATCTTGTCCTTGGGCGCGAACACCGGCCAGTTGGGCGGGAACGGCAGATACGGCAGGTGGTCGTACCAGACCGGATCGTGCAGGCACAGCGTCTTGTACCGGCCACGCCACTGGTCGCCGGGCCGATCGTGCTTGTCGACGACGATCGACGGAACGCCGAGCTGCCGCAACCTCGCACCGAGCGCGATTCCGCCCTGACCGCCGCCGATCACGAGGACATAGGGCTGGACGGCTCGGCCGAGTTCGGCCTCCTCGTCCTCCTTCTTCTCCGCCCACGACCGGCGGTCCGGGTCACTGCCGTGCACCGCGCCCCTCGGCCGGCGCACGCCGCTGGGCTCTTCGAAGCCCTTCAACTCCTGCAGGGTGGTGAGCAGGGTCCACGCTCGGTCGACGCCGTCGTCGTCCTGCTTGATGCGCAAGTGACCGTCACCGCGACCCACCCGGGTCTCGAACTCGATGAACGCCTCGACAACCCCGTCGGCCTCATTCGCCTCGTCCGTGCGCGCGAAGCCGCCGGCCGCTGCATCCGTTTGACGCGCGGCGAGCATCGCGACGATCTCGTCGTGTCCTTCGACCGTCTTCAGGTTCCAGGTGAACGCCACCAGATCACGCCAGAACGAGTCCGTCACGAACAACGAGGCGACCTGCTCCGGATCCCCCGAGGCCAGGGCTCTATCGAACTTCTCGAGCCAGGCGTCGATGCGTTCGGACGGGGTGCGCCGCCCGGTGTCCACCGGCCGATCCATGGTCTGCGTCATGACTGTGTCCTCTCACTGCGGTCATTCCAAGTTGTGATGCACAGCACACTCCTTCCCGTTGGGGCCGACAAGCGTTGCAGGGGGTTGCAACCGGCTTGACGACCGCGCGGGTGGGGGCGAAGCTGAATCCGTCATGTGACGACCACCACAGCGGCATGAGGGAGTCCGATGTCGAACGCGACGACCCGGCCGGTGCCGGAACCGGCGATCTCCTCCGGCGACGATCCCCGCGAGTTCGCGGCCGTGCTCCGCGCGGTGTACGACGCCGCACGATCGGGCGACAGACTGCCCGCCCGGCCGAGGTCGGTGATCGGGCAGTCGTGGGACCGGGTCACCACCGCGGGCGTCGATCCCGATCGCGGAGCCGGACACGACCCGCTCGATCCGGGTGAGGTGGAATGCCGTCGCGCCGAATCCGGACTGGCCGACGTCCTCGAATCGGTCACCGGCAACCTCGACGTCCTGATCTCCGGCGGGGAGAATCTCCTCGTGGTCGCGGACGCCTCCGGCCACGTTCTCTGGCGGTCGGGCGGGCCGCAGGTCCTGCGCCGCGCCGACCGACTCGGGTTCACCGAAGGAGCGTCGTGGTCGGAGCGGAATGTGGGGACCAACGCGATCGGAACGGCGCTGGTCTCACGCCAAGCCGTCCAGGTGTTCTCCGCCGAACACTTCGTCCGCACCCACCACACCTGGACGTGCACCGGTGCGCCGATCCGCGATCCGCGGACCGGCGACGTGATCGGCGTCGTCGACGTCAGCGGCCCTGCTCCGTCGATTCATCCCGCGACCCTCGCATTGGTCGACTCGGTGGCACGACTCGCGCAAGCGCAACTGCGTGATGCCCACCGCACCCGCCTCGACCTGCTCCGCAGCGTCGCCGCACCGATTCTGGCCCGCGCCGGAGCACCGGCCCTCGCGGTGGACCCCCACGGGTGGGTCGCCGCCGTCGACCGACTGCCTCCCCGCACCCGCGTCTGGCTTCCGCGGGACTTCAGCGCCGGGCGCGCACACGTCGGTGATCTGGGACCGTGCGACGTCGAGCCCCTTCCCGGCGGCTGGCTCCTGCGCGTAACCGATCCGGACGAAACGGCCACTACCACGCATGTCGTGCTCGTCGAAAGCACCGACGGGCCCGCGACAGTACATGTCGACTCTTCGGGTGCGGCATGGGTCCTCCATCCGTCACCGCGGCATCTTCAGATCCTCCGGCTCCTCGCCGCTCATCCCGATGGACTCAGCGCGGCCGAACTGTCGGCGCACCTGTTCGGAACCGCGGATCGAACCGTCACGGTCCGCGCCGAGATGTCCCGGTTGCGGCGCAAGCTCGGCGGGCTGCTGGTGGCCTCGCCCTACCGTTTCGCCGACATCGTGAGTGTGGAAGTGTCACCGGCGCCGACGTGATCTGACTCAGGTGCATCGGTCGTCTAGCCTGGATCAGGTATCGGCCGATGCCCAAAGGAGACGCATGTTCGTCATCGCACAGATAAGCGATCTCCACTTCGACGGCGGCCCCGACCACCGCAGGCGGGTGGCCGCGCTGATGGATTATCTCAACGGTCGCTGCGGCGGCCCTCGGAACGTGGATGCACTGCTGGTGACCGGCGATATCGCCGACGAGGGGCTCCCCGAGGAATACCGCGAGGCCCTCGACGCGCTCGTCACCGACATTCCGACTCTGATGACCCTCGGCAACCACGACGAACGCGCCGCGTACAACTCGGTGGTGACCGGGACCGAGTGCAGTGAACCGGTGAACTCGGCACTCCGTCTGTCCGGACTCCTGGTGCTCGCGCTCGACTCGTCGATCCCCGGCCGCTCCGACGGCTACATCTCCCGCGGCACCCTCGACTGGGCGCGCGCGCAGATAGCCGAAGCGGGCCCGGACACCGATGTGCTGGTGGCCTTCCACCACCCGGCGGTCCCGGTCGGGATCCCGTTCATCGACGACCGCAGACAGCTCGATCCCGGACTGCTCGCGGAGTTCGTCGGCGAGCACCCGAACATCGTCGGCTGCGTGGCGGGGCACGCGCACACACCGGCCGTGACCACCTTCGCCGGGCGGCCGCACGTCATCGCCCCCGGCGTCGCCTCGACCCTGAACCTTCCGTTCGAGGGCACCGACGTCCTCAACATCGCTCAGCGTCCCGGCGTCGCCTTCCACCTGATCGACGACGACCACCGGCTCACGACCCATTTCCGCGGAGTGCCGGTGTAGCTCGTCGGCCCACCGCGGATCACTCGTCGTTCAACTCGAACGCCAGCTGGTTGAGCCCTGGATGCTCGGGGTCGAGCCGTAGTCCTTCGAGCACCAGGTCCCACGCCCGTGCGCGCCCGTCGTCGCCGCCCGCCTCCACGGCCATGAGCGCCTGCAGATTCAGTCCGCTCAACGCCAGCGGAAGCCAGTTGGCCGCCGACGATCGCTCCACCACCGACTGCAGCAGCGCCTCGGCGCGCTCGGGGTCCGTGGACCGGAGGATGTCGGCGCGAGCGAGATCGAGCCGGGTTCGCTCGAAATCGACCGGACCGTCGACGCTCAGCTCGTCGTAGACGCGCTCGGCGCGCTCCAGCAGGCTCACGGCGGTGGCGTCGTCGCCCCCGAAGTGAGCGGCCAGAGCGGCGGATCGGAGCACCTCGCCGAGATCGTGCTGCGCGCCGAACTCGGCGAACAGCTCCGCCGCATGGTCGAAGTCGGCCATCGCCTCGGGGTGCCGTCCGAGATCCATCAGTTCGCTCGCACGCGCCTGATACAGCTGCGCGAGGTACCCGGGATGTTCGTCGCCCACCACCGTGTCGAGCACCCGGGAGAACGAGATCACCGCGTCGTCCGGGAGCCGAGCCGACGATTGCGCACGGCCGAGCACCGCGAGACCGGCAGCGACGGCATCCTCGTCGCCGCGCTCGGACATCCGGTCGATCACCGGCCGTACCGCCTCGATCACCCGCCGCGCGTCGTCGCCTCGCGAGAGCTGCATCCGGGCCAAGTCGATCAACGCGGCATCGGCTTGATGATCGAGGCCTTCCACCATCCAGACGGCGATCGCCTGCTCCTGATCGGTCACCGCACCGTCGAAGTCCTCGGCCGCCGTGATCCGGAGTTCGGCCCGCTGAGCGAGCAGAGGCGCACGCTGCGCGTACCGGGAGTTCTCGACGGCCTCGTCCAGCAGACGCAACGCCGCCTGCTCATCGCTCATCGACTGCAGTTGCGCGGCGAATCCCAGGACGCCGGCCAGCTGGGCGTGGGCTTCGAGGCGTTGGTCGGGCGTCGAGGCGGCCGCGACCATCCGGCGGGCTGAGACGAGCGCCGCGTCGATCTCGGCGTCGGGAGAGTATCCGGCGGCGGCCCGCATCGACGCCGCCATGATGTGCAGCGCCGCCGCGATCGAGTAGGCATCGGCCTCCGCCGAGCCCGGGCGCGACGCCATCTCGTCCTCCACGAGGCGGATCTCGCCCGCCAAGCCGCGTCGCAGCGTCTCGATCCCCGCGTCCACCGCACGGCCGGCTCGCTCACCGTCCACGGGTTCGCTCGCCACGGCGACGAAACGCCAGTAGTTCGCCTGAGACAGCGCGGCCCACGCCGGATCCGGGTCCGGCGCCGACAGGAGCCGCTGCGGATCGAGGACGCCCTGTGCCGCCGCCTCCACATCGGCCATGAGTTCGGCCTGCGCCGCCATGGCCGGATACTCCGCGCGCGCCGCCGCAGCGGCTTCCCGCAGTGCCGCCTCGGCGGCGTGACGATCGCTACGGCGCAGGTCGGAGGCCAGCATGATCCGGGCCCGCGCCAGGCTGCGGCCGGTGAGTTCGCCGATCCGGCCCGCGAGCGCCTCGGCGCACGCCTCGGCCCTGCGACTCGAGACCATGGAGAACACGGCCATGCCGCTCATCAACTCCTGGGCCGTCCGTTCGGCGACCGGCTTCACCCGGTCATCGGGCCGACCCGCGGCGCGGAGCGCCAGGGTCTGCTCGACCCACGTCGAGACCGCGCCGCTGCCGTTGCGGATGTCGAACCCCCGGGCGATGTCGCGCGCCACGTCGGCGAGTTCGGCCGCCAGATCGGCCGCCCGTCGGGTCCGGGCCGGACGACCCGGATCGGTGTGATGGGAGATCACAGCGTCCCCGTCCACCGCCGCGGCCGAAGCGAACGCCGCCGACAGCGCCGCGGCCAGCCGCGCCCGGTCGAGCGGCGTGAAGCAGTCGTCCAGATGGGGCAGGCGGCTCACCGCCAGATCCCGTGCCCGCCCGAGCTCACCGACGCGCAACAGCGCGGGAATGGCTTCGGCGTGGCCGGTGGAGCCCGGGAACTCACCGTAGATCCGGTCGATGTGCTCGGCCGCCAGTACGACGTCGTCGCGCCGGCCGGCCGCGGCGTAAGCACCGATCAGCGCGACATGCGTCTCGGCGGGGAAGAACCCGCATCGCTCGCCGTCGTCCACTAGATCCGGCTCCGACAACTCGAGCGCTCGCGCGTGATCGCCGCACCGGCTGTAGAGCGCCGCGACCATCGCTCGCGCACCCTCCCGGCAGGTGCCGGCCGGCGGAGCGAAGTCCCGGCACTCGTCGAGGAACCGGCGGGCCGCGTCGGGGTCGCCGCGGTGCAGTGCGATCTTCGCGCGCACCACCGCGACCAGCGCATCCGACTCGTAGCCCGTCCCGCGGGTCCGCCGGATCCAGTCGTCGAGCAGATCTCGCACTTGGTCGAGCGACAGTTCGGGGACGTCGGGCACCGATTCGAGGAAGTCGACGAGCGTGGTGTTGAGCTGTTCGAGCTGTGTCGGCTCCAAATCGAGCGTCGCCGCCTGGCGGTCGTGGGCCCGGAGCATCCACGCCAGCAGAGTCAGCACGTCGGCCGCGGTCCCGGACCACAGCGCCGCGTAGGAGGCCTCGAGCCGGACGACGAACCGCCAGTAGTCGTCGCCCAGTTCGTCGGCCCGGGCGATCAGCGCGGGAAACGCCCCGAAATCCTCGTGGCCGAACCGCGGATCCCCGTACCGCGCGTGCCAGAGGTCGTTGACGAAACTCTCCAGACGCGGATCGTGCGTCGGCTGGTCGGTCACCTGGCGCCCGCCCGAGTAGCGAGATCCGCCAGCAGCATCACGGCTTCGTCCACGTCCCTGGCCGCGTCCGACGACAACGATCGGTGCGCTCGCACCAACGCCTGGCTGTAGACCGTCCGGACCAGGGCGCCCGCCACCGTCGGATCGGTGATCGACGGCAACCGTCCCACGAGCGTGTTCGCCACGTTCAGCAGCAGCACCGGCCGGCTCGGCACCTGATGGTCGTGCGCGTCGACCGCGGCGACCGCGGCCAACCACGCGTCGGGGTCCCCGGCGACCTCCGACAGCATCTCGCGACGGTCGCCCGCGAGTTTCGCCGAGTCATCGGTCAGCAGCACACCCGAGAGTTCGCCGGGCTCGATGGCCGTCAGATCCACGTCGCAGCCGTACGGCGCCAGCGCGGTTCCCGCCAGGGCGAGGGCACCGGCGAACCGCGTCCGCACATCGTCACCGACGTCTCCCAGCGCGGTCAGCAGCATCTCCTGCGTCACGTACTCGCCGGTGATGTCGGGGTCGGCGGCGATCAACGCGCGGACCACACCTGTCTCGAAGGCGTAGCCGGCGTTGACCAGGCCGAAACCCCGGCTGCCCAGGATGTCGCCGAGGACGCGGAAGTCGTCGACGCTGCCGGTGTACCGCAGGTCGCCGAATCTCGCTCGGAAGGTCGCGAGCGGCATCGGCCCGTAATTGGTCTCGAAGACGCAGTGCCGGTCGACGAAACCCAGCAGTTCCGGCCGGTGGGCCGCGAGCGCCTTTATCCCCTGCTCGTGGACGCTGAGGAACTTCGCTCGTGTGGCGGGCCGCTGCTCGAGCCCGGCGAGCCAGGCCAGAACCTGCGCGCCGAGCGACTCGACGACGTCGTGGAACAGATCGTCGCGCACCACGCTCTCCCTCGATGCGGTCGGAGTCAGTCCGGTGGCGTCTACGACGACCCGCACGAAGAACGCCCACTCCGGGAGCAGCTCCGCGAGGTCGCCGACCAGGAGTCCCTTGACGTGGACGCGGTGCTCCGACCGTGCCACGAGGTCTCCGCCGCTGGGCGGAACGAACGCGACGCCGCGCAGACCCGCTTCGGGGATGTCGACCTGAAAGGTGTCGAGCGGAGTGAATCCGAACTCGTCCTGGCAGTAGGCGACCTGCGCGGCGACCCGGCGGCCCGCCTCGGCCGCGAAGACCTCGACCGGTGGATTGACTCGGCGTCCGTTCACCGTGACCGGGGTCGGGTGCAGGGCGGTGTATCGGGCAGCCAGCGAGGCCACGCGGTCGGGATCGAGCCACTGCTCGAATCCCGGACGTGCGCAGATCCGCACGGTGGTGCCGGTCTCGCTCCGGTCTCCCGGTCCGGTCTCGACGGTTCCGGACGCATCGCCCACCCACCGGACCGGGTCGTGTCCTTCGGCCTTCGACGAGACCTCGATCCGGTCCCCGGCCAGGAATCCGCTGAGCAGCCCGACGCCGAACTGGCCGATCGTCGCCTGCTCGGAGAATCCGAGCTCGTCCCGTTTCGAGCTGCGGCCGATGGTCCCCAGCAGCTCGGCGATCTGGTCCGCCCGCATCCCGACGCCGGTGTCGGAGATGACGAACTCGGCCCCGTCGGCCGTGATGACGATGGGTTGATCGACGCTCGGGCGCTCGGTCTGGGCGTCGATCGCGTTCTGAAGCAGCTCCCGGACGAATACGCCCGGGTTGGTGTACAGATTGTTCCCCAGTACATCGATGAGTCCGCGCAGGTCCACATCGAAGACCCCAGTTTGCTCCATGTCTGTCGATGGTAGGGGTCGCCGGTGACACTCCCGGGCCCCGGGATCGGCGAATCCAGTCGTCCGGCGAACCGAGGCCGCACCGCCCCCGGGACGACGAGCACCCCGCCGATCCGGACGGATCGACGGGGTACTCGAGTTCGGTGCCCGGTTACAGAGCAGCGATGATGTCTTCGACGCGGTCCTTCGCGTCACCGAAGAGCATCTGGGTGTTCTCGCGGAAGAACAGCGGGTTCTGGACGCCCGCGTAGCCGGCCGCCATCGAACGCTTGAAGACGATCACGTCCTTGGCGTTCCAGACCTCCAGCACCGGCATGCCCGCGATCGGCGAGCCCGGATCCTCCGCGGCAGCCGGGTTCACGGTGTCGTTGGCGCCGATGACCAGCACGACGTCGGTCTCGGGGAAATCGTCGTTGATCTCGTCGAGCTCGAGCACGATGTCGTACGGCAGCTTCGCCTCGGCCAGCAGCACATTCATATGGCCGGGGAGACGACCGGCCACCGGATGGATGCCGAACCGGACATCGATGCCCTTCGCGCGCAGCCGGGACGTCAGATCCGCGACCGGGTACTGCGCCTGGGCCACCGCCATGCCGTAGCCCGGGGTGATGATCACCGACTTGGCGCCGGACAGGAGCTCGGCGGCAGCCTCCGCGTTGATCTCGCGGTGTTCGCCGTAGTCGGTGTCGTCGGCCGGTCCGGCCTCGATGCCGAAACCGCCGGCGATGACCGAGATGAACGACCGGTTCATCGCTTTGCACATGATGTAGCTCAGGTACGCACCCGACGAGCCGACCAGCGCACCGGTGACGATCAGCAGATCGTTGCCGAGCAGGAAGCCCGAGGCCGCGGCGGCCCAACCGGAGTACGAGTTCAGCATCGAGATGACCACCGGCATGTCGCCGCCGCCGATGGAGGCGACCAGATGCCATCCGAGGAACAGCGCCAGAGCGGTGATGACCGCGAGCAGGATCATCGACGTGGTGTTGTCGTGGGTGTCGGACGCGACGTACACGCCCGTCAGAACCGCGAACACCACCAGCGAACCGACGTTGATGAAGTTCTTGCCCGGAAGCATCAGCGGCGCCGACTTCATCTTCGCCGAGAGCTTCAGGTTGGCGACGATCGAACCGGTGAGGGTGACCGCACCGATGAAGATGCCGATCGCGATCTCCGCCTCGTGGATGTTGGTCAGCGACCGAACGTTTCCGGGATCGACGCCTGTGACGTCGAAGCCTTCGATCGCCCCGTTCCAGCCGATGAGCACGGCGGCCAGACCGACGAACGAGTGCAGCAGCGCGATGAGCTCGGGCATGCCGGTCATCTCGACGATCTTGGCGCGCCACAGACCGATCAGCGCGCCGACGACCACGGCGCCGAACATCAGGACGATCGGCACCCACTTCATGTCGAGCGAGTCGAGGTCGACGATGTTCTTCAGGACCAGGACGATGGTGGCGACCAGCGCGATCGCCATGCCGACGATGCCGTAGGTCAGACCGCTCTTGGCCGACTCATGCTTCGACAGTCCGGCGAGCGAAAGGATGAACAGCAGCGATGCGATGACATACGCCGCAACGGTGATTGCAGTGATTCCCATGAGTGATCACGCCCCCTTGCTGAACATGGCGAGCATGCGACGGGTGACCGCGAAGCCACCGAAGATGTTGATCGATGCGACCAGAATCGCGATCGTCGACAGGATCTGAACGGTCACATTGTCGGACGCGATCTGCAACAGCGCACCGACCACGACGACACCGGAGATGGCGTTGGTCACCGACATCAGCGGCGTGTGCAGCGCGTGCGCCACATTGCCGATGACGTAGTAGCCGATCACGATCGCCAGCATGAGCACCGTGAAGTGCTGCGGGATCGGCGGCGGCGCAAAGGCCACCACCAGACCGAAGATCACGATCCCGACCAGCGAGAGCGCGACCTTCTTGGCGGGCGACATCGGCTCCTTGGGCGGGGCGACCTCGGCCGGTTCCGCGGCGGCGGCCTTCGGTGCCGCCGACACCTGTACCGGGGGCGGCGGCCACATGCCCTCGCCGTCGCGCGTCACCGTGATGCCGCGCTGGACGACGTCGTCCATGTCCAGCGTCAGCTCACCGTTCTTCTCCGGCGTCAGGAGCTTCAGCAGGTTGACGATGTTGGTGCCGTACAGCTGCGAGGTCTGCGCGGCCAGCCGGCCCGCGAGATCGGTGTAGCCGAGGATCGTGACACCGCCGGGGGTGACGACCTTCTCGTCGGCCACGGTGCCCTCGGCGTTGCCGCCGTTGGCCGCCGCCATGTCGACGATCACCGAACCGTTCTTCATTCCGGCGACGGTGTCGGCGCTCAGCAGTTTCGGTGCCGGACGGCCCGGGATCAGCGCGGTGGTGATGACGATGTCGGCGGCGCGGGCCTCCTCGTCGTACATCGAGGCGGTCGCGGCCTCCTGCTCGGCCGTCATCTCCTTGGCGTAGCCGTCTTCGGACTTCTCCGCCTCGAAGTCGACCTTGACGAACTCGGCGCCCATCGACTCGACCTGCTCGGCCACCTCGGGACGCACGTCGAAGGCACGCACCACGGCGCCCATCGCCGAAGCGGCACCGATCGCCGCCAGACCGGCCACGCCGGCACCGACCACGAACACACGCGCGGGCGGAATCTTGCCCGCCGCGGTCACCTGACCGGTGAACATCCGGCCGAACTCATGTGCGGCCTCGACCACTGCGCGGTAACCCGCGACATTGGCCATCGACGAGAGAACGTCCATGGACTGTGCACGCGAGATACGCGGTACCGCGTCCATCGCCAGCGCGGTGATGCCCGCACTGCGCAGCTTCTCCAGCAGTTCCGGATTACGGGCTGGAGCCATCATCGAGATGAGGACCGCACCGCGCCGCATACGGGCGATCTCGTCGTCCGTCGGGGCGTTGACCTTGACCACGACGTCAGCGGCCCACACCTCGTCGGCCGAACCCAGACGCGTGCCCGCCTCAGCGAACGCCCCGTCCGGCTGCTCGGCGCGATCACCGGCGCCGGCCTCGACGATCACCTCGTAGCCGAGCTGCTGCAGCTGCGCCACCGTCTTAGCGGTCGCGGCGACGAGAGTCTCGCCCGCCTTTGATTCCCGGGGGATACCGATCAGCATTTCACTGCCTCTCCCACACTCATATTCAGCTTCACCTTGTCTTACAGAACATGGCGCACGATGATTCGACGCCAACGCTGTAGACGACAGGCGGGAGCCCCACGGGATGTACGGGCGTCTAAGCCTGCGTCGGCCAGTGCTTCATCGAACTCGCGCGACACGCCGCAGGTGGCCACGTGACCGACCCTGCTGATGGAAAACGTGGCATGACGTTAGCACGCCCTGCCACGCGGACCAGGGGCCGGTTAGATACGTCACTTACCGGACAGTAACCCGATTTCGCACGGTCGCTGCATGTGCCGCGTGACGCCCCGCCCGGCGACCGAAGTACGAGCCCTCCCCCAGTTGGGTGCCGCTGGCGTAGCCCTTTCCGTCCTGCGCGAGGTTCGCCGCACAGGCTCCGGCGGCGTACAGTCCGTCGATCACGGAGCCCTCCTCGGTCAGCACCTGGCCGTCCAGCGAAGTGGCCATGCCGCCGACGGTGAACCCGGCGTACAGCGCCTTCCCGAGACTCATGTCGAACGCCGCCCACGGCCCGGTGTCCTGCGGCGCCAGGAACTCGGGGCTCTTGTGGAAGTCCGGATCCTCGCCCTTGGCGGCGTACTCGTTGTACCGATCGAGGGTCGCGTGCAGCGTGGCCCGATCGAGGCCGAGGCCGTCGGCCATCTCGTCGACCGTCTCCCAGCCGTCGATGAAGGGCGCCAGCGGGAACTCGGGCCGCTGCATGTGCGCCTCGTCGACGATGAGGAAGGCGGCGCGGTCGGTCTGGTCCATCACGAATCCGGACGTCCGCGAGTGATAGGAGTCCTCCGCGACGAACCGCTTGCCCTCCTTATTCACGACCAGGCCGGTGAGGAGGATCGACGGCGGGTACACCGGCGCGGTGATGAACGCCTGGTCCATGTGCTTGAGTCCGGCGCCCACCGAGGCGCCCATTCGGATTCCGAGACCGTCGTCGTAGGTGCTGCCGAGCGTGAACGGCTTCTCCGCCAACTGCGGGACGTACTCGGCGACCATGTCGGGGTTCATGACGAATCCGCCCGCGGCGATCACCACGGCGGAGGCGCGAATGAAACCGTCCTCGCCGCCGGCCTTCCAGTAGGCGCCGACCACGGCACCGGAGTCGTCGACGACGAGCCTGCGCGCCCCGACCTCGTAGCGGATCGGCACGCCCCGCTCGCCGAGACGCTTCACCAGGAGCTCGATCACCATGCCCGCGCCGCCGGTGTCGCCGGGCACGGGCACCTTGTGACCGCGCGGCGCCGGGACGGCCTGTTCGCAGAACGGCCACACCTTCTCGTTGCCGGTGTACATCAGTCCCTGGGTCTGCGGTTGGATGACCGCCTTCTCCGGGTAGTACGAACGCTCGAACTGGAAGCCGAGCGACTCGAGCCAGCCGAAGTGCTCCACGCTGTCGTCGCAGTAGGCCTTGATCTTGTCCGGCTCCGGGTCGCGCGAGACGGCGGTGATGTACTTGGCCATCTCCTCCGCGCTGTCCTGGTGTCCGGTGGCCGTCTGCACCGCGGTGCCACCGCCGAGGTAGAAGTGTCCTCCCGCCATGCAGGTGGTGCCGCCGGCCGCGGCCGATCGCTCGAGCACCAGCACCGACGCCCCGGCCTCCGCCGCTTCGAGCGCCGCGCAGCAGCCGCCGATGCCTGCGCCGATCACCAGCACGTCGACGGTGTCGCTGTACTCGGCGACGTCAGAGGCATTCACGATTTCAGGGAGGTCCAGTCCACTCATGGGAGACAGCCTAGACCAGAAATAGAACGTGTTCTAGAGACTTGGGCCGGCCGGTTCCGGGCCCCTATATAAGAGGAATGGCCCGGCACCCCGTTGGGGCGCCGGGCCATCGGCTCGTTGATCTGTCAGACGTTCGACGACGCCAGCTCCGCATCCATCCGAAGGAGGCCGGAGCCGTCCTCGTTCACCAGTTGCAGGCGACCGACGATCTCGCCGACCGTCGCCTCCTCTTCGACCTGCTCGGAGACGAACCAGTCGATGGTCGGCCGCGAGTCGATGTCGCCCTGCTCCTGTGCGAGCCGGTACAGCGCGCGGATCGCTTCCGAGACGTCGCGCTCGGCGTCGAGCGCCACCTCGAAGATCTCGGTGACCGTGTCGGCCTTGACCGACGGAATCGTGATGTCGCCGATGAGCGGGCGGTTGTCGCGGTTGGTCATGTGCTCGATGAGGCGGTCGGCGTGGCTGAGTTCTTCCGTGGAATGGCTGCGCATCCACGAGGCCATTCCGGGAAGGTCGCGCAGTTCCAACTCGATTGCCAACTGCCGGTAGAGCATCGCCGATTCGAATTCCCGGGTGATCTGCTTGCTGAACTCGACTTCGAGTTCCTCATTCATTTTCATATCCGCTCCCCTGCATATGAATTCCTCGACGAGACCTTCGCCGCGATGATTTCACAATAGGCCCGTAAACCGTCTCTGACCAGCGAGGAAAGGTTTACCGAAATGATCTGAGGTTTGGTAATCCTAAGACTTCGCCGCCATCCGCTACGGCTTACGCGGAGACGCGACGAGACCGGAATCCGCGCAGCCGCAGACTGTTGGCGACGACGAATACGGAGGAGAAGGCCATCGCCAGACCCGCCATCATCGGATTGAGCAGAGCCGCGGCGGCCAACGGCAGCGCCGCCACGTTGTAGGCGAACGCCCAGAACAGATTCCCCTTGATGGTGCTGAGTGTCTTGCGCGACAACGCGATCGCGTCGACCACGGCCCACAGGTCGCCGCTCACCAACGTGAGATCGCCCGCCTCGATAGCGACGTCGGTGCCGGTTCCCATCGCCAACCCCAAGTCGGCCGAGGCCAGTGCCGCGGCGTCGTTGACACCGTCGCCGACCATCGCGACCACGCGGCCGGACTCCTGCAGGCGGCGGACCGCGTCCACCTTCCCGTCCGGCGTCACATCGGCGATCACCTCGTCGATGCCGACCTGCGCCGCGACATGCCGCGCGGCACCGTCGTTGTCGCCGGTCAGGAGTACCGGACGCAGCCCCATCCGCTTGAGTTCGGCGATCGCCGCCGCCGACGTGGGCTTGACGGTGTCCGCCACCACGATCACGCCGGCCACCGCGTCGAGATAGGTGACCACGACGGGCGTCGCCCCCTCCGCCGAGGCCGTGGCGATCTGTTCACGCATCCGCTCACCGAGCTGAACGGGGACGTCACGGGGACCGGTCACGGTGACGCGCAGTCCGTCGATGAACGCGGTCACGCCCGCACCGGCGAGATTGCGGAAGTCCGCCGTCTCGGGAACGTCGAGCCCGAGTTCGGCGACGTGCTTGCAGACCGCGCGGCCGATCGGGTGCTCCGACCCGGACTCCACCGCCGCGGCCCGCGCCAGCAGGTCGTCCGCATCCACGCCGTCGGCGGTGATCACGTCGCGGACGGCCATCTCGCCGGTCGTCACGGTGCCGGTCTTGTCCAGCGCCACGGTATCGACTCGGCGAGTCGACTCGAGCACCTCGGGCCCCTTCAGCAGGATGCCGAGTTGGGCTCCCCGGCCGGTCCCGACCATCAGCGCGGTGGGGGTCGCGAGACCGAGCGCGCACGGGCAGGCGATGACCAGGACCGACACCGCGGCCGTCAGCGCCAGCGTCACACCGCCGCCGACACCGAGCCAGAAACCGAGCACGCCCGCCGCGATCGCGATCACGACCGGGACGAAGTACGCCGAGATCCGGTCGGCCAATCGTTGCACCTGCGCCTTTCCCGCCTGCGCGTCAGCGACCATCTTCGCCATGTGGGCGAGTGCGGTATCGGCGCCGACCGCCGACGCCTCCACTTCGAGGCGGCCGTGCGCGTTCACCGTGCCGCCGACGACCTTGTCTCCCACCGCCACCTCGACGGGGATCGACTCGCCGGTGAGCATCGACTGATCGACAGCTGAAGCTCCCGAGACCACCCGGCCGTCGGTCGCGATCTTCTCACCCGGCCGGACCACGAATCGCTCTCCGACCTGCAAGTCACCGATCGGAACCGTGACCTCCCGACCGTCGCGCAGCACGGTCACGTCCTTGGCGCCGACTTCGGCGAGCGCGCGCAGCGCGTCACCCGCGCGGAGCTTGGCGCGCTTCTCGAAATAGCGGCCCGCCAGCAGGAAGGTGGTGACTCCCGCCGCGGCCTCCAGGTAGATGTTCGACGATCCGTCGCCGCGGGAGGCGATCAAGTCGAAGCCGTGGGTCATGCCGGGCACGCCGGCGTCACCCCAGAACAGGGCGTAGATCGACCACCCGAAAGCGGCGAGGGTGCCGACCGAGACCAGGGTGTCCATGGTGGTGGTGCCGTGCCGGGCTCCGGCGAGCGCCGCCCGATGGAAGGGCAGCGCACCCCACACGACCACGGGTGCCGCGAGGGTCAGCGACAGCCACTGCCAGTAGGTGAACTGCCATGCGGGGACCATCGCCAGCGCGATCACCGGAACCGTCAGCACCGCCGATACGACCAGCCGCTGGCGCAGAGCGGTCAGCTCGGCCTCGGCCCGCGACGGCGCCGGATCCTCGTCGGCCTGCTCGGCGTCCGTGGCCACCGGACGCACCGGTTCGGCGTCGTATCCGGCTGCCCGGACCGCCTCGATGAGGTCGTCGGAGGTCACGTCGCCGTCGTATTCCACGTGCGCCTGCTCGGTGGCGTAGTTGACGGTGGCGGTGACTCCGTCGAGTTTGTTGAGTTTGCGTTCGATCCGGTTGGCACACGAGGCGCACGTCATCCCGATCAGTTCCAGATCGAGTTCCCGGTCGGCGGCGATCGGCTGCGTCATCTGTGCGTTCCCTCCTGGTCGTGCTGCATCTGGGTGCCGTGGGACGGCTGCGGCGCGGTGTCCCAGGGGCCGACGGCCCGGCCGACGCCGAACATCGCCCCGAAGACCACCGCGAGACCGGCGGCGAATGCGGCGATCCGCACGCCCGGTCTCGCCGACGCGGTCACTGGACCCGGTAGCCGGCCTCGGCGACAGCAGCGCCGACGGCGGCCGGATCGAGCGGGGCGGCGCTGGTGATGTCGACGCGACCGCTGGCCACATCGACGTCGACCTTCTCCACTCCTGCGATCTCGGAGATCTCCTCCCGGACCGAAGCTGCGCAGTGGCCGCAGGTCATGCCAGTGACGGTGACAGTGGTGGTGGTGCTCATGGATTCTCTCCTCATTCGTGTGATCTGGTTGATGTCGTCTGTCGGGAAACGGACTCGCCCGCGGTCAGGACTTGACCAGGCGGGTGATGGCCTTCATGGCCTCATCGACCTTGGCCGCGGCGGCCTCGTCGCTTTCGCGTGCGGCTTCGACCACACAGTGGTTCATGTGGTCGTGCAGCAGCCCGAGCCCCACGGACTCGAGCGCCTTGGTCATCGCCGACACCTGCGTGAGGATGTCGATGCAGTACGCCTCCTGCTCGACCATTCGCTGCAGACCTCGGGCCTGACCCTCGATCAGCTTGAGTCGACGGATGAACTTGTCCTTCTCGGGCAGGTATCCGTGACCGGTGTGCCCGCCGCCTGCATGGTCGCGGGCGGTCGCCGTCTCGTCGGTGGTCATCCCGCCTCCCTTCGATACCCCCTGTGGGTATCTCAGCCACAGTTCTACTCCGAATTTCGGCGTACGTCTACCCCCTAGGGGTATCGAATTTCAGGAGGGCGCGCGGTACACGAAAACTTTGGCTTCCGGACCGGGCTGACAGAACGGTGCGGGAGCCAAAAAATCCGGCGACGGGCCGGATTCGATTCAGCAGGAGGGTTTGAGCGCGTCCGCGAGACGGCCCAGCGATTCGGCGACATCGAGGAGCGCCGCCGACACCTCGCCGTCTTGAGCGGCCTCGGGAAGCGACCGCACGTGCGCGGCCGCGTCTTCGACGACTTCCGCCACCGACCACACGTCGGAGTCGCCCGGCAGTGGTCGGCGCGCGACCGGGATGCCCATCCGCACGGGATCCCAACTAGAGGAGATCACCTCGACCATCGGGGTGGTGAGCACCGAGGCCGCGCCGGGCCGGACCTCGAGCATGTTCGGGTCCACAGTGGCCGCACCGGCGGAGTCCTCCGCATCGTGCGCCGCCCGATGCCTGCTGCGGCCGGCCTCGGCCGGCCGAAGTGCCGGATCCGCGTCCTCACGCAGCCGCCGCCGACGCCCTCGCTTCGGTTCGGCGTCCGGCGCCTCCACCACCTCCGCATCGATCACCTGCTCCGCCGGTTCGAAGCGCGCGGGACCGGAGACCACCGCCTCCGGCGCGCGCGGACCGTCCGGACGGTGCTCGGCGACGTAGTCACCGCGCGACTGCGGCCAGGCGGGTGCGGCCGGGTGGAAACTGCTCTCGGGAAAGACCAGCAGATCCGTGGTCGGCAGATCCCGGAGGCTGGGCATCCCCGCGAAGAGATCGTCGAGCGCCGAGACGCTGAACGACTCGTCCTCGGGCGGCAGCGGCGGCGGTGATGCCGGGGCGGACCGAGGCTCCGGCACAGGCGCCGGTGCGGGCGCGCTGTCCACGACCGGCTCGGCCGGGAAGTCGCGGCCCACCGGCGCGGCGTACCGGTGCGGACCGCCGTGACCGGCGAAGAACAGACACGGCGCACCGTCGAGAGCCTGCGAGGGACACTCGAACTCCTCGGCGAGGGTCTGCGCACCGCGCGCGTAGTCGTCCCACATCAGCCAGCGACGGCGACCGGAATGGCTCTGCGCGCCGTCGGATCCGTGGGCGCCGTCATGACCGGCGGGCAGCACGCAGGCCACGAGCCAATCGTGGGAGGGCGTCAGATGCAGTGCGGAGCGCTCATCGGGAGTGGCGACGATCGACGACCAGCAACCACCACCGCGCATTGCACATCACCTTCCCGTGAGTTCCCCGATCGAGTCTACGGAGCCCCTCCGACACTGGCCATAGGCTCGGCAGATCCGGCACAGGTCACCGGCCGGAGGCGCGGGACGCTGCGCATCCGGCCTTCGACGAGGGCGAAGTACCGCGGCTGCGGCGCCTCCTCGCTCCCGGGGAAGTCCGAACGGTAGTGACAGCCGCGCGACTCCCGGCGCTCGAGCGCGGCTGCGACCACCGCACGCGCCGCCAGGGTGAGGTTGGCGTCCTCGATGTCGGCCACGGTCGCGAGGCCGCGAAGGGGTGCGGCCTCGAGCAGCGCACCGACCGACGCCAGGCCCTCGGCGTTCCGGTCGAGCGCGGCCGCCTCCGACATCGCGTCCTGCAACTCGATCCTGTCGCATGCGGGCAGGACAGGCGGCGCGCAGGCCGGCACTCGCGGCGGCTCGACCGCCGCGAGTTCGACCGCCGCCAGTGCCGCCGACCGGCCCATGACCAGCCCTTCGAGAAGGCTGTTGGACGCCAGCCGGTTGGCGCCGTGCAACCCTGTGCGCGCCACCTCCCCGGCCGCGAGCAGACCCGGCACGCTGGTACGACCGTGGCTGTCGGTCACCACACCTCCGCAGAGGTAGTGCGCGCCGGGGACCACCGGCAGCCGCCCGCCCGCGAGGTCGAGCCCCGAGGCCCGCACACCGGCCGTGACAGTCGGGAACCGGCGCTCGAAGTCCTCCACTCCCGAGATGTCGAGCCAGACGTGCGGCCGACCGGTCCGCCGCATCGCCGCGGTGACCGCCCGTGCGACAACGTCCCGCGGGGCGAGATCGCCCTGCGGGTGCACGCCGGCGGTCACCGGGGCGCCGTGGTCGTCCACCAGCACGCCGCCCTCCCCGCGCACGGCCTCGCTGACCAGCGTGCGCCTGCCCCGCGCCCCGGGCACGTACAGCATGGTGGGATGGAACTGGACGAATTCGAGGTCGGCGACCTGTGCTCCGGCCCGAAGCGCCAGCGCCACACCGTCACCGGTCGACGCAGCGGGGTTCGTGGTGGCCGAGTACACGTGACCGAGACCGCCGGTCGCGAGCAGCACCGCCGGCGCCCGGACCACCCCGCGACCGCCGGCGGTGACGAACTCCAGCCCCGCGGCGCGACCGTCGCCGGTGAGGATCGCGGTGGCCGAGGCGTGATCGATGACTCGGATCGGCGCCGCGGCGACCGCGGAGGCGAGCGCCTGCTGCACCCGCGCGCCGGTGGCGTCGCCGCCTGCGTGGATGATGCGACGGACGCTGTGGCCGCCCTCCCTGGTCCGCAGGAACCGGCCGTCGGCCCCCAAGTCGAACTCCGCGCCCCAGCCGACCAACTGGGTCACCGCCGGCCAGCCCCCGGCCAGGATCGGCTCCGTCGCCACCGGATCGGTGAGTCCGGCACCGGCGGCCAGTGTGTCGGCCAGATGCAGGGCCACCGAGTCGCCGGGGTTCCCGGGCTCCACCACCGCGATGCCGCCCTGCGCGTAGAAGGTGGACGCGGAGTGCTCCGCGCCCGGCTGCGCCCAGGTACGCCCCTTGGTCAGCACCGTCACCGTCAGCCCGCGGGCCGCAGCCGTCAGCGCAGCCGTCAGCCCCGCCACACCCGCGCCGACCACCACGAGGTCGGCGCGACTCTCCTCGACCATGCTGAGCTCCCAACGAGAGGCGATCGACAGGTTATCGACTGTCGATCGAAAACATGCGGTCGAGACTACGCCGCCGTGAGCCGGAGCACTAGTGGCCCCCCTGCCTCGACCCCGACACGACGACCGCCGCGTCGGCCCGGCGGTCGGCGCCCATTCGCCCACTACACTTGGGCAACTGTGATGACCAATCAGGAATCCCCCAGCGCGCAGGCACGCCCCGGCCTGCCCAGCGTCTCGGCGGTCACCGAGGTCACCCGCTTCACCACCACCGCCGGCCACGCCGCGGCCGGCGCCGGGCGGCTGGCGCTCGGCGCGGTGACCGGACTGCTGCGCGGGCGCCCGCCGGGCACCTCCGACGTCGCCCATGAGGTGCGCCGGACGTTCGAGCACCTCGGTCCCACCTACGTGAAGCTCGGTCAGCTGATCGCGTCCAGCCCGGGAGTGTTCGGCAACACCATGGCCGACGAATTCGAGACCCTGCTCGACCGAGTCCGACCGGCCGACCCCGCGCTGGTGCGGCAGGTCTTCGTCGAAGAACTCGGCGCCGAGCCCGAAGCGGTCTTCGCGCAGTTCGATCCGGTACCGATCGCGTCGGCCTCGATCGCCCAGGTCCACACCGCGACGCTGGCATCGGGCGAAGAGGTGGTCGTCAAGATCCAGCGACCGGGCATCGCCGACCGGCTGGCGCCCGACGTCGCGATTCTGGAACGTCTGGCCGGGCTCGTGGAGATGTCCGAGTACGGCCGTATGCTCAGCGCGCGCCACGTGGTCGAGGACTTCGCCGACGGACTCGGTTCCGAGCTCGACTTCCGCAACGAGGCCGCCACCATGGCCGAGTGGTTCGAATGTCTGCAGCCCGGTCCCTTCGGCGACCGAGTCCGGGTCCCGCGCGTGTACGGCGAGCTCACCACCGCTCGGGTGCTGACCATGGAGCGGATCCACGCCACCCGGATCGACGACGTCCGCGCCGTCCGGGCCGCGGGGCACGACGGTGTGGCACTGTGCCGCAATCTGCTCCTCTCACTTCTCGATTCGGCATTCCACGGCGGACTGTTCCACGGCGATCTGCACGCGGGGAACGTCCTCGTCGACGACCAGGGGAAGCTGGTGATGCTCGATTTCGGCATCGTCGGCCGGTTCGACGCGCGCACCCGCCGCATCCTCCGGCAACTGGTCGTCGACCTCATCGTCAAACAGGACTACGATGCCGCCGGACGCGCGATCTTCCTGTTGGGCGCGGTGCACAATCCGGGGTCGACGGCCCAGGGCGGCGCCGACATCGAGAAGGTGGCCGCACCGTTGTCTGCCACCGACATGGCCTCGATGTCGTACACCGATCTGGGGCGCCGGCTCGCCGCAGTCGCGAAAGCCCACGACGCGCGGCTTCCGCGGGAGTTGGTGCTCGTCGGCAAACAACTGTTGTATGTAGAGAAATACATGAAGCTGCTGGCTCCGCGCTGGAAGGCGATCTCCGATCGCGAGATCTACGGCTACATGGCGGGAATCATGAAGGAAGCCGAACGCGACCGACGTGGTCGCCGGCCGGCGTCCGACACGACGAAGAGCTGACCGAAGCACGCAGATCGACCGATACAGAGGAGACGACCCGATATGAAACGTGCCGCGCTGGCATTGCTTGCCTTCCTCGGCGTCGCGTGCATCGTCGCGGCCATCGCCGTCCCCACCTACCTGGTGCCGAGGCTGAAGGTGGTGCCCCTCGACCTCGACATCACGTCGGTCGCGACCACCGTTCCCACCGACGGTGACTCGGCGAACCGCTTCCCGGCCACCATCTTCGACCGTTGCTCGGTCACCAAGTCCAAGGCTGCGACTCTCGAGGCTCATCTGACGCAGCAGCGGCGGTCGGTCATCGTCGAGCCGTCGAACAAGGACCAGGCGACGGTGCAGTCCGGCCAGACGGTCCAGATCGACCGCGTCCGCGACGCCGCGGGCAAGGAGAGCGACCCGACGATGGCGTCGAGCGACGCCGACCGCAAGTGCAACGACGGCCTGCTGAACGCGACGGTCGACCGAGTGTCAGTGAATCGCAAGACATCCGCGCCCAACGGTGCAGTGAGCGAACTGCAGCTGGAGGCGGTCCCGGAGGGCGGCAACGTCGAGGAGGCCTCGGTGAAGCTGGAGGACCGCAAGGGCTTCCAGTACAAGTTCGGATTCGACGTCGGCAAGCGCGAGTACTACTACTACGACACCACCACCCGTCAGGACGCGATCGCCAAGTACGTCGGCGAGAAGACCATCGACGGCGTCAAGACCTACCATTTCGTCGCTGACGTTCCCGAGACCGACCTCTCGAATCTCCCGAATCCGCAGGGCGACGCACCGCTCGGCACCATCCTGGACATGCCTGCCAAGTGGTGGGGCATCAAGGGCAAGGGCGTCAAGCCGAACGACATCGTCACGATGCACCGCTACGCCAAGGCCACGCGCAATGTGTACGTGGAGCCCGTCACCGGCACCATCGTCTACGGCGAAGAGGACCAGGAGCAGTACTTCAAGTCGCCGGACGACAGCGACGACTCGCCGCGCGCCGTCCGCGACTTCCGCATGGATGCGCTGAAGGGCACGTTCAAGTGGAACGACGAGACGGTCTCGCACCAGGCGCAGCGGGCCCAGAGCTACCTCGACCAGCTCAAGTGGGGTGGCACGATCACGCCGATCATACTCGGTGTGCTCGGTGCGCTGTTCCTGATCGCCTGGGCCGTGCTGGTGTGGCTGGGGCGCCGACGCGGCGACGGGCCGGACGACGCCGACCAGACCCGCGGCGACGAGCCGACGCCGGATGACGGTGGTGCGGGCGAAGCCGCGAGCCCGGAGGCCCAGACCACGGTGATTCCGACGCCGCAGGGCGGGCCGTACGAGCAGTACTCCGCCGGTGAGACGACGACGGTGCTGCCGCAGACTCCGCAGGAGCCGTCCACCCAGGCCATCGGCGGCTACGGTGCGATCTCGTCACCGATGGATGAGGCCCAGACCCAGTCGTTCGGGGCCCCCGCCGACGGATTCGCCCCGATCCCGGGATCTGAGGGCGCGCAGTCCGGTTCGCCTTATCCGTTCGCCGATCCGACGCGCCCGATGCCCGACGTGGAGCGCTACCGCACCCCCGACCAGGATCAGCCGGGCCGGCACGAGCGCTGACCGACGGCCCCGTCCCGGCCGGATGCGTGATCCGGCCGGGACGGCGGCGATCAGAGGCGCGACTGTCGGGCCACCGCCCGTCCCGCGGCGCGCCCGGAGAAGATGCAGCCGCCGAGGAAGGTTCCTTCGAGCGCGTTGTAGCCGTGAACGCCGCCCCCGCCGAAGCCGGCGACCTCGCCCGCGGCGTACAGACCGTCGAAGGCGCTGCCGTCGGGACGCATCACCTGCGAGTCGAGATTGGTCTCGAGACCGCCCAGCGTCTTCCTGGTGAGGATGTTGAGGCGCACCGCGATCAGCGGGCCGTGTGCGGGATCGAGTAGACGGTGCGGCTTGGCGACGCGGACCACCTTGTCGCCCAGGTAGTTCCGCGCATTGTGCACCGCCATCATCTGCGCGTCTTTGCTGTAGGAGTTCTCTACCTGTGAATCTCGCGCGGAGATGAGCCGTTCGAGGGACTGGAGATCGACGTGGCCACCGCGGCCGATCTCGTTCATCCCGGCCACCAGATCCGAGAGATTGTCGCGGACCACGAAGTCGACTCCGTGCCGAGTGAAAGCCTCCACCGGCCCCGGCATCCCCTTGGCCAGGCGGCTCCTCGCCGCGGTCTTCAGCGACTTCTCCGTGATGTCGGGGTTCTGTTCGGATCCCGACAGCGCGAACTCCTTCTCGATGATCGACTTGGTGAGGACGAACCACGAGTAGTCGTAGCCGGTGTCCAGAATCGCCTTCATGGTGGCGTTGGTGTCGAAACCGGGGAAGTTGGGCGCGGGGAGACGATTTCCGTTCGCGTCGAGCCACAGCGACGACGGGCCGGGAATGATGCGGATGGCGTGGTCGGACCAGATCGGGTTCCAGTTCATGATGCCCTCGGTGTAATGCCACATCCGGTCGCGATTGACGATGTTTCCGCCCGCGGCCTCGGTGATCCCGAGCATGCGTCCGTCCACGTAGTCGGGAACGCCCGCGATCATGAACTCCGGCGCGGGGCCGAGCCGCTCGGTGGGCCAGTTCTCGCGGACGAGGTCGTGGTTGTGACCGATGCCGCCGGAGGTGACGATCACTGCCCCCGCCCGCAGCTCGAAGTCTTTGACCTCGGTGCGAGAGCTCGGTACGCCGCGCTCGGCGTCGGTGGGCTCGAGGACCCGCCCACGCACCCCGACCGCCGCACGGTCCTCAACGATCAGTTCATCGACCCGGTGCCGGAACGCGAAGGTGACCAGTCCCCGCTTCTCCGCCTCGAGTACCGGCTCGGCGAAGATGCGGACCACCTCGGGCCCGGTGCCCCAGGTGAGGTGGAACCGCGGCACGGAGTTGCCGTGGCCGTCGGCGAATCCGCCCCCGCGCTCGGCCCATCCGACCACCGGTGTGAAACGGAGACCGAGATCGTGCAGGTACTGCCGCTTGATCGTCGACGCGAACTCGACGTAGGCCCGCGCCCACTGCCGCGGCCAGTAGTCCTCGTCGTCGCGGTCGAAGCCGGCCGATCCCATCCAGTCCTGGAGAGCGAGGTCGGGCGAGTCCTTGATGCCGAGCCGACGCTGTTCGGGACTGTCGACGAGGAAGAGTCCACCCAGTGACCAGAACGCCTGGCCGCCGAGATTCTGTCGATTCTCCTGATCGACGACGACCACCGTGCGCCCCGCCTTGGTCAGTTCGTAGGTGGCGACCAGTCCCGCCAACCCCGCGCCCACCACAATGGCGTCCGCCGCTTGCGTCTGCTTCAACACCCGACTCGTCCTCTCCGCGAAGATGTGTGGCCCATCGCACAGGCCGTCGGGACTGACACTACCCGCGCCGGCCGGGGCCGCCGACGGGCGGAAGTCCCACGCGCACCGGGCGAGAGCGGGGACGTCCCGCGGCGACCGAACTCGCCACGCCGCGGCGCGCACGGCCCGATACTGAGACGACACGCACGATTCGTCTGACGAGGAGGCACCCGTGGCCGCACCGACCCCGACCGTTCATTCCGCGGCAGCCGATCCCGTCACCTGGGCGTCGATGGCGCGGGGCGTCCTGGGGCTGCTGCGCGACGTTCCGGTCCTGGCCCGGCAACGGCCGTCGCTCATTCATTTCGACGAACACCGGAGATGGAGTGTGGGCCGGGCCTTCGCCGCGGCGGCGGCACGCCATCCCGATCGTCCCTTCCTCCGCACCGGCGGCACCGTCCACACGTACGGCGAGTGCAACCGCCGCGCCAACCGGTGGTCGGCCGTGCTGGCCGAGCACGGGGTCCGCCGCGGCGACGTGGTCGCGGTGATGGCGCACAACAGTCCGGAATGCGTGATCGCGATGCTCGCGATCGTCAAGCTCGGCGCGGTGACGGGAATGGTGAACCACACGCAGCCGGGCGACGCCCTGGATCACAGCTTCGGTGTGCTCGACGACGCGAACCGCCGCGGCGCCCGGCTCGTCGTACTCCACGACGACGAATGCGGCGAGCAACTCGGCGCCCTCACCGGCGTCGACACCGATCCGATCGCCCTGGCCGAGATGGACGCGCGGGGCTCCGCGCTCGCGGCCCGGAATCCCGCGGTGCAAGCGGACCCGCGTGCGACCGCGGATGTGCGAGCCGACGACCCCGCGTATTACATCTTCACCTCGGGTACCACCGGCTGGCCCAAGGCCAGCGTGATGAGCCACGGGCGCTGGCAGACCGCGATGAACGGATTCTCGATGGGCCTGCGGCTGCGGTCCGACGACGTCCTGTTCGTCACGCTGCCCTTTTATCACAACAACGCGCTGACGGTCTGTGTCGCGACGGCGCTCGCGGCCGGCGCCTGCCTGGCCATCAGTCCGAAGTTCTCGGCGAGCCGCTTCTGGGACGAGGCCATCGAGAACGAGGCGACGGCCTTCTGCTACATCGGCGAACTCTGCCGCTACCTGCTGGCTCAGCCGCCCCGGCCCACCGACCGCGCGCATTCGATCCGGCTGGCCGCGGGCAACGGCCTGCGCCCGGAGATCTGGGACGAATTCGCCGACCGGTTCGGGATCGACCGGATCGTCGAGTTCTACGCCGCGAGCGAATCGAACATCGGGTTCGTCAACATCCTCGATCAGCGCAAGACCGTCGGCTTCTGTCCCCTGCCGTACATCGTGGTCGAAGCGGACGAAGCGACCGGACTGCCGGTCCGCGGCCCCGACGGCCGCGTGATCGAGGTCCCGAAGGGCACACCCGGACTGCTGCTCGGGAAGATTACCCGGCTGGCCCGGATCGACGGATACACCGATCCCGCCGCCACCGAGAAGAAGATCGTCCGCGACGCCCTCAAGGACGGCGACTCCTACTTCAACACCGGCGATCTGGTGGCCGACGTCGGGTTCCGGCACGTCGCCTTCGTCGACCGCCTCGGCGACACCTTCCGCTGGAAGGGCGAGAACGTGGCGACCACCCAGGTGGAGGCCGCACTGAACGCGGTGCCCGGCGTCGCCGAGTCGGTGGTCTACGGGGTGGCGGTGCCGGGTGCCGACGGTCGCGCCGGGATGGCCGCGGTGGTCGTCGAGGACGACTTCGACCCCCGGCTGGTCGCAGCCGAGCTGCGCGCCCGGCTACCGCACTACGCGGTGCCGCTGTACCTCCGGGTGGTGCCGGCGCTGGCCCGCACGTCGACCTTCAAGAATCAGCGCGTTGCGCTCCGCGAGGAGGGCTACGCGAATACCGGCGCGGACCCCGTGTACGAGCTCGGCGATGACGGCTACGTCCGGATGGCCTGAATCCGGCGCCGTCGCCGACAAATCCCGCGGGGTTTATCGATTTGTGACCTGACCGCCGCAAACGGGTCCCGAAACGGCTACGACCAGCACCGAATCGCCCTCTTGCCTTTGCAGCAGCGTCGGGAGTCCGTTAATCTCACCACTCGTGCGGGGGTGCTGCGGGTCGATCGACCCGCAGCGACTCGGGCCGATCGGCTCACGGATCGAGATCGGGGCACCGCTCCGGCCCCGATCCGGTGACACGACAGTCGCTCCCGCGACCGAACAGACCGAAGGATTCATATGCGAAAGAGCGTCGGCAAGCGCTTGACGATCGCGGTCGCCGCCCTGGCGACCCTCGTCGGCACCGCAGTCTCCGTCACGCCGCAGGCACAGGCCGCAGGCACCACCGAGTACGTGTACTCGAACGCGATGCACCGCAAAGTCCCGGTCCGCATCGTCGACGGCGGCGGGAGCGGCCCGAAGCCGACGCTCTACCTGCTCGACGGCCTGCGCGCCCCGAACAACACCAGCGGCTGGCTGCAGAACACCAGGGTCGACAGCTGGATGGTCGGCAAGGGCACCAACGTCGCGATCCCGTTCGGCGGCGGCGGCAGCTTCTACACCGACTGGGAGCAGCGCGACCCGAAGCTCGGCGTCAACAAGTGGGAGACCTTCCTGACGCGTGAGCTGCCCGCGTACATGAAGAAGCACCACAACAGCGACAACCGACGCAACGGCATCGCCGGCCTGTCGATGTCGGGGACCGCGGCCCTGAACCTGGCCTCGCGGCACCCCAGCTTCTACAAGGCGGTCGCGTCCTACAGCGGCTACCCGACCGTCACCATGCCCGGCTTCACCCAGGGCATCCAGGCCTCGGTGGCCGAGATGGGCGGCAACCCGACCAACATGTGGGGCTTCTACCCCGCAGGCGAGTGGTTCGCCAACGACCCGTTCCTGTCGGCGGGCAACCTGGCCGGGCACTACGTGTACGTCTCCTCCGGGACCGGCGTCGGCAGCAAGTACGACTCGAGCCTGACTCCGGGCAGCGGCAGCTTCAACCCCGTCAAGTTCGCCCAGATGGTTCCGCTGGAGGTCGCGGCGTCGACCAGCTCCCAGCTGTACATCGCCCGCGTCGCCACCGTCCCCGGCGTGCACCTCACCACGCACATCACTCCGGACGGCGCGCACTGGTGGGACTACTGGCAGGACCGCTTCAAGCAGTCGTGGGCCACCACGTTCCGCCCCGCGTTCTTCTGATCGGACACACCGCTCACGATGGCCGGCACCCGCCAGGGTGCCGGCCATCGTGAGTCTGCGCCGGAAACTGTCCGATCGCCGCGTTAGGCTGGTTCCGTGCCCACGCCTCAGACGATCCTCACCCGTAAGACCGGCGCCGCCGCCTTTCTCGTGTTCACCGTCAACGACGGCGGCGAGGCCGCGGTGCGCGACGCGCTGGCCGAGTTGCCCGGACTGTCGACGGCGGTCGGCTCCCGCGCCCCCGAGTCGGCGCTGACGGCGATCGTCGGAATCGGATCGCAGGCATGGGATCGGCTGTTCGCCGGCCCGCGCCCGAAGTCGCTGCGGCCGTTCACCGCGCTGGCCGGTTCCGTGCACTCGGCGCCCGCCACCCCGGGCGACCTATTGCTGCACGTGAAGGCCGACCGCATGGACCTGTGCTTCGAAGTGGGCCAGCGCTGGACCGAACGCCTCGGCGACGCCGTGACCACCGTCGAGGAGGTTCACGGCTTCCGCTACTTCGACATGCGCGACCTCATCGGTTTCGTCGACGGCACCGAGAACCCGGTCGGGCAGGAGGCGATCGACGCCATCACCGTCGGCGACGAGGATCCGGATTTCGCCGGCGGCAGCTACGTCGTCACGCAGCGGTACGTCACCGATTTCGAGTCGTGGAACGGTCTCCCGGTGCCCGAGCAGGAGAACGCGATCGGCCGCACCAAACTCGAGAACATCGAGATGGACGACGATGTGAAGCCGGCCAATTCGCACATCGCGCTCAACGTCGTGACCGACGACGAGGGCAACGAGATCGACGTGGTGCGCGACAACATGCCGTACGGCGACATCTCCGGAAGCGGAGAGAAGGGCACGTTCTACATCGCGTACTCGAGCGCGCCTGATGTGAGCGAGGAGATGCTCCGCCGGATGTTCATCGGCGAGCCCGAGGGCAACTACGATCGTCTGCTCGACTTCACCACCGCGGTCAGCGGAGCGCAGTTCTTCGTGCCCACCCGCGACTTCCTCGAGGAACAGCCGCCCGCCCCCGGCCCGGTCCCCGAGACCGCCCCGGAACAGCCCGACGCCCGGTCGGACGGCTCGCTCGGAATCGGCTCCCTCCGATAGCCGGCGATCACCGGCCGCTCGGGCCGGTCAGCGTTCCCAGTCACAGTTCCCACAGTCCCAGTTCCCTCCGACCACCGCACGACCACACCGAGTTAGGAAACACGATGAACAATCTGCACCGCGAACTCGCTCCCATCTCCGCCGCTGCGTGGGCCGAGATCGAGGAGGAGGCGTCCCGTTCGTTCAAGCGGAACATCGCCGGTCGTCGTCTCGTCGACGTGAAGGGTCCGCTGGGACTGGACGTCGACTCCGTCACCCGCGGGCACCGCACCAAGATCGACTCGCCGGCCGACGGGATCACCGCCTTCCTGCGCCACACTCAGCCGCTGGTGGAGTTCAAGGTGCCGTTCACTGTCACCCGGGAGGCGATCGACAACGTCGACCGCGGCGCCTCCGATTCCGATTGGGACCCCGTGGTTCGCGCCGCGCGCGAACTGGCTCTGGCCGAGGACCGCGCGATCTTCGAGGGTTACGCGGCCGCCAAGATCAACGGCATCGCCCACGAGTCCGGCGTGAACTCGATCGCGCTGCCCGACGACGTCCGCGATTACCCGGAGGCCATCAGCCAGGCGATCAGCAAGCTGCGTCTGGAGTCGGTCGACGGACCGTACTCGCTCGCGCTCTCGGCGGAGCACTACACGCAGGTGAACGAGACCTCCGATCACGGCAACCCGGTGCGCGACCACTTGCGCCGGATCCTGGTCGACGGCGAGATCGTCTGGGCGCCGGCCATCTCCAGCGGCTTCCTGCTGAGCACCCGGGGTGGCGACTTCGAACTGTCGATCGGTCAGGACGTGTCGATCGGCTACGACTCGCACGACGCCGACACGGTGAACCTCTATTTCTTCGAGTCCTTCACGTACCTGACATACACCCCGGAGGCTGCGGTCGCGCTCACGTAGCGCCGCACGGGCGGCGCGCGAATCCCGATCGCGCGTGTCACACACCGCACGTAATGTGGACCCGTGCTCATTCGCCTACTGCGGACGTATGTCCTCCGTTATCGTGGCGCGGTCGTCGCGGTGGTCTGCCTCCAGCTGGTGGCGACCGCCGCGATGCTGTATCTGCCCACCCTGAACGCCGACATCATCGACATCGGCGTCGCCAACGGCGACACCGGCTACATCCTCTCCACCGGAGGCTGGATGCTGCTGGTGTCGCTCGCGCAGATCGCGGGTTCGGTGGCCGCGATGTACTTCGGCTCGCGGGCCGCGCTCGGCGGCGGCCGCGACATCCGGCACGATCTGCTCCACCGGGTGAACGGATTCTCCACCCGAGAAGTCGGCAGGTTCGGTGCCCCCTCGCTCATCACCCGCACCACCAACGATGTGCAGCAGGTACAGCTGCTGGCGGTCATGGCGATGTCGATCCTGGTGACGGCTCCGATCATGGGCATCGGCGGCATCGTGATGGGCGTACGGGTGGCAGCGCCCATCTCATGGGTGCTGGTGGTGGCCGTCCCGGTTCTCGGGATCACGATGGGCCTCATCATCTCGCGCATGATCCCCGGGTTCCGCGCGATGCAGACGCGCATCGACAACGTCAACCGCATCATGCGCGAGCAGGTCACCGGCATTCGCGTGGTGCGTGCCTTCGTCCGTGAACAGCACGAGACCGAACGCTTCGGCAGCGCGAACGACGACCTCGCCGAGGCGTCCCTCCGCGTCGGCCGCATGATGGCGCTGATGTTCCCGTCCGTCATGCTCATCACCAACCTGACGCTGGTCGCGGTGCTCTGGTTCGGCGCGCACGCGGTCAACGACGGATCGGTGGAGATCGGCGCGCTCACCGCCATGATCAGCTACGTCATGCAGATCATGATGTCGGTGATGATGGCCTCGTTCCTCGCGATGATGGCGCCTCGGGCGGGCGTCTGCGCCGACCGCATCTGCGAGGTCCTCGACACCGAGACCACCGTGACCGCGCCGGCCGCCCCGCAACCGATCGTCGGCGATCCGGCCGTCCTGCGCCTCGACGACGTCGAATTCCGTTACCCGGGCGCCGACGAGCCCGTGCTCAGCGGGATCAGCTTCCAGACCGCGCCCGGCACCACCACCGCCGTCGTCGGATCGACGGGATCGGGCAAGACCACCTTGATCAACCTCCTGCCGCGGATGCTGGACGTGACCGGCGGATCCATCACGATCGGCGGCACCGACCTGCGCGACGCCGACCCCGACGCACTGCGCAGGCACTTCGGTCTCGTCCCCCAGCGCCCCTACCTCTTCTCCGGCACCATCGCGAGCAACCTCCGGAACGGCAAACCGGATGCCACCGAGGACGAGATGTGGGAGGCCCTGACGATCGCGCAGGCCGCCGATTTCGTCCGCGCCATGCCCGACGGTCTCGACACTCCGGTCGCACAGGGCGGTACCACGGTCTCCGGCGGTCAGCGTCAGCGGCTGGCGATCGCGCGAGCACTCATCCGGAAGCCGTCGATCTACCTGTTCGACGACTCGTTCTCGGCGCTCGATCTCACCACCGACTCGCGTCTGCGCGAGGCCCTGGTGCCCGCCACCCGCGATGCGGCGCTGGTCGTCGTCGCACAGCGCATCTCGACGATCACCGCCGCCGACCAGATCGTGGTCCTCGACCGCGGAACGATCGTCGGTCTGGGCACCCACACCGAGTTGCTGCAGTCGTGTCCCACCTACGCTGAGATCGCGGAGTCTCAGCTGTCGATCGGAGCAGGCGCATGACCCGCGGCGGACCTCCCGGAGCCGCTCCCACGCTGGAGAAGGCCAAGTCGTTCAAACCGTCGCTGAAGCGCCTCGTTCGTCGTCTCGGTGATCATCGAGGAAAGATGCTCGTGGTCCTGGGCTCCATCGTGGGATCCGTCGCATTGACCGCGTACGCCCCGCGGGTGCTCGGCGACGCCACCGACGAACTCTTCGCCGGTGTGGTGGGGGCGCGGCTGCCGTCGGGCATCTCGAAGGAGCAGGCTGTCGAAGGCCTGCGCGCCAAGGGCCAGAACACCTTCGCCGACATGGTCTCGTCGATGGACGTGATCCCCGGCCACGGAGTCGATTTCACCGCCGTCGGCCGGATTCTGGCGACCGTGCTGGCCCTGTACGCGGCCTCGGCGGTGCTCGGCTGGCTCGGTGCCTACCTTCTGAACAAGGTCGTCGTCGGAACCGTGACGAAACTGCGAGCCGAGGTGGAGAGCAAGATCCACCGACTCCCGCTGTCGTTCTACGATGCCTCGGCGCGCGGTGATCTGCTCAGCCGCGTCACCAACGACCTCGACAACCTGTCGCAGTCGTTGCAGCAGACCATCAGCCAGCTGCTCAACTCACTGCTGATGGTGGTCGCGATTCTGATCATGATGCTGACGATCTCGCCGCTGCTGTCGCTGATCGCGATCGCGACCGTTCCGGTCGCGGCGATCGCCACCGCACTGATCGCCAAGCGGTCCAAGCCGCACTTCGTGGGTCAATGGACCAGTACCGGCGCCCTCAACGCGCAGATCGAAGAGGCCTTCACCGGCCACGAACTGGTCACCGCCTTCGGCAGGCGAGCCGAGGTCGAACGCGTCTTCGACGACCGGAACGAGAAGCTCTTCGCCTCGTCGTGGCGGGCTCAGTTCATCTCCGGCATCGTCATGCCGACGATCATGTTCCTCGGGAACCTGAACTACGTGGCGGTGGCGGTGGTCGGCGGTCTGCGCGTCGCTTCCGGACAGCTCAGCCTGGGCGAGGTGCAGGCGTTCATCCAGTACTCGCGCCAGTTCACCCAGCCGCTCACCCAGATCGGCTCGATGTTCAACCTCATGCAGAGCGGCGTCGCCTCCGCCGAACGCATCTTCGACGTTCTCGACGAGGACGAGGAGCAGCCGGATCCGGCAGCGCCCAAGACGCCCGCGGTGGACGAGGGACACATCGTCTTCGACGACGTCTCGTTCCGCTACCGCGCGGACCAGCCGCTGATCGAGAACCTCTCACTCGAGGCCAAGCCGGGCGACATGATCGCGATCGTCGGACCGACCGGTGCCGGCAAGACGACCCTGGTGAACCTCATCATGCGGTTCTACGAGATAGACGGCGGAACCATCTTCGTCGACGGTGTGGACTCGTCCGAGATGACCCGCGACGACCTGCGGGAGCGCACCGGCATGGTGCTGCAGGACTCGTGGCTGTTCGGCGGCACGATCTACGACAACATCGCCTACGGCGATCCCGCCGCCAGCCGTGAGGACGTCATGGAGGCGGCCTGGATCAGCCACGTCGATCACTTCGTCCGCACCCTGCCGGACGGGTACGACACCGTGATCGACGACGAGGGCGGCGGAGTGAGCGCGGGTGAGCGTCAGCTGATCACCATCGCGCGCGCCTTCCTCGCCAAGCCGACGATCCTCATTCTCGACGAGGCCACCAGTTCGGTCGACACCCGCACCGAACTGCTCATCGGCAAGGCGATGGCGAATCTCCGCAAGGACCGCACGAGCTTCGTGATCGCGCATCGGCTCTCGACGATCCGCAACGCGGACCTGATCGTGGTGATGGAGAACGGGCGGATCGTCGAACAGGGCGACCACGAGTCGCTGCTGGAGCGTCGTGGCGCGTACTTCCGGCTGTACAACGCCCAGTTCTCGGCGCCGATCGAGGATGTGGACGCTCCCGTGTGAGCGCTCTCGTCGTTCTTCGTTCCCTCGCGTGGTGCAGTGAGGTGCGGGGTCCTGTCCTAGCCGTCCCGCAGCCTTCGGGCCGCACTCGTGGCCAGGGTGTCGGCGATCTCGTTGTACTTGTCGCCGGCGTGGCCCTTCACCCAGCGCCACTCGACGGTGTGCACGTCCTCGGCGGCGATGAGCTCCTGCCACAGGTCGGCGTTCTTGACCGGTTGTTTGCTCGCCGTCTTCCAGCCATTGCGCTGCCAGCCCGCGACCCACTTCGTGATCCCGTTCCGGACGTAGCTGGAGTCGGTGTAAAGGATCACGGTCGACGGTCGCTTCAGCGCACGGAGCGCCTCGATCGCCGCGGTCAGCTCCATCCGGTTGTTGGTGGTGTCGGCCACGCCGCCGGAGATCTCCTTCTCGATGTCGCCGTAGCGCAGGATCGCCCCCCAGCCCCCGGGGCCCGGGTTTCCGAGGCACGCACCATCAGTCGAGATCTCCACTACCTTCGAAGTGGTTCCGGCGTCGCTCATGACGTCCAACGCTACCGGGTGAGGAGATCCGAATGGCCGCTGGCCGCATCGTTCTGATCCGCGCCGTGAACGTCGGCGGCGCCAAGCTGCCGATGGCGCGCCTACGCGAGATCGCCACCGCACTCGGTGCCGACGACGTCAGCACGTACATCGCCTCCGGCAATCTCCTGTGCACACCGCCGGGAGATCCCGACGACTTCGATCGCGCCCTCGAGCAGGCGATCTCCGACGAATTCGGGTACTTCCGGGAAGTCATCGGCCGCACGCCCGACGAATTGTCCCGAGCACTGGCCGACTATCCGTTCGGCGACCCGCCGCACGGACACATCTACTTCCTCACCGGAGTACCCGATCCGGACGCCGCCGTCGAGTTCTGCGCCCGCGACTTCGGGAACGGCGAACGCCTGCGAGTGATCGGCAGGGATCTTCACATCGACTATCCGGCGCCCACCGGCGTGGGCAGATCGAAGCTGACGCCCGCGGGCATCGCCAAAGGGCTCGGAGTCACCGGCACCGGACGTAATCTTCGGACGACCGCGAAGCTCATCGCACTCGCCCGCGAGGGCTCAGCACAGTGAGGAGCCCGCAACATCATGACTGAGCACGATCCTGCATCGACCCCGCCGCCTCCGGGGGCCACCGACGCCCGCTTCACGCTCGCCGCGGAGCGGACCATGCTGGCCTGGCTTCGCACCGCCCTCGGTCTCATCGCCGCCGGCGTCGCGGTGCTCCACATCGTGGACGACTTCGGCGTCACCGGGTCCAAGACCGCTCTCGGCGTGTCCCTCGTGGTCCTCGGCGCGCTGGCCGCGCTGACCGGGGCATGGCGGTGGCAGCGGGTGAACCACGTCCTCGAGCACGGTGGCCGGATGCCCGGCCCCGCCGCGGTGTGGGCGCTCACCGTGGCGATGGTCGTGATCGCTGCGGGCTTCGTGGTCTTCGTCTGAACCTGCGCGGTTCGGGGCTGGCTCGGACCGATTTCCCCGCTCAGCGCTACCACCTCCCCCACAGGGCGTGGTGCCGCTGAGCGGGGAACCTGATCCGTCCGGCACGATGCTGTGGGGAATCCCCGATCGGTCCACAATCTGCATTTGAACCGCCGAAAGCCATGTGCTGCATCCGTATTCGGACGATCGTGGCGGCATGGAACGCATTCCGGACGGGGTGTATCCGCACCGCGAACTCCTCGCGACGCTCGGCCGCGGCGACCTCGACATCCTCATCCGCGAGAAGACCGCGCGGCGAGTACGGCACGGCTGGTACGCGGTCGGCGAGCCCGCTGCCGCCGATATCGCCGCAGTGCGGCGAGGCGGCGTCATCAGTTGCGTCACCGCACTGAATCGGCACGGGGTCTGGACGCCCGAGGACCATCGGTTCCATGTCCGCGGGAACAGCTCGGCGGTCCGGAACCGAAAGGGACCGTTCTGCCGCCAGTTCGGTCGGCCCGAGCCCGAGTGCGGACTCGTCGACGACGTCCCCACTGCCCTCCGGCATGCCGCGCGATGCCTCGACGACGAGGGCTTCGTCGTGGTCTGCGATTCGATTCTCAACAAGCGTCTCATGACCGCCGAACAGATCGAGTATCAGTTCCGCGCCGCGCCCCGGCACATCACGAAACTCATCGACCGCTGCGACGGCCGGGCCGAGTCAGGACCGGAGACGATGACGAGATTCCGGCTGCACAGCCAGAACGTCAAGGTCCGGATACAGGTGACGATCGACGGTCTGGGGCGCGTGGACCTCTTAGTGGGCCGCTGGATGAGCATCGAGATCGACGGATGGGAGTTCCACAGCGACCGAAGGCACTTCCAGAACGACCGAACCCGCGATGCCATTGCTCTCGAACTGGGTTACTACCCACTGCGATTCACCTATGACGATGTGGTCTTCCGCTGGCCGGAGACCAACGCCCGGATCATGACGGCAATCCGCCGCGGCGCGCACCTTCGCAGCCACTTCACGGATCAGATTCCCCGATGAGGACCGGCGACCTCGACACGAGCTACGCCGCGTCTCACCGGGGAATCTGGCCCGGCTCACACTTCGATGGGCGGATACAACTGCGTCATGGTGTACTGCCGGTTGCGTCTGGCCGCCCAGGAACTGATCGCGAGCGACACCACCGTCACCCCGGCCAGGACCGCCACGGACACCCACAGCCGGTGATCCATGCCGCCGCTGACGACCTGGCGGAGACCGGTGACGGCGTAGCCCATGGGGTCGTAGGGGTGGAACCATTGAGCCGGTGTCGCTGTGGTCTCAACCGGATAGATGCCGCCCGACGCGACGATCTGCACCATCAGGAACGCCAGCGACACCACCCGGCCGACGGCCGCTCCCAGGACCGCGTTGAACATCTGGATCATCGCCAGGAAGGTGACCGACACCAAAAGCATGAAACCGACCATGCCCAGCGGATGGAAGGCGTCGAGTCCGACCGCGAAGTGCGCGACCACGAACATGACCACGACCTGCGCGACGGCGATCAGCACTGCCGGCCAGTACGACGCGAGGACCGATCGCAGACCGCCGAGGCCGCCGATCACCGGCCGCGACTGCAGCGGCTTCAGCATCATCCAGATGATGATGGCGCCGATGAACATCGCCAACGACAGGAAGAAGGGCGCGAAGCCGGTGCCGAAGGTGGGCGCGCGATTCTCGGTGAACGTGCTCAGCGCGACCGGCTGCGACAGATTCGACGCGGTCTTGAGCCGCTGCTCGGTGCCGCCGAAGTTCGGGATCTGCTTCACCCCGTCGGCGAGCCCGCTCGACAGTTCGTCGGCACCCGAGGACAGTTCGGTGGTGCCGTCGGCCAGTCGACCGGCCCCGGTCGCCAGGCGTTCACTGCCGTCGGTGAGCTGGATGAGTCCGCTGTGCAGTTGCGCCGCACCGGTTTTCAGCTGTCCGGCACCGTCACGCAGTTCGCCCACCTTGCTCGCCAGACCGCCGTTCTCGAGCATCGCCAAGGTGCTGCGCAACGGTGAGTTCGCGTCCCCGAGCTGGGCCGACAGGGCGTCGGACTGTTTCGCCAACCGATTCACGGTCGCGGTGGTCGACGGCGTCACACCCTGGGTTCGGAGGAAGTCCTGAACCGGCGCGAGCCCGTTCGCGAGGGCGCGCATGTTGGGGTCGGAACTGTTGCGGAGAGCGGTGGCGACCTGTGAGACGGCTTTCTCCGCCTGCGATTGTCCGGCACCGGCAGCGCTGATCAGGTCGAGCACGCCGGAGAGGTCCGACGACAGTTTCGCGGCGTCGTTCGCGTACGCAGAGGGCTTCACCCCCGACGACTGCACGCTGTTGAGCAATCCGAGCAGTGGTGTGGTGGCCGCGTCGATCCCGTTCGCGAGTTGTGCCGTCCCCGCGGCGAGTTCGGCGGAGCCGTCCCGGGCGGTGACCATGTTGGTCGCGAGTTCGCGTGATCCCGAGGCCAGTTCGTGTGCGCCGGAGTTCGCCGTGTGCAGTCCGTCGGCGAGTTGCGCCGATCCGTCCGCCGCCTTCTCGATGCCCTTGCCCGCCGTGGTGAGTCCGACCAGCACCTGGTCCACCGCCTGCTGGCCGACCTTGTCGTTGATCGCCTGGGTCACCTGCGCCGCGGCGTTCTGCCCGATGATGCCCGCCAGGTAGTTGTTGGCGTCGTTGAAGGTGAACTCGATCTTCGCCTTGTGCGGATTCGGTGTGGTCGCCGACGTGATCGCCGACGTGAAATCGTGCGGGATGGTGATGGTGAAGTAGTAGTCTCCGTGGGCCAGGCCCGTGGCCGCCTCATCGGCGTTCACTTCGTGCAGGTCGAGCTGTCCGGAGGTCAGCAGCTGGTCTGCGACCTGATCGCCCGCGTTGATCTCGAACGCGCCCGATTTCACGCCCTGGTCCTCGTTCACCAGTGCCACCGGGACCTTCGAGACCTCGTCGAACGGATTCCAGAACACCCACAGGTACATCGCACCGTAGAGCAGCGGCATGAGGATGATCGTGACGATGGCGATGCGCGGCATCGCCCCCTTCGAGTAGCGCTTCAGCTCGGTGCCCAGCGACATTCCCGCCAGCATCAGATCTCCCCCTCGGAGTCGGCGCCTGCGGGCGCGTGGAAAGTCTCTCTCGGCAGCATCGACGGAACGTCGATCAACGCCCGGTACCCGAGTGCGGGATCGATGCGGTTCACCGTGGTCGTGACGACCGTCTGTCCGGTTCCCAGCTCGGCCAGACGGGAGATCAGGATGCGCTGATCGTCGTCGCTGGACACCTGGTCGATGTTGCCGACCACCAGCAACGGGAGCCGCCGGGTGTTGGCCAGGGCGACGCGCAGCAGCAGGCCGTCGAGTTCGGAGAGCTCCTCGACGTATGCGGTGAGATCCGGCAACGGCAGGTCGCCGAACACCGGACGGCAGATCCGCTCCAGATCCTGTTCGGTCGATCTCCGGATCAGCCGGTACCACGGCGCGTCCCACCGCATCTTCTCGGTCAGCAGGTCGACCACTCGGACCGAGGCGTACACGTCGTCGAGGGCGGCGACCCCCGCGAGCGAGGCGACCTTGAAGATCGCTCGCGCGGACGTGCGGCCGAGCACGTCGAGCCGCCCGGTCTTGGCTTTCATCCGGCCGGCGATCGTCATCTGCAGCGCCGTGCGTCCGGGACCCGGCTCGGCGCGCAATACGGTGAGCCCGCCCATCGGGATGTCGAGGTCGAGGGGACCGTACACCTGTCCCCACGGGCCCTTCTGGGCGATTCCGCGCGCGACGACGGCCATGGCGGCCGTCTCGGGGTAGTCAGTCATGAACCAGGAGCGTAGTCGGATGGCAGCACTTCGCAGGTCTCCACACTCACGCGAGTGTGCAAACACACGTTATCAGATGGTGCTGTGGCGAGGGCCACGCGATGCAGTGGTCCGTGCATACGCAGGTCAGGCCGTTTTGTCGTAGGGCCGGGATAGTGTTCACCCATACCGACGATCACACAGTCGTCGAGCACCACGGGGAGGCGGTGAGCAGGATGGATGCACAGTCGTCGCTGGTGTTGCCGGAGGACCCGGCCGCGCTAGCCGCGGTCATCGAAGCCGCTACGACCCGGCTCGCCGCCGCTCGCTTCGCCGCCGTGACTGAACGCGAGTTGCTGGAGACCGCCGAAGCCCTCGAGCACGTGCATCGCCGGCTGGACGGGGTAGACGCGGCCCTGCTGGTGGAAGTCTCCGACCGCGGCGCCTACCGCAAAGACGGCTTCCTGTCACTGCATCAATACCTGTCGTCGGGGCTTCACCTCGGCGACGGTGAAGCCCGTCGTCGGCGGACCTCTGTCGCGGCGATCGGCCGATTCACCGGCATGCAAGGCCAAACTCTCACGCCGGCGTGTCCGGCCACGGCCGAGGCGGTCAATGCCGGAGCCATCGGTACCGCGCATGTGCTGGAGATCGACGCGATCATGGACAAGATCCCCGCCGCCGTCGACACTCAGACCCGCAAACTCGCCGAAGTCCAGTTGGCTTCGGTGGCCCGGGAGCTGACCCCGGAAGGAGTCCGCACCGCCGGACACCGACTCCTGGCCCATCTCGACCCGGACGGGTCACTCACTGACGAGCGGGACCGCAAACGCCGGCGGAAGTTCGCGCTCATGCCGCAGGACCGGCAGCTGATGAGCAAAGTCACCGCCTCCCTGACCCCGGCTCTGCGGGCCAAGTTGGAGGTAACGCTCGAGTCTTGGGCCGCGCCCGGCATGAACAACCCCGCCGACCCCGACTCCCCATGCGGCGCACGCGAGGCAGCCGACCCAGCAGCGCTCGCCGCGGCCGCCGAGCGCGATGATCGCACCGCCGGGCAACGCGGCCACGACGCGCTCGTCGCCCTGCTGGATGCTGAGCGGGCGTTCACCGCCGCAGGCACCACCGGCGGTGGGCGGCTGTCGTCGCAGCTGGTCATCACCGTCACCGACAAAGAACTCCGCGAACACGCCGGAATCGCACTCACCGCGACCGGAACAAGGTTGCCGGTGGCCGAGCTGGTCGAGGCGGCATCCGGCGCGACGCCGCATCTGGCGGTGTTCTCCCCGCCAGGGTCAGCCGCTCTACCTGGGTCGGGGACGGCGCCTCGCCTCGAAGGCTCAACGTCTGATGCTGTTCGCCCGCGACCGCGGCTGCACCGCACCCGGCTGCACGGCGCCGTTCGCGCGAACAGAAGCCCATCATTTCCCGGATTCCGCCGACGGCGGCCCGACGAACATCGATCACCTCGGCGCCGCGTGCGGACGGCATAATCGGTCGGTCGGCAAGATGCTCGGCGACTGGGAGACCATGATCCTGAACGACGGCCCGCACGCCGGACGCGTCGCCTGGCGTCCGATCACGACTGGCCACGGGCGGAAAGCGTGGCGGGTCAACCACATTCACCACGCGGAGCTGCTCCCCGATCAGGGTCCACACGCCCCGCCCGGACCGGAGGACTCCCGCATCGAGGGCTACCTGGCCCGCCTCACCGCCGCCTGACGCTACTGCCCCGCCGACGTCGTGACGGGGACAGCTCACTCGAACAGATCGAGCAGCGAGGTCTCGCTCTCGGACCCCACCACACCGAGCGGCTTCGCCGAGCTGTCGTCGAGGATCTCCTCGAGATGATCCTTCACGTCCTCCGGAGTGATCTCCGTGTTCGTGTAGCCGTCGTTCATCGCGAGCGAGAAGCGCTGGATCAGTCCGCCCTGCGCAAGGATCGTCTCTCCGCTGATGCTGCACTCCTCGTACGCGAGGTAGGCGACTATCGGCGACACCATCGCTGTCGTGTAGTTGGCTTTGAGGTTCTCTTTCAGCGCATCCGGCAGATCCGCCTCGGACGCCATCCGGGTGTACGCGGTCGGGGCGATCGCGTTGACGCGGACTCCGGACTTGAGCGCCGCGATCGACACCGTCCGGGTGAAGACGTACACGGCCCCCTTCGACGCCACGTAGGCGCTCTCGCCCTCCCAGCCCGACAGCGTCGGCGAGCAGGTGTTGACCACCCGACCGCTGTTCGCCACCAGGTGCGGCCATGCCGCCGCGGTGACGGCGACGGTTCCGAGGAAGTTGATCTCCATGTGCCGCCTGATCGAGTCGACCGCCGTGGGGCCGAACGGGGACGGGCTGTCCACGCCTGCGTTGTTCACCACGATGTCGAGCCGCCCGAAGGCGTCGACCGCCGCGTTCACGACCGCCTCCGCGTCCTTGGTGATGTCGCCCGTCGCCACTGCCGCGCGTCCGCCCGCCGCGGTGATCGCGGAGACGGCCTCCTGCGCCGCAGCCGAATCGAGGTCGTTGATCACCACAGCGGCTCCCCGCTCGGCGAGCAGTTCTGCGTGCGACCGTCCGAGGCCGCGACCGGCACCCGTGATCAGTGCGACTTTGCCGTCGAATCTCAGCATTGGTAATCCTCCCAATCGGATGAGATCTTCGCCGGAACGCCGCTGGTCGTGCGTCCGCGCATACGGCACCATTCTTCAAGAGACCGACCGCACCGGATTGTCCAAGAAATTGGACACTTCTCGGACACTCGAAGCCCGGCCGGTCGGCTCACCTCGAGTTCGACAGACCTCGGAAGACCTTCATCGTGTCGCCGGCCGGCGCCTGCGCGGTCACCGCGTAGAACACCAGGACGATCTGTCTCCACGCGCCAGCTGATTCCTGACCCGACGTTCGCTGCGACGGCACCGCCCCAGCCAATCGGCCGTCAGTAGAGTCGAAGCGAGACGACGTCAAGCTGCTGAGTCGTCCGAGCACCGCCGCAGCCCCCGGCGGAGGTGGAGAATAGAGGAGAGGATGTCGAGATGTCGTCAGCCGATGCCCCCGTCGTAGTCGCCGTCGACGGTTCCGTCGAGGCCCTGAACGCCGCACGTTGGGCCGCACTGGCCGCCGCTCGCCTGCACCGCGACCTGCACATCGTCAGTGCCGTCCACCCGTTCAGCCCACAGTTCAGCTTCGCCGGCCTCTCCGCGGAAGACGCCGCCATCCGTGCCGCCCGGGCATTCGCCGAGACCGCGACGCAGACCGCGACCGACCTCGCGGCGGAGGTCGCGCCTGACGTCACCGCTCATCGGCACATCGTCGAGGGCAGGGCCGCGCTGGTCCTGCGCGATGCTTCGACGCGGGCGCACCTGCTGGTCGTCGGACGCCGCGGCCTCGGCGGAGTCCAAGGGCTGCTGATGGGCTCGGTGAGCACCGACATCACCGCGCACGCGAACTGCCCGGTGGTCGTCGTGCCCGGCAGGGACGACGCGGTGGACGACCGCCCCGGCACCGGGCCCGTCGTGGTCGGCGTCGACGACTCCCCACTGTCGGAGGCGGTCATCGCGCACGGTTTCGATCAAGCCGCGTCGCTGGGCACCTCGCTGACCGCAGTGCATGCCTACGGCGGACTGACCGGCGAGGAGTTCTACGACGACCCCAGCGTCTTGGAGCGCGCCCGTACGGAAGCCGACGAGACGCTGGCAGAGCATCTGGCCGCCTACGCCGACGATTTCCCCGGCGTCGAGACCACCACCGTGATCACCGCCGGCACCCCCGCCGATGAGATCAACCGGATTGCAGCGGATGCTCAGCTGGTGGTGATCGGCAGCCGCGGTCACGGAGGCTTCCGCGGTCTCCTCCTCGGCTCGACGAGTCAGGCGGTCCTGCAGGTGGCGGGATGCCCGGTGATGGTCGTTCACGAAGACCGCTGACCGCACACTGATCTCGGGCCAGGGCTACGCGATGACGCCGTCCTCCCTCAGACGGGCGAGTGCGGGCGCGTCGAGACCGAGGACCTCGGAGAGGACCGCGTCGGTGTCGTGTCCGAGGTCGGTCGCCGGCGCGGTGCCCGAGTACTCGGAGTCCCAGCGGGCCGGGGCGTTCGCCGAGATGACCTCACCGATCCCCGGCTGGTCGATCGCCGTGAGGACCGGCTCGGCCGAGGGGTCCTCGGCGAATTCGGCGGCGACGTCGGCGGTGGTCTTGTACGGGCCCCACAGGACGCCGGCGGCCGAGAGGCCGGCGTGCACCTGCTCGGTGGTGTGCGCCGCGAACCACGGCCGCAGGACGGCTTCGATCAGCTCACGATGGGCGTAGCGGCCCTCGTCGGTGTTGAAGTCGGCGCCGAGCGACTTCTCCAGGGCGGCCAGCACTTCGGTGGTGCCGGTCGCCGCCCCGATGGCGCTCCACTGGCGCGGGGTGAGCGCGACGATCATCACCCGGTCGCCTTCGGACGAGGCGAAGTCGGTGCCGAAACTGCCGTACAGGTGATTGCCGTGGCGGGCGCGCGGGCCGCGCTCGGCCGCTTCGGAGAACCAGCCGAGGTTGGCGACCGCCGCCATCGCGACATCCGAGAGTGCGATCTGCACGTGCGCGCCCTGACCGGTGCGGTCACGACGGCGCAGCGAGGCGAGTACCGCGGTCACCACTTCCTGCCCGCACAGCAGATCCCACGCGGGAAGGATGTGGTTGACCGGCCGATCGGTGTCGGCCGGACCGGTCAGTGAGGCCACGCCCGAACCGCCGTTGACCGTGTAATCGACCGCGGCCGAGCCGTCGGCCCGGCCCTCCACCCGCACCGCGATCACGTCGGCGCGACGCGCGGCGAGCGCCTCGTACGAGAACCAGCTGCGTCCGACGGCGTTGTCGACGACGATGCCCGCGTCCGGACCGGGGGCCGTGGCGAGCGCCAGGAGCAGGTCCCGGCCCGCATCGGCGCGCAGGTTCAGTGAGACCGATTTCTTGCCGCGGTTGAGCGAGTTCCAGTACAGGCTCTCGTCCGACCGCACCGACAGCGGCCAGCGCTTGAAGTCCGCGTTTCCGCCGATCGGATCGACGCGGATCACCTCGGCGCCGAGCTGCGCCAGTGCCATGCCGGCGCTGGGGCCGGCGACGAAGCTCGCGAATTCGACGACTCGAATACCGTCGAGCGGACGTGCGAGAGCGGTGCTCATGCTTCCTCCCCAGAAGTGGTCGCGGACGCGGCGGCCTGGCTGAACTCGCCGCGGACGGCGTCGGTGTGCTCGCCGAGCGCGGGCACCGACCCGGACAGTCGCGGCCAGGAGCGGGCGGCGGCCGGCGGCAGCAGCGCCGGAACCTCGCCGCCCGGCGTCCCGATGGTGCGCCAGCGTCCGCGTTCGGACAATTGGGGATGCTTCGCCAGATCGCCGACGGTGTTGAACCGCGCGTTGCCGATGCCTGCGGCATCGCCCGCGGCGGCGATCTCGTCCAGCGTGTGCTCCCGCGTCCACGCGGCCACGGCCTCGTCGAGCTCGGCCCGGTGCACCACGCGGTCGTCGTTGTGCGCGTAGGTCTCGTTCGCCGCCAGATCCGGCCGATCGATCATCTCGCACAGCCGCTGCCATTCGCGATCACTCGTGGTGCCGAGCACCGCGGTCTGACCGTCGGAGGTGGGGTACGCGCCGTAGGGCGCGATCATCGGCGATCCCATGCCGACCGGGATCGGTTCGACGCCGGTGTGGATCACCTGATTGAGCGCGAATCCCATGAACTCCGAGACCACGTCCAGCATCGAGACCTCGATGACCGCCCCGGCGCCGGTGCGGTCGCGATCGTAGAGCGCCGCCAGGACCGTCGAGTAGACGTACACCGCGGTGCCGATGTCGGCGATCGGGATGCCGGGCTTGGCCGGGGCGCCTTCGGTGCCGGTGATGGCGCACGATCCGGTCTCCGCCTGGATCAGCAGATCGTAGGCGCGTTTGTGATCGGCGGGACCGCCCTTGCCGTAACCGGAGACGTCGGCGATGATGAGCCGCGGAAACCGCTCCGCGAGACTGTCGATGCCCAGGCCGAGCCGGTCGAGGGCCCCCGGCGCCATGTTGCTGACGAGCACGTCCGCCCGGCCCAGCATGGCGACGAGGATCTCCACGTCGGCGGGATCCTTGAGGTTGAGCGCCGCCGACTCCTTGCCGTAGTTCAGCCAGGTGAAGTGCGCCGAGGTGCCCTTGACGACGCTGTCGTAGTGCCGGGTGCTGTCGCCGTAGCCGGGGTTCTCGACCTTGATGACGCGCGCGCCCAGGTCGGCCAGGTGACGGGTGGCGAGCGGCGCGGAGATGGCCTGCTCCATCGTCACCACGGTGATCCCGGCGAGCGGCCCCTCCGAGCGAGTCGCGGTCATCGACGCTCCACCTTGCCGGTGAACAGCGGACCGGGGGCGTTGAAGTCGGGATCGCGCTTGGCGCGGTGCGATGCCACGCCCTCCTGCACGTCGGGTCCGCCGAATCCGTAGAACTCGTAGCCGAGCGAAGCGTCGAAGATCGCCCAGTTCTGTCGATACCAGTTGTTCAGCGCGTGCTTGCTGAACTGGATCGACGATGCCGAGCCGCCGGCCAGCCGCTCGGCGATCTCCATCGCCTTGTCCTGCACCTGGTCGTCGTCGACGCACAGCGAGACCATGCCGAGTCGCTCGGCCTCCTCGCCCGTCATCACCTCGTTGAGGAGCAGGTGGTACTTGGCCTTCGGCATGCCCGCGAATAGCGGCCAGGTGATCGCCGCGTGGTCGCCCGCAGCGACCCCGAGGCGGACGTGACCGTCGATGATCTTGGCTCGACGGCCCGCCACCGAGATGTCCGACAGCATGGCGGTCACGAGGCCGGCGCCGACCGCGGGACCGTTGATCGCCGAGACCAACGGTTGCGGCAGGTCGATGAGATTGCGGACGAGGTCGCGGGCTTCGCGGAGCACGCGGGTGCGGTCGTGCCAGTCGCCGACCATGTCCTCGACGAGGTCGAAGCTGCCGCCGGCGGAGAAGACCCGGTCGCCCTCGCCGCGGATCAGCACGGCCTTGACCGACTCGTCGCGGGCGATACGCGTCCAGATGTCGGCGAGGTCGCTGTGCCGCTGCGGGCCGACCGCGTGCATGTCCGGCCCGTCGAGCACGATGCGGAGCACGCCCTCCGACGGGCGGTCGATGGTCAGGGATTCGAAATCGTCATACGTCTGCATGGGCCGACGACCTTCCAGCTATAGGTGAGGGGTCCGGGAACTGCGCTCGGAGCCATGATTATGGATTATGCATTATGCGTTGACGCGGGACCATCGAGCGGCGACTGCGCCGCGTCGGCCCTACCACTCAGATCATCAATAATATATTATGCGTAGGTGGCAGTCGCCACGAACGAGCGCGAGGAGATTTCATGTCACAGGTCAGTCCCGAGGACTTCGCCCAGATCAAGGACGCTGTTCACGAGTTCATCCGGACCAGGGTGGTACCGCGGGAACGGGAGATCGCCGACAACGACGCGATTCCCGCTGATCTGGTCGCGACCGCCAAGGAGATCGGACTGTTCGGCTACGCGATTCCTCAGGAGTGGGGCGGCCTCGGCCTCGACCTGACGCAGGACGTCGAACTGGCGCAGGAGTTCGGGTACACCGCACTCTCGCTCCGGTCGATGTTCGGCACCAACAACGGCATCGCCGGACAGGTACTGGTGAACTTCGGCACCGACGAGCAGAAGGCCGCGTGGCTCGAGCGCATCGCCTCGGGCGAGGTGGTCGCCTCGTTCGCACTCACCGAGCCCGGCGCCGGGTCGAACCCCGCGGGTCTGCGCGCCAAGGCCGTCGAGCAGGAGAACGGCGACTGGGTCATCGACGGCGCCAAGTGCTTCATCACCAACGCACCGCTGGCGAATCTGTTCGTCACCTTCGCGCGGGTCCGTCCCGCCGACGAGAACGGTCCCGGCATCGCCGTGTTCCTGGTGCCCGCCGAGACGGCAGGCGTCTCGGTCGCCGAGCACGACCGCAAGATGGGCCAGGAGGGCGCCTGGACCGCCGACGTCCACTTCGACGGTGTCCGCGTCCCTGCGTCGGCACTCGTCGGCGGCAACGTCGACGTCGGCTACAAGGCCGCGATGACCTCCCTCGCCCGCGGGCGCGTGCACATCGCTGCCCTCGCCGTCGGCTCGGCGCAGCGCGCGCTGGACGAGTCCCTGCGCCATGTCGCCGTGACCACCCAGGGCGGCACCCCGATCGGCGACTTCCAGCTGGTGCAGGCCCACATCGCCGATATGCAGGTCGGCATCTCCGCCGGTCGTGCGCTGGTGCGCGACGCCGCCGCGAAGTACGTCAGCGGCGAGGACCGCCGCATCTCGCCGTCGGTCGCCAAGGTGTTCTGCACCGAGATGGTCGGCCAGGTGGCCGACAAGGCCGTCCAGGTCCACGGCGGCAGCGGCTATATGCGGGAGATGCCGGTGGAGCGGATCTACCGTGACGTCCGACTGCTGCGCCTGTACGAGGGCACCAGCGAGATCCAGCGCCTCATCATCGGCGGCGGGCTGGTCCGCCAGGCCAAGAAGGATGCGACGAAGCAGTGACGACAGCTGCGCACCACGCCGCCGGCGACCTCGCCCGCGGCGCTCACACCCTCCTGTTCGTCCCCGGCGACCGCCCGGAGCGGTTCGAGAAGGCCGCCGCCGCGGGTGCCGATCTCGTGGTCGTCGACCTCGAAGACGCCGTGCCCGCGGCCAATAAGGCGAAGGCTCGTGCCGACGCCGCGGCGTGGATCGCCGCCGGTCACACGTGCGCGGTGCGGATCAATGCCGCCGACACCGAGCACTTCGACGCGGACGTGTCCGCCCTCGCGGGCAGCGGTGCCGCGATCATGCTGCCCAAGGCCGAGGATCCCGCGGCGGCCGCGCGGCTCACCGAGACCACCGGCAGCGCGGTGATCGCCCTGATCGAGACAGCGCGCGGCGTCTTGGCGGCCGCGTCGATCGCATCGGCTCCCGGCGTGGTCCGTCTCGCGATCGGTACCTTCGACCTCGCCGCGCAACTCGGCGTCGACCCGACCGACACCGAAGCCCTCGCGGCCTCCCGTGGCGCGCTGGTCCTGGCCTCGGCGGCCGCCGGTCTCACCGGTCCCGTCGACGGCGTCACCGGATCGGTGGACGATCCCGACCGGGTCCGCGCCGACGTCGCGTACGCGCGACGTCTCGGCTTCGCGGGCAAGCTCGTCATTCATCCGAAGCAGCTCGACCCCACTTCGTCGGCGTTCGCCCCCAGCGCAGACGACATCGCGTGGGCGCGGCGGATCATCGAAGCGCTGGGAACCGACGGCGTAGCCGTGGTCGACGGCCAGATGGTCGACAAACCCGTCGTCGATCGCGCGCGCAGCATCCTCGACCGCGCGTAGCGCCCGACCTCGAACTCGAAACTCGACAAACCTCAACCCACAGGAGCACCGCAAAATGTCCGGACCACTTCTCGAAGGCAAGACCGCCGTCATCACCGGTGCCGCGCAGGGCATCGGCTACTCGATCGCTCAGCGCTTCATCGCCGAAGGCGCCCGCGTGGTGCTCGGTGACATCAACCCCGAGCAGGTCGCCAAGGCCGCCGAGGCGCTCGGCGGTCCCGAGGTCGCCGTGGGCGTCGCGGGCGACGTCACCTCCTCCGACGACGTCCAGACGCTCGTGCGCACGGCCGTCGACACCTTCGGCTCCCTCGACGTCATGGTCAACAACGCGGGCATCACCCGCGATGCGACCATGCGCAAGATGACCGAGGAGATGTTCGACCAGGTCATCAACGTGCATCTCAAGGGCACCTGGAACGGCACCCGCCTGGCCGCCACCATCATGCGCGAGCAGGGCAGCGGAGCGATCGTGAACATGTCCTCGCTGTCGGGCAAGATCGGTCTGGCCGGCCAGACCAACTACTCGGCCGCCAAGGCCGGCATCGTCGGTCTGTCGAAGGCCGCCGCCAAGGAACTCGCCCACGTGGGGATCCGCGTCAACGCGATTCAGCCGGGCCTCATCCGCACGGCGATGACCGAGGCCATGCCGCAGAAGGTCTGGGATCAGAAGATGGTCGAGATCCCTATGGGCCGCGCCGGCGAGGTCGACGAGATCGCCAAGGTGGCGCTGTTCCTCGCCTCCGACCTGTCCTCGTACATGACCGGAACGGTCATGGAGGTCACCGGCGGGCGGTTCATGTGACCATGACCGGCACCGCCGACACTCCCGTCTTCGAGGGCTGGACCGCTCACACCGTCACCACCGAGGAAGTGGTCGACGCCGGCCGGGTCCGCGCCCTGGCGCATCTGTTCGACGACGGTCTGCCCGTACCGCAGATCGGCGATCCGCTGCCCCCGCTGTGGCATTGGGTCGCGCTCCCGGAGTGGTCCGTCTCGAGCAGCCTCGGTCTCGACGGACACCCGCGGCTCGGTTCGTTCCTGCCGCCGGTCGGTCTGCCCCGGCGCATGTTCGCCGGCGGCACGGTCTCGTTCCCCGGAACCATCCGGGTCGGCGACACCATCACCCGCGAGTCGACCGTCGAGTCGGTGACCGACAAGACCGGTCGCAGCGGCCGGCTGGTGATCGTGGTGGTCGCCACCACGCTGTACGCGCCGGACGGCACCGCCGCGGTGCGCGAGAAGCAGAACCTCATCTACCGGGAAGCGGCACCCGTCTCCGCGCAGCCGGCGGCCGACCCCGCTCCGGCCTCGGCCTTCGTCCCGATCGGCAGCCCGATCGTGCCGTCGGAGACCCGCCGGTGGGATTTCCTGACCGACCCGACGCTCCTGATGCGGTTCTCCGCCGCCACCGCGAACGCCCATCGCATCCACTACGACTGGCCGTACGCCACCCGTGTGGAGGGCTATCCGGGACTGGTGGTGCACGGACCGTTGATGACGCTGTCGCTGGCGGAGACTCATCGCCTGCTGGCCGACGGCACCGTGGTCGACACCGTCTCGCATCGCAACTCCAAGCCGCTGTTCTGCGGAGACGACGCCGCGCTGGTGTACTCGGGCACGGGCATCGACGCCCGCGTGGAACTCGTCGGCGCCGGTGGCGACGTCCACACCGCGATCGACCTCGCCTTCGCCACCGGAACCACCACCGACCAGGGAGCCTGGTCATGACCCGCGTGTTCTCGTCGCTCGATCAGCTCCGCGACGCCCTCGGCGAGGAGATCGGCCCGAGCGCGCCGCTCGTCGTGGAACAGGAGCGCATCGACGCCTTCGCCGATGCGACCGGCGATCACCAGTGGATCCACGTCGACACCGAGCGCGCCGCCGACGGCCCGTACGGCACGACCATCGCTCACGGATTCCTGACGCTCTCGCTGATCCCGCTCTTCGGGCGGGATCTGTATTCGATCGAGTTCGGCTCGGCCCGACTCAACTACGGCCTGAACAAGGTCCGGTTTCCGGCGCCGGTCCCGGTCGGCAGCTCGCTGACCGCCACGGTGACGTTCACCGACATCGCCGAGGGACCGGCCGGTGCGACGGTGACCGCGAAGTACGTGATCACCGCGGAGGGCGCCGCCAAACCCTCGTGCATCGCCGAGTTCCTGGTGGTCGTCACCGGCTGATCGGCGAATCCGCTCAGCGGCAGCCGACGTGCCGCCTCCGATCCCGCCGCCGCCGTGAAGCCGACCATCTTGAGTCCGTGGGCGGCTCGGACGTCGAAGAGGCTGGAGTCTTGTATCCGCCGATCTCCAGGATCCGGATGCCTTCGAGGGGCGGGTGTTGCATGGCGATCCCCAATGACAGCTTGCTAATACTATATACAATAAGGAACGGAACCCGGGACCGAAATCCCGGGAACCGCTCTGTCAGACCGCTTCGAACGTGGCCGCCATACCCTGGCCGCCGCCGATGCACATGGTCGCGAGGCCCTTGCCTCCGCCGCGGCGATGCAACTCGTGCAGCATCGTCGTGACCATCCGGACGCCCGTCGCACCGATCGGGTGCCCCAGCGAGATGCCCGAGCCGTTGACGTTGACGCGCTCCTCGTCCCGCCAGTCCCAGCCCTCCAGGACCGCCAGGACCTGGACCGCGAACGCCTCGTTGAGCTCCACCACATCGAGCGCGTCGAGCAGTTCGTGCACGGACACGCCCGTCCGGGCGGCGAGCCGCTGGACCGCGGGTACCGGACCGATGCCCATGCGCGCCGGATCGCAGCCCGCGGCGGCCCAGCCGGTGAGGAAGCCGAGCGGTTCCAGACCCAGCTCGTCGAGCTTGTCCTCGGCCACGATGATGCAGGCCGCCGCCGCGTCGTTCTGCTGGCTGGCGTTGCCCGCGGTGACGGTGCCGCCCGGGCTCACGGTGCGCAGCTTGCTCAGCGTCTCGACGGTGGAACCGGGACGGATGCCCTCGTCGCGGGCGAAGACGATCGGATCGCCCTTGCGCTGCGGGACGGTCACCGGGACCACCTCGTCGTCGAACTTCCCGGCCTCCCACGCCGCGTGCGCACGCTGATGACTGCGGGCCGCGTAGGCGTCGGCGGCCTCGCGGGAGACGCCGTAGTCCTTCGCGAGGTTCTCGGCCGTCTCGATCATTCCGGAGATCTTGCCGAAGCGATGCTCGGGCTGGCTGCGCTCGCGGCCGCGGTCGAGGCGGTCGTAGAGCACCGAGTTGCCCGCGCGCGAACCCCAGCGATTGCTGGTGGAGTAGTACTCGATCCGGCTCATCGACTCGATGCCGCCGGTGAGCACGGCATCGGCGGCACCGGTCTGCACCATCATCGCCGCGGTGACGATGGCCTGCAGTCCGCCGCCGCATCGACGGTCCAGCTGCATTCCGGGCAGGGCGATCGGCAGGCCGGCGTTCAGCGCCAGCCATCGGCCGACGCACGGCACCTCGGAGTTGGCGTACGACTGCGCGAACACCACGTCGTCGAGGCGCTCCGGGTCGATGCCCGAACGCTCGACGACCGCGTTGATGATGCCGGCGCCGAGATCCTCGACCGGCACATCCTTGAGGGAACCGCCGAACGTGCCGACGGGGGGGTGCGCAGCGGACTCACGATGGCCGCGCGGCGAAGGGTCTGCTGAGTCATGGTGAAGTCCAGTTCCTTCTCGATCAGATCTTGTTGCGCGCGATGTGCTGCGCGGCGATGACGTTGCGCTGGATCTCGTTGGTGCCCTCACCGACGATCATCAGCGGTGCGTCGCGGAAGTAGCGCTCCACGTCGTACTCCTTGGAGTAGCCGTAGCCGCCGTGGACGCGGATCGAGTCGAGAGCCAGCTGCATCGCCGTCTCCGACGCGAACAGCTTGGCCATTCCGGCCTCGAGGTCCGCGCGCTCGCCGCGGTCGAGCTTCTCAGCGGCGTCGACGGTGAGCAGGCGGGCGGCCTGCTGCTTGGTCGCCATGTCGGCGATCATGTTGCCGACGCTCTGGTGCTTCCAGATCGGCTTGCCGAACGACTCGCGCTCCTGCGCATACTTGGTGGCCGCCTCGAGCGACGCCTGACCGACGCCGAGCGCACGGGAGGCCACCTGGATGCGCCCGACCTCGAGGCCGCGCATCATGTGGCCCCAGCCCTTGTTCGGCTCTCCGCCGAGGACGGCGTCGGCGGGCACCTTCATGCCGTCGAAGACCAGCTCGCAGGCCTCGACGCCGCGGTAGCCGAGCTTCGGGAGCTTCTTGGAGACGGTGAAGCCGTCGCCCGGCTCCACGAGGATGACGCTCATGCCCTTGTGGGCCGGGCTGGCGTCACGGTCGGTGATGCACAGCAGGCCGAACAGTCCGGAGTGCGCCGCATTGGAGATCCAGGTCTTGGATCCATTGATGGTGAAGCCGTCCTCGCCGGGCGCCGCGTAGGTGCGCATGGCCTGCAGATCGCTGCCGCCGCCGGGCTCGGTGAGAGCCATCGTCGCGCGGATCTTGCCCTCGGCCATCTCCGCCAGGTACTTGTCCTTCTGCTCCTGGGTGCCGAAGGTCTTGATCAGATACGTGATCACCGAGTGTCCGCCGATCGCGCCGGCGAGGCTCATCCACCCGCGCGCCAGTTCCTCGCAGACCCGGGCGAAACACGCCATGCTGACGTCGACGCCGCCGTACTCGGCGGGCGCGAGCAGACCGAAGAAGCCGAGTTCCTTCATCTCTTCGATGAATTCCTCGGGATAGATGTCGTCGGCTTCGAACTCCCGAACACGCGAGGCCACCCGCTGGTCGATGAAGTCGCGGACCAACGACACCATCTCTTGTTCGTCCTTGGTCAGTGCCATGAGCTGAAAGCCTTTCTAGCCGGGATCGTCGTCTGGATCACGTCCATCATCGGTAGCATAATATATTATGCTACCGATGACCCAGTGGCCCGGGACACAGCAGCAGCCCCGGTGCGCCGGCCGGATCGCATCGACCCGGATCGCGTTGAAGAGGAGCCGAGACAGCATGAGCACCCGACCGTTCTCCGCCGACTACTGGAGCGCCGTCGAGGTGATCGGCCCCGACCAGGCGCGGGCGATGCAGGAGTCGCGGCTGGCCGAGCAGCTCGCGTACCTCGCCGCCAACAGCGAGTTCTACCGGGCGAAATTCGCCGAGCACTCGGTGAACATCGACCGAGTGACGACGCTCGACCACCTGGCCGATCTCCCCTTCACCGAGAAGCAGGAGCTCCGGGACAGTCTGGCGGAGCATCCTCCGCTCGGCTCGCACGTGGCGGCGCCGATGTCGGAGATCGTCCAGATCCAGGCGTCGTCGGGCACCACCGGCAGCCCGTCGTACGTCGGCCTCACCGAATCGGACATCACGATCTGGAGCGAACTCGGCGCCCGGGCCCTGTACGCCAACGGCTTCCGGCCGGGCGACCGCATGTTGCACGGATTCGGCATGAGCAAAGGCTTCGTGGGCGGGCTCCCGGTGGTCCAGATCGCCAGGCACATGGGCATCGTCGACATCCCTATCGGCGCGGAGGCCGGTGCCGAGCGTCTGCTGCGCGTACAGGCCGACCAGCGTCCGGAGGCGCTCATCGGCACGCCCAACTTCCTCGCCTACCTCGCCGAACAGGCGCCGGACATCGTCGGTGTGCCCGCCGCCGAATTGGGCGTCCGCAGCATCAGCGTCGGCGGCGAGCCGGGCGGCGGACTGCCCGCGATCCGCGACAAGCTGCAGTCGCTGTGGGGCGCCACCTCGCGCGAGATGCTCGGCGGCACCGACCTCGGCTGCATCTACTGGGGCGAATGCGAAGCCGGGGAGGGCATGCACTTCCACTCGCCGGATCTGATCATCGCCGAGATCATCGATCCCGCCGACGGGCAGGTGCTCGCCCCCGCGGCCGGCGTCGAGGGGGAAGTGGTGTACACCGCCCTCGGGCGTCGGGCGTCGGGCGTCGCCGCTGCTGCGCTTCCGCACCCGCGATCACGTCGTCGTCACCGCCACCGACTGCGCCTGCGGTCGGACCGGATACAAGGTTCGGTGTGTCGGGCGCACCGACGACATGCTCATCGTCCGCGGCATCAACGTGTTCCCGTCAGCGGTGAAGCAACTCGTGGAGGAGATGGCGCCGCTCACCACCGGGCACATCCGTATCCGCCCCGACTTCGAGGGTCATTCCACCCAGCGTCCACTGCCTGTGGTGGCCGAAGTCGCCGACGCCGTCGACCCCGCACGCCACCCCGAGGTGAAGGCCGCCATCGAGGACCGGATCCGCTCGGCCCTCAACATCAAGGCCGATGTGGAGCTGATCGGCGAGGGCACGCTGAAGCGGCCGGATCACGTCAAGGTCGCACCGGTCGAGCGCGACGCAGGCGCGGCCGCGCAGTGAGCGGGCCGCATCCGGGCCTCTCTCAGGCGTCGACCCAGCGCACCACGTCCGACAGCTCCGCACGCGAGGTGCGGTAGGTGTTGGTCGGGGTCGGCGTAGCCGAACGAGATGCCGAGCAGGACCTTGCGATCGTCGGCGATCGCGAAATGCGACCGGATCAGCGGAGACGCCATCGCGAGGGCCGCCTGCGGAATGGCGCCGAGACCGAGTGCCCGCGCCGCCAGCAGGAAGTTGCTCACGTAGAGCCCGGAATCGACGGCACCGTACACATCGTGCACCGCGTCGGTCGTCACGATCGCGACGTGCGGCGCACCGAAGAGCCGGAAGTTCTCCATCGCCTGCTTCGCCGATCCCACTCGGTCAGAGCCGCGCGGGATCGCTCCGTTCCCTCGCCCTCGGGTGACGATGACCTGCCACGGCTGCGTGTTGCACCACGACGGCGACCGCTGAGCGATCGACAGCAGCCGCTCGATGTCCGCACGCGGAACCTGCCGGCCCTCCTGATAGCCGCGGCAGCTCCAGCGGCTGTCGAGCAGCGCCTCGAGGACGCGACCGTCCTCGTCCGGCGACTCGAGCGTCGCGGTGCCGGGTTTCGTAATGATCGATCTGTGCAGGCAGAAGCACACCTGCATCAGCGTAGAAACGCAACGCACTCGCCGTCAGACCGCTCCGCCGCGCGAACGATCCGATCGACATCAACCTGGAATCTGCCACCCGGACATCATCCGGCTTCGACCTACTTGAATGTCAACCGGCGCGGACGCCTCGACGGACGTCGTGACCGGCAACGCCTACTCCGCGTCCTTCCACAGTCCGCGCTCCTCGAGCATCTGGACCACGTAGTCGGCGCTGTTGACGATGTGCTTCTCGGTGATCTCGCGTGCGCGCTGGGCGTCGTGCGCGGTCAGCGCGTCGAGCATCTGATGGTGTTCGGGCGTCACCGTGCGCACATGCGACTCGATCGACGCGTAGAACGAGTTGGGCAGGTGCTTGACGATGGACGCCAGCAGTCGAGCGAGCCGGTCGGAGTCGGCCGCGAGATTGATCAGCCGGTGGAACTGGTGTCCGAGGTCCCCGATGGCCTCGGTATTGCCCGAACTCACCGCGGCATCGCACTGCGCCATCACTTCTTCGAGCTGCTGGAGCTGGACATCGGTGATCCGCTCGGCCGCACGCGCGGCGAGTTCCCCCGACAACTGTGCCTGCGCCCAGAACAGATCGCGCACGTCCTGCCGCGTGAACTCGGCGACCACGAAACCACGGCGGGGCACGGCCGTGACGAATCCTTCGTTCGACAGGCGCAGCAGACCCTCGCGCACCGGAGTGATCGAGACGCCGACCGTCTCCGCGATCGGCTCCATCCGCAAGAACTCGCCCGGCTTGAGGTTGCCCGACATGATCTGTTCACGGACGTAGCTCGTGACCGCGTCCGGCAACTGCTTATGCCGTCCACGGCCGCTCGACACGGGTGCACTCACGATGATCTGCCGCCTCACTGGTGTCGGTTCTGTCACCTGGATAATATCTTTCACACAATGCGTACGACGCGCCGGGCACTCGAGTGTCCGGCGCGTCGTGCGTTGCAATTTGATTGACCCGTGCGCGGGGTTCAGCTGATGGCACCCGATGCGTGCAGTGCGGCGAGGCGCTCGGCGTCGAAGCCCCAGTCGGTCAGTACCTCGTCGGTGTGCTCACCCGGTTCGGCCGGAGGCCGCGAGATGGAGCCCGGCGTCCGACTGAACCGCGGCGCGGGCGCCGGCTGCGGTACGCCCTCCACTTCTACGAAGGTCTCACGTGCCACGAGATGCGGGTGCACCGGCGCTTCTGCCAGTGACATCACGGCAGGTCGAAGAGCTTCCGGGGCGGCGTACGTCACCAGATCCGCCTCACCCCGAGGCAGAACCGCATATTATGCACGATGGTTGGGGCAGCGAACAGAGACGAGGACCCATGGGCAAGTTGTGTGCGACCGAGAACCTCAGCACCGAACAGCGAGACATCCTCGCGACGGTCCGGGATTTCGTCGACCAGCAGATTCTGCCCATGGCCACCCATCTGGAACACGCGGACGAGTACCCGACGGAGATCGTCGCGCAGATGAAGCAGATGGGGCTCTTCGGCCTCACCATCGACGAGGAGTACGGCGGACTCGGCGAGTCGCTGCTCACCTATGCGCTGGTCGTGGAAGAGATCGCCCGTGGCTGGATGAGCGTCTCCGGCATCATCAACACGCATTTCATCGTCGCCTACCTGCTGCAGCAGCACGGCACACCGGAACAGAGGGCGAAGTACCTTCCCCGCCTCGCAGCCGGCGACCTCACCGGCGCCTTCTCCATGTCCGAGCCCGGTCTGGGGTCCGACGTCGCCGCCGTCACGACGTCCGCCACCCCCGACGGCCGAGGACGGTACACCGTCAACGGCCAGAAGATGTGGGTCACCAACGGCGCGAGCTCGTCACTCGTGGCCGTCCTGGTCCGCACTCCCGAGGGGCGCGACCGTCCGCATCAGAACCTGACGACCTTCCTCATCGAGAAGACGCCCGGATTCGGCGAGGCGGCACCTGGCCTCACGATCCCCGGAAAGATCGAGAAGATGGGGTACAAGGGCGTCGACACCACCGAACTGCTCTTCGACGACTATTCGATCGACGCCGCCGAGATCCTCGGCGGCGAGCCGGGCCGGGGCTTCTACCAGATGATGGACGGCGTCGAAGTCGGCCGCGTCAACGTCGCCGCACGCGCCGTCGGCGTCGCCCACCGCGCCTTCGAGCTCGGCACCTCGTACGCCCAGCAGCGCGAGACCTTCGGCAAGCCGATCGCCGAGCACCAGGCCGTCCTCTTCCGCATCGCGGAGATGGGGACGAAGGTCGAAGCCGCGCATCAGATGGTGGTCCGCGCCGCCCGCGTCAAGGACGCGGGCGAACGGAACGACCTCGAAGCCGGAATGGCGAAGTACCTGGCCTCCGAGTACTGCCGCGACGTGGTCGAGGACGCCTTCCGGATCCACGGCGGATACGGTTTCGCCAAGGAGTACGAGATCGAACGCCTCTACCGCGAGGCCCCCATGCTCCTGATCGGCGAGGGAACCGCCGACATCCAGCGGATGATCATCGGCCGGCGGCTGCTGGAGAACTACTCCGAACGGTGACGGGCTCCGGAACACGCGGAAGGCGGACCCGGCACACCGCCGTGATCCGCCCCGCCGTCGTGTCTGTCCGTCAGGCCAGCCCGAGCTGTCCCAGGAGTGCGAGATTGTCGTAGTAGACGCGGTGCGCGCTCACCTTTCCGTCGGTGACGAGAAAGGTGTCGATGAGTCCGAACTCCACCTTCTTTCCGGTCAGCGGCACCTCCCCGTTCGGCGTGGCCAGCGGGCCGGTGTGCGTCCCCGTGAAGACCTGCTCCACCACGACGCCGTTGTCGTCGGCCCAGATCTGGCGCGGCGTGAGCCGGATGTCGGAAAGGCGGTGTAGAACGCGACGGCTGTCTGCACGATCCCGTCGCGGCCCTCGAAACTCGTCCCGCCCGGCAGTTCCACGGCGACGTCATCGGCGAAGATGCTGCCGAACAATTCCATATCCTTCTCTGCAAGTCCTCGGTTGTGGGCATCGACGATATGGTCGGATAACGCGGTCATAGGAGTCCTCCTCGATTGGCTGATTGAGAGTGAACCCACTATGCGCGCGTAGTCCGCACGCGAAATGTCCAAGATTCTGGACGTCGACGAAACGAGCGTCAGCCGAGTTCCACCAGCAGCACGCCGGCGATGATGAGGGCCATGCCCAGCAGCATCCGGCCGGTCAACGGGTCCTTCCAGATCACGCGGGCGAGCGTCGCTATCGCCACGATGCCGACGGCGGTCCAGATTCCGTACGCGACACTGACCGGCACGCCGGCGTCGAGGGCGAAGCCGAGGAAGACGAAGGCACAGGTGTATCCGATCCCCACCAGGATCAGCCAGCGACGGCGACCGGCACCGGCCGCACGCAAGCCCAAGGTGCCGGTGACCTCCGAGGCGATCGACAGCAGCAGCCACACCCAGCTCACAGCACCTGCTCCTCGCTCGCGGCGCCGACGGTCTTCGCCCCCGTCTCCACCACGACCACACCGAGGATGATCAGCGCGATTCCGATGATCGCCCGCGCCCCGAGCGTCTCACCGAAGATCACCACGCCGAGCACTGCGACGAGTGCGACGCCGGAAGCACCCCAGATCCCGTAGGCGACGCCGATGTGCATACCGGCGCGCAGGGTCTGCGCGAGCAGAGCGAAAGCCGCGCAGTAGGCGACGATCACCACGGGAATCCAGCCGGGATGGTCGACGGTGGCGCGCAGGGTGAGCGTCCCGGTCACCTCGGCGGCGATGGCGCCGCCCAGCAGCAGCCACTTCACCGCTCCGCCCCCTCGGCGGCGTCGATCAGCGCGAGCGCGTGGCGTCGGACGGCGGGAAGATCGTCGGCGGGGAACACGCCGGTGGCCTCCGACATCCACGCCCCGTCGGCGCAGAAACGCGCGGCCGTCAGCCGTGCCCGCGCCGGTACGGGCACGTCCTCGAGTGCGAACCACGGTCCGAGGACACGAGCCCAGGGTTCGGTCAGTTCGGGGTGGTAGAGCGCATCGGTGAAGATCCAGTAGTCGGCCCGGGATACGTCGGCGGTGGTGGCGACGGTGACGTACGCGCGGTAGCGGTCGAAGACGGCCAGGTCGGCGGGACCGGCTCCGGCGTGCGCGCGCAACAGCGAGTCCCAGTGGCGCGCAGCGTATTCCACCAGACCGAGCATGAGTTCCCGTTTGGTCGGGAAGTGGTACATCAGGCCGGGTTTGGTGATCCCGGCACGAGCGGCGACCGACTCCAGGGAGATCGTCACCCCCTGCACCGATTCGCTCTCTTGGGCCAGTTCCTTGGCCGCCTGCAGGATGCGCACCCGCGTCTCGGACTCCATCCGGCCACTTTACCTTCCAGAAGGTAAAGTGCGGACACAAAGAAGCGCCGGCCCGCCGGGGAGTTCCCGACGGGCCGGCGTGCGATCACTTGTCGCCGGTGAGCTTGTCCTTCACCTTGGCGGCCGCGTCCTTGACCTCTTCGACGCCCTTCTTCACCGCGGCCGCGGCCTGATCGGCCTTGCCCTCGTTCTTGAGGTCGTCATCGCCGGTCAGCGAGCCGCCGGCCTCCTTGGCCTTGCCCTTGAGCTCGTCGGCCTTGTTGCTCATCTTGTCTTCCATCGCCATTGCGGCAACTCCTCTTCTCGGATTTCACTTCGGTTATTGCAGCGCGTCCAGGTGAATGAAGACCTGGACGTGCACATCCGAATCCCCCAGCGCGATTCGGAGGTCTTCGATCGTCGGCGTCACAATGCCGACGATCTCGTCGTACGAGCGCTCGGGTGCGACGTCGACCGTGATGCGGATGATCGCCTCGCCGCGGTCGTCGATCGCCTGCACGCGCACCTGGCGCAGGACAGTCTGTGTGGCGAGTTGTTCTTCGACGGCCGAGGCCACCTGCTTGAGCGAGACCGTCATCGTCCCCTCGGGCCCGCTGCCGTTCAGCACCAGGAGTTCGGGTCGGCGCGGCGCGATCGTGGTCCGGATCAGCCTCCAGCCCCAATACAACGCGAGCAGTGCGACGGCGACCAGGACGGCGGCGAACCAACCGGCGGCGGTCGCGTCACGGATGCCTCCGGTGTCGATTCGGTCCACCCACCCCTCGACCGGGTGCACCGACAGTTGGTGCAGGATCACCCCTGCGGCCAGTACCAGACACAGAAGCCCGATCACACCGATCGACAGTCGGTGCAGGGCTGCGGCTCCGCGGTTCATTCGACGAACTCTTTCCTCGGCCCCCGGACCTTCACCACCACGTGCTTGCCGGAACTCACCGCCCCGACCGCGTCATCGGCCACTTGCGCGATGCGATCGCGGTCGACGGGCCCGGACGTGCGGACGGTCACCCTGATGCGGCGGCGTCCCACCGTCGTCAGCGCATGCCGGACGTTGGGCACCTCGGAGACCGCCGCGCTCGCGCGGCGCGCGACGTCGACCGGGCGGGTCCACACCACGCGGACGCCGTCGACGTTGAGGTGCGTTCGCCGGCGGGGCTTCACCGCGAGCCAGAGCAGGACGAGGCCGACCACGGCGCAGACGGCGGGGATCGCCCACATCCAACCGCTCCAGGTGGACGACCCGAGATTGTCGGCGGCACGGTGAGTCCAGGTCTCCCCGGAGACGGCGCCGGTGGTCACCAGTAGGTCCCGGATCATCGCCCCGCACAGCACGAGCAGCGCCACCCCGAGCAGCCCGCCGGCGATGGCGGCTCCGGGGAACCCCGCCGGATCGCGAATCGGTTCATCGCTGATGTCCCGCAACTCGTCGTCACGGTCTTCGGCGGCCGACGGTGTCATGGTCTTCCCCCTTCGTCAACGGCTTCGCCTGCAGCGGGCCCGTCGTCGGGATCGGGCAGTTGCACGAAGCCGTTCTTCCTGAATCTCGCGGCGGCTCCGGGCACCACCGCCTCCACCGCGACGTTCACGCGCACCGGGCGGTTCCCGGTGAGCCGGTCGAGTTCGTCGCCGACCTTCTGCCGCACCCGTGAGCAGGTGGCGGAGATCGGTGAGGGCCACGCGAGCGCCAACGTGAGGTCCACGACGTGGGCGGCGCCGCCCGCGCTCTCCACCCGCACCCGGGGATAGTCGGAGCCCGCGGTCGCCTCACCGCCGACGAACGCGCCCAGCCGACCCGCCATCGATCCGTCGTGACGGACCACGCCGTCGACGCTCAACGCGGCGGCCAACGCGATCTTCTCGAAGACGCTGTCCGCCATCGTCAGCCGACCGGGCGCGGTGGTGTCCGGCACGTTGGCCGACGGGGCCGAGACGTCAGCCACGGCTGCGTCCGCGCGCGATCGCGCGCACATCGATGGTGCCGTCGACCTGCAGGCCCACGATCAGCCCGACGGCTCCGAGGATCAGCGCCAGGATCAGACCGCCGAATCCGCCGGTGGTGGCCGCCAACGCCAGCAGCAGGCCCGCGAACAGGCCGATCGTCGCAGCTTTAGTCATCGAGTTCTCCTTCAGATTCGGTCGTCGCGGTCCCGGCGGCGGCGGGTTCTCCGGTGGTGACGTCCTCGATGGTCACCGAGAACCGGCGGCCGCTGATCTCACTGGCCGTGTCCGCCACCTGCGCCGCCACCTCGCGCAGGTCGTGGCGCAGATCGACCACGATGTGCACCGAGCCCTCCTCGTCGGAGAGCCGGATGCCGCTGACCCGTTCGCCCGGGAGATACGTGGCGACCTCGCCGAACATTCCGCCGTCGAGTTCCACCACTCCGGGTACCGCGAGCACGGCGGCGGCGATGTCCTTCACCAGCGCGTCGTCGGCCGAAGGCGGCGCCATCACTGGACCCGCGGTTCGCCGAAGTCCTGGTCCTCGTCGTCGAAGTGGATGTCGTGCACGGTCACGTTCACTTCGGTCACTTCCAGGCCGGTCATCTGCTCGATCGCGTTGATCACGTTGCGGCGGATGGCCCCGGCGAGTTGGTGGATGGCCACGCCGAATTCGGCGACGATCGAGATGTCGATGGCGGCCTGCCGCTCCCCGACCTCGACGTCGATTCCCTGAGTCACGCTGGTGCTGGTACCCGGCAGCACGTCGCGGACCTTGCCGACAGCGCGTTCCGTGGTACCGCCGAGGTCGTACACACCGTCGATCTCGCGGGTGGCGATTCCCGCGATCTTGGCGACGACGACGTCCGCGATCGACGTGGTGCCGAGGCTGCCGTTGAGCGCGGTCGTCGAGTTCCGGGCCAGTTGGACGTCGCGCCCGGTGGTGCGCGGACCGTCGGTGTCGGTGCCTGCGTCGGTCGACTTCGCGGTGGTCTGTTCGCTCATGCTGGTCCTTTCCAAGGGACCCCGTCGGTTCCGGGGTTGTATATAGTCAGTCGCAGCCGAACAGAAAGTTGCACGCGAATCGGTGAATGATCTGAATCACACCAACGGTCACCGGGCGAGCCCTGGTCTGGACGACTTCTCCGACGAGGAGTTGGCCGCCGCCGCAGGTGCCGGTGATCCGGAGGCCTTCGACGTCCTGATCGGCCGAACGGCGCCGCTCCTGCTGCGATTCGTCCGGCGCATGATCGACGATCCGCAGGTCGCCGAGGACGTCGCGCAGGAGACGATGATCGCGGTGTGGCGCGCACTGCCGGACTTCGAGTTCCGCAGCGCGGTCCGCACCTGGGTGCTCGGCATCGCTCATCGCAAGGTGATCGACCACTATCGCCGCCGCCGGGAACTGCCCACTGAGAACGAGCAATTCGCCGACCTCGAGTCGGCCCAGCCGCTGCCGAGCGAGGCCGCCGAGCGAGCCGAATTGGTCGAAGCACTCCGCACCGAACTGACGCACCTGCCGCCCGTACCGCGGGCGGTGTGGTGGCTTCGGGAGGTCGAGGGCCTCTCTCTCGGCGAGATCGAGTCGGTACTGAAGATCAGCAACGGTTCGGTGCGTGGGCACCTCCAGCGCAGTCGGACCTTCCTCACCACTCGCCTCGCGCCGTGGAAGCCTGGGAGTAGCGGGATGCCGAGCCCGGAGGAACGCATCGGCGAACCCGAAGCACAGCGACAGAGTCGAGAGAGGAGGACGCGGACATGAATTCAGAGGCTGTAGGCGGAGATCCGACCGACGCCTGGCTGGTGGACGCGAGCCGCCGCCTCGATGAGCCGACCGGCGACGTCGCACGCCTGGTCTCGGCGATCGCGTCCGGACTGCCCCGGCTCCGTCGGCCCGGCCGCGACCTCGCCACCGACGACCCGAGGGTCCGCGTCAACGACCGCGTCCTCAAGCAACTCTTGGCCACGCGGGTGCGGAACGCCGTCGGCCGCCTGGTGGTCCACGTCCGGCTGGACGGCGACGACGATGAACTCACCGGCCTCACGATCGGGCTCGTCGCCCGCTACCGCGACGACCTCCACGCCGAGGCCGACCGAGTCCGCGACGCCGTCGAACAGGTTCTGGGCCAGACCCTCGGCCCGGACCGCGCACGGCGGGCCGGCGCCCAGGTGCATGTCCGTTGGCAGGACGTGTACAGCCGGGAGTGGCTGAACTGAGAAGGGGGTTGGGGCGAGGCTCAAGCCCGACAACCCGCGTCGCGCCGCGCCGCTCATGTCGAGATGCAGCGGAGATTAGCAGCGCTACCCCCGGAAGTCTGACAGAACATGCGTGCCTCGATGAGTCGTGTCAATTTTGATTCTCCATGTGGTCGGCCATCCAAGTCACTTTCGGCGAACATTTGGCGTAGATCGATCTCTTGCGGCGCCCATGCAGCGGCAACCCCTCTGCTCTGACGACCGAGCATCGCCTCACACAAGTCAGCATGTCGCACATATGCCAAGTGCCATAACGCCAATCGGAGAAAGACTCATAGACAACTGCACAAGCCGGTGCTTTGTCCACGCTATCTTGCTCATCTCCACGAGCTGTTTCGACAGTACCGGAAGAAGAGTCGGGCCCTCGAGCCGATCCTGAACGGCTTCGGGCGTCAGGTGCCGCAGGTGTCCGAAATAGACAAAGTTGTCCGGCGCCTCAACCTCGAGGTTGGAGGCCCGTAGCCGGGGACGCACAACCCAGGCCGCACATAGGACGCTAGCTACTAAGAGGAGGATGCCAACGACGTACCAGACTACGGCCCAGCCCCCAAGGTCATGGAGCACCCGCCCCTCGCCCGACAGCGTGATAACTCCCACGAGGAGCGCGGTCTCAATTGTCAGTGCAAATGGCGCCTTCGTATCGGAGATATTGTCAAGACCTGTGGATGAGGTTGTTTCAGGCGGCCTCCTCTTGCGATGTTGATGGGGTGTCGGATTCGACGAGTTTGCCTTTCTCGAAGGTCTTGCCGGCTCGGACGAGGGCGACGACGTGGGGTGCG
>NZ_BANU01000017.1 GCF_000333035.1 Gordonia sihwensis NBRC 108236
GGAGGCCCCGGCCCGTGAGCCCGCGGCACCCGAGCCGCAGGCCCCTTCGCGCGAGCTCCGCGCCGACCGCGGCGAGGAGGGAACCCAGATCAGCGTGCAGGATCTGCTGCGCCGGAGCCGTCGGGCACAGCAGGACGGGGAATAGGTCCCTCGCTACCGGGCAGTTACGCTGTAGCGCATGCCCAACGACGACGCCGACCACGTCGCCGCGGACCCGACGCCCGAGGGCGGGTCCTCGCGACCGTGGCGCCGTTGGCTCCGATGGGGTCTGATCGTCCTCGTCGTCGCCATTCTGGTCACCGAGGGCGTGATCGTCTGGCCCAAGCTCACACAGACCTGGGCGCGCATCGGCGAGCTCCGGTGGCAGTGGGTCTTCGTCTCCATCGTGGCTGCTCTGCTGTCGATGGACAGCTACGGCCAGGTGCAGCGCGTCCTGATGCGTTCGGCAGGCGTCCGGGTCCGGCAGCGCGAATCACTGGCGGTGATCCTGGCCTCGAACTCGGTGTCCCAGACCCTGCCCGGCGGACAGGTCCTCGCTCCGGCGTTCATCTACCGCGAGAGCCGGCGCTGGGGCGCGACACCGGTGGTCGCCTCCTGGCAGCTGGTGATGTCCGGGCTGCTGGCGGGCGCTGGACTGGCGCTGCTCGGCCTCGGCGGAGCCCTGCTCGCCGGCGCCAAGACCAGTCCGTTCTCGGTGATCTTCAGCGTCTCGCTGTTCGTCGTGTTCGTGGCGGTCGTGCAGTACATGGCCAGTCATCCCCAGGTGCTCGAGACCATCGCCGCCCGGCTGCTCGGCTGGTTCAACGAGTTGCGCGACAAGCCCGCCGACTACGGGACAGACCGACTCCACCAGATCATCACCCAGCTGCAGGCGGTGAAGCTCGACCGGCGCAACGCCGTCGAGGCGTTCAGCTGGAGCCTGTTCAACTGGGTCGCTGACGTTCTCTGCCTCGCCGCCGCCTGCTATGCGATCGGCGCGCATCCCTCGATCTCGGGTCTGATGGTCGCCTATGCCGCGGGCAAGGCGGTCGGCACCGCGGTTCCGCTGCTGCCCGCCGGCATCGGCGTCGTCGACGGCGTCCTGGTGGCGGCCCTCGCCTCCGCGGGCATGGGCGCCGCGGATGCGCTCACCGCCGTCCTGATCTACCGCATCATCAGCTACATCCTGATCGCACTGATCGGTTGGGTCGTCATCGCGGTGCGGTACCGGGGTGCGTTCAAGTCCCGGCGCAGTCTGGACGACGAGATCGCCGAAGACACGACGCAGAAGTATCCGGTCATCGACCCCGGACAGCTGGATCGACGGTCCGACGACGGTCGCGATCCCGGTGCCGGCGAGACGCCGAACACAGGGTAGGGAAGGCCGGCCGGTCCGGGGATACGGTGGGGACATGACCGCACCCGTATCCGTCGCGCCGGTTCAGCGACGTCTCGTCCTCCCCGCCGTCGCCGACTTCGCGGCGATCTGCGTGTTCGTCGCCGTCGGCCGCAGCAGCCACGATGAGGCCGGCTCGTTCACCGGATTCCTGACGACCCTGTGGCCGTTCCTCGTCGGAGCGATCGCCGGCTGGGCGATCGCCGCCGCGACCACCCGGGGCCGAGACCTCGCGCCCGCCGCACTCTGGCCCGCCGGCGTCGCGGTCTGGGTCTCGACCGTCGTCGTCGGGATGCTGCTGCGCGTGGTCTCCGGGCAGGGCACGGCCCTCTCGTTCTGCATCGTCGCCACCATCGCGACCGGTGTCCTGCTGCTGGGCTGGCGCGCCGTCGCCGGTCTGGTGACGCGGCGCCGCGTCACTTCAGCGTGAAGTACTTCTGCGCCACCTGAAGGGCCGCGGTACCGGACTTGTCGCCCTCGCAGTAGATGACGATGATCTTGCCGCCCTGAGAGCCGACGAACCAACCGGGTCCCTGTGGCCCGTTGGTGCCGACCAGCGCCTTGAGGCCGGGAGCACGGGTCAGATCGCTGGCGTCGCCGGTCTTCGCCGTGGTCGTCATGGACGCCTGGATCCGCCGGACCACGCCATCGTCGAGTTTGCCCAACTGGCCCCCGGTGACCTTGGTCTTCGACCCCTTGATGACGAACGGCGGAGCCGCGGTCCGGTCACCGCCGGCTCGTTCCAGGGCGACTCCCAGGGCCGCCATGTTGATCATCGACGCCGTGTAATCCTTCGGGTGGTACGCGGCGGCGGACACCTTGGGCGCGGTGCCGCTCGGCAGGCTCATTCCCGGAACCGTGAACTGCAGGCCCAACCCGAGTGAGTGCAGCACCGACTCCGCGCTGTGCTGATCGGCGCCCTTGCCCTCCGCCGCGATCGCGTCGAACACCGGGTCGAGGGTGCTGCCGACGGGATAGGCGATGCCCGCCTCGATGTTCTTGGCGGCCGCGGCGTCGTTCTGCGCCATCCCGCGGATCGCTCCGGTGGCGGCGTCGAGGGTCATGATCGTCGCCGGCTGCGCCACCTCGACGGCGGCGTCGCCCAGGGTGAGCTGTTCGTTCGGGTCGATCGTCGTCACGATGTCCGGGCCCGCCCCGCCCTGATGCCCGGCGAGTTTCTGCGGCGGCGCCCCGGGCGCCACGAGCTGCACCTGCCAGCCGGCGGTGGCGTCGCGGATCGCGTTCCAGTAGTTCGTCAGACCGGCGCTCAGCGGGGTCGACAGCCGGCGGTCGGTCATCACGAGCATGCCCGACTTGTTGACGTTGACTCCCGCGATCCGAGCCGGATCGGAAGTGAGCATCTGCATGTCGGAGTCGCGCAGCGTCACCGCGACCACCTGCCGTCCCTGGGAAGCGGCGAGCTTGTCGTCGATCGATTTCACCGTCACCATCGGGGCCACCGGAGCCACCGCGTTCGCCAGCGCTCGCACCGACTTGTCGAGATCCTTGGTCGCGGCCGGGTCGATGGTGATCTCGTTGACCGGCTCCATCTGCATGAACGGCTTGCCCGACGCGCTGCGCACCACCGGCGCCGGAGTGGCGTCGGTGCGGACCTCCTGCAGTCGGCCGTCCGGGGTGAGGCCGGTGTACAGCAGCCCCGGATCCCACTGGACCTTCCAGCCGGAGGAGAGCCGGCGTGCCGACCCCGAGGTCTTGGTCTGGAAACTCCGGTCGCCCGCCCAGTTCCACGTGGTGGTCAGGGTGAACGAGGCGCTGCCGTCGCTGTACTCCACGAGCCGCCCGGTGTCGACGGACACCTCACGCGGATGCATTCCCGCGAACGTGACGCCGAGCAGCTCGGCCGCCTGACTCGGCGACGTCGTCAGGTCGGCCGCGCCCTGCGTGTCCTGCCTGCTGATCGCGTCCGCGAATGCCGAGACCGCACGCGAAGCATCCGAATCGTCGTCGGAAGAGCACGAGACCATGGCGAGAACCACGGCCAGCGCAGCGACGACAGCGAACACCGCTCTTCCAACCCGCGAAACCATAGTCCCAATTATCACTTCATTCCCACCCGTTTCTCTGGCCACAAGCTCGCATTCCGGGAACTATGTGGTCACAATCGCACAACGCGCCGCTCACGGCATCCGTTCCGGGCGACGGAGGACAATGGACTCCATGAGCACGTCCATCCTGCGATCCACGGACCGCGCGCGCACCACCACCGGCTGGCTCGACTCGGCACACTCCTTCTCGTTCGGCGACCATTACGACCCGGCGAACACCCACCACGGCGTGCTCCTGGTGCAGAACGAGGACGTGATCTCTCCCGGTGAGGGCTTCGACACACATCCGCACGCGGACACCGAGATCGTCACCTGGGTACTGTCGGGATCGCTGGTCCACCAGGACTCCGAAGGACACAGCGGCGTCATCTATCCCGGCCTCGCACAGCGGATGAGCGCAGGCACCGGCATCCTGCACTCCGAACGCAACGACGACGCCGAGTCGGCGGACGAGCCGGTGCACCTCATCCAGATGTGGGTGATGCCCGACGAGTACGGCATCACACCGGGCTACGAGCAACTCGATATCTCGGGCGAACTGCGACCGGGACGCCTCGTCACCGTCGCCTCCGGTTCCCCCCGCCACGACTCCGCGATCCGAATCGCCAATCGCGGGGCCACCCTCTCCGCGGCCAGACTCACTCCCGGACAGACCGTCGCGGTGCCGTCGTCCCGCTTCACGCACCTGTTCGTCACCCGCGGCACCGTGCAGGTGGAGGGCGAGACGCTGGAGGCCTCCGACGCCCTGCGCGCCACCGACTTCGGCGGAACCGTCGTCCGGGCGGCCACCGATTGCGAACTGCTCGTCTGGTCGATGGATGCGCGGCTCGGGGAATAAACCCCGGCGTGATGTCACTATGGAGGGCGTGACTATCGAGCAGACCTCCGGGCTCGACCTCGAGTGGGTCGAACCATCCGTACGCGCCGCAGACGACCTCTTCACCCACGTCAACGGGAAATGGCTTGCCAGCCACCGGATTCCGGACGATCGCAGCATCGACGGAGCGTTCCACGTGCTGCGCGACAACGCTGAGGAGGACGTCCGCGCGATCGTCGAGGAGTGCGCCGAGGGCTCCCCCGAGCCGGGCACGCCCGCCGCCAGGATCGGCGACCTCTACGCGTCGTTCATGGACGTCGATCGGGTCGAGGAACTCGGGGTCGCACCGATCGCCGATCAGCTCCAGGAGATCGCCGGCGTCTCCGACACCTCCGAACTGGCCGCTCTGATGGGGCGTCTGCAGCGCGAGGGAGTGGGCGGCCTGTTCGGCTTCTACGTCGACACCGATGCGCGACGGTCCGACCGCTACCTGGTGCACATCACCCAGAGCGGTCTCGGACTGCCCGACGAGTCCTACTATCGCGAAGACAATCACGCCGCCGTGCGCGAGGCCTACCGCGCTCACATCGCCGCGATGCTCGGACTGGCCGGTGTCGCCGACGCACAACGGCAGGCGACGGCGATCTTCGACCTCGAGACCGCGATCGCATCGCATCACTGGGACGTGGTGCGGCGACGCGACGCCGAGGCCGCCTACAACCTGCGGACCCTCGCGGAGTTCGGCGATCTCGCCGCCGGTTTCGATCTCGCCGGCTGGCTGACCGGGCTCGACGCGGGCGAGACGTTCGCGGAGGTGGTGATCGGTCAGCCGTCGTTCATCGAGTCGAGCGCCGGACTGCTCACCTCGCAGCCGCTCGATTCATGGAAGAGCTGGCTCGCCTGGCGGCTGCTGCGCACCGTCGCACCGTATCTCTCCAGCGCCTTCGTCGACGAGAACTTCGCGTTCTACGGCAAGACCCTCACCGGTGCCGAGGTGATCCGCGACCGATGGAAGCGCGGTGTCGGTTTCGTCGAGCAGGCGGCAGGCTTCGCGGTCGGCGAACTGTACGTGGAGCGACACTTCCCGCCCGAGGCAAAGGCCCGGATGGACGAGCTGATCGCCAATCTCGTCGAGGCGTATCGCCGCAACATCGGCGATCTGCCATGGATGACCGAGGCGACGCGCGCCCGGGCCCTGGCGAAACTCGACAAGTTCACCCCCAAGATCGGCTACCCGGCCAAGTGGATCGACTACTCGACGCTGGAGGTCGACCGCACCGACCTCGTCGGCAACTCCCGCCGCGCCGCGGCTTTCGAGACCGCACGCGAGCTCCGCAAGATCGGCCGCCCGGTCGATCGCGACGAGTGGTTCATGACGCCGCAGACGGTGAACGCCTACTACAACCCGGGGATGAACGAGATTGTCTTCCCGGCGGCGATCCTGCAGCCCCCGTTCTTCGATCCGAACGCCGACGACGCGGCCAACTACGGCGGCATCGGCGCGGTGATCGGCCACGAGATCGGCCACGGCTTCGACGACCAGGGCGCGAAGTACGACGGCGACGGCAACCTGGTGGACTGGTGGACCGACGACGACCGGGCCGAGTTCGGCAAGCGCACTTCGGCACTGGCAGCGCAGTACGGCGAGTTCACGCCTCACGGGCTGGACGAGAAGTACAAGGTGAACGGCGAGTTCACCCTCGGTGAGAACATCGGCGATCTGGGTGGGCTGTCGATCGCCCTGGTGGCGTACGAGATCGCGCAGGAGAAGTCCGGCGCCACGCCGCCGGTGATCGACGGACTGACCGGACGGCAACGGGTCTTCTACAGCTGGGCCCAGATCTGGCGTACCAAGACCCGGGACGAGGAAGCCATCCGGCGTCTGGCCATCGACCCGCACTCGCCGCCGGAGTTCCGCTGCAACGGTGTGGTCCGCAACGTCGACGCCTTCTACGAAGCGTTCGACGTCGTCCCCGGCGATGCGCTGTATCTGCCGCCCGCCGATCGCGTCCGCATCTGGTGAGGCAGCCGACCGGCGCTCTCGATGGTGCGAACACCGCATAGCCGGTAGACATGGAGGCCATGACCTCCTCGCGGCTCGCCTGCACGCTGGTGCCCGCCGTGCTCGTGCTGATCTGGCTCGGGGTGGCCGGGGCCACCGGACCGCTGGCCGGAAAGCTCAGCACGGTCACCACCGACGACGCGAGCGCGTTCCTGCCCTCGTCGGCCGAGTCGACCCGCGTGGCCGAGCAGCTGCCCGCGTTCACCGACACCGGCTACTTCCCGGCGATCGTCGTCGCGGAGAAGCAGGACGGCGGGCCGATGACTGCGGCCGACACCGCCTTCGTCTCCGACGCCGTGACTCCACTGGCCGGAACGCCGGGCTTCGCACCGCAGTTCTCTCCCGCGATCGGGGCGGCGGACGGTGCGGCCGTCCAACTGTTCGTCCCGGTCTCCACTGATGGGAAACCGAAGGAGCAGATCGGGAAGCTGCGCGATGCGCTGGCGAATCCACCGCCCGGAGTGGCAGTGGCCGTGACCGGCCCCGCCGCCCAGGCCGCCGACCTCTCGAACGCCTTCGCGGGCATCGACGGCGTCCTGTTGCTGGTGGCCGGGGCGGTGGTGCTGGCGATCCTGATCGTCGTATACCGCTCGCCGATCCTGCCGCTGGTGGTGCTGCTCTCCGCAGTCTTCGCCCTCGCACTGGCGTCGGGCGTGGTCTACTGGCTCGCGTCCGCGGGCACCCTGGAACTCAACGGGCAGAGCCAGGGAATCCTGTTCATCCTGGTCTTCGGCGCCGCCACCGACTACGCCCTGCTTCTGGTGGCTCGCTACCGCGAGGCGCTGTCGGCGGAACCGGACGCACGCGCGGCCCTGCGCACCGCGTGGCGCGCCACCCTCCCGCCGATCTGCGCGTCGGCTGCCACCGTGATCCTGGGCGTCCTCTGTCTGCTGCTGTCCGACCTGAACTCGAATCGCAGCCTCGGCCCGATCGCGGCGATCGGCATCGCCGCCTCGTTGCTCGTCTCGATCACCTTCCTCCCGGCCGCCCTCGCGCTCATCGGACGCACCGCGTTCTGGCCGCGCCGGCCGGGGCCGGCCACCGGTTCGACGCACCGGATCTGGCAACGGGTCGCCGCATTCGTCGCCCGTTCGCCGCGCAAGATCTGGGCGGCCACCCTCCTGGTGCTCGTCATCGGCGCCGCATTCGCCCCCGCGTTCCGCGCCGGCGGCGTCTCCACCGACGACTTCTTCCTCGGTGAGACCGAATCGGTGACCGGCGCGCAGATGCACGGCAGGCACTTCGACGCCGGGTCGGGCACCCCAACCTGGGTGATCACCGACGATGCGGCCGCGGTCCGAACCGCGGAACGGGTTCGTGCGGTCGACGGCGTCGCAGCCGCCGAGATCCTCGCCGCCGCATCGGGTCCCGTCACCCACGACGGGAGGCAGGCGATTCAGGTGACGCTGAGCGATGACCCGAACTCCCTCGCCGCACAGGACACCGTGGTGCGGATCCGGAACGCCGTCTCGTCCGTCCCCGGTGCCGACGCGGAGGTCGGCGGCGCCACGGCTGTCGACCTGGACACCCGGACCACCGCCGAACGCGACCGCAACGTCATCATCCCCATCGTGTTGGCTGTGGTCCTCGCCGTCCTCGTCGTCCTGCTGCGGAGCCTTCTCGCACCGCTGATCCTGCTCGCGACCACGGTTCTGTCGTTCGGGACCGCGCTGGGCGTCGCGGCACTGATGTTCAACGGCCCGTTCGGCTTTCCCGGCGCCGATCCCGTCGTCCCGCTGTTCGCGTTCGTGTTCCTCGTGGCGCTCGGCATCGACTACAACATCTTCCTGATGACCCGGGCCCGGGAGGAGGCGCAGGCACACGGCACCCGCGACGGGATGATCAGAGCCCTCACCGGCACCGGCGGCGTCATCAGCGCAGCCGGTCTGGTGCTCGCCGCCACGTTCAGCGCCCTCGCGGTGATCCCGCTGCTGTTCCTGGCCCAGGTGGCCTTCCTCGTCGCGTTCGGCGTCCTCGTCGACACGCTGATCGTGCGATCGCTGCTGGTTCCGGCGCTCACCCTCGACATCGGACCGCGGATCTGGTGGCCGGGCGCCATCGCCGCCGACACGTCCCAGGACGCGCGCACCGCGGACTGACGCGCTCCTCGCGCGAACCGCCCGGCGCGGGGTCAGTCGCGCGGCGTCGTCCCGAAGACCGCCACGGCCCGCTCGGGCTTCGCCTCGGCGTAGTACACCTCGGCCGTATCGCCGACCAACGGCCGAGCGCCGAGGGGGAACTCGTCTCTGCCGGTCAACTGATGGGTTCGGCCCTCCGCGTCCCGATACTCGATCCGGTAGCGGACGGTGGCGTGGGTGCTCTCGATCGCCTCGGCACGGTCGCCGTCGGACTCGACCACTGTTCCGCGGACCCGCGTCCCCTGCCGATAGAGCCAGATCCGCGGAACCACCCGAACCAGCCAGATCACGACGCAGATCACTCCGACCGCGGCGGCGGGGACGGCGACCCACGGCACGCCGCCGGCCGCCGCGCCGATCGCCGCTCCGACGCCCAGCGCGCCGACGGTCAACGACATCCACGCCGTCGGGATCGCGAACCCGCCTGCGATCGCGGCGAGCAGTGCCACCGTCGCCAGCGTGAGACTCTCCGATCCCCGGATCCCCGCGGCGAAGATCGCGCACCACACCGAGCACCACAGGGCAGCGCTCACCGACACCACCAGGGTGCGCGTCATCGTCTCGGGACGAGGCCACATGCTCCCAGACTAACGATCCCGACCGATCGGACACCGAATCCGCTTCGATCCCGTGCGGAACGCACTAGCGTCGGCAGCACCCAGCCGATACGACCTCCGGAAGTGATTCCCGTGACCGCTGCCTCCCCAGAATCCGATGTGCGCCATGACTTCACCTCACTGCGAGCGGGCGGGATGAACTGGCAGTCGTTCCCGCTCCGACTGTTCACCAAGGGCAACGCCAAGACCTGGAATCCCGCGGCGATCGATTTCTCCCGAGATGCGCGGGACTGGGCCGCGCTCGACGACGAGCAACGCCGGAGCGCCACCTACCTCGTCTCGCAGTTCGTCGCGGGAGAGGAGGCGGTGACCCAGGACATCCGGCCCTTCATGGACGCGATGGCGTCCGAGGACCGGTTCGGTGACGAGATGTACCTGTCGCAGTTCTGCCTCGAGGAGGCCAAGCACGCCCAGGGTTTCCGACTCTGGATGGACGCCGTGGGCCTCACCGGCGATCTGCACCCGTACGTCGCCGAGAACCCCTACTACCGGCAGCTCTTCTACGAACAGCTGCCGCAGTCGCTACGGGTGCTCTCCGCCGACCCGTCGCCGGTCAACCAGGTCCGCGCCAGCGTCACCTACAACCACGTGATCGAGGGAAGCCTGGCGCTCACCGGCTACTACGCGTGGCGGCGCATCTGCGTCGAAACCGAGATCCTGCCGGGAATGCAGCAGTTGATCGGCCGAATCGCCGAGGACGAGACCAGGCATATGGCCTGGGGCACGTTCACCTGCCGCAGGCACGTGGCGGCCGACGACTCGCTCTGGCAGGTGGTCACCGACAGGTTCGGCGAACTGATCCCCCTCGCGATGGGCATGATCGCCTGGGTCGACGATCAGTTCGACGAACCGCCGTTCGGCATCGACAACGACGACTTCCTCGAGTACGCGGCAGATCGCGCGCAGCGCAGGCTGCACGCGATCGAGTCCGCGCGCGGAAGGAACGTCGAAGACATCGACGTCGATTACAGTCCGGTAACACTGGAGGAGACGTTCAACGCGGAGGACGAGGCCTCGCTCGGTGGCGACACCGAGGCTTGAGCGCCGGCGTCAGCTCGTCAGGCGTTGCCCGCCTTCCACTGATCCCAGCTGAGTTCCCAGTCGCCGTAGGTGTCCCAGACGGGCAGCGGCGGGCCGCCCGAGTTGGTGATCTCGACGACGTCGCCGAGACCGAAGTGGTCGAACATCCACTGCGAGTCGGCCGGACTCAGATTCACGCAGCCGTGCGAGACGTTCGAGGCGCCCTGCTGACCCACCGACCACGGCGCGGAGTGCACGAACTCACCGTCGTTCGAGATCCGCAGATCGTTGTAGACGGTCTCGCGGTAGTAGCCGGGATCGCCCTGGCAGACACCGAAGGTGCACGAGTCCATGACGGTCTGCGCGGCCTTCTCGGACACGACGTGCGGACCGGTGTGCGACGGATTGTTCGGCTCGCCGAGGCTCATCGGCATCTGTTTGACCTGCTCGCCGTTGTGGAAGACGGTGAGCAGTTCGGTGGCACCGTCGGCCTTCGCCACCCACGAGTCGTGGACGGTGTAGTCGACGGCGTTGTCCTCGGCGCCGTAGACGCCGCCGCCGAGATCGACGCCGTAGACGTCGGCTTCGATGTGGATCTTGGTGCCCGGCTTCCAGTATTCGGGGCCGCGGTAGTGGACGTTCTGGTCGTCGATCCAGTACCAGGCACCCGGCTGAGCGGGTGTGGTCGTCACTTTGAGGTGTTTGGTCACTTCGGCCTTGTCCTTCACCGGCTTGGTGAACTGGAAGACCATCGGCTGACCGACGCCGATGCCGACGTCGGAGACCACGTCCGGCGCCGGGACGACGTTGGCGTACGCGGTGTCGTCGGGGGTGATGGTGGTGACGGTGAACGACTTCGTAGTCGGCTTCTTGTCGCTGTTGACCGCTGTGGCGTCCACGGTGTAGGTCCCGCCGTACCCGAGGTCCTCGGAGGTGGTCCAATGCGTCGCGGTGGCGTCGAGCTTTCCGTCGACCTTCTTACCCGCCGCGTTGGTCACCGTCACAGCGGTGAGTTCTCCTCCGGTCGCGTCGACGACGATCGGCGTCGTCGGATTGATCGGCTTGCCGTTCGCCACGGGCACGCCGATCGCCGCGGGAGCCGGAGGCGGGGCCGAAGTGCCACCGCTGCACGCGGCGAGCACCATCGCCACGCCCACCAGGCATGACACCAGCGCGGCGGAATCACGTCGAATCACCATCTATCCCCTCGAGAGCAAAGAGCGGTGCCGTGCACCACTCGACGATTCTCCCCCGACTTCCTGTGAATCACTGAGCCGATCTGTCAGCGAGCGTCAAGGCGACCGCCGTCACACCTGTGGCCGCACCCGTCACGACCAGCACGGACGGCCATGCGCCCAGCTTCTTCGCCAGCGGGTGTGAGATTCCGAACGCACCGAGGTACGTTGCCGACAAAGCCCCCGTAACGGCTGCGCCGCGATGGAGCCAGCTGCGGCCGGCGCCGACGCCGGCGGCGGCGAGCACGGCACCGCCGAGGGGACGGATCCCGGAGTATCGGGCGGCGGCGAACCCGCCGATCAGACCTGCGGCGACGAGCGGAACTGAGACATCGATCTTCACGCGCTCCAGGATACGTCCAACCAGCAACTAGAACACGTTCTATTATGGCGGAATGGACGTGACCTACGAGAGAACCAGACGCGAGATCAGCACCGACGAGGGAGTAATCCGGTATCACGAGGCCGGTGAGCACAACGACGACGTGCTCATCCTGCTTCACGGATCCGGCCCCGGCGTCAACGGCTGGCGCAACTACCGCGGCAATCTCGGCTTCTTCGCCGAGACGCACCACTGCTACATCATCGAGTTCCCGGGGTTCGGCGTCTCCGATCCCGTCGACGGCCATCCCGTCCTGACCGCGGGCGCATCCGTCATCAGGTTCATGGATGCCCTCGGCATCGCCTCGGCGGCGATGATCGGCAATTCGATGGGCGGCGTCGTCGGCATCAACCTCGCGATCAAGTATCCGGACCGGGTAGAGAAGCTGATCACCATCGGCGGCGTGGGGCCGAACATCTTCAGCCCCAGCCCGTCGGAGGGAATCCGTCTGCTCCAGGAGTTCACCGACGCACCCGACCGCGACAAGTTGGTCCGGTGGCTCAACTCCATGGTCTACGACCGCGCGCTGGTGACCGACGACCTGATCGACGAGCGGTGGGCCGCCGCCAACGATCCGGCCGCGCAGAAGACCGCCGCGATGATGTACGGGTCGAAAGCCTTCGAGATGATGCAGCAGTACCAGGCGAACGCCGACACTCCGCCCTACTGGGCGATGATGCACAAGGTGAAGTGCCCCACCCTGCTGACCTGGGGCCGCGACGACCGCGTCAGCCCGCCCGACATGTCGATGGCGCCGATGCGGCTGATCCCGGAAGCCGAACTGCACGTCTTCCCCCAGTGCGGCCACTGGGTGATGATCGAAGCCAAGGACGCCTTCGAGTCGACCGTTCGGGCCTTCCTGGCCCGCTGACGCCGGGCGCGGCGGCTCAGGACGCGCCGTCGCGCTCGGACGCGCGGGCCGCGATCACGGCCGGTGCGAGCACCGACGCGAGGTCGTCGGCGACGTCGCTGTCGGCGTCTGGGGCGGGCGGCATGGCCACGTAGCTCAGTGCCGTGCGCGCGATCATCCGCGCGATCCGGCCGGCCGTCTCCGCGTCGATGGCGATCCACGACTCCACGAGGATCACCTCGAGGCGGTCACTCGCCGCGGCGATGATCGGCGCGGCGTCGGTGGTGATCAGCTTCAGCAGGTCCGGTTTGGCCTCGCCCGACAGCAGCGACTGGATCATCGGGTCGTCGGCGGCACTGGCCAGGAAGCGGGCGAAACCCGATCGCAGCGCACCGGTCACGTCTCCGACGTTCGCGGCCACGGCCGCGCCGATCTCGCCGGTGAACTCGTCCGCCAATCGCAGCGCGTACGCCTGCGACAGGCCGGCGCGGGAGGCGAACTCGTTGTACACGGTCTGCCTGCTGACACCGGCCTGCCGGGCGACGTCGGCCATCGTCACCCGAGCCCAGTCCTTCTCTCGCAGCAGAGTGCGGAGACCGTCCAGCAGCGTCGTACGCAGCAGCTGCTTGCTCGCGACCGCGAAGCTGGACGAGGACTGGGCTGGGGCACTCACACCTTCGAGACTAGCGCCGCCGCGATCTCCGAGCGGCACGCGCGGGCGACCGCCGCCCGACCGATGGTGACCGCGCCCACCAGTTCTCCGTCGACCACCGTGCGGACGGTGGCGTCGGCGTCGTCGATGGAGCCGTCGAGCTCCACCTCGCCCTCCGCGGTGGGCCACCCCACCATCTGGACGTTGACTCCGTACTGCACGGTCCACGCCCGGGGCACCTCGACGAACGGTGCCGCCGGCTCGCCGCGCAGTCCGGCGAGCACCGACTGCGCGACCGCCCTGCCCTGATCGGTGGCGCCGAACCAGTGCTCGCCGCGAGCGGGCCGTCCGGTCCGCAGGTCCGGCGGTCCGGCGGCGTCACCCGCCGCGAACACGCCCGGCACCTCGGTGGCCAGCGTCGAGTCGACGACGATCCCGGCCGGGCCGGTCGGCACGCCGGCGGCAGCGGCCAGCGCCACTTCCGGCGAGGCGCCGATCGCCGCGACGACGGTGCCCGCCAGCTCGGCCCCGCCTGACAACTGCACCCGCTCGGAGGTCGCCGAATGCGCCGCAGACCCGAGGTGCAGTCGCACCCCGTTGCCCTCGTGGAGCCGCTGCAGGTAGTCGGAGACCACGGCGGGCATCACTCGCGACGCCACGCGCCCGCCCGCCTCCACAACCGTCGCCGACATGCCGTGAGCCGCGGCCGAGGCCGCCAGTTCCAGGCCGATCAGCCCGCCGCCGATCACGACGAGCCGCTGCGAGTCGTTCAGACCGTCGCGGATCGCGATCGCATCGTCGCGCGTGCGCAGGGCCGGCACGTCGGCGGCGAGCCATGACGGGCGGATCGGCCGGCCGCCGGTCGCCAGGACGAGGGCCCGGTAGTCGAGCCGGGTGCCGTCGTCGAGTGCGACCGTCCGCGCCGCGGTGTCGATCGCGGTGACGCTGACCCGCGTGCGGATGTCGATGCCGCGCGAGGCCCAGAAGTCGGGCTTCTGCAGGGCTATCCGGGACTCGGAGAGGTCCGCGCCGAGCAGATCCTTCGACAGCGCGGTCCGCCGGTACGGCGTGCCGGGCTCGGCGCCGATCAGCGTGACCGGTCCGTCGTACCCCTCGGCCCGCAGCGTCGCCGCCGCGGTGACGCCGGCGGTGCCGGCTCCCACCACGACGACGCCCGCATCGGATGCGGTCTGCCCGGTCATGGGCGGGCGACCTCGACCATCTCGAAGTCGGCCTTGGCCGCCCCGCAGTCGGGGCAGCTCCAGTCGTCCGGGATGTCGTCCCAGCGGGTGCCGGGGGCGATGCCGTCCTCCGGCCAGCCCTCGGCCTCGTCGTATTCGAAGCCGCACTGCATGCAGCGGAAGAGTTTGTAGTCGGTGGTGCTCATGTCACTGTCCAATCAGTTCGAAATCGATCTTCTCGCGGACGCCGCAGTCGGGGCAGGCCCAGTCATCGGGGACGTCCGACCACGCGGTACCGGGCGGGAAGCCTTCGCGCGGAGCGCCTTCGGCTTCGTCGTAGACGTATTCGCACACTTCGCAGCGGTAGGCGCTCATGCCGATGCCTTTCCGTATCGGGCCTGGACCCTCCGTTCCTTGCCGGGCTGGATGTTGATCTTCGAGAGGTCGCCGTCGTAGTGCTCGAGCACCCGATGGTCCATGACTCCGCGCCACACCGGCGGGAAGTAGGTCAGCGCGATCATGCTGGCGTATCCGCTCGGGAGGTTCGGCGCACCGTCGAAACTCCGCAGCGTCTGGTACCGCCGCGTCGGATTGGCGTGGTGATCGCTGTGCCGCTGAAGGTGGTACAGGAAGATGTTGGTGCAGATGTGGTCGCTGTTCCAGCTGTGTTCCGGCGTGCAGCGCTCGTAGCGGCCGCGCTCGTTCTTCTGCCGCAGCAGTCCGTAGTGTTCCAGGAAGTTCACCGATTCGAGCAGCGAGAAACCGTAGACGGCCTGCAGTGCCGCGAAGGGCAGGATCTGCCATCCGAAGATCGCGGTCAGCACGCCCCACAGCACGATCGACATCGCCCAGGCATTCAGGACGTCGTTGCTCGGATGCAGGACCGGACGCCCGAGACGCTTGAGACGGGTCGCCTCCAGCTCCCACGCGGACTTGAGGCTGCCGAACACACTGCGCGGCAGGAATCGCCAGAAGCTCTCACCGAATCGGGAGGTGGCCGGGTCCTCCGGGGTCGCGACGCGGACGTGGTGGCCGCGATTGTGCTCGATGTAGAAGTGTCCGTAGCAGGTCTGCGCCAACGTCACCTTCGAAAGCCAGCGCTCCAGCGAGACCTTCTTGTGTCCCATCTCATGGGCGGTGTTGATGCCGATGCCGCCCATGACGCCGATCGACAGCGCCAGACCGATCTTGGAGACGAGCCCGAGGCCTCCGTCGACGCCGAGCCAGCTCAGGTCGTCAGCCGTCCACAGGTAGCAGGCCAGGACCACGCTCGCGAGCTGGAACGGGATGTACGCGTAGGTGCAGTACCGGTAGTACTTGTCGTTCTCCAACTGCTCCATCAGCTCGTCCGGCGGATTCTGGCCGTCCGGACCGAAGAAGATGTCGAGGATCGGCAGCAGCACGTACAGCAGCAGCGGGCCGATCCACCACCAGACGGGCGACACCGTCGACACCCAGCTCCAGCCGAGTGCGTCCGATGCCCAGTTGAACAGTGCCACCAGACCGGTGGCCATGAACACCGCGGTCGGCGGGACCAGGCCCAGCAACCACAGGTATCGCTTCTTGTCGCGCCATTCCACCACCTCGGCGGTGCTCCGGTCGATCGTCGGGTTCGCCATGTGTTCCTCCTCGTCCAGCGAACTAGTGACGTTGACATTAGATGTTGTTACGTACGATGTCTAGACATTAACAATAATTTTGTAAAGTCACCCAGGGCACCCGGCCTCCGTCGCCGGAATAAGATCGTCCGCATGCGCTACTCACGGTTCGTCGCGATCGGCGACTCCCAGACCGAAGGAATGTGCGACGGCGACCCCGCGAGCGGCTACCGAGGCTGGGCCGACCGTCTGGCGGAGCACCTCGCCCGGCACAACCCCGACCTGCGGTACGCCAACCTCGCGGTCCGCGGCAAGAACACCCGGAACACCCGCGACGAGCAGCTGGAACCGGCCCTCGCGCTGGAGCCCGACCTGATCGCCGCACCACTCGGCATGAACGACGTGATCGGCCGGATCGATCTCGGCGAGGTGCACACCGACCTCGACTACATCTACCGGCGGCTGGCCGGTACCGGAGCCGACGTGGTGGTCTCGACCTTTCCCAACATCGCGGAGACCATCCCGTTCTCCGGCCGCATCGAAACGCGGCTCGCAGCGATCAACCAGATGATGCGCGACTTCGCCGACGCCTACGGCTTCGTCCTGGTGGACCTGCATGCGGCGCCGGTCCTCTCCGACCTCCGGTCGTGGTCGCCCGACCGCCTCCACGCCTCGCCCCTCGGCCACGACCGCTTCGCCGCCGGAGCCGCGCACGCGCTCGGTCTGCCCGACAGCTCACCCGATTGGGGACGGCCGCTGCCTCCGGCCGGCGATCCGAACCGGGTGCTGCGCACCCTCGGCGACGCGCGCTGGTTCGTCGAGTTCTTCACGCCGTGGATCATCCGCAAGGTCCGCGGACGCTCCCTCGGCGACGGCCGACTGCCGAAGCGGCCGGAACTGACGCCGGTCGCGCCTCCGGCCGCCGCGGCGGACGCACTCAGCATCCGCGTGGTCCCGAACGCGGACGTCGCCTCGGAAAACCCGATGGAGGCGTGAGGCATCTCGTCGTACGGTGATCGAGTGAACAGACGACTGACCGACTCGATCGCCGTCGAAGCCGTGGACCTGGTGAAGAAGTTCGGTGACTTCACCGCGGTCGACGGGATCAGCTTCGCCGTTCCCACCGGAACCGTTCTCGGCATGCTCGGGCCCAACGGCGCGGGCAAGACCACCACCGTCCGCATGATGACCACCTTGAGCGCACCCACCTCGGGCACCGCGCGCATCAACGGCTTCGACGTCCTCGACGAGCCGGACGGCGTCCGCCGCAGCATGGGCCTCACCGGCCAGGCCGCCACCGTCGACGAACTGCTCACCGGCCGGGAGAACATGCGCATGATCGGCGGGCTGTACGGTATCGGCCGCCGCGTGCTCAAGGAACGGACCGAGCAGCTCCTCGCACAGTTCTCGCTCACCGACGCGGGCGACAAGACCGTCCGCGAATACTCCGGCGGCATGCGCCGGCGCATCGACCTCGCGGTGAGCCTCCTGGCGTCACCGCCCGTGCTCTTCCTGGACGAACCGACCACCGGCCTCGACCCGCACAGCCGCAACGAGTTGTGGGAGGTGCTGCGCGGTCTCGTGGACGACGGAACCACCCTGGTGCTGACCACGCAGTATCTGGAAGAGGCCGATCAGCTCGCCGATCGGATCGTCGTGATCGACGCGGGCAAGATCATCGCCGAGGGCACCCCGCTCGAGCTCAAGCAGCAGGCCGGAGCGGCGAGTCTGGTGGCCACCGTCACCCATTCCGCCGACCTCGCGGCCGCGCAGGCACTGCTCGCGCCGATCTCCGACGACCTGTTCGTCGACCGGCACGCGCGCACCCTCACCCTGCCCGCGGGCGGCCTCGCGGACCTGACGCATGTCGCGCGGGTTCTCGACGACTCCGGCATCGCCATCGACGATCTCGGCCTGTCGCGGCCCAGCCTCGACGACGTATTCCTCAGCCTCACCGGACACCGCGCGGAGTCCGTTCCGGAGGCCGACTCCGAAGGAGCCGACGCATGAGCGCCCCCGCCCTCGACCGAACCATCGCGGCCCGGCCGCCGTCTCTCTGGCGTCAGACGTCGATCATGGTGCAGCGCAGCTTGATCCACACCAAGCGCATGCCGGAGATGCTGTCGGACGTCACCGTCCAGCCGATCATGTTCGTGGTGCTGTTCGCGTTCGTCTTCGGTCCCGCCATGCCGGTGCCGGGCGGCGGAAGCTATCGCGAGTACCTGCTGCCCGGCATCATGGGCCAGACCATCGTCTTCACCGCCTTCATCGTCTCCAACGGCATCACCGCGGACGTCGACAAGGGGATCGTCGACCGCTTCCGTTCTCTCCCCATCAACCGGACGTCGTATCTGCTCGGCCGGGCGATCGCGTCGCTGATGCACTCGTCGATCGGGATCGTCGTGATGGCGCTGACCGGCCTGGCGATCGGCTGGCGCATTCACACCTCGTTGCTCGAGGGGGTGCTGGGATTCGTCCTCGTCCTGGTGTTCGGTTTCGGGATGATCTGGTTCGGCATCCTCATCGGATCGTGGCTCAAGTCCGTCGAAGCCGTCAACGGTTTCATGTTCACCGTGCTGTTCCCGCTGACCTTCCTGTCGAACGCCTTCGTCCCGACCGCTCCCATGGCCACCTGGCTCCGCACCATCGCCGAATGGAATCCGGTGTCCTCGCTGGTCCAGGCGATGCGGCAGCTGTGGGGCAACGGCCCGCACGCCACCGACGCGTCAGCGCTGCCGCTTCAGCACCCGATCCTGGCGACCATTCTGTGGTCGGTCGCGCTGACCGCCGTCTTCGCCCCCTTCGCACTGCGCGCCTTCCGGCGCCGCACAGCGGACTGAACGCATCTGCCGATCCACGCCGAAAGCCCCGGTGAACGCCAGTTCACCGGGGCTTTCTCGCGTCGTGTGCCGCTAGCGCGTCACTTCTTGACGAGGTTCTCGTTCGTCAGCTTCTCGACGCCGGCGTCCGCCTTCTCGACGAGCGAGGCCGGCGGCTCGAAGTGGCTGCCGTACTTCGACGCCAGGTCGCGAGCGCGGTCGACGAAGCCCTTGAGGCCGCCCTCGTACTGGTTGATGTACTGCACCACGCCACCGGTCCACGCCGGGAAGCCGATGCCGAAGATCGAGCCGATGTTCGCGTCCTCGACGGAGGTGAGCACACCCTCGTCGAAGCACTTCACGGTCTCAAGGGCCTCGGCGAAGAGCATGCGCTCCTTCATGTCCTCGAGCGGGATCTCGTTGGTGCCCGAGGCGAAGTTCTCGCGCACGCCCGGCCAGATGAGGCCGCGCTTGCCGTCGGCGTAGTCGTAGAAGCCCGCGCCGTCCTTCTTCGAGGTGCGGCCCAGGTCGACCATCTTGTCGATGACGGCGTACGAGCCGTGCGACGGGAACTCCTGACCCGCGGCCTTGGCTCCGGCCTCGGTCTCCTTGCGGATCTTCTGCATCAGGGTGAGCGTCAGCTCGTCCGACAGCTGCAGCGGCGGAGCCGGGTAGCCTGCCTGGCTGCCGGCCTGCTCGATGAACGCGGGCTCGATGCCCTCACCGACGGCCGCGATGGCCTCGTTGATGAAGGTACCGATGACGCGCGAGGTGAAGAAGCCGCGGCTGTCGTTGACGACGATCGGCGTCTTGCGGATCTGCAGGGTGTAGTCGATGACCTTGGCGAGGACCTCGTCCTTGGTCTTCTCACCGCAGATGATCTCCACCAGCGGCATCTTGTCGACGGGCGAGAAGAAGTGGATGCCGATGAAGTCCTCGGGACGGTTGACGCCCTCGGCCAGGATGGTGATCGGCAGGGTCGAGGTGTTGGAGCCGAGGACGGCGTCCGGCTCGACGATGTCCTGGATCTCCTGGAACACCTTGTTCTTGACCTCGACCGACTCGAACGCGGCCTCGATCACCAGGTCGACGCCCTTGAAGTCGGCGGCGTCCACGGTCGGGGTGATGCGGTCGAGCAGAGCCTTGCTCTTCTCCTCGGTGGTCTTGCCGCGCGAGAGAGCCTTCTCCTCGAGCTTCTCCGAGTAGCCCTTGCCGCGCTTGGCCGCCTCGATGTCGATGTCCTTGAGGACCACCTCGATGCCGGCCTTGGCCGAGACGTAGGCGATCGCCGCGCCCATCATGCCCGCACCGATGACGCCGACCTTCTTGGCCTGGTACTTGTCGAAGCCCTTCGGCCGCGAACCGCCGCCGTTGATGTGCTGGAGGTCGAAGAAGAACGCCTTGATCATGTTCTGCGCCACCTGGCCGGTGACCAGCGACACGAAGTAGCGGGTCTCGACCAGATCGGCGGTGTCGACGTCGACGTACGCGCCCTCGATGGCAGCGGCCAGGATGGCGCGCGGAGCCGGCATGTTGGCGCCCTTGATCTGCTTGCGCAGGAGAGCCGGGAACGCCGGCAGGTTGGCGGCCACCGACGGGTTCGTCGGAGCGCCACCGGGCATCTTGTAGCCCTTGACGTCGAACGGCTGCTGGGCCTCCGGGTTGGCGGCGATCCAGGCCTTGGCGGCGGGGATCAGTTCCTCGACCGAGCCGACGACCTCGTTGACCAGGCCGATCTCCTTGGCCTTGGCCGGCTTCAGACGCGGGCCCTGGAGCAGAACGCCCATGAGCGCCTGCTGGAAGCCGAGCAGGCGCACGGTGCGGACCACGCCGCCGCCGCCCGGGAGCAGACCGAGAGTCACCTCGGGCAGGCCGAGCTGGTTGCCCTTCACGTCCGCGGCGACGCGGTAGTGGCAGTGCAGCGCGATCTCCAGGCCACCGCCGAGTGCGGCGCCGTTGATAGCGGCGACGACCGGCTTGCCGAGGGTCTCCAGGCGACGCAGCACGGCCTTCATGGCGTTGGTGCGCTCGGTGATCTCGGTGGCGATCTCCTCCTTGGACTTGTCGCCGCGTCCCGCGGTCATGTCCTTGAGGTCGCCGCCGGCGAAGAAGGTCTTCTTCGCCGAGGTCAGGACGACACCGGTGATGTCGTCCTTCTCCGCCTCCAGGCGATCGACGGTCGCCGCCATCGACTCCATGTAGAGGTCGTTCATGGTGTTGGCGCCCTGGTTCGGGTCGTCCATGGTGAGGATGACGACGCCGTCGGCGTCCTTCTCCCACGTGATCATGTTCGCAGTCATGAGATGAGTCTTTTTCCTTCTAGTTCCGGGGCGATCAGAGACGCTCGATGACGGTCGCGACGCCCATGCCGCCGCCGATGCAGAGGGTGACCAGGCCGTAGCGGCCGCCGACGCGCTCGAGCTCGTCGAGGGTGCTGCCCATGATCATCGCGCCGGTGGCGCCGAGCGGGTGGCCGAGCGCGATGGCGCCGCCGTTGATGTTGACCTTCTCGTGCGGAACCTTGAGGTCCTTCATCCACTTCATGACGACCGACGCGAACGCCTCGTTGAGCTCGAAGACGTCGATGTCGTCGACGGTCAGGCCGGCGCGCTTGAGCGCGAGCTCGGTGGCCGGGGTGGGACCGGTGAGCATGATCGACGGCTCGCTGCCGACCTCGCCGTACGACACGATGCGGGCGCGCGGGGTGAGGCCGTTGCGCTTGCCCGCCTCCTCCGAACCGACCAGGACCAGACCCGAGCCGTCGACGATGCCGGAGCTGTTGCCGCCGGTGTGGACGTGGTTGACCTGCTCGACGTTCGGGTACTTCTGCATCACGACGTCGTCGAATCCGGCCATGGCCGCCAGGCCCGCGAACGCCGGCTTCAGCTTGCCGAGGCTCTCGACGGTGGTGCCGGGACGGCGGTGCTCGTCGTTGTCGAGCAGCGTGACGCCGTTGATGTCCTTGACGGGGATGATCGACTTCGCGAAGCGGCCCTCGTCCCATGCCTGGGCGGCGCGACGCTGCGACTCGGCGGCGTAGGCGTCGACGTCCTCACGCGAGAAGCCCTCGATGGTGGCGATCAGGTCGGCGCCGATGCCCTGCGGAGCGATGTAGTTGTCGTACGCGGTGGCGGGGTCCATGAAGAGCGCACCGCCGTCGCTGCCCATCGGCACACGCGACATCGACTCCACGCCGCCGGCCAGGACCAGATCGTCGAAGCCCGAGCGGACCTTGGCCGCGGCCAGGTTCACGGCCTCCAGGCCCGAGGCGCAGAAGCGGTTGATCTGGGTGCCCGGAACGCTCTCGCCGAGACCCGAGGTGAGGGCGGCGGTACGCGCGATGACCGCACCCTGCTCCCCGACCGGCGACACGACGCCGAGGACCACGTCGTTGATGTCCTTCGGATCGAGATCGCTGTGGCGGGTCAGCAGTCCGTCGATCAGACCCGAGACCAGGTCGATCGGCTTGACGCTGTGCAGCGAGCCTCCGCGCTGCTTGCCACGGGGCGTACGGACCGCCTCGTAGATGAATGCTTCGTCGGACACAGGTGTTCCTTTCACACGAACCGAGAATGGTTTCCCTCGTAGGCTAACCCGCAATAACGTATTTGGCTATACCCAGTGGTCAAGTGGTTCATATACAGCCATCCATCGGCTATGGTCGGTTCATCATGACAACCACCAAGGCGACCCGGCGCACGCGGTCGACGGATCGGCGCCGCCAGCTCATCGATGCAGCGACAGTGCTGTTCGCCGAGCGCGGCTACCCGCATGTGTCGGTCACCGACATCGCCCGCCGAGCGGGCGTGAGCGCGCCGACGGTGTACCGGCACTTCGCCGACAAGCAGGCGCTGCTGCTGGCAGCGGTCCAGACCCGCGTCGACGAGCTCGAGGAGAGCACCGCGGGCGCCGACCTCGCGAGCAGCGACCATCCGGCCGATGCCCTCGCCGCCAGCGTCACCGAGTTGAGCATCTCCAACCCGCATGCCACGTCGCTGTGGCGCTGGTCGGGACAGCACCTGTCGGCCGACGAGAACGCCGATGTGGTCCGCCGCACCCGCGCCGTGCTCCGACAGTGGGCCTCGGCCATCCGCGCCGACCGGCCCGAGCTCACCGAACGCGAGTCGATGTATCTGGCGGGCGCCGTGCTCAGCGTGGTCGGCAGCGGCGCCGGGCGTGCCGTTCGCAGCGGTGCGCACGAGATGGAGGAGATGGTCCTCGCACTGGTCCGCCAGACCATCCGGCTCACGCCGAGCCACGCCGTTCCCCTGCGCCAGACCGCCGGGCCGGGCGACGACGCCCCCACCCGGCGCGACGAGATCCTCGACGCCGCCGCCCGCCTGTTCGCCGAGAACGGCTTCGCCGGAACGGGAATGGACGAGATCGGCGCGGCGGTCGGAATCACCGGTCCGAGCGTCTACAAGCACTTCCCGTCGAAGCTGGCGATCCTCGTCGCGATCAGCCAGCGCAGCGCCATGCGACTGGAGGCCGGCGTGATGGCCGCGTACGCGATCACACCCGATCCGGCGGGGCGGCTGAACGCACTGGTCGACCACTACGTCGACGCCGTCACCTCCTCCCCCGACCTGCTCGTCGGCTTCGTCAGTTCCTATGTCCTCGCGGGCGAACCGCAGGCCGCCGAACTGCTGGCGGTGCAGCGCCGCTACGTGGCACGCTGGGTGCAGCTGCTCACCGACATCGACGCCGACCGGCCGCCAGGATCGGCGGTCCTGGCGGTGCATGCAGCACTGGCGATCGTCAACGATGCGGTCCGGCTGCCGCGCAGCACACCGCGCCCCGAGTTCGCCGCCCGCATGGCCTACCTCATGAAAGGTGTGATGGGTGTCTGACCCTCCGCTCGAGTACTCGCGGGACGAACTGATCACCGCCCTGCGGCTCGATCCGGAGTACGCGCAGCGGTTCTGGAACGCCTTCGGTTTCGCCCGCGGCGAGGGCGGCTCGGGTCAGCGCTTCTCCGAGGAGGACCTGGCCGCGCTCGGCGTCTTCGCCGGCAACGATCAGGCCATGGACTCCACCGCCCAACTCGCCGCGGCGCGGGCGATCGGACAGGCCACCGCGCGACTGGCGCAGTGGCAGGCCGAGGAGATCACTCGGTTGGCGGCCGACCCCACCGTCGACGCCACGGCCGAGGAGATGGTCGAGGCGCTCGCACGAGTGCAGGATCTCGTCTGGCGGCGGCATCTGGCGGTGGGACTCACCGACGCCGGCCGGGCAGCCGAGCACACCGAGGTGGTCGTCGGATTCGCCGACATCGTCGGCTACACCTCACTGTCCCGGCGTCTCGGGATGGCCGAACTCGAGACGCTGCTGGAGACCTTCGAGTCCGCGGCGCACACGATCATCACCGACCACGGTGGTCAGATCGTGAAGACGATCGGCGACGCGGTGCTGTTCACCGTCATCGACGCCGGCGCGGCCGCGGAGATCGCCGTCGAACTGCACCGTCTCAGCACCGACGGCGAGTTGCCGAGCCTACGCATCGGCATGGCCCGCGGCGACGTGCTGATGCGGATGGGCGATGTCTTCGGCGAGCCCGTGAACATCGCCTCCCGGCTGGCGAGCGCGGCGCGGTCGGGCACCACATTGATCGACGAGGCCCTCGCCACCGCACTCCGCGACAACGCCGCGACACACGTCGGGCCGATCCCGTCGCTCTCGGTACGCGGCTACCGCAAGCTGCGCGCGTACAAGCTCGTGCGCGACCGCAACTGGACGGCGTGAGGCGGCCGGATGGGCCGGGTGCGCCGGACCGCCGGCGCCGCACCTTCTAAGGTCTGAAGGCATGAGGACCCGGAGTTCCACCCCGCGCCGCAGCGCACTGGCGGGGGCCGCCGCGCTCCTGCTCACGGGCGTGACGACCGCATGCTCGCCAGGCACGGAGGACTCCTCCATCACGGTGTCGGCTCCGTCGTCGCTGCAGGCCGTGATGGCGGCGATCGCGACCGAGTTCGAGGAACAGCACCCCGGCGCCCGGGTCACCGTCGCCGGCCCCTCGGCTGCGTCGGCCGATGTCATCGCGACCGACGACGAGGCGTCGATGGACAGGCTCGGCCGGCGGGTGATCGGCCCCCGGCGCTTCGCCTCCAACTCGCTGGTCATCGTGGTTCCGCCGGGAAACCCCGGCCATGTCACGGGGTTCGCCGACCTCGCGCGCTCCGGTCTCCGGGTGGCGGTGTGCTCCGACCGGTTGCCGTGCGGTGCGGCCGTGGTGGACGTCGAACGGATCGAGTCGGCCGCGCTCACCGATCCGATCCACGTCGACTCCGGCGAGGCCGCGGTCGCGTACGTGGCGTCCGGGCGCGCCGACGCCGCTCTCGCCTACCAGACGCAGGCTCGCCCCGGCCTCGGCGTGAGCGTCTCCACGGTGGACGATCCGGTGTTCGCCAAGGCGATCAACAGATATCCGATCGCCGTCGTCCGGTCCAGTGACGACAAGTCGCTGGCCGAAGACTTCGTGAAGACGGTCATCGGTCCCACCGGCGGCGAAGTCCTCTCCCGTGAGGGCTTCGGTCCGCCGTCCGGGTAGGCCGCGCGCCGCGGCGTCGTGTGGCTACGCGGTGTACGACAGTGCGTCGAGCGGGTCGGCGTAGATCGCGTCGAGTGCGACCGCACCCGCCGCCTTCTGCTGCACCGTGATGGCCGAACGTGCCACGCGGACGTCGCGCTGGGTGATGACCGTGGTGGCGCGCAGCGCCTTGCTCACGGCCGGCAGCGCCTCCGGGTAGTCGGTGAAGGCCTGTCCGCCGAGGATGACGTGGTCGGGATTGAAGATGTCCGAGATCAGCGCCACCGTGCGGCCGAGCACCTCGCCGCGTTCGGTCAGGACGTCGTTGGCGACCGTGTTCCCGGTCCGTGCCAGCGTCCGCAGCTCGTCGAGGGAATCGACCTCGAGTCCGGCTCGCTGGGCCGCGTAGAGGATGCCCGAATCGCTGACCGTCGGCTCGAGGCGTCCGGTGCGGTCGGGATCGAGCAGGGTGGTCGGACCGGTCGGGAAGTGCCCGATGGTGGGCGGGCCTGCGGCCGGCGTGTGCACGGCACCGTCGACGCTGAACGCGATGCCCACCATTTCGCGAGCGTAGAAGTAGAGGAAGTTCTGGCTCTGGTCGGCGGGATTGACGACCTGTTCGGCTGCGGCCATGGCCTCGACGTGCGATGCGACCGATACCGGCAGTCCGAGCGACTCGGCGATCAGCCTGCCGACCGGGACGCCCTCCCAGCCCAGACGGGGATGGTCGACGAAGCCGCCGTCGGCCACGCGACCACCGATGGCCACGCCGGCCCACAACAGGCGCTTGCCCACCCAGCGGTCGGCGAACCGGCGGGCGCTGGCACCGATCTGAGCTACGACCGCCTCGGGGTCCTCGGCCTGGGGAGTGGGAATCGCGATCGCACCGGCCACCCGATGCTGGAGATCGTGGGTCGTGATCGAGGTGACCTTGTAACCGATGTGGATGCCGACCGTGAGGTATCCGTCGGTGTTGATCTCGAACGGAACTCGCGGACGCCCGACCGCACCGGGCGGGGTCAGATCGGCGCGCTCACGGATGAGGCCGGCCTTGAGCAATGCGCTCACCTGACGGTTGACGGTGGAGATGGACAGCCCCGTCAGGGCGGCGGCGTCGTCGCGGAACACCGGTCCGGACACCCGCGCCGTGCGCAGCACCAGCGCGGCGGCCTTGGTGGAGAGTTGCAGCTTCGCCGTGGTGACGTGCGGGGCGGACGGTTTCGCAACGGGTCGGGAGGCGGCGCCCGCGACGGGGCGAACCACGACGCCGACGGGAGCGGATTTCGACAGGATCGGACGGTCGAGAGCAGAAGTCATGTTTCTTTGGAGTCCTGTTGCCTGGGCGGACCGGCAGAGGCGGTCACGCCGCGAGTGGTCTCGCGCAGATCAGCGCGAGGCGGAGCTGGGTCAGCGCATTCGGCAACAACAAAGGACCCGGGCCAGCGGCAGACGGCATCCGAGAGCGGTGGTCACATACGTGACCTCCCCGATGGCGGCGAGCTGACTGGTCATGATCGCCAAAAGTAGCAAGCACCCTGTCCGCGTGCAAGTGAGGAGCACCCGATAGGTTGAGAATGTGGCAGCCGCCTCAGTCGCCCCGGGCGCGAGACGGTGTGATCGGTTCCGGCTCGCGGTTCGCGGGCCACGGCTCGGCAGCGAGGAATGGCGTGGGAGTTCTGTACATCGTCCGGCACGGTCAGGCTCCGGCGCACGCCTACGGACCCGACGCCGACGCCGTGAGCGGCCCCGGCCTCACGGAGCTCGGCTTCGCTCAGGCTCGCGCCGCCGGCCGAGCGCTCGCCCGACAGGTGACCGGATTCGATGCCATGTTCTGCGGCGATCTCCCCCGACAGCGCGCGACGATGGCCGGCGTCCTCGAAGCCTTTCCCGACGCCGCAGCGCCGACGATCGATCCCGACTGGAACGAGTACGTCACGCCGCCCCTCCCGGAGGGAGACGACATCTACCGTGACGGCGGCAGACCCTTCCAGGACGCCATCACCAGCGCCCTGCACGAATGGGTCGACGGCGCCGACATCGGCCCCGAGACGTACGCGATGTACGCCAAGCGGACCCGCGCCGCAGCCGACCGTGCCGCTGATGCGGCCGGGTCGGGAAAGAACGTGCTCGTGGTGTCGTCGGCCGGTTCCATCACCCAGTTGGTGGCACAGTTGTGGGACATCCCGCCGCAGTCGTGGCCACAGATGTCGCGCACCTTCGTCAACACCTCGATCACCAAGATCCTCGCCGGCCGCAGCGGATTGACCCTCGTCTCCTTCAACGCCCACGAACACCTCGCCGCCCTCGACTCCGGCCTCCTGACCTACCGCTAGCGCCGCCCGATGCTCGTCCCCTGGCTCGTTGAGCGGCCCCCACACGCTTGTTGAGCGAGCGCGCCCTCCCCAGGCTCGTCGAGCGGCCCCCACAAGGCTGGTTGAGCGAGCGCAGCGAGTCGAAA
>NZ_BANU01000016.1 GCF_000333035.1 Gordonia sihwensis NBRC 108236
GGAGCGACCTACACTCACACCACGACGACCGCGCCCGCGACCGTGTAACCACGGAACGAAACCCAGGGCGCTTCACGTTGACGGCTCGCCATTTCACTTGTGCGGCTTCGATGAGCTTGTAGGCCATCGCCAGTCCCGCGGCTCGGGAGCCGGGTCCCTTGGTCACCTTGGTCCGTAACCGCACGGTGGCGAAGGTCAACTCGATCGGGTTGGTCGTGCGCAGGTGGGTCCAGTGCTCGGCCGGGTAGTGGTAGAACTCCAGCAGCACATCAGCGTCGTCGACGATCTTGGCGACCGCTTTGGGATACTTCGCCCCGTAGGTCTTCTCGAAGGCGGCGATGGCCTTACGGGCGTAGCCGATGTCCTCGGCGTTGTAGATCTCCTGCATCGCTTTGATCGCATTCGGATGGGCCGACTTGGGCAGTGCGGCAAGCACATTGCCCTGTTTATGAAACCAGCACCGCTGCTCTCGGGTGTCCGGGAACACCTCGCGCAGCGCAGCCCAGAACCCCAGCGCCCCGTCCCCGACGGCCAGGTTCGGGGCCGCCATGCCGCGGCGTCGGCACGACCGCAATAGATCGGCCCATGATTCGGTGGATTCGCGGTACCCATCGGCCAGGGCGACGAGCTCTTTACGGCCGTCGGCACGCACGCCGATCATCACCAGCAGACACAGCTTCTCCTGCTCGAGCCGGACTTTGAGGTGGATGCCGTCGACCCAGAGGTAGACATAATCGCTGGTGATGTCGCGGTCGTCGAAGGCGGCCGCTTCCTTCTGCCACTGGCTGGCCAGTCGAGTGATCGTGGCCGCCGATAACCCCGCACCCGAGCCAAGAAACTGCTCCAGCGCCGGCCCAAAATCTCCCGACGACAACCCGTGCAGGTACAGCAGCGGCAACACCGCGCTGACCTCGGGGCTTTTACGTGCCCAGGCCGGGATGATCCCCGACGAGAACCGTTGGCGTTCACCAGTTTCAGGGTCGACCCGTTTGTCGTTGACCCTTGGTGCCCGCACCGGAACCGCACCGGCGGCGGTCATCACCTCCCGCGGGTTGTGGTAGCCGTTACGCACCACCAGCCGGCGCCCATCCTCATCGTGAATCGCCCCGGCGTGTCCGGAGACTCTGTTCGTTGGGAAGGATGGAGTCATGTCAGGAAGTGGGACGAAGAGGTACCCGGCCGAGATGCGTGAGCGGGCGATCCGGATGGTCGCTGAGATTCGGGCTGAGGATGACTCGGAGTGGGCAGCGATGGGCAAGGTCGCTGAGCTACTCGGGATAGGTACGCCAGAAACGGTCCGCAAGTGGTGTCGTCGGGCCGAGGTCGATGCTGGCCAGCGGCCGGGAACAACGACTGAGGAATCGGCCGAACTCAAGCGACTCAGACGCGAGAACACTGAATTGAAGCGGGCTAACGGGACTGCTGCACGTATAGGTGACATCTGATCTGGCTTGCCCGAGGGTGGGCCTGGAAGGATGACTATCGTGCCTAAGCCTTATCCGCAGGAGTTCCGCGACGATGTGGTCCGGGTAGCCCGAGACCGTGAACCTGGCGTGACACTCGCGCAGGTCGCGAAAGACTTCGGGATCCATGAGATGACCCTGGCCAAGTGGATGCGCCGCGTCGCCATCGACGACGGACACAAGCCTGGAACAACGTCGACCGAATCTGCCGAACTGAGAGAGCTTCGGAAGCGGAATCGGTTGTTGGAGCAGGAGAACGAGGTCCTGCGACGGGCTGCGGCATATCTGTCGCAGGCGAACCTTCCGGGAAAAGGCTCTACCCGCTCGTGAAAGAGCTCGCCGCCGACGGAATCCCCGTCACGGTGACGTGCCGGGTACTCAAGCTCTCCAGACAGCCCTACTACCGGTGGCTCAGGGACGCGGTCACCGCGGCAGACTGGGTCGAAGCGGAGCGGGCGAACGCCCTGTTCGACGCGCATCGTGATGACCCGGAATTCGGGTACCGCTTCCTCGCCGATGAAGCCGAAGCTGCTGGTCAGCCGATGAGCGGGCGGACGGCATGGCGGATCTGCTCGGCCAACCAGTGGTGGTCGAGCTTCGGCAAGAAACGTGGGAAGAACGGTAAGAAGCCGGGCCCGCCTGTGCACGACGACCTGGTCGAACGCGACTTCACCGCCGACACACCGGACCAAGTGTGGCTCACTGATATCACCGAGCATTGGACCGACGAGGGCAAGCTCTACCTCTGCGCGATCAAAGACGCCTGCTCGGGGCGGATCGTCGGCTACAGCATCGACTCCAGGATGAAGTCCCGTCTCGCCGTGACCGCTCTGGACAACGCTGTTGCCCGCCGAGAGGACGATGTTTCGGGTTGTATTGTCCATTCGGACAGGGGCTCTCAATTCCGGTCGCGGAAGTTCGTGTCCGCGCTCAACCGACACGGCCTGGTTGGGTCCATGGGCAGAGTCGGTGCCGCCGGCGACAACGCAGCGATGGAATCGTTCTTCGCGCTCCTCCAGAAGGACGTCCTGGACCGGCACCGCTGGAGCACCCGCGAGCAGTTGCGGATCGCGATCGTCACCTGGATCGAACGGACCTACCACCGACGCCGTCGTCAGGCCCGCCTCGGCCGGTTGACCCCGATCGAATACGAGACGATCATCAACACAGCCGCCTCAGCGGCATGACACCGAAACTGTCACCTGGTCGTGCAGCAGTCCCCCGGCTTTATGTTTGCTTTGCGGGGTGGGGTCGGTGGCGGCGTTGGGTGGGAGGGGTCGTTGGCTTTTGGGGCCACCAGCTTGCGTTGCCGAGGAGTGTGGCGATGGCTGGTACCACGATGGTGCGGACGATGAAGGTGTCGATGAGAAGGCCTACGCCGATGATGAGTCCGACTTGGGTCATGATGCCGATGGAACCGGCGATGAGGCCGAACATGCTGGCGGCGAAGATGAGGCCTGCTGAGGTGATAACTGAGCCGGTGTTGGTGACGGTGCGGAGCACTCCGACTCGGACGTTGTGATGTGATTCTTCGCGCAATCGTGAGACCAGCAGCATGTTGTAGTCGGCGCCGACGGCTACCAGGACGATGAACGCTAATAGGGGCACAGGCCAAGCGATGTCGGTGTGGAGTATGTGCTGAAAGATCAGGACGCCTATGCCCAATGCTGCGGTGTAGTTGAGTACGACGGTGCCGAGTAGGTAGATGGGTGCGACCAGTGAGCGCAGCAGGATGATCAGGATGATGCCGACGATGGCCAGGGTGGCCAGGGCCAGGAGGCGGAAGTCGTTGGTGAGCAGTCGTTGCAGGTCGGCGTTGATAGCGGGGAAGCCGGCGACGGAGACGGTGGAGTCGGTCAGGGTGGTGTTGGGTTTTGCGTCGTTGGCGACGGTGGCGATGGTGCTGGCCAGGCGCATGGCGTCCGCGCTGTAGGGGTCGAAGCTTGTCTGGACGGCGTAGCGCACGGTGTGTCCGTCCGGGGAGATGAATTGGCGCGCAACGTCGGCGAATTGCTGGTCAGCGAAAGCATCTTTGGGTAAGTAGAAGCCGGTGGCCGAGTCCGAGCCGCGGGTTTCGCGCGCGGTGGTCTGTAGTTGGGCGGCGAGCGTGGCCATGCCGGCGAGTTGTTGAAGGTTGCTGTCGACGAGTGCAGATACGCCTTCGGCGAGTGTTCGCGAGCCGGCGGCGAGTTGGGAGACCCCGGTCTGCAGTTGGGCGAGTTTGGTTGGCAGGTCTTGGGCCCCGATGGTTCCCAGCGTGGTCTCGAGGGTGGCGACGGTGGCGTTGAGTTGGTTGGTGACCGCGGTGAGGGGGGTGTCCATCTGCGCGAGCTGGGTGGACAGTGTCGTGATCTGGGTGAAGAACCCGCTGTCGCGGAGTGCGGCGAGATCGCGGGCTTGTTGGCGCAGGGTGCTGCATTGGGGTAGTTGAGTGCACAGCGCTGAGTTATCCAGTAACGGGAGCACTGAGGTGATTGTGGCTATGGCGGCTGATGACTGTTCGGCCAGGGCTGCTAGCTGAGGGGCGTTCTGCGCGGCTTGGTCGAGTTGGGGTGCGGCGGCGGTCAGTGTTTGTAGAAGTGGTTGGTATTGACCTATTTCGGCCCCGATGGTGGTGACTTGGTTAAGAATGCCAGCCAGTGGGGTGAGATTGGTGCGGATCTGTATGTCGAGTTGTTCGAGGCCGTCGGCGAGTTGGTCTGCACCAGAACGCAATTGTTCGAGGTCACCTTTGCGGGCTTGGCCCTCACCCACTGAGCCGGCCACCCGATCGCCGATCTGCCCGTTCTGCCAGGAGAGTTGGGCTTGTTCGAGTTTGGCTCCGGTCGGGCGAGTGACACCGACCACACGGGTGACGCCGGGGATCTGCGCAATCCGAGCTGCCATCTGATCAAGGTCGGCAAGTCCGTTGGTTGTTCTCAGATCGGTGGGCGAATCCACGACGACAAATTCCGCGATGGTGATGTCTTGCGGGAAGTGCCGGTTGAGCAGTGCGTAACCTTCGTTGCTGTCGGTGGTTGTGGGTTGACCGTCTCGGTCGTCGTAGGTGATCTGAATGCCCAGCGCGGTGACGCTCAGGATCGTCAATCCGACGAGGCTGACGGCCAGCAACGGCGCCGGGCGGCGTACGACGAGGACCGCGATGCGGTTCCAGTAGCGCCGCGTGAGGTCTTTGCGCGGGGCACCCCACCCCCATCGCGCAGCCCACAGCAGCACTGGCGGCAACAACGTGACGGTGGCGAGGAATCCGATGAGGATCGCCACTGCGCAGGCGGGGCCGAGGGTGGCGAAGACGCTGAGCTGCCCGAAGACCATGGCTAAGAACGCGAGAGCAACAGTGCTTGCCGACGCAAGGATCACCCGTCCGATGGTGGCGGTGGCATCGATGAGAGCGTCGGACGCGGCGGCGCCTTGGCGCAGCCTTTCGTGGTATCTGCTGATCACAAAGACCGAATAGTCCACACCGGCGCCGAGCAAGATGACGGTCATGAACGCAACGGTGAATTGCGAGACTGGCATGCCCAGTTCGCCTAACGCAGACATGACTCCGCGGGCTACGGCGAGACTGATACCGATGACCAGAAGCGGTAGCAACGCAGTGAACACCGACCGATAGACGATCAGCAAGATTATGGCGATCAGCACGACGGTGGCGATGGTGATGACCACCAGATCCTTTTCAGCGGTGACGATTTGGTCGCTGAAGGTCGCTGTTGGTCCGGTCACGTGGACTGTCGTGCTGGTGCCGGTAAAGACCTCTGCTGCGGTCTCGCGGATCGATTCCACAGCGTGGGCCGCCGTCGGCCCGCCGAGGCTGCCGCTGACCCCGACGGGCAAGTACCAGGCTTTGCCGTCTTCGCTGAGCGCTTGTCGGGCAGTGATCGGGTCGGCGAGCAGGTCGCGTACGGCCTGCACATCATCGCGGTCGGCGCGGAGCCGGACCACGAGGTCGTCATAGCGTTGGCGGGCGGGCTCGGTGAGTCCGGCCGGATCTTCCATTGCCACGAACACCGTGGTCTTCGCGCCCTTTTCGTCGAACGCCTCGCCCATGCGATCGAGCGCCTGAAACGACGGCACGCCCTTAGGAATTGGGTCCACCGATTGCTGGCGCACAACTGTTTCCAACTGGGGAAACAGCACAGCCAACACCACGGCAACAGCCACCCAGACGCCCGCTACCAGCGCTTTGTGCGACAAGACGAAGCGTCCCACCTGCCCCAGCGACCGGCTGTACTCACCGCGACCGGTCGATCGCCGAAGCTTCACCACTGCTCACGCATCCATCGCTGCGTTGGCATCGCACACCCTTCGACAAATGAATCAATCGGTATCACTACGCTACAGCATGTAGCGAAAGGAATGTATTGTTCGGCGACGCGGGACTATCGGATCAGCGGCGGTGGGCGGCGAGAAAGTCGTCGACAAGCTGTTCGCAGTCCGCGCCACTCATCGAGCGAAGGCCGGACAGCCGCGCGAAGACCAGCGGGCCCACGAGCTGGGTGATGGCCACGCCGGGATCGAACTCGTCGAGTTCCTTCTGGGCGGCGGCGCTCTGCAACACCTGATCGAACGGTTCCCGGTACTGCGCGATGACACGAGCGCGCAGCGGCGCGAGGGTGTTCTGCTGCTCCCCGGGCTCCTCCGGCACCATCGCCAGCCACGCCAAGGCGGTCAATTGCAGTGGCGCCTGCTCGATCAACGCAGCCTGAGCACGGACCAACCGCACCAAACTGTCGCGGATTGGTCCGTGCGCGTCAGGGACGTCGGCGTGGGGCAACAATCGTTCGAACGCCGCAGCCAACAAATCGGTGGTGCCGTCGAAATGCCGGTAAAACGTCGTTCGAGCCACCCGCGACATCCGGGAGACCGCCCCGACCGTGACCGCATCAACCCCGCCGGTCTTCAACAGGGCAGATGCCGCATCAACCAACCGGTTGCGTGAACGAACCAAACGCGGGTCTTTGTCATCCATCACGTCCTTGGACCGAGGACCCGCGCCGCGCCTGGCCGCCATCACCGCACCCACACTCCCATCCCCGAGACTGCTCTCGGGCGCCTGGCGATCTTGGTTCGCACGAAGTGCTACTGATAATAGCGAAAGTCGAGGAGTGTCCGCCGGGCTAGTCGTGCAATTCACCTGTTCGACACCCCGACCCGGCAGGAAGGTCGGCGCCACGGTGCCCGCCTCCGGGGTACCTTCGGCGAAGGGTTGGTAGATCAATTCGGGGCTTGGCGGCAGGGCTGGGGTGGGTACTGCTGAAGGGTGAATCGCCCCGGGTCTGGTGGAGGCTCTGAATCCACGGGAGGATGAGGAGCATGGCAGCACCGAGGAAGTACCCCGACGAGCTTCGGGAGAGAGTCACGAGGATGGCTGTTCAGTCACGGCGCGATCCATCGACGAGGTCGGGCACGTTCCGCCGTGTGGGCGAGCAACTGGGGATCAATCCCGAGACTTTGAGGAACTGGGTTGTGCAGGCCGAGGTCGACGAGGGGCACCGTCCCGGGACCACGACCAGCGAGTCCCAGCGCCTGGTCGAGCTGGAGAAGGAAGTGCGTGAGCTACGCAGGGCGAACTCGATCCTGAGGTCGGCCTCGGCTTTTTTCGCGGCGGAGCTCGACCGCCCACAGCGTTGATCGTGGAATACATCGACCAGTACAAGCATGAGTTCGGCGTCGAGCCGATCTGTCGGACGCTGACCGCAGCGGGCACGCAGATCGCGCCGAGCACGTACTACGCGTTCAAGACCCGACCACCCTCGAAGCGAGCACTGCGCGACGAGGAACTGCTGATCGAGATCCACCGCGTCCACTCGGCGAACTTTGGCGTCTACGGGGCGAAGAAGGTCCACGCCCAACTGCGTCGCGAGGGCGTCGTCGTCGCGCGCTGCACGGTCGAGCGGCTCATGCGCGTTGCGGGGTTACGAGGGATTAGCCGAGCCAAGGGCCCGCGCACCACGATCTCCGGTCGCGGCCCGGATAGTCGGCCTGACCTGGTCGATCGCGACTTCACTGCAACCGCTCCGAACCAGTTGTGGGTCGCGGACATCACCTACTGCCGCACCTTCGTCGGCTGGGTGTATGCCGCGTTCGTCATCGACGTGTTCTCTCGCCGCGTGGTCGGCTGGCAGCTCTCGAAGTCGCTACGGACCGACCTTGCGCTGGACGCGTTGGAGATGGGCATCTGGACCCGCGATCGCGCAGGCCAGTCGGTCACCGGGCTCACGCACCACAGCGACAAGGGCGTTCAATACGTCGCCATCCGCTACACCGAGCGTCTTGCCGAGGCTGGCGCGGCCGCCTCGGTCGGTTCCACCGGCGACTCATACGACAATGCCCTGGCCGAGGCCTTCAACTCGCTGTTCAAGGCCGAGCTGGTCCGCAACCGCGGGCCCTGGAAGAATATCGACGACCTCGAGATCGCGACCGCGGAATACATCGACTGGTTCAATCACCGGCGATTGCACGGCGAGATCGGCATGATCCCGCCCATCGAGCTCGAGGACACCTATCATCACAACCACCCCGCACCGGTACCCGCCGACGCGGCACTTGCGAGCCTCTGACAAACCCGGGGCGATTCAGTCTTGATCGACCCGCTTGGGTTCGACACCGGAATCCATCTCTGACTCCGCACACCGGAGCACAACGGCCAAGACCTCTGCGACAGCGGGGCCGCTCTGCGCGCTGGCGGGCGGCGAGACGCCCGCCGGGGCGAACGGCAACGTCATCATGCGAATGGCCTCAAGCGTTCCCAGAGGGTCGTAGCCAGCGAACCCCTCGACGAACTGCGTCGCCGCATCATCGATGCGCCGCTCAACCTCCGCTGCAGGGTCGGTCGCTTTCGAGACGTCTGAAAGCAACCCAGCAGTATCGAAGGCGCGCTCCAGCACTACCTGAACGTGTTGGTCGGCGTGCCCGGCTTTAGTAGCGTCCTGGCGGCGCTTCTTGTTCCGCCGTTTTCGGGAGGACTTGGATGCCATCAAAACGGCGCCTTCCCTTTTGCCCACTGCTTGGACCAATCGCCTCGGATGCCGGTGGCGTTGAAGTCACCGAGGTCGGTGGTGGCGAATGGGTTGTCGAGGTAGCGGACCTCGTCGTGCTGGGCGCCACGCGGGTCGACGCGGACGAGAGCGAGGCGGTAACGCGGGGCGGCGTTCTTACCAACCATCACCTCGTTGTGGGTGACGAAGAAGTCGGTCGCTCCTTCGATACGCGCTTTGACCTCGATGCGGTAGGTGTCGCCTTTGGCGTCTGTGGAGAGGATGTCGAAACCGGGATTGTTGAAGGCCTGCTCGACGGGCTTGCGTCCGAGTTCACGTTCACGGGCCATCACCAAGTCGACACCGCGGCGTTCGACCTCTTTGGTCTCCTTCGCGTGGATGGGCGCGGTCGCGGGTAGGTCGGTCTCCAGTATCCCGACGGGGAGCACCAGTGCTGCGGTGACGATGCGTGGTGGCTTGGTCGACATAAGCTGCTGGTGGTCAAGCAGTGCGAGCCTCTTGCGTAGACGGGCGTCGAGTTCGACGGCTTTACGATTCAGGCTCTCCGATGATTCTTTCGGTTTCTCACCGGCGCGTTCCTTTTCCGCCGCGACGGCGGCATCGAGGATGAGGCGGTCGCGTTCACCTTCGAGCCGCTTGATGACCAGGTCACGTGCCTTACTCAACTCCGCGAGGCGCCTCGGCTGAACGTCGTCGAGGTAGTCGGGGAGTTGGTTGGCGATAATCCAGCTCGTGGTTTTGTCTTCAGCACCTGCCAGCCACGGGAGGGTGCGGGCTGTATCGGTGACAGCGTTCTCGGGTGCCGCCACGCAGTCCAGGTAGGGCGCGGGGCCGGCAGGCGTCACGGTGCCGAAGCTGTCGACGTATGCGTAGCCGAAGCGGCGTGCGACGGACTCTCCGGTCGCGTCGGCGACCTCTTCGATCACGCCGACGAGCAGGTGTGTCTCCTCCAGCGTCGAGGAAACCAAGATCGTGCCTCGGTTGAGGGAACCACCGAACTGTCGCACGGACTCGTCCATGACCGCGTCGTGCAGCGGATGATCCGGGGCGAGAAGGTCGGCGCGGCTGAGTTCGTCGGCGTGGACCTTGCCAAGATCGAACGTGACTCGGTCGTACTTGGTTGCGATCGGCCCTGTGCCTGCGGCGCGTATTTGCTGGGGCACGTTCGCGATCTCGTAGCGACCCTGTTCGCGCCTCACGATGCGGCCGCCGAGGCGGGCGAAGGCGGCCTTGAATGCCATCTCGATGTAGTGCGGTTGAAGGCGGCGGGCGCGTGCTTCGTCCATTGCCGCGCGCAGTGCATGCAGGTCGGCCTCGGCCAGGTTCTCCGACGCCAATGCCCGTTCGTCGAGGAGATCCTTGAGTCCATCCCCGACCGACGCGTCGATGACCTCATGCATTTTAGCCTTGACGTCGGGGCGCTCGCCGTGCTGGATGGCATCGAGCAGGAGGTTGCGCAGCGGGGTCTCGGTGAACGCCTCGCCGAGGACGTCGAAGACTTTGCCACCGTATGTCTGACGCATCTGGTCGAGCTTCTCCAGCAGGCGGGTGAAGACTTCACCCTCGCGGGTGTTGGAGGCTACGAGGTTCCAGAGTCGGCAGACCTCTTCTTGGCCGATGCGGTGGATGCGGCCGAAGCGTTGCTCGATGCGGTTGGGGTTCCACGGCAGGTCGTAGTTGACCATCAGGTGCGCGGCCTGAAGGTTAAGCCCCTCTCCAGCGGCGTCGGTTGCGATGAGGATTTGGACGTCGCGGTTCTTGGTGAACTCCTCGGTGATCACGCGCCGCTCACCTCTGCGGACGCCACCGTGGATCGCCTTGACCGAGTCGGGCTTGCCGAGCAAAGAGCCGATCTTGGACTGGAGATAGTCAAGGGTGTCGCGGTGCTCGGTGAAGATGATGAACTTCCGTGGCCAACCGTTCGAATCGGTGACCAGCGCATTGTCCTGGAGGATCGTGGAGAGTTCGGTCCACTTGCGGTCGGTGCCAGCCTCGCGGACCTTCTTGGCGGTCGCAATCAGATCGGCGAGTTCGACAAGTTCTGCGTTGAGCTCCTCGACGGTCTGGGCGGCGGTGGCCGCGTCCATCACGTCTTCCTCAAGCTGCTCCAGTTCTTCGGCGTTGTATTCATCTTCGTCGAAGTCGCCCGAGCCGATGACGTCGTCGGGTTCCTTGTAGGTGCCGTTGAGGATCTCGGTCTTCTTGCGCTCCAGCCGTTCGGTGCGGCGGACGAGGCTCTTGTAGATCGCCTCAGGGCTGGAGGCGAGTCTGCGCTGAAGGACAGTCAGGGCGAATCCGACAGTGTTCTTACGCTTGCCGCCAAGCCTGTCGGCACGGTTCATGCCCTCGCGGACGTAGCGAGTGACGTCCTCGTAGAGGCCCTTCTCCCGCTCGGTCAACTCGTAGGGCACAGTTTCGGCGATGCGTTCAGGGAAGAGCTTCTTACCTTCGAACGTCAGCAGGTCTTCCTTGACCATGCGCCGCATGATTCCGGTGACGTCGACAGACTTCTTCTGCTTGCCCTCGAACCGATCGCGGTCGAGCAAAGTGAGGAAGAGCTGAAAGTCCTCTTCCTTGCCCGAGTGTGGAGTCGCGGTCATCAGCAGGAGGTGGCGGGTAATTTGGCCGAGCAGCTCCCCCAGCAGGAAGCGTTTGGTCTTCTCCAGCTTCCCGCCGAAGTAGTGCGCTCCCATTCTGTGTGCCTCGTCGACGATGATCAGATCCCACTCCGTCTCCTTCAGTTGGGCCTGGAGTGCCTCGTTGCGGGAGAGCTGATCCATGCGTGCGATCACGAGTGGGTTCGTTTCGAAGACGTTGAGGTTGATGTTGGCATCGATGAGCTGGTTGGTCAGCAGGTCGAACCGCAGCCCAAACTTGAAGAACAGTTCGTCCTGCCACTGCTCGACCAGTCCACCGGGAGCGATGATCAGGCACTGCTTGACGTCGTCGCGGAGCAGCAGCTCCTTGATGTAGAGGCCGGCCATGATCGTCTTGCCGGCACCGGGGTCGTCGGCGAGAAGGAACCGAAGCGGGGTCCGCGGTAGGAGTTCGCCGTACACCGCGCGAATCTGGTGCGGCAGCGGCTGCACGTCGCTCGTGGCGACGGCCAGCATTGGATCGAAAAGGCCGGCCAGCGAGATACGTTGGGCCTCGGCGACGAGCTTGAAGTCGCTGGCGGTGGCGTCAAACGCGCGGCTACCGCTGGTGGCGACGCTGAGGTTGTCCTGGTCCTTGCGGAACACAACCTGTTGGCCAAGTCCACCTGAGCCGTTCTGGTAAGTGAGTGCGAGTGCGTCCGTGCCATGCCATTGAGCAGCGATGACAGTGATCACCTCTGCGGGAATGAGACCCTCGACTCGCAGACCGGGCTTCAACTCTTCAAGCTGCACGCGTGGACCTCCTCATTGCCAGCCCTCGAACGCTACCCGCCGATACTGACAGGTTCGCCATCGCCAGGAATTCAACGAGACCAAGCCGAGTGGCATTGCCAGGCCTTCGAACGCTTGCTGAGAAGCTGTCGAAGACTTCGCTGAGGTGCCGCCCGACGCCCGTCACCTCGAGTTCCCATCGGCGAGTTCGCGCAATGCTCGCCCCAACTCCTCCGGAAGCGTGTCACGAAACACCCGATAAGCCGCCTTCGATTGTCGGGTCACCGGCGGCGGCCACGCCGGGCTGGTGTCCAACCCCCCCTGAGCAACCTCGCACCACATCCATGTCACCGCGTACGGGAGTGCGGCCGCGCGCCTCCTCGGACTCGCCGACCGCGCCCAATCGGTGAACCACGTGTCGGGCGTACTCGCGAGCTCGATGACTCGTCGCTCGAGCGCCCGAAAATCCCGTCGACGCGATAGTTCCCTCGCTGCCGCGCTGGCGGCTGCCGCGATCTCTGAAGGACTCGCGGCCAGTCGCGTGCTCGCCGCTCGCGATGTCCGTCTGCCAATGTCCGGGTCGAGTTCGATACTCGCTGCAGCAGTGGACCACGTCGACCCTGGCCGTTGTGCGCGCGCAATACACAGGGAGGCGTACAGCCGCCCCGTGCTTTCCTGCGTTGTCAGCATCCCAGCGAAATGACGACGGTAGGTGTGCTCATCGAGGAGTTGAGGGATCGCAGACAGCGGCAGATCGATCAACGCGTCGTGATGATCGATCTGCAGGCCGACATGGCGGCGGGCTGAAAGCACCTGGACCACCAGCCAGCTCAACACCGGACTCTTTGCCGCGCGATTGACGATCCATCCTCTCGGGCCGCCCGGGACGTCCGGGATCAGATCGAACCACTCGGCCAACCGTGCGACGGCGTCCGCACTCTCCGGACTGGACAGAATCCCATCCGCCTCCGCCAGTGCTTCACCGCGGGTGACTGCACTTGTCGGCGGCTGAATACCCCACCGAGGCCCTCGAAGCTCAGTTGTGCGACCAGCGGCTTCGGCTTGGAGATCTCCGGCCCATTCGACGAAACCCCTTGCGCGAGACCGGGATGCGAGGTGAAGTAGAAGAGTGGTTAAGTTTCGGACTTCTGCGAGGTACGCGGGGGGCGCGAGAGCGCCATCGAGAACGCTCGTTTCTTCGCCTTGGATAGCGGCCGTAACCCGTGTTGCGGTCCGAATTGCACCTTCGGATGCAGCCGTCGGTTTCTCTCTCAGGATGGAGTGTCGGCAGGGAGCCGAGAATCCGAGCGGATTCCCGCACGGCTGGTGTTCATCGAGCCGAGGACGCAGCGGACTGTGGTGTCGCGTTCGAAAGCGCCGGCTACATCTTGAACACTCAGCGACCAGGTAGACGCCGTGGTCGGGACACACTGTCGACACCGGTAGCTTCCACGACAGCTGCCAGATTCCGTCGTGCGATAGGCAGAGTGGGCATAGTTGCGTCCCATGCTGCGGGAACCACCCCTGGCAAACGATGGCGCGGTAGCTCGCCCGATCGAGCGGGTCGAAGCCGTCGAGGTTGAGTGGCGCGCCTCCGTCGTAACGCAACAAGGTCGAATTCTCGACGGCCGATGCCCCCAGCCCAGTGAGATCCACTATTCGGCCGACGAGCTCATCGCTAGGCCGGACCAGCATGAAAGCCGTCGAGACCGACGATCCGTCCCGGTTCTCCTTGAGCATGCGGACAAGACTCTTGGTCGTCAGATCGTTCACAAGTGCAATCCGCTCGAGGTACGAATCAAGCGACTCGCGTGGATCGATTGCAACTCGAGCGGGGAGCATTAGCTCAGAGGCTCCATCGCCGTCGCGGTTTGGTAGCGCCCGCAGTGGGCGAGCGACTGGAAGTCACGCGCCCACACGAGTCCGGTCCTCTTCTGAGACTCGGTCCGAATCCACCACACCGAAGTCTCCACTCCCAACCTGACGCACAAGATCTTCGTCGGCGACGCAGATCGCTTCGGCGGCACTGCGGAGGATGAGACGGCCTTCGGGGTTGAGCGCAGCGTCAAATGCTTTCAGGTGTTCGGCGTCTGGCCATGTACGCGGGCTATCACAGGTTGCATCGAACCACATCCAAGATGCGGCGAGCCGGGCGCAGCCATCGAAGTTCCGGGCGGCTGCGGGCAGGGTGCCGACCAGGTCCGGCGGGGCGGCTTCAATCCGTCTTAACGCGTCGCGGCGCTCACGGTAGTTGACGAGCTCGTCGAGGCATAGAGCTCGCGCCAGATTCATCGCATGGGCAATGTCGCTCTCGCGGTGGAAGATCGGAGTCCATTTCGGCCACGCCCCTATGCAAATCGAGTAGCTACCAGCTTTCGTCAGACGGTAGGTCGGCTCGTCGGCAAGGCTCCAATGATCGCGCAACCGAACACATTGACTGAGAAGTAGCGCGACTCTGGAACGCCACAACCACTGGGCGGGGTCGAGCACGAACGGTTCGCCTTCTTGCCGGTAGATCCCTGGGATGTGGTCAAGCGTCAATTGCGTATGGCCAAGCGCCAGCCGCATCAGATCTTCGCCGCGTGGATGGCGGACTGAGCTCTTCGGTAACCGCATGGTCTTGACAGTCTTCGCGCCTGTGCGGAGTACCCGTCGAGTGAAGACCTGCGAATCGGGTATTTCAGAATTCTCTGGTCGGACAGGAGTGGGACGTGGATGTGGAGATACTCGTGGTGTCAGCCACGTTCGCTGTTCTTCCCAGGCCATTGCGATGGCCAGTGCACGAACGGCAGGAGATCGCGGTAGCTCTTCCTCGGACTCGTGACTCGTCGCAAGATCTGCCGTCGCAGTGGTCACCAACTGAGCATCAGCTGGGATCCAGTGTGCAGATCCTCGACTGAGCCGACGAGCCACCGAGGGTAGTTCCGCACGGAGACACTCAAGTCGGTCGAGTGCATCGAAGTCAGTCGTAGATCTGTGTGCAGCGGACGAGACCTCCTTGCAGACCGACAGAATCCGATTGGGAACTCTGGTCAACTGCGCAGTGCCACTACCGGGCATCCCGATGAGGTGCCCGCAGTAGAAGCAGACCGGAGACAGAGCCAAAGCCCACTCTCGCCGTGCCACTCCGTTTGGGGCGCAACGGCAATGCTGACCCCACTCACTTGCCAGCCAGCCTTCCTTCGCGAGCACTCGACTATGGCAGTCATCAAGGGTCATCGCCGAAATGCGCGAGAATGGCTGGCGCGTCAGCGTGGCCAGGTGCCGCAGAATCGGCTCGTAGTCAGACGCTGATCGCGATAACTGACTTCGACCAAGGATCTTGGTGACGGTGGTGCAATTCGCCGTCGCCGCGCGCAATACGAAGGACTCCAGCGATTCATCGTCGGCTGGAATCGGTCGAGCAGGCAGATAGCCGATACGAGGCTCTCGCATGGATAGCCCCCTTCCGTTGTCTGCCGGTGACATCACACCCTGCTCTGCTTGCTGCGGCGCCGAAGATCGATTTCCGCCTCTGCTGCGTGCGCTCGTTTACTGAGGCGGACTTCCTTCAGGTGTTCTGGGTTGATCGTGTGCGTGCCGTCGGCGATCGCTGCAAGTGTCGCAATGCGGAGGAGGCGTGTCGCGTCACCGACGTAGCCCTGAGATCGCTTCCAGATGGGCCCCGCGAGCTGTGAAGTGAGAAGCCCTTCGCTTGCCCGAGGGAGATGCGGAAGGAGATAACCTTCCAGCCCGTAGAGCAGTTGCTGCCACGCGTGTTGCTCCTCCGAAGTCTCGATTCCGTAAGGACTGAAGCTCATTGGCTGGAGGCGGCCGATAAGCTGGGCATCGCTCATGGCTTCACTGGATTCGAGGTCTGTCCCAACCAGAATTAAGCTGGCGTTGAATTCGCCGAGCTCGGTGTTCATGTACTTCACGTGATCGAGGACCTCCCGGCCGCCCTTCCAGTTGGTACGCAGTAGATGGAAGTCGTCGATGAGAAGGGTGCGCACGCCGTGGCGTGCCAATGCCCTGACCGCGGCGGTTGACGTCTGGTGGGCGGCGCCGCTGGCGGATAAGCGGAAGAAGTCAAGGACTTGGGAGTTGAATCCTTTGACCATCGAGCCAGATTGCAGGTTGACCCAAACGACGGGGCATAGGTCTGCGTCGATCGTTGGCTGAGGGTTCCACGTGGGCAGTTCTGCAGGGCCTTTCGGTGCGCCTACGATCCATTCCACGTATTTCCTTGTGGCCCAGCGGCGGACCGCCGTGCTCTTCCCGAGCGTGCTTGCGCCTGTGACCGACGCTATTGCCTTCGCACCGGGGCCCGTTTCAGAATTCTCCTGCACGATCTCAGTGAGTCGGTCTGCGACTGCGCGGGTCTCGGCCGTTTCGACGTAGAGTCCATTCATCCATTGACGCAGCGCATCGACCGCCCGCGAGCGGTCCTCGGATGTCATCCTGTCCCAACCAGCCGACGTGTACAGAGGTGGTTCTGGCAACTCCGTTTTGGTGCAAGCCAAATGCCAAGCGAGAGAGTCCATCAGGAGTCGGCCCGCATCGTCGGCCACGGGACGTCGAGGATGTCCAAGGGAACGTCGTCCTGGGGTGAATCGGTATGGGGCGTCTTGGTGCGTGCTTCGTTGCCGCCCGACTGAGTGGCTTCGTCGCGGGTTGCACCTTGGGCTGCCTGAGCTTCTTCGTGGTCTTTGCGCGATTGTTCAACTCTGCGGTGCGCGGCTGACAGTTTGGCAGTCCAGTCAGTTGGAACGGGCCCAGAGGTGAGTTCCGTGAGCTCGTCGAGGATCTGCCGCTGCGCTGAGCCCCGACTCAGAATGTGGTTGCCGCCGCGTTCGCGGACGCGCCGCCTAACAGCCTGAACGATCGTATCGGTCATCGGCGCGTCAGTGAAGAAAGATCCTCGCCACGCAACGGGGCGTACACGGCCGGTCTCGGGGTGCGGGAACCAGATGCTCGACAAGTCGTGCGGGTCGACAAGAAAGGGAACCTTGTTGTCGTCGTCCCTGAACTGGCCCCGTGCGACATTCCGAAAATCATCGAGCAGCTTGCCGTCGTAGACCATCTCAGCAAACTCGACACCTGCGACTCCGACTGTGCCCCACTTGACCGGAAGCATCTGATAGATCATGTCTGCACGCTGCGGTACGTCGATACGGCCGGTGACGTCGAGCATGATGTCCCAGAGCTCCAAAGGACTGGTGCGAGCGGTGGGCTCACCACCGATAACCAAGCCTGTGTGCCACGACCGGTGGTAGTCCAAGGCGACGAATCGCCGAAGGTGTTCTTCCAGTTCGGCGGCCGTGACCAATGCCTCCTCGGCGACCAATCGACCGCGCTCCGAGGTATTGCGACCTTTGTAGCCGGGGAGCTGTTGAACGGCCCGTTGTAGCGTCTCGTGCCAGCGTTCAACGTGGGGGTTGTCCGTTGGCTTCTTCCCGCGACTGAGCAACAAGTCAATCCCGAAGTCGCGCAGAATCGCGCGGAAGTGATCGGACACGAAGATCGAACCGTGGTCGGCGCGGATCGCGTCCGGCATGACGCCAGGGATGTGGTGCTCTCCTTGAAGCGTAGTGAAATCGGGTGCAACACTTCTGCGCCCAACGTTGACCGCGACATCAGAAGCGTCGACGACTTGGGGCAAACCGGCCCAGCGCCAGTGACTGATGGTGGTGCCCTCCACCATCATCGAGAACGGGCGGCAGATGTCGTAGAGAAGTAGCCCGGCATCGATTCCATCGGCGCTCTTCGGCACCACGCGCAGTGCGAGGACCACTCTGGTGGCGACGTCGATTGCAGTGAGGATTTCGACGCTGAAGGGTCGCCCGAGAAGCGGGTCGTATACGAGGTTGTCCGCCCTCGTGGCGTCGATGGCGACTATTTGCCCAGGCCTGATTGCGGGGAAGTGCTCTTTGCCCGACACGCGCTGTAGCGACCGGCTTCTCTGGGTGCGGGTTGTTGCGCCCGCGCCCCGTTTGAGGTGCGCGAGATACTCTGCCGTCAGACGCTGCGGCGTGGAGACATCCACGTGCCCTGCACGCTTGAGCTCAACCTTGATCCGCCGATCAAGCTCGCTGATGTTGGCGTCCGCCCGATCTCCGTCCAGGGTGGCGAAGACCAACTCAGCAACAGTCCGATAGCGCTCATCGATTCGCTCCCACGTCTGTTCGCGACGCAGGGATCTGGCATCGAGGAGCCCGAGTAGTCCGTCGCGTTTCCATGCACGCACCCAGTTGCGGATGGTGCTGTCGACCGGAGCCGATCGCTTGATCTCACCGTTCGCGATGCGGCGTTGTAGGGCACGATCTCCCACAGCTTCTTGCTGCAACGCGACCGCCATCGCGCGACAGCGCGCCGCCTCGGAGACGCCGAAGCCTTCGCCGAAGGGTGGGCGCGGTTCGCCATCGCGCGCGAGTTCGGCGTGACCGTCCCGGTAGCCGGTCAGTATCTCATGCACGATTTCAAGTTTGTCGAGGGCGGCTCGGCGCGTTTCCTCAGACAGGCCATCCCAGTACGGGCGGAGCGCCGGTCTGATTGGCGCTACATCGCCATCGACCACGACTCGCACCTCTGCGAGTTCGGGCCAATCGACGTGCAAGGAATCGCCGACGCTGGTGCGGAGGTCTACGCCGGCCGCTGATACCGCTGTCACCAGACCGGTTCCCCACTCAGTCAGAAGTCGGCCACCGACCTCAACCACTGTGCGACTTGTGTCCACTACGCCACCAGTCCCGCGCGCACTGGCGTTTCCATCGTCAATCGCTTCGAGAGGTTGGTATCCAGCTCACCGGACCAGACCATGTGCCAGACCACGGCGATGGCCTCCCCGTTTCCGGTATCCAGACGAAATAGGGAGCCCAGAGTCGCGGCGTCGTTACTTGCTTCCTTCCCGATCTCGCCAGCCACCTGGTCATACCAGGAAGGCCTTCGGCGGTAGCCGTGCAGCCACAGAAGGTTTAGGCGTTCTACGCGGTCGAGTCCGTTGAATACCTCGTGACGCCATCCCACATTCGCGCAGGCGGCCTCGACCATTGCGACCTGAAGCTTGAATTTGTCGTCCATCTTGTGCGGCAGGCGTGCATTCCAGAGCGTTACCGCCCCGGTGTCGTCAAGGCTGAGTAAGTCGGGCGTGTTTTTCGCCGAGGACGATCCGCCCCGCTTCAGCTGACACGGTTGCGGTATCAGCGCGACGATATCGTTGAGCCGGTCCAGGCGTCGCAAGAGGTCATGCTCGAGGCCCGACTCGAGTTCTAGGTGGTCGCGCATGGTCAGTGAATACGCAGTGACAGGTATGTGCCGGTGACGTTCCGAGGATCGAGGCTTGCGAATCGGAACTACACGTGCGAGATCCGGCGGACCGTCGGACCGCCAGTTCAACACGCGGGACACCTTGTCGCCAGCGAATCGGAACCGCCACGTCACCGCCGCGCGGGAACTCTCGGTCAAGTGACACCTCCGCTTCCGCAGGAATTAGCACCAAATCTAGCAAGAAATCGAGGTCGAAGGGCTACTAAGGGAGCAAGTCGACAATCGGTCAGCGAGGCATTTCGGGTGATAGGCCGACGTCTCCTTCGCCCCATCAGCGGTCCGTGTCGGAAGGCTGCGATAGGTTGCTCCCATGGCCAAAGGCAATCAGGTCGCTCCGTCGACGAAGTTCGAGCAGACGCTGCAGGCATCGGCTCAGCTGCCGGGTGTGCAGATCAACCGGGAGGCCTTCCTCCGCAGAGAGCTGAAGCGATACTGCACCGACGAGCAGATCAAACTCGCTATCGCCACAACACCGGCCGAAGCAGGCGTAACACCTCAAGTGATCGACAAGATCGCCAACAGCGTGATCAAGTTCGAGACCGGCAAGGTGACGACACTTTCCACGGCAGCCGGCATCCCTGGAGGCCTCGCAGCGATCGGCACGGTCCCGGCTGATATCGCGCAGTACTATGGGCACCTTCTTCGCGTCGTCCAGAAGCTCGCCTACATCTACAGCTGGCCGGAGCTCTTCGACGACAGCGCCGACGGAATGGACTCCGCGACCGAAAGCATGCTCACGCTGTTCATCGGCGTGATGTTTGGCGTGAACGCGGCCCAGGCCGGCGTGGCGCAAGTCTCGAAGTTGATCGCAAGTGAAGTGGCCAGGAAGCTGCCGCAGAAGGCTCTCACCAAGGGTGCGATATATCCGGTGGTCAAGAAGGTTGCAGGGCTCCTGGGCATTCAGATGACCAAGCAGGTCTTCGCCAAGAGCGCAGCCAAGGTCGTGCCGCTGGTAGGCGCGGTTGTCTCGGGAAGCCTGACCTTCGTCACGTTCATGCCGATGTCGAAGCGGCTCCAGAAGCACCTCGCAACCCTTCCGCTGACCAAGCCCGGTCACGGAGTCACCGAGCAAGCGTCGAATCCGCCGAGCACATCCCCAAAACCAGCACCAACGTCATCTGCGAATTAGACGAGCTCATCCCACAAGCCAATCGCCGATAGCCTGCCGCCAGCCGCCGGTCACTTCAGCCCCTTCGTCGCCCGGTTTCACCCGCGCACTCGGCGATTTCCAGGAATAGATTCCCCGGCAAAATTAGCAGGAAATCATACCGAAACGCGGGCTACGGGCAACGCTCGCCTGACCATGTTTGCCCTAGTCAGGGCGATTCTTACGCCGTGATCAGGCTTGTTAAACAAGCGGGACCACCTTGCTAATCTTCGCTGCATCTCGACAGCTCAGCCCCGCGCCATGTCGACGAACCGAGACAGGTGCAACTGGTGCGCCACCGTGATCGTCGCAGTGGGACCGTTGCGGTGCTTACCGACGATGATGTCCGCTTCACCCGCGCGCGGGTCGTCGCGTTCGGTCGAGTCGGGACGGTGCAGCAGGATGACCATGTCGGCATCCTGCTCCAGCGATCCCGATTCGCGCAGGTCGGAGACCTGGGGACGCTTGTCGGTCCGCTGTTCGGGGCCACGGTTCAGCTGGCTGATCGCCACCACCGGCACCTCGAGCTCCTTGGCGAGCAGCTTGATCGATCGCGAGAACTCCGAGACCTCTTGCTGACGTGATTCGACCTTCTTGCCCGACGTCATCAGCTGCATGTAGTCGATGACGACGAGCTTGAGATCGTGCTTCTGCTTCAGCCGTCGGGCCTTGGCCCGGATCTCCATCATGGTGAGGTTCGGCGAGTCGTCGATGAACAGCGGCGCCTCGGTGATCTCGCCCATGCGGCGCGCCAGCCGGCTCCAGTCGTCGTCGCTCATGTTGCCCGACCGCATGTCGCCGAGCTTCACCTTCGCCTCGGCCGACAGCAGTCGCATGACAATCTCCGTCTTGCTCATCTCCAGCGAGAACATGGCCGAGGTGAGCCCGTGATGAATCGACGCCGAACGGAGCCAGTCCATGGCGAGGGTGGAGTTGTGAGTCGGCACCATCGCCTCACCCGCCAGGTACAGGTGGCTCATGTTGTCGACTTCGACGCACCGCACCGGGACACTCGGCACCGAGCGCACCGACACCACCCGCCGCGCCCGCACGCTGCTGCGCAGTTCCTTGTGTCGCTGGGCCTTCTCGAAGACGGTGAACACGTCGTCGGGCGCGTTGAGCCGGATCCAGCCGCTGCTGGCCCGGCGGAAGGTGTAGCCGAGGCCGGCGGCGAGATCCCCGACCACGGAAGACATGTGGTTGGTGGCCGCGGGCACGGTGATCCAGCCGTCGTCGTCCACACGCGCGCGGGAGTCCAGGATGCCCGCCAGCAGCGCGCGCCGCTGCGGCACCGAACCGCGCAGGTACTCGTGCGGGATGCGGCCGCCCAGATCCGTCATCAACGTCATGACGTCGACCGGACCCTCGGCCTCGATCCGCGCGCCGATCTCCGGGTCGTCATACGCCATTCCGGCCAGCGCGCCGACGGTGTACGGGCCGTAGGCCAGCGGGCGGTACGGCAGTTCGAGCGGCGCAGCGTTGGCGATGCTGGCGCGGCCGCCGTAGATCTGGAGCTGTTCGGTGGTCAGCAGCCGGTCCTCGCCGTCGACCTCCACGGCCCACTGATGCTGTTCATCGGCGACGATCACACCGCCGTCGTCGAACTCCACCGCATAGCAGGGCCGGCGGGTCATCACCTCTGTCGCGGCGACGACGGTGGTCGGACGACCGTCGGCCCCCAGGAGCAGGTCACCCTTCGCGACCCGGCCCATCGTGGTCCACCCGCTCGGAGTCGGCAGCGGCGTGTCGAGCGCCAGCGCCTTGCCGACGCCCGGACGCGCCGCCACGATGATCATCTGACCGGGATGAAGACCGTTCGTCAGCTTGTCGAGGTCGGCGAAACCGGTGGGCACGCCCAACGACAGTCCGCCCCGCGACGCGATCGAATCGAGCTCGTCGAGCGTGGGCTGGAGCAGTTCCTCCAGCGGCACGTAATCCTCGGTGGTGCGACGCTCGGTGACCTCGTAGATCTCCGCCTGCGCTCGGTCGACCACCTCGGCCACGTCCTGGCCGTCGGCCCCGGCGTAGCCGTACTGCACGATGCGGGTACCCGCCTCCACGAGCCTGCGCAGAATCGACTTCTCGCCGACGATCTCGGCGTAGTAGCCGGCGTTCGCCGCGGTGGGGACTGTCGAGATCAGCGTGTGCAGGTACGGCGCGCCGCCGACCTTGCGCAGTTCGCCCTTGCGCTCCAACTCGGCGGCGACGGTGACGGCGTCGGCGGGTTCGCCGCGGCCGTACAACTCGAGGATCGCGTCGTACACGGCCTGGTGAGCGGGCTTGTAGAAGTCGCCGGGACGGATCCGTTCGAGCACGTCGGCGATCGCGTCCTTCGACAGCATCATGCCGCCCAGAACCGACTGCTCGGCCTGCTGATCCTGCGGTGGCTGTCGTCCGAACTCCTCCGTCGGAGGTTCTGGCGGGAGATCGGGCTCGCGCCCGAGGTCGGCCTCAATAGCCACTCACACACCCCCTGGTACAGCAACGACAACCGGTGATTTCCGCAAGGGAAACCGAACACTTCAGAAAGGTTAGGGCCAGGGGCGCGATGCTGCCAACCACCCCCTGTGGACAGGGCTGTGGAGCCCGTGTGGACAACTGTGGACGTTGCAGGAAGACATGTGCACAACCCTGTGGAGCAGGTGGGGAAATGTCGTGGAATTCACGTCGTAACCCCAGGTCAGAGCTTGTTGACGAAATCCACAGAACCCGGCTGCGGAATCACCGGCGTGTCGGCTTGCGCCACGCCGAAACACCGTCCAGCAGCACTTCAGGTGATCCACCGTGCACCCGAATCCGCGGTCGCGCACCCGGTGCGATCCGCCCGATTCCGCGCGCCGGACGGGCTGTCGTGCTCAAATGGGAAACGTGCGTGTGTCCCATCCTGCGCGAGCGAGCATCCGGGCGACTGTCGTCGCCGTGATCGCGCTGCTGGCCGCGTCGGTCCCCGCGATCGCACACGCGGCACCGCGGGCGTCGGACTTCGACTTCTCGCCGTACCGCTCGGTGAACGCCGACGACTACCGCTCGGTGGCCTACGTCGACAACGGACGCCACTACTTCACCGCGGGCGGCTGGCGCTGCCAGATCGGTCCGCAGGCGAATGCGATGGCCTGCCGGGGACGCCCCGCCACCGCGCCGCCCGGGACGATCGGCGTGGCGGTCAGCGGCGAGAGCCAGGGTCCGTACTGGGTGCGCAAGGGAACGTCGTTCCAGCTGGGCCCGGTGAGCGGCTACCGGCCCCGCGTGCTCCCGGTAGGCAGCCGGATCACGGTCGCGAACGTCACCTGCGCGGCGCCTCGTGCCGGGGTCGTCGCATGCCGGAACTGGAATCGCGGATTCCTCCTCAGCCGCGCCGGCCATCGGTTCCTGTACCCCGCCGGCGATACCGCGCACTCCGCGAACCCGAAACGTCACCCGCAACCCGCACGTCGGTGACGACGGTGTCGGATGCGAGCGGCGCACCGGACCGACGTCAGAGGCCGGCCACCCCGTGGGGTGACCGGCCTCCTTCGATGCTCTACGTCAGCTGACGACGGCGAGGCTCAGCTTGGCCTCCACCTTCGGGTGCAGCTTGACGACGACGGGGTACTCGCCCAGAGCCTTGATGTGGCCCTTCGGCAGCTCCAGGCTGCGCTTGTCGACGACGGGGCCGCCCGCAGCGCGGATGGCGCCCGCGACGTCCGACGCCGAGACGGAGCCGAACAGCTTGCCCGAGTCGTGGGTCTTGACGGTCAGCGAGACGTTGTCGAGGCCCTCGAGAGCCTGCTTGATCTCGTTGGCGTGGTCGAGGTCGCGCACCGCGCGAGCCTCCTGCGAGCGGCGGATGCCCTCGACCTGCTTCAGCGCACCGCGGGTGGCGACGATCGCCAGTCCGCGAGGCAGCAGGTAGTTGCGGCCGTAGCCGTCACGCACCTCGACGGTGTCACCGGCCTCGCCCAGATTCTCAACCGATGCGGTCAGGATCAGCTTCATTGTCTTCTGTCCTTTCCCGCTCAGCGTCCGGTCGACGTGAACGGCAGCAACGCCACCTCACGCGAGTTCTTCACGGCCACAGCGACATCGCGCTGGTGCTGCACGCAGTTGCCGGTGACGCGACGCGAACGGATCTTGCCGCGGTCAGAGAGGAAACGACGCAGCAGCGCGGTGTCCTTGTAGTCGATGACGGTCTTCTTGTCCTTGCAGAAGGTGCAGGCCTTGGCCTTCGTGACCTTCTCCACGCGGGGCTTGCGGCCCTTTTGCTTTGCCATGTATTGCTCCAGTCAATGGTCTCCGGGTGGCGGCCCGGAATCAGAAAGGTGGTTCGTCGTCCCCGCCACCGAAGCCGCCGCCCGCTGCGGGCGCACTGCCCCACGGGTCGTCGGCCGGCTGGCTCGCGGCCTGCTGGGGGCGTCCGCCCTGCGGTGCGCCGAAGCCACCGCCTGCGTTTCCGCCACCCTGATTGCCGCCGTATCCGCCGCCACCGCCGTAGTTGCCGCCACCACGCTGGGTGCGGTTGACCTTGGCGGTCGCGTAACGGAGCGAGGGACCGATCTCATCCACTTCGAGCTCGACGACGGTGCGACGTTCCCCTTCACGGGTCTCGTACGACCGCTGCTTGAGCTTGCCCTGCACGATCACTCGGGTGCCCTTGGTGAGGGACTCGGTCACGTTCTCGGCGGCGTCGCGCCAGATGCTGCAGCGGAGGAACAGCGCTTCGCCGTCTTTCCACTCGTTCGTCTGACGGTCGAACGTCCGCGGAGTGGAGGCCACCGTGAAATTGGCGACCGGCGCACCGGAAGCGGTGAACCGCAGTTCCGGATCGGCGGTCAGATTTCCGACGACCGTGATGACCGTGTCCGTCATGAGACTCCCCTAATCGTGTCGAAGAACGCTGACTGGCGCGCCCTGTGAAGTGGTTGACACCACCCTAGAGGCGGGCACCGACAATGTCAGCGTGCTCCGCAGGCTGTGGATTACTTGCGCAGGACCTTGGTGCGGAGCACCGACTCGTTCAGCTTCAGCTGACGATCGAGCTCGCTCACGGTCGCCGGAGTCGCGTTCAGCTGAACGACGGCGTAGATGCCCTCGTTGTGCTTCGCGATCTCGTAGGCCAGGCGGCGCTTGCCCCAGATCTCGACGTCGTCCACCTTGCCGCCTTCGTTGCGAACAACGTTGAGGAAGGTATCCAGGGATGGGGCGACGGTGCGCTCGTCCAGGCTCGGATCGAGGATCACCATCAGTTCGTAATGACGCATAAGACCACATCACCTCCTATGGGCTTTCGGCCACGGACGGTCCGTGGCAGGAGGGTCGCCTGCGTCGGCAACCTGTCAAAGATACATGAGAGCGGACTGACCTGCGAAATCACCGCCGGGCCGCACCGGCGGACGTCACCGGGCTGCACTAGGCTCATCGCATGCCATCGGCCCGCAATGCCTTCGCCGCCAAGCGGCTTCACTTCGGTGAGACCGCCGTGATCCTCGTGACCGCGATGCTGTTCACCGCCGCGTCGGCCGCGGCCTCTTATGCGACGAAGGTGCGCTGCACCACCCCGACGTCGGGCGCCAAACGCGAATGGCTCTACGGCAGCCCGTACGACGTCGTCCCCTGCTACTCGGATCTGATGACGATGTGGCACGGCCGCGGCCTGGCCGACCACGTCTTCCCGTACATCCACGGCGGGATCACGCCGAGCGGCGAACTGTTCGGCGGCGTCGTCGAGTACCCGGTGCTGTCGGGACTGATCATGTGGTTCAGTTCGCTCGGCGCCCACACCGACCGCGAGTTCCTCTGGCACAGCCTCGTCATTCTGTTGCCCTTCGCCTTCATCACGACGATCCTCCTGGCGCTGATGACGCGCTGGTGGGTGCTGCTCTGGGCCGCGACCCCGCCGCTGATGCTCTACGCCCTGCACAACTGGGAACTCCCGGTGGTCTGCGCCGCGGTAGCCGGTGTGGCCGTCATGGCCTGGGGCGGCTCCGCGGATCCCGCGACCGGCCTGCGACGCTGGTCGGTGCGGACCACAGCGATCGTGGCGGCGATCCCGCTCGGGGTGGGGTTCTCCCTGAAGATCTATCCCGGACTCTTCGTTCTGCCGTTGATGCTCTACGTCCTCACCCGTGGAGAGAAGACCGATCGCAGGCCGCGGGGGCTCGACTGGGCCGGTGCGGCCTATGTGGCGCTGTCGGCCGTGGTGACGGTCGCGGTGACGCAGGTCCCGTTCATGATCGCCGGCTACGAGGGATGGAAGGCCGCAATCGACTTCCAGAGCAAGCGCGAGGCGAATCTCTCCACCAACTCGATCTGGTACTGGGGGCTGCGTTTCCTGACCGGCGGTGAGACCTCGACCTACAACAGCATCGTCGACGTCGCGTCACCCCTGCTGATCATCGGCTCGTTCGCCCTCGCCTGCTGGCTCGGGTGGCGCGTCTATCGGCGCGACGGCGTGTTCCCGTGGCTGGGCGTCAGCGCCGCGATGCTCGCCGGATTCATGGTCTTCCACAAGGTTCACTCGCCGCAGTACACCCTCTGGATCCTCCCGTTCTTCGTGCTGCAGCGGGTCCGCTGGTGGCTGATCGCGCTGTACCTGGTGGCCGACGCGGCCCTCGATCTGACGATCTTCCACCTCCTGATGAACTACTCGGCGACCACACGCGCCTGGGTCCTCGCCGGAGTCAACTTCGGCGTCTGGACCCACGCCGTCCTGCTCGTGGCGCTCATCTTCGTGTTCGTCAGAGCCCGGCCCCGCGAGCCGCTCGCCTCGTATCTGACCGGCGGTGTGCCGCCGAAGGGACCGCTCACCCGACTCGCCGTCGCCGATGCGGCCGGCGCCCGCAGCTGGCTCGGCGCGCCGACGCTGGCCAACCGGCACGTGACCCTTCGACCGCTCGTGCCCGCGGACGCCGAAGCGCTCGGCAGGGTTGCCGGCGATCCCGAACTGTACAAATGGACCGGCGACCTGCCGCGCGACACGGCAGCTGCCGCGGCCTGGATCACCGCGGCGCTCTCGGATCCGCGGCGCATACCGTTCGCCGTCCTCGACGCGCAGGGACGGCTCGTCGGCACCACGAGCTTCTACGACGTCGACTCCGCGAACCGGTCCCTCGCGATCGGCTACACCTATTACGGCCCCGCGGCGATGGGAACCGCGGTCAATCCGGCGGCCAAACTCCTGCTCTGCGAGTACGCGTTCACCGTGTGCGACGCGGTGCGGATCGTGTGGCACACCCACGCCGAGAACGCCCGTTCGCGCGCCGCGATCACCAGACTCGGCGCGGTTCCGGAGGGCGAGCTGGGAAAGCACCGCCGATTCCGCGGCGGATGGCGGACCACCGCCCAGTTCGCGATCGTCGACGACGACTGGCCGGCCTCGCGGGATCTGCTCGCGGCGCGGCTCGGAGCTCGATCAGACGCTCGGTGACCCGGTCGCGGCTTCGCCTGCGACCGGCGAACGCATCAGCCGGGACGATGAGGGTTCGTCGTCGTCGACGCGGAGCAGCTGCCACACGACCACCGCGCACAAGCCGACCAGAACCGCACCGCGAAGCGTGTTGACGGCGTAGAAGACGTCCGGCGGAAGCCATTTGCGGCTCGGGTCCAGGAACAGGCCCATCCGCGGAATCCAGACGAGCGCGTCGAAGGTCATCCACGCCAGCACCGCGCTCGGGTACGGGACCGCCAGCACGGCGAGCGGGACCAGCCACAGCGACGACTGCGGTGTCCATTCCTTTCCGAACAGCAGGAAGCCGGCCACCAGCAGGAACATCAGCTGCGCCAGGGTCGGTTCGCCGCTCGCGCGCAGCCCGATGTATGCGACGGCGGCGACCACGGCGATCAGCAGCAGCAGGACGATGCCGTTGAGCAGGGCCGTCGACGGGTTCCATCCGGTCGCCATCGATATCAGGCGGTACAGGGTGTCCGGTTCCACGCCGCGGTCGCGCCAGACACGGAAAGCCTGGCTCCATCCCGTCGGGTACAGGATCATCAGCGGCAGATTGATCGCCAGCCAACTCGCCGCCGCCGCTCCGACGACGACCGCCAGCCTGCGGAGCTCTCGCTGCCGGACGCACAGGACCGCGATCGCGGGCAGAAGCAGAAGCGGATACACCGCCGCGGCCGCGCCGAGGCCGGCGAAGACACCCGTACAGCCGGGGCGGCCGCGCGTCCAGCACAGCATCGCCACGGCGACCATCGCGATGGCGATGACGTCGGTCGAGGTGAAGGCGTGGAAGAACAGCAGGGGCGAGAGCGCCATCAGCGCGCCGAGCCACAGTCGGCGGCGGTCGGTCATCATCGTGGCCCACACCGCGAGCAGCCAGAACAGCGACAGCAGCACAGCGCTGATGTTGAAGTAGTTCACCACGTCGAGCGTCTTCGGCAGCCCCAGGGTGTCGGCCAACAGGCCCCAGCCCCGCGCGGCCTGGGCGCTGACGTACATGAACAGCCCAGTCAGCGCCGGCTCGGCGAGATAAGCCTTGGTCTGGGCGCCGTCGCCGTCGCTCTGCGTCCAGTGGGTGCGGTACGGGAAGGCGCCCTTGGCCAGGTCGGCGGGAGTCAGCTTGTCCTGCTCGTACGACGCGACCAGATCGGAGTAGCACAGGCCGACGAACTGCCGCTGGTTGTCCCAGTTCAGACGCACCTGACCGGGTGCGTCCCGGACGGGCGCCTGCTGGATGCAGCCGGCTTTGCCGAACCAGCTGATCGACAGCCCCACCAGGGCGAGCAGGAGGACCACCCGCACCGGCGTCCAGGTCCGACTGCGACCGACGGCGGCGTGCAGTCCGACAGGCCCGCCGATCGAGTCGCTGGCCGCCGCCAACTGGGGGCTCGACCACGACGGCACCACACGCTCGGTCTCCACCCGCAGATCATCTGCGAGCGGTTCCGGCGAGTCCCACGTCGGCTGCTGCGTCACTACGTCGCGGGCACCGGTGCTGCTGGAGCGAGTTGCTGATCGGTCGGATTGCGGCCGCGATTGTTGTTCGCGGTCCCGTTGCCGTTGCCGGTTCCGTTGCCCGGACCTGTTCCGGTTCCGTCGTCACCGCCGGTGCCCGGCTCCTGGGTGGGCGACTCATCGTCACCGCCGCCGATCGGGATCGTGACGCCCGGAGCGATCACCACGTCGCCGTTCTCGTTCTGCCCGGGCAGACGCGGAAGTCGAGGACGCTCGCGGGTGGTCTGAGTCTCGGTCGGGGTGTAGGTGGTGGGCGGCGGCTCATACGGGACGCCCGCCTGTCCGCCGACCGCCTCGGGGGTCGGGAACTGCTCGATCGGCTCGCCCTCCAGGGCGGCGTCCATCGAGGCCTTCCAGATCTGAGCGGGCAGTCCGCTGCCGTAGATCGACGATCCGGAGTAGTTGCGCAGCGGCGCGCCCTTGTCCGTGCCGACCCAGGTGGCCGTCGACAGCTGCGGCGTGTAGCCGGCCATCCACGCGTCCTTGTTGTATCCCGTGTCGCCGAGCTGGGCGGTACCGGTCTTGGCCGCCGACGGCCGCGGCCCGTAGGTCGAGTCGTACAGCGAGTTGCCGTTGGAGTAGGCCGCGATCGGCATCATCGCCGAGGTCACGTTGTCCGCGACGGCCTCCGAGACCACGCGCTTGCCCTTGTCCTTCTGGCGTTCGAAGAGCACGTCGCCGGTCGAGGTCTCGACCTTCTGGACGAAGAACGGGTCGCGGTGGATGCCCGACGCGGCGAGCGTCGCGTAGGCCGAGGCCATGTCGAGCACGCGGGACGGGTACTGGCCCAGGACCACGCCGCCTTCACTGTGGCCGTTCTTCTCCTGCAGGGTGTGCTGGATGTCGCCGAAGCTCTCGGCGATGCCGAGCCGGTGCGCCGTGTCGGCGACCGCGTCGGCCTGACCGTTCAGGTCCATCATGAGCCGGTAGTAGACGGTGTTCAGCGACATCTTCAGCGCGGTGGCCAGGTTGCAGCTGCCGCAGCTCTCGCCGTCGGAGTTCTGGACCACCAGGCCGCCGGGCGCCTCGTACGGCGCCGAGCTGTAGTACTTCGAGAGCGGGATGTCCTGCTCCAGGGCCGCGACCAGCGCGAAGACCTTGAAGATCGAACCGGTCTGCAGGCCGGCCGAGGCGTAGTCCCAGCCCTGTCCGTCCTCGCCGCCGTAGTAGCCCTGGATGCCGCCGGTCGCGGGATCGATGGACACCGACGCGGTGCGCAGGTTCTTCGGCTCGCCGTCGAGCTTGTTGCGCGCGGCGGAGACCAGCGCCTTCTGCACCTTCGGATCGATCGAGGTGGTGATCTTCAGACCGGAGGTCTGCACCTGCTGCTCGGTGATGCCGAGCTTCTCGAGTTCGGCCAGCACCTGCCGCTTGATCAGGCCGTTGGGTCCTTCGTTGGCCTCGGCCGTCTGGTCCTTGACCTTCGCGACCTTCGGGAACTTCTGCGCGTCGCGGTCAGACTTGCTGAGTGCGCCGATCGAGACCATGCCGTCGAGCACGTAGTTCCAGCGGCTGACCGCCAGATCCGGGTTCACCGCGGGATCGTAGATCGACGGACCGCGGATGATGCCCGCGAGCAGCGCCGACTCCGACGGGGTGAGTTTCTTGAGCGGCTTGTTGAAGTACGCGCGCGCGGCGGCGTCGACGCCGTAGGCGCCGCGGCCGAAGTAGATGGTGTTCAGATACGCCGCCATGATCTCTTCCTTGGACCACTGGCGGGACATCTTGGTGGCGATCGCGAGTTCTTTGAACTTGCGCTTGTAGCTGACCTCGTCACCGACGATCGCGTTCTTCACGTACTGCTGGGTGATGGTGGAGCCGCCGCCCGCACCGGACTTGCCGAAGGCCTTGCCCAGCACGGCCCGGGTGAAGCCGGAGGTCGAGAAACCCGCGTTCGAGTCGAAGTCTCGGTCCTCGGCGGCCTTCACCGCGTCGACCATGGACTGCGGGATGTCCTCGTACTTGACGTCGGTCCGGTTGCCCTCGGGTGGCACGATCTTGGCGATCGTCCCGCCCTTGCTGTCGGTGATGGTGGCGACCTGGTTCTGCTTGATGTCGCCCGGCGACGGCACGTCCACCGTCAAGTAGGTGAACAGGAAGGCCACCACCAGGAAGACGGCGACCAGCGGCACTGCTCCGGCAAGAATGCCCAGCGTCCACGCCGTGGCCTTCACCGCCGTCGATTTCTCCGACGTCGCAGCACCTTTACCGCTGGTCATCGCTCACCCACTTCTCTGCGCTGTTGCGCGGACGAAACTAACACTCTCAACTGTGACGTATGGCTGCGGCTGCGCCAACTCCGGTCACATCACTTGGCGACCCGGCGACGCCGTCGACCGGCGCCCTCGGGCAATCCGGCAACGTACGACTGCACGAGATAGTTCCACCGGCAGGTTCGGCAGACTTCGACGACGTGAACCGTGAAGGCGCCGGCGCTCCCGTCGAGGGCCTCGATCTCGCCCGCCGAACGAGCCGAGCCGTGGATGTGTCCGAGGTGCTCTCCGAACACCCAGGACACCACCGTGACCTGCTCTTTCCGGCACACGGGACAGACCTCGTCGGTCGGCTTTCCGTGGAACTTGGCCGCCCGCAAGAGGTAGGGGTCGGCGTCGCACACCTGGGACAGAGCCGTGCGGCCCGTCCGCACACGCGCTAGGCACTCGCGTCGCGCGAGTGCGTAGTCCACGATCTGCCGGTGCACGTTCCCAAGCCTAGACGCGAGCCCGCCACGACTGCCCTGTGATGCAGATCAAGCCGCTGCCGTACTCGCAACTTCACTGCGAGTTATATCGATGCGATACATTAGATGCTGCATCAAGGCGCGATAACGCATCGAAAGGGGGCCGAGTCATGCTCGAAATGGCGATTCTCGGCCTGCTGCTCGAATCGCCCATGCACGGGTACGAACTGCGCAAGCGGCTCACCGGGCTGCTCGGCGCGTTCCGCGCGTTCTCGTACGGCTCGCTGTATCCGACCCTGCGCCGCATGCAGGCCGACGGGCTGATCGCCGAAGACGAGCCCGAGACCTCCACGGGAACCAAGGTCCGCCGGGCACGCCGCGTGTACCGGCTCACTCCGGCGGGCGAGTCGCGCTTCACCGAGTTGGTCGCGGACACCGGCCCGCAGAACTACACCGACGACGGCTTCGGTGTGCACCTGGCCTTCTTCAGCAGGACGCCCGCGGTGGCTCGCATGCGCATCCTCGAGGGCCGCCGCAGGCAGGTCGAGGAACGCCGCGAGGGTCTGCGCGATCTGCTCGGCCGTGCGACGCGCTCGAACGATCACTACACGCGCCAGATGCACGAGCTCAGCCTGGAGACCTCCGAGCGCGAGGTCCAGTGGCTCAACAAATTGATCGCCGACGAGGCCTCCGGGTCTGTCGGCACCCCGGATTTTCGTTCCTCGTCGTCGGAGACGACGACGCAGGACGAAGTAGGAAAGAACTCGGCGGCACAGCATTCCGCCGTACCGCTGCAACAAGAAGGAGATCCCGACCATGGGTGAAACCAACAAAGTGCGCGTGGCCATCGTTGGCGTGGGTAACTGCGCCTCATCCTTGGTTCAGGGCGTTCAGTACTACCGCGACGCCGATGAGAACGCGACCGTCCCCGGTCTGATGCACGTCAAGTTCGGCGATTACCACGTCCGTGACGTCGAGTTCGTCGCCGCTTTCGACGTCGACGCCAAGAAGGTCGGCTTCGACCTCTCCGAGGCGATCGTCAACAGCGAGAACAACACCATCAAGATCGCCGACGTCCCGCCGTTGAACGTGACCGTCCAGCGCGGCCACACCCTCGACGGTCTCGGCAAGTACTACCGCGAGACCATCACCGAGGCCGACGGCGAAGGCGTCGACATCGTGAAGGCCCTCAAGGACAACGACGTCGACGTCCTGGTCAGCTACCTGCCGGTCGGTTCCGAGCAGGCCGACAAGTTCTACGCTCAGTGCGCCATCGACGCCGGCGTGGCCTTCGTCAACGCCCTGCCCGTGTTCATCGCCTCCGACCCCGAGTGGGCCGAGAAGTTCCGCGCCGCGGGCGTCCCGATCGTCGGCGACGACATCAAGAGCCAGGTCGGCGCGACCATCACCCACCGCGTCATGGCGAAGCTGTTCGAGGATCGCGGTGTGGAGCTCGACCGCACCTACCAGCTGAACGTCGGCGGCAACATGGACTTCAAGAACATGCTCGAGCGTGAGCGTCTGGAGTCGAAGAAGGTCAGCAAGACGCAGGCCGTCACCTCGATCCTCGACGGCCCGCTCGCCGGCAAGGTCTACGACAAGAACGTGCACATCGGCCCGTCGGACTACGTCCAGTGGCTCGACGACCGCAAGTGGGCCTACGTCCGTCTCGAGGGCCGTGCCTTCGGCGACGTGCCGCTGAACCTGGAGTACAAGCTCGAGGTCTGGGACTCCCCCAACTCGGCAGGCATCATCATCGACGCCGTCCGTGCCGCCAAGATCGCCAAGGACCGCGGCCTCGGCGGCCCGATCCTCCCGGCCTCGGCCTACCTGATGAAGAGCCCGCCCGAGCAGATCGCCGACGACAAGGCGCGCGCGCAGCTCGAGGCGTTCATCATCGGCGCCGAGTAGGACGTCGGTACTGACGAATCGAAGGCCCGGCACTCCCCCTCGGAGTGCCGGGCCTTCGTCGTCTTCCGGGCCGTCGGGTACTACGGTGACGGTGTTCGATTCCTTCCTCTGGGGTCTATGTGCGACCTGCGCGGACTTGTCCGGTCTGGACTGCGGCGATCGTGAAGGAGCGGACAGGATCCCGGATCCGCGGCGTGCGGAGATGGCTTCGCGACGTGAATCTCGCCCCTCAGTTCAGCGATTCGAGGTGCCGCGCAAACTCTTCGGCGGCCTTCTTGGTGTTGTGCAGGTTCACTGACAGCCTGTCGATGTCCTGGTTCGCCTGATCGAGCGCGTACGAGAGTTGTCCGATCGGCCCAGAACCGCCGCGGCCGAGGACCGCATGAACCTGTCTGATGTTGCGGTTCAGGGACTGCTTCAGACCGGCGGCCTGCCGATTCGCGTCCTCCGACTTCCGTGCCAGCTGTTTCACCTGGCGGGTGAGTTCCTCGTGTTTCGACATCAGAGCCTCCTGGCGATGTCTTCGGCCTGCCGCATCGCAGCGGCGATGCGCTGCTGCAATGCATCCAGGCTCACCGAACTGGCCTGCAGAGCATTGACCATCCGGTCGTCGGCCTTGGTCGAGGTCGAACCGGCGACCCTGCGGACCTCGCTCGACAGGTTCCGGACTTCCCCGTGCTGGCTGCGAATCAGCCGTTCTAACTGCTGCAACGTCGAAACCGCCTGCATGACCGCCTGTCGTTCAGCCTGTACTTCACTCATGAAGCCTCCATTGTCTCTAAAGAATCAGGACCAGCACGATGATGAGAACGATGAGCGTCCCGACCGCGCCCGCCACGATCGCACCCGTACGGCTCGGTGCCGGCGGTGCGGGCAGCGGATCGGTGGCCACCGGCTTCGCCACGCGGGTCGGCTCGTGCCGTCTACGCTCGTCGACCGCACGTTCCCGTGCCTCGGCGAGCTTTCGCTCGCGCTCGGCCTGTTTCGCCGTGAGTTCTTCACGTCGCGCCGCCCGGTCGGCCTCGTCTCGCGCGATTCGCTTCTTCGCGCGCTCGTACCCCTCCACGACCGACGCGTGCTTCTGGAGGCGGCCGACGACGAGTTCGAGGTCGGCCAGCACCACGTGCGCGTGTCTGGCCTGCTGTGGAACGGCCGCGGCCGGCACCCGATCGAGCCCGATCGTCCGCGCCGCCGCATCCAGCTGCTCGGACAGTGCGTCGCGCCGCCCGTCGAGCCCGGCAAGGCACTGTTCGCGGTCTGCAGCCTCCACCGCCACGTTCCGTTCCCGTTCCTGGAAGAGGTGATCCGACCTCCGCCGCTCGTCGATCAGCTCTCCGTCGATCGCCGCGAGATCGTTCACCGCCCCCAGATACCGGTCCCATGCCGTGTCCGTCATATCGGGATGCTCACCTCCGTCTTCTCGATACCGTTCTGCGGCAACGCAGCCGGATCGAACGGAACCAACAGATCCTGCCGACCGCTGCTCCTGTCGACGACGACGACGCGCGGTCCGCTGAAGTCCATGCGCCCGGTGCCCGGCGCCAGCAGGTCGGTCTGCGATCCCGGTTCGGTCAGGACGATCGTCCGGAAGCCGTCGCGAAGTTCGCCCGCCGTCCTCGCGTCGTATGAGCTCATCGAGCGGAACCTGATCACGAAGAGCATGCCGCAGGCAATCGATCGCTTGATGAAGCGCTCCACCGCCTCGATCGGACGCGGGTATTCGTCTGAATCGACCAGCGACGCGATGTCGTCGGGGTCGTCGAGGATGATCACCCGCTCGATGCGGCTGCTCGGCACCGCCGTCCGCGCTGTCAGGGTACGCAGGAAGCTATCCGCCTCTTCCGCTGAGATCCGCTGGATTCCCGCTTCGTTCGCCCACGGACCGACGTCATCGAGCCCAACGCCCGAGCTGTCGATGACGGTCCACTGCGCGGAGGCGAGATCGGACGCGCGAATGGATGCGTGGATCGACGACAGCACCGCCCTGGTGCGGTCGAGGTCGTCGCCGATCAGCGCGACGTTGCCGAGTCGGCCGCGCTTCAGCGAGAATCCCTGCGCGGTTCCACCGACGCTGATCGGGACTCCGACCGTGGCGATCTCTCGATCGTCAGCTGGGATCCACTCGGCGTAGGCGGAACTCACGAAGGTGCTGGGACGCCGGGGAGTGAAGCCATCCGCCATCGCCCGGCTGAACAGTTCCGTCTGCAGCCGGTCCAGGTAGGCGGGATCGGCCCACACCACCGAACCGATCCGATTGGCCGCCAGATGTCCGAGATCATCGTTGAACACCGCCTGACCACGCCCGTGCAGATCTCCCGCGGCGAGGTTCCCCGCACCGAGGATCGTCTCCGACTCGTGTTCGGTGTTCCGCAGCGAGATCCGGTTGTGGAACTGACCGAAGATGGCGTCACGCTTGAGCGCGAGCGCTTGAATACCAGACAGCGTCTGCGATGCGAGCACCAGGTGGACCCCGTAGGCGCGGCCCTTCCGAGCGAGGTGTTCGATCAGCTGCACCGCTCGTTGCGCGACATCGTCGTCCGGTTCGAAGAGCACCTGAAACTCGTCGGCCACCAACACCAGCCGCGGCATGTCCCGACCTGTCAGCGCCCGATAGTCCGCGAGCGAAGACGCGCCCGCCGACTTGAAAGCGTCCGCCCTGCGGTCGAACTCGGAGGCGAGATGCTCCAAAACCGCCACGCCGTACGCTCGATCGCTCTCCAGGCCGAGGGAGTCGACGTGCGGCAACCAGGTCTCGTCGCCGGTCGGTGCGAGCCGCGCGAACTCGACGCCCTCTTTGAAATCCAACAGGTGAAAACGAACGTCCCGCGGCGAGTACCGGCTCGCGAGACCATAGATCAAGCAGAGCAGCAGGTTCGACTTTCCCGTGCCGACGGCGCCGCCGATGAGCGCGTTCGGCGCGGGCGGATTCGCACTCCGGAGTTCCAGGCCGCCGAGTCCGCCGGGCATTCTCGCGAAGATGCCCGATAGCCCGTCGTCGCCGCGATCGGACCATCCGGCATCGATCTCGGCGAGGACCGCCTCCAAGGTCATCGTCCCCTGCGCCGCGGCCTCGATCGCTTCGGCCCTCGCGTGGATCAAGTTGTTCCGCGCCGCTGGGGTGGGCGACGGATCAGCCCGAACCGACAATCCGGGCACGGCCGCGAACGAATCCGACCGGATCTCGCCGGCCGCGTCGACCCGGACCAGCCCGCGGTCGACGTCGACCTGTGCCCGATCACCCACGCGGATCGGGCCATCGACGTACCCCGGGCTCGCGATCAGCAGAAACACGCCGCGCCCGGCCGCCGATTCGACGATCCTATTGAGATCGTCAGCGGCGGTCTCGGTGACTCCGCTCGGTGCGTCGAGCAGGACCGCGAGTTCGAGACGCCCCGCCTGCGACAGCGGCAGGTCCCGATGATCGGCCGCACCCGCCGTGCTCATCGTCTCCGCAGCCCGGCCGATTCTGTCGATGAGCCCGGACAACAGCCTCCGCAACCCGTCCTCGGTCTGGATCGCGGGCGGGTACCCGATCGGATCGGTGTCGCGGAACAACGACGTGAAGCCGAGGATCCCACGGAGCCTGGGATCGAACACCGAGACCCGCAGGGACTCCGGCGGCGCCGACAGCGCCAGTCTGAGCACGGTGTCCGCGATCAACTGCTCGGCACCGCTGCCACCGACGACCCACCCCGAGACGCCGATCAACGGAAGAAGCGCCGGCGCACCACCCGGGAGGGTGCCGACCCGGACCGCCGACGGTACCGCCCGCGCCGGCTGCGGCACGCTCAGCGCCCGCGCAGCCCATCCGGCACCGGCCGCACCGGGCGCGAGTTCCTCGGCTGCGGCCCGCAGCGCCGCCCCAACAGCCCGCGTCCGCCGCACGGCATCAGCCTGCAGCTTCGCCTCCGCCTCTTCCTTCTCGCGCCGGAGTCGCCGCCGCTGCGCCGCCAGCTCGTCGTCGAGCGTTGTCCGCGTGATCGACAGCGCGATGTCGATCTCCCCGAGGAGCCTGCCGGCTTCGGCTGTGAGGCCGCCGGCCTCGGCCATCGTCGCGGCCATCGCGTCGGTGAGGCGGCGACGAGCGTCCTGCTGATCGTCACGGCCGGTACCGCCACTAGTCATCCGCCGCGCCGTTCTGTCCAGGAGCCCTCGGTCCCGCGGCCACGACCACGCCCGCCGGGCGCAGCACGCGACCGTCCAGTTCGAAACCGCGGACGGTGCGTCCGGTGATAGCGCCTTCGGGGGCGTCGGCGACAACGACCGACTCGATGCGATGTCTCCGCGGGTCGACATCTCCGTCGACGCCGATCTGCTCGACCCCGAAGTCCTCCAGGATCTGGATCACCTCGTCTCGAACGGACTCTGCGAGCGGGTCCGCCTCACCGTCCCAGTTGTCGACACGGTCGATGACATTCATCAGCCGGGTGGCGACGGGCCGGAGCACTCGCCCTACCAGCAGGGTCTCGTCGAGCGCCGACTTGGCCCGCAGCTCCCCGAGCAACTCCTGGCCACGGTTGTCGTTGAGGAGCCGTCTCCGGAAGAGCTCCGTGAGGTCGTCGAGCCGCTTCGAGACATCGGCGAGCGTCTGATCCACCGGTTCTCCGATCATGTGAACTGCGCGGACGCGACCAACTCGCGCGCTTGCGCCATCCGCTTGGGATCCATCTCGCCGGGACGCTTCACTTCCATCTCGCCGAGGTTGATCCCTTCGGTCAGATCGATGACCTGGACGTGAATGATCCCGTCGATGTCCGCCGAGAAGATCACCCGCACGCCACTGCCCGCTGCACGGCCCGGCGGAACCTTCAGCATGCTCTCACCGAGACTCTTGACCTGCGCTTCAAGCACCCCGTCGACGTCATGCGACACGATCTGCAGCCTGATCTCCTGCTGATTCTCGACGGGTAGGCCGAAATCATGCTCCGCCTGAGCCGGAATGGACGTCTGCGGCGGGATCAACTGGGTGTAGGCAAGCTGTGAGGCGGCGTTGAGCGCCAGCACCCCGACACCTTGCGAGATGACATCTGAGAAGTCGATGCTGCCACCGGCCGGCATGTCCGGCGCCGCTCCGGCCCTGTCCGCCGACACCTTGTCGGCGACGATCGCCGCACCGAGCGCCACCGCCTGATCCGGGTGGACCGACTTGTCCGGAGTCTGACCGGTCAACCGTTCCACCAGATTCTGGACCATCGGCATACGAGTGGATCCGCCGACCAGAAGGACCTTGTCGATCGCCGAGTACGAGACCCCCGCCGTCTCGACCGATTCGTCGACCAGGAACTCCGTCGTCTTGAGCAGGAACGACGCCGCCGACTCGAACTCCTGCCGTGTCACCTGAACTTTCACGTTCTGACCCAGGGCCGAGATGAAGACGGTCGCCTTCTCCGCCTGCGACAACCGGCGCTTGGTGTCTTCGACGGCATCCATGACCTGCAGATACTGGTCGGTGGGAATCGGCTGACCGGTCTGCTCCTTGAACTTCTCGTTCACCACACCGAACAGGGCGTTGTTGAAGTCGAAACCACCGAGGTTGCGGTCGCCGAGCGAGGCCAGGACGGTGAAGTCATTGTTCTGGCAGCGCAGCACCGTGACGTCGAAAGTGCCGCCGCCGAGGTCGTAGACGAGGAGGGTTCCGGAGAATCCCGAACCGACTCCGAAGCTCAGAGCCGCTGCGGTCGGCTCGTTGATCAACTGCAGCACGGTGAGGCCGGCGATCTCCGCGGCCGTCCGCGTCGCGTTGCGGTGTTCGTCCTCGAAGTACGCGGGCACCGTGATGACCACGTCGGTGATCTCCTCGCCCAGGACGTTCTCGGCGCTGGCGACCAACTTGGTGAGGATCAGAGCGGACAGGTCCTCCGCGCGGTACTCGTTGTCGTTGCTGTCCGGAACGAAGACGAAGTCGGTGTTGCCCATCTGGCGCTTTATGAGCGACGCCACATCGCCTTCCGCCTTCGCCCGCATGTTCTCAGCGCAGACGCCGAGGGAGACCTCCTCGCCGTCGAAGTACAGCACCGACGGCGTCGTGTAGTCGCCGTCGTCGTTCCGGATCACCTCCGGCGCCCCAGCCTCGATGGCTGCCACCGCGGAGTACGTCGTCCCGAGGTCGATTCCAACGGCTCTACCCATGTCCATGAACCTTTCGTCGCAGTCGGTACCCAGCCGGCCAGGTCAGCCGATGTATCCCTGCAGGTAGCCCTTGCGCAGGTCGTCACGGTCGTTGGCCTTGTATCGCGGCACCCAGCAGGTGAAGTAGATGCCCGCACCGGCCGCGACAGCGAGGAGCACACCGATCACCGTGAGGCCGATGATCGCGCCGATGACGATGCACAGGATCGGGGAGGCGAGGATCAGCGCCTTCTGACCCCATCCGTCGCCGGGGACGCTGAAGACCTGCTCCTCGCTGGTATCGAGGAAGCGGCTGATCTTGTCCAGTTCCTTCGCCATCTCCGGATCTCGGTTGTGCGCCATCGCCTCGGCGATCAACGGTCGCATCTGCTCGATCTCGGACTTCGACGTGATCATGTACTGACCGCGCCCGTTGTATCGCGGGATGCTCTCCGCCTTGAGTGCGAGGAGGGTTGCGTAGTAGTCGAAGACGATCTGCGCGCCCTGGAAGCGCTGCAGGTGCTGCCGGATGAAGTCGAGCGCATCGTCGAGCTGCCCGTTGTCGGACATGACGTTGGCGACCGCCACCATGTACTGCGGCGCGGAAGGATCCAGCTGCATCGACACTTGGTATGCGTTGATCGCATCCTGGAACTGCGCCAACTTCTCGAAGATCATGCCCAGCTGGAAGTGGTACTCCGGGTTGTTGGCCTCGATGGTGGTCGCCTGGCGTGCCTCGTACAGAGCGTCCTGAAGGTTTCCCAGACCGGCATTGGCGCGAGAGCGGAGACCCCACGACTCCGCGCTGTTGCCGATCGAGTGAGTGGCCTCGCGAGCCGAGTACGCCGCAGAGTGGTAATCGCCTCGGCCGAGCTCCTCCCGCGCCCGAGCCACCCAGTCCGTGCCCTCGCCCGCCGCCTGCTGCGTCTGCGGCTGCGCGACGCCGGCGGTCTGCAGTTCGCGGTCATAGGCCGCGCGGCGCTGCGGATCGAGCAGCGTGTCGCTGGCCTCACGAAGCCGCGCCATCCACGTCTCCGCCTCCTGCCGAGTACTGAGGTCCGGAGAGTTCGTCGCTTTGCGCCACAACCGCAGTTTCGATTTCAAAGCCGCATTGATGGTGTCATCGTCGGCATCGCGCGCGATCTCGAGCACGGCATAGAAGTCAACACTGACTGCCATCAGGAAATTCTCCTCAAATTCGAGATACGACTTCCGGTTCGCATGGAGAATCCGGTAAATCAGATACGCGGTCGATGGTATTCGGCCATCCCAGACCGTGTCAGTCGTCCATTGCGAGTAACCGTTTCTGGTGGACCGAACCGCGTGTCCCATTTCTGGGGTCAGACGTTCAATCCAACTGCCAGGTAAAATGGGCGGGTGTAGACCATTCGGTCGACACCCGCCCATTCTTCCGATTCGTCAGTTCCCCGCGCCGCAGTGCGGACAGTTCACCGTGACCCGGTTCCACGACCGCTTACCCCAGAAAGCTCGGCTGCAACTCCGGCATCTGTGCGGTTCCGTGAAATCGCCTGACCGCGACGATGATCCAGTCTCTGCCATGGTCGTCAGCTCTTGGACGCAACCGAACAGCGCGGCAAGTTCTTGCACTGATGCACGCTCCGGTCGTTCACATTAGCCTCTTTGCAGTATGCACAACTGCAGTTGCACTGAGCCATTCTCAATTCTCCTTCTTCGGTGTCAGACAAGCATATTTTGAAAGCTCGGAAGATTGCGTCGGCCAAAGCAATTAATTTCTTACCATGCATGCCATCGCGTGTCCGAGCCCGATTGCTGGACTGAGTGCCGCAAGTTTCATGAGTGCCTCCTGACTCGAACTGTCAGTCAGTTCCCGTTTCCCCACGGCCTGGCCGGCTCGCCTCCGGGAAGCGCCAGCGACGCCTCGCCCGGGTACCGTTGCCTGTCATGAAGGTTGGGATCCCCGCGTGACGCTTCGCATCTTCGGGATGTCGTTCGTCGTCTCGATCGCGGCGCTGGTCGCCGCGTTCCTGTACGGCGGTTCGACGGCCGTACTGCTCACCCTGGTCCTGGGTGTGCTGGAGGTCTCGCTCTCCTTCGACAACGCCGTCATCAATGCCACGGTCCTGCAGCGGATGAGCGACTTCTGGCAGCGGATGTTCCTCACGATCGGTGTCATCATCGCCGTGTTCGGCATGCGCCTGGCCTTCCCGCTGGGGATCGTCTGGCTCACCGCGGGCCTCGACCCGGTCGACGCGCTTCACCTCGCGCTCAACCCGCCGACGGACGGCTCGCCGACCTACGAGAGCATCGTGACCGCGGCGCACCCGCAGATCGCCTCGTTCGGCGGAATGTTCCTCCTGATGCTGTTCCTCGGGTTCCTGTTCGAGGACAAGGAGCTCACCTGGCTGTCGTGGATCGAGCGGCCCCTGCTGCGCATCGGCCGGCTCCGCGAGGCACCGGTGGTGGTGGCGTTGACGATCTTGGTGCTGGCGGCCACGCTCGTCGCGCCGGACCACGATACATCGACGGTGATGGTTGCCGGCGTCCTCGGCGTGATCACCTACATCGTGGTCAACGGGCTCGGCCGTCTCTTCCACATCGAGACCGAGTCGGGGGACGGCCCGACCGCACTCGCCAAGGCGACGGGGCGCGCGGGCTTCTTCCTGTTCCTCTATCTGGAGGTGCTGGACGCGTCGTTCTCGTTCGACGGCGTGATCGGGGCCTTCGCCATCACGGCGGACCCGATCATCATCGCTCTGGGTCTGGGCCTCATCGGCGCGATGTTCGTGCGGTCGCTGACGATCTACCTCGTTCACCGGGGAACCCTGTCTGAGTACGTCTTCCTCGAACACGGCGCCCACTGGGCGATCGGCGCGCTGGCGCTGCTTCTGCTGTACTCACTCGGCACCGAGGTCCCCGAGACGGTGACCGGTCTCATCGGCCTGGTGCTGATCCTCGCCTCCCTGGCGACCAGCATCGTGTACCGCCGACGGAACCACACCGAAGGTGTCCACATCTGAGACCACCGCAGACGCCGCACCGTCTCCCGCGCGTGTCACCGCGTTCTAGAATCAGCCGGTGAGCCCCACCGCGACCACCGTGCTCGTCGTTCCCCTCCTGGTCTTCGCAGCGCCGCTCCTGGCGAGATCCGTCTCTCGTTGGGCAGCGGTTCCGGTGGTCGTCTTCGAACTCGGCCTCGGCATCGTGGCCGGCCCCGCGCTGCTGGGCTGGGTCGGTGAATCGGAACTGTTCGGCCGGCTCTCCGACTTCGGTGTCAACCTGCTGTTCTTCATCGCAGGAACCGAGATCACCCGGTCGGCGGTTCGCGGACGCACGGCTCGGCGCGCCTGGCTCGGCTGGCTGATCAGCATCGCGGTCGGGATCGCGGCGGGCTTCGCTGTCTCACCCGGATTGGGCGCGGTGATCATCGGGATCAGTCTGGCGTCGACGGCTCTGGGAACCTTGCTGCCGATCCTCCGCGACTCCGGTGACCTCGCCACACCGTTCGGCGTCGCCGTCGGAGCGATCGGCGCCGCGGGCGAGTTCGGGCCGATCATCGCCATCTCGCTATTCCTCGGCGGCCGCTCGTTCGGTACGGCGAGCGTGGTGCTCTTGGTCTTCGGCGTCATCGCGGCGGCCGCCGTGATCCGGGCGCGCCGCACCTCTCATCGCCGCCTGCACGCCTTCGTCGAATCGACCCTGCACACGTCGGCGCAGTTCGCCGTCCGCACCGTGCTGGCCATTCTGGCCGTGATGATCTTCCTGACCGTCCAGCTCGGCATCGACATGCTGCTGGGCGCATTCACCGCGGGGATCGTCTGGAAGCTCCTCATCCGAGATGCCGACGAACAGACGCAGCGGTCGGTGGAGGCCAAGATCGACGCCGTCGCGTTCGGCTTCCTCGTCCCGATCTTCTTCGTCTACACGGGTGTGAAGTTCGATCTGCAGTCGCTGCTCGATCATCCGCTCGCCTTCGCCTGGATCCCCGTCGTCCTGGTGGCTCTGCTCCTGGTCCGCGGGCTGCCCTCGATGCTCGCCGCACCCGAGGGCGCCGGCCGCCGCGAGCGAATCGCCACCGGGCTCTACGGCGCCACCGGCCTTCCGATCATCGCGGTCGCCACCGACATCGGTGTCCGCCAAGACGTCTTGACCGGCACGCAGGCAGCGGTCCTCGTCGGCGCCGGCGTGCTGTCGGTGCTCCTGTTCCCGCTCGCCGCGAGCGCACTGCGCCCGGGGTCGGTCGAACGGAGTCCGGCGGCGTCGGTGGTCGAAGAGTGAGACGCCGCTAGTCGCGGGGGTGCCTGACGCCGCCCGTCGGTCATCGAGCCCGTCGGCTCTTCACTCCAAGCCGAGGCCCGCCCCTCACGCCACCTCGATCGCGGACGTCGTCGGCTCCGATTCGGGAAGCACGCCGTCGAGCTGAATCCAACCGTCGGCGACCATCCGCAACAACAGGTGGGTCTTGTTCGCCACCGGCAGCCCGGCGTCGTCGTACCTGGCCGAGACGCGCCGATAGTGAGTGCGAACCGTGCTGGCGGCGACGAAATGCCGGGTCGCGGTCTCCTCGACGGTCGCACCCATCACATACGTGGTCAGGATCTCCCGTTCCCGCGCCGACATCGGAGTCCGGCCGGACGTCGGGCCCAGCGCTCTGGTCAGCAGGAGGTTAAGACGGTGGTCGATGTCTGGGCCTTCAGTGACATGATGAACGCCGGAGCGGATATCGGCCTTCTCGACCGTACCGCCGACGACGATGACGCGTCCGGCCATTGAGCGGCCGAACCGACGCAGCGCGAGACGATCGCCGGCTCCGACCACCACGACGCGCGTCGCCCCCGCCAGGAGTCCGGCCGTGTCGACAGCGACCACCGGATACCCGAACCGATTCATCCACACCATGAGCACTTCCCGCTGCCACGGATTCTCACTCCACACCCCGACCGACTGGCCTGTCCCCGACTGCCGCGCCACTGCCCCGGAGCCCGTCATTCTCCTCGCCTCCTCGCCGATGTCCCGCCGCCATGCCTTCCCTTCGGACGGTATGGCGACATCGGCGCACGAGAAAGACCCCAATTCCTCTGTCCTCCTAAGAGGCGACAGAGGTCAGGCCTGCTCCCGGGGTCAGTCGCTGCCGACCAGACGACCTTCGCCGTCGTACTCCTCGCGGACGACGACGTCGCCGGCGACCTGCAGAACAGTCGCCACCACGCGACGCCGCGGCGGCAGGATGCGAATCGTGACGGTCCCCGCACGAGCCGCGGCGAGCGCGGTGACGGCACCGCCGATCACCCGCTCGCGGACGTCATCGTCCGCACCGACGAGCCCGTGATCGTCGAGCAAGATCACCTCCACCCCTCGACGTCGTGCCTGCCGCGCCGCGTCGGCAACACTGCGGACGTCGAATGTCGGCGCCCGCAGCGAATCACGCAACCGCGCCTCGACCAGACTGCACTCATCGCGTTCGTCCGCCGAGAGCGGCGCCGCGTCGACGAGCCGCTCGAGCAAGGGGCGCGCTTGGTCGTCGAGTCGGCCGAGTTGCCGGTCGCGTTCGTCGAGGACCGCGCGCCGCGCGGCCTCCGCAGCCGCGGCCTCGGTGCCGGCCCCCTGCATCAGAAAGATCTCGCGCGCCGCCGGCCGGATCGTGATGGCGAAGAAGGACGACATCACAAGCGGCGCCAGGTTGATCAGCGAGATCGAGATCCCGTACCCGGCGCCTTCGCCGATGCCGACGGCCCACAGTGCGGTCGCGCCGATCGCCACCAGCATCGAGAGCCACGCGACGCCTGTGCGGCCGCGTACACAGAGGTAGGTGCACAGCGCCGTTGTCGCCGACAAAGGCCAGAAGGTCAGGATGCGCACCCCCGGATCGTCGACCACCAGCAGCACCGACACCGTGGCCACCGGGCCGGCGGCGGCGACGACTGCCGTCACCGACCGCCGTAACGGATCTCCCGGCACCTGGATCAGTGCGACTGCCGCAGCGCTCGTCACCCCCCAGGCGACGATCTCCGCCAGCCATCCGGCCACCCCGCTCCCTGCGGGGCGCGTCATCACTCCCACCAGCGCAAACGTTCCGATGAAGACCGCCACGAGCGCCTTCGCGGCGGCGGTCCGCAGGCCCATCAGATCACCGATATCACCGCCGGCCGGAAGTTGCTCCATCAGCGTGTCCATCCCAGTCGGACGGTGGTTCCGGCGCCGGGCGACGACTCGATGGCGGTCGAACCTCCCGGGACCCGGTCCATCCGGGCCCGGATGCTGACCGCGATGCCGAGTCGATGGGCCGATACCGCACCCGGGTCGAAACCGACGCCGTCGTCGGTCGCCGCGATCCTGATCGAATCGGCGTCCACTCGGCCACGCACGGTGCACCGCGCATCGGCCCCGGCGTGTCGGCGACTGTTGCGCAGGGCTTCGGCCAGTGCCGCGCTCACCGCACGCACCGCCTCGCTCGGCAGCTCCGCCTGTGCGGCATCAGAATCGGCAGCGGGTGCGTCGACGGCGAACTCCGCCCTCGGGTCTGCCTCGGTAGTGGTCGCACGCAGGTGCACCACGGCGGCCTCGAGGCCGAACGGACGGTCGGTGGGCAGTCCCGAACGGATCTCGTCGAGTTCGGCGAGGGTGGCGGCCGCCAGCCGCGGCACGTGCTCCTGCGCCCCGCCCCGGGAGGCGGTCAGCAGGGTGGACATCACGCTGTCGTGAATCAGCGCGTCGAAGCGTTCGCGTTCGGTGTCGCGGGCCCGCTCGGCTGCGGCGGTCGCGGCCGCCGCATGGGCACGATCGGTGGTCTCGTCCAGAATCCTCCCGGTGCGCAGCGCCATCACGGCCGCACCGACGAATAAGCTGCAGAACATGATTGCGAAGGCGATCTCGGGAGCGAGCTGTCCCGGATCCACTTCGCCGCGGATCACGAAGTTGATGAGCTGCACGCAGACGCAGCCGAACACCATGTGCGCAAAGGCCGCCCAGGCCGGCCACGCCAGCACCGCGGCGATGCTGGCGAGCCCGGGAAACGCCGCCAGCCATACGCCGTCGCCGGCCGGGACGGTGGTGCCGTCCCAGGCGATCGGCCAGGTGAGGACCGCGACGAAGAAGCTGAGGGCGGCGACGGCCGCCGTCGCCCGCGTCCAGCGCGGCACGCCGATCAGAGCGGTCACTCCCAGCGTCAGGCCGGGGACGAAGACGATCGCGCACATCGCCGGCGTCCACCAGGAGCTCATCAGCGGTGCGAGCTGGAGGATCGCCGGCAACAGGAGGATCAAGTACCCCACGTAACCGACCGCCGCGAACAACGCGAACATCCGCCTGATCCGGTCCAGGTTGTCGTGCCGCCGCTCGGGAGCGGCGTATCTGACGGCGCCGCTCACTGGTCGCGCTCGGGGATCGGCAGCAGTCCGTCCTCGACGGCCCGCTGATAGAGATCCACCTTGGTGCCTGCGGGCCGACCGGCTGCGGCGTACTTCGCCCGGATCCGCGCGACGTAGTCGTTGACCGTCTCCGTCGACAACCCCAGCATGCGCCCCACCCGGTCGGCCTTCTCCCCCGAGGCGTACAGCGAGAGCACCTCCTGCTGCCGAGGACTCAGGCCGGTGGCATCGAGGTCGGGGTCGCCGTCGACGGCCGCCGCCCACTCGGTGGTGATGACCGGGTTGCCCTCCGCAGCCGTGGCGATCGCCTCGACGACCCGCTCCACCCGGGCGGATTTACGCACGATGCCGAGCACCCCCGCCTTCGCCGCCAGACGGACCAGGTACGGGTTCTCCGCACCGGTGTAGACAAGGACCGATAGACCCGCGTCGTGCAAGGCCTCGATGTTGGCCGTCGGCGACGACCCGTCGGCCAGCCGCAGATCCAGCAGCACCAGGTCCAGGCAGACCTGCTGCGCGAGCAGCCCTTCGACGGTGTCCGACGACGCCATCAGCGACAGGCCGACGTGGCCGTCGAGCATCGCCCGGACCCCCAGCACCATCGACTCGTGATCTTCGACGATCCCGATCCGTTTGGCGGCCATGAGCGCTAGTCGACGCCGGAATCGATCGCCGCGCGGTCGAGCGACTCGGATGCCGCGTCCTCCGGCTGGCCGCCGGCGATCGCCTGCGCACCGCCCGCGGACAGCTCGCCGACCAGGTCTGCGGTCGCGCCACCGACGATGCCGAGCTGCGCGTACTGCTCCAGGCGCGCACGCGAATCGGCGATGTCGAGGTTGCGCATGGTGAGCTGGCCGATGCGGTCGGACGGACCGAACGCGGCGTCGCCGACGCGCTCCATCGACAGCTTGTCCGGGTGGTACGAAAGGCCGGGTCCGGTGGTGTTGAGGAAGTGGTAGTCGTCGCCGCGGCGCAGTCGGACGGTCACCTCGCCGGTGATGGCCGAGCCCACCCAGCGCACCAGCGACTCACGCAGCATGAGCGCCTGCGAGTCCATCCACCGGCCCTCGTACATGAGGCGACCCAGGCGACGGCCCTCGTTGTGGTAGTTCGCGACCGTGTCCTCGTTGTGGATCGCGTTCACCAAACGCTCGTAGCCGATGTGCAGCAGTGCCATGCCCGGTGCCTCGTAGATACCGCGCGACTTGGCCTCGATGATGCGGTTCTCGATCTGATCCGAGACGCCCAGCCCGTGGCGGCCGCCGATCTCGTTGGCCTTCAGGACGAGAGCGACGGCGTCGTCGAAGACCTCGCCGTTGATGGCGACCGGGCGGCCCTGCTCGTATCGGATGGAGACGTCCTCGGTGGCGACCTCGACGTCGTCCCGCCATGCGGCGACGCCCATGATCGGCTCCACCACGTCGAGACCGTGGTCGAGGTGCTCGAGGGTCTTGGCCTCGTGGGTGGCGCCCCAGATGTTGGCGTCGGTGGAGTACGCCTTCTCCTGGGAGTCGCGGTACGGCAGATCGCGTTCGGTCAGCCACTGGCTCATCTCGTGGCGGCCGCCGAGCTCCTCCACGAACTGGGTGTCGAGCCACGGCTTGTAGATCCGCAGGTTCGGGTTCGCCATCAGTCCGTAGCGGTAGAACCGCTCGATGTCGTTGCCCTTGTAGGTGGAGCCGTCGCCCCAGATGTCGACGCCGTCCTCCTTCATGGCGCGGACCAGGAGCATTCCGGTCACCACGCGGCCGAGCGGCGTGGTGTTGAAGTACGTCTTGCCGGAGGTGCGGATGTGGAAGGCACCGCACTGCAGTGCGACGAGGCCCTCCTCCACGAGCGCGGCGCGGCAGTCCACCAGGCGCGAGATCTCCGCACCGTACTGACCCGCGCGGCCGGGCACCGAAGCGATGTCCGGCTCATCGGCCTGGCCGAGGTCGGCGGTGTAAGTGCAAGGGATAGCGCCCTTTTCGCGCATCCATGCAACGGCGACGGAGGTGTCCAGACCACCCGAGAACGCGATTCCGACGCGCTCTCCCTTCGGCAACGAGCTCAGCACTTTCGACATATGTCCAGCTTAAACAGTACTTCGGCCGCAGTCACAACCCGGTCCCCTTCGGTGGTCGAGGCAAGCGCAGCGATTCGAAAACCGCAAGAACGAGCTGGGATCGGCGCCCCGGTGATCCGCCGGAAGGCGAAGCTGTCGCGATGACCTGTCCACCGTTGATGCGCAGGATCGCTTGTGGGCGGTCTGAGACAACGAACGGGATGTGGGCATAGCGCACCGGCAGCACGCATACCGAGACCGCTGTGCCAAGTTCAGGACGCAGACGGGCCTTCGAGGGAACATTGCCCTCGAAGGCCCGTCTAGTGACTGATCTTGGAAGCGCTACGCCTCGACCTCGCTGCGATCACCGCTCCAGAGCGTGTGGAACGAGCCGGGCTTGTCGACGCGCAGGTAGGTGTGCGCACCGAAGTAATCCCGCAGCCCCTGGGTCAGAGCGGCCGGCAGCCGCTCGGCCCGCAGCGCGTCGTAGTACGACAGCGACGACGCGAAGGCCGGCACCGGGACACCCATCGCAGTCGCGGTGACGATGACCCGCCGCCAGCTCTCCACCGAGTCCTCGACCGCGTCGCGGAAGTACGGAGCCAGCAGCAGCGCGGGAAGCTCCGGATTCTCGGCGTAGGCCTCCCGGATGCGGTCCAGGAACTTGGCCCGGATGATGCATCCTCCACGCCAGATGGTGGCGAGCTTGCCCGGATCCACGCTCCAGCCGTACTCGGCGCTTCCCGCCGCGATCTGGTCGAAGCCCTGCGAGTACGCCACGACCTTCGACGCGTACAGCGCCTTCCGGATGTCTTCGACGAAAGCCGCCTTGTCGGCCGGGGCCTGCGCGCCGGTGGTGCCCGCGACGAGCCCTCGCGCGCTCTCGCGCTGGGACGTCGAACTCGAGAGGGCGCGCGCGAAGACGGCTTCGGCGATGCCGGTGGTCGGGATGCCGAGGTCGAGTGCCGACTTCACCGTCCAGCGGCCGGTGCCCTTCTGGCCCGCGGCGTCGACGATCACGTCGACGAGCGGCTTGCCGGTCTCGGCGTCCACCTGCGACAGCACCTCGGCGGTGATCTCGATCAGGTAGCTGTCGAGGGTGCCGGTGTTCCATTCGCGGAATACGTCGGCGATCTCGGCGACCTCCATGCCGAGCACGTTGCGCATGAGGTCGTACGCCTCGCCGATGAGCTGCATGTCGGCGTACTCGATGCCGTTGTGCACCATCTTGACGAAGTGGCCCGAACCGTCGGGACCGATGTGCGTGCAGCACGGGACGCCGTCGACGTGCGCCGAGATCGATTCCAGCAGCGGACCGAGCGACTCGTACGACTCGGCGGGTCCGCCGGGCATGATCGAGGGACCGTTGAGAGCGCCCTCCTCGCCGCCGGAGATGCCCGCGCCGACGAAGTTCAGGTTCCGCGCGGCCATCGCCGCCTCGCGGCGGATCGTGTCGGTGTACAGCGAGTTACCACCGTCGATGATGATGTCGCCGGGCTCCATCAGGTTCGCGAGTTCTTCGATCACGGCGTCGGTCGGGTCGCCGGCCTTGACCATGATGAGGACGCGGCGCGGCCGCTCGAGCGCGCCGACGAACTCCTCCATGGTCTCCGTGCGGATGAAATCGCCCTCGTCGCCGTGCGCCTCGATGAGCGCATCGGTCTTCGCGATGCTGCGGTTGTGCAGCGCGACGGTGTGCCCGTGCCGCGCGAAGTTGCGGGCGATGTTGGAGCCCATCACCGCGAGCCCGGTGACGCCGATCTGCGCCAGACGCTGTCCTGTTTCGACCATGAAGTTCCTTCTCTGTCTCCCGGTCGCGCCGTGCGGCGACCCGGCAATTCCACCACTCTCAGTACTACCGTCCCGATTGTCTCAGCATTCGTCGAACCGCAGGAGTCGGGACGCGCACGGACCGCATCGGGCCCGCCCGTCCGGATCCGGAACCGGCGGGCCCGACAGCCGTCAGAAGGAGCCGTTCAAGAACTCCGCGTAGGCGGGCAGATCGAGCTGACCGTGCCCGGAGAGCCCGATCACGACGACCTCCTCCTTGTCGCTGTTCGCCACGTGCTCGGCGCACGCGGCGATGGCGTGGGTCGACTCCGGGGCGGGCACGATGCCCTGGGTGCGCGCAAACGTGATGCCCGCGCTGAAGGCGGCGCGCTGGTCGATCGCGACGCCCTCCACCAGACCCAGCTCCACCGTGTGGCTGAGCGCGGGCGCCATGCCGTGATAGCGCAGACCGCCGGCGTGGATGGGGTCCGGGACGAAGTCCATACCGAGCGTGTGCATCTTCAGCAGCGGCGTGAGGCCCGCGACGTCGCCGTGGTCGTAGCGGTACTCACCCTGAGTCAGAGACGGACAGGCCGACGGCTCGGCCGCGACGATCCGCGGATCGGAACGGCCGTGCAGCTTCTCGCGCAGGAACGGGAAGGACAGGCCCGCGAGGTTCGATCCGCCGCCCGCGCAACCGAAGACGACGTCGGCGCCGCCGGGCTCCACCGCGTTCAGCTGGTCGACGGCCTCGAGGCCGATCACGCTCTGGTGCAGCACGACGTGGTTCAGCACGCTGCCGAGCGCGTAGCGGGTGTCATCATTCGCGGCCGCCACCTCCACCGCCTCCGACACCGCCATGCCGAGGCTGCCGGTGGTGTCGGGGTCCTTCGCCAGCATCGCGCGTCCGGCCTCGGTGAGGTCGGAGGGACTCGGGTGCAGCGTGCCGCCGTAGGTGCGGATGAGAAAGCCCCGGTACGGCTTGGAGTCGTACGACGCCCGCACCTGCCACACCTCCACGTCGAGACCGAACTGCGCGCCCGCGAACGAGAGAGCGCTGCCCCACTGACCTGCGCCGGTCTCGGTGGTGAGCTTCTTGACCCCGTCGATGCTGTTGTAATACGCCTGCGCGACAGCCGAGTTCGTCTTGTGGCTGCCGACCGGGCTGACGCCCTCGTACTTGACGTAGATCCGCGCCTTCGTGTTCAGCGCCTCCTCGAATCTGCGGGCGCGGAACAGCGGCGACGGCCGCCACATCTGGTAGATCTCACGAACCGGCTCAGGGATCTCGATGTAGGCCTCGGTGGAGACCTCCTGGGCGATCAGACCGGCGGGGAAGAGCGCGGCCAGATCGTCGGGCCCGACCGGTTCCTTGGTTCCGGGGTGCAGGTGCGGCGGAATCGGCTCGTCGAGCTCCGCGGCGAGGTTGTACCAGTGGGTGGGCACGTCCACTGTGACCAGATCGGGGTTGGACGCGTCAACATTGCTTGTCATGCAGGTCACCATAATGTGCGCAGTAGGCTGCACGTCATGACGGGCATCAGGTGGGTGGCGGACGGCTTCGGCGGGCTCGACGACTTCCGGGCCGTCGCCTGCGAACCCGCAGCTCCCGGCCCCGGACAGCTCACCGTCCGCGTCACGGCCGCCGGAGTGAATCCCGCCGACCTCAAGCACACGCTCAGGGCCTCCGACCCCGCTCTCCTGCCGCTGCCGATCGGCTACGAGATCGCGGGGGTGGTGACCGCCATGGGACCGCGGACCCGCGCCGGGTCCGGGGCGGTGTCGGTGGGCGATCGCGTCGCGGCCTTCCGCGTGCACGGCGGCTACGCGTCGGCGATCACCATCCCCGCCGAGAAGGCCTTCGTCCTGGCGGATGCGGTGCCCGACGACCAGGCCGCGGGGCTGCTTCTCGCGGGGTGCACGGCGGCCGAGCTGCTGTCGCGGTCCGGTGCGGTGTCCGGCGAGACGGTGCTCCTGCACGGCGCCTCGGGCGCAGTCGGCGCCGTCTTCCTGCAATTGGCGCGTCGAGCCGGGGTCACCGTCGTCGGCACGGCCGGTCCCGGTCGGTCGGACGCGGTCGCACGGTTCGGCGGTATTCCGGTGACCTACGGTCCCGAACTGGCTCGGCGCGTCCGCGACGCCGCACCCGGTCCGGTGGTCGCAGCGCTCGACGCGGCCGGAGGCCCAGAGGCGACGGCCGCGTCACTGGAACTGGTGGCCGATCGCGATCGGATCCTCACCGTCGTCGACCGCGAAGCCGCGCGCGAGTACGGCTTCGACGCGCTCTCGGGCGCCGACCCCGCCAGCGCGGCGTTCCGGGACGGTGTGCGCGGCGAACTCCTCGATCTGCTCGCGGCCGGCGAGCTGACGGTGCCGATCGCGCGCACCTTCCCGCTCGATCGTGCGGTCGAGGCGCTGCGGCTGGTGGCCGCCGGGCACGCCGGCGGCAAAGTGGTCTTGATTCCGTGAACCCATCAGACCGTGACCCCCAGACCGGGGCGCCGTCAATCCGGCAGCATCGGGCTCTCGGGCAGATGTGGACGACCCACTAGCACTCCCCGCGTCACCGCACCCTTCCCGAATCTCGACCGCAGCGAGTCGATGGCCAGGTCGAGGTCGCCGGCGTGGTCGGCGCCGTCGAGCGGTAACGCGAGCTGAACGGCGCCGTGATCGGCGAGGTTGGTCAGCGACAGCCCGATCAGCGTGCAGCCGCGCTCACGAATCAGCGGCATCGCCTCGTCGAGCAGACCCCGCGCCACCGCGAGAACGATATCGGTGCGGTCGGTCGGTTCGGATAGCGTCCGCGACCGCGTCACTCGCTCGAAGTCGTGGAAGCGCAGACGCAGCACCACCGTTCGCACGAGCCGCTGCGCCGACCGGAGACGGCGGCCCAGGCCGTCGACGATCGCGACGAGTGTTGCTTCTATATCCGCCTCCGACCGCCACCGACGACCCAGCGCCCGTTGAGCCCCGATGGAACGTCTGCGTCTGCCTGTCTGAACGCGCCGTGGATCGCGAGCCATCGACAGTGCGTACAGGTGCCTGCCCGGGCCGCGACCCAGGAGCATCGACAGCCGTTCCTCGCCCAGCGACGCGATCTGGCCCACGGTCTCGATCCCGGCCTCGGCCAGGCGTTGCTCGGTCTTGGCGCCCACGCCCCACAGCCGTCGCACGGGCAACGGGTGAAGGAAGTCGAGTTCGCCTCCCGCGGGGACCTCGAGCAGACCGTCCGGCTTGCCCACCGCGCTCGCCACCTTGGCCACGAACTTGGTGCTCGCGACCCCGACAGTGATGGGCAGGCCCACCTCGCGGCGCACCCGCTCCCGCAGCCGTGCCGCGAGCTGAACGGGCGATCCGGCGATCGCGTGCATGCCGCCGACGTCGAGGAAGGCCTCGTCCACGGAGATGCCCTCGATAAACGGCGAGAAGTCGGAGAAGATAGCGAAGACCGCGCGGCTGGCCTCGGTGTACGCCTCGAACCGAGGGTGCACCATCACCGCGCGAGGACAGAGCGCTCGGGCTTCACGACCGGCCATCGGCGAGCGGACACCCATCGCCTTGGCCTCGTAGCTCGCCGCCACCACCACCCCGCCACCGACCAGCACCGGACGGCCGCGCAGTGACGGGTCGTCGCGCTGCTCCACGGACGCGTAGAAGGAGTCGAGGTCGGCGTGCAGGATCGATGCCTGCTTGCGTGTGCCCGCGTCCACTCTCATACCGCGAGGGTCTCACCGGGGTCCGACATCTCCCAGCCGCGGCACCACCGACCGGCGGAAAGCTCAGACCCGGCGCATACGGAGGACCACATCCCGCACATGATGGCCGCCGCCCGCCGGGATGCCGCGGTCGCGCGCCTCGTCGGTCACCACTTCCCAGCCCTCGCCCAGCAGACGTACCATGTCGCGGGGCCAGAGGAACCCGTCCGGGCTCCGCCCGTGCGCGCGCATCCCCTCGGGGTCGTGCATCACCACGAGCAGCGTGCCGCCGGGCCCCACGGCATCGGCGATCTTCTGCAGGACCGCGACGTCGTCGCTCGCGATGTGGAAATAGCTCAGGGCCACCAGGTCGTACGTGCGGTCGAACTGATCTGCGGTGACGTCGAACGGCAGCCAGGTGATTGTTTCACGTGAATCAGTCGCGGCCGCACGCTTGAGAGCCACGGTGGAGATGTCTGCTCCCACCACCGTCCAGCCGTGGTCGGCGAGCCACCGGGCGTCGGCGCCTTCGCCGCACCCGAGGTCGAATGCCGAACCGGCAGGCAGATCACCGACTTCCGCGATGAGCGCGGGGTTCACGTTGGTGGTCCACAGCCGGTCCGACGACTCGTAGAGTTCGTCCCACTCGGCCGCGGAGACGGGATGACGGGGAGCCTGCTGCTGATCGTGGTCGTGCTGATGTTCACTCACTCCTCGACGCTCCCACAATCACCGGCCACGCCGCGACGCGGCTTGCGCGCGCGGCAAGAACCGGCGCCGCGGCGGACCGCACGGCACACTGGAGCCATGAGTCACCCCATCCGAATCGGCGTCCAGCTCCAGCCCCAGCACTCACCGGAGTACTCCCTCATCCGGGACGCAGTGATGCGTGCCGAAGACGCGGGAGTCGACATCGTCTTCAACTGGGACCACTTCTTCCCGCTGTCGGGCGACCCCGACGGCGCCCACTTCGAATGCTGGACCATGCTCGGCGCCTGGGCCGAGCAGACCTCCCGCGTCGAGCTCGGCGCTCTCGTCACCTGTAACAGCTACCGGAATCCGGAGCTGCTGGCCGACATGGCGCGCACCGTCGACCACATCAGCGGCGGTCGTCTCATCCTCGGCATCGGCAGCGGCTGGTTCCAGCGCGACTACACCGAGTACGGATACGACTTCGGCACCAAGGGCAGCCGACTCGACGCCCTCGGTGCCTCCCTGCCGCGACTCACCGAACGGCTCGCGAAGCTGAATCCCGCACCCACGCGCCATATTCCGCTGCTGATCGGCGGCAGCGGCGAGAAGAAGACACTGCGGCTCATCGCCGAACACGCCGATCTCTGGCACGGGTTCGTCGACGTCGAGTCCTATCGCCACAAGTCTGGTGTCCTGGCTCGGCACTGCGCCGACGTGGGACGCGATCCGGCCGAGATCGAGCGGTCGGCGGAGGTCCGCTTCGACGGCGACGTCGGCGCCATGCTTCGGTTCGCCGACGACATCACGGCCGAGGGCGTCACCCTCCTCACGGTCGCCACCGGCGGACCCGACTACGACCTGACGGCGGTCCGGGAACTGGTGCGCTGGCGGGATTCGCGCACCGCATAATCGGTGCCGGCCCGATGGGCCGAAGCGGACACCGCCCGGGACGCGCCCGATATAGTCCGGATTCATGACCCGACCCCGGAACCGACTCTCCCGAATCCGTCTGGCGACGGCGCTCTCCGGCATCGTCATGACGATCGTTCTGCCACTGTCCGGCGCCCCGGCCGCGCACGCCGGACCGGCGTCGTGTGTTCCCTTCGGCACCGCACAGATTCCGCCGGGCGTTCCGTCCACCGGTGATCGCACCGGACTGACGACCTTCGCCGAGTACACGGGCAAGCAGGCGCCGTCACGCGTGGACCTGCGGACCGAGAAGACTCAGTTCAATCGATTCTGGGAGTTCGCACTCACCGACGCCGGCACGCTGGTGACCCGGCCGCGTCCCCCGCGGTCAGCAGCGGACAGCCGCTGGCGGACGGTCCCCCTGCCGTCCTGCCTGCGCGGACGGCTCGTCGCGATCTCACTGGACGACGACGAACTGGTCGGCGTGGATCGAGAAGGCTGGATCTACACCATGGACAACGTGACCCAGTCCCCTCTGCTGTGGAACTGGACCTCCGCGTGGGGCGCCATGCTGTGGACGGGGCCCGGCCGCAAGCTGCCGGACGACCGCCGCGGCGGCTGGGCGCTCAGCGTGACCTCGCCGTCGGACAACCGGGCGTACCTGGATATCGCCGGCCGCGTCCACCCCTCCGGTCAGGCGAAGATGACGATGATCCCGGCGCTCACCGGCGACGGCAGCCGGATCACCTACGCCGATCCGTGGCTGCCCAACGACGACAGCTACGAGATCGGCAGCCCGCTCGGCGGCCGGTTTCAGTCCGTGGCCCTCTCGGCCGCCGGATCCACCACCTTCGTCGTCAACCGGTACGGCGACATGTTCACGCGCACTTTTGATTTCGACTCTTCCGGATCGGATTCGGTGTTCTTCCGCTACAGCTGGGACCCGCAGACCGGGAAGCCCAGCGCCACCAACCTGACGGTCGAGGCCTTCGATCGGTCGACCGCCGCGGTCCAGCTCCCCGCACCCGACTGGACACGCCAGCCCAAGATTCCCGGCGAGATCACCTCCGCGATCACCGTGATCTCCACCGGTCCTGGCCCCGAGAAGCGCGAGCTCCGGGTGGAAGGCCGGAGCAATGGCCGAACGGGCTTCTGGCACAAGGACCTTCACGCCTCGACATGGACGTTCACCCCGACCGGCAGCACGCTGCAGGGCCGGCTCCTGGAGAACTCGCCCGGCGATCGGTCCGCGGAGACGCTCGCCCCCGAGAAGCCGTGGAATCTGTCGGCGTCCCTCCCCTCCCGCTCCGCGCTCGTCGACGGGCAGACACTCATCGATATCGGTATCCCGTACAGCGTCATCGACCCGCGGATGCTCGACGAGGTGGGACTCACCGCGGCGCCGTCCGGCTACCGACTGTCGGTGTCGAGTTTCGATCCCGCGGTCACCACTCGGCCGGCCACCGTCACCACTCCCGACGGCCATCGGATTCCGGTGCTCCTGCACACCGCCGACGGTATGCGGATGACGCCCGGGCACGTCGGCCTCACCCGCACCCCGCGCCATCTGGTCGGCGCCGTGGAGATCCCCCGCGAGGCCTTCGCGAATCGCGACCGGGACCCGGAGCTGCGCCGCTTCGTCGACACGTGGATGCGAGGCAAGTCGATCGCCCCGATCACGCTGAGCGCCACCACCACCGACCTGGTGGTGCGCTGAGGCATCGCACGGGTCCGCGACGCCGGATCAGCCGTCCCGGAGCGCCGTCTTCGCCGCGCGGTAGCCGGACATACCGTGGACACCGCCACCCGGGGCCGTCGCCGACGAGCACAGGTACACGCCGGGTACCGGAGTCCGATGCGGCCGCGCCGACAGCACCGGTCGTGCCAACAGCTGCCGCAGATTGGCTGCGCCGCAATTGATGTCGCCTCCGACGCAGTTGGCGTTGTAGTCCTCGTAGCCGGACGCGGTCGTGACGATCCGACCCTCGATCGTGTCGGTGAAACCCGGTGCGCACCGTTCGATCTCGGCGACGATCCGGTCGGAGACGTCGCTCCCGCAGCCCGCGGGGACGTGGCAGTACGCCCATGCCAGGTGAGTTCCCGCCGGCGCACGCGAGGGATCGACCCGCGTGGGTTCGCCGCCGAGCACCCACGGTCGGTCGGGCACCCGGCCGGCCGCGACGTCGGCCTCCGCGCCGCTGATCTGCGCGCGGTCGCGCGCGATGTGAAAGGTAGCCGTCGACAACAATTCCTCGGCGCCCGCCCCCGACCAGGGAATCGGCTCGCGCAGCAGGAAGTCGACCTTGCAGACACCGCCGCCGTACTCGAAACGCTCGAGACGCCGGACATACCGGGACGGCAGCCGCTCCCCCATGATCTGCACCAGCGCGCGGGGCGAGACGTCGAAGAAGACCTGCCCGGCGGTCGGCAATTCGCGAGCCGAGCGCACTCGCCGGCCGGTCTCGATCCGCCCGCCGTTGCCGAGGATGATCGCGGCCAGCGCGTCGACGACGGACTGGGATCCGCCGGCGGCAACGGGCCAACCCGCCTCGGTCAGCGTTCCCAGCAGAAGTCCGGGGGCGGCCGAACCGAGCGCGTCCGAGGGCCGGATGGCGTGCGCGGCCACCGCCGCGAACGCGGTGCGCACCCGTTCGGTACGGAAAGCCCACCGGACCAACGCGTCGACGGGCATCAGGGCCTGCGGACCGAAACGCGCCATTCGCGGCAGATGCCGGGGAAACGCGGGCATCCGTAACGCGTCATGCGCCGCCCCGGTGCCGAGCGCGACCGTCCGACGCCACGCCCGGGCATCGTCGCCCAGCTCACTCGCCCGTCGCACCGGATCGCGGTACACGCCCAGGGCATCACCTCGCGAGAAGATGTGGGCGAAAGAGACTTCCGGCACCAGCCACTCGACCCGGTCCGCCAGGCCGAGTTCGGCGAACGCCGGCGACGCGTACCCGGTCGGATGGACGGCCGCGCAGACGTCGCGCCGAATTCCGGTTCCGAACGCCTCGTCAGTCCGCGAACCGCCGCCGATCGTGTCCTCCGATTCGATGACCAGCACCGATCGGCCCGCACGCGCCATCACCGCTCCCGCGGTCAATCCGTTCGGACCGGAACCGATCACGATCGCGTCCCATTCGTTACCCACCGTGCCCCGTTCACCGACCCAGAACCGTCAGACTCACAAGCTAGATTGAGTCCATGGTTTTCGCGAGCATCCAGCGTCTGATCCGGGCCCGCCTACTCATGGTGACGGTCTCGGCTCTCGCGGTCCTCGCGGCACTGCTCTTCACCGGGGCCGGCAGCGCTCGGGCTCAGGCGCCGCTGCGCATGGCCGATCAGGTGGTCGACACCGCCGGCGTCTTCAGTGAGGCCGACCACGACAAGATCGCCTCCGCGATCGACGCTCTCTATAACGACCACAAGATCCAGATGTGGGTGGTCTACGTCGACTCCTTCGACGGCATGAAGGCGGCCGACTGGGCCCGCCAGACCGAAGACCTCAGTGATTTCGGCGACCGCGACGTACTGCTGGCGGTGGCCACCGGGGACCGCGGCTACCGGCTCACCGCGCCGGCCGCGATCGACGGTCTCACCCAGGACGAGATCAACAGCATCGCCACCGACACGTTGGTCCCGGATCTGAAGCGGGGACGGTGGGCGGCGTCGGCGCTCGACACCGTCGACGAGATCGACGCGGCGGCGGCCGGCGATGAGTCCCACGCCGGAGCGATCGCCGCGGGGGTGGTCGGCGGCGCGGCCGTGATCGCGGGCGGCGGCTTCCTCTACCTCCGCAGGCGGCGACGCCGGGCTCACGCCGCGCACGTGGACGATCTGCGTGAAGCCGGCGACTCGTTGACCGTCGACCAGTTGTCCGAGCAGCCCCTCGAAGTACTCCATGCATGGTCGCGGGAGGTGCTCACCGACACCGACAATGCCGTCAAGACCAGCGCCGACGAACTCGTCCTCGCGATCGACGAGTTCGGTGAGGCGGACGCCGCGCCGTTCACCGCGGCGCTCGGCGCCGCCCAGCGCGCGCTGGCGTCGTCGTTCGCGCTCCGTCAGAGATTGGACGATCACATCCCGGAGACCGCCGACGAGCAGCGGTCGATGCTGGTTCAGATCATCACCTCGTGCTCGGACGCGGATGCGCTGCTGGACGAGCAGGTGGAGAAATTCGACGCCATGCGCAACCTGCTGATCAACGCCGCGGAACGGCTCGACGAGCTGACACGGCGGATCGTGGAGACCACGGCCCGCCTGCCCCGATCCGAAGCCACCCTGGCCGAGCTGACCGAGCGGCACGGCGGAACCGTGGTCTCCTCGATCAGCCAGAACGTCGCCCTGGCGCGTGAGCAACTCCGGTTCGCCGAGGACAGCACCGATCAGGGCCGCGAGGCGATCGCCCTGCCCGCCGGACAGCAAGGACCCGTCGTGGCCGACATCCGGTCGGCCGAGGGAGCGCTGGAGACCGCCGCCAAACTGCTCGACGCGATCGACTCGGCCGACGCGACCCTGGCCCGCGCTCGTCACGGCCTGTCGCCGCTGACGGCCGATGTCACGGCCGCGGTGGCGCAGGCCGAGGGACTGCCGGCTCCCCCACCCGATCTCACGGCTGCGATCGGGAAGGCGAAGGCGGCGCTCGCCACCGCGGACTCGGAGGCCGACACCGACCCGCTGGGCGCCTTCGCTGCCCTCTCGGAGGCCGACGCGGATCTCGATGCCGCACTGGCCGCCGCACATCGGACCGTCGACGAGACGTCGCGGCGCACCCAGCTGATAACCAATGCGCTCGAGACGGCCGAAGCCAAGACGCAGGCCGCGGCCGACTTCATCGAGACCCGGCGCGGTGCCGTCGGCTCCGTCGCCCGGACCCGCCTGTCGAGGGCGCAGCAACTCGGCGCCGAAGCGGTTCGGCTCTCCGACACCGACCCCGACCGGGCTCTGGAGCAGGCGCGGCAGGCGTCCCGGAACGCCGACGAGGCGCTGATGGCGGCACAGAACGACGTCGTCGCCTGGCAGGACCAGCAACGGGCTGCCGGCGCGGCCGACCGGACCGGTCCTCCGATCGCCGGTGCCGTCCTCACCGGCATCCTCGTCGACAGCGTTCTGCGCGGCACGATGCGTCCGGGATCGTTCGGCGGCTACAGCTCCGGCGGACGCAGTCCCGGTTCCTACGGCGGGTCGTCGAGTTCGGGCCGCATCGGGACCGGCGGTCGCTTCTGACCGGCGTCGGTCCGTCTCACTCCGGTGGTCGAGGTATCCCGGACGTGTGACGTTCCCCATTTTCCTGACGTGAACTCCCTGTTCACAGGGCGATCGATGGCTCCGCGGTCCTTTATTTAGGCTTACGAAGTATTAGGCTTACGAAGTATGACCGATGAGAACGCCCCCGACCTCGCCTCAGGACTGCGGCACACGGTGACGCGGTTGTACCTGACCCTGCGACGCAACTCGCCCATCAGTGAGCTCAGCGCCGCCCAGGCCTCGGGACTGGCCTCGCTCGAGGACTACGGCCCGATGAGGATGGGCGAGTTCGCCGAACGCGAATCGATCCGGATGCCGACCGCGACCGCACTGATCGACGGCCTGCACCGGGGCGGATACGTATCCCGCGAACCCGATCCCGACGACCGCCGGGCAGTGATCATCGCAGCCACCGACACCGGCTCCGAGATCGTCAGCGACATCCGGACCCGTCGAGACGACAGTGTCACGCGCGCACTGCAGACCCTGTCCGACGATCACCGCGCAGCCCTGGCAGCCGCCCTGCCCGCCCTGCGTGAACTGCAGACTCGAATGGAGCTTTCATGAGCACTGACTCCCACTCCCTCACCGCGGCCTTCAAAGGGCAACCGCGGACCGTCTGGGTGACCGCGTTCGCCGCGGTCATCGCGTTCATGGGGATCGGCCTCGTCGACCCCATCCTCAACACCATCCGCGAGGCGCTCGGCGCGCCCGAGACCAAGCTCACGCTGCTGTTCGGCGTCTACATGGGCGTCCAGGTGGTGGCCATGCTGCTGACCGGATGGTCGGCGTACCGGTTCGGCCCCAAGCGGACCCTGACCACCGGACTGGTGTGCATCGTCATCGCGGCCGGCCTGTCGACCTTCGCCGGAAACATCGACCAACTCATCGCCCTGCGCGTCATCTGGGGTCTGGGCAACGCACTGTTCATCGCCACCGCGCTCGCCTTCATCGTCGGACAGGCCACAGGCGGCCAGCAGGGAGCGATCCTGCTGTACGAGGCCGCACTGGGAGCGGGACTGGCCGTCGGTCCGCTGCTCGGCGCCGTCCTCGGCGAGTGGACGTGGCGCGCACCGTTCGCCGGCACCGCACTGCTCATGCTCGCGGGCGCCGTCCTGTGCGCCGTCATGCTCCCCGCCGACGGACCTCGTGAACAGCGGCAACCAGTCAAACTACTCGATCCGATCAAGGCGCTGAAGAACCGCAGCCTGCTCATCAACTCGATCGGCTCGGCCTTCTACACCGGCGCACTGTTCACCGTCATCGCCTGGGCACCGATCGCGATGGGCCTGCGCCCCATCTACGCCGGAATGGTCTTCTTCGGATGGGGTCTGCTGACCGCGCTCTCCGGCGTCTTCGTCGGGCCGCGCATCGCCTCGGCCATCGGTGCTCGCGGCGGCGTCCTCTCCGCCATCGGCGCCTACCTGGTGACGATGGTGCTCGCCGCGATCGGCGTCGTCGATCATCACGTGTGGCTGATCGGTCTGGCCGTGGTGCTCTCGGGCATTCCCTCCGGTGTGCTGAACACGCTGTTCACCGGCGTCGCGATGTCGGCCGCCGACGACTCCACCCCGCGGTCGGTGGCCAGCGCCGGATACAGCTTCCTGCGCTGGATGGGCGCCGCCGCCTCTGCGGTGATGGTCGCCTACCTCGCCGAGTGGTTCGGCATGGCCGCCCCGTTCTGGTTCGCCGCAGGCTACTGCGCGGTGGCCGTGGCCGCCCTGGTGCTCGCGGGAGGCAGCAAGCCCGACGAGCACACGGTGGACCCGGAGGCCGTCCTGGTCGGCGCCGAGGAGTACTGAGCCGAGAGACGTCATGCAGAGCCGGCATTCAATAGGATCGACGGTATGCCTACCGCTTTGATCACCGGTGCCAGTCGTGGGGTCGGTGCGCAGATCGCGAAAGCGCTCGCACCGACCCACGACTTGATTCTGGGCGGCCGCGGGTCGGCCGAACTCGACCGTGTAGCAACGGAATTGGACGGCGCCGTGACTCTTCCGGTGGACCTCACCGATTACGCCGCCCTGGAAACCGCTCTGGAGACCGTCGCCCGTCTCGATGTGCTCATTCACAGCGCGGGAGTCGCGAGCAGCCTCGAGGCCGTCGCCGACACGCCCGTCGAGGAATGGCGGCAGGTGATGGATGTCAACGTGATCGCGGCCGCCGAGGTCACTCGACTGCTGCTCCCGGCGTTGCGGGCCGCCGACGGGCACGTCGTCTTCCTCAACTCCGGCGCGGGAATGAACGTGCGGGCCAATTGGACGCCCTATGCCGCAAGCAAATTCGCGCTCCGGGCCCTGGCCGACGGGCTGCGCGCCGAAGAACCCGCACTCCGGGTCACGTCCATCTTCCCCGGACGCATAGACACCGATATGCAGCGCGACATCGTCGCCTTCGAGGGCGCCGAGTACGACCCGTCGAAGTACCTGCGCGCGGAGACCGTCGCCGCGGCGGTGGCGTCAGCGGTGAACGCACCGGCCGACGCCCACCCCACCGAAGTGGTGCTCCGGCCGCGCGGCTCACGCAACCGATAGCGGGCGTCGGCCGACCGTCCGACCTACAGCTGCTTGAGGTCCGACTGCTCCCACACGGCCCGCATGCCGGCGATCTTGCCGTCGTCGTCGAAGACCATGATGTCGACCGGGGTGATCTCGAACTTCATCCCCGCGGTGCCGGTCACGAGCGTGAACTCGAAGACCGCGGTGTCGCCGGCGATCTTGGTCCACTTCAGCGTCGCTTCGCGGCTCTCGAGGCCGGTGATGATGCTGTAGAACTCGACGAGCTCGTCACGCGTGCTGCGCACGGGTGCGCCGATCGGGTCCTCCACCGTCGCGCCGTCGGCGTACAGGTTCACGATGTCCTCCGCCGACCCCGAGTTGAGGCCGTCGATGTAGGCCTCGACGGTGGCCGCGATCTTGTCGGAAAGTCCGGTTTCCTGCTGCTCAGCAGTCATTTCCACTCCCTGAATTGAAACATGTTCTAGTGGGAAGGCTAACAGGAGCGCCCCACTGGCGCGAGGGTCCGCGAAAGATTGCCGCGACCGCGTCCGCGAGCCCCGATTCCGGTCCGCTGGCATGATCGACTGCCATGACCGTCGCCCGTTCGCTCATTCTGTTCGCGCTAGCGGCCGTCGCCGAGATCGGCGGGGCCTGGCTCGTATGGCAGGGCGTGCGCGAACACCGCGGTTGGCTGTGGATCGGTGCCGGAGTCGCCGCACTCGGCGTGTACGGATTCGTCGCCACATTGCAGCCCGACGCCGAGTTCGGCCGCATCCTCGCAGCCTACGGCGGCGTCTTCATCGCGGGCTCCCTGCTGTGGGGGATGGTTGCCGACGGCTACCGGCCCGACCGCTGGGACGTCATCGGCGCGCTCATCTGTCTCGTGGGCGTCGCCGTGATCATGTACATGCCGCGCGCGGTGGACGGTTAGCCCCGGGCACAGCCGGAACAGGTCTACTTCAGCTCGGCACTGGTCTTTCCGAGCACCCGACGGGCGATGATCAGCTGCTGAATCTGCTGTGTGCCCTCGAAGATGTCGAGGATCTTGGAGTCGCGAGCCCACTTCTCGAGCAGTTCGGTCTCGGAGAACGCGGCCGTGGCACCGATCTCGACGGCCTTGTTGGTGAGTTCGGTGACGGTGCGGCCGGCCTTCGCCTTCGACATCGACGCCTCGGTGGAGTTGGGCTGCTTGTTGTCGGCCATCCACGCCGCGCGCAGCGTGAGCATCCACGACGACTCCCAGTCGGACTCGAGCCGGATGAACTCGGCGACGGCAGCGTGCTGAGCGGCGACCGGACGGTCGTAGTCGACCTGGTGACCGGACTCTTCGAGCATCCGGCGCAACTCCTCGAGAGCGGCCCGCCCGAGGCCGACGGCCATCGCGGCCACCACCGGCCTGGTGTTGTCGAACGTCTGCATGACGCCACCGAAACCCGTCTTCACCTGGATCTCCGGCGTGCCGAGCAGGTTCTCGGCCGGCACTCGAACGTCCTCGAACCGGACCACCGCGGTATCGGATGACTTGATGCCGAGCTTGTGCTCGAGCCGCGCGACGGTGACGCCGTCGGCGTTCATCGGCACCACGAAGCTCTTGATGGCGGCGCGGCCGACGCTCTTGTCGAGCGTCGCCCACACCACGACGTGGTCGGCGCGGCTTCCGGCGGTCACGAAGATCTTCTCGCCGTTGATCACGTACTCGTCGCCGTCCAGGACGGCGGTGGTGGAGACGGCGGCCGAATCCGATCCGAAGCCCGGCTCGGTGATGGCCATGGCGGCCCAGACATCGGCGAAACGCTCGAGCTGCTCGTCGTTCGCCACCGCGGCGATCGCCGCGTTTCCGAGGCCCTGGTACGGAATCGACAGCATCAGACCGACGTCGCCCCAACCGAGTTCGCGGGCGTTGAGCACTGACCGGAGGTTGGCGCCGTTGACGGTCTCCTCCGCGGACTCGTCCGCCTTGTCGGCGTCCTTATCGCCCCCGCGGGCCTGTTTGGCGATCTTCCCGAGCTCGTCGAGTTCGACGGGGTACTCGTGCTCGGCCTTGTCGTACTTGCGGGAGATCGGCCGGAAGATGTGCTCGGCAGCGAGACGGGCGCGCTCGACCGTGGAGTTCAGCTTCTCCGGGAGCTCAAGGTTGATAGCCATGGCGCTACCTTACTACTGAGTAAGTTCGTTGCCAAGCGTCTGCAGGCTCCCCGTTTCGGCACAATCGTGAAATGGTCCGATTCACGGCGAATCCCGTGCGTGCACTCGCCGGGACCGATCCCGGCCGTACCCGGCTGCTCAACGCGAGCGGGGTAGCGGTGGCTGTGCTGATCAGCACCGGGTGCGCCTGGCTGATCGTGAACGCGACCCACGCGGACGGCGGCTACCTGGCGGTCGGAGCGTTTCTCGCGATGCAAGCGGGTCTGAGCGTGCGCGACGCCACCGCGCCGGCCCGGGTCGTCACCACGGCCCTGTTGGTGATTCCCGTGGTCGGCGGCCTCGCCGGCACCACATTGCTCGCACACAACAGGTACGTCGAGATCGCCGCCTTCGTCATGATCGGCGGCGTCGCCACCTGGATGCGACGCTTCGGTCCGCGCTGGTCGGCGGTGGGAATGATCGCGTTCTTCTCCAGCTTCTTCGCGTTGTTCCTGCGGCCGACGGTCGACGATCTCGGCCCGCTGCTGCTCATCGGCGTCGGCGCTGTGGCGGCGAGTCTGATCGTCAAGTCGACCATACTGCTGCACGCACCAGACCGGTCGCTGCGACTGCTGATGCGCCAGTTCCGCGGCGCCGGGGACGCGGCCGTGCGCGCGGCGGAAGGCTCCGTCGGCCGGCCCCGCGCGACACTGCAGGCCCGGCTCGACCGCCTCGGCGACGTCGCCATGGCGATCACCGACTGGCAGAGCCGATACGACACCGCCGCCCGCACCGGATTGACAGCACACGAACTGGCCCGGTTGGTCTTCGACGCCCGCACCGATCTTGTGCAGGCATGTCTGCATCTGGCGCAGGTCCCAGAGCCGAACGCCGACCGGGAACTGACCGCACTGCTGGACGCCATGCATCGCGTGCTGGACACGGACCTGCCGGCGTCCGAGCGGTCGGCCGCGTCCGCCCGCGCGCGCCGGACGCTGGAGGCCGTCGATCCCGACGTCCCCGGGCGATTCGCGGTCGCGCTCCTCGCCCGCGCGGTCGAATCGCAGATCGCTCTGCGCGAGGCGCTCGAGTCACCGCATCCGGCGGCGACTGCCGAACCCGACACGGACGTCTCGAGCGACGAGCCGACGGACGCCGAACCGGCGGTCGCGCGCGATGCCGAGATCGCTGAGGCTCCAGACGCCGGAGGCGGTACGCATCGTTTCTGGCACGAGTGGACTCCGACCACGCGGATGGCCGTGCAGGTGATGCTCGCGGCCACCCTCGCCACCGTCGCCGGCGAGGCCATCTCGGCGTCACGCTGGTACTGGTCGGTGCTGACGGCGTTTCTGGTGTTCGTGGGCGTCAACACCCGTGCCGCGATCCTGACCAGGGCCTATCGCCGAGTGATCGGCACCGTCTGCGGAGTCTTCGTCGGCTTCGGCTTCGGCATCGCGATCGACGGCGCGGAGTTGCCCCTCATGCTGCTGTGCGCGGTCAGCGTCTTCTGCATGGTGTACCTCGGGCCCCTCAATTACGCGGTGATGGCCTTCTTCGTCACCGTCCTGCTGTCGTCCATGTACGGCCTTCTGGGGATCCTCAACCGGCACATCCTCGAACTGCGGCTCGAGGAGACCCTCACCGGAGCGGTGATCGGCGTCGCGTGCGCCTTCCTGATCTTCTCCAGCAGTTCCCGTCCCGAGCTGATCACCCGCATCCGCGCATACTTCGCCTCGCTCGAGGAGGTCCTCACCCGATCCGGCGACGTCCTCATCGGCCACGGGCCGACCACGGCGGTGCTCGACGCGGCGCATCGGCTCGACACCGATCACCGCGAACTGGAGACCTTCGTCTCGTCGATGGCGGTCTCATTCGCAGGCGGTCAACGCCGCACCCTCCGTCGATCGGCCACCGCGCTGCTCAAGAACGCCGGTGTTCACGCCGACCGGCTGGCCCAGGAATCGGTGATCCTCGGAAAGGAGGGCGGTACCGCGGCCTTCCACGGCGACGCCGCCGACGCGGTGCGGCGCGGCATCGACGCAGTGGTCGCCCAGTCGGACGCCGCATGCCGCTCGTTGCTGCACCGCAGACGCGACAATCCGGCCAAGAGCGAGGCGTCCGAGACCTTCGACGCCGTCCGTCGGGTTCCGTGCCGACCGCACACCCCGCAGTATCGGGCCATGCTGGCGCTGTCGAATCTGAGCATCACCATGGCGAACATCGAACGACTGCGGGAGCGCGACTGACGCCTCGGCCGCATCATCGGGTCGCGGCTTTTGCCACGAATCGGCGACTGCGCGATCATCGGTGACCATGACACTGTTTCCGCCCGTCGCCACCGAGCCGCCCGCGTCCCTGGTGACCCGCGGCCGATACAACTTCGGCACCTACGACGGCCCGATCGCCGACATCAACCCGCTCGACGCCGCCGGCTCCGGTCCGCTCGCCGGCACCCGGCGCGCCGTGCGCAACCTCGGGTTGAAGGAGTGGGAGGCCTTTCAACTGGGGGACGACGACCTCTTCGTCCTGGGTGCGGTCTACAACGCGAAGACCCTCGGTCTGCTCCAGGTCCTGGTGGTGGACAAGCACGCGGCGACCATCCGGCGCTGGGAGACCAAACTCCCGTCGCCGCTGCTGACGGTCGCGCGCGGACTCGACGGCACCGTCTCCGAGGGGGAGTTCGCGGGACTGGAGATCGAGATCGGCAACCAGCTCCCCGGCGGCCGGGTCACCGTCGACGCGACGCACCGCGGCACCGCGCTGACACCCGAACTCGACCTGCACATCACGGGCGACTGCGAGCCCGGTGCGGCCGGTCATCTGGTGATCGTGCATCCCTTCGACGAGAACCGGGCCCTGTACTCGCACAAGGCGATGATGCCCGCGTCGGGCTCGCTGCTGATCGGCGGAGCCGACGTGGGTCTCGCCGCCGGTCGCGGCTTCCTGATCCTCGACGACCACCACGGCGACTACCCCCGGCCGATGAAGTACGACTGGGTCACCGGTGTCCGGCGCACGCCCGCCGGCGTGGTCGAGGGCTTCAACCTCACCGACAATCAGGTCCACAATCCGGGTGTCTACAACGAGAACGCCATCTGGATCGGCGATCAGGTGCACCGCCTGCCCGCGGTCACCGTCGACCGCCCCGACGGCCCATGGGGCACCTGGTACATCCGCGACTCGGGGGGCGCGGTGGACGTGACGTTCACACCCACCGTGCAGTCGACGATGCACGTCGGACCACGCAAGATCCTCGCCGAATACTACGCGCCGTACGGGTGGTACGAGGGCACCATCCACGCGCAGCATGCGACGCTGAGGGTCGACGGCATGTTCGGCGTGGGGGAGTCCAAGCGCATCTCGGTGTGACCGTCGAGCGCGGTCAGGGAACCACGTTCACCATCTTGCCGGGCACATAGATCACCTTGCGCGGCTCGCCGTCGAGCAGCGCGGCGATCTTCGGGTCGGCCAGCGCGGCGCCGACGACCGTCGGCTCGTCGGCGTCCGCGGCCACCTGGATACGGCTGCGGACCTTGCCCTTGACCTGCACCGGGATCTCGATGCTCTCCTCCACCAGCCACTGCTCGTCGACCTCGGGGAAGGGTCCCCGCGCCAGCGAACCGTCGTGGCCCAAGCGGCTCCACAGTTCCTCGGCGAGATGGGGAGCGAGGGGAGCGAGCATCAGGACCAGCGACTCCACCGTCTCCCGCGGCGCGCCGCCGGGGTAGTTCTTGGTGAGGAAGTTGGTCAGCTCGATCAGCTTCGCACCGGCGGTGTTGGTCCGTAGGTTCGCGAAGTCGTCGCGCACGCCCTCGATCGTCCGGTGCAGCGCCTTGTTGGCCTCGTCGGACGGCGCCTCGTCGACGACGCGGACTCCGCCGGTCTCCTCGTCCACCACCAGGCGCCAGACGCGCTGCAGGAAGCGCTGCGCACCGACCACGTCCTTGGTGGCCCACGGGCGCGACTGGTCCAGCGGGCCCATCGACATCTCGTAGACGCGCAGGGTGTCGGCGCCGTAGTCACGGCAGATGTCGTCGGGAGCGACGGAGTTCTTGAGCGACTTGCCCATCTTCCCGTACTCCTGCGTGACCTCCTGGCCCTGGTAGAAGTACTTGCCGTCCCGCTCGGAGACCTCCTCCGCCGGAACGTAGACGCCGCGCGAATCGGTGTACGCGTAGGCCTGGATCATGCCCTGGTTGAACAGCCGGCGGTAGGGCTCGCTGCTGGTGACGTAGCCGAGGTCGAACAGGACCTTGTGCCAGAAGCGCGAGTACAGCAGGTGCAGGACCGCGTGCTCGACGCCGCCGATGTACAGGTCGAGGCCGCCGGGATCGTCCGGCCCGTGGATCGCCGGTCGCGGACCCATCCAGTACGCCTCGTTCTCCTTGGCGCACAGGGTCTCGTCGTTGGTCGGGTCGATGTAGCGCAGCTGGTACCACGAGCTGCCCGCCCACTGCGGCATCACGTTGGTGTCGCGGGTGTACGTCTGCAGACCGTTGCCGAGATCGAGTTCCACGGTGACCCAGTCGGTGGCCTTGGCCAGCGGGGGAGACGGCTCGCTGTCCGCGTCGTCGGGATCGAAGGAGACGGGCTGGTAGTCGGCCACCTCAGGCAGCGCGATCGGCAGCATCGACTCGGGCAGCGCGTGCGGGGCGCCCTGGGCGTCGTACACGATCGGGAAGGGCTCGCCCCAGTACCGCTGCCGGGCGAACAGCCAGTCGCGCAGTTTGTACTGCACGGTGCCGGTGCCGGTGCCGTCGGTCTCCAGCCGTTCGATCATCGCGGCCTTGGCCTCGTCCACACCGAGCCCGTCGAGGAAGCCTGAGTTGATCAGCGGACCGTCGCCGGTGAACGCCGACTCCTCGATGCCCTGCTCCGACCCGATCACCTCGAGCAGCGGCAGCCCGAAGGTGCGCGCGAACTCGTAGTCGCGGGTGTCGTGCGCCGGAACGGCCATGATGGCGCCGGTTCCGTACCCGATGAGCACGTAGTCGGCGATGAAGACCGGCACCGGACGACCGTTGACGGGGTTGGTCGCGAACGCACCGGTGAAGACGCCGGTCTTCTCCTTGTTCTCCTGACGCTCCAGATCGCTCTTGGCGGCGATCGACGCGCGGTAGGCCGCGACGGCCTCGGCGGGCGTTGCCGCGCCGCCGGTCCATCGCTCGTCCACCTCGTCGGGCCACTGGTCGGCGACGATCTCGTCGACCAGCTCGTGTTCGGGCGCCAGGACCATGTAGCTGGCACCGAAGAGGGTGTCGGGCCGCGTGGTGAACACCTCGATCGAGGCGTCCGTCCCCGGGACCGGGAACTGAACCTGCGCACCGCGCGAGCGGCCGATCCAGTTCCGCTGCATCGTCTTGACCTTCTCCGGCCAGTCCAGCAGCTCGAGATCGTCGAGCAGGCGGTCGGAGTATGCGGTGATCCGCATCATCCACTGACGCAGGTTCTTCCGGAACACCGGGAAGTTGCCGCGTTCGCTGCGACCGTCGGCGGTGACCTCTTCGTTCGCCAGCACCGTGCCCAGGCCGGGGCACCAGTTCACCAATGAGTCACTGAGGTACACCAGGCGGTACTCGTCGAGCACCTCGCGACGCTCGGCGGCGCTGAGCGCCACCCAGTCGCGTCCGTCCTCGAGCTCGCGCGAACCGTTCTCGAACTCCTCGATCAGCTCCGAGATGCGACGCGCCTTCTTCGCCTCCGGATCGAACCAGGAGTTGTAGATCTGCAGGAAGATCCACTGCGTCCACCGGTAGAAGTCGATGTCGGTGGTGGCGACGCGGCGGCGCTCGTCGTGCCCGAGACCGAGGCGGCGGATCTGCTGCAGGTACCGCTCGATGTTCGCCTCGGTGGTGGTGCGCGGATGAGTGCCCGTCTGGACGGCGTACTGCTCGGCCGGCAGGCCGAACGAGTCGAAGCCCATGGTGTGCAGGACGTTCTTGCCGGTCATCCGCTGGTAGCGGGCGAAGACGTCGCTGGCGATGAAGCCGAGCGGATGGCCGACGTGCAGACCGGCGCCCGACGGGTACGGGAACATGTCCTGAACGAACAGCTTGTCCTCGGCATCGGGGGAGTCGCCGGAGAAGTGCGAGAAGTCGCCCGCCAGCGGGCCGACCGGGTTCGGGGCGGCGAAGGTCTGGTTCCGCGTCCAGAACTCCTGCCAGCGCGCCTCGATCTCGCCGGCGGTCTGCGCGGTGTACCGGTGGGCGGCGCTGTCGGCCGGACGATTCGTCGAATCAGCAGAAGTCACCCGACCAGCGTAAATCCTCGCGTCCCGGTGCCCAAAAGCGACCAGTGCCCACCGCGAGGTGAACCCGCTGCGGCCCGCTCGCCGTTATCCATTTCGCCCGGACGACGAGCCCGTCGTACAGTGACCGTGTGTCTATCGCGTCCACCGTCGTCTCAGTTCTCGCGCTGGTGCTTGCGGCCGGATGGCTCGGAGTCGGCGTCGCCGGCCTGACCGGTGCGCTCCGCCGCAACCGCTGGCTCGGTGTGCGTTCTCCGGAGACGCTGCGGTCGGAGGAGACCTTCGCCGTCGCCAACAAGGTCGCGGCGCCCGGCTTCCTCGGGGCCGCTCTGATCCTCGCCGTCACCGGCGGTCTCGGACTCGCCTTCGGCGGCTGGGGCCTGCTGTTCGCGGTGTTCGGCATCGTGGTCGCGGTCGGGGTGATCTCGGCGGTCGGGGGCATGGCCATCCAGGCCGCGCAGAGCGTGCCGGTGCCCGACGCGGGCGGGTGCGGCTGCTGTTCCGGCGCCGCCGATACGACGGCGGGAGGCTGCTCGGAGACCGCGGGCGACGACGACGCGGCGGCCGCGGACTGCGGCGAATCGAGCTGCGGTACGTGCGCACTGAGCGGCATGTGCCTGTCGGAGGACAACCCGCACAACGCCGGGTAGCTCGATGCGCAGACTTCTCGATCGTTCCCCGATCGACGGTTTCGTCCTGTCGATACTGCTCGCGGTGGTCGTCGCCGCGGTCTTCCCGGCGCGGGGCGCCTTCGCCGACGTCATGGACTGGGTCGTGACCATTCTGATCGGACTGCTGTTCTTCCTCTACGGCGCCCGGTTGCATCCGCGGGAGGCCCTCGACGGTCTCACCCACTGGCGGCTTCACCTGACGATTCTGAGCTTCACCTTCGTCCTGTTCCCGATCATCGGGCTCGTTCTGCTGCCCGCGCTGACACCGGTCATCGGCGATCAGCTCGCACACGGCGTGCTGTACCTGACCCTGGTGCCTTCGACCGTGCAGTCGTCGATCGCCTTCACCTCCATCGCCCGGGGCAACGTCGCCGGCGCGATCGTGAGCGCCTCGGCGTCCAACCTCCTCGGCGTCTTCGTGACGCCGCTGCTGGTGGTACTGCTGATGAGTTCGGAGGCCGGCGTCCACATCACCGCGGCGTCGGTCACCAAGATCGTGCTCGAGATCCTGGTCCCCTTCATCGCCGGTCAGCTGTGCCGGCCGTTGGTGGCCGGATTCCTGACGAAATACGCGGCACCGACGAAGTACGTGGACCGCAGTTCCATCGTGGTGGTGGTCTACGTCGCCTTCAGCGAGGGCGTGGTCTCGGGGATGTGGTCGATCGTGAGCGTCTGGGACGTGATCGCGGTCTGCCTGCTGTCGCTGGTGTTCGTGATCGCCATGCTGGCTCTGACCGGCTGGTTGCCCAAACGTCTCGGCTTCTCCCGTGAGGACACGATCGCGATCCAGTTCTGCGGGACCAAGAAGTCACTGGCGACGGGACTTCCGCTCGCATCGGTGATGTTCGCCGGAAGCGCCGTCGGCTTCATCGTGCTGCCGCTGATGATCTTCCATCAGATCCAGCTGATCCTGTGCTCGATGCTGGCCAGCCGTTACGAGAAGCAGGCACTGGCGGTCACCGAGGCCTGAGGCGGCGTGTCCCGGAACCGGCGTCGCCGCCGGTGCGTCCAATCGGTATGGACACCGCCATCGAGTACTACTTCGGCACCGGACACGCACCGCCGACGCACTGGTGGACCGCGCCCGACCTCGACCTCGACGGTGACGGCCGGCTCGATGCCGTCGCTCTCGACTTCGACGGCGACGGTCGTAGCGACGATGCGATGTGGGATACCGACGGAGACGGCGTCGCCGATCTGGCAGCCCTCGATCTGGACGACGACGGCGTCCGCGAGAGCTTCTACGCCGACGGCGGCGGGGGGCTGTGGGAGACGGCCGCGGACCCGCCGCCCGATACCGGCGCCGTCTCCGCCCGGCCTCCCGCCGAGACACCGCTCGACACCGACGGCGACGGCAGACCCGACACCGTCCTGCTCGACGGCGACGGCGACGGTTTCGCCGATGCCTACCGGCGCGTCGGCTACCGGGCCACCGGCTCCGACAGCAGTACGGGCGGAGCCGATCCCTCGGCCCGCTGACCGGACCGCCAGACGCCGGCGGCGGCGACGGCGTACAGCGCCGCACCCGCGAAGATCAGCTGCACACTGAAGCCGGTGGGCGGAATGACGAGTGCGGCCACGAAGATCGCCGCCACGAAGGCCGTGTTGAACAGCGCGTCCTGCACCGCGAACACCTGCCCGCGATAAGAGTCGTCGATGTCGCATTGCATCGCGACGTCGCCGCAGAGCTTGATCGTCTGTCCGGCGAGACCGACCAGCAGCGCCGCGATCAGCACCGGGACCGGACGGACCGAGAGCAGCATCAGTTCCGCGAACGCCCCGATCAGCAGGGCCCAGACCACTGTGCCCCGACGCCCGGCGCGCCGGACCGACACCGGCGTCGTCCCGGCCGCGATCAGCGCTCCGACAGCGACGAAGGCGCCGATCATGGCGATGGCCCGAACGTCGGCGCCGAGAGCGTCTCCGAGTTCGGTGTTCCGCACCAGCATGAGGAACATCAGCGTGTTCAGCCCGAACACCAGCCGGTGCGTCCCGATCGCGCTCAGCACGATGGCGACACTCGGCGTGCGCACCACGGCGCCGAGTCCGTGCGAGAGCCCCCGGACCACCGAATACGCCGCCGTGTGACCGACTCCGTCCGGATGGTCCGGTCCCAATTGACGAACCGCGAACCTGGTGGCCAGCAGCGCCGAGCACACGGCGAAGACCGCTCCCGCGAGCAGGGTGGCGCCCGAACCGCCGTTGTCGGCCCCGAAGATCATCCGCAGCACCCCGGAGACACCCGCTCCGGCCGCGAGCATCGCGGCGCCCACCGTCGTGAACACCGCATTCGTCTCCACGATCAGTTGCGGCGGCGCCACGTGCGGCAGGCTCGCCGACAGGCCCGACGCCACCAGCCGGCTGCAACCGGTCACCAGCAGCGCCGACAGCAGGACGACGGGTTCGGCGGTGTCGGTGCTCATGGTGATCGCCACCACGACCACAGCCGCGGCCCGCAGCAGGTTGACGAAGACGAGCACGCGTCGACGATCCCAGTGGTCGAGCAGGGCGCCGGCGAAGGGACCGAGGAGCGAGTAGGGGAGCAGCAGTACGGCGAAGCCGCCGGCGATCGCCATCGGATCGGTGTGCCTGTCGGGGTTGAAGAGGATCGAGAAGGCCAGCGCGGCTTGGAAAGCGCCGTCGCTCAGCTGGCTCAGCAGACGGACCGCGAACAGCCGGAACAGCCCCGGGGCATGCGTTACCGACTGCAAACTCTTCACCAGTCGAGTTTACGGCTCATCTTGAGCCGGGGTGGCGGCGTCACCGGGCGCTGAGTGTCATTATTGAGGTGTGTCCGGCGCCGACTATCTGACCGATCAACCCGAGGTGAGTGCGGGAAGCCTGCTGATAGCGTCCACCGCTCTCACCGGGCCGACGTTCGCCCGCACGGTGATCTACGTGATCGAACACGATGAGCAGGGCACTCTCGGCGTGGTTCTGAACAGGATGTCGGACGCCGCGGTGTACAACGTGCTGCCCGCGTGGACCGAGCTCGCCGCCAGTCCTCGCGCGGTCTTCGTCGGCGGTCCCGTGGCGACCTCGTCGGCGCTCTGCCTCGGAGTCGCGAAGACCGGCGTCGACGTCACCAAGCAGCCGCGTCTGCACCAGGTGCTCGGTCCGGTGGCGATGGTCGACCTCGACGCCGATCCGGACGAACTGGCACAGGTGCTCACCGGCGTCCGGATCTTCGCCGGCTACGCAGGCTGGGATGCCGGTCAGCTCGACGAGGAACTGGCGGAGGGCAGCTGGATCGTCGCCCAGGGCCTGCCCACCGATCTGCTGGCCGAACCCTCCGTCGACGTATGGCAGCGAGTGCTCGCCCGGCAGCCGTGGCCCCTGCCACTGCTGTCCACCTACCCTCGCCATCCCGAGGAGAACTAGGGCAGGTCGCCGGTCACCGCTTCGCCACCGGAACGACCATCATGTCCTCGCCGACGGTGACCCGGCCGTCGTATCCGCGTTGGGCTTCCTCGGTCCATACCTTGGGGTCGATCGTGCGTCCCCCGGTTTCTTCGATGTGTGACAGGACCAGAGACGGCACGTTCGCCTTTTGGGCGATGGGACCGACTTCGTTCACGAAAACGTGAGACTTGCGGTGGTGATCGATCACGTCCTCGGTGAGCCCGGCATCCGGCGGGATGCGGAGTGCCTCGTGGACGAGAACGTCCGACGAGTTCGCCAGCCTGATGAGGTTCTCCGAGTGTCGAGTGTCGCCGGAGAACGTGACGGCGCCGTGGTCGGTGTCGAATCGGAAGGCGAAAGAGGGAAACACCGGGCCGTGTGGAACGAGCGTGGCCGTCACCTTGACCCGATCGTCTTCCATCACGGTGAACGGTGCCATGTCGGGGGCAGTGTTGTCCCACCGCGCACCGGTTGCCGCCGGGATGGCGATCTCGTGGATGTCCGGGATGTCGCGGGGGTCACGGAAACCCGCATCGCGCATGAGGACGTTGCCGTTGTATGCGAAGGCCTCGTGGAGCCTGTCTGTCATCTCGCGGGTTCCGGGCGTCGGACTCTGCGGGGCGACAGTGGTCACCCGCCGGCCACCCAGCGCTTCCGGAAGCCCTCCGGCGGATCCGGGTCCGTAGACCGGGATACCGGTCGGGACGACGTCTCCGTTCTTCTCGCCGGTGGTACCGGCCATCATGAAGTAGTTGTAGTAGTCGGCGACATGGTCGGCGTGCAGATGGGTCAGGAAGACTCCCGCCATTTCCCGGTAGTGCAGTCCGGACCTCTTGTACTGCGTCACCGAGCTGCGACCGCAGTCGATCAGGTAGGTCTTCCCGTCCACCACCAGGGCCGTCGAGATGCCCACTCGCTCGGTCGCCGGCGGCGGTCCGGCCTTCGTGCCGAGCGGAACGAGCGTCAACTTCGACTGCTGCAGATCGGGTGGCATCGCCGTCGGCGTCAGCGAACTGGCCACCGGTTGGGTCGATCCGCATGCGGCGACCAGACCGGCCCCGGTAAGCGCCGCCCCGCCTGCGAGCGCGGCGCGGAGGAAGTTCCGGCGGCCGAGATTCGACGAAGCCTTCTCGGCCACAGGCCGGCTAACGTGCTCGTGATGTGAACCGCAATTCATTGCGGATTCCTTTCGATCAGTGGCGAAGAGAGACGGCGTGAGTCACAGCGGCGTCCGTGCGTCGCGGGCGTGCTGTGCCGGGCGGACGAGGAGGGCCTCGACGCCGTACTGCCGCCCATATGATGTGTACCCGGTCACAATTAGAATAGTCAATAGACTTTCTAAAGTTTCCGATGTTTTCGATGTTGTGGCGCGGTTCCGCATCACCGCTGAGCCGGGTGACCCACCGCCGAGTTCCGATCGTCAGCCATGTCTTAGCCGCCGCTGCCCCGACGGCGTTCGGCCCGGCCGGCCCGGACGCGGCGGAAAATGAGGAATCCGAACGCCGCGACACCGACGGCGACACCCACGATCAATGCGACCTCGGCGCCCAGAGTGGCGCCCACGCCGTACGAGACCAGCAGCACGGTCATCGTCCAGCTGATTCCGCCGATCGCGGAAGCGAGAGCGAACCGGGTGTATCTCATCCGCCGGGACCCCGCGAGCAGTGGCGTCACACTCCGGACGTATCCCACCCAGCGCGCCGAGGCGATCGCCAGGACCGCGTCGCCCGACTCGGGCGCCCGATAGCCGGAGGCGATCGCGCGGCGGACCACCTTGCGGCCGAGCCGCGTCCGGGCCAGCCGCGGGCCGGTGACCACGCCCACCGCGTAGCCGGTCGAGTCGCCGGCGATGGCCGCCACGGCGCAGACCGCGATCAGCACACCGATGACGGGCTTGCCGACGGCCGCCACCACGCCCGCGGCGATGAGCACTGCCTCGCTCGGGGCCACCAGTCCCACCACCGCGACCGCCGTCTCGAGATAGACGACCCCGCCCGCGATGAGGTAGACCGCCCATGCCGGGGCGGAGTCGACGAGATCGGTCAGCCGATCGGTCAATGTGTGCATATCCGCGCTTTTCGGGGCGAGACCGCGCGTGACGAGCGGCCGAATGGTCCGGCGGCTCAGTACCCCATGGTCCGGATGGCGTTGGCGAGCTGATCCAGCTGTTCCGGGCGCACATCGAGGTGAGGGCTGATCCGCAGCAGCGAATCTTCACCGGCGAGGGGCGCGCGCCAGGAATCCGCCGCCGTGACCAGAAGCCCGATCTCCCGCAGTCGGTCGCGCGCGGCCTGCACGTCGGCCGGTCGCCATCCGGGCGGCGGCGCCAGGGTCACCAGTGCCGAAGGCTCGTCGACCGGCTCCATGACCTCCCAACTGCCGATCCCGTGCAGTCGTTCGCGCGCGATCCGTCCGATACCGGCCAACTCGGTGTACACACGCTGCTGTCCGATGTCGAGGAACTCGGCGACCGCCGTCGAGAGTGCCAGCTGACCGGCGATGAACGATTCCGACGGCAGCAGTCGCACGTCGATGCGCGAGTCGGGCCGGATGGCGATGAATCCGACGCCCCGGGGTCCGGTGAGCCACTTGCGCGAGGTGCCGTAGACCACATCCGCGCCGGTCACGGTGGGCACATGCCCCACCGACTGCGCCATGTCGACGATCACCGGAACGCCCGCGTTGTGCGCCACCTCGACGATCTTCGCCACCGGCTGCACCAGTCCGCTCGCCGAACCGATGTGGCAGACATGGATGAAGTCGGGCTGCTCGAACTGCAGCATGTTCTCCAGCGAGTCGACGTCGACGTGCCCGTACACGTCGCCCTCGGGCATGGTGCGGACCGCGAAGTCGCGGCGTTCGAACTCCAGCAGGTTGGGACCGAACTCATTCTTCGCGACCCATACCGTGGGGGAGAGCGGGAGCGCCATGGTGTTGAGCAGCGCCCGCAGCGCCGACCGCGCGCTGTCTCGGAAGACGATCTCCTCGGCGCGATGGCCGATCAGCGAGCCCAGTGCGCGGCGGCCGGCTTCAAGGGCCTCTGCGCGTTCGTCGGCGGCGATGTAGGAACCGTTCCTGGCCTCGCGGATCAGGTGTTCGTGCAGAGTCGTGATGACCGCGTTCGACGAACGCCCGGCCGAGGCTGCGTCGAGATGCCCGATCGAGGGTTCCACTCTCGCTGCATGCCACTGTTCACCGAGTTCGCTGCAGTACATGCCTTGAATCTACCCTGTGGCTCCGGGCCCGATCAGTCGCCGTTGCGGTCCGCCCACCATGCGCGCAGAGCCGCCTCGGCGTCCTCGCGGCTCATCGGCCCGCTGTCGAGCCGAAGCTCCTTCAGGTACCGCCAGGCCTCACCGACCACCGGGCCGGGCGGGAGACCGAGCAGCTGCATGATCGCGTTGCCGTCGAGGTCCGGTCGGACCCGATCGAGGTCCTCGGCCTCCCGCAGCACGGCGATGCGGTGCTCGAGATCGTCGTACGTCTCCTGCAGACGCCGGGCACGGCGCTTGTTGCGGGTGGTGCAGTCGGCGCGCACCAGCTTGTGGAGCCGGTCGAGGAGCGGACCGGCGTCGTTGACGTACCGGCGAACCGCCGAATCGGTCCACTTGCCGTCGCCGTAGCCGTGGAAGCGCAGGTGCAGGAAGACCAGTTGCGAGACGTCGTCGACGACCGCCTTCGGGTACTTGAGCGCCCGCATCCGCTTGCGGACCATCTTGGCGCCGACCACCTCGTGGTGGTGGAAGCTGACGCCGCCGCCCTCCTCGTGCCTGCGGGTGGCGGGCTTGCCGATGTCGTGCAGCAGCGCGGCCCAGCGCAGAACCGGGTCGGGGTCGCCGGTCTCGAGGTCGATCGCCTGCTTGAGCACCGTGAGCGAATGCTGGTAGACGTCCTTGTGCTGGTGATGCTCGTCGATGGTGAGCTTCATCCCCGGGATCTCGGGAATGATCAACTCGGCCAGACCCGTGTCCACCAGCAGGTCGACGGCCTCGATCGGATGCTCGCCGCAGATCATCTTGTCGAGTTCCACCCGGATCCGCTCGGCGGTGATCCGCTCGATCTGCCCGGCCATCTCACCGATGGCGCGGCGCACGCGGTCGGAGAGCCGGAAGCCCAGCTGTGAGACGAAACGCACGCCGCGCAGCATTCGGAGGGGATCGTCATTGAACGACGACTCCGGCGCGGCCGGGGTGTCGATGACGCCGGCGAGCAGATCCGCCATGCCGTCGAGCGGATCACAGAACTCCTGACCGCCCCCCGGGAGCAGCCGGACCGCCATCGCGTTGATGCGGAAGTCCCGGCGGACCAGATCGCCTTCGAGCGTGTCGCCGAAGGTCACGACGGGGTTCCGGCTCTGCTGGTCGTAGATGTCGGAGCGGAAGGTGGTGATCTCCACCGTCTCGCCCCCGCGCGCGGCGCTGACCGTGCCGAACTCGATGCCGGTGTCCCATACCGCGTCCCCCCAGGTCGAGAGGATCTCGGCGATCGTCTCGGGCCGGGCGTCGGTGGTGAAGTCGAGATCGCCCGCCAGTCGGCCGAGGACGGCGTCGCGCACCGAGCCGCCGACGAGGTACAGCTCGTGCCCGCGCTCGGCGAACCGGTCCGCCAGCGGAGTCAGGACGTCGCCGAGAGAGTTCAAGGTCACCGCCGCCGACGCCAGCAGTCGCGTACGCCGTTCGGAGCGCTCGGCGGCGCTCATCTGTCCACGTGGCGCTGTGTCGGTCATGGGATGACAGACTACCGACTGCCGACCCGCTCAACCTGTTCGGCTAACACCCGGTTACGAGCGGCTAGCATCGGGGTGTGTCCGCTGAACCCTCGCTGCAGCGCCCGGACGTCGATTCCGACGCTCCGGTGTCCGAGGGTGCCTCCGGGCCGAACGGCTCCGGCTCTCAGGATAATGCGGCGCAGGCCGCGGGCGGAAGCACCCAGGCCGGACGTTCCCGGCACAATCGTCGCGGCAGACGCCGGCGCGGCAGGCGTTCCGGACGCGGAGGCGGGCAGCAGCAGAACACGGACTCTGCGGCCGAAGCGGGGTCCGGCGAATCGGCGAAACCGAAACCGGGACCGCGAAACGCGGGGTCGAAGGGCAACGGCGGCGCCAAGAACGCGGCGCCGAAGAACCTCACTTCGAAGGCAGGGTCGCAGCAGAGCGCCGACGACGGGCGGACCAAGCCGTCCGATCTCGCCAGCCGGGCGCGCCGCAGCGGGTCCAACAGTCCCGCGGCCATGCCCCGCACCAAGCGCCGTACCGCACGCAAGCCCGAGGCCGAGGGCGGACCGCGGCTGCACACGGTCCGCGAGACGTCGGCCGGCGGCCTGGTGCTCTCCGACATCGACGCTCCGTTCGGAGAGCTGTCGGCCGCGCTGATCGGCCGCATCGACAGGCGCGGGCGCATGATGTGGTCGCTTCCGAAGGGGCATATCGAGACCGGCGAGACGGCTGAGCAGACCGCGATCCGGGAGGTCGCCGAGGAGACCGGCATCGAAGGCACCATCGTCGCGCCGCTCGGCAAGATCGACTACTGGTTCGTCAGCGAGGGTCGCCGCATCCACAAGACGGTGCATCACTACCTCCTGCGATTCACCGGCGGCGAGCTGTCGGACGCCGACTACGAGGTCAGCGCCGTGGCGTGGGTCCCGTTGAGCGAGCTGCCCCGTCGACTGACGTACTCTGACGAGCGACGTCTGGCGCGGATGGCCGAATCGGTGATCGCTGATCTGCAGAGCGACCCACACCGGTTGGCGCAGTCAGAAGCCAGCTGCCTCCGCACCGAGCCGAACGACTATGAGAAAGCCGCAGCCGCACGCAACCAGCGACGCAACGAGCCGCCGCCGGCGCCGAAACCTCGTCGACGCCGGCGGCGCCCGCGTCGCACCGCATCCGGTGACAGCTGACCGAATCCCGTCGCGGCGTTCGTCACTTCTGTTCGTGCTGTCGGCGGTCGCCGTCCTGCTGGCCCTGACCGTCGGCGCAGTGCCTGTGGCGCACGCTGATTCGGCTTCCACCTCGTCGTACGCCACACTCGGACTGACCGAGGTCACTCCGACCACCGTCACCAGTTCCACCGGCGATCGTGTGACTGTCCGCGGTCGCGTGGTCAACACCGCGGGCAAACCGATCAGCGACGTCAGCGTGCGGCTGCAGCGCGGTCACGCGCTCACCGAGTCCTTCCAGCTGCGCAGCTCACTGACCTCACCCTCGGCCGACTACTCGGTGAGCAGCACCTCGCGGCACGTCACCGGCACCCTGGGAACCGGCGAGTCGGCCGATTTCACCATCTCGGTCCCCGTGAACGGCCCCACCGGTCTCGATCTCACCGAGGCCGGGGTGTATCCGCTGATGGTCGACGTGATCGGCACTCCGCGCGACGCGGGCACCGTGTCGATCGCGGATTCGCGCACGCTGCTCCCGGTGCTGTCGCTGCCCGCCAGCCGCACCCGCGCGCAGAACTACGTCGACCCGGCCACCGGTGCGCCCGGCGCTCCACTGCTCGGCCGGGACGGATCGATCGCGCCGAACACCTCCCGCCCCGCACCGTTCACGATGATCTGGCCGCTCGCGGCCGCACCGCAGGAAGCCGCGGGCATCCTCGGCGGCGGCACCGCGGAGCTGCGGCTCACGAGCGACGCCCTGGGCCATTCCCTGCAGCCCGACGGCCGCCTCGGGATGTCGTTGCAAGCGCTGGAGCAACTCGCGGGCACCGCGTCCTCCGACACTCCGCCGACCGTCGGCCCCGGAACCACCGAACCGGCGGCGAGTCCCGACGACCCGGTGCGCGACTCGACCTGTCTCGCCGTCGACCCCGACCTGCTGCTCACAGTCACGAGAATGGCCGACGGCTACGTCGTCACCGACGATCCGGCAGACCCCGAGGCCCGCACCCACGACGGGCAGGGCGCCTCGGCGGCCAAGTCGTGGCTGCGCGGCCTCACGCAGGTCGCGAGCCGAATGTGCGTCACCGCACTGCCTTTCGCACAGGCCGGCCTCGACTCCCTCCGCACCGTCAACGACGCCGGGCTCGCGCGGCGCGCCGTGCTGAATCCGTACGACACCGTCGATGCGATCCTCGGCGTCAAGACCGTGCGCGGTCTCACCATTCCCGCCACCGGAACGCTCACCGACGCCGGCCGCGATCTGCTGTCCGAACTCGGCGTCACCTCGGCGGCCATCGCAGCCACGTCGCTGACTCCTCTCGGCGCCGACCGCGCACCCACCTCGGGATCGGCGTCCGGCCGTTACCGGAGCCAGGCGACGCATCTGCAGAGCTACGACATCGCGATCAGCGCGGCCATCGGAGGCGCCGGGCTCACGCCGGTGGTGCCTGCGATCGTTCCCAACTGGCAGCAGCCGAACCTCTCGGGCGAGTCGGCGGTGAGCCGCAGGCAGGCGGCCGCCGCCGCCCTGGCCTTCCCGATGCTCGACGCTCCGGCGCCCACCGCGTCGGCCGAAGCGGATTCGACCAGGCTCCCGACCACCGGGCGGTCGGCGTTCATCATGCCGCCGACCTATTGGTCACCGACCGTGCAGGACGCACAGGCACTGCACGACACCGCCGAGCTCATGCTGTCTTCGGGCACCGCCCGCCCGGTGCCGCTCGCGACCGTGGTGGACGAGCTGCCTGCCGCTGCCACCCCCGCCGAACTCGACGTGCCCGGCGACATCTCGCCCGACGCGGCGGCGGGATACCCGATCACGCAGAGCGACGCCGAGACGGTGCGTCAGCGGCTGGACCGTATCGACCACATGCAGGCCGCCCTGGTCGGAAACGCCGAGACCGTCACCACGCCGGCCGAATACCTGGCGCCCTTGCGCGACGACCTGCTGCGCGCGGTGTCGAGCGCGTCGACCACCGATAACGCGGTGGCGCGCGGCCAGCGCACCGATCGGCTGACCGCGGTGGGCATCACTCTCGGCAACATGCAGCAAGCGGTCTCCCTGCTCGATCCCAGCGGCCGATACACCCTGGCCTCCGAGCGGAGCCCGCTGCTCCTGGTGGTCCGGAACGATCTGGCGCTTCCGATCCGGGTACGGCTGGACATCGACGCACCCAGCGCCCTGGAGGTGGGCGACGTCGGCACCGTCGAGATCCCGGCCGCCGGAACCCGGCAACTCCAGATCCCCACCCACGCGTCGAGCTCGGAACCGGCGACGGTGCACATCTCGCTGGTCACCTCCAGCGACGTGCCGCTGAGCACGCCCATCGAACTCTCGATCTACGCGAACGCGTACGGCAAGCCGCTGTTCTGGATCACCGTCGGTGCGGCCGTCATCTTGATCCTGCTGACCGCACGCCGGTTGTGGCATCGGTTCCGCGGCGAGCCCGACCCCGCCGACGAGGACCGGCCGGAGCCGGACGAGGAGGACCTGGAACAGGCGACGCTGAGCTATCAGGACAGACTTGAGGCGGAACGGGCCGCGGAGGGGCAACTCGACGGCGAGTTGCCCGGAGAACGCGCGGCGGGGGACTCTGGGCCGTGGGACAGTGGGCCGAGGGACAGCGGGGAGCGTGAATGAGCAATCGTCCGAACCAGCGCACCGGAGATCCGCGCGACGCCGGGCCGGGCGCCGCCAGGGCTGAGCCGGCGGCGGTGAGCCCCGGGGCGGCGAACGGCGGCGGAGCGGACGCTCCGGCGGTGAAGCCCGACGACTCCGACGTCGGCATCATGCGCACCGGCGGCTCCATCGCCATCGCGACCCTGATCAGCCGGATCACCGGATTCATCAGGACCGTCCTGGTCCTGGCGATGCTCGGCGGCGCGGTCGCGTCTGCCTTCCAGGCCGCCTACGTGCTCCCGAGCATGATCGCCGAAGTGGTCCTCGGCGCGGTGCTGACCGCCATCGTCATCCCGGTGCTGGTGCGCGCCGAGAACGAGGACGCCGACGGCGGCGCAGGCTTCATCAACCGCATCTTCACCCTGACGCTGGTGCTGCTCGGCGTCGCCAGTCTCATCGCGATCGTCGCGGCGCCCCTGCTGACCCTGTTGAACGTCGGCGACGGCCAGGTGAACCGGCCACTGACCACCGCACTCGCGTATCTGCTGCTGCCCGAGATCCTCTTCTACGGACTGTCGGCGCTGTTCATCGCGATTCTGAACATGAAGGGCCTGTTCAAACCCGGTGCGTGGGCGCCGGTCCTGAACAACATCGTTCAGATCACCACGCTGGTGCTGTACTGGGCGATGCCGGGCGAGATGACGCTGAACCCGGTCCGGATGTCGGAGCCGAAACTGCTCGTCCTCGGCATCGGCACCACGCTCGGCGTGGTGATGCAGGCCGCGATCCTGATGCCCTTCCTCCGCAAGGTCGGCGTCCACCTGAAGCTCGAGTGGGGTATCGACGCCCGGCTGCGGCAGTTCGGGGGCATGGCCGTCGCGATCGTCGCGTACGTCCTGGTACTGCAGGTCGGGCTCGTGATCACCTACCGGATCGCCGCCCACGCCACCGCGTCGGGAATCTCGGTGTACGCGACCCACTGGCAACTGCTCCAGCTGCCCTACGGCGTCCTCGGCGTCACCATCCTGACCGCGATCATGCCGCGCCTCTCGCGCAACGCGGCCGCCGACGACACCGACGCCGTCATCGACGACATGTCCCTCGCGACACGACTGACGATGATCGCGCTGGTACCGACGGTGGCCTTCATGACCTTCTTCGGCCCGGCCATCGGCATCGCGATCTTCAATTTCGGCAAGTTCGACGCCGATACCGCGTCCCAGCTGGGGTCGGTGCTGTCGTGGGGCGCGTTCACGTTGATTCCGTACGCGATGACGCTCGTGCAGCTGCGTGTGTTCTATGCGCGCGAGGACGCCTGGACCCCGACCCTCATGGTCGTCGGGATCACGGCCGTCAAGGTCGCGTCGTCGTATCTCGGTCCGGTGATCTTCGACGATCCCGAGCTCATCGTCCGGTGGCTCTCGCTCTCCAACGGTCTGGGCTATCTGGTGGGCGCGATCGTCGGTCAGATGCTGCTGCACAAGCGCCTCGGCATCACCCGGCTCTCCGACGTCACTCGGACGACATATCAGGCGATCGGGGTCTCGCTCGCCGTCGCACTCGCGGTGTGGCTCGTCGCCGATCTCACCGGACTCGACGAGATGTCGACGCAGGCGGGCAAGATCGGCTCGGTGGTCTATCTCGGATTCACCGCGATCATCGTCCTGGGCGTCACCTACCTGCTGCTGACCGCACTGAAGATCCCCGAGATGGTCACCATCAGCAACACGGTGCAGCGTCTCCTCGGACGGTTCATTCCGGCACTCGCCCCTGCACCCACACCGTCGGCCGACGACTCCGACTCGCGGACGATGACCATCCAGATCCCGCGGATCACCTCGGACGATTCGGTCCCGTACGCTGGTCAAGTAGACGTCCGTCGCCGGTTCGATCGAGGCACCGCGACGTGGCAGGAGTATTCGGTGTTGTCCGGCGGGGCGGTGGGCGAGACCATGGTCCTCCCGGTTGTGGGAGGTCCCGGTCCTCGACCTCGGCCCTACGGGCCACCACGTCAACGAGGAGTTCCGCCGATGGGCCAGAACGGCAACAAGGGCGGCCGTCCGACCGGCCCGGCCGCCGGTTCGCCGACTGGTCCGTCCAGTGAGGCCACCCGCATCATGGGACCGCCGCGCGGACCTCGCCTGGTTCCGGGCGCCGCCATCGCCGGTGGGCGCTACCGCCTCCTCGAGAAGGAGGGCGGAACCCGCGGCCTGGAGTTCTGGCGCGCCAAGGACACCGGACTCGACCGCGAAGTCGGCCTCACGTTCGTCGACCCCGAACAGAAGGCGCCGCCGATCCGGCCGGGCGACCGCGACGACGACACCGGTCCCCGCGCGATTCTGAATCGCACCCGTCGGCTCGGCCAGCTCCACTCGGCCGGCGTGGCCCGGGTGCTCGACGTGGTCCGCAGCGCCTCCGGCGGCGTGATCGTCACCGAATGGATTCACGGCTCCTCGCTCAAGGAGGTCGCGGCCACGTCGCCGTCGGCGATGGGTGCCGCGCGCGCGGTCCGGGCTCTGGCAGCGGGCGCCGAAGCAGCGCACCGCACCGGTGCGACTCTGTCGATCGACCACCCGGACCGGATCCGCGTCAGCACCGACGGTGATGCGGTCCTCGCCTTCCCGGCGGTCATCCCCGGTGACGACCGGACCGGCGACGTCCGCGGTCTCGGAGCGGTCCTGTACGCGCTGCTGCTCAACCGCTGGCCGCTCGACGCCGCCACCGGTGCGGTCGCGACAGCGGGTTCCGCGCCGGTCGGCGGGATTCCGCCCGCCGAGCCCGATCCCGAGCATCCGTCGCGTCCGATCGCACCGCGCGCGGTGAAGCCCGAGATCCCGTTCGAGATCTCGGCCGTCGCCTCGCGCGCTCTCGAGGGCGACCGGGGCATCCGCACCGCGGCCACCGTCCAGCACGTCCTGGACCAGGCGACCGTGGTCGATCTCAAGACCGACATGATCCCGCGCGTCGAGTCCCGGGAGGCTCCGGTCTCCGTGGCGCCGCTGTCGAGGACGCGCAAGGAACGCCTGCTGGGCGAGGGTGAGGCGGGTCGCCGCAACACCGCGCTGCTGGCGGGCGCCGGTCTGTTCGTGCTCTTCCTGATCGTCGCCGTGGTGGTCGCGATGACCAACGTCTTCGGCGGCTCGGGCAACACCGAGTCCGATATCGACTCGATCCTGCCGAGTGAGAGCGCATCGGCGACGTCGGCACCCGCTCGCACTCCCGCGGCTCCGGCGGTGAGCCTCAAGTCGGTGACGCTCCTGGACGTGTCCGGCGAACCGCCCGACTCCGCACCGAACATCCAGAACCTGCTCACCGGCACCCCGCCGGCCTGGCGGACCGACGCCTACCGTGGCAGTCCGCAGTTCGGCGGTCTCAAGTCGGGGATGGGGCTGCTCTTCGCCACCGGCGGCGACAACACCGTGCGATCGGTGACGATCACGACCACCACTCCCGGCTTCCAAGTGGAGCTGCGGACGTCGGACCAGAGGTCTCCGACCAGCCTCGATCAGACCACGCAGGTCGGCGGCGGAACCGTGGACTCCAAGTCCACGACGATCAAGGTCGACGAGCCGGCGTCGGCGCCGTACTTCATCGTCTGGCTCACCACTCTGCCCGTGGGGCCGAGCGGCGACTACCAGGCCGTGATCTCGAAGGTCAGCGTCTCCTGACGGCTCACGACGAGACCTTCTCCGGAGCCGGCGCCCACCCGGGCGGACCGAAGACGTAGCCGAGCTTGGCGCGCAGAGACGGGGCCTCGCGGACGTCGCGGGCGATGTTCACGTACTCGTGCGTCTGCAGGGTCCAGATGTTGTAGGTCTCGACGGGCTTGGTGAGCCCGTAGTGCGGCCGGTCGAGTTCGGGCTGGAACGAGCCGAAGAGCCGGTCCCAGACGATGAAGGTGCCGCCGTAATTGCGGTCGAGGTATTCCGGATCGCTGCCGTGATGCACTCGGTGGTGCGAGGGCGTGTTCATCACGAACTCGAAGGGTTTCCACATCTTGTCGATCCGCTCGGTGTGGATCCAGAACTGATAGACGAGGTTCAGCGAGTACACGGCGAAGACCACCGCGGGCGGGAAGCCGAGCAGGGGGAGGGGCGCCCACATGATGATACCCATGCTGTTGTTCCACTTCTGCCGGAGCGCCGTCGCGAAATTGAAGTACTCGCTGGAGTGGTGGGCTTGGTGAGTGGCCCAGACCAGGCGTACCCGGTGGGCGATCCGGTGCTCCCAGTAGAAGAGGAAGTCGAGAGCGATGAAGCCGATCACCCAGGTGTACCAGGCGTCGACCGGCAGATGCCACGGCGCGACGTACGCGAACAGCGCGCTGTACCCGAACAGAGCGACGAACTTCCAGAAGGCCGACGTCCCGATCGAGACGAGCCCCATCAGGATCGACGTCCGCGCGTCCCTGCGCTCATAGGAGCCCTTGGGCGGCCGGCCGTCGCCGTCCTCCCGCTCCAACTTGGCCGCGGCGTAGGTCTCCAACAGCAGCAGAACCGCGAAGAACGGGATCGCGAGCACCGTCGGCTCCCGCATCGGTTCGGGCAGGAAGTCCAGCAATCTCCACCCCTCCAGAACGCACGGACGGATTGTTCTCGTCCGATTTATTTGACACAGTACCGTGTCAGATATGCGGTGCCAACCCCTGGCCCGAATCGCCTCGGCGGTAGAATCTGATTCGATGAACAAAAACAGTGGTGGGCGAACATACGGGGGTGTGTCCGCCGCGGAGCGACAGAAACAACGACGATCCGCGCTCGTGGAAGCGGGTGTGGAGTTGTTCGGCACCGAGGGATACGTCAACGTCTCGGTCAAGAAGATCTGCGACGAAGCCGGTCTGACGCAGCGGTACTTCTACGAGTCGTTTCCCGACCGAGTGAATCTTCTTGCAGCGGTGTACCAGCGTTGCGTCGACATCGCTCGCAGCGCGACGATCGCGGCGGCCACCGAGGTCATCGATCGCGCCGGCGTGGCCGACGGACCGGTTCCGGCGGCTGTCATCCCGATCCTCGCCGAGGAGGCATTGGGCGGCTTCATCAACAGTCTCGTGGAAGATCCGCGGCGGGCGCGGGTCATCCTCATCGAGGTGGTCGGCGTGGCACCCGAGATCGAGAAGTTGCGGCTCGGCGCCATTCACGACTGGGCCGATCTGATCGCCGGATTCGCGAGCAACGGACGGCCGACCACTCCGAAGCAGAAGCTCGCGGCCATCGGCCTCGTCGGCGCCATCACGCAGTTGCTCGTCGACTGGCAGATGGCACTGACCGACCCGATCAACGAGCAGGCCGGCCCCGATCTGTTCCAGGTGGACTCGGTCCACGATGTGGTCACCGAGATGTTCGTCGCCACCTACGACAAGATCTTCGGCTGAGCCGGCCGCCGTCGCACCGGGCGACGGTCAGCGGTTCGCCGTGAGACGCTCACGGATCCGTGTGCACGCGTCGTCCAGTTCCGCGATCACGAACAACCACTCCGAACCGTCACCGAGGGTGAGACACAGACGATCGGCCTTGCCGCCGGAGAGCAGCCTGCCGGTTCCCGGCGCCGACCCGACGGCTGCCACGAACTTCAGCGCGACCGAGAAGCGCGCGCCGGCGGCTCGCTTCGACTTCGGCTCGAAGACGACGTGCGTCTTGGTCAGCGCCAGCTCACCGGGAACGGCCATCCGGCCCATCGATCGGGCGGCCCGCCAAGCGGCCAAGGGCTTGTCGTCGCTCATGAGACCAGCCTAGTAAGAGCGGCGGCGACAACGGCACCGAGGCGGACAGAGCCTCGAGAACACACTCTGATGTGCATAAGTCGGCTTCACCGCGCGATTCGTCCACAGGTTCGCCAACAACCATCCACAAAGTGAGGAAAAGCTCGAATCCGGCACTGTTTCGCGCTTAGTGTCGTCGCATGACTCGGGGGATCATCGATCAGAAGACCGATGCGCACTTGCTTCGCGCACACATCGGGGGCGACGCCGGAGCGTTCCGCGAACTGTACGAACGGCACCGGAATCATCTCTGGGCCATCGCCTTACGCACCACAGGCAATGAGGACGACGCCGCGGACGCGATGCAGGACGCGTGGATCTCCATCTACCGCACGGCCACCTCCTACCGAGCCGACGCATCAGTGTCGAGCTGGTTGCACAAGATCGTCGTGAACTCCTGCCTCGACCGCCTGCGCCGCATCCGCTGTCACGAGACCATGCCCCTCATCGAGTTCGAGTCGGCACTGCTCGCCGACGAACGCGACTACACGGTCGGGATCGACGTCGGACTGTCGATCGGCCGAGCTCTCGACGTACTGCCGCCCGACCAGCGGGACGCCGTCATTCTCGTCGACTATCACGGATACTCGATCCGCGACGCCGCGGCGATCCTGTCGGTGGCCTGCGGGACGGTCAAGAGCCGCTGCTCCCGCGGCCGGGCCAAGCTCGCGATGGTTCTCGAGTATCTGGACGATGACTGTTAGGGCTCCGGCCGACTCACCGGAGATCATCGCCGGAACCGATTCGTCGGCACGTGCGTCTAAGTAGTGTGGATGGCGACGACGGACGATAGGCGATTCTCAAAGATCATGGTTCCTTCAGCGAAGCACCGGGCGGGCCGCCCCGCGCCTGAGCCGCCGTACTCGACGGAGCTGCTGGCGGATCTGCACGCGGACGCACTCGAGCCCGAAGTCGCCGCACACGTCCGGAGTCGGCTCGCCGCCGATCCGCACGCCGCTCAAGTGCTCGCCGCGCTCGATCGCGTGCAGACGGAGCTGCGAGAACGCGGGCAGTCGGCGGCGCCGATGCCCGATGCGATCGCGGCCCGTCTCGATTCCGTGATCGACCGACTCACCGGTGGCTGAACCGTCGCGCCGAACGGCTCCTCGGTGAGGTGCGCCGCACCGGAACGCACACGCGGGAACATCGCGCCATACTCTGGTGTTGACTGATGCGTCTGCCCGGCGTCATCGCACGATGCAGGCCGCACCGAGCGGACTACGCGACAACGGAGGATTGATGAGCGACAACCAGAACCAGATCCATGACGTGATCATCGTCGGGTCGGGGCCTGCCGGCTACACGGCGGCGATCTACGCTGCCCGGGCCGAACTGTCGCCGTTGGTCTTCGAGGGCATCTCCTTCGGCGGCGCCCTCATGACGACGACCGAGGTCGAGAACTTCCCCGGCTTCCAGAAGGGGATCCAGGGTCCCGAACTGATGGACGAGATGCGCGAGCAGGCGCTCCGCTTCGGAGCCGACCTGCGCATGGAGGAGGTCGACGCCCTGCGGCTCGAGGGCGAGATCAAAGAGGTCGAGGTCGCCGGCGAAGTCCACCGGGCCCGCAGCGTCATCCTCGCGATGGGGGCGGCGGCACGTTATCTGAACGTCCCGGGCGAGCAGGAACTGCTCGGCCGCGGTGTCTCCGCATGCGCCACCTGCGACGGCTTCTTCTTCCGGGACCAGGACATCGCGGTGGTCGGTGGCGGCGACTCAGCGATGGAGGAAGCGACCTTCCTGACCAAGTTCGCGAAGTCGGTCACGCTGATCCACCGCCGCGACGAGTTCCGCGCCTCGAAGATCATGCTCGAACGCGCTCGCGAGAACGAGAAGATCCGATTCATCACCAATGCGACCGTCTCGGCGGTCAAGGGCGAGAACACCGTCACCGAACTGGAGCTCACCGACACCGAGACCGGAGAGGTCCGGACGCTCGACGCGACGGGAATGTTCGTCGCGATCGGTCACGATCCGCGAAGCGATCTCGTCAAGGGACAGGTCCAGCTCGACGACGACGGTTACGTCAAGGTCGTCGGCCGCACCACGTACACCAACCTTCCCGGCGTCTTCGCTTGCGGCGATCTCGTCGACCACACCTACCGACAGGCGATCACCGCCGCCGGCAGCGGCTGTTCGGCCGCTATCGACGCCGAACGATGGCTCGCCGACCAGGCCCACGCCTGACCGAACCTCACGCCGGCCATCCGAGCCGACGACCATTCAGGAGGAAGAATGTCTGAGAACACCGTTGCAGTCACCGACGCGACCTTCGCCGGCGACGTGATCGAGGCCTCCGGGTCCAAGCCCGTCCTCGTCGACTTCTGGGCCACCTGGTGCGGCCCCTGCAAAATGGTGGCTCCGGTGCTCGAGGAGATCGCCCGCGACAACAGCGACAAGCTGACCGTCGCGAAGGTCGACGTCGACCAGAACCCGAACGTCGCCCGCGAGTACCAGATCATGAGCATTCCCACGCTCATGCTCTTCTCCGGCGGTAAGCCGGTCAAGACCATCATGGGCGCCAAGCCCAAGGCGGCTCTGCTTCGCGAACTGTCCGACGTCCTCGCCTGACATCGCTGCCGATCGGCCCACGCCCGCACCCGGGCCGTGGGCCGATCGTCACAGAACGGCGCGATCATTTGTCGCGCCCGGCGCTGGCTGAGAGAATGGTGCGAGTCTCGGATCAGCAATGCCTCGGTCCGGGTCGGCGGTATCGAGAGAGTGGGAAGTACGTATGCAGGTGTTGCGTCTGGGGGACCACGGTTCTGCGGTAGCCGAGATCAGGGCCATTCTGGCCACCCGTGGATTACTGCCCGACGCTGCACCCACCCCGCCGTCCACCACGCAGGGCCCCTGGTCGCCGCCCGAGGCGGTCTTCGACAAGGCCTGCGACCGTGCGGTGCGCGCCTTCCAGCAGGAACGCGGACTGATCGTCGACGGGATCGTCGGATACGCCACCTACACCGCCCTGCGCGAAGCCTCGTACCGTCTGGGCGCCCGCATTCTGCTCTACCGGCTCTCCGCGCCGATGACGGGCGACGACGTCGCCACGCTCCAGTCGCGCCTGCAGAATCTCGGCTACTACCACGGACTGGTGGATGGAATCTTCAGCGAGGTGACGCACCACGCCGTCTGCCTGTACCAGACCGAGTACGGTCTCTCGTCCGACGGCATCTGCGGGCCCGCGACGCTGCGATCACTGGAACGTCTCGGCACCCGCGTCACCGGCGGCTCGCCGCACGCGATCCGCGAGGAGGAGCACGTTCGCAAGTCCGGTCCGCAGCTCACCGGTAAGCGAATTCTGATCGATCCCGGCGACGAGAGCCCCATCGGGAACGAGAACACCCTGCTCTGGGATCTGGCGGCCCGTCTCGAGGGCCGGATGTCCGCCGCGGGTATGGAGACATTCCTGTCGCATGACGCGAAGACGACCCCGACCGACGACGACCGTGTGCGGGTGGCCAATCTCGCCGATGTCGACCTGATGATCTCGTTGCGAACCGGCCATTACCCGAACGAGAAGGCCAGCGGGCTCGCGACGTTCTACTTCGGCAACACGCACGGTTCCTACTCCACGATCGGGCGCAATCTCGCCGGGTACATCCAGCGGGAGATCGTGGCACGCACCGGCTTCCTCGACTGCCGCAGCCACCCACGGACCTGGAACATCCTGCGCTCCACGCGGATGCCGGTCATCGTGATCGAAGCCGGCTACATCACCAATCCTCACGACGCCGCGCAGCTGAGCGACCCCGCCATCCGCGACACCATCGCCGAAGCCGTCCTGGTCGCAGTCAAGCGGCTGTACCTGCTCGGTGAGAACGACCGGCCGACCGGAACTTACACGTTCGCCGAACTGCTTGCGGCAGAACAGGTCACCGGCTGACTGATCGGGTCCGCCAGCATTTCCGCCGGCGGGGTCTCCACCAGTTTCCGGAGCGCACGCTCCACCTGGCTCTTCCAACCCAGGCCCTCGTCGAGTTCGAGCCTCAGACGCGGCAGGTACGGGTCGTCGGCGACCACCTCGAACCCGAAGTCCGTCAGCAGTCGGGTCGGCAGAATGCACCGGCGGCACACGTCAGCGGCCAGGCCGCTGCCGAGAAGCAACGTCACCAGATCCATCGCGAGGGACTCGTCGTCGCCGCTGAAACCGAACGCCTCCACCGCGCGCACTCCGCGCCGGACGAGGTCGGCCACGACGGCGTCGAGCAGTGCCGTCGACTCGCTCTCGAAGCCCGGTTCCATGCGAATCGTAGTGAGTAGAACGGCATCCGCACCGACCGGGGCGGTGGGGAAGTGCTGCGCGCGGGGCACCCGTCCCGGCGGGGAGTAGAAGGCGGCACCGACGACTCGTCCGGTCGTGGGTTCCACAGCGACCTGACAGCACACACCCCATTCCAGCAGCAGTCCCGACAGCCAAGCCTCTTTGTCGAACTCACTCTCGGGTCCGGCGGAGTCCGTGCGCTTATCACCTCCGGTGATCACCGTGTCGATCGCGGGCGACCCACCGGTCCGATCGACCTCCCAGAAGACGCAACGACGGGAATGCAGCGGCAGAGTCTCGAAGTCTTCGAGCTCCAGTGGCACCACAGACAAACCCATCGCTGCGGTCTCCTCCTTCTCGCGGCGGAAGATCGTCAAGGTTTAGCGCCACACATGGACGCCGTCACAGTGACGAAACAGCCACGTATTCTCGTATACCCCTTTGCGGGACTACTTTTCGGTCTGTTCGGCGATCACATTGACGATCCGCTCCAGATCGTCGACCGATCCGAATTCGATCGATACGCGTCCCTTCCGCTTACCCAGGCTCACCGTCACCTTGGTATCGAGACGATCGGACAGCCGGTTCGCCACATCCTGCAGCCCCGGCATCTCCATCGGCTTCCGCTTCTTCGCGGCGGGCTTGTCGTCGACGCCGTCCCGATTCGCGAGAGTGACTGCTTCCTCCGTGGCTCGGACCGACAGTCCCTCCGCGACGATCCGCGCCGCCAGTGCCTCCTGTGCGTCGGCACCCGCTTCCAGAGCGAGGAGTGCGCGAGCATGCCCGGCGGAGAGGACACCGGCCGCAACCCTGCGCTGGACCGGAATCGGGAGCCGCAGCAGCCGGATCATGTTGGTGATCACCGGGCGTGATCGACCGAGCCGAGTGGCGAGCTCTTCGTGTGTCACGTCGAACTCTTCGAGCAACTGCTGATAGGCGGCGGCCTCTTCGAGTGGGTTCAGCTGTGCTCGGTGAATGTTCTCCAGCAGAGCGTCTCGGAGCAGATCGCCATCCGGGGTCTCCCGAACGATGGCCGGGATGGTCTCCAGGCCCACATTGCTGCCGGCGCGCCACCGTCGTTCGCCCATGATGAGCTGATAGCGCGCGCCATTCGCGCCGGGGGAGGGGAGCTCCCGCACCACGATCGGTTGCATGAGACCGAACTCCCGAATCGAGTGCTCGAGTTCGGAGAGCGCCTCCTCGTCGAAGACTGTGCGCGGCTGCTTCGGGTTCGGCTCGATATCGCTCGGTGCGATCTCACGGTAGACGGCGCCGATCTCGTCTGCTCCACCGCTCGCGGAAGAGGCCTGTGACGCTGAGGGCGCGGGACCGGTCGGCGCGAGGAGATCCGACGATGGCTTCTCCGCCACCGCAGCACCGACCTTCGGTGATCCGCCACCGATGACGACGTCCGCGGCGGCGGAACCCATCTTCGTGGTATTCACACCGTGATCGTCATCGCTCGGCCCCGTAGGAATCAGCGCTGCCAGACCTCGTCCCAGACCTCCGCGACGTTGAGTGTCTCGCTGACTCATACCGTTCCTCCTACAGCAGCGCCTCGCTCCGCCAACTCACGGGCGGCGTCGAGATAACTCATGGATCCACGTGAACCCGGGTCGTACTCGATGATCGTCATACCGAAGCCCGGAGCTTCGGAGACCTTCACACTGCGGGGAATGATCGTCGACAGCACCTTGTCGCCGAAGTGATTCCGAACCTCCGCAGCCACCTGATCCGCGAGCTTGGTGCGGCCGTCATACATGGTCAACAGAATGGTCGACACATGCAGTTCTTTGTTCAGATGTGCCTGGACGAGTTCGATATTCCGCAGCAGCTGGCCCACGCCCTCGAGCGCGTAATACTCGCACTGGATCGGAATGAGGACTTCACGGGCCGCGACCATCGCGTTGACCGTCAACAGCCCGAGCGACGGAGGGCAGTCGATCAGCACGTAGTCGATCTCGAGCTCGGCCAGCACGGCCGGATCGAGGGCATTTCGCAGGCGGCTCTCGCGCGCTACGACGGAAACCAACTCGATCTCGGCGCCGGCGAGATCGAGAGTTGACGGAACACAGTACAGCCGATCGTTGGCCGGCGACTTCTGGATCGCTTCCCGCAGCGGCACGTCGTCGAGAAGCATCTCGTATACAGACGCGATTCCCGGCTTGCGATGGTCGATGCCCAGGGCCGTACTCGCATTACCCTGCGGATCGAGATCGATGACCAGGACCCCGAGGCCGTGCAGCGCGAGGCCGGCCGCAAGGTTCACGGCGGACGTCGTCTTCCCGACTCCACCCTTCTGGTTCGCGATAGTCATCACCCGCGGCTGTGGTGGTCGGGGGAGCCTGCCGGTGCCGCCGGGGGTCAAAACCTGGCTCGCGCGGGCTGCCGCGGTCGCTATCGGGGTGTCGTCGTAGCTCTGCACTGGCGGTACTGGTGGCGTTTCACGTGAAACGCTGGGCTCGTGGTTGGGCACCCCGGAACTCCTTCGGTCAGTGCTTCCATTGTGCGCCCTCCGGCGAAATGACACCAATTCTTGAGCCTCCATCAGTTCCGGCGGGCAGCCCGACGGGCCGCCCGCGCATCACGTGCTGTCTCATTGCGCCGCCCGACTATCAACGTGGTCGGCGTCTCCAGCATCGTCCCGCATTGAGCCACTGCCAGATCCCGGATCCCGGACCTCATCACCTTCTCCCAATCGCGAGCGATCTCGTCAGGCGCAGACTGCCCCTTCAGTGCGACCAATCTGCCGCCTCCTCGGATCAGGGGAGCGGACCATTTCGCCAGCCGTTCCAGCGGCGCGACAGCCCGCGACGTGACTACATCCGCCGGCTCCACTGCCTTCAGCACCGCCTTCTCTTCGGCGCGACCGCGTACCACCGTCACGTTGTCGAGTGGAAGCCCGGAGACCACTTCCTCAAGAAAGGTGGTCCGGCGAAGCAACGGCTCGATGAGAGTGACCGCCAAGTCCGGACGAGCGATCGCGAGGGGGATACCGGGCAAGCCCGCGCCGGACCCGATGTCGATGACGCTCGCACCATCCGGAATCTCCTCGGAGACCACGGCACAGTTGAGCAGGTGCCTGGTCCAGAGTTGCGGCAGTTCACGGGGACCGATGAGTCCGCGGACCACGCCCTCCTCAGACAGAATCTGCGCGTACTTCTCGGCCAGCGGCAGTCGTTCGCCGAATATGGCCGCAGCGATCTCCGGCGTCGATTCGGCAGCCGCCGGCGTCGGGTCATCCTCTGACATCTATCCATCCCTTCGATGTTCCACGTGGAACACGGCCGTTGTGGTGCCCGATCGGTTGAGTGGTTTCACGTGAAACCCGCTCCGCTCGCGAGCCGCGATCCTGAAGCACGCAGCAGATCCACGATCGAGACAACTACCGGCCACCCTGCTAGGGGAGCGGACACGCTCAGGGCAAGCACACGTCTGAGAACAGACTTCGCACCGTAGCCGGACAGCCTCATTCAGTTTAGTCCGCACCGACCCGCCACCCGACGTCGGGAACCGATTTCCACAGATTGCCGATCTAACCCACAACCTGACGCCACCCGTCGACCGGAGCTTCCACTCCTGGTCTTGTTTCACGTGAAACACAGGGCCAGCCGCGAACAGCGCTGATCGAGCTGGACAGTCGGACGCGGGCGCGGGTTTCACGTGAAACGCGCTCAGAGCATCTGATGACGCCGACCCGGAGAACCACACTGACGTAAGTCAAAACAACCGAATGGAAGAGCTTCAGACAAGGCCTTAGACCCTGGACCCATAAAGTCACTGTGTCGAAAAGACGATCCCCGCGACACCCTGTTGTCAGAGCGTTGCGGGGATCGTCTGCGGATATCCAATCGGGGCTAACCCCGGATCAGGGGAGTCGTCATTCCTTGATGACGACCACACGGCGGTTCGGCTCCGCCCCCTCACTCTCGCTGTAAACTCCGTCAACCGCGGCGACGGCGTCGTGCACGATCTTCCGCTCGAAGGGAGTCATCGGGTCGAGCGACTCACTCTCGCCCGAATCCCGCACACGCTCGGCGACCTCGTTGCCGATGCGAGCGAGACGGTCGCGGCGATCAGCACGCCAGCGGCTGATGTCGAGCATCAAGCGGCTGCGGTCACCGGTCGACTGCTGCACAGCCAGTCGCGTCAGCTCTTGGAGTGCGTCGAGCACCTCGCCGTTGCGACCGACGAGCTTGGTCAGGTCCTTGCCGCCGTCGATGCTGACGATCGCTCGGTCACCGTCGACGTCGAGATCGATGTCGCCGTCGAAGTCGAGAATGTCGAGCAACTGCTCGAGATAGTCGCCGGCGATCTCGCCCTCCTCGACCAACTGATCCTCTTCATCGATCTCGTCGAGATCAGCGTCCTGCTCGATGGGCTCCACAGGATCGACCTGTTCAGTGTCGTCACTCGACACAGTCTGGTCCGTCATCTTCTACCTCACTTAATGGAAACGTCTGAATGAGTCGCGGCGCCGTCAACGGCCGCCGGGCCGACCCTTCTTCTTATTGCGCTTGCTGCCGGATTTCCTGGCTCCGCCCGGCTTCGCTTGACTCGGCTTCTGCCCGGGAGACGGCTTGTTGGCCGCCGGCTTGGTCGTGCCCTGGCGCTTGGCTGGACTCGACTTCTTGCCGCCGGCGGACTTCGTCTCATCTGACGCGTCGTCCACTTCACCGTCGACGACCGCAACCGTGGTCGGTGCCCTCTTCGTCTTGTCGGGTCGGGCGCCGGGCTTCGGTGCTGCGGCCCTGAGCCGCTCTTCCTTCGCGGCCTTCGCCTCTTCTTCTTCACGTGCGATGCGTCCGAAGACGATGTGCTGCTGGCCGTAGGTCCAGAGGTTGTTGCTGACCCAGTACAGGAGGATGGCGACCGGGAAGAACGGACCAGTGACCAGAATGCCCAGCGGGAAGACGTACAGTGCGAGCTTGTTCATGATCCGTGTCTGAGGATTGTCCATCGCCTCAGCACTCTGCCGCGCGACCGAGGCCCGCGAGTTCATATGCGTGGCGATCGAGGCCACGATCATCAGCGGGATCACCACGGCGGCGATCTGCCAGCGCGAGAAGTCGATGGGCTGGCCAGGATCGACGAACGCCTTGAACTGGTCGACCGGTTCGGTGATATACGACGAGAGCGGAACACCGAACAGTCGCGCATCCAGGAAGTTCTGCACCTGGTCGGCACTGAAGACGTAGTTGGCGGTATTGCGGGTCTGCTCGGCAGTCATGCCGCCGCTGGCCGAACCGCCGATCGGCATCGAGGTGCCCGCACCCATCCGGTTGAACGAACGCAACACGTGGAACAGACCGATGAAGACCGGGATCTGCATGAACATCGGCAGACACCCGAGGAGTGGATTGAAGCCGTGCTCCTTTTGGAGCTTCTGCATCTCCTCGGTCATCTTGACCCGGTCGTTGGCGTACTTCTTGCGAATCGCCTGCATCTGCGGGTTGATTTCCTGCATCTGCTTCGTCGTGCGGATCTGCTTGACGAACGGCTTGTACAGAATCGCGCGGAGGGTGAAGACCAGGAACACCACCGACAGGGCCCACGCTATTCCGTCCCAGCCGGGGGAGTTCGGCATGATGCTGTCGAACAGCCAGTGCCAGACCCACATGATCCAGGACACCGGGTAGTAGATGAAGTTGAGCACGGCTCACTTACCCCTATCTGAAGTTGGTGCGGTGGCACCACTGTTTGAAGTCTTGCTGCGCAGCCACTCCACAGGTCCTCGTTCGGGGACCGGGTCGTAACCGGGCTTGTGCCACGGGCCGCACTTCAGCAGGCGCCACGTCGCGAGTACCGAGCCCCACACGAATCCGTGTCTGTCGAGCGCTTCGACGGCGTAGCCGCTGCAGGTGGGTTCGAACCGACAGGTGGGCATTCGAGTCGGCGAGATCCACGTCCGGTAGAGCTCGATGACGAAGATCAAGCTCGCCCGCGGGAGACGATAGAGCCGCTGTCCGAGACTCATGGGACGACCGTTCCCCGGTCCGCACGCGCACAGGCAGCGGCCACCTTGCGGTGGGCGAACGCGCCGCGCAGCGTCTCGGCCAGTTCGGAACTCGAACGATCCACGATCCCGGGGTGCGCTCGCAGTACAACGAAGGTCTCCGGCGGGAGCACCGAGGGCGCACTCTCGGCGAAGGCACGACGAAGTCGTCGTGCGGTCCTGTGACGGATCACGGCGTTACCGACCTTCTTCGAGATGATCAGGCCGAGCCACGGCCCACCGTGCAGGGCCACGTCCGGGCGCAATCCACTCCCGTCCGGCCACGCCGGTGCGACCGGCGCCACGTGAACTGTCAGATCACGTGCCGAAACCCGCACACCCTTGGAGAGTGTGCGGGTGAAATCGGACTTCCTAGAAATCCGCGCCGAGTCGGCCGACACCGATTGCCCGGGCCGGATTCGCGACTCAGGCGGTCAGCTTGGCGCGGCCCTTGGAACGACGTGCGTTCACGATGGCGCGACCGGCGCGAGTCCGCATACGCAGACGGAAGCCGTGCACGCGAGCGCGACGACGGTTGTTCGGCTGGAAGGTGCGCTTCCCCTTGGCCACTGGAAACTCCTCGTGTTGGAACTGCAGGCGGTCTTCGGCCCCTCATGGATCGGCCGGGGCCGAGCTCGTGATGAGCGCGCGTTACCGCAGTCCATGTACAGGCGACCTTTCGAGGGTACTGGCCCCCGGAAACCAAATCAAACGACGGGTTACCTGCAGATATCTCCAGACCCGAATTACACCTGTGGGATTTGTTCACAGAACAATCCACAGGTGTGGACAACTTTGTGGACAACTCGCGCCGAGACCCGCGTTCGTGGCACCCTCTAGGTCTGAAACGATCCGATTCGACCAAACGAGGGGGAGCCAGTGGCCGGCGACCGGGAGTCATTCTCCGACATCTGGAACGCAGTCGTCGCTGATCTGTCGGCCAACACCGGTCCGGCCGAGGTGGAGCCGCTCACCCGACAGCAACGAGCCTGGTTGTCGCTGGTCCAGCCGCTGACGATGATCGAAGGATTCGCACTGCTGGCCGTCCCCAACACGCTCGTGCAGGAGCAGATCGAACGGAATCTGCGCGACGCGGTGCGCCTCACACTCAGTCGACACCTCGGCCAGAGCGTCGACATCGCGGTCCGCGTCGCCGAGCCGGAGGAGATCTCTCCCCAGCCCGTGGATGGTGCGGAAGCGGCTGGGGATACTCATCCACACTCAGGCGCCACAGGTGCAACAAACGTCACACCGGAACCATTCGTTCCGAGCTCCCCGTACGACGCCGCGAACGCCGCCGGCCCAGCGATCCCGACACCGACCTATCCCGCGAGTCCCGCGATCCCGTCCGACGAGCAGCTCGCTGCGCTGAACTACCCGCAGTCGGCGCCGCCGTCGCGTCCGGTGGAACCGCGCGAGTGGTCGAACTACTTCGAGCAGCGAGAGACGAGCGCACCGGACAACGGCACCACCTCACTGCATCCGAAGTACACCTTCGACACCTTCGTCATCGGCGCGTCGAATCGATTCGCACACGCCTCGGCCGTGGCCGTGGCCGAGAATCCGGCGCGCGCCTACAACCCGATGTTCATCTGGGGCGAGTCCGGCCTGGGCAAGACCCACCTGCTGCACGCCGCGGGCCACTACTCGCAACGACTCTTCCCCGGCATGCGCGTGAAGTACGTGTCGACCGAGGAGTTCACCAACGACTTCATCAACTCCCTGCGAGACGACCGCCGCGTCGCCTTCAAGCGCAGGTACCGCGACATCGACATGCTGTTGATCGACGACATCCAGTTCCTGGAGGGCAAGGAAGGCATCCAGGAGGAGTTCTTCCATACGTTCAACACGCTGCACAACGCGAACAAGCAGATCGTCGTCTCCTCCGACCGGCCGCCCAAGCAGCTCGCGACACTCGAGGACCGGCTCCGCACCCGGTTCGAGTGGGGCCTCATCACCGACGTCCAGCCACCTGACCTGGAGACGCGCATCGCGATCCTCCGCAAGAAGGCCCAGATGGACAAGCTCGCGGCACCGGACGACGTCCTCGAACTGATCGCGTCGAAGATCGAGCGCAACATCCGCGAGTTGGAGGGCGCCCTCATCCGAGTGACCGCGTTCGCCTCGCTCAACAACACAGAACTCGACATCACCCTGGCAGAGGTGGTGCTCAAGGCGCTGATCCCTGACTCGGGTCCGATGGACGTGAGCGCCGCGAGCATCGTGGCGGTGACCGCGGACTTCTACGATCTCTCGATCGACGATCTCTGCGGTCCGAGCAAGGTCCGTGCACTGACGCTGCCGCGGCAGATCTCGATGTATCTGTGCCGTGAGCTGACGGATCTGTCGTTGCCGAAGATCGGTGAGACCTTCGATCGCGACCACACCACGGTGATGCATGCGGACAAGAAGATCCGCAAGGAGATGCATGAGAACCGCAACATCTACGACCAAGTGCAGGAGTTGACCGCGCGCATCAAGCAGCGCGCGAACCGCTGATCGGCACACTGGCGCGCACTCTCGACGTCGGCGGCAGACTCTGACGAGTCCGCCGCCGACTTTTTTCACGATTCCTCCGCGAGGGGGACCCCATGGAAAAGCCCAGGACGCGCGTGCGTCGCACGTGTGGATGATCTGGTGACAACAGGGGCGATTTCTGTGGACAACAGGTGCGTGTCGGTTGAACAGTTCGATCCGTCCACAACCGCCCCGATTCATCCACCGCCGTCGTCCACCGGGAGTCCACACCTCGTCGGAGGCCGTGACCAGCACAGACGAGCTGTTACCCACAGAACTCACACCGCCTATTACTAAGAAGATTTCTTCTTTGAAGAACATCTTTTAAAAGAAGCTGTGTGCATAAACAGCCTGCGGCGACCGCGCGACCGCGTCCGCTTCGCCGGACGCTCCGAAGTCGCGACCGAGTTATCGATCCGGTTCCGCATCCGAGGCCGAAGCGCTCTACAGTGGGGTTCTGCGACCAACCACCGCCGGGCCCTGCTGCACCCTGCGCCAGACCCGGCATGTCGAGAAGGGGTTACACCACCGATGAAGTTTCGTGTCGTGCGTGACGAGTTCGCCGATGCTGTCGCGTGGGTGGCCCGGAGCCTGCCTTCCCGGCCGCCCGTCCCTGTTCTCGGCTGCGTCGTTCTGACCGCGGACGAGCACGGACTCCAGGTAGCCGGTTTCGACTACGAGGTCTCGGCCACCCAGACCATCTCGGCCGAAGTCGCCGAAGGCGGAAAAGCCCTGGTTTCGGGCCGGCTGCTCGCCGACATCACCAAGGCGCTGCCCAACAAGCCGGTCGACGTCACGATCGACGGCAGCCGCGTCGCGATCAGCTGCGGCAGTGCCAAGTTCTCGCTGCCGACGATGCCGGTCGAGGACTACCCCGAGCTGCCCGAAGTGCCGCAGAACACCGGATCGGTTCCTGCAGAGCTGTTCTCCGAAGCGGTCTCGCAGGTGGCCGTGGCCGCGGGCAAGGACGACACCCTGCCGATGCTGACCGGTGTTCGCGTCGAGATCGACGGCGACAAAGTGGTTCTCGCGGCCACCGACCGCTTCCGGCTCGCGGTCCGCGAGCTGCAGTGGAACCCGGCGGATGCGAGTGCGGCCGGTGCGGCGCTCGTTCCCGCCAAGACCCTCTCCGAAGCCGCGAAGTCGGCCGGCGCCGACGCCACCGGCAACGTCGAACTCGCGTTCGGCGCCGTGAACGCGATCGGCTCCGAGGGGATGCTCGGCATCACCAACAACGCGAAGAAGACCACCACCCGGCTCCTGGACGCGGAGTTCCCGAAGTTCCGCCAGCTGTTTCCGGCCAACCACACCTCGATCGCGGTGGTCGAGAGCGCCCCGCTGATCGAATCCATCAAGCGCGTCTCACTGGTGGCCGAACGCGGCGCCCAGGTGCGGCTCGACTTCTCCAGCGACTCGGTGCTGCTCACCGCGGGCGGCGACGAAGCCGGAAAGGCCGAGGAAGAGCTGCCTGTCCAGTTCTACGGCGAACCGATCATCATCGCGTTCAACCCCCACTATCTGCTCGACGGACTGGCGGCGATCGGCACCGACACGGTGGAGTTCGGGTTCACCAACCCGGAACCGGACGGCTCGGGCCAGCGTCGTGCGGCGATCCGCCCGGCGGTGCTGCGGCCGTCTTCCGGTGACGAGCCGGCCGCCGACGAGTCGGGTGCTTACGCCGCGTCGGCGAGCGAATTCAGCTATCTGCTGATGCCGGTCCGTCTCCCGGGCTGAGCCTCTGCAGCCGACCTGAATTCCTTCCCGGAGAGGACGCCATGCAACTCGGACTCGTAGGACTCGGCAAGATGGGCGCCAACATGCGCACCCGACTGAGGGCCGCCGGACACGAGGTAGTCGGCTACGACCCGCGGCCCGAGGTGTCGGACGCGGAGAGCCTCGAGGCGATGGTCGGCGCGTTGTCGACTCCGCGCGCGGTGTGGCTGATGGTTCCCGCCGGGGACATCACCAGGCAGAACGTCGCCGCTCTCGCCGATCTTCTCGCTCCGGGCGACATCGTCATCGACGGCGGCAACTCGCACTACTCCGACGATCGGCCCCACGCGGATCTGCTCGCCGAGCGTGGTATCGGGTACCTCGACTGCGGAGTCTCGGGTGGCGTGTGGGGTCTCGAGAACGGCTACGGTCTCATGGTCGGCGGCTCAAAGGCCGACGTCGAGACGGTGATGCCGATCTTCGACGCTCTCCGTCCGGATGGAGAGCGTGAAGACGGCTTCGTGCACGCCGGCCCCGTCGGCGCCGGTCACTACGCGAAAATGGTGCACAACGGCGTCGAGTACGGGCTGATGCACGCCTACGCCGAGGGGTACGAACTGCTCGATGCCGAGCCGCTGATCGAAGATGTGACGGGCACGCTCCGGGCCTGGACCCAGGGCACGGTGGTGCGGTCGTGGCTGCTGGAACTGCTGGTCCGGGCGCTGGACGCCGATCCCGGCCTCGCCGGGATCTCGGATTACACCACTGATTCCGGCGAAGGTCGCTGGACGGTGGAGGAGGCGATCAGGCATGCGGTGCCCGCGAATGTGATCTCCGCGGCACTCTTCGCCCGATTCGCCTCCCGGCAGGACGAGTCGCCGGCGCTGAAGGCCGTCTCGGCTCTGCGGAACCAGTTCGGCGGCCACGCGATGATCGACACCGCTGGTCAGAGCGTCGGCGAGACCGCTGGTCAGAGCTCCGACGAGACCGGTGGTCAGAGCATCGACGAGACCGCAACGCCGAACTCGTGACGGCGAGGTAGCGGTTCGTTGTTCGTTCGCGAGCTGACTCTGCGCGACTTCCGGTCCTGGCCGCACGCGCAGTTCACGTTGTCGCCCGGGACCACGGTCTTCGTCGGTCGCAACGGTTTCGGCAAGACCAATCTCCTCGAATCGCTGTTCTATGTCGCGACCCTGCGCTCGCATCGGGTCTCGTCGGACGCTCCGCTGGTGCGAACCGACGCCGAGGCGGCTCGGGTGACAGCAACGGTGGAGAACGACGGCCGCGAACTCACCGTCGAGCTGACGATCCCGGCCCAGGGCGCCAACAAGGCGACGATCAACACGCGACCGGTTCGGCGCACCCGCGAAGTGCTCGGAATCCTGCGTGCGGTGCTGTTCGCACCCGAGGACCTCGCACTCGTGCGCGGCGAACCGGGGGAGCGTCGCCGCTTCATCGACGAACTGGTGGCGCAGCTGCGACCGCTCGCGGCGGGCGCGAAGGCCGACTACGACCGGGTTCTCCGACAGCGATCCGCGCTGCTCAAGACTGCGAGTGCGGCGATGCGCCGGGGCGGGTCACAGGCCGATTCGGTGCTCGGCACCCTGGACGTGTGGGACGCCCAACTCGCCGAGACGGGTGCGCAGGTCACCGCCTCCCGCATCGCGGTGGTGCGGCAGCTCGCCCCGTTCGTCACCGAGGCCTACTCGTCGATCGCGCCGCACTCGAGGCCCGCGCACATCTCGTACCGGTCCGCCGCCGGCGCCGCCGTCGACGCCAGCCCAGGCGGTGACGACGCGGTGCCCGCGATCCGCGACATTCTCGCCGAGCGTCTCGCCGAACTGCGCAGCAAGGAGATCGAGCGGGGGATGTGCCTGGTGGGACCGCACCGCGACGACCTCCTGCTCGGTCTCGGCGACGAACCCGCGAAGGGTTTCGCCAGCCACGGCGAGAGCTGGTCGTTCGCGCTGTCGCTGCGGCTCGGCAGTGTCGAACTGCTGCGGGCCGACGGCGTCGAACCGATCATCATGCTCGACGACGTCTTCGCCGAACTCGACGTCACCCGGCGCAGACTGCTGGCCGAGTTCACCTCCGGCGCCGATCAGCTGCTGATCACCGCCGCCGTCGCCGACGACATCCCCGAATCGATCGGCGGACGCCGGATCTGTGTCGGAGTCACCGACGATGATGGTCGCAGGCACTCGGTGGTGACCGCCGACGACGCGCCCGAAGGGGGACCGACCTCGGCCGGGGCGTCCGGCGCGGATACCGCTCCGGACGAGGGGAGTGATGATGACTGACGAGAAACCCACTGTGCAGCCGGAGGGGCTGTCGGGGTACGACCTCGCGAGGGCTGCTCTGGAAGAGGCCCGGGCGCTGGCCCGCGCTCAGGGCAAACCCGTCGGCATGGGACGGTCAGCACCCATCAGAAGCAGGCGCCGGACCAGTGATCGATCGCGTCGGCGCTGGTCAGGAGCAGGTCCGGACCCCCGTGACCCGCAACCGCTGGGAAGCATGGTCGGCAGGGTCGCCAAGCAGCACGGCTGGGAGTCCCGCATCTCCGAGGGCGCGCTGTTCGGCATGTGGCCGTCGATCGTCGGCGACGACATCGCCTCCCACGCCGACCCGACGAGGCTCGAGGGAACCGTCCTGCACGTCAGGGCCGAGTCGACGGCGTGGGCCACACAGCTGCGGTACATGCAGGGTCAGATCATCGCGAAGATCGCGAAGGTGATCGGCCACGGAATGGTGACGAGTCTGCGGATCACCGGCCCCCAGGCGCCGTCCTGGCGGAAGGGGCCGCGGCACATCTCCGGACGCGGTCCGCGCGACACGTACGGCTGAGCCGCGCAACGATCGCCCGATTTCGACACGAGAGGCTTCAAACCGGATCGACCCATGATCGGTCCCGGCTTGAACCAAGTTCGTCGGTCTCCGTCGCTACTGGGGCGTGGTAAACGCGGCTCTGGGTTGATTACCAAGTACACTGGTCGGTAACTGTCCCCAACACGAATGGGAGCTGACCGGAGTGGCAGACACCAGCGGCAACGCACCTAAGAAGTCAGGCAAGTCAAAGCCGAGCGAATACGGTGCCGACTCGATCAGCATCCTCGAGGGTCTGGAAGCTGTCCGCAAGCGTCCCGGCATGTACATCGGTTCCACCGGTGAGCGCGGTCTGCACCACCTGATCTGGGAAGTCGTCGACAACTCGGTCGACGAGGCGATGGCCGGCTACGCCACCCGCGTCGACGTGACCCTGCTGGCCGACGGCGGCATCCGCGTCGTGGACGACGGTCGTGGCATGCCCGTCGGCATGCATGCGACGGGTGTGCCCGCGGTGGAGGTCATCATGACCCAGCTGCACGCCGGCGGTAAGTTCGACTCCGATTCATACGCGGTGTCGGGCGGTCTGCACGGCGTCGGCATCTCGGTGGTCAACGCGCTCTCCACCAAGGTCGAGCTGGAGATCAAGCGCAACGGTTCGGTGTGGCGGCAGACGTACACCAACGCCGAGCCGGGTCCGCTCGTCGAGGGCGAGGCCGCGTCCGGCACCGGGACCAGCGTCTCCTTCTGGGCCGACGGGAAGATCTTCGAGACCACCGAGTACAACATCGAGACGATCGCCCGGCGGCTCCAGGAGATGGCCTTCCTGAACAAGGGCCTCACCATCACCCTGACCGACGAGCGGGTCCACGAGGCCGTGCTCGAGGCAGAGGTGGAGGAGTCGGAGGACGGCGACGCCAGCATCAAGACCGAAGAGCAGAAGGCTACGGCCATCGCCAAGGTCAAGACGCGGACGTACCACTACCCGGACGGCCTCATCGACTACATCAAGCACCTCAACAGCCGCACCAAGGCCCCGATCCACAAGACCGTCGTCGGCTTCACCGCCAAGGGTGAGGGCCACGAGGTCGAGATCGCGATGCAGTGGAACGAGGGATACGCGGAGTCGGTCCACACCTTCGCCAACACCATCAACACCGCTGAGGGCGGTACTCACGAAGAGGGCTTCCGCGCGGCGCTGACCAGCACGGTCAATCGCTATGCGATCGACAAGAAGCTCATCAAGGAGAAGGACGGCAAGCTCTCCGGCGACGACATCCGAGAGGGTCTGGCCGCCGTCATCTCCGTCAAGGTGGCCGACCCGCAGTTCGAGGGCCAGACCAAGACCAAGCTCGGTAACACCGAGGTCAAGAGCTTCGTCCAGAAGACGTGCAACGAGCACCTGGCGATGTGGTTCGACGCGAACCCGGCCGAGGCCAAGACCATCATCCGCAAGGCCGCGGATTCGCAGCAGGCCCGACTCGCGGCGCGTCGCGCACGTGAGCTCGTCCGCCGCAAGACCGCGACCGACATCGGCGGCCTGCCCGGCAAGCTCGCCGACTGCCGCAGCAACGACCCCAGCAAGTGCGAGGTCTACATCGTGGAGGGCGACTCCGCGGGCGGTTCCGCCAAGTCGGGCCGCGACTCGATGTACCAGGCGATCCTGCCGCTGCGAGGCAAGATCATCAACGTCGAGAAGGCCCGCATCGACCGCGTTCTCAAGAACGCCGAAGTCCAGTCGATCATCACCGCCTTCGGCACCGGCATCCACGATGAGTTCGACATCAGCAAGCTGCGCTATCACAAGATCGTGCTGATGGCCGACGCCGACGTCGACGGTCAGCACATCGCGACGCTGCTGCTCACGCTGCTGTTCCGCTTCATGCGGCCGTTGATCGAACAGGGACACGTCTTCCTCGCGATGCCCCCGCTGTACAAGCTCAAGTGGCAGAAGGGCGCCGAGCCGGAGTTCGCGTACAACGACCGCGAGCGCGACGCGCTGCTCGAGGCCGGCCGCGCCGCGGGCAAGAAGATCAACCCGGACGACGGCATCCAGCGTTACAAGGGTCTGGGCGAGATGAACGCCAGCGAGCTGTGGGAGACCACGATGGATCCGGAGGTCCGCGTCCTCAAGCAGGTCACCCTCGACGACGCCGCTGCCGCCGACGAACTGTTCTCGATCCTCATGGGCGAGGACGTGGTGGCACGCCGCACCTTCATCGCGCGCAACGCCAAGGACGTTCGCTTCCTCGACGTCTGATCCGTCCACCGACTTCGACTCCGCGGATCCCGGCAGTGCCGGGGACCGCACCCGATGCCAGCACGCGGCGTTGGCCGCAGGAAAGTGATTCATGAGCGACGAAACTGATCTGCCAGAGAACAACGGCGGGGACCGCATCGAGCCCGTCGATCTCGGGCAGGAGATGCAGAACAGCTACATCGACTACGCCATGAGCGTGATCGTCGGACGCGCCCTGCCGGAGGTCCGCGACGGCCTCAAGCCGGTGCACCGCCGGCTTCTGTACGCATCATTCGACGCCGGTTTCCGTCCCGACCGCGGCTACGTGAAGTCGGCCCGCCCGGTGTCGGAGACGATGGGTAACTACCATCCGCACGGCGACAGCTCGATCTACGACGCGCTGGTGCGTCTGGCGCAGCCGTGGTCGATGCGGTACCCGCTCATCGACGGTCAGGGCAACTTCGGTTCGCGAGGCAACGACGGCGCCGCCGCCATGCGATACACCGAGGCCCGACTCACTCCGCTGGCCATGGAGATGCTGCGCGACATCACCGAGGAGACCGTCGACTTCATCCCGAACTACGACGGCAAGACGCAGGAGCCGACGGTGCTGCCGTCGCGCGTCCCGAATCTGCTGATCAACGGTTCCGGCGGCATCGCGGTCGGTATGGCGACCAACATCCCGCCGCACAATCTGCGCGAGGTCGCGGACGCCGTGTTCTGGGCGTTGGAGAACCCGGAGGCCGACGAGGAGGCGACGCTCGCCGCCTGCATGGAGGCCGTCAAGGGGCCGGACTTCCCGACCGCCGGACTGATCGTCGGCAGCCAGGGCATCCGCGATGCCTACATGACCGGCCGCGGCAGCATTCGGATGCGCTCGGTGGTCGACATCGAGGAGGTCAAGGGCACCACTCAGCTGGTCGTCACCGAGCTCCCGTACCAGGTGAACCCGGACAATCTGATCAGTTCGATCGCCGAGCAGGTCAACGACGGCAAGCTCAAGGGCATCAGCAAGATCGAGGATCAGTCGTCCGATCGTGCCGGCCTGCGCATCGTCATCACCCTGCGACGTGACGGCGTGGCTCGCGTGGTGCTCAACAACCTGTACAAGCACAGCCAGCTGCAGACCAACTTCGGCGCCAACATGCTGTCGATCGTCGACGGTGTGCCGCGCACCCTGCGGCTCGACCAGATGATCCGCCTCTACGTGGCGCATCAGATCGACGTCATCATCCGGCGCACCCGGTACCGGCTGCGCAAGGCCGAGGAGCGCGCACACATCCTGCGCGGCCTGGTGAAGGCGCTCGACGCGCTCGACGAGGTCATCGCCCTCATCCGCGCGTCGGCCAACACCGAGGCGGCACGGACCGGCCTGATGGATCTGCTCGACATCGACGAGATCCAGGCCGATGCGATTCTGGCCATGCAGCTGCGTCGACTCTCGGCTCTCGAGCGGCAGAAGATCATCGACGAACTCGCCGAGATCGAGCGCGAGATCGCCGACCTGAAGGACATCCTGGCCCGCCCGGAACGCCAGCGCGCCATCGTCAGGGACGAACTCAAGGAGGTCGTCGACAAGTACGGCGACGATCGCCGCACCCGGATCATTCCGGCCGAGGGCGATGTGACCGACGAGGACCTGATCGCCCGCGAGGACGTCGTCGTCACGATCACCGAGACCGGGTACGCCAAGCGCACCAAGACCGATCTCTACCGCAGCCAGAAGCGCGGAGGCAAGGGAGTCCAGGGCGCCGGATTGAAGCAGGACGACATCGTCGCCCACTTCTTCGTCTCGAGCACCCACGACTGGCTGCTGTTCTTCACCACCAAGGGTCGCGTCTACCGCGCCAAGGCCTACGAACTGCCGGAGGCCAACCGCACCGCCCGCGGCCAGCACGTCGCGAACCTGCTGGCCTTCCAGCCGGAGGAGCGGATCGCGCAGGTGATCCGGATCTCCGGCTACGACGACGCGCCGTACCTGGTGCTCGCCACCCGCAACGGACTGGTCAAGAAGTCGCGGCTGGACGCCTTCGATTCCAACCGCTCCGGCGGCATCGCGGCGATCAATCTACGGGGCGACGACGAGCTGGTCGGCGCGCGGCTGTGCAGCGCCGACGACGACCTGCTGCTGGTGTCGAAGAAGGGTCAGTCGATCCGCTTCACCGCGGACGACGAGACGCTGCGGCCGATGGGACGTCAGACCTCGGGCGTGCAGGGTATGCGGTTCAATGCCGACGATGAGCTGCTCAGCCTCACCGTCGTCCGGCCCGACACCTTCCTGCTGGTCGCGACGTCGGGCGGCTACGCCAAGCGGACCGACATCGAGGAGTATTCGGCGCAGGGCCGCGGCGGCAAGGGCGTGCTGACGATCCAGCACGATCCCAAGCGCGGCGACCTGGTGGGTGCTCTCGTCGTCGATCTCGACAGCGAGATCTACGCGATCACCTCCAGCGGAGGCGTGATCCGGACCAAGGCCAAGCAGGTCCGAAAGGCCGGCAGGCAGACCAAGGGCGTGCGCCTGATGAATCTGTCCGAGGGCGACAACCTCATCGCGATCGCGCGCAATGCGGACGAGCCCGATGAGGACGAGGGCGCGGCAGACGACAACTAGCCCATCTCAGCGGTTAGGGTTTGGGGTAGTACCCGTTCAGTGAGGAATCGCCTGTGAGCACACCGAATCAGCCGGACGACAAGAACGTCGAACGCGGGGTCGTGCCCCCGCCGTGGAAGCGTGCGGAGACCTCCGCCGCGACCGGGCTGACCGCGGGGGAGATGGCCAAGGCCGCCGGGACGGTCGGCGACGACCGTCCCGGCGGTCCGCCCCCGCGCGGCGTTGTCTCGGGTGCTTCCCCGCGGACGGAGTCGAAGCCACCGGTCCCGTCGAGTCCGCCCTCCGGTCCGATGCCGGCGGTCAAGGCTCAGCAGGGGCCGACGCCTCAGCCCGGAAAGCCCGGTCCTGCGGGACCGCCGGCCGGCGCCCAGCCGGGTGCGAACCAGCCGGGTGCCAAGCCGCAGGCCCCGGCCGCTCCGGCTGCTGCGGGAGCGGCCAAGCCCGCCCCCTTCGTCGAGTCGGAGACGCGGAACATTCCGCGCGAGGATCTCGCACCGAAGGACGAGCTGCCCGATCTGGACTCCATTCATCACACCGAGCAGGCGAAGGAACAGGCCATCGCCCGCGCCGCGAGTCAGACGATCCCTGCCCGGGCCGTCGGCACGCCGCTGCGCGCCGCGGTTCAGATCCGCCGCGTCGACCCGTGGTCGGTGTTCAAGGTGACCGGGGTCCTCTCGGTCGCGGGGTTCTTCATCTGGATGATCGCCGTCGCCATCCTCTACGGCGTGCTGGGCGGCATGGGCATCTGGGATCAGATCAACAGTTCCTTCGGCACGCTCGTCAGTGCGGACGGCAGCACCAGCGGTCAGGACTTGATCAGCGGCGGCCAGGTATTCATGTTCAGTGCGCTCTTCGGTGTCGTCGCTGCGATTCTTCTCACAGCCCTCGCCACCATCTCGGCCTACATCTACAACGTGTGCGCGGACATGGTCGGTGGTGTCGAGGTGACGCTCGCGGATCTTGACTAGCGCTGTGACCAGCCGTTTTGGAGATGTATCGCGGTTCGGGTAATCTTCATTCTCGGTTCAAGGGCCTATAGCTCAGGCGGTTAGAGCGCTTCGCTGATAACGAAGAGGTCGGAGGTTCAAGTCCTCCTAGGCCCACCAGAATTCACCGGCCGGTGACCCGGCACGGGGCCTTAGCTCAGTTGGTAGAGCGCCGCCTTTGCAAGGCGGATGTCAGGAGTTCGAATCTCCTAGGCTCCACAATTTCGACAGAAGTCAGAGCTACTCCCTCTCACGAGGGGTAGCTCTTTTCCGTCCTCGGGCACATTCCGAGGCACCACACCACCAAGAATGGCCAACCTCCCGGGTAGCGTGCGAAGCCATGAGCGCCATCCCCAGTCACTGGATCCCACACCGTCGTGAGGACGGAGAAGTCGTCGGATGGATCGACCTCGAGTCTCAGGCGCCCGACCTGATTCCGTTCGACCGTCTGGGCCGGCCGCTGGAGCCAGTGGCCGATTGGTCCGCAGCCGAGGAAGCACTCGAAGAGCGCGGGCTGGGGTTCCTGCGCAACCGGTTTCACTACCGCGGATACACGGTGCGGATCCGGCAGCTCTACTCGGATCGCGTCATTGTCACCACCGCGGTCTCCGACGCCATCGGTGACGTCGGCGACGAATTCACACTCCCATTCCCTGCCGGAGAAGTGCTCACCGAGATCTAGTCGAGTTCCCGCCGCATTGTCACCGTCGACCGTCTCCCGACCGGTGATCCGTCGTACGCTGCACTGAGCTGGAACTTCACGAGCTGAGGAGAGAGCGATGCGACCACTCCGATACTCGATCAACGTGACGCTCGACGGGTGCTGTCATCACGAGGCGGGGATCGCGCCGGACGAGGAGTCGATGGCCTACTGGACAGCCGAGATGGCGAGAGCCGATGCTCTGCTCCTCGGCCGGGTGACGTATCAGATGATGGAGTCGGCGTGGCGGAGACCGCCGACCGGCGTATGGCCGGACTGGATGGAACAGTGGGAGGTTCCGTTCGCGGAGGCGATCGACGGGGCGAAGAAGTACGTGGTGTCGAGCACCCTGGCCACCGTCGACTGGAATGCGGAGTTGGTGTCGGGAGATGTCGGGGAAGCGGTTCGGCGGCTCAAACAGGAACCTGGCGGGGGACTGTGGGTCGGCGGAGTGACGCTCCCGCTGGCCTTGGCCGACTCGGGCCTCATCGACGAGTACGAGTTCATCGTCCAGCCGGTCCTGGCCGGGCACGGGCCGACATTGCTGTCGGGTCTGCGCGAGCGCATCCGACTCGAGCTGGTGCACCGTGAGGAGTTCCGGTCGGGGGCGATGGCTTTGCGCTACCGGCGTGTTGAGAATCCGGGCGGACAGTAGAGACGCGCTCCTCAGTCCGCTGAATCCCGACCGGCACGCGCCGTCCGTTCACGATGGCCGTGCGGCGCAGTCACTCCCCATCGTCTTCGGCACGGCGGCGCTGCGCCTCGGCCCGTTCGCGAACCCGGCGACGGAACTCCTCTTCCTCGCGGGCGGCGATCGCCGCCTTGTACTCGGGACGCTCGTATTCGGGGAAGCCGGTGGTCCGGGGTGGCACGGGAGCACCGCCTTCGGGGCGGCCGACCAGGAACCAGACCAGCGATCCGGCCAGCGGAATCAGGATCACGATCAGCACCCAGGCGACCTTCGGCAGGTGACGGACGCGGAACTCGTCGGCGATGATCACGTCGATCAACGCCGCCACCCAGATCAAGAAGACGATTCCACCGAGATACGGCATGCTGACTCCCCCATAGCAGTCGAAACGGATGCCTCACGGTAGCGCAGTACGCACCGCGCCGGAGGCGGGGAAGCCGGAATCGCCCGAGTTCAGGGCACCGGTGCGACGGTCGGCTGGGGCCGCGGGTCGGATTCGAGGTTCTCCTTGGCGAGCTCGCGAATCGTCGTGAACACGCGCTTGGCGGACTCGGCCCACGGCATCAGGATGGGGAAGACGTGGAACATGCCGGGTTCCTCCATCGCATGCAGATTCACGCCGCCCTCGCGCAACCGCTCGGCGAACTCCCGGATCGCGTCGCGGAACATCTCCTCGCCGCCCCAGCACACGAACGTGGGTGGGAACCACTCCGGATCCGGATGGCTGTAGACCGCCGAGACCCGCTCGTCGTTGGGCTGGATGCCCCGGAGATAGAAGGTGACGGGGATGTTCCAGGGCAGGACATCCTTCGACGCGTTGTCGACGATGGAGTCCTGCGACAGGTCGAGGTCGACCTCGGGCGAGAACAGCACCAACGACCGCGGCTTCGGCATGCCCTGCTCCTGCAGGTAGACGACCAGCGAGGTGCTGAGCCCGCCGCCGCCGGAGTCGCCGGCGACGATGATGTCCTCGGCGGGGATACCGAGGTCCATCAGCCCCTGGTAGGCATCGGCCGCGTCGTGCAACGCGGCGGGGAACGGGAACTCCGGCGCCATCCGATAGTCGGGGATGAACACCTGGCATCCCGTGAGGCGGACGAGTGCTGCAGCGAACATCAGATACATGTTCGGGGTGGTGCCGAAGTAGCCGCCGCCGTGCAGATACAGGATGGTCTTGTCGCGCGCCTTCACCTCCGGATCGGCCTCGCGCACGGCGACCTTCTCACGGCACCAGACGCCCTCTTGGCCGCCGACGACGTCGCTCTCGATCTCGACGCCGCCGAAGTATCCGACCACCGGATGGAGGATGGCCCCGCACACGGTGTCGAGGATCTTCTCCATGGAGCGGAAATCCTCGATCGGCAGGCTGACCGAGTATCCCAGGAACGATCGGACCGTGGCCCGGGTGACGGACTGACCTATGTTGTCGAGGATTCCCCCTGCGCCCTGGAAAGGCCGACTGAAGGGCACCCGAGCCAGCCCGTTGAGCATGTTGTCGACCAGACCCACCACCGTCAGCGCGGTGATCGGTCCGGAGGCTGTCTTCACACCGTCGCGGTCTGCCATAACCATGGCTCTCAGGATAGTGACAAGACCGTGCCGGACCGCGGTATCGGCCGACCACCGCATTCTCGATCCGATGCGGCGTCGGGGTTTGACGCCCGTGCACGCGGGTACTCACTGACTGTGGGGGAGAACGCCCCACCTGAGGGAAGGAGAGTTCTCATGGCAGATCCGAACAACCCCGGCCAGTTCGGTAACCGGTCGGACACAGAGGAGCAGGCCCGCAAGGGCGGAGAGTCCAGCCCCGGTCAGTTCGGTTCGTCCGAAGGCGCAGACCCGCATGAGGCGGGCAAGAAGGGCGCCGAGAACGAGCCCCACGAGGCCAAGGTCCGCGGCGGCGAGCACAGCCACGGCGGCGGAGGCGGTCAGAGCTGAGTCGACTGACCGTCGGCGGCGGACGGGGATCTCCCTGTCCGCCGCCTTCTGGCCGTTGCACAGCAGACCGACGGAAGGAGAGCCGACATGGCGGTCTGTGACATATGCGGAAACGAGTACAAACATGCGCTGCTGATCTCGGTGGAGGGCCGTGAAGGACGCGGCGTCTACGACAGCTTCGAGTGTGCGATTGCGGGACACGCGCCCCGCTGCACGGTCTGCGACACGCCGATCATCGGGCACGGCGTGCAATCGGACGGCAGGGTGTTCTGCTGTGTGCACTGCGCCCAGCGCGGCGGAGACACCGAACTGGTCGACCGGGTCGGCACGGCGACGCTGCATTGACCTGCGGCGACCCGCGGCCTCGGCCCGCACGACAACCGCCCACCTCTACGTCGGGGTGGGCGGCTTCGCGTGTGCGCGTCGAGCCTAGACCGGTGTGATCGCACTCGCGATCGCCGAGCCGGTGAACGCCATCCGGCGGCCGTCCTGCTCGAACTGCACCTCGAGGAAGTCGACCGGGAAGTGCCGCACGGCCACCACGACGCAGTCGGCGACGTGACCGGACGCCAGACGGCACCGCACGCTGGTCCCGGGGGCGTATTCCACAGTTGTCGCGGTCATGACGTGCCCCTTCGGTTCGCTGTCGGTGAGTCCTCTCCGGCTACCCCGAGCGGAGCGATCCCAAACACCGGCGATCGATGGTTGGCCGTGCGGTGATCCGGGTACTCGTCGGTGGTCCGACGAACCGAGCCTCAGGAGGAAGCCATGCCGGCAACGAGCACGAGTTCGCTCGTCGAGAAGACTTTCGCGACGGTGGCCGGTCTGCGTCACGGCCGCGCCGTCCATCGACACGGTCTGGTGTGCGCCGGCGACGCCACAATCGAAGCCGAGCAGCTGCCGCTGGCATCGGGTCCGACAGTGGTGCGGATATCGAAGGGACTCGGCACCCCGGCCGGGCTGCCCGACCTCGTCGGGGTGGCCCTCCGACTGCCGACCGGAGACACCGACGCCGTCGGCGAGCCCCGGCACTGGGATCTCCTGCTGTCGGGTCCGGTGCGCAGAATCGGTGTCGTCGACGTCCCGACCCCGACTGCCACGTGGAACGACCTCGAGGTCTCGACGATCAGTCCCTTCGCGTGGAATGGCGAACACTGGACGGTGTCGGCGCGACTGCTGGCCCCGCACGTCCTCGGAGGCCTTGATCTCGCCTCGCTCGCCGACGCACTGCAGGCGGGCGGTGGCCTGTCGTTGGAGGCGCGACAGACAGATCACCGCACACCGCTCGGGTTCGTCGATCTGACGCGGGTCGGCGTCGATCCCGATGTGGCCTTCGATCCGGTCGACACGATGCCGTCGGGTGTCGAACAGGTACCCGCCTGGCTGGGCTCGCTGCGGCGTAACGCCTACCGGGGAAGCAGGCGCGGCCGGCCGGCTCCGCCTACTTCGCGGTCGGCATGACGAATTCCGCAGCGGAGCTTCGCCCCTGCGGCCAACGGATCGTCGCCGTCTTGTACCGCGTGTAGAACCGGACGCCCTCCCTGCCGTGGATATGGTGGTCGCCGAACAACGAGCGCTTCCAGCCGCCGAAGGAGTGAAACGCCATCGGGACCGGAATCGGGACGTTGATCCCGACCATCCCTGCCCTGACTCGCGAAATGAACGTGCGCGCGGTACCGCCGTCGGCAGTGAACAACGCAGTCCCGTTGCCGAATTCGTGGTCGTTGACGAGTTCCAATGCCTCCTCGAACGACTCGGCTCGCACCATCGCGAGAACGGGCCCGAAGATCTCCTCACGGTAGATCCGCATCTCGGGAGTCACATGATCGAACAGTGAAGCACCAAGGAAGAAGCCGGGTCCATCGCACCGGTCTCGGCCGTCCACAACGAGTTCCGCACCGTCTTCCACACCGGCCGACAGGTAGGAGATCACCCGATCGCGATGCTCGCGTGTAATCAACGGACCCATCTCCACGTCGGGCTCGGTGCCCGCGCCTACGCGCAATGCTGCGATCCGCTCGACGAGTCTGTCGCGGACTGCTTGCGCGACCTCGTCTCCGATGGGCACGACGACGGAGATTGCCATGCAGCGCTCGCCGGCCGAGCCGAAGGCCGATCCCATCAGGGCATTGACCGCGCTGTCTATGTCCGCGTCCGGCATGACCACGAGGTGGTTCTTGGCGCCGCCGAGCGCCTGCACGCGTTTGCCGGACTCGGTAGCGGTCCGGTAGATGTGCTCCGCGATGGGCGTCGACCCGACGAAACTGACGGCTTCTACTCGCGGATCCGTTATCAGGGCGTTCACAACCGTCTGACCGCCTTGGACGACGTTGAAGACTCCGTCCGGCAAGCCCGAGTCGGCGAGCATTGATGCCATCTTCAACGCCAACGTGGGCACCTTCTCGGATGGCTTGAGAACGAAAGTGTTGCCGCAGACCAGTGCGATCGGGAACATCCACATCGGAACCATGGCCGGAAAGTTGAACGGAACCACACCGACCACCACGCCGAGAGGCTTCCTCATCGACATTCCGTCGACGTTCGTTCCGACGTTCTCTGTGAACTCGCCTTTCATGAGATCAGGTATGCCACAAGCGAATTCAACGACTTCGATACCGCGTTGCAGCTCGCCCCTCGCATCGTCTAGAACCTTGCCGTGCTCGTCGCAGATGATCGCGGCGAGATCGTCGATGTCGGCGAGCAGGCGGTCCCGGAACGCGAACATCACCCTGGCGCGAATGTGGGGCGGTGTAGCAGACCAGCTTTCGAAGGCTCGGTGCGCCGCCGCAACCGCGGCCTCGGCGTCGGTACGGGAACCCGCGGGGACCCGTTTGGTCACCTCGCCGGTGGCAGGACGGTAGACGTTGGTGGCGTCGGGACTGTCGGAGGTGGCAGTGCGGCCGTTGATCCAGTTCCCGACGGTATCGATGGTGGTTGAAGGCATGGGTACTCCTCAGGTGTGCATGTAGGCAGGGTGGAAGTGATTCCGAACAGTGTCGAAGTAGAGAGTCAGTACACGCGCCGATAGATTTCGCAGATCTCGTCGGTGCTCGGAACTACCGGATTGTTCTGCGGGGAGCCCGATGCGAGTGCCTGTTCGGCCATGGTCGGCAGAAGCGCGGACCAGCGCTCGGGCTCGATCCCCAACTCGCGCGGGCTGGGTACGCCCAGATCATGGTTGAGGTGCTTCAATTCGTCGAGGAACAGCCTGCTCGCGACCTCGTCCGAATCTTTGTCGCCGGCGACGCCGTATGCGCGGGCACAGTCGGCGTAGCGGGATAGGGCACCCGGCAACGAGTACTCGGCGACCGTCGGAAACAACATCGCGTTCGACAGTCCGTGACTGATATGGAAGTGAGCCCCGAGAGGCCGGCTCAGGCCGTGCACCAGAGCAACGCTCGAATTGGAGAACGCGATGCCGGCTTGTGTCGCCGCCAGCATCATCTGCTCGCGCGCATCTTCGTCGGAGCCGTCCGCATAGACACGACGCAGGCAGGAGCCGATAGTCGAAATTGCGGTGAGGGCGAACCCGTCGCTGAACGGATTCGACTTCACGCTGACGTACGCCTCCACCGCGTGCGTCAGAGCGTCGATGCCGGTGTCGGCGGTGAGTCGTGGCGGCATCGACATGGTCAGTTTGAAATCGATGATCGCTGCTGTCGGCAGGAACGCCAGGCCGGGGCACAGCATCTTCTCGCCGGTCTCCGAATCCGTGATGACCGTGAACCGCGTGGCCTCCGACCCACTGCCCGCGGTCGTCGGAATCGCGATGAGTGGCAGCAACGGTTGATCGGTCGACGTCGGAGCTTTGAAGTCGCGCATCGGGCGATCGGTGGTGGCGAGCAGCGCAACCGCTTTCGCTGTGTCGAGTGAGCTGCCGCCGCCGAAGCCGATCACGGCGTCGCACCCATCGGCGCGCACCGTCTCGGCGGCGGGCTGCAGGGAATCGGTCGTGGGATCGGGGATCACGCGGTCGAAGACGCTGCAGTCGACGCCGGCAGCCGACAGGGCTCCGGCGATCCGGGCCACCGCACCCGTCGACGTCAGAAACTGATCGGTGACGATCAACGGCCGTCGACTCCCGAGATCGGCGAGAACTGCGGGAAGATCGTTCAAGGAGTCGGCGCCGACCCGCAGTATGCGGGGCAAAGCGATGAGGTTGGACATGAGACGGCCTCTGGTCGGGAAACGGGTCGACTGTGACTCTGCTTCACCGCAGACGGCTCGACAACGGCCAGATCCACACATCCCTGTGCGTTGTTGCACGACCTCCCGCAGCCTTCGCCAAGCACGCGAGCAAGAGCAATGCTCATACTTCGCTGGTATGGCCCGACGCGGGTCGGTCTACACGGTGATTCCGTACTCCTTGATGTGGTGGTAGAGAGTGCTGCGACTGATGCCCAGGTAGTCGGCCGCGTGGGCCTTGTTCCCGTGGCATATCTCCATGGCTCGCATGATCGCGTCGCAACTCGCCTGCTGCCACGGTGTCATCTGCTTCGTCGTGGCCTTCATCCGCAAGGCGATCGGCAGATCAGTGACATCGATGAGAGTGCCCCGAGAGCGCTCCAGCGAGCGCAACACCCCTGCGAGTTCCCGGTGGTTGCCTGGCCATGAGTACGATTCCAGGACACGGGTGGCGTGAGGTGTGAAGCGGTACCGGACGCCAGGTCCCGCGACTTCATTGAGCAGATCGATGAGCTCGGAACGCTGATCGCGGAGAGCCGGCAGATCCAGACGATCTTCGAACAAGTCGAGCAAGCGGGCATTGTCAGCGTCCCCCGGTCTCGGGGCGGATGTGGCGGCTAGAACTCGCTGCGCCTGACCGACGAGCAGATTCTCGGTGAGGTTGCGGGCGGACTGGGGCAGTAAGTCGAGATTGTCGATCGTCAGCACTTCGCGACCGGGATCGTTGATCAACGACCGCAGTCTGTTCTCGACCTCGGTGGGATCATCGGTCCGCCCGTCGATCGCATGGCGAGCCCGCCCGCCAGCCGCGCCGGCCAATGCTGTGGTGCGACCACTACCCGGCTCACCCACGATCACGCCCGAGCGGCAGCTGTCTCGAATGTCGTCGACCCAGTTCTGCACCCGGCTCCAATAGCGCAGGCGGTCGGCAGTGCGAGGTACAGCCGGACGTTGACGAGCCTGTACACGGATCAGGACTCCATCGGCGCCGTCGATCGGCTCCATCTCGACACGGGCGGTGTTGCCACTGGTCAATTCGAGTTCCGTACGTGTGGCTGTCCGCACCCCGTCGGCCAGTTGCTGCAGGGCCGAGACGTCGGTTGCGGACAGAGTGCGAGCTGCCATCGAACTCTGCAGAACCATTGCCCGAGAGAGCGCCACGACGACTGCGGCGGGGTGCCGGGCCGCGTCCTCGAAGGCTCGGATCACTGACCGTGTGCTGCCACTCGAGGTGCTCCGAATGTTCCGTTCGATCTCCGCGATCGCCGTGTCGATGAACGGTCGCATCAGTCCCGATTCGGCTCCGGCGACACTCATGATGTCGAGTACGCCCATCAGTCGGCCGTTCAGCGGATTGAAGATCGGCCGGCCGTAGCAGCTGTAGCCGTGGAGATCTTGTACGTAATGCTCAACGCCGCGGACGAACAGTGGGCGCCGGGTCTCGAATGGGGTCGCCAGCGCGTTGGTGCCGGTTGTGTCTTCGCGCCACACAGCTCCCGGCGTTGCGCCGATCCTTTCGACCACGTGATCGATCTGGGCGCACCCGTTCACCGTGGTCAGGATCTCTGCTTGAGCGCCGATGAGCATGACGGACAAACGTTCGCCCTCGATCCCGGCGCACATACGGCGAAGCACGGGAGTTGCAGCGCGGAAGAGCCGGCTCCCCGTGTCGATGCCGTCAGTGGTCGGCGGATCCATCGGTTTGGACGGGTCGAGTCCGTACTGCTGAGACCTCATCCACGACGCGTGCAGCGCGCGGTCGGACCAGAGCGCTCCGCGCGATGTGAGTGTGACTGCGTCGTTATTGCTCATGGGGTCGGACCTCTCGCTATCCCGACTGGGAAGACCAGCGCATGCATACGCGATGGCCTGACATGCCGCCTGTTCCTGTGAGTTCCATCACTGGAGTTCAAAGCCAGTCTATCGAATGTTCTGCCGACGGAAACCGGCGATTTCAGGTGTACGGATACCGAACACATACGTGTGACGCAAGTCGCAACACTGAATCGTGTCGCTCTTCCCGGTACGCCGACCGGACCCGCCGTGGCTCTCACGAAGCGCTGTGCGAGGCGACCTCCACTGTGCCGGGTGGCACTCGAATCGAGAGGAATGCAATGACCTCAGTTACACCTCCAGCCACTGCTCTGACCTTCGATCTGGCGACGAAGAGGTACGGGCAGTTGATCAACGGGCGGCTCGTCGACGGAGCTTCCCAGGTGTCGGTGATCGACCCGGGGACGGCCCAGCAGGTCGCGACCACGCCGGCGGCATCGGTGGAACAACTCGATGACGCCGTGGAAGCGGCGAAGCGGGCGCTGCCAGGGTGGTCCGCGCTCAGCGTCGATGCGCGCGGTGCGATTCTGCATCGGATTGCCGACGTCCTCGTCGAGCACCACGAGAAACTCGCGCATCTGACCACCCTGGAACAGGGAAAGCCGATCGCGCAGGCGCGTGACGACGTCAGTTGGTCGATCGACTTCACTCGGTACTTCGCCGACTATCGACTGCCGAACGAAGTACTGCGTGACGACGAGAACGGCTACGTCGAACTGCGTCACCGACCGGTCGGTGTGGTCGGTGCGATCACTCCGTGGAATTTCCCGCTGTTCCAAGCGCTCTACAAGCTCGCTCCCGCATTGATCGTCGGAAACACGATGGTCCTGAAGCCGTCGCCGACCACTCCGCTGGCGACGATGCACTTCGCAGAACTCGTCCGCGACGTGATTCCGCCCGGCGTGTTCAACGTCGTCGGAGATGCCGGCGACCTCGGAGCCCACCTCACCGGGCATCCAGGCATCAACAAGGTGTCGTTCACCGGCTCAACGGCGACTGGCCGCCGTGTGATGGAGGCCTGCGGCCCCACTCTCAAGCGGCTCACCCTCGAACTCGGTGGCAACGACGCAGCGATCGTTCTCGACGACGCGGATGTCGAGAAGACCGCCGAAGGGCTGTGCACCTGGGCCTACGCCAATGCCGGACAGGTCTGCGTCTCGATCAAGAGGATCTATGCACCCTCGTCGATGTACGACCCGCTGGTGGAGGCCCTCGCTCGGCGAGTGTCGGAACTGACCGTCGGGCACGGCCTCGACGAGGACACTCGGCTGGGCCCGGTGCAGAATGCGGCGCAATACGAGAAGGCCCGCGCCAGCCTGGAGTTGGCACACGAGCACGGGACGGTCGTCGCCGGCGGCCACATGCTCGACCGGCCCGGTTACTACGTCGAACCGACGCTTCTCCGTGATGTCGACGAAGACAGCCCATTGGTCAGAGAAGAGACCTTTGCTCCGATCCGTTCGGTTCTCCGCTACGACGATCTCGAGGACGCGATCGACCGTGCCAACGACACGCCGTATGGCCTGGGGGCCTCTGTCTGGGGGACTGACACCGACCGAGCCGTCGCAGTCGCCGACCGCCTCGACGCCGGGACCAGCTGGATCAATCATCACTTCCAGCTGACCCCCGACGTGCCGTTCGGCGGAGTGAAGCAGTCAGGCCTCGGCGCGGAGTTCGGTCGCATCGGCGTCGAGGGATTCGTCGACGTCCACGTGGTGAACCTCAAGCGATCCTAGCCGGGTCGATACGCACCTACCCGTCCCTCCGAACGTGCCGCATGCGGTGCGGTCGGGCCGCATCCACCCATTAATCAGTCCCCACCACAAGGAGAAGTCATGAAAACTCTCGCAGCAGTCGTCGTAGAGCCCGGAAAGCCGATCGAGATCGAGGAACTCACGCTGGCCAAGCCGGGTCCGCACGAGGTCTTGATCCAGTACCAGTACGGCGGTCTCTGCCACTCGGACGTGCACATCGCGATCGGTGACACCATCGCCAGGCTGCCGATGGTGCTGGGTCACGAGGGTGCGGGAATCATCCAGGAGGTCGGCCCGGGCGTCACCCGCGTCAAGCCCGGCGACCACGTCATCTGTTCGTTCACCCCGGCCTGCGGCCGCTGCAAATACTGCGCCACCGGCCGGCAGTCGGTGTGCGACATGAACGCCGCGATGCTGGAAGGTCATCTGGAAGGGCCGCGTTGGCCCATCAGTGGTCCGCGCGGACAGTACGGTGCCATGTGCACCCTGGGCACTTTCAGCCAGTACAACGTGATCAACGAGTACTCCGTGGTGAAGGTCGACGACGATATTCCGCTCGACAAGGCCGTGCTCGTCGGTTGCGGCGTCCCTACGGGTTGGGGTTCGGCGGTGTACGCCGCGGACACCAAGCCCGGTGACATCGTGGTGATCTTCGGTATCGGAGGCATCGGCATCAACGCGGTGCAGGGCGCCAAGCACGCCGGTGCCGAGCACATCATCGTCATCGACCCGCTCCAGAACAAGCGGGACAAGGCCATCGAACTGGGCGCGACCCAAGCATTCGACAATGCCGCCGACGCGAAGCTAGCCGTTGATGAATTGACCAACGGCCAGGGCGCCGAGTCGGCCATCATCACGACGGATCTGATCACTGCGGAGCAGGTCAGTGCAGGATTCTCGATGATCGGGCGCTGCGGCACTCTCGTGCTCACCGCGTTGAACCGGATCGATGAGATCACGGTCAAGGTTCCCAGCACTGAGATGAGCTACTTCCGAAAGACGATCAAGGGCTCGCTGTTCGGTGACTGCAATCCCACGTACGACATCCCGAAGCTCGTCCGGATGTATGCCGACGGAAAGCTCAAGCTCGACGAACTCGTCACGAGGGAGTACAGCCTCGAGCAGGTCAATGAGGGCTACGACGACCTCCTCGCGGGCAAGAACATCCGCGGAATCATCAAGCACCAGCACTGACCGATCGCGCTGCGGCGCCGCGTCGTCGATCCCACTTCGATCGGCGGACGGCGCCGCAGCGGCGCACGCCAGAACCTTATGTGAGGAACCACCATGACACTCACCGTGAGCGAACTCGTCGGTGCGGCCGGCGGGGGTGCGCTCGGAGCAGCGCTGGGCGCAATCGGCGCCTTTTCGCTGATGGGCGTGATAGTCGTCGTCGCAACGCTGATGACAGCGATCAGTCCAGACGCCGAACTCGTCCAGAACCTGGCGTTCGGGCCCGTCTTCGGTCCGCACGTGATGTTCGCCGGCGGCGCCGCCGCTGCGGCGTATGCGGCGCACATCCGTCGTCACGAATCCGGCCGCGACATCGCCAAGCCGCTGATCACCTATGACGCGATGTCGATCATCGGGGTCGGGGCCGGCTTCGGAGTCGTAGGCCAACTGCTGGCCCGTGCAGTCGAGCAGCTCCCGACGTGGCATGCATCGGACGGTTCGGAGGTCGCATTGGTCGATTCGCTCGCGGTGAGTGTCGTGTTGACCGCGTTGATCGCCGCGGTGCTCTGGGCGCGTACGCCCGCGCCGGTGCGCCTCGAGTGGTTGCCCTGGCAGCACCGACTGTCGTCGGTGCTCGTCGTCGGCGCAGCCGGTGGGGCGATCGCCGGGTCGGTGTTTCTGGCATGGCCGCAGGACTCGCGGCCGATGGTCGGACTGTTTCTGTACGGCGCGTCTGCGGTGACCCTGTTGGCACTGGTGTTCGGCGCGGCGGTGCCGGTAACGCACCACATCACTCTCCCCGCGGCTCTGGCGGCAGGTGTTGCAGCAGCGCACACCGGCGAGTCCACGTGGATTCTGGTGTCGGCTGTGCTCACCGGCATCGTCTCGTCGCTTGTCGCCGAGGGCTGGGCTCGGCTGATACTGGAACGCTGCAGGATCCATCTCGATCCGCCCGCCTTCGCGATCGCGGTCATGGCGACGCTGTTGGCGTTGATCAAGATCGGGGTCGCGTGATGGGTCCGGCTCGGCCATTGCACGGGAAGGTCGGCGCGGACGATCTGCTGATCCTCCTCGCAGTCGCACGCAACGGTTCCATCACCGGCGCCGCGGCCCGCCTCGACGTCGATCACTCGACAGTGAGTCGACACATCGCGCGGATGGAGAGAAAGGTGGGACGGCGGCTGTTCGACCGATCACCGAACCGATGGCAGCTCACGGAGACGGGACGCCGGCTGCGGGCTATCGGAGAACGGATTGAACACAGCATCGACGATGCGGTCCGGGTCGTCGACTCAGACCCCGGGGACGGAGTGTGCGGACCCGTACGCCTCCTCACTCCCGATGCCTTCGGTTCGTACCTGGCCCCGCATGCGCTCGCATCGGCACTGCGCAAGCACGGATCGCTGCGGATCGAGTTGCTCACGTCGACCACCCAACTTGATCTGCGCAATTGCGAGTACGACGTCGCCGTCTCGTTGGAACCGCCTCCCTCGCGCGCGGTCGTCTCTCGGAGCCTGTGCACCTATTCCTTGGGGCTGTTCGCGTCCGTGGAGTACATGGCGACGCACGGTCCGATCGCCGGAATCGAGGATCTGCGGGCGCACCCTCTCGTCTACTACCTCGACGGCTGCCTCGATATCGCCGCTCTGCGAGTACTGGACGGCCTCCTGCCCGGCGTATGCCCGCGGGTGCAGTCGAACAGCGTCGGCGCTCAGATTCAGTCGGTCCTCGCCGGTCACGGCATCGGATTGCTTCCGAACTACGCCACCTCATTCCATCCGGGCCTCGTGCCCGTGCTGCCCGACTGTGTCGCGGTCGGACAGCAGTACTGGATCGTCGTGCCTTCGGCGGTTCAGCGGGCGCCCCACGTCCGCGTCGTCGTGGACGCCCTGATCGAGAGGCTGTCCGGGCATCTCGACCCCTCATCCGCGTCCCCTGGCCAAAGTCCCTTCACACAAGGAGTTCTCCTCAGCGATGTCCGAATATGACACTCTTACTCTCGCCGTCGGCGATGACCGCGTGGCCCTTCTGACTCTGAATCGGCCCACGGCGCTCAACGCGTTGAGCTCGCAGATGATGCGGGAATTCACCGAGGCTCTCGACGAGGTGACACGCGCTGACGCTCGCGTCCTGGTACTCACAGGGGCCGGGCGGGCGTTCGCCGCAGGCGCCGACATCGCCGAGATGCGCGATCGCACGTTCGGAGAGATGACCGACGCCGACCATCTCTCCGCTTGGGAGCGGCTCGCAGCACTGCGTATTCCCACGATCGGTGCGGTCAACGGGTTCGCGCTCGGTGGCGGTTGCGAGATCGCCATGATGTGCGATCTTCTGTTCGCCGGTGAGGGCGCTTCGTTCGGACAGCCCGAGATCGCACTCGGGATAATCCCCGGCATCGGCGGAACGCAGCGGCTGACTCGCGTGGTGGGCAAGCCACAGGCGATGGATCTGATCCTCACCGGGCGTCGGATAGATGCCGATGAGGCCTTCCGTCTGGGTCTGGTCAGCCGTGTGGTACCCGACGACGAGGTTCTCGACTCGGCGATGACCGCCGCACGTCAGATCGCCGGCTTCTCCTCGAGGGCGGTCCGGGCGGCCAAGGAATGCGTGCTGCGCGCTGATCAGACATCGCTCTCCGAAGGTCTCCTCTTCGAACGCCGGTGGTTCCACTCGTTGTTCGCATTCGCAGACCAGACAGAAGGCATGACAGCGTTCCTCGACAAGCGTCCGGCGAGGTTCAGTGATGACTGACAATCGTCCATCCCAGGGCAACGAGCCCGATCGATACACGCGCGCAGCCGCCGACGCGGCACACGACCTCGGCCAGTTCTGGTTATCGGCGGCGCGTGACATCGACTGGGAGAACCGGCCACGTGATCCGTTCCATGAGAGGACCGACGGCACCGCCGACTGGTTTCCCGGCGCGAGCATCAACACGGCCTACAACGCGCTCGATCGTCATGTCGCCGCAGGGAACGGTGACCGTGCTGCGCTCGTATATGTCTCACCGCTGACTGGCCGCGAAGAGACCATCACCTACGCACACCTGCTCGACGACGTCCGCCGTGCCGCGGGCGCGCTGAGCCGACTCGGGGTCGGCGTGGGAGATCGCGTCCTGGTCTACTTGCCGATGATCCCGGAGGCGGTGGTCACGATGCTGGCCTGCGCCCGACTGGGCGCGGTGCACGCGGTGGTCTTCGGGGGCTTCGGGTCCGCCGAACTGGCCGTACGGATCGACGATGCGCGGCCGACCGTGATCGTCACCGCGACCGGGGGCTTGGAGCCGGGACGAACGGTCCCGTACTTGCCGTTGCTCGATGCGGCGCTGGAGGAGGCCGGCCACTGTCCGCGGCACGTCATCGTCGTCGATCGGCCGGAAGTTCCTCCGCCCCCAGACAGGGTCGTCGTCTGGCCCGCGGACGAATGGGCCGAGCACGACTGGGGAGAGTTGCTGGCCTCGGCCGGACCAGTCGACCCGGTGCCGGTGCCCTCCGCGGCCCCGCTGTACATCCTCTATACGTCGGGCACCACTGGACTGCCGAAGGGAGTAGTCCGTGACAACGGTGGCCATGCGGTTGCCATGGCGTGGTGCATGCGTCATGTCTACGGCGTGGAGCCGGGGGACGTGGTCTTCGCCGCCAGCGACATCGGATGGGTGGTGGGCCACTCATTCATCGTCTACGGCCCCCTCATCGTGGGTGCGACGACTGTACTGTTCGAAGGCAAACCGGTGGGGACGCCCGACGCCGGTGCGTTCTGGGACATCGTCGAACGGTATCGGGTCAACGTGCTCCTCACCGCACCGACCGCGATGCGTGCTGTTCGGCGCGAGGACCCGAATGGAACCATGCTCGCCGAGCGCGATCTGTCCAGCCTGCGCGGCTTGTTCCTGGCCGGGGAGCGTCTCGATCCGGACACTCAGCGCTGGTTGGGTGAGGTGCAGTCGTCTCCGGTCATCAACAACTGGTGGCAGACCGAGACCGGATGGCCTGTGATATCGAATTTCCTCGGTCTGACGTACTACGAACCCCGTCCGGGTTCGTCGACCAAGCCCGTTCCCGGCTTCACTGTGGAGATCCTGGGACCCGACGGCGATCCGGTTCCCCAGGGCCGAGAAGGAGCAGTGTGTCTGCGTCTCCCGCTGCCTCCAGGCGCACTGATCGGCATATGGGGTGATGAGGGCCGACTGGCGCAGACCTATCTGACGGAACATCCCGGCTTCTACAGTTCCGGCGACGGAGGCTGTATCGACGCCGATGGTTACGTCTACATCTTGGGCCGGACCGACGATGTCATGAACGTCGCCGGCCATCGAATGTCGTCCGGGCAGATAGAGGCCGCGATCTCAGAGCACCCTGGTGTGGCCGAGTGCGCGGTCGTCGGAGTCCGCGACGAGCTGAAGGGTCAGCGCCCGCACGCGATTCTGGTGCCGGCCATCGACTACACGGACCGGACAGGCGAATTGCAGAGTGATGTTGCGACGCTGGTGCGCAACAGAGTCGGTCCGATCGCATCGCTCGGCGGAGTCCACGTAGTCGGCGCACTCCCGAAGACCCGGTCGGGCAAGATCGTTCGCCGCTGCCTTCGCCAGCTACTCGACGGCGCAGATCCAGATGTCCCACCCACGATCGAGAACCCGGCCGTCGTCGCCGATCTCGTACGAATTCTCGATACGCGGCGCGCGAATGACCCAGCACGCCGCGGCAACACCTAATTCCAGGAGGAATACATGTCCACTTTCCAGGCCCTCACGGCCGTTCTCGACGAGGACTCGATCCGCGCAGAGTTCGCCGACCGCGAGCGGCAGCCCCTTAGTCCAGGCGACCTGCGTCTCGAGATCGCCTATTCGAGTGTGAACTTCAAAGACGCTCTCGCATTCGCGCCTCGCGGGGGAGTGGTCCGCAACTACCCGATCGTCCCGGGAATCGATATCGCAGGTGTGGTCACCGAGTCGGCGTCACCAGACTTCGCGGTCGGCGACCACGTGATCGCCCATGGTTACGAGATCGGCACCGCTCGCGATGGTGGTTACGCTCAGGAATCTGTGGTTCCGGCCGACTGGGCGGTGAAGCTGGAGACCCTGACATTGCGCGAGGCCGCCACGATCGGCACCGCGGGTTTCACTGCTGCGATGAGCGTTGCCGCAATTCTCGACTGGGGCGTCGCGCCTGCTTCGGGGCCGGTGATTGTCACCGGCGCCACCGGTGGAGTGGGTTCGGCGAGTATCGATCTGCTGGCCGCAAAGGGATTCGACGTGGTCGCGTCGACGGGGAAGTCGACAGAGGCAGACCGTTTGCGCGCATACGGCGCGAGTGAGGTCATCGGTCGTCTGCCCTTGGATCCGGACGCTAAGCCGCGCCCCCTCGGCCGTGCGCGGTGGGCCGCGGCGGTGGACTGCGTCGGGGGCGCCACGCTGGCCGACATTCTCAGTACCACTCACTACGGAGGCGTGGTCGCGGCCAGCGGACTGACGGGCGGCGCCCAGCTCAGTACCACGGTCATGCCGTTCATTCTGCGCGGAGTCGGCCTTCTCGGCATCGACTCGGTGCAGATGCCGATCGATCGTCGGCGTGCACTGTGGCGTCGGATCGAAACCGAATTGAAGCCGCGCAACCTGGACTCGATCGGAGTCGGTGTGCACATCGGGGAAGTGCCGGACGTCGTCGAACGCCTGCGTCGAGGTGAGTTCACCGGACGCGCGGTGATCGACATGAGCCGGGGGTGGCCGTGATGGAACTGCTGAACGCATCGGTACCGCGCCTGGAGCCCGGTCGGGTGAAAGTGCGCGCCGCACGCCGTGGCGAGTTGCTCGAGGGCGACGGACTGCTGTCGTGGTTCGTCAGCCAGGACGGAAGCATCTCCCTGGTACACAACTTCACCCCGACCACCCTCCGTGACGACACGCTGGTGGGCGCGCTCTCCTCGTTGGTCGACATCGGGGCTCTGGCGGGACAGGCCGAGTTCGAAGCGGCGGCCGTGGAGATCATCCAGACGTCCGGCCCTACGGCGTCGCAAGGATGGAAGGCCTTCTACGACAACACCCTTCGCAGTCTCAGTGACGGCACAGCGGCCTTCGCACCGATCCACCGACGTGCGCGGTCGCTCGTCGAGGGCGAATCGGTTCTCGAGGTCGGCAGTTGCTTCGGCTTTCTCGCTATCCAGTTCGCGCGGGACGGCAGAGCCGTCTCCGCATGCGATGTGAGTCCCGGTGCGATCTCGTTGTTGGACGACGCGTCGCGTCGGTACGGGCTGAGCGTGAACTGTGAAGTCGCAGACGCGACTGCACTGCCTTATCCGAGCGCGAGCGTCGACACGGTGACTCTGATCCACCTCCTCGAGCACCTGGAGTCGGCAGAGGTGCTCGCCGCGGTCTCCGAGGCCCTCCGAGTCGCTCGCCGCACGGTGGTCATTGCGGTGCCTCTCGAAGAGACGCCGAGCGAGCACTTCGGTCACCGGCAACGGGTCACGATGGAGACGCTTCATTCGTGGGCAGATCAGGTCGCACACGCAGGAGCGGAGGTATTCGCCGATCATGGCGGCTGGTTGGTGCTGAGGCCTGTTTCGGAACCAGTCCAGTCCTGACAGTCCTCCGGCCGGCCTAACGGCGACCGAGCACGATCAAGTCGAACTCGCTTCGGGTCTCCCGCGGCAACTGGGCGTTCCGGATCGCGGATTCGACGATCGCGTCGCACAGATCCTTGAGCTTGATGTTCTCCTGTTGTGATCGCCAGCGCAGCACGTCGAAGGCGTGCTCGGCGGTGACCCCGTAGACCACCATCAGCATCCCCTTGGCCTGCTCGATGGTGGCGTGCGACTGCCGGAAGTCTTCGATGTGCGCGGCCACCTCGGCGCGGACGGTCTCGTCGGGAACGGTGACGTCGACGTAGTAGCCCTCCGTGCCGATCGGAGTTCCCGACCCGCCGTCGAAGGTACGGCCGATCACGGTCACATCATGGACTCGCCCCTGCACGTCGATGATTCGGTGGCGGCTGGACAGGTGCGTGTGTTCCCGGTGCACCCGGGTCAGTTGGTATTCGAAGGCACCGCGGTCGTCGGGGTGCTTATGACTGATGATGAGTTCCGTGGTCGGTTTCACGCTGCCGGGCCGATAACCGTGCATGCGAGCCACCTCGTCGGACCATTCCCATTCGTCGGTCGCGAACAGATACCGGAAACTGCCGACCCGGGAGTCCTGGGAGTGCTCAGTGGTGTCCCCGGTCATCACAGCCCCTTCTCGGGTTGCGGTCCGCGCACGCACGAAGCGTTTGGCGACCCAATCATTCGGATGCGAACGATGTGAGTTCAACATCTACCACGCGGACGGGGCTCGTACCCGGCGTCGGCGTCAGTCGGCGCCGGGGCGGACCGTCACGACGTCGTCGTCGACGGAGACGACGTCGCACCACGGGATCAGCCGGGACCCGCGCTCGCGCCACCTCAAGAGCCGCGCGATGATCGACGGCCGCACGCCGTCGAACCGGTACGAGCCGAAGAACGAGGCTCGAGGCCGCCGGCCGACGACGAGTCCGGCGATCAGCAATGCGCCGCCGTCGTCCTCCCGCAGGCGCACATCCATCACCTGTCCGATCGATCGGCCGTCGCACCGGACCTGCGCGCCGAGGAGTGTCGAGGCCCTCATCGCCGGCCTCCGGAGCCGGGGATGCGGGAGACGATCTGATCGCGGAACCACCGCTCGGGCCAATTCGAGAGCAGGTCCTCTCCGCTGCCGGTCAGCTCGACCGTCACTCCCACGTCGGCGATCGCCTCCGCCGGGATCGATTCCAGCGCGGTGGTGTCCGGTGTTTGCGCCACCAGCCGGTCGAGCAGGGCCCGCCCGGTGAGCAGGGCCACCACTCGTGGCGTCTGCCCACCGGGCGACATGTCGAACTCCACGTCGTCGACCACACCCACCGGCACGCCGTCACAGTCGATGATCTGGCGATCGAGGAGATGCACCCGTAGATCGAGGGTGCGTTCGGAGTCCGTCATCGGCCCGCTCCCGTCGCGATCATCAACGGGATCGCCGCCGCCGACGCCACGAGGACGACGCCGAGGAAGATCAGGCCGAAGAAGTTGGTGACCCGGCCGTTCACTTGGTCGCCCATGTACTCGGGATCGTTGGCCACCACGAGGATCGGCAGATAGGTCAGCGGCAGTGCCACCGCGGAGAAGACCACCGAGTACTCGGTGACGGCGATCGGATCGACGCCGGTGGCGAGAATCGCCGCGGCGATGAGGATGAACACGCCGATGGTCACGTGGAATCGGGCGGCCTCGCGCGGCGGGCGGGACGCCCCCCACGACCACCCGGCGTACTGGGCCAGTGCGTAACCGGTCGACAGGGCCGTCTCGAGTGCGGCGCCAGTGGTCGCTGCGAGGATTCCGACCAGCGCGAAGCCGACTGCGACCAGGCCCCCGGCCTGCGCCACCGGAAGCATCAGTGCCGACAGGGAGTCGACCTCGACCGACATCGGCTGGAAGGCCACCGCAGTGACACCCATGATCGCGAGGGCGCCGAGACCGCCGAGCGGGAATCCGACGAAGACGTTCAGCCGCATGCGCCGCAAGTCGCGGGCTCCCCAGCGTTCCTCGACACCGCCCGACGAGAAGAAGAAGACTTCGTACGGTGTCATCGCGGCGCCGAACAGCGCGATGGCGTAGTACCAGTACGTCGGAACCGTCTCGTCCTGCGGCACGGCGGGAACCAGATCGCCGGCGAGCTCCGGCGCCGGCCGCAACAGGAAGAAGACGACGGCGAAGACCATCAGGAACAGTCCGAGCAGACCGGTGACGTTCTCCATCGCCGAATACTTCGCTCGCCAGAGGATGATCCAGACCCCGAAGGCTGCGACCGGGATCCAGAGGAAGGGCGCCACACCGCTGACCAGCTGCAGAACCAGCGCGATGCCGCCCAGTTCGGCCGTGAGTGTGAGACCGGTGACCGCCAGCGAGGCGAGCAGGTTGAGCCCGCCGACTCGAGGTCCGAGCCGCTCGCGAATGATCTCGAACGTCGCCCGGCCGCTGCACGCCACCACTCGCCCCGACATCTCGGCGAACAGGATGATGCCGACCACGCCCACCGGAACCACCCACGCGAGAGACAGACCGAACCGCGAGCCGACCACTCCGTCGGTGACGATGTCGCCGATGTCGAGAAACCCACCGATCGCGGTGAGGATCCCGAGTGACGCGGACGTGATGCGAATCTTGTTCTGCTGCAACATCATCGACCACCACTGACGTCTTCGGACAGCGTGTCGAGGCCGGATGCGACCCGCTCGAGTCGACGTTGCGCGGACTTCGCGGCGGCGGATCCCGGGTCGCCGAGCAGCACGCCGCGAGCCGCCACCGCGGCTTCGACCGACGAGGCCAGAGCCGCGTGCACTCGCGCCCGGACCCGTTCGTCATCGGCCGACTCGACCTTCAGCGCGACGATGATCCCCTGGGCTTCGAGCGCATGCGAGACGGCGTCGTCGAGCACGACGCGGGCGGTGGGGCGCAGCAGGTTCCGCTGATTCCACTCGTTGATTCCCCAGGCTGCGGTCAGCACCGCCGACCTCGAGCTGCGCAGCGATTCGGCGAACTCACCCGCCGGTCCTCCCGGAGCACTGGCGCAGGCGCAGATCCCTACCGCGGTCACGATCGCGCAGACGGCTGCCACCGTGCGCCGCGCAGTCCTCCGCCGTCGTGACGGCGTACCGGTCACCGGCACCCGTTCAGGCGATCTGGGTGCGCAGCTGACCCAGCGAGGACGCCAGAAGACGAGAGACGTGCATCTGAGAGATACCCATTCGGCGCGCGATGTCGCTTTGTGAACGACGCTCGAAGAACCTCATGCCGACGATCCGCCGGTTCCGTTCGGGGAGGCGGCGCAAGGCCGGCCGGAGAGTGAGCGAGCGTTCCACTTGCTCGTAGCCGGGCTCGTCGGAGCCGACCGTCTCGAGCAGCGAGCGTGCGTCGTCGGTACCCGACGTGCTGCCGTCGAGAGAGACGGTGGACTGCGCGGCCGACGCGGCCTGCGCACGTCGTACAGCGGACTCCGGCTCGTCGAGCGCCTCGGCGATCTCGGCGACGCCGGGCATGCGTCCGTGGGCCTGGGCGAAGGACTCCTCGGCCTCCCTGATTCGGCTGCGGAGTTCACCGGCGCTGCGTGGAATCCGGATCGACGCCGATCGGTCGCGGAAGTGGCGTCGCACCTCGCCGGTGATGGTCGGTACCGCGAAGGACAGGAAGTCGGTCCCCATCGAGGGATCGAATCGGTCCACCGCGTGCACCAGCCCCAGGCGCGCCACCTGGATCAGGTCGTCCATCGACTCTCCGCGTTCGCGGTACCGCTGGGCGATGTGTCCGGCCAGCGGCAGACAGGCTTCGATCGCCTCGTCGCGGAGACGGTCGTTCCGCGGGTCGGTGACGGGGATGTCCGCGCGTCGGCGCAGAAGTTCACGGACACGGTGGTACTCGTCGGTCATCTGCTGAGCTCCTTTGATCGCACTCTCGCCGTCGCGCGGCGGGTCCGAAAAAGGAGCGGCCGCGCGCGGCGGATCGGAGAGTTCTTGCTCGACGAGAGCGGGAGAATCCGCCGCTCAATCGTCTGCGGGAACCCGGCTGTGCGTTCAACCGAGTGATATCGACCCTACCGACCGGGCAGGTCCGCGACAACCGCTTGAAGGGATCAATCCTTCTTTCGCGCCGAACGCGTCGCCTTGCGGTTCGCCTTCTCGATGGCGTCGACGAGTTCCGCCTTCCGCATACGCGACCGACCCCGGATGTCGAGCTTGCGGGCGACGTTCATCAGATGCTCCTTGGTGGCCTTGGTGTCCACTCCGCCGGCGCTCTTGCCCGATGGATTGGGCCCGCCGCTCTCGTCGCGGGAGTCGGACGGTCCGCGCCTGCTCTTGGCCTCCCAGTGGTCGCCGACCTTCTCGAACGAGTGCTTCAGCGCGCTGTAGGCCACCCGATGCGCTCGCTCTTCCGAGCCGTACTCCTCGAGCGCCGCATCATGGGCCTCGGCGAAGGTGCGCTGAGCCTTGGCGGGCGATCGTTTGATCGTGTCGGGGAGTTCGGACTTCTTCGGTCGGTTCTTCTCATCGGTCTTGGGCATGACCGTCACCTTCCTCTCGGATCAGCCGGGCAGTGTCTCGCCGCCGGTGGGCGCGAGAACCTCTCCCGTGTAGTACGACGACAAGCGGTCTGCGGCGAAGAAGACGTACGAGGGCGCGATCTCATCCGGCTCCGCGGCGCGGCCGTACGGGGCCTGCTCGCCGAACCCCTCGACCTGGTCGGGAGGCATGGTGGCCGGGATCAGCGGTGTCCAGACGGGACCGGGCGCGACGCAGTTCACCCGGATCTCGCGATCGAGCAGGGCCTGCGCGAGCGAGAAGGTGAGGGCGTGCACTGCGCCCTTCGCGGCCGAATAATCGATGAGCTTGCGGTTTCCCCGCAGACCGTTGATCGAGCCGGTGTTCACCACCGTCCCGCCCGGCGTCAGATGCTCGAGAGCCGCATGAGTGGTGTGGAAGACGGCCGCGACGTCGACGGCGAAGGTACGGTTCCACTGCTCTGCAGTCAGCTCCGCGAAATCGTCCACCACCGTCTGAGTGCCCGCGTTGTTCACCAGCAGGTCCAGGCCGCCGAGGGCGTCGACGGTGCCGTCGACGATCCGGCGGCATTCGGCGGCCTCGCCCAGATCGGCTCGCAGGGCGACGGCGCGTCGTCCGGTCTGTTCGACCAACGCGACGGTGTGCTCCGCGTCCGCGTCCTCAGACAGGTAGGCGATCGCGACGTCGGCGCCCTCCTTCGCGAAGGCGACGGCCACCGCGCGTCCGATGCCCGAGTCGCCGCCGGTGACCAGTGCGCGCCGGCCCTCGAGCAGACCGCTCCCGACATAGCCGCGCATCTCGTCCTTCGGCTGCGGATCCATGTCCGCGGTGTCGCCGGGATACGCGATGTTCTGCCGCGGCGCGCCCGCGCCGCTGCGTTCGGTGCTTGCGTTCATGGTCGAGGCTTCCCGGTACGCCCGCTTCTGAAACATTCGCCAGTGAGCCCGACGGTACTCGGCCGCCGCCGTCGGATCCGCGGAATCGCGGGTACGTCGAACGGCCGACACGTACCGTCGACGAACATGAGATCGGGTATTCGCGGAACACTGGCGGGCCGAATCTTCGTGCTGGTGGCGCTGGTGGGGAGGGCCCTGGCGCTCGTGCCGGGGACCACTCGGGCGGCGCCGTCGAACTCGGCGGGTTCGGTGATCGACGTGGTGACCCGACCGCCCGGCTGGCGCGGTCTCCAGAACGGCCGCGCCATCGACTACTGGACTCAGGACCCGCAGGGACGACCGGTACCGACCAGCGGCGCACTGTTCGTACCGGCCGGACCGGCGCCGAAGGGCGGCTGGCCGGTGGTGGCGTACACGCACGGCACCTCCGGATACGGTCCCGGCTGCGGAGGCCAGAGCGCACCGGACGCCGAGCCGAATCGGTACATCACCCGCCTCGTGCACTCCGGCTACGCCGTGGTCGCCACCGACTACGTGGGCTTGGGCCGCTTCGATACAGGCGTTCACCCATACCTGAACACTCGCAGTGAGTCCGCCGCGACCATCGACATGCTGCGCGCGGCCCGCAGCGTGGAACCCACGCTCTCGAACCGCTGGGCCGTGACGGGCGATTCGCAGGGTGGCCAGGCCGCACTGGCGACCGCGCATCGACAGCGGTGGTACGGCCCGCGCACGGACTTCCGCGGCACCGTCTCCCTCGATCCGGAGTCGGACGTCGAGAAGGTCATGCCCTTCCTCGGCCCGTACATCCCGGCGATGCCGACACCGCTGAACGGCTCGTACAACTTCCTGCTCGCGATTCTCGCGGGCCTGCGAGCGGCCGACCCCGCTGCGGACGTGAACACCTATCTCACCCCGAAGGGGGAGGCGCTCGTCGATCAGGTCGGCCGGACATGCGACGGTCCGGCCGTCGACCCGGGGATCGCCTTCGGTTCGCTGCTGTCGCGGCCGCTGGGCACCGGGCCGCTGGCACCCGCGCTGATGAAGTACATGGCGGTGCCGGTGTCGGAATACGACGCGCCGATACTGCTCCTGCTCAACACTCGGGACACCACCGTGCCGTCACCGCTGCACGCCAAGCTCGCGGCGGACTTCGCACTCAATCGAGTCGATTACCGAATGGTGGTGGGCAACGGCTCACACACCGACATGGACGCCGCCCAGTGGGCAGCGTTCGACCGCTTCTTCGCGACTCACTTGAAGTGAGTCTGAGTCAGATCAGAATCCACAGGTACGCGAGCAGGCCCAGGACCACGAAGACGATCCACAGCCATCCGATGATGATGGCGGCGGTCGCGAACTCGCGGCCGAGCTGCCGCTTCGCATCGATCTGCCTGCGGGTCTTGTAGCCCAGCCAGATGCCGACCGGCGACAGCAGACCGATCGCGGACAGGACGAAGGCGATCACCGCGTTCCAGTTCAACGGGGCGGCGACTGACGATCGAGCGGTCGATGCGTTGGTCACGGGCTGGGAGTCCTTGTCGGTGACGGGCGACGGCTTGGCCGGTGCGGGCGCGCCGGCCGCCGGAAGGGCGGTGGTGGGGTCGGGTCGCTGCTGATCACCGACCGCCGAGTAAGCGAGTGCGGGTCCCGCACCGGGGCGTTGACCGCCGGTGGGGGGAAGAGGGCTGTTCGGCGGCGGAGAGCCCGCCGGCCGTTGCTGCGCCGGAGGCGGGGGAACGCTGCCCGGCCGGGGCGGTGCCGCGCTCGGAGACGGACCTCCCGGCCGGGCCGCCGACGGCGCCGGACTGCCGGTGGGCCGGACCGTCGGCGGTGGCGTGGGCGCCTGCGGAGTGGGGGTCGGTGCACTTGCGTGACTCGGCCGCCCCGGCGGGCCGGCGGGAGCGGGTCGCTGCCCGGGTGCCGTGTTGGGGGCGACCGGCGGCTTCTCCCACGGCGCGGCCTGCCGGCCGGGCTGCGGGGTCGGCGGTGCCGGGGGCGTCGAACCCGGTCCCGGAGCGGGATTCGGGCTCTGATCGCGCGAGTCGTCGGAAGTCACGATCTACAAATTACCTGTCGGCGGTCAGTCACCGCTCCCGCGCACGTCTTCGATACGCGGTACCGCGGCGGCGACGGGCGGATGCGCGGTCCGCGACCGACGCAGCACCACGGTGATGGCGGTCAGCAGGAGAAGCAGCGTGGATGCGAGGGCGACCAGGAGTTTGTTCGGCATCCGTCCAGCGTGCCAGGAGGCACCCGGTGCACGCCACTGCCGGTCACGGTCGGCGCCGACGTGGTTTCATGGAGCGTGTGAGTGAGCAGAACAAGACCGCGACCCTGCACACCAATCGCGGCGACATCGTCATCGAACTCTTCCCCAACCACGCGCCCGTGACCGTCGAGAACTTCGTCGGGCTGGCCGACGGCTCCAAGGAGTACTCCACCCAGAACGCGAAGGGCGGCACCAGCGGGCCGTTCTACGACGGGGCCGTCTTCCACCGCGTGATCGACGGCTTCATGATCCAGGGCGGCGACCCGACCGGCACCGGCCGCGGCGGCCCGGGCTACCAGTTCAAGGACGAGTTCCACCCGGAGCTCCAGTTCGACCGCCCGTACCTGCTCGCGATGGCCAACGCGGGACCCGGCACCAACGGCTCGCAGTTCTTCATCACCGTCGGCCCGACCCCGCACCTGAACCGTCGCCACACCATCTTCGGCGAGGTCAAGGACCCGGCGTCGCAGGCCGTCGTCGACGCGATCGCGACCACCGCGACCGACCGCATGGACCGTCCGGTCGACGCCGTCGTGATCGAGAGCGTCGAGCTCAGCTGAACTTGACCCAGACCTGTTACCGGCACCCCGACCGCCCGACAGCGCTGTCCTGCACACGCTGCGGGCGGTCGGCCTGTCCGGACTGCCTCCGGCCCGCCTCCGTCGGGCAGCACTGCGTCGACTGTGTGAACGAGGCCAACGCCACCGCCCGTGTACGGACCGACGCTCCCGTCGTCGACGACTCGGCCGCCGCACGCAGACCGGTCGTCACGTACGGTCTCATCGCGGTGAATCTGGCGGCCTTCATCGCTGTGGTGCTGCAGGCGGGCGGGACGTCGAACCTGCTCCTGAAGTCGAGCATCATGCAGCAGGGCGCCCTGGTCACCGGACTCGGTCTCGAGAACGAGTACTGGCGACTGCTGACTTCCGGCTTTCTGCACTGGTCGATCCTGCATGTGGCGATGAACATGATCTCGCTGTACCTGATCGGCGCCGATCTCGAACGCGTCCTCGGTCCGGCCCGCTATCTCGCGGTCTACCTGATCGGCCTCTTCGGCGGCAGTGCGGCGGTGGTGGCGCTGGGTCCCGAGCTCGCTGCGACCGCCGGCGCGTCGGGTGCGATCTACGGACTTCTGGGTGCGCTGCTGATCGTGGTCATCCGGCTCAAACTGCCCGCGACCACGCTGATCACGGTGATAGTGCTGAACGTGGTGCTCTCGCTCAGCATTCCGGGTATCTCGATCTGGGCGCACTTCGGCGGTTTCGTCTTCGGAGCTGCGAGCGCGGCCGCGATCATCTGGCTCCCGGTCAAGGTACTGCCGCCCGAGAAGCGGACGTATCAGCAGGTCACGCGCGTCGGGTGGATCGGTCTCGTGGCGCTTCTCGTGATCGCGCTGGCGATCGGAACCGGGTTCGCCGCAGCCATCGGCTGAGCGCTTCGGTTCTCAGTTCGTCGAGTCCTTCACCGGCAGGCCCGCGGCGCGCAGCTTCTCGGCCACGGCTGCCGGCTCCTCGCCGAGATCCCACCGGCCGAACACCAGCAGGCGGTCGTCCGGCAGGTCGATCACCAGTTGGCGGCTGCGTCCCACGATCCGCCGCGTGGTCAGCACCGACACCGCGGCGATATCGCCTGATCCGAGGCGGACGGTTCCCCGGAGCGTTCGCACTTCCAACTCCGGACCGTCGAGCAGGACCAGCCGCGGTCTGCGGAGCAGGGAGACCGCGCCGGAGACGATCAACGCCACCGCGGCCAGCCCGATGAAGACCATCGCGGGCGGTTCGGCGTAAGACGCGGCCGCCGCGGCGCCCAGCGCGATGCCCGCTCCCACGAGTGCGAGGGCGGCGGGAAGCGGCGTCGCCCACTGTTCATGCACAGCCAAGTCGTTGTTATCCACAGGATCTATCCACAGTGGGGATGAATAACATGTGTGTCATTTCGGCAGCGGCAGTCGCGACCTGGGACTTCGTCGTTTCGGCAGCGGTCAGCGCCAACCCATGGTCATCAACAGGCCGACGACCATGAAGCCGAATCCGATCAGCATGTTCCACGGGCCGAGCGAGGTCATCCAGTCGAGCGCCGAGTACTTCGCCGTCGACGCGCCGAGGTAGTACACCATCAACCAGACCAGACCGATGAGCATCAGGCCGAACATGACGATCTGGTACCAGAGGCCGGACGGTCCCGCCTTCACCTTCACCGGAGTGCGGCTCGCGGTGTTGATGGTGTAGTCGGTCTTCTTCCGGACTTTTGACTTAGGCATATGTCTACGGTAACTGAGTCGAAGCCCAGGTGGGGAACCCGTTAATCTGGACGACGTGCGCATCCTCGTCATCGACAACTACGACAGCTTCGTCTACAACCTGGTCCAGTATCTGGGTCAGCTGGGTGTGGATGCCGTCGTGTGGCGCAACGACGACGAGCAGCTGGCCGACCTGCAGAAGGTGGTCGGCGAATTCGACGGAATCCTGCTGAGCCCCGGGCCCGGAACCCCCGACCGTGCGGGTGCCACCGAGCCGATCATTCCGGTCGCGGCTGCCGCGGGCACCCCGATCCTGGGCGTCTGCCTCGGCCACCAGGCGATCGGGGAGGCGTTCGGCGCCACCGTCACCCGGGCACCCGAACTCCTTCACGGCAAGACCTCGCTCGTCTTGCACGACGGCGTGGGTGTGCTGGAGGGACTGCCGCAGCCCTTCGTCGCGACCCGGTACCACTCGCTGACGGTGGCACCGGAGACGATCCCGGACGAACTGGAGGTGACCGGCCGCACCGAGACCGGCATCGTCATGGCGATGCGGCACCGGGAGCTGCCGATCCACGGAGTGCAGTTCCACCCGGAGAGCGTGCTGACGCAGGGCGGTCACCGGATGCTGGCGAACTGGCTCCGGATCTGCGGCCTCACAGTTCCCGAGGGCAGGGTCGCCGAACTCGAAGATCAGATGGCGAAGGCGCTGGCCGGCGCCGAGTAGCCGGCGTCCCGGTCAGCCGGGGAGCAGGCTCGCCCGGCCGATGACCACCGACACCGTCGCGTTCTTGCGCAGCTTGCTGCCCGCGGCCGGGCTCTGCGAGATGACCTTGCCGTCGTCCTTGCTGGCGAGACCGACGCCGCGCTCGCTGGAGCTGAGAGTGTTCGGCTCCCAGCCCGCGTCCTCGAGCGCCCGCTGGGCGTCCTCGAGACTCTTGCCGCGCAGATCCGGCATCACGAACATGTTGCCGCGCGAGACCTGAACCTGGATCACGCTGCCGACCTCCACCGTCGCTCCGGGGTTGGGCGAGGTGCTGACCACCTGTCCCGCCGGAAGCTCGGAATCGACCTGCACGGTCTTCATCTCCAGTTGGAGCTGGTCGAGCACGTTCTGGGCCTGGCCGGAAGTCTGGCCGCGCAGGTCCGGAAGGGTGACCTCCTTGGGGCCGGTACCGATGTACAGGATCACCGGTGCGTTCACCGCCGCGGGAATGCCCGTGCGCGGATTGGTCCGGACCACCTTGTCCTTGAGCGCGACCGTGGATTCGGAGTTCTGCGTCTTCACCTCGGTGAATCCGAGCACCTTGAGAGCTTCGGTGGCCTCGTCGGCGGATTTGCCGCGCAGATCGGGGATGGGCTGTCGCTGGGGCCCGGACGAGATGTACAGCGTCACCTCGGAGCCCTTGGGGGTCGGGACGTCGTCGCCGGGCGCCGTCCGGGTGGCCAGGCCCGCCGCGATGTCGGTGCTGGCCTCCTCGGTCCGCTTCACCGTGAAGCCGGCCTGCTCCAGGTTCGCCTGTGCGGCGTCGGCGGCCAGGCCGGCGACTTTCGGAACGGCGATGAGCGGCGCCGTGGTCTTCCACGGCGACCACGCGAACAGACTGATCAGGAGCACGACGATCGCAGCGATAGCGATCGCCACCTGCACGCGCCCGCGCCGCAGCAGACCGCCGCGTCCTCCGGTCTCCTCCTCATCGCCGTCGTCTCCGGTTCCGCGACGGCTGGGCAGGGTCTCGTTGCGCACCGCGAGGCGCGGCGACTCGATGAGGGCGGTCTGCTCCTCGTCGGTCAGCAGCATCGGCGCGGACGGTTTGCCGCCGGCGAGGACCTTGATGAGGTCGGCGCGGAAATCGGCCGCGGTCTGGTACCGGTTGGCCGGGTTCTTGCTCATCGCCTTCATGATCACCGAATCGAGTTCGGGGGTGATCTCCGGCCGGATCGACGACGGGCGCCGCGGATCCTCGTGCACGTGCTGGTGGGCGACGGCGATCGGGGAGTCACCGGTGAACGGCGGTTCTCCGGTGACGAGTTCGAACAGCACGCAGCCCATCGAGTAGATGTCGCTGCGGGGATCGACCTTGATGCCGCGCGCCTGCTCGGGCGAGAGGTACTGCGCCGTCCCCATCACCGCGGACGTCTGCGTCATGGTCGCCGACGTATCGTCCATGGCGCGGGCGATGCCGAAGTCCATCACTTTCACCGCGCCCGTGCGGTCGATCATCACGTTGGCCGGCTTCATGTCGCGGTGGACGATGTTGTTCCGGTGCGAGAAGTCCATGGCCGCGGCCACGTCGGCCATCCAGGTCATCGCCTGCTTCTGCGCGATGTGTCCCGACGAGCGCAGCAGATCCCGCAGAGTCTCACCCTCCACGTACTCCATGACGATGAACGGCAGCGGGCCCTCGTCGGTCTCCGCTTCGCCGGTGTCGAAGACCTGCACGATGCTCGGGTGGTTCAGCTTCGCGGCGTTCTGCGCTTCGCGGCGGAACCGCAGATAGAACGTGGGGTCCCGGGCGAGATCGGCACGCAGGACCTTGATGGCCACGTCACGGTGCAGCAGCAGGTCGCGCGCGAACTGCACCTCGGACATACCGCCGAAACCGAGTGTCTCACCCAGCTCGTAGCGGTCAGAGAGATAGTGCGGATCGATCATGATCGCTCACCCCCCGCCGCCGGGCAGGCCCGGAATCGTGATCGGGGGGAACAACGGCCGCGTCGTCGGCTCCTCCGTCGTCGGCTCCTCGGAGGTCGTCGTCGGCTCCTCGGTGGTGGTGGGCTCCTCGGTGGTGGTGGTCGTGGGCGTGTCCGACGTCGTCTCACGAGTCCGGGTTGTGGTCTCGTCGGTCGTGGTCTCCCGCTCGGTCACCGTGGTGGTGACGTGCGAAGACGAGGGCGTCGGTGCGGTGGGCGTGCGAGGGCTGGTGGTGAGCCAGTAGGCGACGAGCGCGATGGCTGCGAGCAGCAGCAGTGCGGCCACCGCCGTGAGCACCTTGTGCGTGGTGCTCCATCCGCCGTCGTCGACCGGCGTGGCGGCCGTCGAGACGCCGGTCTGCGGCGGCTGCTGCTGGCCGGGCGAAGTCATCGCACGGGTCGACGGGCGCGGTGCCGCGGCAGCGGCGGCGACTCCGGCGGCGCCGAGAGCGCTCCGGGGAATCGGCGGACGGTTGCCCGCGCGGACCGCGGCGACGGCGTCGGCGAACTCGCCGCCGGTCGCATACCGCTGCGCGGGGTCCTTCGACAGCGTGATCTCGATGAGTTCACGCACCGGTGCCGGCAGGGTCTGCGGCAGCGGCGGCGGAGGCTCCTGAATGTGCTTCATCGCGACGGTGATGGCACCGTCGCCCAGGAAGGGCCTGCGGCCGGTGAGCGCCTCGTATCCCACTACGCCGAGCGAGTACACGTCCGATGCGGCGGTCGCCTCGCCCCCGGTGGCCTGCTCCGGAGAGATGTACTGGGCGGTGCCCATCACCATGCCCGTCTGGGTGACGGGCGCGGCGTCGACCGCCTTGGCGATGCCGAAGTCGGTGATCTTGACCTGACCGGTGGGCGTGATGAGGATGTTGCCCGGCTTCACGTCGCGGTGCACGAGACCCGCCGTGTGCGCGGCCTGCAGTGCGCGGCCGGTCTGCTCCAGCATGTCGAGGGTGTGCGGCAGCGAGAGGTGGCCCATCCGGGCGATCACCGAGTTCAGCGGCTCACCGTCGACGAGTTCCATCACCAGGTAGGCCAGCGGGTCGCCGCCGTTGCGATCGGGGGTCTCGCCGTAGTCGAAGACGTTGGCGATGCCCGGATCGTTGAGCCGCGCGGTGGTCTGCGCTTCGGTGCGGAACCGGCCGAGGAACTCCGAATCGTTGGAGTACTCGGCCTTGAGCACCTTGACCGCCACCCGGCGGCCGAGACGTGTGTCCAGGGCTTCCCAGACCTGGCCCATGCCACCAGTGGCGATCAACCGGACCAGTCGGTACCGGTCGGCGATGATGGTGCCGTTCTGCAGGCTCATCGAGCACCTCCCGCGTATGCGTTGATGACAGCGCGTCCGATCGGGGCCGCTGCGAGGCCGCCGTACGAATTCTGTCCCCTATTGCCGTTTTCAATGATGACCGCGACCGCGATCCGTGCGTTCGAACTCGGCGAGAACGCGATGTACCAGGCGTACGGCGTCTCACCTCCGCCGGCCGTGTCCGAATGCTCTGCGGTGCCCGTCTTGGACGCGATGCCCGCCTGGGCGCCGGACGTGTGCTGCTCCGACTTCACCATCATGTCGGTGATCTGATCGGCCTCCTCGGCCGTCAGCGGCCGGTTGAACGCCGACGGCGCCGTGGTGGAGATGGTCCGCAGGTCGGCGGTCTGCAGCTTGTCGACGAGATACGGGCGCATGCGGACGCCGCCGTTGGCGACGGTCGCGGCGATCTCCGCGTTCTCCAGGACGGTCAGCCGCACATCGCGCTGTCCGATCGCCGACTGCGCCAGCGCGGCCCGATCGTCGCCGATGTCGCCGACGGTCGACTTCGCGACGTCCATCGGAATCCCCGGGGGATCCTCGCCGACGCCGAACTGCTTGGCCGTGGCGGTGAACTCCTCCGACGCGTCACCCGGCACCTTCTCGGTCATCAGCTGGGCGAAGGCGGTGTTGCACGAGTACTCGAAGGCCTGCGTCAGGGTCACCGTGCCGTTCGAGGCGCCGGGACACGTGCTGCCGCTGTCGTTCGAGAGGGTCGCGGTGCTGTCGGGAAGCGTGATGACCGACGACGACGTCAGCCGTGCGTCCGGCGACACCCCGGCCTTGAGCGCGGTCGCAGTGGTGACCACTTTGAAGGTCGAACCCGGCGGATACAGCGCGTTGATCGCACGATTGGTCAGCGGATCGTCGTTCCCCTCCGCGTTGAACTTCTCCCACGCCTTCTCGGCCTTGCTGAAGTCCTGGGTGGCCAGCGCGTTCGGGTCGTAGCTGGGAGTGGACGCGAGCGCGAGGATCTTGCCGGTGCTCGGTTCGAGCGCGACCACCGCGCCGCGGCACGGCCCCTCGCAGCCGGCGTCGGTGAGTTCGCGGTAGGCCACTCGCTGCAGCTTCGGGTCGATGGTCGTCACGACGTTGCCGCCGCGCGGATCGCGGCCGGAGAACATGTCCATGAACCGCTGGGTGAAGAGGCGGTCGTCGTTGCCGTTGAGGATCGAGTCCTCGGCGTACTCGATGCCGCGGTCGGCCCGGTACACGAACGAGAAGTAGCCGGTGACCGGGGCGAACGTCGTCGGATCGTTCGGGTACTGGCGCAGGTACTTGAAGCGGTTGTCGGTGGGGACCGATTCCGCGAGCACTGTGCCGTCCGCGGCCACGATCACGCCGCGCTGACGCGCGTACTCGTCGAGCAGGACACGTGAGTTGCGCGTGTCGGTGCGGAGCTTGTCGGCCTTGAAGACCTGCACGTAGGTCACGTTGGCGAGCAGGGCCACGATCATGACGATGCAGGCGATGGCGACCTTCTGAATGGGACGGTTCACTGGCGACGCACCGCCCGGGTGGCCATCGCGTCGACCGGACGGCTCGGGCGCGGCTTCGGAACGTCGGGCTCGCGCGAGGCGTTCGAGACCCGGATCAGCAGTGCCAGGAGGATGTAGTTCGCCAGCAGCGACGAGCCGCCGTAGGCCAGGAACGGCGTCGTCAGACCGGTGAGCGGGATCAGCTTGGAGACGCCGCCCAGGACGACGAAGACCTGGAAGACGATCGTGAAGCTCAGGCCGGCGGCGAGCAACTTGCCGAAGCTGTCGCGGACGGCGACTGCCGCGCGGAGTCCGCGGATCGTGACGATCAGGTAGAGCATCAGGATCGCCGCCACGCCGACCAGTCCGAGTTCCTCGCCGAACGAGGTCAGGATGAAGTCGGTGTTGGCGAACGGCACGATGTTGGGACGCCCGGAACCGAGTCCGGTGCCGAACATGCCGCCCGTCGCGAAGCCGAACAGGCTCTGCGCGATCTGATATCCGTACGTGTCATACTGCGCGAACGGGTCCTGCCAGATGGATACGCGGATCCGGAGGTGCTCGAACAGCTGGTAGGCCACCGTGGCGCCGAGGGCGAACAGCGTGACGCCCAGCATCAGCCAGCTCACCCGCGAGGTGGCGATGTACAGCATCGTCAGCACCGTCGCGAAGATCAGCAACGGCGTGCCGAGGTCGTTCTCGAGCGCGAGGACGCCGATCGCGATCACCCACGCCGCCAGCAGCGGACCGAGGTCGCGCAGGCGGGGGAAGTCGATGCCGGCGAACTGCTTGCCCGCAGTGGTGAACAGGTCGCGCCGGGACACCAGGAACGCCGCGCTGAAGATGATGATGAGGATCTTCGAGAACTCACCCGGCTGGATGCTGAATCCGGGGAGGATGATCCAGTTCCGCGAGCCGTTGACCTCGGCCATCGACGCGGGCAGGATCGCCGGGATGGCGAGGAAGATCAGCCCGCTGACACCCAGGGTGTACGCGTAGCGCGACAGCGTCCGATGGTCGCGCACCACCATCAGGGTGACGCAGAACGCGACGATGCCGAGGACCGCCCACAGCAACTGCTGGTCGGCGTTGTGGGTCACCTCGTCGGCCTTGACGACTTCGTCGTGCCGTGACGATCCCAGGTCCAGACGGTGGATCATCACCAGGCCGAGGCCGTTGAGCAGGGCCACGCACGGCAGCAGCAGCGGATCGGCGTAGGGAGCGAACCGGCGGATCGCCAGGTGCGCGACGCCGAAGAGCGCGATGAAGGCCGCGACGTACTTGACCAGATCCCAGCTGAGGGTCTGGTCCTGCGCGGCCTGAACCGTCAACAGCGCCGCGAAGACCACGAAGACCGCGAACGAGAGCAGCACCAGCTCGGTGCGCCGTCCCGCGCTCTTGGGCCGCGGAGCGGGAGGTGCGTGGACAGGTGGAGCCGACGTCATCCGTCGCTCCTGCAGGTGTTGTGGCCGTCCGCACCGACCGTAGGAATGGGCGCAGACGAGGTCTCACCGGACTTCGGCGCACCGCTGGGTTTCGGGGCCTCCGGCTTCGACGTCTCGGGCCTGGGCGTCTCCGACCGCGGCTCGCCCGGCTTGGGTGCTTCGGGCTTGGGAGTCGCCGGCGGCTCGGGCGGTGCGCACTTGGGCAGGAACTCGAGTCCGCGGACGCGGTCCCGGGTGCTCTCGAGTGAGTTGTTCTTGATGCTGTTGGAGGTCACGGCGCTGCGGCCGATACCGGTGAGGTCGTCGACCTTCATCGGCGTGCACGACGCGGTCGAGTCGGACGGCTGGAACCGGACGGTCGGCGAGTCGGCGGTCAGGTCGTCGACGCAGACCCGCTCCTTCGGCGCCCGCACTGTGAAGAACAGCAGGTTGTCGGGGGTTCCGGAGTAGATCTCGACGTTGCCGTCGACCGCGGTGACGAAGGTGCTCGCCATCGCCTTCGACCGCACCACGAAGAACGCGGTCACCAGAAGTCCGATGATCGCGAGGACCGCGATGATGAGGACCGGCCAGCGCCAGCTCGCCTTCTTGGCGGGCTCGGGTTCGGTGGCGGTGATGGTCGGGCGCGCCGGTGCGGGTGCGGGCGGGCGGAGGGCGGCCGCGCGACCGGCCGCCGTGGCCGGATTGGGGACGTATCCCGCGGAATCGTCCTCGCCCGCGGCGCCGCCGACGATCGGCGTCGAGTCGCCGTACTCGTCGTCGACGACGTCGGCTACCACGACGGTCACGTTGTCCGGACCGCCGCTGCGCAGTGCCAGCTCGATCAGCCGGTCGGCGCAGGCCTTGTGGTCCTCGATGGAACCGAGGGTATCGGCCAGCGTCTCTTCGCTGACGACGTCCGACAGCCCGTCGCTGCAGAGCAGGTAGCGGTCGCCGGCCCGGGCTTCGCGCATGATGAGCGTCGGTTCCACGGCCTGCCCCGTCAGGGCGCGCATGATCAGGGAGCGCTGCGGGTGGCTGTGAGCCTGTTCGGGGGTGATCCGGCCCTCGTCGACCAGACTCTGGACGAAGGTGTCGTCACGCGTGATCTGGCTCAGCTGGCCGTCGCGGTACAGGTAGCCGCGGGAGTCGCCGACATGGCACAGGCCGATCCGGCTGCCGGCGAAGAGGATGGCGGTGAGCGTGGTGCCCATGCCGTCGAGTTCGGGTTGCTTGGCGACTTGCTCGGCGATGGCCGCGTTGCCGTCGGCGGTGGCGCGTTCGAGTGCTGACAGGAGATCGCCGCCGGGCTCGTCGTTGTCGAGCGGTCGCAGCGCCTGGATCACCAGTTGGCTGGCGACCTCGCCCGCCGCGTGACCGCCCATGCCGTCGGCCAGCGCGAGGAGTCGCGCGCCGGCGTAGACGGAGTCTTCGTTGTTCGAGCGGACCAGGCCGCGGTCGCTCCGCGCGATGTAGCGCAGCACTAGGGTCACGGGCGTAACTCAATCACGGTCTTGCCGACCCGGATCGGTGTGTTGATCGGAGCGCGGACGGCGGTGGTCACCTTGGCACGGTCGAGGTACGTGCCGTTCGTCGAACCGAGGTCTTCGACATACCAGTCGTCACCGCGCGGAGAGATGCGCGCATGACGCTCTGAGGCGTAATCGTCGGTGAGAACCAGCGTGGAATCGTCGGCCCGCCCGATCAGGACCGGTTGCGTGCCGAGGGTGATGCGGGTGTTGGCGAGAGCGCCCGCCGTCACCACCAGATAGCGCGCGGTACCGCGGGATCGCGCGGCCCGCTGCTTGCGCTCGGCTCGTCCGGAGGTCAACGGCATCCGTGCGCCACCGGCCGCGGCCAGATCGGCGCGCATCGCCCGGATGATGGCGTACACGAAAAGCCAGAGCAGGATGAGGAATCCGAATCGGATCACCTGCAGCAGGATGCCCTGCATCTACTCCCATCACCTCCCTCACAGACGGGTATCCGGTTCCTCGTACCCCCGGATGCATTCAACGGTCGGGTGACCGTGCAGTCACCCGATGAGCATCTTATGCGGAAACTACTACTGGAACCGGACGGTGATGTCCGAGTGGCCGAGCCGGATGCGGTCGCCGTCGGCGAGCTCCCAGCTGCTGACCTGCAGGTCGTTGACGGTGGTTCCGTTGGTCGAGTTGAGGTCGGTCAGCATGGCGGTCTGACCGTCCCAGCGGATCTCGACATGGCGGCGCGAGACGCCGGTGTCGGGCAGGCGGAACTGCGCGTCCTGACCGCGGCCGACCACATTGGAGCCCTGCCGCAGGGAGAAGGTGCGGTTGCTGCCGTCCTCCAGCACGAGGGTGATGGCCGACGGCGCGTAGCCGGCCGGCTGACCGTAGGCGGCCGGAGCGTACCCCTGCTGCTCGTAGGGCGGCTGCTGCGGAGCGTACTGCTGGTCGTACGCGGGCTGTCCGTACTGCGGCTGGCCGTAGCCCGGCTGCGCGTACTGCTGGTCGTAGCCGCCCTGGTCGTACTGCGGCTGCTGGCCGTAACCCTGCTGGCCCTGGTCGTAACCCTGCTGGTCGTACGGGGGCTGCTGGGCGTAGCCGGGCTGCTGGTTGTAGTCGTACTGCTGGCCGTAGCCCTGATCGGCCGGCTGCTGCGGGTACTGCTGCGCCTGTTGCTGTCCGTATGCCTGCTGGTCGTAGCCGCCCTGATCGTACTGCGGCTGCTGGCCGTACGGCTGCTGCGGTTCCTGACCCTGCTGCGGATACCCGCCCTGCTGGTTGTAGTCGTACTGCGGGTAGTTCGGATCGCCCTGCGGGGCGTAGCCGTAGTTCTGGCCGCCCTGGTCGTTTCCGGGGGGATTTGTCATGGCTCGGGCTCCTCGGTCGAGACTTTCAGGTCGGTATGTCGGCTGCTGCTCCGCCGGCGCACGGCGCTGTGCCAGTGGTCGTGGCGCGACGTCGGGGTCGACGACGCCACGAGTGTGGAACTGACCGGTGTGCAACGACGGCGCTTGTTCGAACTCTACGACGACAGACCCGTAAGTCTGCCACCCATTGTCCCGGATGAAGTCCTCCAAATGGCGCGAGAAGATCTTCCGGTTCAGTTCGTACTCGGTTGCGACGTGATCAAGATCCGAGTCGCTCAGCGTCACCACGTAGCTGTTGGCCACCAAGGTCGCGCCGTCGCCCAGGTCTTCGGCCGAGGTCTCGGCCTCCCGCTGCAGGGCGTGCTCGATCTCCTGCGGTGCGACCTTGCCGCCGAAGACCCGGGCGAACCCGCCGTCCACGGCGGACTCGAGCTTGCGCTCGATCCGGTCAAAGAAACCCACGAGATCTCGTGCCCTTTCCCTCGGTTGGCGTGTCGACGTGCATACCTTGTCTCAACATGTTACCGGCCGGAAAGACATGACGGAGACTCGTGAATGACTCCTGTACCGGGCGTCACAGGAGTAACAGGTGGGGCAGGCGGGCCCCAAGGTGCGTCGTCGCAGGTCATCACCTCTGTGAAGGCGTGGTTTTTCATTTGGCCGGGTGTGCGTGCTATCTTTTTCAAGTCCACACGGACGCCGGTCGTTCGATCGACCAGCCACGGGCGAGTGGCGGAATGGCAGACGCGCTGGCTTCAGGTGCCAGTGTCCTTCGGGACGTGGGGGTTCAAGTCCCCCTTCGCCCACAGTTGTGATGAGTCGCGACATCGTTTACACACGATGTCGCGACTCATTGCTTTTCCGGGGGGTTCAGGGTTAAAGGGTGGGTTAAAGGCCAGAATGTGTGTACGGTTCGGGCGTGGCGTCGGGTGG
>NZ_BANU01000015.1 GCF_000333035.1 Gordonia sihwensis NBRC 108236
TCAGCGGAGTCGGGGGTGTCGCTCAACGAGGCGACACCCGCCGCCGTCAGATGATCAGCGGCAGCGTCGCGGCGGCGGTTGTCGGAAGGTACAGGGTCGCCAGAGGGGTGAGCGCGGACGGTTCGGGATTCACCTCGATGATCGGCGTGCCCGCCTCGGCGGCGAGCATCGGCAGTCCCGCGGCGGGGTGGACCACCCCGCTGGTGCCGATGATGATCAGCAGATCGCAGGCCGCGACCGTCTGCGACGCTGTCAGCCAGTCGAGGTTCGGAAGCGATTCGCCGAACCACACGACGCCGGGGCGCAGACTCGCGCCGCACTCGGGGCATCGGGGGCGCACCGACTCGAGTGCGACGTCCGGATCCGCGCGATGCGGGCAGGCCTCGCAGCGCGGAGCCTTGAGACTGCCGTGCAGATGAGCGTCGACCGTCGACCCAGCTCGCTCGTGGAGATCGTCGACATTCTGCGTGATGACGCTGACACGACCGCCCGCGGACTCCTTCTTCCGGCCGAGCTCGGCCACCGCGTGGTGCCCGGCGTTCGGCTCCACCTCGCCAAGACGCGCCGCGCGGTCCCGATACCAGCCCCACACGAGGTCGGAGTCGCGCCGCCACGCCTCGGGCGTGGCGAGATCGGCGGGATCGTAGTTCTCCCACAGTCCGGTCAGGGCGTCGCGGAAGGTCGGAATCCCGCTCTCGGCCGACATCCCCGCGCCGGAGAAGACACAGACATGGTCCGCGGCGGCGATCAGTGCGGCTGCCTGCGACAGCGATTCGGGAGTGACAGTCCTGGTCACGACTGCGACTCCAGCGCCGATCGTAACACGGCGGCGGTCGACTCCAAGTCGCCGGCACGACGCGTCAGGAACCCCTTAGCGAAGGTCAGCTTGTCGCCCGCATGCCTGGGCACCACGTGCAGGTGCGAGTGGAAGACGGTCTGGGACGCGGCGCGGCCGTCGTTCATCGCGAGATTCACTCCGTCGGCGCCGATCGCGCTCGACCGCATGGCACCGGCGATCCGCTGACCCGCGCCGAACATCTTTCCGCCGATCTCCGGATCGAGATCGGCGAGACCGGACGAGTGCTTTCGCGGGACCACCAGGGTGTGTCCCCGCGTGATCGGTGAGAGGTCGAGGAAGGCGATCACGTCGTCGTCGGAGTACACGACGTGGGCGGGGGAGACGCCGGAGACGATGCCGCAGAAGACGCAGTCGGTCATGGCACCCGAGCGTAACCGCCCGCAACGACACGAGCGCCGGGACCTCCGATGAGGGTGTCCCGGCGCTCGCGCTTGCTTCGGCTACTGGTGTCCCGAGGTGCAGGCCCAGTCGTGGATGTATCCGCCGCCCGAGTAGTACAGGGCATTCGACTCCGCGGTGTAGAGGTCAGCGCCCCAGGCGTAACCCCAGTACGAACTGCTTTTGGAGATCGCGCCGCAGGCATTGCGCATCTGCACCACCACCTGGCAGTCGCTGTAGCCGCACCACGACAGGGCCGCGTTGGACGCGCTCGACCAGTCGGGATAGTCGATGGCGCGACCGGTGGCTCCGGTGCTGGGTGAGAGCGCGATGGCGCCGTAGTAGTTGGCCGCGTGGGCCGGGGCCGGCGTGATCGCGGCGGGAACGGTGAGCGCCGCACCGACACCGGCGGTCACGAGTGCCGCGGTGGCCAGGCGCTTGCGCAGGCTGATCGGACAAGTCTTCATGGTCTTCTCTTCTCTGGATCGGCGGCGATCAGCCGACCGGGCTGCGGGTCGGTTCACCGGACTTCGGTGCGTGAGACGGCTTGGCACTCGGCGACTTGACGTCGGCCGGCTTCGTGACGGTGACGGTCTTGCCCCAGTCGCTCAGGGTGACGGTCATCGAGGCACCCTTGGCAGGTTCGGAGGCGACGCGCACGACGTTGTTCTTGCCGTCCTTGGTGACCCAGACTGTCACCGGGATGTCGCCGTCGAGGCCCTTCGCCTGAGGTGAGGTTCCCGTCAGGACCGCGAGATCCTTGGCCGGGAGGGTTCCGGTGATCTTGGTGGCCTCGACACCGTCGACGGTCTCGCTGCCCTCCTCCTTCGCTCCCTGAATGCTGCGCAGGACGTGCGGCACGCCCTCGTTGACGTCGAGGATCTTGGAGACGTCGTATATCGACCGGCCGCTGCCGTAGTCGATGTACCCCTTGTCGTCGACGTCGGCGTACATGTGGTCGTCGACGTATACGAACGGCGCCTCGACGGACTTGCCGCCCATGTCGAGTGTCGCGGTGCCTTCGCCGACCATCTTCGGCTTGGTTCCGATGGACGCCTCGACCTCGGAGGCGTTGAGGCCCTGCAGCGAGCCCTCCACCTCGATGTCGACCTTCGCACCGGTCAGGGCGGCGGCGGTGTCGGCGGCCGCATCGAGTGAGGTGGTGGCGGCCGAGTCGGACGTGGTCGTCGAGTCGGTGTCGCCGCTGTCGCTGCTGGAGCATCCCGTCAGCGCGACGGCGGCGGTGACGACGGCTGCCGCCGAGGCAAGCGCGAATCGCTTCGAACGTTTCATGAAGTGGGATCCTCCTGATTTTCTCCCCGCAGCAGGCCCCTCCAGCGGATCTGGACGGCTGTCGCGAATTTCCCTGCAACGGAACTTACAGCGATGAGTGACCTGCGCGAAGAATGAGTCGATCATCGGGATGACACGCGGAGCCCGGACCCGACTGTGATAACGGTCACGAAAATTCCTTCGACGCTGGCCGAGGCGGTTACCCGCCGGTCTACCAGCGGGTATACCTGTCGGTCGCCAACAAACATGAGGGATGCCTCATGTTTCTGTGCGACGATTGGCCACGTTCCAGCGACGGGCCATGTCCGACGTGACGCATCGACAGGAGAGCTTGTGACCCTCGACCAGCACCGCACCGGCCAGCACACCGACAGAATCGATTCCGGAAGTCTGCTCGACCGTCTCGCCGCAGGCGAGAGCTATGCGATCTGCTTCGGAGGACAGGGCGGCGCGTGGCTGCCGACGCTCACCGAACTGGTGAACGACGCCGATCTCGGCGAGACGATCGCCGGAATCGCCGACGACGCGCGCGAGGTCCTCGAGCCGGTCGCCGACGAGCTCGCCGCCGCCGGCGCCGACCGCTTCGAGCCCCTCACCTGGATCCGCGCGCACGACGAGGAACTGCCGGTTCCCAGTGAGACCGAACTGGCCGACGCGCTCGTCTCGCTGCCCGGGATCCTGCTCACCCAGCTCGCGGCCGTGTCGAACCTCGGCAAGCAGGGGCTGGACACCACGGTTCTTCCGCCCAGCGCCGTCATCGGCCACTCGCAGGGGATCCTCGCCACCGAGGCCGTGGCCGCCGACGGCCAGCTGCCGGCAGTCGCGGAGTCCGACCTGCTGGCGATCGCTCAGCTGATCGGCGCGGCGGCCACCGTCGTGTCCCGCCGGACGGGTCTGCTCGGCACCCACGAGGCCGCCCCCATGATCTCCGTCGCCGGCGTGAGCCCCGCGCAGATCGACGAACTGCTCGCCGAGTACGTCGCGGGACAGCCCGCCGACGCCACGGGACTGCCGACCGTCGCGATCGTGAACTCCCGGCGCACCGTGGTGCTGACGGGCTCGCCGCGCCATCTCGCGGCGTTCAGTGCGCTCGCCGAGCTCCGCGCGGCCGCCGCGGCCGACGAACGCAAGCGCAAGGTCACCGGCGGCACGCCCTTCTCGCCGGTCATCGAGGACCTCAACGTCACCGTCCCCTTCCATCACCCCGATCTCGCACCGGCGGTGGAACTGGCCGTCGACTGGGCTCAGCGTTGCGGTCTGGACACCGGGCTGGTCCGCAGGCACGCCGCGGCCGTGCTCGTCGACCCGGTGAACTGGGTGGAGCTGGTGGGGGACACCGTCGACTCCGGCGCTCGCTGGGTGATCGACTTCGGACCCGCCGATCTCGCGTCGCGGCTGTCGGCGCCGAACCTGCGCGGGCAGGGCGTCGGCGTGATCGCCGCGGCCACCCGCGGCGGTCAGCGCAACCTCTTCGTCCCCGGCTCGGCTCCGGAGGTCTCGCGGCCGTGGTCGGTGTTCGCGCCGCGCCTGGTGAACCTGCCCGACGGTCGCACCGTGGTCGACACCGCGTTCACCCGTCTCACCGGCCGCTCGCCGATGCTGCTCGCGGGCATGACCCCGACCACCGTCGACCCCGCCATCGTGGCCGCGGCCGCCAACGCCGGCCACTGGGCCGAGCTCGCGGGCGGCGGTCAGGTGACCGAGGAGATCTTCGAGGGCAACCTCGAGCGTCTGCAGGAATTGCTCGAACCCGGCCGCCAGGTCCAGTTCAACTCGTTGTTCCTCGATCCGTACCTGTGGAAGCTGCAGCTGGGCGGCAACAAGCTGGTCCAGAAGGCACGTGCCAAGGGAGCGCCCTTCGACGGCGTGATCGTCACCGCGGGCATCCCCGAACTGGATGAGGCCGTCGACCTGGTCCACGAATTCACCGAGGCCGGCCTGCACTACGTCGCGTTCAAGCCCGGCACCGTCGACCAGATCCGTCAGGTGGTCCGCATCGCGTTGCAGGTGCCGCACTTCCCGGTGATCGTCCAGGTGGAAGGCGGACGCGCAGGCGGTCACCACTCCTGGGAGGACCTCGACGACCTGCTGCTGGCGACCTACGCCGAACTGCGCGACCGTCCCAACATCGTGCTCTGCGTCGGCGGTGGCATCGGCACACCCGAGCGTGCCAGCGAGTACCTGACCGGCGCGTGGGCCACAGCGCACGGCTACCCGGCGATGCCGCTCGACGGCATTCTGGTCGGCACCGCGGCGATGGCGACCCTCGAGGCCACCACCGCACCCGAGGTGAAGCAGCTCCTCGTCGAGACCCAGGGCTGCGACACCTGGATCGGTGCCGGTCACGCGGAGGCGGGCATGGCCTCTGGCCGCAGCCAGCTGGGCGCCGACATCCACGAGATCGACAACTCGGCCTCGCGCACCGGCCGCCTGCTCGACGAGGTGGCCGGCGACGCCGACGCCGTCGCGGAACGCCGCGACGAGATCATCGAGGCCCTCGCCGCGACCGCGAAGCCGTACTTCGGCGACGTCGCGACGATGACCTACCGCGAGTGGCTCGACCGCTACGCCGAACTCGCCGTGGGCAGCGCGCAGGCGCCCCTCGAGTGGGCCGACATCACCTGGGAGCAGCGTTTCTCCGACATGCTGCGGCGCACCGAGGCGCGCATGAACGAGCTCGATTCGGGTGAGTTCGTCTCCGCCTTCGCCGGCGATGTCCCGAACCCGCACGAGGCGATCGCCGAGCTGGCCGAACTGTACCCGGCCATCGACTCCGACATCCTCCACCCGGCCGACGTCGCGTTCTTCCTCGAGCTGTGCCGTACGCCCGGCAAGCCCGTGAACTTCGTTCCGGTGATCGACAAGGACGTCCGTCGCTGGTACCGCAGCGACTCGCTGTGGCAGGCGCACGACGCCCGCTACTCGGCCGACCAGGTCTGCATCATCCCGGGCACCGTCGCCGTCGCGGGCATCACCCGCGTCGACGAGCCGGTCGGCGAACTGCTGAACCGCTTCGAGGCGCAGGTCACCGCCGACCTGCGGGCCGCCGGTGAGCAGGCACGGGTGGTCGCGGCCCGCCGTCACCGCGACATCGTCCCGGAGTCGGGACCGCTCAGCGTTCTCATCGAAGCGGAGGACGTGCTGTGGGCCGGCCGACAGGTCCGCAACCCGATCGCTCTGCTCGGCGACCGCGACGCCTGGAAGCTCTACGACGGCGAGTACGCCGAACACCCCAGCGGCGCGATGGTCGCCTTCGTCCCCGATGCCGAGACGGCCGACGATGAGATCCGGCTCGACCTGGTGGTCCCGGTGTCGGGCTCGATTCTGCGCATCCCGTTCACCGGCGACCTCCGGGCGACCGACGGCGGCAGCCCTCGGATCACCACGGCCGGCGCGGCGGACGCGATGACCGAACTCCTGACCGTCGCGGCCGGCGGCTCGCTGCTCGACTCGGTCGACGGCGTCGTCACGTCGACGGTCGCCTGGAAGGCCGACTCGGTCGCCGACCACAGCGGAGCGACCGCGTCGAGCCTGCCCGGCCCGCTGACCCCGACCACGCCGGTGGCCCCGAACGGTTTCGCCGTGCCCGACACCCTCGTCGTCGCCTGCTGGCCCAGCGTCTTCAGCGTCATCGGCGCCGCCCGGACCGACGCGGGCCATCCCGTGGTCGAGGGTCTGCTGGACTTGGTCCACCTCGACCACGCGGTCGAGCTCACCGGTGAGATCCCCGCGGTCGACACCGAGCTGACGGTGACCGCCCGCCTCATCGGCGTCTCCGACACCGGCGTCGGCCGAGTGGTCGAGGTGCATGTCGAGGTCGCCGCCGCCGACGACTCTCCGATCGCGGTGCTGCGTGAGCGCTTCGCCATCCGCGGCCGGATCGGTTCGGCCGCGTTGCCCGACCCGGTCCGCGCGGGCGGCGCGGCCGCCGGTGAGCAGCCGGGAACGCGGAAATTCCTGCGCTCGGCCTCGCTGACCGCACCGGCCCGCATGAACGGATTCGCCGTGGTCTCCGGAGACCGCAACCCCATCCACACCGACGCGCTGGCGGCCCGCCTGGCCGGCTTGGGCGATCCGATCGTCCACGGCATGTGGCTCTCGGCCGCGGCCCAGCAGGTGCTGGCGGCGGGCGACCGGGAGAACCCGGTTCCCGCTCCGCGCGCCATCCGCGGCTGGACCGCCCGCTACCTCGGCATGGTCCGGCTCGGCGACACCGTCGACATCCGCATCGACCGCGTCGGCATGGATGCCGGTCGGGAGACCGTCGAACTGACCGCCAAGGTCGACGGCGAACTGGTGATGGCGGCGACCGCGCTGCTGGACGCCCCGCGCACGGTGTACGCCTTCCCGGGTCAGGGCATTCAGCACAAGGGCATGGGCCTGGAGGCGCGCTCGCGCTCGGCGGCCGCCCGCGAGGTCTGGGACCGCGCGGACAAGCACACCCGCGAGGCGCTCGGCTTCTCGATCCTCGCAGTGGTGCGCGACAATCCGACCACTCTGGTGGCGAAGGGCACCACGTACCACCACCCCGACGGCGTGCTCTTCCTGACGCAGTTCACCCAGGTCGCGATGGCGACGCTCGGTGTCGCGCAGATCGCCGAGCTCCGTGAAGCCGGGGCCTTCGTCGAGGGATCCATCACCTGCGGTCACTCGGTGGGCGAGTACAACGCGCTCGCCGCCTGCGCCGGCGTGCTTCCGCTCGAGGCGGTGCTCGAGGTGGTGTTCCAGCGCGGTTCCGCGATGCACCACCTGGTTCCGCGCGACGAGCAGGGCCGTTCCGACTACCGCATGGCCGCCATCCGGCCCAGCCAGTTCGGTCTCAAGGACGCCGACGTCGAGGAGTTCGTCGCGTCCGTCGGCCGCGAGGTGGACGAGTACCTCGAGGTGGTGAACCTCAACCTGCTCGGTTCGCAGTACGCGATCGCCGGTACCGTCCGCGGACTGGAGCGGCTGGAGGCCGAGATCGTCCGCCGCGTCGAGGAGTTCGGAGGCAAGCGCGCCTTCATCCTGGTGCCCGGCATCGACGTGCCGTTCCACTCCACGGTGCTCCGCGCCGGCGTGCCCGAGTTCCGCGGCAAGCTCGAGGAACTCCTGCCCGCCGACATCGATCCCGACATCCTCGTCGGCCGCTACATTCCGAACCTGGTGCCTCGGCTGTTCAACCTGAGCCGCGAGTTCGTCACCGAGATCGCCGGACTGGTGCCGTCCGATCCGCTCGACGCGGTGCTCGCCGAGTGGGACTCGTGGGCCGCACGGCCCTTCGAGCTGACGCGCGTCATCCTGATCGAGCTGTTGGCTTGGCAGTTCGCCAGCCCGGTCCGCTGGATCGAGACGCAGGATCTGCTGTTCACACCGGCTGCCGACGGCGGCCTGGGCATCGACCGGTTCGTCGAGGTGGGCGTCAAGAACGCCCCGACGCTCTCCGGCCTGGCCCGCAACACCCTGAAGCTGCCCGACTACGCGGCAGCCGCCGCCGAGGTGCTCAACGCCGAGTCCGACGCAGCGGTGCTGCGCGCGGAGGACTCCGCACCCGAGCCGGTCGAGGACGACGTGGTGCAGGAGGCGCCGGCGGAGACTGCTGCCGCCGCGGCTCCGGCACCGTCGGCTCCCGCTCCGGCTCCGGCGGCTGCCGCCGGGCCCCGACCGGACGACATCGCGTTCGGCCCGGCCGACGCGGTGCGCGCGGTGATCGCCCTGTGGACCAAGATGACGCCGGCGCAGATCGGCCCGGCCGACACCATCGAATCGCTGTGCGACGGCGTGTCGTCCCGGCGCAACCAGCTGCTGCTCGACATCGGCACCGAGCTCGGACTCGGAGCCATCGACGGTGCGGCCGAGGCCGACATGGGGGCGCTCGCGTCCACGGTCAGCACCCTGGCCCGCGGTTACAAGCCGCTCGGCGACGTGCTCACCGACGCCGTCGGCGACCAGATCCGCAAGATCGCCGGTCCCATCGGCAAGCGCGCCTCGTACATCACCGATCGCGTGACCAACGCCTGGCAGCTGGGGGAGGGCTGGGGTCGGCACACGCTGGTGGCCGTGGCCCTCGGCTCCCGCGAGGGCGTCAGCGTCCGGGGCGGCGACTTGGGTGATCTGCTCGATGGCGCGGTCGGCTCGGCCGCCGACTTCGACGCGCTGATCGACCGCGCGGTCCGCAGCGTCGGCCAGGCCCGCGGCATCGCCGTGGAACTGCCCGCCGCGGCCTCGGCGTCCGGCGGGACGGTCGACGCGGCGGCGCTCGGCGAATTCACCGAGCAGATCACCGGCCCGAGCGGCGTCCTGGCACGCACTGCGCACACGATCCTCGATCAGCTGGGGCTGACCGATGTGGTCGACGCCTCGCAGGCCGAGACCGACCCCACCGCTGAGCTGGCCGACCTGGTCAGCAGCGAGCTCGGCTCCGACTGGCAGCGGACCGTCGCCCCGGCGTTCGACGCCGAGCGCGCGGTGCTGCTCGACGACCGCTGGGCCACCGCCCGCGAGGATCTCGCCCGCCTGTGGCTGGACTCCGAGGAGGACGTCCACGGACGTCATCACGAGCTGGCCGAGGCGATGACCGGTGCGGGCGACCAGGTCGCCGAGCACGCCACCTGGTGGCAGGGCAAGGCCCTGGCCCTCGGATACAGCGAGCACGCCGATGTGTACGGTGCCATCGCCCACGCGGCCCAGCTGCCCGAGCCCGGCCGGTTCGCCGACGACATCGCCGTCGTCACCGGTGCGTCGAAGGGATCGATCGCCGCGGCCGTGGTCGGCGAGCTGCTCGCCGGCGGCGCGACGGTGGTCGCGACCACCTCGCGCCTCAACAGCGACCGGATGGACTTCTACAAGGAGCTCTACCGCACTCACGCACGGCACGACGCCGCGCTGTGGGTGGTGCCGGCCAACCTCGCGTCGTACGGCGATGTGGACGGACTGATCGAGTGGCTCGGCTCCGAACAGACCGAGAACCTCGGTGCCAGCACTGCCGTCGTCAAGCCGGTGATGCGCCCGACGCTGCTGTTCCCGTTCGCCGCGCCGCGGGTGGCGGGCGATCTCACCGACGCCGGTTCGCGCGCCGAACTGGAGATGAAGGTGCTGCTGTGGTCGGTGGAACGGCTGATCGCCGGTCTGTCGGCCATCGGAGCCGACCACGACATCGACGCCCGCCTGCACGTGGTGCTGCCGGGATCGCCGAACCGCGGCATGTTCGGCGGGGACGGCGCCTACGGCGAGGCCAAGGCCGCGCTCGACGCGCTCGTCACCCGGTGGGGCGCCGAGGAGTCCTGGAACAAGCGGACCACCCTCGCGCACGCCCTCATCGGCTGGGTGCGCGGCACCGGACTGATGGGCCACAACGACGGACTCGTCGAGGCCGTCGAAGCCGCGGGCGTCAAGACCTGGAGCACGCCCGAGATGGCCGCGGCCCTCGTCGAACTGTGCTCGGAGCAGGCGCGTGAGAGCGCGGTCGCCGAGCCGCTGATCGCCGATCTGACGGCCGGGCTCGACCCGGAGAAGATCGATCTGCGGGCCCTGGCGGCTGCTGCCGCCGAGGCACAGACCGAGGACGGCCCTGAGGATAACGGCTCTGCGGAGAACGGCGCTGCGAGCACCGCGGGCGTCACGGTGGCGGCGCTTCCCGCGCCGGCCCGCGCCGACGTCCCGATCGAGCACGCGTGGCCCGAACTCGATTCGCGCCCCGAGGATCTGGTGGTCATCGTCGGCGCAGGCGAGGTCGGCCCCTACGGCTCGGCACGCACCCGATTCGAGATGGAGGTGGACGAGAAGCTCTCGGCCGCAGGCGTCCTCGAACTCGCGTGGACCACGGGTCTGGTGACGTGGGAGGAGACCCCGAAGGCCGGCTGGTACGACGTCGAGTCCGGTGAGCCGGTCGCCGAGTCGGAGATCGCCGAGCGCTATCACGACGCCGTCGTCGAACGGTGCGGCATCCGCCGCTACGCCGACGAGGGGGCGATGGTCGACAACACCTCGCCGCTGCTGGAGTCGGTGTTCCTCGACCAGGATCTGACCTTCACCGTCCCGAACGAGGCCGCGGCCCGCGAGTTCGTCTCGGCCGACCCCGAACGCACCCGGATCGCACCCAACGCCGAGACCGGCGACTGGACAGTCACCCGCCTGGCGGGCACCGAGATCCGCGTCCCGCGCCGTGCGAGCCTGTCGCGCACCGTCGGCGGCCAGATCCCGACCGGTTTCGATCCGGTCCGCTGGGGCGTCTCTCCGGACATGGCCGAGTCGGTCGACCGCGTCGCCCTGTGGAACCTGGTCGCGACCGTCGACGCCTTCGTCACCGCCGGCTTCTCGCCGTCGGAGCTGATGCGCTGGGTGCACCCGGGTCTGGTCGCCAACACTCAGGGCACGGGCATGGGCGGCATGACGTCGATGCGGTCGCTGTACGTCGACACCCTGCTCGGGGAGTCGAAGGCCAACGACATCCTGCAGGAGGCGTTGCCCAACGTGGTCGCCGCGCACGTCGTGCAGTCGTACATCGGCAGCTACGGCGCGATGATCCACCCGGTCGCCGCGTGCGCCACCGCCGCCGTCTCGGTGGAGGAGGGCGTCGACAAGATCCGCCTCGGGAAGGCACTCTTCTCGGTCGCCGGCGGATTCGACGACCTCGGCATCGAGGGCATCGTCGGATTCGGTGACATGTCGGCGACCGCCGACTCGGCCAAGATGACCGCCAAGGGCATCGACGACCGACGGTTCTCCCGAGCCAATGACCGCAGGCGCGGCGGCTTCGTCGAGTCGGCCGGCGGCGGCACGGTGCTGCTGGCGCGCGGCGATGTGGCAGCTCAGCTGGGACTGCCGGTCCTCGGCGTGGTGGCCTGGGCGCAGAGCTTCGGCGACGGCGTCCACACCTCCATCCCGGCGCCGGGACTGGGGGCGCTCGGCGCGGCCCGCGGCGAGAAGGCCTCGCCGTTGGCGTCCGCGCTGTCAGCCCTGGGGGTGAGCCCGGACGACGTGGCCGTGGTGTCCAAGCACGACACCTCCACCCGTGCCAACGATCCGAACGAGTCCGAACTCCATGAGCGTCTGGCCGAGGCGATCGGCCGCAACACCGGCGCGCCGCTATTCGTCGTCTCGCAGAAGTCGCTGACCGGTCACGCGAAGGGCGGTGCGGCCGCCTTCCAGCTGATCGGCCTGTGCCAGGTGCTCCGCGACGGCGTCATCCCGCCGAACCGCAGCCTGGACTGCGTCGACGAGAAGATGCGCGAGTACCCGCACCTGGTGTGGCCGCGCGAGACCCTGCGCATGGGCGGACGCTTCCCGCTCAAGGCCGGACTGCTGACCTCGCTGGGCTTCGGTCACGTCTCGGGCCTCATCGCGGTGGTGCATCCGGAGGCGTTCGTCGCCACTCTCGACGAGTCCGAGCGGGCGACGTACCGTGAGCAGAGCGCCCGGCGTCTGCGCGACGGCCGTCAGCGTCTGCTGCAGGCGATGTGCGGCGGCGATGCGATGTACCAGCGTCCCGCCGACCGCCGCCTCGGCGACGGTGACGAGCACGAGACCGAAGCCGGGCTCCTGCTCGATCCGGAGGTCCGCCTCGGTGACGAGGGCGCTTACGCCGTGGACGGTCTCGCCCGGTGAGCATCGTCGGGGTCGGCATCGACATGGTGTCGGTGCCGGAGTTCGCCGAGCAACTCCGCACTCCGGGCTCCTCGTTCGGCGCTCACTTCAGCGTGGGGGAGCGGCGTGATGCGGCCGAGCGCACCGGCGACGAGGCGCGTCACCTCGCGGCCCGCTGGGCTGCGAGGGAGGCGGTCGTGAAGGCGTGGTCGTCGAGCCGGTTCGGCTTGGCGCCGCTCCTTCCGGAGTCCGCGGTCAACGACGTCGAGGTGCAGTCGGACGCTCACGGACGCCCGCGGATCCGGCTGCACGGCGACATCGCCCAGGCACTCGCGGGACTGTCGATCCACGTATCGCTCACCCACGACGGCGACATGGCCGCCGCCGTGGCGATCCTCGAGGATCGAAGCGAGAGCTAGCTCCGGCCGGAGACCTCTTCGAGCATGAGATAGCCGCCGAGCATCCGCTTGAGTTCGTACACGGTCATCTCATGATCGTGACCGTCCTGGACCGAGAAGCTCAGCAGCGAGTACGCGGTGTGGACCAGCACCTGGGCCATCATCGCCCGACGGTCGCGCTGATCCGGCGTCAACGGCGCCAGGATCCGCGCGACCTGGTCGGCGAGGATCCCTTCGTTGATCGAGGCCGTCGCGCGCGTCGCGGGGGTCGACTGCACGGCCAGCCACACCGCGCGGCGCGAGGGATCGGTGCGCCACAGTTCGGCGAGGTGGTCGAGGAACTTCTCCAGCAGCTCCGGCCACTTGAGTGACGGGATCTCCGAGGCGAACGAGGTGAGTTCGTCGCGCACCGCGCTCGAATCGTTGCGGTCCAGTTCGCAGACCACCACGTACTTGTTCGCGAAATACTGGTAGATGGTGCCGATCGGCAGTTCGGCGCGTGCGGCGATCTGCTCGCATGTCAGCGATTCGAAGCCGACGTCGATGAGCACCTCGCGGGCCGCGGTGAGGATCGACTCGAAGGTGCGCCTGCTCCGTTCCTGGGTGGGCCGCTTGCGGGGGACGAGCGGTTCCGGGGAACTGATGTCGGACGTCGAATGCTCGGACATGAAGTGATGCCGGGGTCGATCAGATCGACAGGTCGCGGCGCAGCTTCGCGACATGGCCGGTCGCGCGCACGTTGTACTGCGCGGCACCGATGGTTCCGTCCTCGTTCACCAGGAAGGTGGAGCGGATGACGCCGTTGACGATCTTCCCGTACAGCTTCTTCTCACCGAAGGCGCCCCACGCGGCGAGGACCTCCTTCTCCGGGTCCGACAGCAGCGGGAACGTGAGCTGATCCCGCTCGACGAACTTGGCCAGCTTCTCCGGCTTGTCGGGCGAGACACCGATGACGTCGATGCCCTCGTCGTTCAGTTCGGCCAGGTTGTCGCGGAAGTCGCAGGCCTGTTTGGTGCATCCGGGCGTCATCGCGGCCGGGTAGAAGTACACGATCACCTTGCGGCCGGCGTAGTCCGAGAGCGAGACCGGCTTGCCCGTCGAGTCGGGAAGAGTGAACGCAGGGGCCTTGTCTCCGACCGAAAGTCGTCCATTGGCAGACATACGGCCAGGCTATCGGATTCGGATCGACGTCTGACTCTGTAGGCTCAGAACCGTTGTGTACTCGCGCAGCGTACAGCCGTCTATACGTCCCGACAGATCACGGAGGATCGCAGTGGCCGACGAAACCGCACGCATCGAGCAGGAGATCACGAAGGCCCGCGAGGAACTCGCCGGCACGCTCGACCAGCTCGTGGAGCGAGCTAATCCGCAGCGGCTGGCCGACGACGCCAAGACCAAGGCCGTCGCCATCGTGAGCCGTCCGCCGGTCAAGTACGGACTCATCGCCGTCGGAGCGCTCGTCGCGGTCGTGGTGGTGCGCAAGATCCTCCGCTGAGCCGCGCGTGCTGCAACCGCGGAAGATGACGCGAAACTGCATCTGACCAGCCGATTTTTAATCTCGGCAACCATGGTGTTAATGTTTTCTCCGCAAGGCCGCAGCGGCGCAGACCGCCACGGCGATGCAGCAAGGCCAAGCGCCATTAGCTCAATTGGCAGAGCAGCTGACTCTTAATCAGCGGGTTCGGGGTTCGAGTCCCTGATGGCGCACAGTAGAAGCCCTCGTCTGAACCACTCGGTTCGACGGGGGCTCTTCTCGTTCCCAGGGCCTGCTCCCCCGGTCAGCCGCGCCGATACCCTCCCGAGAGTTCGGTGAGCAGATCGGCGACCAGTGGATTCGGGGCGGCGTCGGTGCGCAGTGCCGCCGAGACCGTCAGCGTGAACGCCGGATTGTGCCTGCAGATGATGCCGGGCTGTTTGAGATCCTCGTACAGCAGAGTCCACGACTCCGGCCGGTTGATGAGATCGAAGGTCACCGGGTGTCCGTCGCGGATCTCGGGACCGAGCAGGGCGGCGACTCCGGCCTTGGCGAAGACTCGCTCGACGAGACGGTGCAGGAGAACCTGCTTCTCGATCGGCGGTAGCAGCAGGGGGTACTCGGCGAGTTCTTCGGGCCGGGGCGGCCTCCCGAGCTTGGCGAGACGGTGACGCGGACTGAATGCGACGACGGGTTGCTCGATCCACAGCGGATCGAGGTAGAGACCCTCGTGGTCGAGGCTGCCGCGGATCAGTGCGATGTCGGCGTCGCCGGCGGCGACGGCCTCGATCCGTTGGGCGAAGGGTTTGATGAGGAAGTCGATCTCGGCGTCCGGATGGCGGTCGCGGATCGCCGACACGGCCGCCAGCGCCGAACCGGCGAACGACATGTTCGCCGCGATCCGGATCCGGTTGGGCTGTGGGCTCACGGCGGCGATCGCGGCATCGCGCAAGCCCAGCAGTTCCCGCGCGCGTGGCAGCAGGGTCTCGCCGGCCTCGGTCAGTCGGACCCGGCGGGTGGAGCGGTCGAAGAGCTCGGTTCCGAGCTCGCGCTCGAGCGCGGCGATCTGGTGACTGATCGCCGACTGCGAGACGAAACACCGTTCGGCGGCCTTGGAGAAGCCGCCGGTGTCGGCGACCGCGGTCAGGTACTCGAGCTGCCGGAACTCCATTCCCTCACTGTATGAGTAGAACAGATAAATGTCATCGGTAAACGAGTGGTCAATCGGGTTGAGTGGCAACGCAGCTATCCGGCACTGTGATCAGTGAAAGCACTTGGCGGACAACGCACAGGAGATGAGGCACATGCGCAGCACCGAGGTCGTGATCATCGGCTCGGGATTCGGCGGATTGGCGGCAGCCAAGCAGCTGGCGAAGTCGAAGGTCGAGACGGTGCTGATCTCCGCGACGCCGGAGCATCTGTTCCAGCCGCTGCTGTACCAGGTCGCCACCGGCGTCCTCCCGGCGCAGGAGATCGCGCCGTCGATCGCCGATGTTCTCGCGGACAAGAAGTCGATCGACGTCGTGGAAGGCTACGTCACCGCGCTCGACGCCGAGCGCAAGGTGATCACCTACAGCACCGACGACGGCAGCGAGCAGATCGCCTACGAGTTCCTGATCGTCGCCGCCGGCGCGAGCCAGGGATACTTCGGCCACGACGAGTGGGCTGAGAGCACCTTCTCGCTCAAGACGCGCGACGACGCGATCGATCTGCGGGCGCACCTGCTGGACTGCTTCGAGGCTCCGCTCGCCGACGAGACCGCGCACACCTTCGTCGTCGTCGGCGCCGGCGCCACGGGTGTCGAGATCGCGGGCCAGATCCAAGAGCTGGGCCTGCGCTATTTCACCGACGCGCCGGCCACCGTCCACCTCGTGGAGGGGGCGGGCGACGTCCTTCCCGTGTACGGGGGCAAGTTGTCGGACTTCGCGCGCAAGACGCTGGAGAAGTCGGGAATCGACGTGATGACCGAGACCGTCGTGACCGATATCGACGGCGACGCGGTGACCGTCCGGGCCGCCGACGGAACCGAGCGGGTTCTGCGAGCGCGGACGGTGGTGTGGTCGGCTGGAGTGAAGGCCACGCCACTCGCGCAGGTGGTGGCCGAGGCGACCGGATGCGAGACCGACCGCGCCGGACGACTGCTCATCAACCCCGACCTCACGGTCGGCGGCCGCGCCGACGTCTTCGCGATCGGCGACATGACGAGCCTCGACAGGCTGCCCGGCCAGAGTCCGGTCGCGATGCAGCAGGGCCGTCACGCCGCCGACATGATCCGCGGTGACACGGTCCGCGGCACCCGGTTCCGTTACCTCGACAAGGGCAGCATGGCGGTGATCAACCGCCATAACGCCGTCGTCGACGCGCCGTTCGGCATCAAGCTCACCGGCTTCCTCGGCTGGCTCACGTGGCTCGGGGTGCACCTGTTCTACCTAGTGGGATTCCGGAACAGGGTCGGCGCCGTGCTGTCCTGGTTCCGCTCCTTCGCGGGCTCGGCTCGGCCGGGATTCGCGCAGGTGGACCGCTCGGCCGGGCGCGTCGCCGACGCCGGCGGCGCCGACGGGACCGGCGACCGCCGCCCGCTCGCGGAGTCGGCGGCCTGAGCCGTCCGGGACGACCGCTCGACGCCGGGAACGTGCGCAGGTCGTTCGCGTGAATGATGTGTGGCGCTCCACACGCGTCCGAGGTGCAGGCGGTCTGGCGCCTCTCGTACAATGGGCAGCCGGAACAGGCTCCGTCTCTGCGGAGCCCGCTGAATTCTTCTTGGGAGCACAATGCGTTTTCGTCGGATGCGCGGCCGTCGGTTCGGGGCCAAGGTCACTGCCGTTTTTGCCATGCTTGCCGCCATCGCGCTGATCTCGTCCTGCAGCAGCTATGACGGTCAGGTCCACGCGAACGGTGAGTTCGGGGACATGATCAAGCCTGCACTCGCGTTCACCGACGAGTCGGGCAAGCCTCTGCAGAAGGGTGAGGTGGGCGTCCAGCCGGGTGCGCCGATCGTCGTGACCGCGACCGAGGGCACCATCCGCAATGTCAACATCCCGAAGTCGGACGGCACGCCGATCAAGGGCGTGCTGAGCGAGGACGGCACCAAGTGGACCAGTGCCGAGCCGTTCGGATACGACAGGTCGTACACGGTCACCGCGGACGCGATCGGCGTCGGCGGCACCACGACCAGCAAGAGCACTTTCACCACCCGCGCTCCGAACAACGTGACGCAGGCGTACATCAGCCCGCCCGACGGTGAGACCGTCGGTATCGCGCAGACCATCGGTGTGCGTTTCGACGAGGCGATCCCGGACCGCAAGGCGGCTCAGGCCGCCATCAAGATCACCTCGACCCCGAAGGTGGAGGGCGCCTTTTACTGGATCAGCGACCAGGAGGTCCGCTGGCGTCCCGAGCACTTCTGGAAGCCGGGCACCAAGGTGAGCGTGAAGGTCAACACCTTCGGAATCGATCTGGGCGACGGGCTCTTCGGCCAGGAGAACGTCTCGTCGTCGTTCAAGGTCGGCCGCCAGATGGAGTTGTTCGCGGACGACAACACCAAGATGGTCACCGTCAAGCGCGACGGCAAGGTCATCCGGACCATGCCGACCTCGATGGGCAAGGAGAGCGCCCCCACCGACAACGGCATCTACATCATCGGTGACCGTCTCGATCACATCATCATGGACTCCTCGACCTACGGCGTCCCGACGAACTCCGCCGACGGCTACCGCACCCCCGTGGACTACGCGACCCAGATGTCGTACAGCGGTATCTACCTGCACTCGGCTCCGTGGTCGGTGTGGGCGCAGGGCAACACGAACACCAGCCACGGGTGCCTGAACCTCAGCCCGGACGACGCCCTCTGGGTGGTCCGGAACACGCTGCGCGGCGACCCGGTGACGGTGAAGAACACGATCGGGCCCGAACTGCCCGGCACCGACGGTCTCGGCGACTGGAACATCCCCTGGTCGACGTGGTCTAAGGGCAACGCCTGACCTGCATCTCTCGTCCCCGTAAACGCCCGGAACCGCCTGGTTCCGGGCGTTTCCGGTTGTGCGCGGGGTGGTCGGAGCGGCGGTCGGCGCCGCCCCGGACGCGACGTTGACATCGAGCGATGTTAAGCTCGCGAGGCACTCAAAATACGGTACGACTGTATAGTCGCCGGTAGGGCTGGGCGGCACGCTCAGCGTCGAACACCGCACTCGAGATAGGTAGCTCAACTCATGGCACGACGTCCTTCGTGGGAGACCGAGGAACTCACCGCGCTGCGCGACATGGCGCGCGCGTTCTGCGAGAAGGAGCTCGCTCCGAACACCGAACGCTTCATCGAGCAGCACCACGTCGACCGCGATCTGTGGCTCAAAGCGGGCGAGGTGGGCCTGCTCTGCATGTCGATCCCGGAGGAGTACGGGGGCGGCGGCGGCACCTTCGCCCACGAGGCGGTCCTGATCGAGGAGCAGGCGCGGGCCGTCGACTCGTCATGGGGCCAGAGCCTGCACAACGGGATCGTCGCGCACTACCTGCTCGCGTACGGCTCCGAGGAGCAGAAGCAGCACTGGTTGCCGAAGATGGCCTCGGGAGAGGTGGTCGGTGCGATCGCCATGACCGAGCCGGGAACGGGATCGGACCTGCAGAACGTCAAGACCAAGGCGATCAAGGACGGTGACGATTACGTCATCGACGGTTCCAAGACCTTCATCACCAACGGCGGCCAGGCCGATCTGGTGATCGTCGTCGCCAAGACCGACACCAACGAGGGCGCCAAGGGCATCTCGCTGATCCTGGTCGAGACCGACCGCGAGGGCTTCAGCCGCGGCCGGATCCTCGACAAGGTCGGCATGCGCGGCCAGGACACGGCCGAGCTGAACTTCTCGGGTGTGCGTGTGCCGCAGTCGAATCTGCTCGGCGACCAGGAGGGGCTGGGCTTCATCCAGCTGATGACGCAGCTTCCGCAGGAGCGCCTGATCATCGGTGTCGCGTCCGTCGCGGGAATGGAGGTCGCCCTGGAGAAGACGCTCGAGTACACCAAGGAGCGCACCGCCTTCGGCCGTCCGATCTACGGTTTCCAGAACACCAAGTTCAAGCTCGCCGAGGTCGCGACCGAAGCACACGTCGCCCGGGTGTTCATCGACGACTGCATCGAGCAGCACCTGCGCGGAGAACTCGACATCCCGACCGTGGCGATGTCGAAGTGGTGGACCACCGAGAAGGCCATGCAGGTCGCCGACACCTGCCTGCAGCTCTTCGGCGGCTACGGCTACATGAACGAGTACCCGATCGCCCGCATGTGGGCCGACAACCGCGTCCAGATGATCTACGGCGGCACCAACGAGATCATGAAGGAGATCATCTCGCGCGCACTGTAGTGCCCGTCCCGGCCGGCGGCGGATTGGTGAAGGCGGCGAGGAACTCGATGAGCATCTTCGCCGTCACCGGTCGGGGGAGGAGGTCGATGGCGGCGATCACGGCGCCGATGTCGAGCGCCTCCTCCGACCGCGCCGGGTCGGAGTGCGGGTCGATCCCCGCTCCGATCAGCACGGCCTCGGTGGCCGCCGAGTCCAGCCCGACGGCGTCCTCGACCGTGACGGCTCCCGACTCGAACGCCGCGGCCAGCTCGCGGAGCGGGCCCGGTGCGTCGATCGGCGGAAGTGCACGAGCCGCGGTCGCGGCGTCGACCATCGCGGCCGACAGCTCGGCCGCCACCGTCCGGGTCACCGGAGTGATCGTCAGGTGGGTGCTCGCGGCGAGTTCGGAGCCGTCGGACTGCCGGTAGCGGGGCTGCGCCTGCAGGGTGAATCCACGCGCGTGGACCTCGTCGGCCCACCGGTGGGGGTCGATCGGCCGCGCCGACGCGTGGTCGGCGGCCACCGCGAAGACCGGACCGAAGGGGTCGCCGACCACCCGGAGCCCGTCGATGGCGCAGACCTGCTCGAGGAGCACCGTGCGCGCGGCGGCGATGTCGCCGACGAGTCCGGCGAACCCCTCGGGGCCGAGGAACTGGGTGATCGCCCACGCTGCGGCGGTGCCGGTGGCCGATCGCGACCCGAGCAGCGTCGGGTTGACCACCGGATAGCCCGGCCAGTCCGCGGTGGCGAAGTAGCCGGCGCGGTGCCGATCCCGATCGGTGTGCAACAGGATGGACGCGCCCTTCGGGGCGTAGCCGTATTTGTGGAAGTCGGCGGACAGGCTGGTGACACCGGGCACGGACAGGTCCCACGGATCGGACGGTTCGGGCCACCAGGCGAGTGCGAAGCCGCCGAGACAGGCATCCACGTGCAGCGGCAGCCCGCGTTCGAGCGCCAGCTCGCCGAACTCGGCGATCGGGTCCATCGTTCCGGTCGGATAGTTCGGAGCGGACGCGACCAGCAGGAAGGTCTCGTCGTCGACGTGCGCGGCGACGTCGGCGGCGGACGGTCGAGTGGAGTCGGGATCCACCGGAACTCGTCGTAGATCGACGCCGAGCAGTTCGGCGGCCTTGTCGAAGGCGGCGTGCGCCGTCGACGGCGCGACCACATTTCCGTGCCCGCGCGGGAGCCCGGAGGTCCGGCGGGCCGCGGCGACGGCGAGGAGGCAGCTCTCGGTGCCGCCGGAGGTGACCGTCCCGACGGCGTCGGGGGAGCCGAACGCGCTCCGGGAGAACTCGATCAGATCGCGTTCCATCGCGGCGACCGATCCGAAGACCGTGGGATCGAGTCCGTTCACCGGACGGACGAGCTCGGCTGCGTCCGCGGCCAGCCGGTCGAGGACGCCCAGCCCGCTGTCGTACACGTAGGAGAGGATCCGGCCGCCGTGGGTCGGCGCGTCGGATTCGCGCAGTCGGCGCAGTCTGGCCAGTACCTCGTCCGGGTCGCGGCTCGTCACGGGTGTCTCCTCTCGTAGCGGGTCAGCAGCACCAGACTCAGCGTCACCAGGACTGCGGGCAGCACCGAGAATCCCGCGGTGATGCCGATGATCGCGCTGCGCGGCTGATCGGCGACCGTGTCGGCCGTCGACGAGACGAACCCGGTGGCCGCGAGCACCAGCAGGTACAGACCCGGTCCCACGGCCATGCCCAGCGTTTCGCCCGCGGTCCAGAGGCCGGACAGGGCGCCGCCCTGCTCGCGGCCGGTGCGCGCGGAGTATTCGTCGATCACGTCGGGAAGCATCGCGAGCGGAAAGGTCTGCATGCCGGCGTAGCCGACGCCGGTGATCGCCAGGACTCCGAAGACCCACGCCCCCGGCGCCGCGATCGCGAAAGCGAGGATCACGTCCGCGAGCAGGAACAACGCCGACGCCGCGTACAGACCGCGCAGCTTCCCGAAACGTCGTCCCACACGGACCCACAGCGGCATCACCAGCAGCGCCGGTGCCACGAGCGCGACGAACAGCGGGGTCAGCGCGGCGGAGCTGTCGAGGACGTAGGTCGCCAGATACTGCGCTCCGGCGAGCATCACCGCGCTCGCGAGCGCCTGAATCACGAAGACCGACAACAGGACCCGATAGTGGTGATGATCGCGGACGGCCCGGAACGCCGCGGCTCCGCCCACCGCGTGCGTCGCGGTCCGCGCCCGGATCGGCGCCCGACGGCCCGCGGCGCCGGCGACCGCTGTCGAGACGGCCATGCCTCCCGCGATCACGGCCACGGACACCGCAGCCATCACCGCGTAACCGGCGGCGCCGCCCCCGAGCGCATCGCGGACCGCGGGAGCGCCCGCGCCGATCAACAGGATCGCCAGCGCGAGAACCGCGATCCGCGCCGAGATCAGACGTGTGCGCGCGTGATAGTCGGGCGTCAGATCGGTGGGCAGCGCGATGTACGGGACCTGAAAGCAGGCGTAGGCCACGGCAGCGGTGGTGAAGAAGACGAGCACCCACAGTGCGGCCACCGCGGGCGGCGCGGCCGTCGGTGCGGCGAAGGTGAGGATGAACGTCGGCACGATCGCGAGGGTGCCGATCCACATCAACCGCGTGCGGGATCCGGTGGCGGCGAACGCGGTGTCGTTGCGAGCGCCGATCAGCGGGTTCACCAGGACGTCGACGATCTTGGGGATCACCACGATCGCCGAGGCGAGCAGGGCGCCGACCGCGAGAGTGTCCGTGAGGTAGTACGCCAGCACCAGTCCGGGCAGCACGCCGAAGCCACCGGTTCCCAGACTGCCGGCCGCGAAGCCCGCGGTGACCCGGCGTGACACCGGCGGCGCGGAGGTCGAAACACTCACACGATCGAGTAGATCAGACGATCAAGACCGGCGGGAGTGTTTGGTGCCGGCTCGACCGGAATACCGAACGGCATCGAATACCGCCCCGGACCGATCCGCGATCGGCGACAATTCAGTTCCCGCCGGAACTCAGCCGTGTCCGGGGGCAGATCGTCGGACGAGGAGATTCGGTGAGCGCGATCGTACTGGCGCAGGTGCGGACCGGAGTGGAGCAGGAGATCCTCGACGAGTGGGCGGCGAAGCATCATCCGGGTGTCGGCGTGGTCAGGCTCGAGGACGTCGACGTGGCCGCTCTCGATCCGGACACCACCCTGATTCCGGCGCGCGTGGTGTGGTTGCCGCCGGTGCGTCGCGGTGAACGCAAGGTCGCGTTGGCCGACGCGATCGTGCTCTCGAATCCGCGGCGCCCACCGGCCTTCCGGCAGGCGGCCATCCGCAGGCACGGACCGGATCGGGTCCGCGTGGTGCAGGGCGTCCCCGCCACAGTGGCCGAACTCGGCGCTCGCTACGACGAGCGGCAGGCCGAGGGGACGTCGTTCGCAGGCTTCGTCGGCATGCAGGCCGCGATCTCGGCCGAGCGCGCGGAACTCGAACTCGTCGGAACCCGGTACAAGGTGCCGCGACTGGTGGCCGAGCAGATCAGCTCGTCGGCCAGATTCCAGGCCGCGGCCGCCGAACTCGCGGCCGAACTCGGGCGGTCCGCCGCATCCGTGGCGCAGGAGGCCACCGACAAGATGAGCGCCTTCGTCGCAACCCAGAGCAGACTGGTCCGCGACGTCTTCACCTCCACTTTCAGCGGACTTTACGAGCGCGCATGGTCGGTGTCGGCGGATCTGGACACCCTCGGACGTCTGCGCTCGGTCAACAAGTCGAGTTCGCTGGTGTTCCTGCCCTCGCACCGGTCGTACGTCGACTCGCTGATCCTGGCCAGTGTGCTGCATCAGCACGACTTTCCGCCGAACCTCGTGCTCGGGGGTGAGAACCTGGCGTTCTGGCCGATGGGACCGATCGCCCGCCGCGCGGGCACCGTGTTCATCCGGCGCAAGTTCGGCGCCGACCCGGTCTACAAGCTGGCGATGCGCTCGTACCTCTCCTTCATCGTCGAGAAGCGCTTCAATCTGGAGTGGTACATCGAGGGCGGCCGAAGCCGGACCGGCAAGCTGCGGCCGCCGATGCTCGGTCTGCTCGCCTACGTCGCGGACGCTGTGGAGGCGCTCGACGCCGCGGACGTGGTGGTGGTGCCGACCTCGATCGTCTACGACCAGCTTCCGGAGATCGCCGCCATGGCGAAGGAGTCGGCCGGGGGCACCAAGAGTCCCGAGGACCTCAAGTGGCTGCTCAAGTACGCTCGCGCCCAGCGGACGTATCGCGGCGAGGCCCGCGTCCGGTTCGGTGAACCGTTCTCGCTCCGCGAAGCGCTGGCCGAGGCGGGGACCGGGCGGGCACGCCTGGAGAAGGTCGCGTTCAAGGTCATGGACGAGATCAACGCCGCGACTCCGATCTCGGCGACGTCTCTGGCCGGGTTCGCATTGCTCGGCGCCGCGGACCGGGCGTACACGGCGCGGGAGATCGAGGTGATTCTGGCGCCGTTGCTGACCTACATCGACACCCGCGGCCTGCCCGGCCCCGACCCGTCGCTGTGCCGCGGGCTCGGGCTGCTCACCACGCTCCGCGAACTCACCGACGCCGGTGTCCTCGAGACCTTCGACGGCGGCCCGGAGCAGGTGTGGTCCATCGCCCCCGACAATCATGCGGTCGCCGCCTACTACCGCAACGGCGCGCTGCACCACTTCGTCGGCCGGGCGATCGTCGAACTGGGGATGCTCGCCGTGTCGGCGGGCGACGTGGTGGAGGGAGGCCCGGCGCCCGACGCGCAGGCCGGCGCCGACGAGGGGCTGCTCGCTCCCGCGCAGCAGGAGGTGCTCCGCATCCGCGATCTGCTCAAGTTCGAGTTCTTCTTCCCCGCCAAGCAGGAGTTCCTCCATCGGCTCGGAGCCGAGATGGATCTGCTCGCTCCCGGTTGGCGGACCGACCGGCGGACCAAGGAATGGGTGCATGCGGCGCTGCTGGCGAGCGCGGGGCAACTGTTCGCCCGCCGCACGCTGCAGACCTTCTTCGACGCGCAGCTGGTGGTGGCGACCCGGCTGGTCGCCCTCGGATCCGAGGAACTCGACAAGGAGGAGGTGTTGACCGAGTGTCTGGGCCTGGGCCGCCAGTTGTCGTTGCAGGGCGTGGTGCACAGCAAGGACTCGGTGTCCCGGGAACTGTACGACGGCGCGTACCGGCTGGCCGACAACCGTGGCGCGGTGCACGGTGATTCGGCGAGCGAGGTGGCCTCCCGCCGCAGAGCCTGGCTCGACGAGGTGGAGGAGATGCGGTGCAGGCTCGCCCGGATCGCCGAGATCGAAGCGGCGCAGGCCGCAGCGCGGGAGGCGGACGCATGAGTGCGCTGGCGGAGCGGCTGCGGGCGATCCGGTCCGCGCCCGAGGGCGGGCGGGTCTGTGCCTTCTTCGACTACGACGGCACGCTGATCGAGGGGTTCTCGGCCACGGCGATCCTGCGGGCGCGTCTGCGCAGCCTCGAGTTCACGCCCGGCGAACTCCTCGACGGACTGATGATCGCCCTGCGCGGCTGCTCGTCGGAGCAGGACTTCGCCGAGGTGCTCGAAGCCACGCGGCCGGCGTTCGCGGGCAAGACCTACGCCGAGTTGCTGGCGATGGGCGAGCGGCTGTTCAAAGAGGACACGGCGTCCAAGCTGCGGCCGCAGATGTGGCAGATCATTCGCGCGCACCGGTCCAAGGGACACCGCATCGTGATCGCGTCCTCGGCCACGCGCTTTCAGATCGAGCCCATCGCCCGGCAGATCGATGCCGACGACGCGCTCGCGACCGACGTCGAGGTGATCGATGGGATCGCGACCGGCAAGATCCTCGGCAGACCTCTGTGGGGCCCCGGCAAGGCCGCCGCGGTGCGGCGCCTGGCCGCCGAGCACGATCTGGACCTGGCGTCGTCGTTCGCCTACAGCGACGGAAACGAGGATGTGCCCTATCTGGAGGCGGTAGGACATCCGGCGGCGGTGTCGCCCCAGCGGGGGCTGCGGGCGGTCGCCGAATCGCGTGGCTGGCCGATCCTGGAACTGCGGAATCCGTCGCACAACAGGCTCGGCATGCTCGCCCGCACCAGTGCCTTCTACGGCTCGTTTCTCGGCGGCGCCGCCGTCGGATTCGCCAGGGGAGTGCTCAGCGACGACGGCACGCAGGTGATGCAGAAGGCTGTCTCGTCGGGGATCGACACCGGTTTCGCACTCGCCGGGGTCCGGGTGGACGTCCTCGACGGAGGCGGCTATCTGCAGTCGGCTCGACCGTGCGTCTTCGTGTTCAACCACCAGTCCAAGCTCGATCTCCCGGTGATGATCCATCTCATCCGCGGCCAGGCCACGGGGGTGGCGAAGAAGGAGATCCGCGACCTGCCGCTGTTCGGCAGAATCCTGGAGGTCGGGGGTGTGGCGTTCATCGACCGCGCCGACGCCGGCCGGGCGATCGAACAGTTGGAACCGGTGGTCCGGAAGGTGGTCGACGAGGGGTTCTCGCTCGTCGTGGCCCCGGAGGGGACGAGGTCGGCGACGCCGCGGATCGGTGAGTTCAAGAAGGGACCGTTCCACATCGCCATGCAGGCCGGCGTGCCGGTGGTGCCGGTGGTCTTGCGCAACGCGGGCGAGCTGATGTGGCGCGGAGCGCAGTTGATCAAACCCGGCACGGTCGAGGTCCGAGTGCTGCCGCCGGTGGACACCTCCTCGTGGGTGCCCGAGAAGGTCGGCGAGTACGCGAGCCAGGTGCGACAGCAGTTCCTGGACGCGCTGGCCGACTGGCCGGTCACCGCGTTCGACGACGGCCGGATGACCAGGACGATGGGAGTCTTCGAGTGGCAGGAGTCCGAAGGTGACGAGTGATTCCGGCGCACCGCGCGAGCCGGTGGTGGACCGGCCTCTTGCATGGGGCACCGAACCGGAGATGAGTGCGGTCGACACGGTCATGTGGCGCGGCGACGCCGACCGCCGGTTGCGGTCGACGATCTCGATGCTCGAGGTCTACGACTGTGAACCGGATTGGGATCGGCTCGTGGCGGCGCACGACTGGGGAAGCCGGATGGCGCCGCGGTTCCGTCAGCGAGTGATCGAATCGCCGCTGCGCACCGGCACCCCGAGTTGGGAGGTGGACCCCGACTTCGACTTGCACTACCACCTGCGGCGCGTCCGGGTGGCCGGCGACGGATCGATGCGCGAGGTCCTCACCCTCTGCGAACAGCTCGCGATGACACCGCTCGACTCGGCTCGACCGCCGTGGGAGGGCTACCTCATCGACGGGCTGGCCTACGGCAAGACCGCGTACTTCTTCAAGGCGCATCATGCTCTCACCGACGGACTCGGTGCGATTCTCGTTCTCGCGCAGCTGCATTCCACCAGCCGCGAGCCGATACCGGGCAAGCCGCAGCCGCCCGCCCCCGCACCCGGGGATCTGTCGTCTCTCGACGTGCTGAGCCGCCAGATCGGGGAGGAGATCCGCCGGCTGCCGAAACTGGCCGGACTCGCCGTCGCCGGAGTCCGGGCGATCGGTGATCCCAAGCGGACCCTGCGCCGCGTGCTTCGGTACGGCCGATCGGTTCCGAGAGTCGCCGGAATGATCAGTCCGCCCGGATCACCGCTGCTGGCCGCTCGCAGCCTCTCGTGGCGGTTCAGTGCGTTCGAGGTGGACTTCGCCGCGCTGCGCGCCGTGAGTTCGGCGACCGGCGCGTCGATCAACGACGTCTACCTCGGCGGCCTGATCGGCGGCTTCCGGCGGTACCACGAGAGCATGGGGACGGTGGTCGACACGATTCCCGTCGCGATCCCCATCTCGGTCCGTGAACCCGGCGATCCCGATGGCGGAAACCGGATCGCCGTCGGGCGGCTCGCGGGACCGATCGGGATCGACGACCCGTTCGAGCGTGTGCTGACCATCCGGGAGCAGGTCCGCGCGGCGCGCGCCGAGCCCGCGGTCGACATCCTCAACACCATCGGGCCGGTGGCGGCTTGGCTGCCCGGCCCGCTGCTGGCGCAGTTCAGCGGCACCACGTCGCAGAACGATCTGCAGGCCAGCAATGTGCCGGGGATTCCGTGGGAGACGTTCGTCGCCGGCGCCCGTGTGGAGCGGATGTTCCCCTTCGGCCCGCTGCCCGGCTGCGCGGTGATGGCCACGATGATCACGCACAACGGCACGGCGTGCCTCGGCCTGAACTTCGACGCCGCCGCCGTCACCGAGCCGGAATTATTCGCCGAGTGCCTCGTCGACGGCTTCAACGAGGTGCTGGACCTGGGCGATGACCCGGGTGACCGCCTGAAGCGGGTGGTGTAGGCGGTTAGGCCAGATCCACCGAGGCTCCATTCGAGAACATCGAATCGTGCAGTTCCACGGCTGCGGGAACAGCGCCCTTCGGCATATCGAATACGAGCTTGACGTCGACTGCGTTGCCCGGGTTGATGTTGTCCCAGACGGTGATGTCCGACCCGCCGAGCGCGATCTGCGCTGTCGTGTCGGGCTCGAATGTCCGGTCTTCGGAGTCGGTCAGCTTCTGGGCGGTCGGAGAGAAGGACTGGGGCTTCTTCCCGATGTTCTTCACTGTGACCGACAGGATGACGAACTGCCCTTGAGCCTGCTCGGTGAGGTAGGGATTGTCACCCACAGAGGGCACGCCCTTCTCGACACCGGTGACAGTGAACTCGAACTTGCCATCCCGGACGGGAGTGTTGAGCCCCGCATCCTTCGACTTCTTGTCAGACTTCTCGTTCGTTTCATCGTCTGGGACAGCGGTCGCTGTGTCGGCTCGCTGGGAAACGGTCGCCGCGCTCTTCGCAGTCTTGTCAGTGGACTTGTCGTCATCGCCGCCGCTCATCGCCGCCGCGATGATCACCACTACGACGACGATGCCGACGATCCATGGCCACTTCTTGCGCTGCTTGGCCGGCGGCACGGGCGGTTGCATCCCTGGGCCGACGGGTGGATGGCCATACTGTGGATGGCCATACTGCGGGTAGGGGCCATTCGGTGGAAGGGGTGGCTGATTGGTCATCGTGCTCCTGAATGTGCGTGTGCGCAATGCGCGGAAACCGTACGAATCTTAGGAGTCGGCAATGTCTTGTTCGGGGATATCAGCGAGCCCGGTGGACGATTAGACCGATCAGCCGACAAGCGTTTGGAAGTTCGCTGTGCCACAACGCACTTCGCCGGCGAGGTGGTGCCTCGCCGGCGAAGTCGTTTTCCGTTGTCTGACCAGGTGATGGGATCAGACGTCTCCGCGGCGCAGCATCCGGCCGCGGGGGTTCTCGAAGTCGACTTTCTGACCGCGAAGCCAGGTGCCCGTGACGACGCCGGCCAGGGCGCGGCCGTCGTACGGACTGATCGGGTTCTTGTGATGCAGGTTGCGGACGTCGACCACCTGCGCCGAATCGGGCTCGAAGATCGCGAAGTCGGCGTCGCAGCCGAGGGCGATGCGGCCCTTGTTGGTCAGCCCGGCCAGAGCCGCGGGCTTGGCCGACATCCATTCCATCACCTGCGGCAGGCCGATGCCGCGGCGCTTGGCCTCGGTCCAGATCAGCGACAGTCCCAGTTGCAGTGATGCGACGCCGCCCCAGGCGACGCCGAAGTCGCCGCCCTCGACGTCTTTGAGGTCGACCGTCGACGGCGAGTGGTCGGACACGATGCAGTCGATGGTGCCGTCGAGCAGCCCCTGCCAGAGCAGTTCTCGGTTCGACGCCTCGCGGATCGGCGGACAGCATTTGTACGCGGTGGCGCCGTTGGGGATCTCCTCGGCGAGCAGCGTCAGGTAGTGCGGACACGTCTCGACGGTGAGCTTGACGCCGTCGCGGCGCGCCGAGGCGATCATCGGCAGTGCGTCCGAGGACGACAGGTGCAGGATGTGCGCGCGGGCGCCGGTCCAGCGGGCGCGCTCGATCACCTCGGCGACCGCCACGTTCTCTGCGCCGCGCGGGCGGGAGGCCAGGAAGTTCGCATACTGGTTGCCCTCCGCGGTGGGCGCGTGGTCGATCGCCCGCGAGTCCTCGGCGTGAACGATCATCAGGGAGTCGTACTTCGCCAGCTCCGCCATATCCGCTTCCATCTCGTCGGCGGTGAGATGCGGGAACTCGTCGACGCCGGAGTGCAGCAGGAAGCACTTGAAGCCGAAGACGCCCTCGTCGTGCAGCCCGCGGAGGTCGCCCTCGTTGCCGGGAATGGCGCCGCCCCAGAAGCCGACGTCGATGTAGGTCTTGCCCGCGGCTGCCCGCCGCTTGATGTTGAGCGCCTCGACCGTGACGGTGGACGGAATCGAGTTCAGCGGCATGTCGATCAGCGTGGTGACGCCGCCCGCGGCCGCCGCCTTGGTGGCGGACTCGAAGCCCTCCCATTCGGTGCGACCCGGCTCGTTCACGTGCACGTGGGTGTCGACCAGCCCCGGAATCATCACTTGATTCGACGCGAGTTCGATGACCTCGGCACCCTGCAGGCCGCTGCCGAGCGGCTCGATCGCGGTGACGCGGCCGTCGCGGATGCCGATCTCGCGGGCCACGATCCCCGCCGTCGTCAACATCTGCTCGCCGCGCAGGACCAGATCGAACGCGGTCGCGGGCTCGGCGGACACTGACTGCGCCGTCTCGTTGCTCTCCGGGCTGGTACTCATGTGCGGCTGCTCCTCCACGTGGTCGCCGGACAGATCTGTCGAGGAGAGAATACCGCAGAGTAATTCCTCATGGTGGAATCACATCGTCGTTTTTTGGAACGGTGCCCAGCGGGCGTGCGACGTGCTCGGGGGTTGACATCTGACCGAGCGGTAGGCGTAAATATTCAAAACCACGGAATCTTAATTCCACACAGTGGAATCAGCGGTTGGCGGCAAGGTCCTCCGCGACGAGTGAAAGTCCTGCCATGAGCACCGAATCATCCGGAGTGATCGAGGACGCCGGCCCCGCCTGCCGCACTGAGTCCGCGGTGTCGTTCGACGACGTCGCCGTGCGGACCGAGCAGGGACTGCCGGAATGCGTGAGTCCCGCCCTCTACAACGCCGATCTGGCTCCGACCAAGCGGGCCGGACGACGATGGAGCGCGTACAACATCTTCACGCTGTGGGCCAACGACGTGCACAGCCTCGGCAACTACGCGTTCGCGATCGGCCTGTTCGCGCTCGGCCTGGGCGGATGGCAGATCCTGCTGGCCCTCGGCCTCGGCGGACTGTTCCTGTTCCTGCTCCTGAATCTCTCGGGATTCATGGGCGAGAAGACCGGCGTCCCGTTCCCGGTGATGAGCCGGATCTCGTTCGGCATCCGTGGTGCGCAGATCCCCGCCCTCATCCGCGGCGCCGTCGCCATCGCCTGGTTCGGCATCCAGACCTTCCTCGCGTCGGTGGTGCTGCGCATCCTGATCGTCGCGCTGATCCCGTCGGCCCAGAACCTCGATGCGAACAGTTTCCTCGGACTCTCCACCCTCGGCTGGATCTCGTTCGTCTCGCTGTGGGTGATCCAGCTGGTGATCGTCAGCTACGGCATGGAGATGATTCGCCGGTACGAGGCCTTCGCCGGACCCGTCATTCTCATCACCATGATCGCGCTGGCCGTCTGGATGCTCGGCCAGGCCGACTGGGCCATCGCGTGGACGACGCCGGACTCGCTCACCGGCGGTGAGATGTGGGCCAAGATCGTCGGCGGCGCCAGCCTCTGGGTGGCGATCTACGGCACGTTCGTCCTCAACTTCTGCGACTTCACCCGCAACGCGAAGTCGAAGGGCTCCATCGTGCGGGGCAACTTCTTCGGCATTCCGCTGAACATGCTGCTCTTCGGCGGCATCGTCATCACCCTCGCCGGCGCGCAGTTCCGGATCGACGGCCGGGTCATCGAATCGCCGGCCGACATCGTCCAGGCCGTGCCGAACACGTTCCTGCTGGTGCTCGCCTGCCTCGCGCTGCTGATCCTGACGGTCGCGGTCAACATGATGGCGAACTTCGTCGCACCGATCTACGCGCTGAGCAATCTGTTCCCCAAGACGCTGAACTTTCAGCGCGCGGCGCTGGTCTCCGCGGTCATCGGTCTGGTGATCCTGCCGTGGAACCTCTACAACTCGCCCGCGGTCATCAATTACTTCCTCGGCGGACTCGGTGCCCTGCTCGGCCCGCTGTTCGGCATCGTGATGGCCGACTACTGGCTGGTCCGGCGATCGCGGGTCAATGTTCCCGAGTTGTTCACGGAGGACCCCGACGGCGCCTACCACTACCGGGGCGGCGTCAACCCCCGCGCGGTGATCGCACTGATCCCGACGGCGGCGTTCGCTCTCGTCCTGGCTTTCGTGCCGGCCTTCGAAGTGGTCTCGGAGTACTCGTGGTTCATCGGGGCCGCCGTCGGTGCGATCCTCTATCTGCTCGTCGCCGATCGCAAGGGACCGTTCGCCGACGTCTCCGGCGAGGCCATCGCCGTCGCCAGCACGCACTGACGTCCGGCACGCCCCATTCCCGTCCATTCCCCCGAAGGAGCGAATCCGTGCGGATCCTCGTCGCCAACGTCAACACCACGCAGTCCATGACCGACGCGATCGCGGAGTCGGCCCGGGCCGTCGCCGCGCCCGGGACCGAGATCGTCGGCGTCACTCCGCGCTTCGGCGCGGACTCCTGCGAGGGCAACTTCGAGTCGTACCTCGCCGCTATCGCCGTCATGGATGCGATCACGTCCTATCCCGAGCCCTTCGACGCCGTCGTCCAGGCCGGCTACGGCGAACACGGCCGAGAGGGACTCCAGGAATTGCTCGACGTGCCCGTCGTCGACATCACCGAGGCGGCCGCCTCGACGGCCATGTACCTCGGTCACAAGTACTCGGTCGTCACGACGCTCGACCGCACCGTTCCGCTGATCGAGGACCGACTGCGCCTCGCCGGTCTCGCGACGCGCTGCGCGTCGGTGCGGGCGTCCGGCCTCGGCGTCCTCGAATTGGAGTCCGACCCGGAGCGTGCCGTGGAGGCGATCGTCGCGCAGGCGCGCGAAGCGGTCGAGCGCGATCACGCCGAGGTGATCTGCCTCGGCTGCGGCGGAATGGCCGAGCTCGAGGAGAAGGTCAGGGCCGCGACCGGCGTTCCCATCGTCGACGGCGTGCGTTCGGCGGTCACCGTCGCCGAGGGGCTCGTTCGCATGGGGCTGTCGACCTCCAAGGTGCGCACGTACGCACCGCCGCGTGAGAAGAAGGTCGTGGGCTGGCCGTTCCAGATCTGATCCGCCGACCACCGAAGCATGGAACCGCCCGGCACGCGGTGGGGGAGCACGCGTACCGGGCGGAGTGCGGGGAGACGATCTGCCTGAAGTCAGAGCAGGATCTGGCGGTTGACGTCCTTGTAGAGCAGATACCGGAAGTTCGACGGCCCACCGGCGTAGCAGGCCTGCGGGCAGAACGCGCGCAGGGAGAGGTAGTCGCCCTCCTGCACCTCCACCCAGTCGCCGTTGAGGTGGTAGACGGCCTTGCCTTCCAGCATCAGGAGTCCGTGCTCCATGACGTGCGTCTCGGCGAAGGGGATGGTGGCGCCGGGCTCGAAGGTCACGACGTTGACATGCATGTCGTAGGCGAGGTCCTGCGGATCGAGCATGCGGGTGGTGCGCCATTTGCCGTCGGTGCCGGGCATCGCGGACGGTTCGATGTCCCGCTCGTTCCCGAAGCGGACCGACGGCGCATGGCCGTCGACGGGCTGATAACGCTTGCGGATCCAGACGAAGGTCGCGTCGGCGTCTGCGTCGTTGCGTGCCGACCACGCCGTGCCCGCGGGGAGGTAGGCGAACCCGCCCTCGGTGAGCGTCTGCGCATGTCCGTCGGCGACCACCGACAGCGCGCCGGAGGTGACGAACAGGAAACCCTCCACCTCGGGCTGCGGCTCGGGCCGGTCGGCGCCTCCACCGGGCTGGACCTCCATGATGGCCTGGAAGAACGTGGTGGAACCGCCGGCGACCGGCCGATTCAGGATCCAGCCGCGCGTGCGGGTCCACTCGGGGAAGACCGACGTGACGATGTCGGAGAGGACACCGCGGGGGATCACCGTGTACGCCTCGGTGACCACGGCCCGATCCGTGAGCAGCGCGGTCTGCGGCGGCAGGCCGCCGCGGGGAGTGTAGTACGACGCTTTCTGCGGTGGGGTCACGACGTCTCCTCTGTGGGGTGTGAGTTCGGTTCAGGCGAGCGGAGTGGTGATGCGACCGAGGGCGACGGCCCGGACCGTCTCCATCGGGAGGTCGGTGGCGGCTTCCACATCGTCGGCGGGGAGTGCGCCGCAGACGGCGCCGCGGTCGATGAAACCGGCGAGTGCGCGGGCCGTGGCCGGCTCGTCGAGAATCCCGGAGTCGATGCGGTGCATGTAGTTCCGCAGACGCGCGGCGGCGGGAGCGAAGCCGTCGCGGTAGAAGGCGTAGGTGGCCAGGAAACGGGTCACGAGCTGGTTCGGGTGCAGATCCCACCCCTGGTAGATGCCGCGCTCCAGGTGGCGGCGGACGAGTCGGGCGTGCAGCCGCCAGGCCGCCGCCCGCTCCCGGTCGTCGCCGACGGGCAGGACGTTGGTGGAACCGTCGGACAGGTGAACGCCGGTGCCCGCGACGGCCAGCTGCATGACGTTCTTGGCGTGGTCGGCCGCCGGGTGCTCCATCGATTGGTACGCCGCCGCGATGCCGAGCGACGCCGAGTAGTCGTAGGTGCCGTAGTGCAGTGAGCTGACCCGTCCGTCGCCCGCATGGATCAGCCTCGCCACCGGAGCCGTGCCGTCGGGGCCCAGGACGGCCTGCGGCGTCTCCACCTGGACCTCGAACCGGATGCGCCGGGACGGGAGGCCGTGCGCCTGTTCCAGCGCTGCCGCGACCTGGACCATCGCCTCCACCTGGTCCACCGAGGTGACCTTCGGAAGCGTGAGGGTGAGGCCGTCGGGCAGCGGCCCTCCGGCCGCTAAGGCGCCGATGAAGGCGTCGAGCGTGCGCAGCCCGCGGCGCCGGACGGGAGCCTCGAAGCATTTGAAGCGGATGCCGATGAACGGCGGGAGCGCGTCGGAGTCGATCGCGGAGCGCACCGCTGCGGCGGCGGATGCGACGTCGGCGTCCTCGGCGGCGTCACCGCGGTCGCCGTATCCGTCCTCGAAGTCGAGACGGAGGTCCTCGATGGGTTCGGACCTCAGTTTGGCCGCGACGAGATCGGCGAGCCGTTCCGGCGTGGACTCGGGCGCGGCGCCGAGTCCGATCATCGCCGCGACCGCGTCGAGGCCGCCGGCCGCGCGCGCGGCGTCCAGTGCGGCGGCGCCCCACTGTCGCGGGAGTTCGGGTGTGTAGCGGTCGGCGGGAACGTACACGGTGTGGACCGGCTGGCGTCGACCGTCGTCGCCGGGGTAGCGGCGTGCCAGGTCCTCGTCCGCCTCCGACAATCGGCTGTCGACGTCGGCCAGAAACGAGTCGCTGAGATAGCCGCTGGTCATTCACCCTCCCGGTCGGTCGAATGCGGAATTACAATTCCGCATCGTGGAGTCTAGTGTGAATTGTGCGCTTCACACAAGCGGACACGGATTGTGGAGACGCTTTATGTTCCGCATGGTGGAAGATAGAGTTCTGGTGTCCCAGACCTGAGGAGCGAGACGGTGGCCGCAGCGGCAAGCGAGGGCAAGACGGGCGGCGTGCAGTCCGTCGAGCGCGCATTCGAATTGATGGAGTTGATCGGCCGAGCCGGCGGCGAGTGCTCGCTCAGCCACCTCTCCGGCGAGTCGCCGCTGCCTCCGCCGACCATCCACCGGCTGCTTCGCACGCTCGTCGGCATCGGATACGTCCGGCAGCTGCCGAACAAACGGTACGCGCTCGGACCTCGACTGATCCGCTTGGGCGAGGTCGCCAACCGGCAGCTCGGCGCGGTCGCGGATCCGGTGCTGGAGGCGCTGGTGGCCGAGCTGTCGGAGACCGCGAGCCTCGCGGTCCTCGACGGAGACATGGTCATCTACACCGCGCAGGTGCCGTCGCCGCACACCATGCGCACCAACAACGAGGTCGGACGACGGGTCAACCTGCACAATTCCGGGGTCGGCAAGGCGATCCTGGCAGAGCTCGACGACGCCCGGATCCTCAAGCTCGTGTCGCAGGCGGGCATGCCCGCGACGACGAAATACAGCGTCACCTCCCTCTCCGGCGTCTTCGCGGAGGTGGAACGGGTGCGCTCGAACGGCTACTCGGTGGACGAACAGGAGCAGGAACTCGGCGTCCGCTGCGTCGCGATGGCGGTTCCCGGGGCGCCGACCCCGATGGCCGTCGGGATCTCCGGTCCGACGTCGCGGATGGACGATGAACTGCAGGAGCGGGCGATCCTCGCGCTCCGGCGGGCCACCGGCGTGATCTCGGAGGCGTTGATCGGCGCCAGGGAGGCCTGAGCGACGCGACCGGCCGCGGTCAGCCCGGCCAGTACATACTGTCCGGAGTCGCCCGTGCGCCGAAGATCGCCTGGCCCACCCGGACACAGGTGGAGCCCTCTTCGACGGCGAGCTCGTAATCGCCCGACATGCCCATCGAGAGTCCGCCGTCGCCGAGGAGGTCCGGGTCGGCGTCGCGGGTCCGGTCGCGGAGGTCGCGCAGCAGCCGGAAGCACGAGCGCACCCGATCGGTGTCGTCGGAGAAGACCGCGAGCGACATCAGTCCGCGAACGCGCAGGGCGGAGTAGTTCGGCAGCTGCCTGAGCAGCGCAGGCAGCTCGTCGGGCGCGAGCCCGTACTTGCTGTCCTCGCCCGAGGTGTTCACCTGCACGTACACGTCGAGGCCGCGGCCCGCGGCCTGCAGTCTGCGGTCGAGCGCCTCGGCCACGCGGAGGCTGTCGAGCGCCTGGAACTCGTCGGCGAAAGCGGCCACGTCCTTGGCCTTGTTGGTCTGCAGGTGCCCGATCACCGACCAGGAGACGTCGAGGTCGGCGAGGGCGCCGTGCTTTCGCTTGGCCTCCTGCACCTTGTTCTCGCCGAGGCGACGACAGCCGGCGGCGACCGCGTTGACGATCCGCTCCTCGGGCACCGTCTTCGACACCGGAAGGAGCTGCACCTGAGCCGGATCACGTCCGGCCCGACGCGCGGCGGCGTCGATCCGTGCCTGCACGGCGGCGATGTTGCGCCGGAAGTCCTCGACGGCGACGGCGGTGGTGTACTGACGGCTCTGCTCGGCGGATTCGGTCATGCCACCGATTATCCCGGGCCGGCACGCCACAGCGCGCCGGGCCTGCGCCAGGTGTCAGATCTCCACCATCCGGTGCTCGCGAGCCGGGCGCCGCTGGCCGCGGATCGCGATCAGTTCGCGGGCGTGTCGGTCGAGGGCGACGTCGCCGGGAAGCCTCGGCGTCCACGTCGGTGCCGGCGCGGCGTCACCGTCCGCGTCGAGCGCTGCCAGCACCGTCAGACCGTGGGCCGCGAGGCGGCGCGTCTGCCGCCCGTCGCGCGGCCAGTGGGCGTGGACGTGCACCGAGACATGCATGGTCTGGCGGCCGGTGTGGATCAGACGCGCGCTGACCTCGACCACCTGTCCGATGCGGATCGGCTCGTAGAAGCGGACGCCGCCCATGTAGACGGTCACCGCTTCGCCGCCGCACCACCGCACCCCGCAGAGGTACGCGGCGTCGTCGATCCAGCCCATCACCCGGCCGCCGTGGGTGTTGCCGCCCCAGTTGACGTCGGTGGGGGCGGCGAGGAAACGGGTGGAGGCCTCGGGTGCGGTCGACGGCGCGCCGTAGTCGGCCCCGGCCATCGCCGCGGTGATCCGATTGCGGACCTCGGTGCGTTCGGCGGCGTACGCGGCGCGGTCGAGGTCGTCGGGCAGGACGGGCCGCCATTGACGGACCGGTGTCGGCGTGCCGTCGTCGTCGACGGCGACGAACACCAGGATGCAGCGACTCGCCTCGGTGAACTCGCCGAGCCGCGGATCGGCCGAGGCCACCCGGCATTCGATGTGCATGCTCGATCGGCCGGTGAGGATGAGCGTGGCCGTCACCTCGACGATGTCGCCGGAATCGATGTCCCGCCCGAAGCTGATGTTCCCGACGTACGCGGTCACGCTGTAGCCGCCGGACCAGGCCGCCGCGCACGCGTAGGCCGCCTTGTCGACCCATTCGAGGATCCGACCGCCGCGGACACCGCCGCCGAGGGTCGCGACATCGGTCGGGGCCGCCATGAAACGCAGGGTGATCTGCCGGTCGCTGAGGTGCATCGCCTTCTCCTGTTCGTGGATTCGGCAATGCTGGACCACGTGCCGAACGCACCGGCGAGCGGGGTGCCGATGCGAGAACTCCGTGATCCGCGGGTAACGCGGGCGACATCGGCCGGTAGCCCTCAGACGCGCTGGATGATCGCTGCGAGCCCCTGACCTCCGCCGATGCACATGGTGGCCAGACCGTACAGGGCGTCGCGGCGGCGCAGCTCGCGGGCGAGCGTGCCGAGCATCCGGGTCCCGGTGGCGCCGACGGGATGCCCCAGCGAGATGCCCGAACCGTGGACGTTGATCCGAGCGGCATCGTCGGCTCCCAGACCCAGCTCGCGAGTGCAGGCGAGAGCCTGGGCGGCGAAGGCCTCGTTCAGTTCGATCAGATCCATATCGGCGAGGGACAGACCCGCGCGGGCGAGGGCGGCGCCGGTCGCGGGAACCGGTCCGATGCCCATGTAGGCCGGGTCCACTCCGGCGACGGACCACGAGACCAGGCGTGCGATCGGCTCGAGACCCAGCTCCTGCGCCCGCTCGGGGTGCGTCACCAGACAGACCGCCGCCGCGTCGTTCTGCCCGCTGGCATTGCCCGCGGTGACCGTCGCGTCGGGGTCGGAGGCGGCCAGGATGGGCCGGAGCCGCCCGAGGGTCTCCATCGTCGTATCGGCACGGGGATGTTCGTCGGAGTCGACGACGATGTCGCCCTCCTTCGAGGGAACCGTGACGGGCACGATCTCCTCGGCGAACACGCCGGACCGCTGTGCCTCCACCGCTCGCCGATGCGATTCGACGGCGAGGGCGTCCTGGTCGGTGCGGGAGATCCCGTACCGCTCGCGGAGATTCTCAGCGGTCTCGAGCATGCCGCCGGGGACCGGGTGATGGCGCCCGCCCGCGGTCACACGCCCGCGCGCCAAGCCGTCGTGCAGCATCACACCAGGCCCGCGCACGCCCCAGCGCATGTCGGTGCTGTAGAAGGGGACGTTGCTCATCGACTCGGTTCCGCCGGCGACGGCCAGGCCGCACGCGCCGGTGGCCACCTGCATGGCGGCCATGATCACCGAGTACAGACCGGAACCGCAGCGGCGGTCCACCTGCGCGCCGGGCACCGTCACGGGCAGTCCGGCGTCGAGTGCGACCACGCGTCCGATGGCGGGGGCCTCGCTGGTGGGGTACACGTTGCCGAGCACCACGTCGTCGACGGCTTCCGGGTCCAGACCCGTGCGCTCGATCAATGCGCGGAGCGCGATCTCGCCCAGCCGGGCCGCCGACAGCGATCTGAGCGCACCGCCGTACCTGCCGATCGGAGTGCGGACGGGTTCACAGATGACGACATCACGCATATCGGCCAGCCTGTCACGCGGTCGCCTTGACAGAACGCCGAACTCCCCAAAAGATCGGGGTTCCGGCGAAGGAGTGCAGTGATGAACGACGTCAGGGTGGAGCGCGACGGCGACGTGACGGTGGTGATCATGGCCCGGCCGGAACGGCACAACGCGGTCGACGCCGGCATGGCGCGCGAACTCGCCGCCGCCTTCCGCGAATTCGAGGCCTCCGAGGCCCGGGTGGCGGTGCTGGCGGGCGACGGTCCGTCGTTCTGCGCCGGTGCCGATCTCAAGGCCGTCGGCACCGAGCGCACCAATGTGCTGACGCCGGACGGAGACGGCCCGATGGGACCGACCAGGATGGACCTCGACAAGCCGGTCGTCGCCGCGATCAACGGGCACGCGGTGGCCGGCGGGCTGGAACTGGCACTGTGGTGCGATCTGCGGGTCGCCGACGAGGACGCCACGTTCGGCGTGTTCTGCCGCCGGTGGGGCGTACCGCTGATCGACGGCGGAACGGTCCGCCTGCCGCGCCTGATCGGACACAGCCGTGCGATGGACCTCATCCTGACCGGCCGTCCCGTCGACGCCGCGGAGGCGCTGACGTTCGGTCTGGTGAACCGCGTGGTCCCGGCGGGCACCGCACGGGAGGCGGCGGTCGCGCTCGCCCACGACATCGCGCGCATGCCCGCCACCTGCATGCGCGGCGACCGTCGCTCGGCCCGCGCACAGTGGGCGGACTCCGAGGAGGCCGCGCTGCGCCGGGAGTTCGCGATCGGCATGACCTCGCTGCGTGCCGACGGTGTCGGCGGCGCGCAGCGTTTCGCGGCGGGCAGGGGACGCGGCGGGTCGTTCGACGACATCTGACCCGGACACCCTGAGTCGGGCATCCGGCACTCCCGCGCCGGGCCGCGTCGCAGTAGGGTCTCAGACATGGGTGACGCTACGACTCCGGAGACCTTCGCAGCGCCGAGGCTCCGGGCACTGGAACGGGCCGATCTGCAGTTCGTCCACGGCCTTTTCAACGATCCCGAGGTGATGCGCTACTGGTTCGAGCCGGCGCACGTGACCATCACCGACCTCGAGGAGACATTCGCCCGGCAGCAGCGGTGCGGAGACCGTGAGCGCCGCTTCATCGTCGACGCCGCCGGACGCCGGGTGGGGCTGGTCGAGTTGGTGTACATCGACCAGGTGCACCGCAACTGCGAATTCCAGATCATCATCGCGCCCGGCGAGCAGGGACGCGGATACGCCGGCGCGGCGACGCGCGCGGCGCTCGACTTCGCATTCCGCTCGCTCAACCTGCACAAGGTGTACCTGCTGGTGGACACCGAGAACGCCGCGGCCATCCACGTGTACGAGAAGGCGGGGTTCGTCGTCGAGGGGGTGCTGCGCCGAGAGTTCTTCGCCGACGGCGCCTACCGGGACGCCACGCGGATGGGCATCTTCCAAGACGACTACCTGGCCGCCGCGAGGAGTTGAGACGGTGGCGGCGCGGCTTTCACTGCTGATTCTCCTCGTCGCGCTGGCCTGTGTCCCCGGAACCGCGACCGCGGCTCCGGCCCGGCTGCCGGTCCCGTACGACTTCCTCGCCGGAATCCGCGCCGAGCTGGCGAACCCCGGCGGCTCGCTGCCGGGCACCAACGACTTCTCGTGCCGACCGACGCCGCGTCACCCGCACCCGGTGGTGCTGCTGCACGGCAGCGGCGGCGGCCGCCAGACCAATTGGGCCACACTGGCTCCGGTACTCAAGAACGACGGCTACTGCGTCTTCGCCCCGACCTACGGTGCGCTCGCGCGAGTCTGGCCGGTCTCCGCGCTCGGGGGCCTCGGTCCCAAGCTCGACAGTGCTTGGGACGTCAAGCGATTCATTGACCGCGTGCGGGCCGCCACCGGCGCGGACCAGGTGGATCTGGTCGGGCACTCGCTTGGCACCGAGATCCCCACGTACTGGATGAAGTACCTCGGCGGCCGCGGAGAGGTGGCGCACTACGTCTCCCTCGCGCCGTACTGGCGGCAGGGCCCCGACGACGACGATGCGCGCGGTGAGGCGATCGCGTCGTTCCGCCGGAGCCTCGGCATCGCCGAACCCGTCCGGCCGGCCTGCCCGGAGTGTTCGTCGCCGCCGAAGGATCTCGATTTCAACAGAGCCGTCCGCGAGCCGACGCCGTATCTGCCCGGCGTCGCCTACACCAACATCGTGACCCGCGACGATGAGATCGTGACGCCGTACACCGCCGGGCTGCTCGACGGTCCGCCCGGCACTCGGGTGCGCAACATCGTCGTACAGGACGGTTGCTCCCGCGACCGTTCCGACCACATGTCGATCACGTCGAACAGACGCAGCGCGGCGCTGGTACTCAACGCCCTGGATCTGGCGCATCCGCGTCCGGTGCCCTGCGTCGACGTGTCACCGGTGACAGGAGGATGAATCATGACGCAGAAACCGGAGCCCGTGACCCAGGCGGAGGCGCTCGCCCAGACCCCCGATGCCTGGACCGTCGACGACGGGATGCTCGTGGCCGAGTACCGGCCGGGCAACATGGTCCGCGGTCTGGAGATGGTGACCGCCGTGGTGGCGGCGGCCGAGGAGGCCGGTCATCACCCCGACGTCGACCTGCGGTATCCGACGGTGGCCTTCCGGCTGGTGACGCACAGCGTCGGTCAGCTGACCTCCTTCGACGTCGCGCTGGCGCAGCGGATCGACGCGATCGCCGCGGAGAAGGGAATCGAGCCCGCGTAGCCTGACGCTCATGCCGACCCCCGAGTACGTCCTGAAGCTGCGCGAGCACATCGGTCATGACCCGCTGGTGCTGATCGGTGTGACCGCCGTGATCCTGCGGGAGGACGCGAACGAAGTTCGGGTTCTGCTGGGACGTCGGTCGGACAACGGCGCGCTGGCGCCCATCACCGGGATCGTCGATCCCGGTGAGGAACCCGCGACGGCCGCGCGGCGGGAGGCGTTGGAGGAGGCGGGAGTCGACATCGAGGTGGAGCGGCTGGCGTGGGTGCACCAGTTGCCCCGGCGCACGCACGTGAACGGCGACCAGGTGGACTACCTCGATCTGACGTTCCGCTGCCGCTGGCGGTCGGGCGACCCAGTGCCGTCCGACGGCGAACTGACCGAGGTGATGTGGCGACGTCTCGACGACCTCGACGATCTCGGCTCCGACGACCTGAGGAAGCGGATCGAGCTCGCAGTCAGTGGCACCGGTGCGACGGCCTTCGGCGGCGCTGAGTCAGCCTCGGTAGAAGGCGGCGGAGGTCGCGAGGTCGAGTAGCCACTGGGGGAACAGACCCAGCACGAGGGTCAGCGCCGCCGACAGCGCGATCGGCACCGAGGTCAGCAGACTCGGAGTGACCACCTCGGGAGCATCCTGCGGGGGATCGGAGAAGAACATCGCGACGATGACCCGGATGTAGAAGTACGCGGCGACGGCGCTGCAGAGGACGCCGACGATGACCAGCGGCCAGGCGCCGTCGTCGCCGGCCGCGCTGAAGACCGCGAACTTGGCGATGAATCCGCTGGTGAGCGGGATGCCGGCGAATGAGAGCAGAAACAGCGACATCATCGCCCCGACCAGGGGTCGCCTGCGGCCGAGCCCGGCCCACGCGGCGATCTCGGTGCTCTCGCGCCCGGCGCCGTCGCGGACCACCGACAGCAGCGCGAAAGCACCGAATGCAGACAACGCGTAGGCGCAGACGTAGAACAGCGTGGCGGCCACGCCGTCCTTCGACATCGTGATCGCCCCGACCAGTGCAAAACCGACGTGGCTCACCGAGGAGTAGGCGAGCATGCGCTTCAGGTCGCCCTGGGTGACGGCCATGAGCGTCGCGACCACCATCGTGAGAATCGCGACCGCCCACAGGGCGGGCCGCCACTGCGGCTCCAGCGCGCCGAACGATACGTGCAGCACCCGCAGCAGTGCGCCGAACGCCGCCACTTTGGTCGCGGAGGCCATCAGCGCGGTGACCGGAGTCGGAGCGCCCTGGTAGACGTCGGGTACCCACGAGCCGAACGGCACCGCGCCCACCTTGAAGAGCAGTCCGACGGCGAGCAGGGTCACCGCGAGCACCGCGAGCGTGCGGTCGGCGGCCGGTTCGAGCTCACCGCCCGCGACGGCGTCGCCGATGGCCGACAGCGACAGCGATCCCGTCGCGCCGTAGGCGAACGAGGCGCCGAACAGGAAGATCGCCGACGAGAACGCACCCAGCAGGAAGTACTTGAGCGATGCCTCCTGCGACAGCAGCCGGCGTCGCCGTGCGAGTCCGCACAGCAGGTACAGCGGGAGCGACAGCACCTCGAGCGCGATGAACATGGTGAGCAGATCGCCGCACGCACCGAACAGCATCATTCCGCCGACGGCGAGCAGTGCGAGCGGGTAGACCTCTGTGGTGATCGCCCCCGCGCGCCCGGCGACGAGTTCGTCGGGGGAGCCGGGAACGGTGGCGCCGGAGGGAGTGAAGGCGTCGGCGGGGAGATCGGCGTCGGCGGCGTCGCCGCTCGACCCGCCGACCGCGATGCGCTCGCCCGCCGCGGTGCGCACCTCCAGCGGCGCCCACACCCGGTCGAGCCGGCGCTCGCCCATCACCGCGATCGAGCCCAGCGAGACCACCAGCACCGCACCTTGCAGCAGCAGCGCCGGACCGTCGATCACCACGGCACCGGACATCGCCACCGAGGCGCCGTCCGCCATGAAGGACGCGGTGACGAACATCAGCGCCACGAAGGCCGCCACCAGGGCGCCTCCGGCCAGCCACAGCTGGGCGCGGTAGCGCCGCTGCTTCGGAGCGAAGGCCTCCACCAGGACCGCGATCACTCCGGCGCCGAAGACGATCAGCATGGGGGAGAGCCGGAAGTAGTCGATGCTGTGAGCGTCGAGAGCACTCGCGAGGGTCATCGATGACCTCCTTCACCGGCACTGACGGCCGGGGTGCTGATCGGGGCCGGGGACACCGCCGGATCGATGTAGTCCAGCACCAGCCGCGGGAAGAAACCGAGCACCAGCAGTCCGACGATCAACGGCGCGACGACCGCCTTCTGCCGCAGATCGAGATCCCGTATCGGCACCTGCGCTCCGGCGTCGACCGTGGCGCTGAGCCGTTCGGGTCCGCCCATCATGCGCTGATACGTCCACAGGATGTAGACCGCCGACAGCACCAGGGCCGACGCGGCGACGATCGCGGCGACGGGATACCGCGTGAAGGTGCCGATGAGGACCAGGAACTCACTCACGAACGGCGCCAGTCCGGGAAGGGAGAGAGTCGCCAGACCGGCCACCAGGAACGTGCCTGCCAGCACCGGGGCGAGCTTCTGCACCCCGCCGTAATCGGCGATCAGCGAGCTGCCCCGCTGGCTCACCAGGAATCCCGCCACCAGGAACAGCGCGGCCGTCGAGAGACCGTGGTTGACCATGTACAGCGCCGAGCCGGACTGTCCCTGCCCGGTGAGGGCGAAGACGCCGAGGACGATGAACCCGAAGTGTGAGATGGAGGTGTACGAGATCAGGCGCATCACGTCGCGCTGCCCGATGGCGCACAGCGCTCCGTAGACGATGCTGACGACGGCGAGCGCGGAGATCCACGGTGCGAACCGGGCCGACGCGTCGGGGAAGAGACCGATGCAGAACCGCAGCATCGCGAAGGTGCCGACCTTGTCCATGACGGCCATCATCATCACCGCGGCCGCGGGCGTGGTCGACACCGCCGCGTCCGGCAACCAGGTGTGCACGGGCCACAGCGGTGCCTTGACCGCGAAGGCGAAGAAGAATCCGAGGAAGAGCAGGTCGAGCGTCGCCTGGGAGGCGTCGAGGCCACCGGCGGACGCGGCCGCGGCGAGGTCGGAGAAGCTGAATGTCCCGGCCCCGTCCGGACCCAGACCCGACCGGGAGCTCACCACGTACAGCCCGATCACCGCCGCCAGCATGATCAACCCGCCGAAGAGGTTGTAGAGCAGGAACTTGACGGCCGCCCGCGACCGGCGTCCCTCGTCAGCGGCGCCGAAACCGCCGATGAGGAAGTACATCGGCACCAGCATCGCCTCGAAGAAGATGTAGAACAGCAATACATCGGTCGCGACGAAGCTCATCAGCACCATCGACTCGACCGCGAGCATCAGCGCCACGTAGATGTGCACCCGGCGATTGCCGGCATCGCTCACGTCGCGCCATCCGGCGAGCAGCAGGATCGGTGTCAGCACCGCCGTCAACAGGATCAGCGCCAGCCCGACCCCGTCCAGCGCGAGGCTGTAGCGGGCGCCGAACGCCGGGATCCAGCTGACGTCCTCGGTGAGTTGGTAGCCGCCGGTGCCGGACGAGAATCGGGTGACGACGACGACCGCCCAGCCGAGGGTGAGCAGCGACGCCCCGAGCGAGACCCGGCGGGCGTCGGCGGCCCGGCCGGCGGGCAGGAGCATCACCACGAGCGAGGCCACCGCGGGCAGCAGCCACAGCACGGTGAGCCACGGAACGGTTCCGGAGTTCGTCACAGCGCGCTCACCACCAGGGTCAGGGCGGCCACCGCGACGGTGCCCGCGAGTATCGAGAGGGCATACGACCGGACGAAGCCGTTCTGTCCGCGCCTGGCCAGGACCGACAGTCCGGTGACGCCGGCTCCGACCCCCGCGGGCACCGCGCCGAGACCACGGTCCTCCGCCCGTACCAGCCCGGCGGTGAGCCGGGCACCGGGGATCGCGAAGACCCGTTCGTTGAAGGCGTCGCCGTACAGGTCGGCGCGCGCCGCGACGGTGAGACCCGAGACGTCGGCCGGTGCCGTCTCCGGGACATCACCCCGCCCGTACTGACGCCAGGCGATCGCCGCGCCGACCACCACTACGGCCAGCACGATCACGGTCACGAACCAGGCGGGCAGCGGACCGCTCTCCTCGGGGACGGCGCCGACCACCGGCGCGAGGAAGTCGGCGAGCGAGCCGCCGATCGCGAGCAGACCGCCCGAGAGCAGGGAGCCGGCCGCCAGCACGATCATCGGCCCGGTCATCGACCGCGGCGCCTCATGCGGCTTGGCGTCGGGTGCCCACCGCTTCTCGCCGAGGAAGGTCAGAACCATCACGCGCGTCATGTAGAAGGCGGTGACTCCCGCGCCGACGACGGCCACCCCGCCCAGCAGCCATCCGCGAACACCGCCGTCACCGAAAGCGGCCTCGATGATGTGGTCTTTGGAGTAGAAGCCCGCGAACGGCGGGACGCCGATGATCGCGAGGTAGCCGAACCCGAACGTGACGAACGTGATCGGCATGGCGGCCCGGAGCCCTCCGAAGCGCCGCATGTCGGTCTCGTCGTTCATCGCGTGCATCACCGAGCCGGACCCGAGGAACAGTCCGGCCTTGAAGAATCCGTGGGTGAGCAGATGCAGGATCGCGAAGGCGTACCCGGCGGGCCCGAGTCCGGCGGCGAGGACCATGTAGCCGATCTGACTCATGGTGGAGGCGGCGAGCGCCTTCTTGATGTCGTCCTTGGCGCAGCCGATGATCGCGCCGAAGAGCAGGGTCACCGCGCCGACGACCACGACGGCGGTCTGCGCGTGCGGAGCCAGATCGAACAGCGGCGCCGACCGGGTGATCAGGTAGACGCCCGCGGTCACCATGGTCGCCGCGTGGATCAGCGCCGAGACCGGGGTGGGGCCCTCCATCGCGTCGCCGAGCCAGGCCTGCAGCGGCACCTGCGCCGACTTCGCGCACGCGCCGAGCAGCAGCATGAAGCAGATCGCCGTCAGCGTCGCCTCACTCGCGGTGGCCGCCGAGCCGAAGACACCGTCGAAGCTCACCGAGCCGAAGGTCGCGAACATGACGGCCAGCGCGATCACCATGCCGATGTCGCCCACCCGATTCATCACGAAGGCCTTCTTGGCCGCCGTCGCGGCGCTCGGCTTGTGCTGCCAGAAGCCGATCAGCAGGTACGACGCCAGACCGACGCCCTCCCAGCCCAGATACAGCCCGAGGTAGCTGTCGGCGAGCACGAGGATCAGCATCGCCGCGACGAACAGGTTGAGGTACGCGAAGAACCGGCGGCGGTCGGGATCGTGACTCATGTAGCCGATCGAGTAGACGTGGATCAGCGCGCCGACGACGGTGATCAGCAGCACGAAGCACATCGACAGCTGGTCCAGGCGCAGCGCGGCGTCGACGCTGAAATCACCGGCGGTGATCCACCGGTAGCTTCCGCTGGTCACTGTGCGGGCCCCGCCGTCGCGCCCGATCATGCCGATCCACATCGCGATTCCGAGAACCGCCGACACCGTCACCAGCGCGGTGGCGGCGAGGTGGCCCCAGCGGTCGGTGCGGCGGCCGGCGATCAGCAGGACGGCCGCGCCGAGGGCGGGCAGTCCGGGGATCAGCCAGAGCAGGGCGCTGGTGAGATCGTGGCTCATCGGTTCACCGCCTCAACAGGTCGGCGTCGTCGACCGAGGCCGACCTGCGGGTGCGGAAGATCATCATGATGATCGCCAGTCCCACCACCACCTCGGCGGCGGCGACGACCATCGTGAAGAAGGCGATCACCTGACCGTCGAGGCTGCCGTGCATGCGGGCGAAGGTGACGAACGAGAGGTTGCCCGCATTGAGCATCAACTCGATGCACATGAACACCACGATCGCGTTGCGTCGAAGCAGGACGCCCGAGGCGCCGATCGCGAACAGCAGCGCCGAGAGATACAGGTAGTTGGCCGGGTTCATCGGCGTTCCTCCAACGTCATCGGTCCTCCAGCGCCGGATCGGACTCCGCCTCCCGCGCGGCGTCGATCTCCCGCGCGGTGATCGTCGCGTTCACCGACAGCTTCGACGGCGATCCGTCCGGCTCGCGCGCCGGAACGTCGACGGCGTTGTGCCGCGCGTACACGCCGGGCGGAGGCAGCGGTGTGACGTGACCGCCGTTCTTGAAGCGCTCCACCGACCGCTCGCGCTGCCCGCGGCGCGGACCGAAGCGCTCGCGGTGCGCCAGGACCATCGCTCCGAGGGTGGCGGTGATCAGGAGTGCGCCGGTGAGCTCGAAGGCCCACAGATAGCGGCCGAAGATCAGTTCGGCGAGCGCGCGGATGTTCTCGTTGCCGCCGCCGGGCGCGGCGGAGTGGCTGTGATCGGGGGCGCCGGCGAAGGTCGCCAGCGAGGCGGTGCCGATCGCGGCGATCAGCAGAACGGCGAAGCCCAGGCCGAGCCCCGCGGCCGCGAATCGCTGGCCCCGGATGGTCTCCACCAGCGACTCCGAGGAGTCGATTCCGATCAGCATCAGCACGAACAGGAACAGCATCATCACCGCGCCGGTGTAGACCACCACCTGCACCACACCGAGGAAGAGAGCGCCCTGCATCACGTAGAAGACCGCCAGCACGATCATGGTCATCGCGAGGAAGACGGCCGAATAGACGGCTTTGGGACTCAGCACCACCCCGAGCGCCCCGATCACCACCACCGCGCCGAGCACCCAGAAGGTGACGGCCTCGGTGCCGGAGGTACGGACGAGTTCCTCGACCAGCATCGACGTCATGCGTCGGGCCCCACGTCGCCGCGATAGTAGTTCTCCGCGCGGGTTCCCTCGGCCATCGGGTGCGGCGTGGGCCTCATCCCCGGTTCCATCGGAGCCAGCAGCTGGTCCTTCTCGTAGATCATTCCGGCGCGCGTCGGCGCGGCCATCTCGTACTCGTTGGTCATGGTCAGCGCGCGGGTGGGGCAGGCCTCGATGCACAGTCCGCATCCGATGCAGCGCAGGTAGTTGATCTGGTACACGCGCCCGTAGCGCTCACCGGGAGAGTAACGCTCGTCGTCGGTGTTGTCGGCGCCCTCGACGTAGATCGCGTCGGCGGGACACGCCCACGCGCAGAGTTCACAGCCGATGCACTTCTCCAGTCCGTCGGCGTACCGGTTGAGCTGGTGTCTGCCGTGGTAGCGCCGGGCGGTCGGTTCCTTCTGCTCCGGATACTGTTCGGTGATCGTCTTGCGGAACATGCCGGAGAAGGTGACGCCGAAGCCGGCGAGAGCGTCGGGGAGTCTGGAATCAGACATGAGGGGCCTCCTTGGACGTCGAGCGCGGAAGCATGGGATCGGGCAGCACCTGGCCCGGCAGCGGCGGGACGGGGAACCCGCCCGCCATCGGATCGAACGGGGCGGCGGGATCCGGACGGTCGGGCGCGGGCCCGGGACGCCGGCCGACCACCCGCGCGATCGTGAACAGCAGCGCCGCCGCGACGACCAGACCGGCGGCCGCCAGGATCACCCCCGCCGTCCACTCGGACGAGTCACGGGTGGCCTCCCGGATCACGGCGACCACCATCACCCAGGCCAGGGCGAACGGGATCAGGACCTTCCATCCCAGACCCATGAACTGGTCGTACCGCAGTCGGGGAAGCGTGGTGCGGAGCCAGAAGAAGACGAACAGGAAGGCCCACATCTTGCCCACGAACCAGAGCAGCGGCCACCATCCCGAGTTGGCGCCGTCCCAGATCGACAGGGGCCACGGCGCCTGCCAGCCGCCCAGGAATAGCGTTGTCGCGAGCGCCGACACGGTGGCCATGTTGATGTACTCGGCGAGCATGAACATCGCGAACTTCAGCGACGAGTACTCGGTGTGGAATCCGCCGACGAGCTCGCCCTCCGCTTCGGGGAGGTCGAACGGTGCGCGATTGGTCTCACCGACCATCGAGATCGCGTAGATGACGAACGACGGCAGCACCAGCAGCACGTACCAGTGGTGGACCTGGCCCGCGACGATCTCCGAGGTCGACATCGTGCGCGAGAGCAGGAAGACCGCCGCGAACGACAGGCCCATCGCGATCTCGTAGGAGATCACCTGCGCGGTGGAACGGAGTCCCCCCAGCAGCGGATAGGTCGATCCCGACGACCAGCCGGCGAGGACGATCCCGTACACGCCGATCGACGCCATCGCCAGCACGTACAGGACCCCGACCGGCAGGTCGGTGAGCTGCAGCGGTGTGTGATGACCGAACACCGACACCTCGGGTCCCATCGGGATCACGGCGAACGCCATGATGGCCGGGACCACCGAGATGATCGGCGCCAGGAGGTAGAGCACCTTGTCCACGCCGAACGGGGTGAGGCCTTCCTTGAGTGCCAGCTTCACACCGTCGGCCAGGGATTGCAGCGCCCCGTGCCAGCCGACCCGGTTGGGGCCGATCCGATACTGCATCCGCGCCATGATCTTGCGTTCGGCGAGGATGGCGACGAGCACGGTCAGAACCAGGAAGACGAAGATGAGGACCGACTTGCCCAGCATCAGCCACCAGGCGTCGTGTCCGAAGCTCGACAGGTCAGGCATGATCGTCCCTCCCGATCGTGACGATCGCGCCCGGCTCCGCCTCGAGTATCGGGCAGACCCGCGAACCGGGGGAGTTCATCGGCAGCCACACCACGCGGTCGGGCAGATCCGTGACCGTCAGGGGAAGGGCGATCGCCCCGTGATCGGTCGAGACGACGACGCGCTCGCCGTCGGCGGCGCCGATCTCCGCGGCGGTGGCGGCCGAGAGCCGCACGGTGGCCGGCCGTGCCGTGCCCGCCAGATGCGGCTCTCCGTCCTGCATGCGGCCGAAGTCCAGGAGCATCCGCCACGACGCGAGCACGGCCTGGCCCGCCTCCGGCGCCGGCGGCTCGCCGCGCTCGGCGGCCGGTCCGGGCGCCGGCCGATGCCGTTCGCCGGTCCAGCCGCCGATCTCCGCGAACTCGCGGTGAATGGTGCCCGGGTCGTCGCACCGCAGGTCGAAACCCATCTCCCGCCCGAGCGCGTGGAGCACGCGGTGATCCGAGAGCGGCAGCGCGGCTCCGTTCGACTGCGCCGGCGGCAGGGCCACGTCGAAGGGACGCGGGCGCCCCTCCCAGTCGACGAACGTGCCCGGCTTCTCGGCCACGGCGGCCACCGGGAGCACCACGTCGGCGTGTGCGGTGACCGAACTGCGGCGAAGTTCCAGACTGACCACGAAACCGGCGGCCGCGAGTGCCGCATCGCCCGCCGACGGACTCGGCAGATCCCCGAGTTCCACGCCGCCGACGAGCGCGGCCGACAGGTCTCCGGTGGTGAGCGCACTCAAGATGTGCGCGGTGTCGCGGCCGGGTGCTGCCTGCGGTTGAACACCCCAGATCGCTGCGACGTCGCGCCGGGCCCGTTCGGAGGAGAGCGGCCGGCCGGCCGGAAGCAGGTTGGGCGCCGCACCGACGTCGAGGGCGCCGCGTTCGCCCGCCCTTCTCGGCACCCAGGCCAGTCTGGCGCCGGTGGCGGCGGCCACCTCGGCTGCGGCGGTCAGCGCACCGGGACACCCGGCGAGGCGCTCCCCGATCAGGAGCGCCGCGCCGGGTGCGGAGAGCAGTTCGTGCACGCGGGGGCCGCGCAGCACCGCGGCCTCTCGCCCCGGCACGCACTGCAGGACGGAGCCGCCGAGCTTGGCGGCACCGGGGCTGGTCCACGGTGCGACGGTGTGCACCGCCTGACCGTGACGCCGGACCGCTTTGCGCAGGCGGAGGAAGAGGATCGGGCATTCCTCTTCCGGTTCGAGTCCGGCGAGGACCACCGTCGACGCCTGCTCGAGCTCGGCGTAGGTCAGTCCGATCCCGCTGCCCGCCACATGTGCCGAGAGGAAGTCATCCTCCTCCGCCGAGTGGGTGCGGATCCGGAAGTCGACGTCGTTGGTGCCGAGCGCCACGCGGGCGAACTTGCCGTAGGCGTAGGCGTCCTCCACGGTGGCGCGGCCGCCGACGAGCACTCCGGTCCGACTGCCCGCGGCACTCAGGCCGCGCGCCGCGGCGGCGAGCGCGTACGACCACGGAGCCGGGTGCAGCTCACCGTCGTCGCCGCGCACCAGCGGTGTGGTGATGCGATCGGGCCGGGAGGTGTAGGTGAACGCCCAGCGGCCTTTGTCGCAGTTCCACTCCTCGTTCACCTCGGGGTCGTCGCCGGCCAGCCGTCGCAGCACTTCGCCGCGCCGGTGGTCGGTGCGCTGGGCGCAGCCGGCCGCGCAGTGCTCGCACACGCTGGGCGAGGAGATCAGGTCGAAGGGCCGCGAGCGGAACCGATACGCGGTGCCCGTCAACGCTCCCACCGGACAGATCTGCACGGTGTTGCCGGAGAAGTACGATTCGAAGGGTTCGTCGGCGTACGCGCTGACCTGCTGCAACGCGCCGCGTTCGGCGAGCTCGATCAGCGGATCGCCCGCGATCTCGTTGGAGAAGCGGGTGCACCGGGCGCACAGTACGCACCGTTCGCGGTCGAGCAACACCTCGCTCGACAACGGAACCGGTTTGGTGAACGTCCGTTTGACGCCGCCGTAGCGCGACTGCGGCCGTCCGGCCGACATCGCCTGGTTCTGCAGGGGACACTCGCCGCCCTTGTCGCACGTGGGGCAGTCGAGCGGGTGGTTGATGAGCAGCAGCTCCATCACGCCCTCCTGGGCGCGGCGGGCGTCGGCCGAGGTGAGCTGGGTGCGGACCACCATCCCCTCGGTGGCGACGATGGTGCACGAGGCCATCGGCTTGCGCTGGCCCTCCACGTCGACGAGGCATTGCCGGCAGGCACCGGCGGGCGCCAGCAACGGGTGGTCGCAGAAGCGCGGAATCGCCACGCCGATCAGTTCCGCGGCGCGGATCACGAGGGTGCCCTTCGGGACCGAGACCTCGACGTCGTCGATCGTCAGGGTGATCAGGTCGGTCGCCGCGGCGGTCATCGCGCGCCTCCCTCGGACTCGGGCGACACGGACGCGAAGACCGTCGACTTCTCGGGGTCGAACGGGCAGCCGCCCGGATGCCCGTCGTGCGGGAAGTGCGCCAGGTACTCGTCGCGGAAGTGGGTCAGCGAGCTCATGATCGGGGCACCGGCGGCGTCGCCCAGAGCGCAGAACGACTTGCCGACCACACTGTCGGTGACGTCGGTGAGCGTGGTGAGGTCGGCTTCGGTGGCGTCGCCGGCCTCCAGGCGACGCATCAGCTGCACCAGCCAGTAGGTGCCCTCGCGGCAGGGGGTGCACTTCCCGCAGGATTCGTGTGCGTAGAACTCCGTCCACCGCAGGACGGCGCGGACCACGCACACCGTCTCGTCGAAGATCTGCAGCGCCTTGGTTCCGAGCATGGAGCCCGCGGCCCCCACTCCTTCGTAATCGAGCGGGATGTCGAGGTGCTCGGCGGTGAACATCGGAGTCGACGACCCGCCGGGCGTCCAGAACTTCAGCTCGTGACCGGCGCGCACGCCGCCGGCCCGCGCCAGCAGCTCGCGCAGGGTGATCCCGAGCGGTGCCTCGTACTGGCCCGGCCGGGCGACGTGGCCGGAGAGGGAGTACATGGTGAAGCCCGGCGACTTCTCGGTTCCGAACTCGCGGAACCAGTCCGGTCCGTTGCGCATGATCGACGGCACGCTGGCGATCGATTCCACGTTGTTCACGACGGTCGGACTGGCGTACAGCCCGGCGACGGCGGGGAACGGCGGCCGCAGTCGCGGCTGTCCGCGACGGCCCTCCAGTGAGTCGAGGAGCGCGGTCTCCTCACCGCAGATGTAGGCGCCCGCGCCGGCGTGCACCACCAGGTCGAGCGCGAAGCCCGACCCGAGGACGTCGCGGCCCAGCAGCCCGGCGTCGTAGGCCTCCTCGACGGCGGTGCGCAGGCGGCGGACCACGCCGGCCACCTCGCCGCGCACGTAGATGAAGGCATGGTGGGCACGGATCGCGTAGGCCGCGATGATCACCCCCTCCACCAGCGTGTGCGGCGAGGCCAGGAGCAGCGGCATGTCCTTGCAGGTGCCCGGCTCCGACTCGTCGGCGTTGACCACGAGGTAGTGCGGTGTCCCGTCGCCGCCGGGTGCCGGGCCCTGCGGGATGAACGACCATTTGGTGCCGACCGGGAAGCCCGCGCCGCCGCGGCCCCGGAGCCCGGACGCCTTGACCTGCTCGATCACCTCGTCGGGCGACAGTCGCAGCGCGGCCTTGAGCCCCTGATACCCGTTCTGGCCCATGTAGCTGCGCAGCGTCCACGACTCCGGCTCGTCCCAGTGTCTGCTGAGTATCGGAACGCGGGCCGGTTCCGGGGTGGACGAGGGCAGGCTCACGGCGATCATTTCGGCGCCTCCTCCACGCCGGCCAGCAGGCGTGCCGTCTGGCGGAACGTGCACAGTGTGTCCGATCCGCGCGTCGGCGATCGCGGCACGCCGGCGCGCAGATCGTCGAGGAGCTGTTGCACCGATTCGGGAGTCTGGTCGTCGAAGAACTCCCAGTTGACCATCACCACCGGCGCGTGGTCGCAGGCCGCATTGCACTCGACGTGCTCGACGGTGACCCGCCCGTCGGCGGTGGTCTCGCCGGGGCGGACGCCGAGCTCATCGGTGATCCGGGAGGCGATCGCATCGCCGCCCATCACCGCGCACAGCGTGTTGGTGCAGATCCCGACCAGGTAGTCGCCGGTGGGTGCGCGGCGGTACATCGAGTAGAAGGTCGCCACCGACGCCACCTGCGCCGCGGTCAGGTCGAGCTGCTCCGCGCAGAAGGCGATCCCGGCTCGGGTGAGGTAGCCGTCGTGACTCTGGACCAGATGCAGCAGCGGAAGCAGCGCCGAGCGCGACTGCGGGTAGCGGCCGATGATCGTGGCCGCGTCGTCGGCCAGTGCCGCGGTGTCCTCGGCCGAATAGTGCTCGGGACCGGCGAACTCCACCGGCGGATGCGGGACTCCGGTCGAGTAGACCGGCGGACCGGCCGACAACTCCAGGCGGACGGGTTCATTCATCGGTCGACGCCTCCCATCACCGGATCGATGCTGGCGACCGCGGTGATCACGTCGGCCACCAGGCCGCCCTCGCACATCGCGGCCACGGCCTGCAGATTGGTGAACGACGGATCGCGGAAGTGGACGCGGTAGGGCCGGGTGCCGCCGTCGGAGACCATGTGGACACCGAGCTCGCCGCGTGGCGACTCGATCGCGACGTAGCACTGACCGGACGGCACGCGCATCCCCTCGGTCACGAGCTTGAAGTGATGGATCAGCGCTTCCATCGACATCCCCATGATCTCGGCGATGTGCTCGGGGGAGTTGCCCAGACCGTCGGGGCCGACGGCGAGGTCGGCGGGCCAGGCCAGCTTGCGGTCGGCCACCATCACCGGTCCCGGCTCTAGGGCGTCCAGGCACTGCCGGGCGATCCGGACGGACTGCTTCATCTCCTCCACGCGAATGAGGTAGCGGCCGTAGGCGTCGCAGCCGGTATCGGTGACGACGTCGAACTCGTAGTTCTCGTAGCCGCAGTACGGATCCGATCTACGCAGGTCGTACGGTAGTCCGGCGGCGCGGAGGACCGGGCCGGTGACGCCAAGCGCCATGGCGCCCGTGAGGTCGAGGTAGCCGACGCCCTGGGTCCGGGCCTTCCAGATGTAGTTGTCGGTGAGCAGTGACTCCACCTCGCCGATCTGGGCGCCGAGCGCGTCGAGGACGGCGGCGATCTTCGCCTCGGCGCCGTCGGGCAGGTCCTGCGACACTCCGCCGGGACGGATGAACGCGTGGTTCATCCGCAGTCCGGTGATGTCCTCGAAGAGGTCGAGGATCGTCTCGCGGGCGCCGAAGCCGAGGAACATCGGCGTCACGGCGCCCAATTCCATGCCGCCGGTCGCGAGAGCCACCAGATGCGAGGCGATGCGATTGAGCTCCATGAGCAGCACCCGGATCACGCTCGCGCGCGCGGGGATGTCATCGGTGATGCCGAGCAGCTTCTCCACCGCCAGGCAGTAGGCGGTCTCGTTGAAGAACGGCGAGAGATAGTCCATCCGGGTCACGAACGTGACCCCCTGCGTCCAGGTCCGGTACTCGAGGTTCTTCTCGATTCCCGTGTGCAGGTAACCCACTCCGCACCGCGCCTCGGTGACGGTCTCGCCGTCGATCTCCAGGATCAGGCGAAGCACCCCGTGCGTCGACGGGTGCTGCGGGCCCATGTTGACGACGATCCGCTCGTCGTCGGGGGCGGCGGCCGCGCGTTCGCGGACCGCGCTGACGACCTCCTGCCAGTCGCGGCCGGCGACGGTGAACGTGGATTCTCCGGTCATCAGTTGTACCGCCTCCGCTGATCGGGCGGCGCGATCGTCGCACCCTTGTACTCGACCGGGATGCCGCCGAGCGGATAGTCCTTGCGTTGCGGGTGGCCCTCCCAGTCGTCCGGCATCTCGATGCGGGTCAGCGACGGGTGTCCGTCGAAGACGATGCCGAAGAAGTCGTACGTCTCCCGCTCGTGCCAGTCGTTGGTCGGATACACCGGCAGCAGGGAGACCACGTGCGGGTCGGCGTCGGGTATCGCGACCTCCAGCCGGACACGGCGGTTGTGGGTGATCGACCGCAGCGGGTACACGGCGTGGAGTTCGCGTCCGGCCTCGTCGGGGTAGTGCACCCCGCTGACACCGAGGCACAGTTCGAAGCGGAGGGCGGGTTCGTCGCGCAGCGCGGCCGCGACCGGCAGCAGGTGCTCCCGGGTCACGAAGATCGTCATCTGGCCGCGGTCGACGACGGTCTTCTCCACGGCGTCGTCGAACGGGACGCCGCGGCGGTCCAGCGCGGTCTCCAACTCGTCGAGGATCTCGTCGAAGTAGCCGCCGAAGGGGCGGGTCGTGTTGCCCGGCAGTGTGATCGGTGCGACGAGGCGACCGTATCCCGATGTGTCGCCGGTCCCGGTGACGCCGAACAGGCCGTGTCGTGCTCCGATCACCTCGTGCTCGGGCCGCGGCCGCGACACCTCGCCGTTCATCGCAGCAGGCCCTTCATCTCGATGGTCGCCGGGGCGGAGAGGGCGGCGGCCTCGGCGGCGCGGATCGCCTCCTCCCGGTGGACGCCGAGCGGCATCTGCTGAATCTGCTCGTGGAGCATCAGGATCGCGTTGAGCAGCATCTCCGGCCGCGGCGGGCAGCCGGGGAGGTAGATGTCGACCGGGACCACGTGGTCGACGCCCTGGACGATCGCGTAGTTGTTGAACATCCCGCCGGAGGACGCGCAGACGCCCATCGCGAGGACCCACTTCGGCTCGGCCATCTGGTCGTAGATCTGGCGGAGAACCGGTGCCATCTTCTGGCTGACGCGTCCGGCCACGATCATCAGATCGGCCTGCCGGGGAGACGCCCGGAAGGCCTCCATGCCGAAGCGCGCGAGGTCGTAACGGCCGGCTGTGGTGGCCATCATCTCGATCGCGCAGCAGGCCAGCCCGAAGGTCGCGGGCCACAGGGACCCCTTGCGCATGTAGCCCGCCAGCTTCTCGACTGTGCTCAGCAGGAACCCGCCGGGGAGTTGCTCTTCGAGTCCCATTGCCCGCCTCCTTCGGTCGTGCTCGTTCGCAGTGCTCTCAGTCCCAGCGGAGTCCTCCGCGACGCCATTCGTAGGCGTAGGCCACTGAGACGTTGACGAGGAAGAGGGCGACGGCGATGAGCCCGAACCACCCGAGACTCTCGGAGGCCACCGCCCAGGGGTAGAGGAAGACGATCTCGATGTCGAAGATGATGAACAGCATCGCGGTGAGGTAGTACTTCACCGGGAATCGCTGGACGACGCCGGCGGTCGGGGGCAACGGTTCGATGCCGCATTCGTAGGCCTCGAGTTTGGCGCGGTTGCGGCGGCGAGGGCCGATCACGGAGGCGATGACCACGGAGACGAGTGCGAACGCCAGCGCGATGGCACCCAGTACGAGGATCGGTCCGTAAGCGTTCATGCCGGCGTAGCCTCCACTTCCGCAGTGCTGGTCGAGACGGCCATCACGTGCCAGATGATCTGTGACTCAACCCACACCCTACTCACGTAATTGCGTGTGCTGTGGGACTTCTCGGTGAAGTCGCGAGTCCGCGAGGGCTACCGCAACAGCGCGACGACGGTCCGCGGCAGCTCCAGCGGATCCACCGGGAGATCGGCGGTGGCGTCGGCCCGCGACCAGTCGGCGAGCCAGCGGTCGGCCCGGCGAGCGATGAGCACGAGCAGCGGGGGGCACGGGTCGTATTCGTCGCGGATCTGCTTGGCCAGACCGAGCCCGCCGGTGGGCGCGGACTCGCCGTCGAGCACCGCGAGATCGACCGTCCCCTCGTCGAGGTGAGCGAGCACCATCGGCGCGGTGGCCACCTCGATGTACTCCAGATCGGGAAGGTCGGGGTGGAGGCGTTCGCCGAGTGCGCTGAGGACCTGGCGGCGGGTGCCGGAGTCGTCGGAGTAGACGAGGACCCGCGCAGTGACGCGATCGTCGGCCGGAGAACTGTTCGAGCGGCTCACGGTGTCGACCCTAGTGCGATGCGGTCGCCGTCTGGGTGCTTTCGCCGAGCGGGTGCTCGGTCACCGGTGTTCGATCGCGTACCGGACGCGAGCCGCCGCGGCGGCGACCGCGGTGTGAACGTCGTCGCCGGTGATGAGGCGGGTCACCAGTGCGGCGGTGAAGGTGTCGCCGAGTCCCTTCGCCCAGGTCGCGATCTCCGGGCCCGACACGGTCCGGTGCTCGTCGGCGGTCACGATGAGGTTGTCGATCACGCCCTCGTCGGTGTGCACGCCCGTCACGATCACGGTGCAGTGATCGGAGGGCGCGCGGCCGGCGGGGAGGAGGAGTCTGCGTGCCAGGCCGGTGATGCCGGAGTCGGCCTCATCCGAGGCTTCGCCGGCGGGGTGTCCGGGGCCGACGAGGTGCTCGAGTTCGAATCGGTTCGGCGTGAGTACCGCCGCCAGCGGCACCAGCGCGTCGCGGAGTGCCGGGGCGACGGCGGGGTCGGTGTAGAAGCCGACGTCCGAGTCGCCGAAGGTCGGATCGAGGATCAGCGGCGGACGCTCGCGCTCGTCGAGTGAGCGGTACCACGCGGCGATGGCGTGCGCCTGTCCCGGCGACGCCAGATAGCCGACGGCTATCGCCTCCACCGCGCGCAGGGCGCCCGTGGCGCCGAGGTCGCGCAGGGCGGCGTCGATCCATTCCGGCGTGACCTCGACGGTCTGCACCGACGGGTAATGGGGGAGATTGCTCAGGACGAGTGTGGGAACGGCCGCACAACGGACACCGGCCTCTTCGTAGACGGGCATGGCCGCGTTGAGACCGACGGAGCCGAAGACCAGTTGCGACCCGAAGGCGACCACTCGTGCCGGGCGCGGATCGAGTTCGAAGTCGCGGGCGTCGTCGGTGGTGTACATGGCGCTCGACACCTTACCGGTACGACACACATGATCGACGCCACTGGGACCTCACACTCGGCGTCGCCAGAACGTCTGCTCTATGAATGGAAAGCGAGGTGAGTGCGATGACGAGACGACACGCGGTGGTGGACACCGAACTGGGCCGGTTGACCATGGTCGCCGACGGCTCGGCACTGACAGCCGTCTACTTCCCCCACCACTGGCATCTGCCGCCCGAAACGGAGTACGGGGAGCCGACCGCCGCCGACGACCCGGTGTTCGTCCAGGCGGCCCGGGAACTCGACGAGTACGTCGCCGGCGACCGGCGTGAGTTCGACGTCGAGATCGCGACCTCCGGAGACGATTTCTCCGAACGGGTGTGGGCGATGCTGAGAGAGATCCCGTACGGGGAGACGACGACGTACGGTGAGCTCGCGCGCAGGCTCGGCAACCCGCGCCTGGCACAGCGCGTCGGTCAGTGCGTGGGCCGCAACCCGATCAGCGTGATCATTCCGTGCCACCGCGTGATCGGCGCGGACGGCTCGCTCACCGGGTACGCCGGCGGGCTGGATCGCAAACGTCGGCTGCTGGAGATCGAAGAACCGCCGGAGGTGTCCGATGCCCGCCTGTTCTGACGATCCACGATGAGGGAGCCCTTCGACCGGATCGTCGCGCAGCACGGAGCCGTTGTGCTGCGCGTGTGCCGCGGTGTGCTCGGTGCCGGCCCGGATGCGGACGACGCGTGGTCGGAGACCTTTCTGGCGGCGCTGCGAGCGTGGCCGGATCTGGAGGAGGGCACCGACGTCGAAGCCTGGCTGGTCCGGGTGGCGCAACGGAAGGCGATCGACGTCATCCGGGCGCGTGCGCGGAACGCGGTGCCGATCGACGAGGTGCCCGAACGGGAGTCGCAATACGGGCTGCCGGGAACCGGGGACGCGGACGTGTGGGACGCGGTCGCCGACCTCCCGCCCCGGCAGCGTCTGGCGGTCGGCTACCACTACCTCGCTCGGCTCAGTCACGTCGAGACGGCCGAGATCATCGGCGGAACGCCCGCGGCGGTCCGGCGCGCCGCCGCCGACGGCATCAGATCCCTGCGCAAGACCTACGGCACCACCGGCACCTGCTCGGAGAAGGGAGGCCCGCGATGACGGACCTGTTCCCGGTCGCACCGGACGACCTCGGCCGGCTGCACGCCCGGCTCACGACAGCCGCTGACGAGAACGCGCTGCTGGACGTGGCGTATCGGACGGTCGAGACCCCGATCGGGCCGCTGCTCCTGGCCGCCACCGAGGCCGGATTGGTCCGCATCGCGTTCGAGAGCGAGGACTTCGACGCGGTGCTGGACGTTCTGGCCGCGAAGGTGAGTTCCCGGATACTTCGCGCGCCGCGTCGGCTCGACGTCGTCGCAGCACAGTTGGACGAGTACTTCCGCGGCCGGCGCCGGCAATTCGACGTGGCGCTGGACTTCCGGCTGTCGTCCGGCTTCCGGCAGACGGTGCAGCGGTATCTGCCGCACATCGGGTACGGGCACACGCAGTCGTACCGGGAGGTCGCCGAGTCGGTGGGTAACCCGGGGGCCGTGCGCGCGGTCGGCACCGCATGCGCCACCAACCCGTTGCCCGTCGTCGTCCCATGCCATCGGGTGCTGCGCGCCGACGGGAGCCTCGGCGGCTATCTGGGGGGCGTCGAAGCGAAGACGGCACTGCTGACGCTGGAGCGTGTCGCGTGAACGGGAGCCCGAACTAGCTCTTCGGCGACGACGATCCGGGGCGGCCGCCGCCCGAGCTCCCGGACGGCGCGGCGCTGGTCCGCGGGTGGCTCACGCCGCACCAGCAGCGGTGGTTGGTCGCGCAGTACCGCCGGTGGGCGGCCGGACCGGTGCCGCCGCATTCGGCGCGCATCGGGGAGCATCGGATGAGCGTGCGGACCGTCTGCCTCGGCTGGCATTGGCGTCCGTACCGGTACTCGCGCGACGCCGTCGACGTCAACGGGCGCCGGGTGCTCGGCTTCCCGGACTGGATGGTGCGGCTGGGGCGCCAGGCGCTGACGGCGGCCGGCGATCCGAGCGCCGAGCGGTACACGCCCGACACGGCGCTTGTGAACTACTACGACGCCGGCGCGAGGATGGGGATGCATCAGGACCGGGACGAGGTGTCGCGCGAGCCGGTGGTCTCGCTGTCGATCGGCGATACGGCGCGTTTCCGGTTCGGCAACACCGAGAACCGGAGTCGACCGTACCGGGACTTCGACCTGGAGTCGGGGGACCTGTTCGTCTTCGGCGGACCGTTGCGGCTGGCGTATCACGGCGTGCAGCGCATCCATCCGGGCACCGCGCCGGACGACTGCGGTCTCGCGGCGGGCCGGATCAACATCACCATGCGGGTCACCGGGCTGTCGGAGTGATGGCGAGCCGAAGCCGGTGACGGGCGAGTGAGGATTTCAGGAAGGACACCATGACTGCAGAACCCGAGGACGTCACCGGCTCCGGCCTGGTGGTCGGCGACGACGGCCTCGCGCGCCCGGTGTGGGCGAGCACCGATCCGCTCCTTCGCGAGTACTACGACACCGAGTGGGGTGTGCCCGTGCGTGATGAGCAGGGCCTCTACGAACGACTCAGTCTCGAGGCCTTCCAGTCGGGGCTGTCGTGGGCGACGATTCTGCGCAAACGCCCCGCGTTCCGCCGGGCCTTCGACGGCTTCGATCCGGAACGCGTGGCCCGCTACGGCGAGGCCGACGTCGCCCGACTGATGAACGACGCCGGGATCGTGCGCAACCGAGCGAAGATCCTCGCCGCGATCACCAACGCCGGGGCCACCCTGTCGCTGCGCGAGAAGGGCGGTCTGGCCGAGTTCATCTGGAGCTTCCGGCCCGACGAGACGCCGCGTCCGCGCACGCACGCGGACGTGCCCACCCAGTCGCCCGAGTCGAAGGCGCTGGCGAAAGCGCTGAGACGCGAAGGCTTCTCCTTCGTCGGACCGACCACGATGTACGCGCTGATGGAGGCGGTCGGAATCGTCGACACCCATCTGCTGGGCTCTCATCGCCGGGGGACGTCGGGGGTATGGCCGGACTGACGCCGGCGCCGTGTGGGCGAGGGTTTGTGCCGCTTACTACAGCTAGCGACGCAGGTCAGCGGAATCAGAAGTGTGTGCAACGTCTCGCATTCGCGAGTCGAGTCGTTTTGAATCACCGGCAGCGGGACAATGGATGCGACTAAATATCAGAGAGTTCCACAAGAACGACGATCAGATAAGAGGTTTCCACCTATGGCCTCCACGGACCAGACGATCATCTACACCCTCACCGACGAGGCACCGCGACTCGCGACCTCCGCGTTCCTGCCGATCATCCGCACGTTCGCAGAACCCGCCGGCATCGACGTCCAGACCAGTGACATCTCGGTCGCAGCGCGCATCCTCGCCGCGTTCCCGGACTATCTGACCGACGAGCAGAAGGTGCCCGATAATCTCGCCGAGCTCGGTCGGCTGACGCAGAAGCCCGACACCAACATCATCAAGCTCCCCAACATCAGCGCATCGGTTCCGCAGCTGAACGCGGCCATCCACGAGCTGCAGGCCAAGGGTTACGCGGTCCCGGACTACCCCCAGGATCCGAAGACCCCGGAGGAGGAGGAGATCCGCAACCGCTACTCGGCATGTCTGGGCAGTGCGGTCAATCCCGTTCTCCGCGAAGGTAACTCCGACCGGCGCGCGCCGAAGGCCGTCAAGGAGTACGCGCGCAAGAACCCGCACAGCATGGGCAAGTGGTCGATGGCCTCGCAGTCGCACGTGGCGCACATGACGCACGGCGACTTCTACGCGGGCGAGAAGTCGATGATCATGGACCACGCGTGCGAGGCGCGCATGGAGGTGGTGACCGCCGACGGCGAGACGCACGTGATGAAGACGGTGCCGCTGGACGAGGGCGACGTCATCGACAGCATGTTCATGAGCAAGAAGGCGCTGCTCGAGTTCTACGAGGAGCAGCTCAACGACGCCAAGGAGACCGGCGTCATGTTCTCGCTCCACGTCAAGGCCACCATGATGAAGGTCTCGCACCCGATCGTCTTCGGCCACTGCGTCAAGGTGTTCTACAAGGACGCCTTCGCCAAGCACGGCGCTCTCTTCGACGAACTCGGCGTCAACGTCAACAACGGCCTCGTGGACCTCTACGAGAAGATCGACACACTGCCCGCGTCCAAGCGCGAGGAGATCATCGAGGATCTGCACCGCTGCCACGAGCATCGCCCGGAGTTGGCGATGGTCGACTCGGCGCGCGGCATCTCGAACTTCCACTCGCCCAGCGATGTGATCGTCGACGCGTCGATGCCTGCCATGATCCGCATCGGCGGCAAGATGTACGGCGCCGACGGCCGCAAGAAGGACACCAAGGCGGTGATGCCGGAGTCGACCTTCGCGCGGATCTACCAGGAGATCATCAACTTCTGCAAGACCAACGGCGCGTTCGACCCCACCACCATGGGCACGGTGCCGAACGTCGGACTGATGGCGCAGAAGGCCGAGGAGTACGGCTCGCACGACAAGACCTTCGAGATCCCGCAGGACGGCGTCGCCAACATCGTCGACGCGGGCACCGGCGAGGTGCTTCTGTCGCAGAACGTCGAGGCCGGCGACATCTGGCGCATGTGCATCGTCAAGGACGCGCCGATCCAGGACTGGGTCAAGCTGGCCGTCACGCGTTCGCGCGCCTCGGGGATGCCCGCGGTGTTCTGGCTCGACCCGTACCGTCCGCACGAGAACAACCTGATCACGCTGGTCAAGAAGTACCTGAAGGACCACGACACCGAGGGCCTGGACATCCAGATCATGTCCCAGGTGCGCGCCATGCGCTACACCCTCGAGCGCGCCTGGCGCGGTCTCGACACCATCTCGGTGACCGGCAACATCCTGCGCGACTACCTGACCGACCTGTTCCCGATCCTGGAGCTGGGCACCAGCGCCAAGATGCTCTCGATCGTGCCGCTGATGGCCGGCGGCGGACTCTACGAGACCGGTGCGGGCGGCTCCGCGCCCAAGCACGTCAAGCAGTTGGTCGAGGAGAATCACCTCCGCTGGGATTCGCTGGGCGAGTTCCTGGCGCTGGCCGCGAGCCTGGAGGACATGGGCCGCAAGTACGACAACGAGAAGGCCGCGGTCCTCGCCACCACGCTCGACGCGGCGACCAGCAAGCTGCTCGACAACCGGAAGTCGCCGTCGCGCAAGACCGGCGAGCTCGACAACCGCGGCAGCCAGTTCTACCTGGCGATGTACTGGGCACAGGAGCTGGCGGCGCAGACGCAGGACGCGGAACTGGCCGCGCACTTCGCTCCGCTGGCCGAGAAGCTGGCCGCCGACGAGCAGCGGATCGTCGACGAGATCGCCGCGGTCCAGGGTCACTCGGTGGATCTCGGCGGCTACTACCTCGCCGACTCCGCGAAGCTGGAGAAGGTGATGTGCCCGAGCGAGACGCTCAACACGGCACTGGAGCAGGCGCGCGGCTGAGGTACGCGCCCACCCCGGTGACGACCGACGGACGGCCGATGGTCATCGACCATCGGCCGTCCGTCGTCTGCCGGTCATGACGGCGCGCCGGAACCCTCGCGCGGGATGAGGGCGTCCGCGGTCGACAGCGGAACCGGAGTGAACATCGCGGGCTCGTCCTCGGGATCCAGGGCCGTGGCGCGTGACTCGCCGTCCAGGTGCCAGAGCTCACCCCAGGCCCGGGACGTGGTCAGTGCCCGGCGGCAGTGCTCCAGACGGACCGCGTTGTACCCGGCGAGCGCGGCGTCCCAGTCGACGCCGCCGTCGGCGCGCCGGTGCCGGGCGCAGTGCGATACGGCCGTGCACCCAGTCGTCGAGCGGTTCCCGGTCGAACATGCGCCACCACTTGTCGCGCCACATGTGGGCCACTTCGTCGCGGACGAAGTCGACGGTGTGCTCGAAGGCCGCGTCCAGCTCATCGGGGGTGCCCCAGTCCTCTTCGCCGGCGAGGGCCTTCGGCGACTCGAAGACGTACACCTGGTTGAGCATCGCTCCGCCACGCAGGCCGTAGTGCACGAAGTGGCCCCGAGGCCCTACGTAGACGTCCACTTCCGACAGATCGACGCCCGCGGCGCGCGGGGTCTCGGCGGGGACGGTCCCGCGATCACCACCTCGGCGCGCTCCACGGTGCCGTCGGCGAGGTCGACGTGCGCGCACGTCTCCGCGGTGCGGTAACCCACCGCGTCTCGCAGACGCCGATCGACCGAGAGCGCTGGAAGAACTGGGCCTCGAATGGCTACGGCGGCGAGGTGGTGATCGGCCAGGACCTGCAGCGGGTATCGATCACCTGACCGCTGGGCATCTGTGCTCGATACGGGCGCGGTGAGCCACGGCACTGCGAAGTTCGCAGATCTGTGAGATGCTCTATGAAGCGGGTGGGCAGATTTTGCCCCCTGCAATCTGAAGAAAGCAGTAACACAGCATGGCACAAGGAACCGTCAAGTGGTTCAATGGCGAAAAGGGCTTCGGCTTCATCGCTCCCGACAGCGGTAGTGAAGACGTCTTCGTCCACTACTCGGCTATCTCCGGCGGAGGATTCCGCAACCTGGAGGAAGCACAGCGGGTCGAGTTCGACCTGGAGCAGGGCGCCAAGGGCCCCCAGGCGACGAACGTGACAGCAGTCTAAAGACTTAGACACACGGAACGCCCCGGATCTCTCGCGAGATCCGGGGCGTTCTGCATGCCGGGATGTTCTTGCCCGTGGGGTGAGGAGTCCGTGCGATATGCGACGAGGGCCCGGTCGGCGTTCTCGCCGTCCGGGCCCTCGTCGTTCTTCGGGGTGAGTGACGGGACTCGAACCCGCGACAGCCAGGATCACAACCTGGTGCTCTACCAACTGAACTACACTCACCATCGGCGCAGCTGCACAGCGTTCACACGTTGTTTGCCGAGCCAGGCTCATACTCTAGCCGGTTTTCACCCAGAAACTCCAATCGGTTCCTGACCAGCGTGTTTACGCGGGGCCAAGCCGTTCGACGACCTCTTCGAGGGTCTTCGCGTCGGGGCCGGGGGCGGGAACGAAGGCGGTCTCGCGGTAGTAGCGCAGTTCCCGGATCGATTCGCGGATGTCGGCGAGTGCGCGATGGGCGAGCCCCTTCTGCGGCTGACCGAAGTAGATCGGCGGGTACCAGCGACGGCACAGCTCCTTGATCGAGCTGACGTCCACCATCCGATAGTGCAGGTAGGCGTTCAGCTCGGGCATGTCCCGGGCGATGAAGCCGCGATCGGTGCCGATGGAGTTGCCCGCGAGCGGGGCCGCGCCGGCCGTGGTGATGTGCTCGCGCAGGTAGTCCAGAACCGCCTTCTCCGCTTCGGCGAGCGTGACGGTGGAGGCGCGCACCTCTTCGGTGAGCCCGGAGTCGGCATGCATCTTGGCGACCACCTCGGGCATGCCCGCGAGGGCCTCGTCGTCGGCGTGGATGACGAGGTCGACCCCCTCGCCGATGATGTTCAAGTCGCTGTCGGTGACGAGAGCGGCGATTTCGATGAGCTTGTCCGAGCCGATATCCAGTCCGGTCATCTCACAGTCGATCCACACGAGTTTGTCTTGCACTCGATCAACTGTAATCGGGACGGCGTGCCGCCGTCTGTCCGCGTGCGCGGTACGAGCTACTCGCCTTCGCCGAGCTTGCTGTAGAACTTGCCGACGATCGGCGCGACCACGGCACGCGGCGAATAGCCGCCGGCCACGGACATCGCCTTGCTCAGTGTCCCCGGAACCACGCGCATCTTGTTGCGGCTCAACGCATCCAGGCTCATCTCCGCTACCTTCTGGGAATCGTGCCAGAGGAAGCCCGGGACCAGCTTGTCGACGATCGACGCCTCCTCGGCGGTGGGGGTGTGCGTGCGGACCGGTCCCGGAGCCAGCAGTGTGACGTGCACCCCGGTGTCTTTGAGTTCCCCGCGCAGCGACTCGCTGAAGGTGTTGACGAAGGCCTTCGTCGCCGCATACGTCGCATTGTTGGGAATCGGCATATTGCCTGCGGCGGAGCCGACCATCAGGATGCCGCCGGAGCCGCGTTCGACCATCTGCGGAAGAACCGCGAGAGTGAGATCGTGCACGGCGTTCGCGTTGAGCCGGACCTGGGCGCGCTCGTATGCGGAGTCGAGGCCGGCGAGCGGCCCGAAGGTCGCGATCCCCGCGTTATTGCAGAGGATGGAGATCTCGCGACTCGACAGTTCGTCGCACAGTGCGTCGACCGCGTCGAGATCGGAGAGGTCCGCCGCCCGCACGTCCGCGTCCACCTGGAATCGCGACCGCAGTTCGATGGCGAGCTCATGAAGTACGTTCTCCCGCCGCGCCACCAGGATCACCGAGTGGCCGCGAGCGGCGAGCGTCCGCGCCAACGCCATTCCGATGCCGGAGGACGCTCCGGTGACCACGGCGCGGGCAGACGAACGAGGCGGCATCAACATGGGCCACATCGTATCGACGGCCTCGGACATCGGCCGAAAGGTGTCGGCTACTTGCCCGCGACGAGACCGTGGATTGCTCGCACGCGGGATTCGAGTGCGGCGTGCAGGTCCGCGGGGAGCGTGCCGAGTACGTCGATCTCCACCCCGCCCCCGAGCTGAGCCAGCCGCGGAAGGACCTCGGCCACATTGCCGACGTGTTCGACCACCGCCGCCGCGTCTCGGTAGCGCTCCAGCACCACGCATCGGCTGCGGTCGTCGTCCATGAACCAGTCGTACTGCAGGTTGCCCTTCTCCGTCCGCACCGCGTCGAGGGACTCGGCGACGGCCGCCGTGAACGCGGCGACGTTCTCCTCCGGGATGTTCGGGAAGGTGGCGATCATGACGATCTCGTTCTCGTTCATTCGGGCTCTTCTCTTCTGGTTGCGGGCGCCGTCGTTCCGATGCGGGTACCGAGTCATCGTAGAGAGCAGCACCTCACGGCAAGCCCGCGGCGACCTCCGTGCCCTGCCGGATGGCGCGCTTGGCGTCGAGTTCGGACGCGAGGTCGGCACCGCCGATGACGTGGGTGATCACACCGGCCGCGGTCAGCGGGTCGACCAAGTCGCGCACCGATTCCTGACCGGCGCAGACGACGACGTTGTCCACCTCGAGCAGGCGCTTGCCGACCTCGTTGCCCTCCTTGTCGTGCAGCGTGATGTGCAGGCCGGCGTCGTCGATCCTGTCGTAGGTGGCGCCGGAGATCTGTTCGACGCCCTTCATCTTGACCGCGGCACGATGCACCCAGCCGGTGGTCTTGCCGAGCGACTTGCCCTGCTTGCCCGGCTTGCGCTGCACCATGTACACCTCGCGCACGGCGGGCATCGGCCTCGGCTCGGTCAGGAAGCCGGGAGTGTCGAGGTCGTCGGTGACGCCCCACTCCTGCTCCCATTCCTTGAGGTTCAGTGTCGGCGACTCATCGGTGGTGAGGAATTCGGTGACGTCGAATCCGATGCCGCCCGCACCGATGACGGCCACGCGCTTGCCGACCTCGCGGTGGCCGAGGACCGCGTCGGCGTACGACATGACCATCGGGTGGTCGATGCCGTCGATCGCAGGCACGCGCGGGACCACGCCGGTCGCGACGATCACCTGGTCGTACCCGCCGTCGATGAGCTCCTGTGCGCCCACCCGGGTGTCGAGGTGAACGGCGACGTGGTTGATCTCGAGCTGGCGGGTGAAGTACCGGATGGTCTCGTTGAACTCCTCCTTGCCGGGGATGCGGGCGGCGATGGAGAACTGCCCGCCGATGGCCGGCCCGGCCTCGTAGAGGTCGACGCGGTGGCCGCGCTGCGCGGCGGAGACGGCCGCCGACAGCCCGGCGGGACCGGCTCCGACGACGGCCACCCGCTTGGCCGTGCGGGTGGCCCCCAGGGTGAGGACCGTCTCGCGGCCGGCGCGCGGGTTCAGCAGGCACGAGACCTTCTGACCGACGAAGGCGTGATCCAGGCACGCCTGATTGCAGCCGATGCACGTGTTGATCTCGTCGGCGCGGCCGGTGCGCGCCTTGTCGACGAACTCCGGGTCGGCCAGCAGCGGGCGGGCCATCGACACCGCGTCCACCTTGCCGCGCTCGAGGATCTCCTCGGCGAAGTCCGGGGTGTTGATGCGGTTGGACGCGATCAGCGGGATGTCCACCACATCGCGCAGCCGCTCGGTGAACTTGACGAACGCGCCCCGCGGTACCGACGTCACGATCGTCGGTACCTGGGCCTCGTGCCAGCCGATGTCGGTGTTGATGGCGTCGACGCCGTGTTCCTCGGCCCGCTTGGCGAGCAGTGCGATCTCGTCGAAGGTCTGTCCGTTCTTCACGAAGTCGGCGACGCTCTGGCGCAGGATGACCGGGAACTCGCGCGGCACCTTCCTGCGCACGTCCTTGATGATCTCGACGAGGAAGCGCTGACGGTTCTCGGTGCTGCCGCCCCACTTGTCGGTGCGGTCGTTGGTGTGCGGGCAGAGGAACTGGTTGATCAGGTATCCCTCGCCGCCCATCAGCTCGATCGCGTCGTAGCCGGCTCGGTGCGCGAGCTGCGCCGCGGTGCCGAATGAGCGGATCACATGCCAGATGATCTGCTCGGTCATCTTGAGGTGTTTGAACGGGTGAATCGGGCTCGGCTCGCTGCCGGCGGCGACCTTGAAGGGCGTATACCCGTAGCGCCCCGCGTGAATGATCTGCAAGGCGATCTTTCCGCCCTCGGCATGGACGGCCTTGGTGAACTCGCGGTGCCGGAGCACATCGGCACGGTTCGTCATCTTGCCCGCGAAGGGCAGCAGCTGTCCGGTGCGCGACGGTGCGAAACCGCCCGTGATGATGAGCCCGACGCCGCCGCGGGCGCGTTCGGCGTAGTAGGCGGCGAGTTTGGGCGTGTCCCACAACCGGTCCTCCAGGCCGGTGTGCATCGATCCCATGACGACGCGGTTGTCGAGCGTGATCCCGCCGATCCGAAGCGGTTCGAACAGTCTGGGGAAGTGGGCGTTGGGCGCCGTCTGGGCTGTCATTGGGCGACCTTTCTCGTTGTGGGTATCGGTGGGATGCAGTGGTTTCTGTGGAATTCAGTGCTGCGGGGCGGCGACGGCGGCAGAGCGCTCGAGTTCGCGCTGGAAGCGGTCGAGCACCTCGTCGCACCAGTCGACGGTCTGCTCGCTCATCCGGACCCCGCCGCGGAGCACCAGGTACTGGTTCAGCTTGCGTCCGGACAAGGCATCGGGATCGGGGTAGTACTGCTCCACCCATCCCCGATACACCTCGAGCATCGCGGCGGCCTCGTCGCGGTGGGCGCGGAGTTCGGCCATCACCGTCGGCAGGTCGCCGAGATCGGCGGCGCGCAGCTTGACTCCGAGATCGCTGCGCAGCGGCGGGAGCGGCGTCGGGCTGTTCACCCACTCGGCGAGCATGTCGCGTCCCGCCTGCGAGAGCGTGTACACCTTCTTGTCCGGGCGGCCGTCCTGTGCCACGGATTCGAAGCTCACCAGCCCGTCGGAGTGCAGCTTCTTGAGCGTCCGATAGATCTGCTGGTGCGTAGCCGACCAGAAGTATCCGATCGACCGCGAGAACTGCTGCCCGATCTCGTACCCGGTCCCGGGCCGCTCGGAGAGCGAGACGAGGATCGCGTGCTCGAGTGCCATGCGTGACACCGTAGCAATGCACCTTAGTTCTATGCAATAGGGTTCATATGAACTCCGATGCATATAAAGCGGCGGGTCGGACACACCGCCGCCGATTTGCTGCTAAGACTTGGCCGTGACCTCGTTTCGCCGCATCGCCCTTCCCGGAACCGCACCCGAGGACGTGATCTGCCTGCCCGACGGGCGGGTCGTGACCGGACTCGACGACGGTCGTCTGCTGTCGGTGGAGCCGTCGACGGGGGAGATCAGCGTGCTGGCCGACACCGCCGGGCGGCTCCTCGGCCTCGACTACGGTGCCGACGGTTCGATCTACATCTGCGACCACGATCGCGGGCTGCTCGTCCTGGATCCGGATCGCTCGCGCGCACGAGTGCTCGTCGACACGGTGGACGGCAGGCCGCTGCGGTTCGCCAGCAACGTCGCCCACGCCTCCGACGGAACGCTGTACTTCTCGTCGTCGTCTCAGAACTTCATGTTCGACCGCTGGCGGGCGGACATCATCGAGCACTCCGGGACCGGCAGGCTCATGCGACTGTCGCCGAGCGGTGAGGTCCAGGTGCTGCGCGACGATCTGCAGTTCGCGAACGGCGTGGTCCTGGGCCCCGCCGAGGACTACGTGCTGGTCGCGGAGACGGGGGCCTCCCGGATCTCGCGGTACTGGCTCACCGGACCGGCGGCGGGCACCTCCGAGGTCTTCCTCGACGGTCTGGGCGGTTATCCGGACAACATGTCGATCGGCAGCGACGGGCGACTGTGGGTGGCGCTCGCCTCACCGCGGAATGCTGTGCTGGAGGGCATCTTCCGGCTTCCGCTGCGGGCCCGGAAGGTGCTCGCGCGGGTCCCGCAGGGTGTCGGTCCGACGCCGGAGGAGGTGGTCTGGGTACAGGCCTTCGACTTCGACGGCACGATGGCCCGCGAGGTGCGGATCGACGACCTCGATTTCGGTTTCGTCACCGCCGTCGCGGAGCGCGACGGGGTCCTGTATCTCGGCACCATCCTCGGCAACGCGCTCGGCGTGCTCGACCTGCGCAGCTGACACCCGGCGGATTCGTCCGTCCTCGAGTCGCACCACCTCGTCGGCGATCGCGGTCAGCCGCGAATCGTGAGTGATGAGCAGGGTGGTGCGTCCGCGGGCCAGTCGGCGCAGCGGCCCGATCACTCCGGCGACCGACTCGTCGTCGAGCGCGGCCGTCGGCTCGTCGAGGATCAGGACGGGCGTGTTCCGGAGCATCGCCCGCGCGATGGTGATCCGTCGGCGCTGTCCGCCGGACAGTTCCAAGCCGTCGCCGGCGAGCACGGTGTCGTATCCGTCCGGCAGCGCGGCGATGAACCGATGGGCGCCGGCGTCGCGCGCCGCCTCGATGATCTCCTCCCGGCCTGCCGTCGGACGGCCGAACGCGATGTTGTCGGCCACCGTCCCCGGCCGGATGTGGGCCGTCTGCGGCAGCAGCGTGACCTGTTCGCGGACCGACGCGCCGGTCACCTCGGACACGTTGTGGCCGCCGACGGTGACGGTGCCGGACTCCGCATCCTCCAGCGCGCAGATCAGCGATGCGAGCGTCGACTTGCCGGTGCCGCTGGGGCCGATGAGAGCCGTGATGGCACCCGGCCGCAACTCCAGGTCGACGCCTCGGAGGATCTGCCTGCCGTCGTACGCGAAGCAGACGCCGTCGAGCCGCACGGGCACGGGGGCGCCACTCGGGACCGGTGGCAGCGGCCGCGCGTCGCCGAGTTCGGCACGGTGCACCGGTTCGTCGAGGATCTCCGCGATCCGCTCGGCGCTCACGCATGCCTCGGCCACCGCGAGCCGCACGTCGGCGATCTGTTGGAGCTTGGGATACAGCATCGCCAGGTAGCCCGACAGTGCCAGCAGCTGGCCGACGCTGAGTGCGCCCTCACGCACCTGCCAGACGCCGACGAGGGTGACGGTGAGTGACAGACACACCTGCGCGAAGCCGAGCACTCCGCCGAAGCCGGCTTCGATGCGGGTCTGCGACACCCGGGTGCGTGCCCATCGGCGGCCGTGGCGCTCCAGCTCGTCGGCCTCGTCGCGCTCGCGGTTGTACGCGACGGTGGTCTCGTGGCCGGCCAGCGCGGAGTAGACGGCATCGGCGATGTCACTGTTCGCGGCGCGCTCGGCGTGCGTCGTCCGGCTCTGGCGCCTCCCGAAGAACGACGAGACCGCCCACAGGGCCGGGCATGCGGCCAGTGCGACCCCCGCGACGACCGGGCTCATGACGAACGCGGCAACGATCAGACCCAGCGCGTTGGCGGCCGCCACCGCCAGGGACATCATCCCGGTGCCGATCAAGTGCTCGACGGCTTCCAGGTCGCTCGAATGCCGCACGACGAGGTCGCCGAGCCCGCGGCGCCGATGCGTGATCGGCGCCAACCGCTGGACGTGCGCGAACAGAGCGGTGCGCAGCCGGAGCACCACACCTTCGGAGGCCACCGTCGACAGGAGGGTGCCGACGTAGTCGGCACCGACGCTGACCGCGGTCACGGCGAGCCACAGTGCGGCGAGACGCGCGAACGACTGCCAGTCGGAGGAACCGAGGGCACCGTCGACGACATCGGATAGGAAGAACACGCCGACGGCGTCGCATGCGGCTGCGACCAGTAGAAAGAATGCGGCACCGCTCAGTGCGACGCGATGTCCGGAGGCGAAATGGGAGAATCGGCGCATCGCGGTGAGAAATGTCATTTGGGTGATCTCCTGTAATCTTTCGAATCGGACCGATTCTTCTTCAAAAGAAATGCCGAGGCGCCGGTCCCGGAATACATTTCCGGGACCGGCGCATCCGAGGGTGTGGAACCCGATCAGTTCACACCTGGTCAGCGGACCCAGATCCAGTACCAGCGGTGATTGCGGGCATCCCAGCGACGCTCACGACGCCGACGCGGAGCGGGGTGCGCGAATCCGAAGTTCTGACGGTTGTTCTGCTCGGGGCGGCGGTTGTTGTCGAATGCCATGTCATTCTCCTTATCCGGTCGGCTCGGCGGCTATTTCCGCTCGCGTATCTCGCGTCCGACACAGATGAATTTATGGACCCCGTCTGTGGAGGATCTGGCGCGCGACTGGCAGCATTCTGGGAACATCTCGGAACCGTCGGAACTGCGGCATTCCGCCGTGTTTCAGGCTGCTCACACGGCTCCCCGCATGTCGGTGAGGGCTTCATTACGCGCCCGTGATCGCCGCGGCGACCGCCCGCAACACCGCCTGCCTAGCGTCGATCGCGACCCGGTCGAATGCCCGGGCGGACGAAGGAGGCACCGCGTGCGGATGGGACCAGCTCACACCCGACCCCGAGAACGACGAGCAGTATTCGCGTCGAGGACGATCACCGACTGGGATCCGGAGGACACCGCGGCATGGGAGGCGGGCGGATCGGCGATCGCGCGGCGCAACCTGATCTGGTCGGTGGTCGCCGAGCACGTCGGATTCTCCGTCTGGACGCTGTGGTCGGTGATGGTGCTGTTCATGCCGTCGGACGTCTACGGCATCTCGGCGGGGGACAAGTTCCTCATCGGAGCCGTGGCCACCCTCACCGGGTCTCTGCTGCGTTTCCCGTACACCCTGGCGACATCGCGATTCGGCGGCCGCAACTGGACGGTCTTCTCGGCCGTCGTGCTGACCGTGCCGGTGACGGCGACGATCGTCCTTCTCGCGAATCCGGGTCAGCCGCTCTGGGTGTACCTGCTGTGCGCCGCACTCGCCGGGTTCGGCGGCGGCAACTTCGCGTCGTCGATGACGAACATCAACGCTTTCTATCCGCAGCGCCTCAAGGGCTGGGCCCTCGGTCTGAACGCGGGCGGCGGCAACCTCGGGGTGCCCGCGGTGCAGTTGGTGGGACTGCTGGTGATCGCGTGGACCGGGGTCGGCGAACCGTACTGGGTGTGCGCGGTCTACCTCGTGCTGCTCGCGGTGGCCGGGCTCGGCGCCGCGCTCTTCATGGACAACCTCGAGGGGCCGGGCGTGGACCTGTCCGCGATGCGGTCGGCGATCACCGACCGCGACACGTGGCTGATCTCGCTGCTCTACATCGGGACTTTCGGCTCGTTCATCGGGTTCTCTTTCGCCTTCTCGCAGGTACTGGCGCTGAACTTCCTCGACCGCGGCGACACCGCGGCGCAGGCCTCACTGCACGCCGCGCAGATCGCCTTCATCGGCCCGCTCCTCGGGTCGGTGGCACGGGTGTACGGCGGCAGGCTCGCCGACCGGATCGGCGGCAGCCGAGTGACGCTCGGGGTGTTCGCCGGCATGGTCGGCGCCGCGGCCGTCCTCCTGGTGGGCTCGTCCCTCGAGGTTCAGGTGGTGGGCTTCGTGGCGCTCTTCGTGCTCTCCGGGATGGGGAACGGCTCGGTGTACAAGATCATCCCGTCGGTGTTCGACGCGAAGTCCCGCGCGCTGCCGCTCGACGAGGACGGGCGGGCGGCGTACTCGCGAGCCATGTCTGGAGCGGTGATCGGGATCGCGGGCGCGGTCGGCGGACTCGGCGGCGTCGGGATCAACATGGTGCTGCGACAGTCGTATCTGAGCTCCGGGTCGGCGACCGTCGCGGTGGTGGTCTTCGCCGCCTTCTATCTCGTCGCCGCGGCCGTCACCTGGCGGGCGTACGTCGGAGTGCCGCGCGCGGCGGCCGATGCGCCCGGCGCACCGCAGTCTGCGAAGCTGTCTTCATGAGTTCTGCCACCACCGGCGACCGGTCGGCCCCGCCCTCGCTGGCGGGGTTCACCGTCGCCGTCACCGCAGCGCGCCGAGCTGAGGAGCTCGGCGCGCTGCTCATGCGACGAGGCGCACGAGTGGTCGCCGCACCGGCGATCGAGATGGTGCCGCTGGCCGACGACCCGGCGTTGCGCGCGGGCACCGATGCGGTGATCGCGAAGCCGCCGGATCTGCTGATCCCGACGACCGGAATCGGCTTCCGCGGGTGGATCGAGGCCGCGGACGAATGGGGGCTGGCCGACGAGCTGATGGGCGCCTTCGCCGGCGCGCGCATCCTTTCGCGCGGGCCGAAGGTGACCGGGGCGTTGCGTGCGGCGGGATTGCGCGAGGAATGGTCGCCCGAGTCGGAGTCGTCGGCCGAAGTGCTGGCGCACCTGAGCCCCGACGACGTCGCCGGTCGGCGAGTGGCGGTTCAGCTGCACGGTGCGATCGACGGTTGGGACCCGAACCGCGACTTCGTCGACGGTCTCATCGCGATGGGAGCCGATGTCGTCTCCGTGCCGGTCTACAGCTGGCGCCGGCCCGCCGATCTCGGCGACTTCGATGCGCTGATCCACGACGTCGCCGCCCGCCGGCTGGACGCGGTGACCTTCACCTCCGGTCCGGCCGCCGTGTCGATGCTGACGCGATCGACTCAGCTGGGCGTGCGCGAGCCGTTCGTCTCCGCACTCCGGGAGGCGGTCGCCGTCTACTGCGTGGGCCCGGTGACCGCCGCGCCGCTCGAGCTGGCGGGGGTCGCCGCGCGCTGGCCGGAGCGGATGCGGCTCGGCGCGCTGGCGCGGCTCGTGGCCGAGGATCTGCCGGTCCGGGAGTCCGAACTCGCGGTGGCCGGGCACCGCCTCGGCGTGCATGCCTCGGCGGTGGTGGTCGACGGAGAGGTCCGTGACGTGCCCGCGTCGGCGCTGCGTCTGCTCAAGGCCCTCGCTCAGCGGCCGGGCACGGTGGTGTCGCGCACCGATCTGCTCGCGGTGATCGGCGCGGGTGACGAACATGCGGTGGAGGTGGCGATCGGCAGGCTCCGGACCGCGCTGGGATGCCGCGAGATGATCGCGACGGTCGTCAAACGCGGCTACCGGCTGGCACTGGACGAGCAGTGAACTCGCCGGCCGAGTCGATCCGGCCGCAGGCCGCGTCGACGACCGGTGCCGCGAGGCCGAGGGGGCGGGCGACGACGTCGGCCCCCGAGTCGTCCAGGCGCTGCTGAAACAGCCCGTCGGCGAGCAGGTACGACGCCACCGCGATCCGGCGTCCGGGTGTGTCCGCACGGAGGGCGGCGACGGTGTCCGGGACCGATGCGTGAGGCGAGTCCGCGCGGGTGCTCGCGAATGCGATGCGGACCGGTGTGGCCAGCCGCGCGGACAGCAGGTGCGCGGTGGTCTCGATGTCCCGCTGCGCCACCGGGTCCGCGGAGCCGGCCGCGGCCAGGACGACGGCGTCATCGCTCGTCGCCCCGGCCTCGGCCAGGCGGATCGTGAGCGCCCGGGTCAACAGCTGAGACGGTCCCAGTGCCGGGGCCAGCCGCACCGGCCGGCGGGCCGCGGCCAGGTGCGCGGCGATGTCGACCCGCACGTGGTGTCCGCGCGCCAGGAACGCGGGCAGCACCGTGACCGGGCCGTCGGGCAGATCGGGGAGCAGGTCGCTCGGCGAGGGCCCGACGACGTCGACGAAGCTCACCGCCACCGGCTCGTCCCGGCGGCGTCCGATCTCGTCGGCGAGCCGATAGATCAGTTCCACGCCCCGTGGGTCGCGGGTGCCGTGCGCGACGAGCAGGACGGTCATCGCGGGCTCGCCGGCGAACTCGTGGCGGCCCTGAAGCCCTCGGGCCGGAAGCCGAACCGGATGTCGGGGGAGTTCGCCACGAATACGGTCCCGTCGAGCCCGATGCGGGTGCCGTACACCGGGATCCGCACTCCGGGGGAATCGAGGCAGCGTCCGTCGATGAGGCTGAACGCCTCCTTCTTCAAGGGCGAGGCGACCACCGGGAAACCGTTCCGGTCGCCGACGATGCCGCGCGACATCACCGCGGCACGCGCGATCGGATCGATGTTGCCCACCGCGCGGAGCGTGTCGTCGGCGAGCCGGAACAGCGCCACCTGCGCGCCGTCCGGCAGCAGCACGGCCACGCCGCGCAGGCGGTCGAGCCGGTCGATGTGGCACGCGGCGGTCCAGTCGCGGGTCCAACGGTGGAGGTCGAAGGCGAGGGTCATGACAGACCTTTCAGGTGTGTTCGGGGGGCGGGCGGAACGGGCCGGTTCACGACTGCGGCAGCGCGGGCGAACCGAGCAGGACCGGAACTCGGCGCCCGTGGCTCTCGCCGAAGGCGACCGTCGGGTCGGGAACGCCGGGCGCGTTGACGAAGGAGACGAACCGCCGGAGCTTGTCCGGGTCGTCGAGGACGCCCTTCCATTCGCATTCGTAGGCGTCGACGTGGCGGGCCATGTCGGCTTCGAAGTCGTCGGCCAGACCCAGCACGTCGTCGACCACGACGGCCTTGAGCCGATCGATGCCGCCGTCGAGTCCGTCGAGCCAGGCGGCGGTGCGCTGAAGTCGTTCGGCCGTGCGGATGTAGTACATGAGGAAACGGTCGATGTAGGCGACGAGGGTGGCATCGTCCAGGTCGCCGGCCAGGAGCTGCGCGTGCCTGGGAGTCATGCCTCCGTTGCCGCCGACGTACAGATTCCAGCCCTTCTCGGTGGCGATGACGCCGACGTCCTTCCCGCGGGCCTCGGCGCACTCGCGGGCACAGCCCGAGACGCCCATCTTGATCTTGTGCGGCGACCGCAGCCCGCGGTACCGCAGTTCCAGATCGATCGCCATCCGAACGGAGTCCTGCTGACCGTACCGGCACCAGTCGGAGCCGACGCAGCTCTTCACGGTCCGCAGCGACTTTCCGTAGGCGTGGCCCGACTCCATCCCGGCGTCCACCAGGCGCCGCCAGATCAGCGGCAGCTGGTCGACGGTGGCACCGAACATGTCGATGCGCTGACCGCCGGTGATCTTGGTGTACAGACCGAAGTCGCGGGCGATCTCGCCGATCAGAATCAGCTGTTCGGGCGTGACGTCGCCGCCCGGCATCCGCGGGACCACCGAATAGGTGCCGTTGCGCTGGATGTTCGCCAGGAAGTGATCGTTCGAATCCTGCAGCGAGGCCTGCTCGCCGTCGAGGATGTGGCCCGAGCCGATCGACGCCAGAATGGACGCGACCGTCGGCTTGCAGATGTCGCAGCCGGTGCCGGTGCCGAACCGTTCGACGATGCCGGAGAAGGTCCGGATGTCGCAGGCCCTGATCGTCTCGAACAGCTCGGCGCGCGACTGCGCGAAGTGCTCGCACAGGGCGGTCGACTGCTCGACTCCCTCCTCGGCCAGGATCTGCGACAGCAGCGGAACGCACGAGCCGCACGACGTGCCCGCGCCGGTGCAGCCCTTGAGGGCCGCCACATCGCATGCGCCGTCGGCGATCGCGGCGCACAGCGTGCCCTTGCTGACGTCGTTGCACGAACAGATCTGCGCGTCGTCGCCGAGCGCGCCCACCCCGAGGGCCGGTGCGTCGCCGGCCGGGCTGATCAGACTCACCGGGTCTCCCGGCAGGCTCGATCCCACCAGCGGGCGCAGGAGGCCGTATGCGCTCGCGTCGCCGACGAGCACGCCGCCGAGCAGGGTGGACGCGTCGTCGGACAGCACGAGCTTGGCGTAGACGCCGCCGATCGGGTCCGAGACCACCACGTCGAGCGCTCCGGGAGTGGCGCTCAGCGCGTCGCCGAAGCTGGCGACGTCGACGCCGAGCAGTTTGAGCTTGGTGGACATGTCGGCGCCGGGGAACACCGCAGAGCCGCCCAGCAGCCGGTCGGCGACCACCTCGGCGGTGGCGTAGCCGGGGGCCACGAGGCCGTAGCAACGACCGTCGATCGCCGCGACCTCGCCGATCGCGTAGATCGACGGGTCGCTGGTGGCACAGCGCTCGTCGGTGAGGATCCCGCCCCGTTCGGCAACCGCGAGACCGCAGTCGCGGGCGAGTTCGTCGCGGGGACGGACCCCGGCGGCGAACACCAGGAGTGCGGCGTCGACCACCGTGCCGTCGGCGAGTGTGACACGCACGCCGGCGTCGCCGGGCTCGATGGACTCGGTGCCCGACGAGAGGGACACCTCGATCCCGAGTTCGCCGATCATCCGGGCCAGGTGCTCGCCGCCCCCGGCGTCCACCTGCTGAGGCATCAGCCTCGGGTTGATCTCCACCACGTGAGGCGCCAGACCCATCAATCGAAGAGCGTTGGCGGCTTCGAGTCCGAGGAGCCCGCCGCCGACCACCATGCCGACCGGCGCGGTGCGGGCATCGCGCGCGAGGGCCCGCTCCGCGTCGGCGCGGATGGCGTCCAGATCGTCGAGGGTCCGGTAGACGTGGCAGCCCGGCGTCTCGTGTCCCGGGACCGGCGGCACGAAGGCTCGCGATCCGGTCGCCATCACCAGCGCGTCGTAGGCGATCTCGGCGCCCGAAGCGGTTCGCACCACGCGACGGTCGCGGTCGATCGCGACGACGGCGTCCCCGACCCGCAACTCCACGGCGTCGTCGCCGTCGTAGCGGTTGCCCGCCAGCGCCAGCTCGGCCCGCTCCCAGGAGCCGACGTATCCCGAGAGCCCCACGCGGTCGTACGCGGGGTCGGTCTCCTCGCCGAGCACCACCACTCGCCATCCGCCGTCGACGTCCCGGGCGCGAAGTGCCTCGACGAAGCGGTGCCCGACCATTCCGTGTCCGATGACCACCACGGTTTCGCTCATCGACTCCAGGTCCTTCCACTCGAGTTCGCAGCCGATCCGTTCGGCTCGGAAGCGACGTTACGAACGGGGTGTTGCGATGCCGCTCGGGTCGCGTTGCGGTCAGATGACGAGTCCCGCACCGGGTTTCGAGCATGTTTCGAGTCGGGGGGGGCGACGGGGGTGCGGCTTCAGTACACGTCGCGGACGTACCGGCCTTCGGCGGAGAGCGCCCGCAGATAGTTCTCGGCGCCGGACGGCGCGAGACGCCCGTGTTCGGCCACGATCTGCTTGAGGGTGTCGTCCACGTCGCGCGCCATGTGCTTGGCGTCGCCGCAGACGTAGACGTGCGCGCCGCGCCGCAGCCACTCCCAGATCTCCGGGGCGCGCTCGCGCATCAGATGCTGGACGTACACCTTCTCCGGCTGGTCGCGCGAGAAGGCGGTGTCCAGTCGCGTGAGGACCCCGGCCTCCCGGAACCCGGCGAGCTCGTCTTCGTAGTAGAACTCGGTGGCGCGGTGGCGTTCACCGAAGAAGATCCAGTTGTCGCCGGCGGCCCCGGACGCGGCCCGCTCGTGCAGGAAGGCCCGGAACGGAGCGATTCCGGTTCCGGGACCGATCATGATCGCCGGAGCCTCCGGGTCGACGGGCGGGCCGAACTTCTTGTTGGGCGTGATGAAGATGCGCGCGAGGTCGGCGGGGCCGCGATCGGCCAGGAATCCCGAGCACACGCCCCGGCGCGGCGCGGACTCGTCGCCGAACCGCACCACCGAGACGGTGGCCTCCACCCGTTCCGGGTGCGCGGACGGACTGGAGGAGATGGAGTAGAGGCGGGGGCGCAGCCGTCGGCACACCGAGAGCCACTGCGCCGCGGTGGCCGAGACCGGATGAGTGGCCAGTAGGTCCACCGACTGGCGGTTCCACGCCCAGTCGGCGAAGCCGGCCGGATCGTCGAGGAGGGCGCGCAGTTCGGAGTCGCCCGTCCGCTCGGCGACGAAGGCGACCAGATCGCGGGAGCAGTCGGCGATCTCGTAGTCCTCGGTGAGCGCCTGCCGGAGCGGGACGGGGGCGCCGTCGACGGTCACCGCCTCCGCGCCGTCGAGCCCCGTGCGCGCGAGCCATTCGTCGACCAGCGTCTCGCTGTTGCGCGGCCACACGCCGAGGGCGTCTCCGGCGGTGTACTCGAGGGAGCCCGGCGGCAGATGAAACGCGATGCGGCGCACCTCCTTCGCTGTACCCGTCGTCAAGACTGCGTTCTCCAGCACGCGCGCGGTGAACGGGTTCTTCCGTGAATAGCCCGGAGCCGGAGGGGATTCGGCGCAGGTCCGGGAGTCGGCAGCGGTGTCGGGGTCGTCCGGCGAGGCCGGTGAGTCCAGCACGGCGACCACCCCGGCGAGCCATGCGGCGGCCGCGGTGTCGTAGTCGGGCTCGCAGTATCCGGCGGGCGCGATCCGCTGCGCGTCCAGCGTCGCCAGCCGTGCGTCCAGTTTGCGGGCGAAACCGCAGAAATCCGCATACGACGAGTCGCCGAACCCGAGAACTGAGAAGCGCAGTCCGTCCACGTCTTGCGCGCACGCGCCGGCGAGCGCGTCCCACAGTCCGACGGCGGCATCCGGTGCGTCGCCGTCACCGGTGGTCGAGACGATGAACAGGACGTCGCCGACCAGGTCGCCGAGTCCGGTGCGTTCGGCGCTCGCATCGATCACGTCGAAGCCGGCGTCGCGCAATGCGCCGGCGCATTGCGCCGCGTACTCCTCCGCGGTGCCGGTCTGCGACGCCCATACGAGCCGGATTCTGCGCGCCGGTGAATCGACGACGGACGCGGATCCGGGTCCCGTCATCGGAACCCGGGAGAAGTATCCGGCCAGCACTCCGTCGACCCAGATCCGGGCCGGCTCCGAGAGCGGCGCCTGTGACGGGACCGTCGGAACCGCGTCGCGGGGCGGATTGGCGGTCAGGCCGCGCAGCAGACCCGCCAGATAGCCGCGCTCGGTCTCGGTCAGCACGGGCTCGCCGGCGTCGACGCGCAGGGCGACGGCCAGCGACGACGATTCGGTCGCGGTCGGATCGGCGGCGGTCGGATCGGCGGTGGTCATGGGCGGCTCCTGGTTATCGGGCACCGGTCCGGAGAGCCGGGTGAGCGCCACGGCGCACGCCTTGAACTCCGGTTGCAGCGAATCGGGGTCGACGGCATCGGTGGTCACGGCGTTCACCGCGAGCATCTCGCCGAAGGCGTCGGACCAGTGCATGGGGACGAAGCAGACGCCGGCGCTCACCGCGTCGTCGACGCGCGCGGGTACCCGTACCGCGCCGCGGCGGGATCGCACCTCCACCATGTCTCCGTCGCCGATACCCGCCGGGCGTGCGTCGTCGGGATGGATCTGCACGAAGGAGCCGGGGTCGAGCCGGCAGAGTTTCGCGACCCGGCCGGTCTTCGTCATGGTGTGCCACTGGTGCGCCAGCCGACCGGTGGTCAGGACCATCGGATAGTCGTCGTCGGGGAGTTCGGCGGGCGGCATGTGCGGGCGGGCGAGGAACCGCGCGCGCCGGTCCGGGGTGGGGAAGAGGGGACCGGGCTCGGCCGGGTCGTCGCTGAGGTAGCGGATCGGATTGCGCGCCGGTCCGCCCGGCGCCGCCGGCCACTGAACGGGTCCTTCGCGCAGCCTCGCGTAGTCGACGCCGCGGAGGTCCCAGCCGGTCCGCGGATTGTGGAAGCCGCGGATCTCGTCGAACACGGCCGCCGCGTCGGCGTGCGAGAACCCGTCGCGGAAGCCCATGCCGCGGGCGATCTGGGAGATCAGCTCCCAGTCGGCCCGCGCCTGGCCCGGCGGCGCTACGGCGGGGGAGGTGAGACTGATGCTGCGTTCGGAGTTCACCATCGTCCCCTGCGCTTCGGTCCACAGTGCGGCGGGCAGCACGATGTCGGCGTATTCGCAGGTCTCGGTTCCGGTGAAGGCCTCCTGGACCACGACGAAGTCCGCGCGCCGGAGGGCCTGCACGACGGTCGAGCGGTTCGCCACCGAGGCCACCGGATTGGTGCAGATGATCCACGCGGCGCGGATGCGGCCATCGGCCATCGCCTCGAACATGTCGACGGTGCCGCCGCCCGGATCGGTGCTCAGCGTCCCCGGTTCGAGACCCCAGGCTGCCTCCACGTCGGCGCGGTCGCCGGCATCGAGCGCGCTGCGCTGCCCGGGCAGGCCCGGACCCATGTAGCCCATCTCGCGACCGCCCATCGCATTGGGCTGCCCGGTCAGCGAGAACGGGCCGGATCCCGTCCGGCAGATGGTTCCGGTGGCGAGATGGAGGTTGCAGACGGCATTGGTGTTCCACGTCCCGTGCGTCGACTGATTGAGCCCCATCGTCCACAGGGTCATCCAGTTCTCGGCGCCGGCGAGGATGCGGGCCGTCTCCCGCAGGGCGTCCTCGTCGACGCCGGTGAGTTCGGCGACTCGTTCGGGCGGGTAGTCGTCGAGCATCGCGGCGAGCGCGTCCCACCCCCGCGTGTGCGCGGCCACGAACTCCTCGTCCAGCCCGCCTTCGTCGACGATGAGCCGCAGCAGGCCGTTGAGCAGTGCGAGATCGGTGCCCGGCCGGACCGGGAGATGGATGTGCGCTTTGCTGGCCGTGGCGGTCCGCCGCGGATCGACCACGATCAGCCGGGCGCCCGCGGCCACCCGGTCGAGGAGGCGCAGGAACAGGATCGGGTGGCAGTCGGCCATATTGGAACCGATCACCAGGAAGGCGTCGGCGTGGTCGATGTCGTCGTAGCTGCCGGGCGGTCCGTCGGCACCGAGCGACTGCTTGTAGCCGGTCCCCGCACTCGCCATGCACAGCCGGGAGTTCGATTCGATCTGGTTGGTGCCGAGGAAGCCTTTGACCAGCTTGTTCGCCAGATACTGTGCTTCGAGTGACATCTGGCCGGAGACGTACACCGCGATGGATTCGGGGCCGTGGCGGTCACGGATCCGTGTCAGTCGGCGGGCGGTCTCGGCGATCGCGTCGTCCACGTCGGCGGGTCGGGCGTCACCGTCGCGCCGCTCCCGGATCAGAGCGGTGGTGAGTCGTCCGGGGGCGCGCAGCATGTCGGCGGTGGTGGCGCCCTTGGTGCACAGCCTGCCCCGATTGGCCGGATGGCTCTTGGTGCCCCGCGCCCCGGTGACGGCCCCGTCCGCGACGTCGAGGGTCAGTCCGCAACCCACGCCGCAGTAACCGCACACGGTGTCGACGGCAGTGGGAGCCAGCGGTTCCAGGGACATGCCAGTCACGGTTCCGTGGAACTGTTTCGGCGCGTGCAGAGCGGCGTTACAGCCAGGTCAACTATCGGGACGCCTCCTTCCCAACCGAGCGCTTGTTAGGGTATGAAGGACGGCATGCGAGATGCAGTGATTGTCGATGCCGTCCGTACTCCGATCGGTAAGCGGAACGGCGGCCTGTCCGAGATCCATCCCGGCGACCTGAGCGCGCACGTGCTGTCGGCGCTGGCCGACCGCGTGGGTTTCGATCCCGCCGGCGTGGACGACGTGATCTGGGGGTGCGTCAGCCAGGTCGGCGACCAGGCGGGCAGCATCGGCCGGGTCGGCGTGCTGGCCGCGGGCTGGCCCGAGTCCGTTCCGGCGACCGTCGTCGACCGTCGGTGCGGCTCGAGTCAGCAGTCGGTGCATTTCGCCGCCGCCGGCGTGATCGCCGGACAGTACGACATCGCCGTCGCCGGTGGCGTGGAGTCCATGTCGCGCGTACCGATGGGTGCCGCACGCGGTGACGGTGCTCCCTATCCGGCGTCCGTGCTCGACCGATACGGCGTGGACGGCTTCAACCAGGGCCTCGGCGCCGAGATGATGGCCAAGCGCTGGAACTTCAGCAGGCAGCAGCTCGACGAGTACTCGGCCCGCTCGCACGAGCGCACCGCCGCCGCGCAGGACGCAGGCGCCTTCGATGCGCAGATCGCTCCGATCCCGGACGGCCTCGCCGTCGACGAGGGGTTGCGCCGCGGCACCACGGCGGAGAAGCTCGGCGGGCTCAAGACCCCGTTCGACCCCGAGGGCGTCATCACCGCGGGCAACGCCTCGCAGATCTCCGACGGTGCCGGCGCCCTGCTGGTGACGACCAGCGAGATCGCCGCGGCCAACGGCTGGCGGCCGATGGCGCGGGTGCACACCGCGACCCTCGCCGGCGACGACCCGGTCATCATGCTCACCGGACCGATCGCCGCCACCGCCAAGGCGCTGGAACGCTCGGGACTGGCGGTGTCCGACATCGGCGCCTATGAGGTGAACGAGGCCTTCGCGCCGGTCCCGATGGCCTGGCAGGCCGAGATCGGTGCCTCCGACGACGTCCTCAATCCGGTCGGCGGTGCCATCTCGGTGGGCCACCCGCTCGGCGGGTCGGGCGCGATTCTGATGACCCGGCTCGTCCACCACATGCGCGACAACGGGATCCAGTACGGTCTGCAGACCATGTGCGAAGCTGGAGGTATGGCGAACGCAACGATTCTGGAACTTCTGTGAGCGGCGACGTGCTGCTGGTCGAGCGCGACGGCGACGTCGTGACCTGGACCGTCAATCGACCCGAGACCCGCAATGCCATCTCCGAGGACGACGCCATCGATGCACTCGTCGATGCGGCGACGGCGGTGAACCGGGACCAGTCGGTCCGGGCGGTGATCCTCACCGGCGCCGGTTCGGCCTTCTCGGCCGGCGGCAACGTCAAAGACATGGCGGCCGCGGCGGGTCTGTTCGGCGGGGCTCCGCACCAGCAGCGCGTCGGTTATCGCGAGGGCATCCAGCGGATACCGCGCGCGATGTACGCGCTCGAGGTGCCGGTGATCGCGGCCGTCAACGGCCCCGCGGTGGGCGCCGGGTGCGATCTGGCGCTGATGTGCGACATCCGGATCGCCTCGAACACGGCCTTCTTCGCCGAGAGCTTCGTGAAGCTCGGGCTGATCCCCGGCGACGGCGTCGCGTGGCTGCTGCCCCGGGCGATCGGGCCGGCGCGGGCCGCAGAAATGGCACTGACCGGCGATCGCGTCGACGCCGCGACGGCGCTCGAGTGGGGCATCGTCTCGCGCGTCGTCGAACCGGCCGATCTGTTGCCGACCGCTCGTGAGATCGCGTCGCGGATCGCCGCGAACCCACCGGTGGCGGTGCGCATGACCAAGAAGCTCCTGCGGGAGTCCTCGCAGCAGACCCTCGACCAGCTACTCGAGCTCTCGGCGACCATGCAGGCGGTGGCGCACCACACCGAGGACCATCGGGAGGCCGTCGCCGCGTTCCTCGAGAAGCGGCCCGGACGGTTCACCGGGGTGTAGTCGCCGTGCGGGTGGTCGTCGTGGGTGCGGGCATCGCCGGGTTGACCGCTGCCGCGGCCCTGGTCCGCGACGGACATGACGTGGTCGTTCTCGAATCTCGACGGCAGTCGACCGGCGGCGCGGGCATCAGTCTCTGGCCGAACGCGCTGGCAGCACTGGACTGGATCGGCCTCGGCGACGCGGTCCGGTCGCAGTCGGCACGCGTGGGCGGCGGAGCACTGAGGTGGCGAGACGGAACGTGGATCCGGAAGCCTCCGCCGGGCGCGCTCGCCGCGGCGGCCGGCGAGGAACTCGCCGTCATTCTGCGGGGAACGCTGCACGAGGTGCTCGCCAGTGCGCTGCCCACCGACTCCGTGCGCACCGGTGTCGCCGTGCAGACCGTGCGCACCGTGGGCCGCGAGGCAGTCGTGACCCTGGCCGACGGTGCTCAGATGCGAGCCGATCTCGTCGTCGGCGCGGACGGAACGCATTCCCGTATCGCCCGCGGTTTCAACGACCGTCTGTCGAGCAGGTACGCCGGGTACACCGCGTGGCGTGGCGTGGCCGACATCTCGATCGATCCCGATCTCGCGGGCGAGATGATCGGCCCGCGGTCGCAGTTCGGCGCGGTGCCGCTTCCGGCCGGGCGGACGTACTGGTTCGCCACGGCACAGGCCCCGGAGGCCGCGGTCTTCGACGACGAGCGCGCCGAGGTCGCTCGCGTCGGCAGAGGCTGGCCGGAGCCGGTCGACGCGGTGATCGCAGCGACGCCGTCTTCGGCGCTGATGCGACACGACCTGTACGACCGGCCCGTCGCACGCCGGTGGCACGACGGTCGTGCGGTGATCATCGGCGACGCTGCTCACCCGATGCGTCCGCATCTGGGGCAGGGCGGATGTCAGGCGATCGAAGACTCCGTCGTACTGGCGGCCGCTCTCCGCACGAGTGCGGGTCCGGAGGATGCACTGCAGCTCTTCCATGACGTGAGGCGTCGCCGAGTGCGGCGGGTGGTCCGTGAATCACAGATGATCGGCCGCATTGTGAATGCGCCGCAAACCCTGTTCTGGGGCCGCGTCATTCGGGTAAGTCGAATTCTTCCGGATCGCATCCTCCTGCGCCATTTGTGCGATATCGCGGGCCGTGACGCATTCACGAGGCAATTGGCGCCAGTGCGTTCTGCTCGATGACTCGACGGCCGCCTGAACTCCGCCTCACCCGATCATGACGTCGCCGTGGAACATGTTCGGAGTCGCGCCCGGCGCGCAACCGTGGAACGACGAGGTCGCCATCGGACCCATCACCCCGACTTCGTTCATCATCCCGCTGCCCTTGCGGACGGAGATCTTCACCGCGTACGCGCCGCTGAGCTGGGCGGGGACGATGTTGGGGGAGGTCTCGGTGATCGGGTAGACGAGCGAGGCGGTGTCGCCGTGTGTCCAGATGCACGTCACCGGGCCCTTCACCTGGAACGGAGTCTTGTGCATACCGTCCATGATCGTCGCGACGTAGGTCCCGTGGGTCTTGCCGTCCATGTCGCGTGCACCTTGCGCCTCGATGTTCAGCAGGTGGACGCCGGGGGCGATCATCAAGTCGCCGTCGATCGCGAGTTTCGCCGGATCGGTCATGTGCGGTGCGGCAGCGGCCATGCCGGGCGCCGCGGCGGCGCCGAGCAGGGAGAGGGCGCCGATTCCGGCCACCGTCGCCGTCCGAACGATTCGATTGTTCATGTCGGTATCTCCTTTGACTGCATGCATCTGACGACGAATACGACGCTACGCCGAAGTCGTCGTTGTGAGAACAGCTGAATGCTGTCGCAAACGAAAGGAAGTCACCGAATTTCGCGGTGGCACCGGATTCGTCGGAAATGCGCGTGAATCTCGGGTGTGAGTGACTGTTCTCGAGCGGAGGGGCGAGCGTCGACGAGAGTCTAAGAATATCGAATTACACTATTGCCATATGAGATTCAATCACATAATATGGGTACATACGTTCGATATGTGTTGCAGGGGAGGCGGACATGACGAACCCGAGCATCGACGCTGCGGGGGTGGGTGGCGTCGACACGTCTGACGCTGCCGCACAGGATCTCGCCGACATCACCGCGGTCGCGGAGATCGCCCGTCAGGAGTCCCACCTTGCGTGGTTGCGGCTCGGGCACCTGTATGCGATGCAGCGGCGTCGTGCCGCGGGCTCGGCCGGTGACGTCGAGTCCGCACGACTGCTGGCCGATGCCACCGCCATCGTGGGCGCTGAGGCCGCTATCGTGCAGGCGGTCTCGAAGGACACCGGTATCCGACAGGTCACCCTCGCCGTCGAAGCCTCCGAACGTCTGCCGCAGACCGCACGCCTGCTCCGCGACGGAGTCATCAGCGCACGTGCATTCGGCGCCATCGTCCTGCAGTGCGGCGCGGTCACCGACGCCGCGCTGATGGCAGCCATCGACGCCGAGATCGCTCAGGACCTCCGCGGGCACGGCGCTGTGTCGATGAGTGTGGCCGAGCAGACCGCGCGCCGGTTCGTCGCCGAGTACGACGCCGACGGGGTGCGCGACAAACGCCGCGCCAACACGCCCGGCGTCACCATCGCCCACGACGTCGACCAGTCCGCCCTCACCGTCGCCACCCGCGCGGAGGACGTGACTCTGATGGACAAGGCCACCAGGGCGCGCGCCGCCCGGGTGTGCGAGGCGGACTCCCGCACCGTCGGCCAGCGGCGCGCCGATGTGGTCGTCGCCGCCGTACTCGGCACCCGGTTCGGCTGCGACTGCGGCCGCGATGACTGCCGGCACGTGCGGCCGAGGAAGAGGTCCGGGCGCAGTTCGCCAAGATCGTCGTGCACGTCGTCGTCGACGCGTCCACATTGTCCGGCGGCGGGGACAAGGCCGCCTATCTCGACGGTTTCGGCGTGATCGACGCACATCACGCGAGGGAGATCGCCGCTCGCGCGGATGCGACGGTGCGGCCGCTCGACATCGCAGGCTTGGCCGAGCAGACCGCGCAGGCAGGCAACCCGTACCGCCCGACCGCTGCCTGCGACGCCGCCGTCCGCGCCGTGCACGGCACCTGCTCGGTGCCCGGCTGCAACCGGTCAGCGTGGGCGTGCGATCTCGATCATGTCTGCGAGTACAACCATGCCCAGCCGGCAGCTGGCGGGCAGACCTGCCCGTGCAACTTGAATCCGAAGTGTCGTTTCCATCATCTGATCAAGACCTACGCCGACGGCTGGCTGGATGATCAAGTCGTCGATGCGAATGGCGTGATCTGGACCGAGACCACCACGCCGTCGGGCTACACCGTCCGGGCCCGCGCCAGGAACCACTGGCTCCTGCCCGACCTCGGTTCGGTGCCGTGCCTGCACGGCGCACCCGTCGCGCCCGGATTCGTCGACACGACGACGCAGCCGGGACGGTCACGGACCCGTACTCAGGCCAAACACGCGTACCGAATGCGGCTCCGGTCGCAGCGCCGCTGCGGTGAGAGTCCTGTCCTCGACAGTCCGGGCGAACCGCCCTTCTGAGTCGGTCCCGGACTCACCGTCGCCACCGGTGAGATTCCGGCCACGTCCCTCTCGTCGGGACGAGGCTCCACCTCGTCGTGCGGCGAACCAGCGTCTCTGCAGGTCAAAGCGCCCCCAGCAGGACTCGAACCTGCGACCTAGAGATTAGAAGGCTCTTGCTCTATCCATCTGAGCTATGGAGGCTTGCCGGCCCTCGACAGGTGCCGGCGAAGGACTACTATATCCCGTCCTACAGTGGACACCATGACAGTGACGTCCGCCGGGCCGGCGGAGCAACCAGTGCGCGATCGGCTGACCGACCCGTCGGGGGTGCGGTCGGTCCTCATCGCGCTGCTGGCAGTCGTCGGATCGATCGCCGCGGTCATCGTGACCGCGGCGTCGGCGGCGACGGCGTTGCAACTGACCGGTGTGCCCGATCCGGGGTGGCTCACCACCTACGGGATGCCGGTGATGACGGTGATCGGCCAGCTCAGCGCCGCCATCGGTCTCGGCTGCGTGGTGTTCGCCGCCTTCTTCGTGCCCTCGCAGGACAACGGGGCGCTCGACGTCGGCGGCTTCCGCGCCATGCGCTGGGCGGCCACGTCGATGACTGTCTGGGCGGTGTGCGCCTTGGCGATGATCCCGCTGTCGATCTCCGACGTCAGTGGCTCACCGCTCTCCGAGACCCTCGTCCCGAAGAACCTGATGACCGCCTACGGGGTGGTCGCCGACGGCCGCTACTGGCTGTGGACCGCGATCTTTGCCGTGCTTGCGGCGGTGGTGGCGCGGGTGGCGATGCGCTGGGGATGGACGTTCCTCGCGATGGCGCTGGCGCTGCTGTCGCTCATGCCGTCGGCGCTGCTGGGGCATTCGTCGGCCGGCGGTGCGCACGATCTCGCGACCAACAGCTTGATCCTGCACATCGTGGCGGCCGCCCTATGGATGGGTGGGCTGATGGCCGTCCTGGCGTATGCGTTCGGTGACGGCCGGTGGCGGACGCTCGCCGTGGCCCGTTACTCGCGGGTGGCGTTCTGGTGTCTGCTGGTGGTGGCGCTCAGCGGCATCATCAACGCGCTGGTCCGCATGTCCCTGGGGGATCTGCTCACGACCACCTACGGTCTGGTGGCCGTCGGAAAGTTCGTCGCGGTGGTCCTCGCCGGACTACTCGGCGGCCTGCACCGCAAGGTCACGATCGACGAACTCGCAGCCACCGACGAGCCGCGCAAGTCGCTGTTCGTGCGGTTCGCCGTCGTCGAACTGGTGGTGTTCGCGGTCGCCTTCGGCCTCGGCGCCGGGCTGTCGCGCACGCCGCCGCCGGTGTTGGGGACGGCGAACGTCTCGCCGATGGAGTTGAAGATCGGATACGACCTCGACGGTCCGCCGACCTTCACGAAACTGTTCGTCGACTGGCGCTTCGACCTCATCTTCGGCACCTTCGCGATCGTCGCGGCCATCGTCTACCTGCGGGGCGTGTACCGGCTGCACAAACGCGGAGACAAGTGGCCGGTGGGCCGGACGGTGTCGTGGCTGCTCGGCTGCGCGGCGCTGTTGATCGCGACCTCATCGGGTTTCGGCCGGTACGCGCCGGCGATGTTCAGCATCCACATGATGAGCCACATGATGCTGTCGATGCTGGTCCCCGTACTGCTGGTCCTCGGCGGCCCGGTGACGTTGGCGCTGCGCGCGATCCCGCCCGCCGGACGCGGCAACCCGCCCGGGCCGCGTGAATGGATCCTCACCGCGATCCACAGCCCGTACTCGCGCTTCATCACCAATCCGTTCATCGTGGTCACACTCTTCGTCGGCAGCTTCTACGTGCTGTATCTGGGCGGACTGTTCGACGCGGTGGTCGAGAACCACTCCGCGCACCTGCTGATGAATCTGCACTTCCTGGTCAGCGGGTATCTGTTCTACTGGCTCGTGATCGGGATCGATCCCGCACCGCGGCAGATCAGTCCGGTGGCCAAGCTCGGCGTCGTGTGGGGATCGCTGCCGTTCCACGCCTTCTTCGGCGTCGCGCTGATGATGACCGGCTCGATCATCGCTGAAACCTACTACCGCTCGCTGCAGCACCCGTGGAATTTCGACATGGCGGCCGATCAGCGGATGGGCGGTGGCATCGCATGGGCGACCGGTGAGTTCCCGCTGGTGGTGGTGATGCTGGCACTGCTGATCCAGTGGCACCGGCAGGACGATCGCGCGGCCCGCAGGTTCGACCGCAAGGAGGAGCGGGACGACGACGCCGAGTTGGAGAGCTACAACCAGATGCTGCGGCGGATGAACGCCCCGGCACCCGTGTCCGCCGAGGCCGAGACGGGAGCCGAGGATCTCGCAGCGCAGGGCGACGGCGAGAGATAACCGCCGCGGCCGGGCCCGCCCGGCGGGCGGCTATGCGATCGCGAGTTGGAGTTGGCCGAGCTGAAGCGCACGCTGATGCTCGATCCAGCTGCGGAAATACACCAGGCCCGAGTGGTAGTCGAGGTGTCCGGCGGTCCACGTGCGCGCGGCGTGTGCCACGTCGGCGGTCATCTCGCCCGCCTTGTGGAGCAGTCTGCGCATGAACGAGGTCACGCGGTGCGCCCATTCGAACTCGGTGGACAGGACGCCGAGGCCGAGGAAGAAGGTCACCCAGCCGGGGCCCGGGATCGGCAAGGGGATCATCACCAGGCCGGCGAGCACCAGAAGTGTGCCGACGAAGCCGACGCCGATGCGGTAGAAGCGGTTGAGGACCGGTTGCTGACGGATCGCATAGCGTCGTCGCCGGTGCCAGATCTTCAACCGGAGTCGCATCGTGGACAGATCCCCTCGTCGTCGTAGCGGTTACCCACAGGTAACGGGTGGCCCCGCAGGGCGGTTCCCAGTGTGACACACCACACTGTGGATCGTCAGGTGCGCAGCCGTGTGTCACGTATTCGACCCACGGCCCGGGGCACGCATCGCCGCGGCGGCCGGGTACCGCGGCCGTCCGGAATCGGCCCGCGCCGGGACCGATAGGATGGACCACAGAACCATGCGCCGGCGCAGAGGCGTTCGGCCAGCATGTCCGAAGAGCAGTCATTTTCAGAGCAATCATTTCGTCGCAGCGAAGGCTGCAGGCAGGAGCTGTAACCGGTGGCCGGTGAGTTCATTTACACGATGAAGAAGGTGCGCAAGGCGCACGGCGACAAGGTGATCCTCGACGACGTCACCATGAGCTTCTACCCCGGAGCCAAGATCGGTGTCGTCGGTCCCAACGGCGCGGGCAAGTCGTCGATCCTGAAGATCATGGCCGGGCTCGACCAGCCCAGCAACGGCGAGGCCTTCCTCGATCCGGAGGCCACCGTCGGCATCCTCCTGCAGGAGCCGCCTCTCAACGAGGAGAAGACGGTCAAGGAGAACGTCGAGGAGGGCATGGGCGAGATCAAGGTGAAGCTCGACCGCTTCAACGAGATCGCCGAGCTCCTGGCCACCGATTACTCCGACGAGCTGATGGAGGAGATGGGCAAGCTCCAGGAGGAGCTCGACAACGCCGACGCCTGGGACCTCGACTCGCAGCTGGAGCAGGCGATGGACGCCCTGCGGTGCCCGCCGCCGGACTCTCCGGTCACGAACCTCTCGGGCGGTGAACGCCGACGGGTGGCGCTCTGCAAGCTCCTGCTCCAGAAGCCCGACCTGCTGCTCCTCGACGAGCCGACCAACCACCTCGACGCAGAGAGCGTGCTGTGGCTGGAGCAGTTCCTGGCGAACTACCCGGGCGCCGTGCTCGCCGTGACGCACGACCGCTACTTCCTCGACCACGTCGCTCAGTGGATCTGCGAGGTGGACCGCGGCAAGCTGCACGGCTACGAGGGCAACTACTCGGCCTACCTGGAGAAGAAGGCCGAGCGCCTCGAGGTCCAGGGCAAGAAGGACCAGAAGCTGCAGAAGCGCCTCAAAGAGGAGCTCGCGTGGGTCCGCTCGGGCGCCAAGGCCCGCCAGACCAAGAACAAGGCCCGCCTGGCCCGCTACGAGGAGATGGCGGCCGAAGCCGAGAAGCACCGCAAGCTCGACTTCGAGGAGATCCAGATCCCGACCCCGCCGCGGCTGGGCAACGTGGTGGTCGAGGTGAGTCACCTGGACAAGGGCTTCGACGGTCGCGTGCTGATCAAGGACCTCTCGTTCACTCTGCCCCGCAACGGCATCGTCGGCGTGATCGGCCCCAACGGCGTCGGCAAGACGACCCTGTTCAAGACGATCGTCGGGCTGGAGCAGCCGGACTCGGGCGAGGTGAAGGTCGGCGAGACCGTCAAGCTCAGCTACGTCGATCAGGGTCGCTCGAACATCGATCCGAAGAAGACGGTGTGGGAGGTGGTCTCCGACGGTCTCGACTACATCGAGGTGGGCCAGAACGAGATGCCTTCGCGCGCCTACGTCAGCGCCTTCGGCTTCAAGGGCGCCGATCAGCAGAAGCCGTCCGAGGTCCTCTCGGGCGGTGAGCGCAACCGGCTGAACCTGGCGCTGACCCTGAAAGAGGGCGGCAACCTGATCCTGCTGGACGAGCCGACCAACGACCTCGACGTCGAGACTCTCAGCTCGCTGGAGAACGCGCTGCAGGAGTTCCCCGGCTGCGCCGTCGTGATCTCCCACGACCGCTGGTTCCTGGACCGGACCTGTACCCACATCCTGGCGTGGGAGGGCAACGTCTCCGAGGGCCAGTGGTTCTGGTTCGAGGGCAACTTCGAAGCCTACGAGGCCAACAAGGTGGAGCGTCTCGGTGCCGACGCGGCCCGCCCGCATCGCGTGACGCACCGTCGCCTCACTCGCGACTGAACGGTCCGCCGCCGAACCGCGGCACCGAACCCGAACAGAGCCGATCCGGAACGTCCGGATCGGCTCTGTCGCTCTCGCGCGGGATCCGAACACGCGGCGCCACGGCGCGGTAACGTACGAGCCGTACGACGCTAGCAAGGTGGATCCCCGGCCGCCGGTCGGCTCGTGTTGCGCTCTGCCTTGGTCCACTAGGGAGGCAGATCAGAGTGACCGTCCCATTCGCTACGGAGTTCGCGGCCTACTATTTTCCCGATTTCTCCGACGGCGCCGCCGTCGCGTCGTCGGCCTGGGACCGCCTCGAGCGTCATCTGCGCCTCGGCGAGGTCCGTGAGCCGGGGGAGACCGCGGTCGCGACCACCGATCTGCCGGACGGATCGATCCAGATTCAGATCGTCGCCGACGACGCCCCGCTGCTCGTCGAATCGACGCTGGCGGTGCTGGACAGCCGTGGTCTGACGATCGTCGCGAACGACCATCCGGTGCTCGCCGTCCGCCGCGATGACCAGGGGCGGATCGTCGGCCTCGACGATGTGGTCGTGGTCGGCGGCGACGAGGCGGGAGCCGAGTCGTGGATCAGCGTCACCACAGCCCCCGCGTCCGGCGTCGACGGTGACGAACTGTGCGCCGATGTCGGCGCGGCACTCACCCGGGCACAGGCGGTGCACGCCGACGCCGCCCAGATCCATCGACGGCTGCTGAGCTTCGCGGACGCGTTGAGCGCGGACGACGAGGACGCGGACCTGCTGAGCTGGTTCGCCACCCGCGACAACTTCCTGCCCGTGGGCGCCCGCACCGCCGGCGGGCACGCGGAGAACGGCCTCGGGGTGTGGCGCGATCCGGACACCGACCGGCCGGAGCCGGTGGCGGGCGAGGAGCCGGTCGGCGTCGACCAGGTGTATCTGCCGACCGGTCTGCTCCGCAGCCGCTTTCCGATCATGGTGCGCGTCCGACTGGACGGCGTCGAGCACCAGGTGGTCGGCACCATCACCTCGATCGGCCTGTACCAGTCGGTGCGGTCGGTGCCCGGAGTCCGCGGCCGGGTGGCCGATGTCCTGCGTGGACTGGGTCTGAGCGAGGACTCCTACAGCGGACTGGCGGCGCTGGAACTGCTGCAGACGTATCCGCTCGCGGACCTGATGGCCGGCGACAGTGCCGAGCTCACCCGCCGGATCGGCGAACTCCTCGAGGCCCAGACCTCGCGCAATCCGCGGTTCTACGCCAGGACCGGTCCCGCTCGCGGTTTCGCGAGTGTGCTCATCTTCATTCCCCGCGAGACGTACTCGACCGCGGTGCGGTCGAGGGTTGTCACGTTGCTCGAGGAGGAACTCGGCGGCAGCCGTACTGAGTTCCTGACCCGCCTCTCGCACTCGCCGCTGGCCCAGCTGCAGGTGCTGATGCGCACCGATCCCGAGGCGCGGCACCGGGTCGACGACCGCCTGCTCGACCGGTTGAACGAGGCGGTCCGCTCGTGGCCGGACCGGGTGCGCGCGGTGCGGGAGGCCGACCCGGAGGTCGCCCGGCTGCTCGGCACCGTCAGCGAACGCTACCGGGACGAGCGGGATCCGCAGGATGCGGCCGTCGACCTGCCGATCGCGGCGGGCCTGGCCCCCGGCGGACTGCACGTCAGACTCGACCGGACCGATCCGGAGGCCTGGCGGTTCGTCCTCTACCTCGCCGACCAGCGTGCCGCGTTGACGCAGATCCTCCCGATGCTCCAGAGCCTGGGCCTGACCGTCCTCGACGAGCATCCGCACGTGGTGGACCGCCCGGACGGGGTGCAGGTGGCCGTCTACGACTTCACGGTCCGGCCCGCGCCGCACGTCGACGTCGCCGAGGCCGGCGACGTGGACGCGCGGATCGCCGAGGCGTTCTCCGACATGTGGCTCGGCGTCACGGAGGTGGATGCGCTCGGCGAGTTGGTGCTGCGCGCGGGGCTGACGTCCCGGACGGTGGCGATGATCCGCGCGTATGCCCGCTACCTCAATCAGTGCGGCGTCGGATTCGCGATGACCCACGTGGCCGCGGTCCTCGGCAACCATCGCGGTGTCACCAACGGGCTCGTGGAGTTGTTCGAGGCCAGTTTCGATCCGGACGGCGCGGAACCCGGACGGCGCGACCGTGCGCTCGAGGATCTGCGCGCGCGCATCGCGGAGATCCTGAGCTTGGACGCGGACCGAGTGGTGAGCGCGCTCGCATCGGCGGTCGAGGCCACCCTGCGGACCAACTTCTACGCAGACTCCGGCGACCCGGCGGCCGGCATCGGACCGACGATCGCGATGAAGCTCGACACCGGCGCGATCCCGCAGGCCCCGCAGCCGAGGCCGAAGTTCGAGATCTACGTGTACTCACCCAGGGTGGAGGGGGTGCATCTGCGGTTCGGCGATGTGGCGCGCGGGGGACTCCGCTGGTCGGACCGTCGTGAGGACTTCCGCACCGAGATCCTGGGGCTGGTGAAGGCGCAGGCGGTCAAGAACGCGGTGATCGTGCCGGTCGGCGCCAAGGGCGGTTTCGTCCTCCGTCACCCCCCGGTGGCGACCGGCGACGCGGCCGTCGATCAATCGGCTCTGCGGGAGGAGGGAATCGCTTGCTACCGGGCGTTCATCGCGGCCCTGCTGCAGATCACCGACAACCTCGATCCGGCCACCGGCCGGGTGCGGCCGCCGGCGCGCGTCCTCCGGCGCGACGCCGACGATCCGTACCTGGTGGTCGCCGCAGACAAGGGCACGGCCAGCTTCTCCGACATCGCGAACGAGGTCGCCGACCACTACGGTTTTTGGCTCGCCGACGCGTTCGCCTCGGGCGGCTCGGTCGGCTACGACCACAAGGCCATGGGCATCACGGCCCGTGGAGCGTGGGAGTCGGTCAAGAGACACTTCCGCGAAATGGGAGTCGACACGCAGACCCAGGACTTCACCGTGGTCGGCATCGGCGACATGAGCGGTGACGTCTTCGGCAACGGCATGCTGCTCTCGCGGCACATCCGGCTGGTGGCGGCCTTCGACCACCGGCACATCTTCATCGACCCGGATCCCGTGGCCGCGACCTCCTACGCCGAGCGGGCCAGACTCTTCGCACTGCCGCGGTCGACCTGGGACGACTACGACCGCAGCCTGATCTCCGCAGGCGGCGGCGTGTGGTCACGCGAACAGAAGTCGATCGACGTCACACCGCAGATGCGGGACGCCCTCGGGCTCGACGACGCCGTGGAGAGGATGTCGCCGCCCGACCTGATCCGCGCAGTGCTCCTCGCGCCGGTCGACCTGCTGTTCAACGGCGGCATCGGGACGTACGTGAAGGCGTCGGACGAGGCCGACGCGGAAGTGGGAGACAAGGCCAACGACCCGATCCGGGTCACCGGCGGGCAGCTCCGGGTCCGGGTGGTCGGCGAGGGAGGCAATCTCGGCGTCACCCAGCGCGGCCGGATCGAGGCCGATCTGGCGGGAGTGCGCATCAACAGCGACGCCCTGGACAACTCGGCGGGTGTCGACTGCTCCGACCGCGAGGTCAACATCAAGGTGCTGTTGGGCTCGCAGATCTCGGCGGGCGTGCTGGACGCCGACGACCGCAACGACCTGCTGTTGTCGATGACCGACGATGTCGCCGAACTGGTCCTCGCGGACAACATCGACCAGAACGCCGAACTCGGTCTCGCGCGCGACACCGCGGGAGAGGACGTGGAACTGCACGCGCGGATGCTCGCCCACCTCGCGTCGACCGGCGTCGATCTGGAACTCGAGGCCCTCCCGACTCCGGAGCAACTGCGCAGACGCCGCGCGGGCGATCTCCAGCGCGGACTCACCAGCCCCGAGCTGGCGACGATGATGGCCCATGTGAAGCTCGACGCCAAGAGCAGGCTGCTGGAGTCGGGTCTGCCGGACAACGACATGTTCGACGCGCTGGCGTCGGGCTACTTCCCCGAACCCCTGCGCGCCAGGTTCGCCGCGGGAATCCGGACTCACCGTCTCCGGCGGGAGATCGTCACCACGGTGCTGGTCAACAGGATCGTCGCCGACGGAGGCATGACACACCTGTACGCGCTGGGGGAGACCTCCGGAACCGAAGTCGAGGATGCGACGCGTGCGACGGTGGTGGCGATGCGGGTGTTCGGTGCCGCCGCGCTGCTGGAGGAACTGAGGACCGAGCAGGTCTCCGCCACGACGGTCGACGACGCGACCCGCCGGATCCGCAACCTGCTCGCGGCGGGGTCGCGCTGGTTTCTCGCGCACCGTCCGCAACCGCTCGCGATCGCCGCCGAGACCACCCGGTACGCGCAGGTCGCGGATCTGGGAGGACGCCTGGACGAATGGCTCACCGGTACGGCCGAGCGCTCGGTGCGGGAACGGGCCGCGGCCCTCGCCGACAGCGGCGTCCGGCCCGCACTGGCGCAGGCGGTGGCGATCAGTCCCTACCGGCTGCAACTGCTCGACGTGCTCGACATCGCCGAGATCTCCGACCGCTCGCCCGACGAGGTGGGCGAGCTGCTGTTCGCGGTGGTCGAGCGGTTCGGGATCGACGAGCTGGTCTCCCAGATCGCCGAACTCGGGCACGCCGACCGGTGGACCCAGCTGGCACGGTTGTCGTTGCGCGACGAGGTGTTCGCGGTGCTGCGCTCGCTGACGCGTGCGATCCTGACGATGTCCGAGCCCGAGGAGCCGGCCGCCCAGAAGATCTCGGACTGGTCGCAGGCGAGGTCGGCGATGATCGCGCGGACCGAGTCGACACTCGCCGATCTGGCCGCCACCGGCCGGTGGGACCTCGCCACCCTGTCGGTGGCGGTGCGCTCGTTGCGTAGTGTGGTCGGCTAGGAGGCACACAGCGCATGGCAGATCAAGAATCCCTCGCCGTAGACGAGAACGTCGACAAGCGAAGGCTTTTCGCGGATAACGGTTGTCGGACCGACCGGGGGTACGAGGTGTCGGTCCCGGTGCGGTGGTCGGATATGGACGTATTCGCGCACATCAACCACGCGCGCATGGTGACCCTGCTCGAGGAGGCGCGGATCCCCTGGCTCTTCTACGATGACAAGCCCACCGCGCTGATGCGCAAGGGCTGTCTCGTCGCCGACCTGCACGTCAAGTACCAGGGACAGATCCGCCACGACGAGTCGCCGATCCGCGTCACCATGTTCGTGGAGCGACTGCGTGCGGTCGACTTCACGGTGGGCTACGAGGTCCGGCCGTACGGAGCCGATCCCGAGTCCCGTCCGTCGGTGGTCGCCACCACTCAGCTGGTCTCCTTCGACATCGACACGCAGCGGCCCCGGCGCATGACCGCCGACGAGAAGGCGTATCTGCAGAGCTTCCTCCGCGAGCCGGTGAACAGGTGACCGACGCGGCGGCGGGGGAGCGGGTGCTGGTCCCGCACGGGCCGGCCGACCGAACCGATCTGGCGGCATTCCTGGAACGGGCTCGCCGGGTGGACGACTCCGGCGTGCTGCGGGTTCAGCAGCGGCCGGACGGGCGCGTCGGGTTGTGGGTGCGCACCGGCTTCGACATCCTCGCGACCCGCTCGGTGTTCGGTTCGGTGACTCCGGCCGACGTGGTCGCCGACGTCGGCGCGATGTCGGCGGCGGTGGGCGGCGACGGTCCGCTCCCGCTCGGCTTCGCACTGCCCGGAGCCTGGCAGGGCGCGCTGCCCCCGTCGGACGGCTTCGACCACCTCGACGACGTCCCGGCGCGCGAGCTGGTGTCACTCGCCCGCAGGGGCGCCGACGTGGCCCGCACGGAATCCGGCGCGCTCGGCCCGGCGTCGTCGTTGCTGGATCAGACGGTGATCGAGGTGAGCGGGCCGAACGGGTCGGGCGCTCGGGCGAAGGTGTCGATGCGTGCGGTCTTCGCCCTCACCGCGATGGGCTTCGTCCGCGACGCCGCCGGCCGCGAGATCACTGCCGACTCACCGATCGACGCGATCGCGCCGGACGAGCCGGTGCGGGTCCGTCTCTCGTCCAGCTGGGTGCGGGTGGACGCGCGCTTCGGCTCGGTCTACCAACGGCGCTCGGTGCTGAATCTGGCCGTGCGCAGCTAGGCGGACACGCCGCTGCCCACGTTTCCGGCCGACATCGATTCCTGCCGGTGGTCGGTGCCGAGAAGAATGTCGGTGGTGTGGCTGATATGCCGCGCTAACGCCTCGACCGCGGCATCGGCATCTCGCGCGAGTGCGAGTTCCATGAGTTCGCGGTGTTCTGCGATCACGTCACGGTCCGGGTGCCTGAAGTGCTGCTGGGACCACGATCGGTAGAGCTCTGCGGAATCACGCAACGATGTCGCGATCCCCAGCAGTCTGGAATTTCGGCAGCCGGCCAACAGCGCATGATGGAAATCGGCGTGCGCCCGCGACCACGCGTCGCCCACGCGTTCTGGATCGTCCCGGTCGTACTGCGGAGTCCTCTCGAGTGTGTGGTGCTTCGCGACCAGATCCGACTCCCACGGAGTGTCGCCTTCAGCCAGTGACATGCGGAACACCAGGCGCTCGATCGCCACGCGCGCCGTTGTGAGTTCGATCAGGTCCTCTGCGGACAGCGGGGTCACCTGAAACCCCTGGTGCGGTTGAGACCGGACGAGGTCCTGTTCGACCAAGCGGGTCAGAGCTTCGCGAAGCACCCCTACGCCGACGCCGTATCTGGTGCTCAGTTCCGGGAACTTCAGCTTCTCGCCGGGTGTCAACCTGCCGGCCAGAATGTCGGCTCTCATCGTCGCGAACGTGTCGTCCGCGCGGGTCCCATACGTGGATCGCGCCATGCTTCGACCCTAGCAGGAAAGGAACTTCTGTATAACTTTCTACTTTCTCTTGACTGATGGAAATTGTGGCGCATGCTGAAACGCACACCGCAGAGTGGCGCCCGTCACTCTGGAAGAGGAGGATGACGATGAAGCTGGCGAATCTTGCAGGACGAGCGGTACTGGTGACCGAAGACGGGGCGGCCGACATCGCCCGCGACAGCGAAGGGCGTTTCGGGCCGGATCCGGAGTCTGTGCTCGCACGCTGGGATGAGTTCCGTGAGTGGGCGCGGGCAGCTGCATTGACGCCGCAGAGTTTCGACGAGACGTTGCTCGGACCGCCGGTGTCGAGGCCGCGACAGATCTTCGCCATTGCGCTCAACTATCGGGAACATGCCGCCGAGTCAGGATTCGAAATCCCGGCCAGGGCGTCGGTGTTCACCAAATTCGCCTCATCCCTGACCGGACCCTTCGGGGACATCGCCCTCGTCGACGGGAACGTCGACTGGGAAGCGGAGTTGGTGGTGGTGATCGGTCGGGAAGCACGCGGAGTGCATGTGGAGAACGCGTGGGACCACGTCGCGGGACTGACCAACGGCCAGGACATCTCGGAGCGATCCCGTCAGCTCGCCGGACCCGCACCGCAGTTCAGTCTCGCCAAATCGCATCCCGGCTTCGGCCCGATCGGGCCCTGGGTGGTCACTCCGGACGAACTGGAGAATCCGGACGATCTGGAGATCGCTTGCGCGATCGACGGAGAAGAGGTCCAGAAGAGCTCGACCTCCGACCTGATCTTCTCCGTACCCGAACTGATCGCACAGCTCTCCGAGGTCGTCACGCTCTACCCGGGCGACCTGATCTTCACCGGGACCCCGGCCGGAGTCGGCCTCGCCGCGGATCCGCAACGCTACCTCGCCGCCGGCGAGGTGCTGACTACCAGCATCGAGGGGCTGGGTCAGATGAGCCATCGCCTCGTCGCACCCCGCGACTGACGAGAAGGAGATAAGCCATGAGAGTCGTCGAGACCGATGTGCTCGTCGTGGGTGCCGGGCCCTCCGGACTGACAGCTGCGGCGTTCCTGGCGATGCACGGCGTCGATGCCGTCACGGTCACCAAGTACCCGCGTACCGCCAACACGCCGAGGGCACACATCACGAACCAGCGCACCATGGAGGTCATGCGCGACCTCGGGATCGAGGATCAGGTGCGCAGCGTCTCCGTCCCCAACGAGTTGATGGCCGACAACGTGTGGGCCACCAGCATGGCGGGCAAGGAGATCGCCCGGGTGAAGACCTGGGGGACGAAGGTCGACCGTAAAGCGGATTACGAGGCGGGAAGCCCGTCGGCCATGTGCAACATGCCCCAGCACCTGTTCGAGCCCTTGATCTTGCAGGGTGCGCTCGACCGCGGGGCCGACATCCGGTTCTCCACGGAACTGACCGAGATCTCGCAGGACGCCGACGGGGTCACCGCGACCGTTCGATACAGCCACACCGGTGAGACCTATCAGGTGCGGGCGAAGTACGCGATCGGCGCCGACGGCGGTCGCTCGACGGTCGCCGAGCAGTTGGGCTTCTCACTCGAGGGAGAAACAGGGCTCGGCTACGCGGTCAACATCTGGCTCGAAGCCGATCTGTCCAAGTACCGCGCTCACCGGCCGGGCGTGCTGTTCTGGACCGCACAGCCCGGCAAGGACTTCTGGCTCGGCTCCGGAGTCTTCATCACCGTGCGGCCGTGGAACGAGTGGGTGCTGGTGTTCATGTACGACCCGGACACCGAAGAGATCGACACCAGCGAGGAAGCCATGCTGCCTCGCATCTACAAGGCCATCGGTGACGACAGCATTCCGGTCACGATCAAGAACGTCTCGACCTGGCAGGTCAATCACGTACTCGCCTCCGAGTACCAGCGGGGGCGGGTGTTTCTGGCCGGCGACGCCGCACACCGCCACCCACCGGCGAACGGGTTGGGGTCCAACACCTCCATCCAAGACGCGTACAACCTCGCTTGGAAGCTCGCCGCGGTCGTCAAGGAGCAGGCCGGACCATCTCTGCTCGAGAGCTACCACCAGGAGCGCCATCCGGTAGGCAGGCAGGTGGTGGACCGCGCCTTGAAGAGTGCAGACATCGTCGGGCGGGTCCCGTCGATCCTCGGCATCCGGCCGGGCCAGACCGACGAGGAAGGGTGGGCGGCGATCGACGAATTCTTCGCCGACACCGATGACGGACGCAAGCGGCGCAAGGCGCTTGAAGACTGCATCGACGAAAACGCCTACCATTTCCACGCGCACGGTGTCGAACTCGGCCATCGGTACACCTCGACGGCGGTGGTCGGCGACGGGACCCCGTTCCCGGCTCACACTCGCGATCCCGAGCTCTACTATCAACCGACCACTCATCCAGGCGCATATCTGCCGCATGTCTGGATCGAGCGGAACGGCGAACAGATCTCGACACTCGATGCCGTCGGTCACGGCAGATTCACAGTGATCACCGGAATCGGCGGCGAGGCGTGGGTCGCGGCTGCCGAGAAGATCGGTGCGGAGGTGGGCGTCGAGATCGCGAGTGCCCCCATCGGTTACCGTCTCGCCTTCGACGACGTATACGGCGACTGGGCGCGAGCCCGCGAGATCTCCGACGGCGGCTGCCTGCTGGTCCGGCCCGACCGTCACATCGCCTGGCGGAGCCACGGCATGGCAGACGACCCGCTCAGCGCGCTGCGTGAAGCGATCGACGCCGTCCTGTCCCGAGTCTGACTCCGCTCCATCTGATGAAGGAGGCTTCCAATGACCATCACGACCGGCACCATGACCGACGAACAGCGTAAGTCAGTCGCTCTGGAGTTCCTCAAACGCGTCGATACCGGTGGCGACGTCATCGAACTCTTCGCCGGCGACGCTCTGTTCTGCTTCCCCAAGTACGGCATGGTTCGAGGCGTCGAGAAGATCGAGGAGTTCCTCGGCGAACTCGGCGGAATCATCTCGTCGATCGAACACCACTCCGCCTACTTCAACTACATCGTCGACGGCGACAGGGTCGTCGTCGAAGGCACCAGCCACGCCGACGCCGACTCCGCCCGCTACCCGTGGCTCACCAGATAACCGCTCCCGATCTACTGTAAGGACCCTCACTCATGACGACCATGCGCCCGGACGCAGAACTGTCCCGCGACGAGATCATCGCCCGTAACCTCGCGGTGGTCCAAGAGCACTTCCACAATGAGAACCCCGACGACGTCGACAAGGCGATCGCCCTCTACGCGTCCGATATCTCCTGGGAAGCCCCGAACCGCGGCCTCGTTTACACCGATGCCGCCGAGGTGCGCAGCGCCTACATGAAGATCTTTCGCACGCTGCAATTCCATTCGCTCACCACGTTGCGACGCTTCGGCACGGAGCAGTTCGTGTTCGATGACGCGATTGCCGACGTGACCGTGATCGGTGACGAGATGCCCAATCTGCCGTTCCCCATCGGCACTCGGATCAGCCTGCGGCTGGTGCACTGTTTCGAACTCCGAGACGGTGAGATCACCAAGGAGATCGCATACGAGATGTGGCGTGACGCCGCCGGTCCGCTGGTCAACGACGCAGTCCCGCCGGGGTCGTCGGTGGAGTACTTTCCCGAACCGGACGACGCCGAAGGCTGACGGGCACGATGAACACTGCAACTCTGCTGGCAGCGAGCTCGCTTCGGGTGCCGACACGGGACGCTTGGCGCTACGGCGACCGATCGGCGAGCTACGCGGTCGCCAGCGATCGGATCGCACGGATGGCCGGCGGCCTCAGGGCGTCCGGGCTCCGTAGCGGCGATCGGGTGGTCCTCGTCCTGCCGAATGGACCCGAACTCTTCGAATTGCTGTGGGCGACGCTCTGGGCCGGGCTGGTGGTGGTACCTGTCAACCGTCACCTGCACCCCCGAGAAGTGTCGTACGTTCTCGACCACTGCGCGGCGAAACTCGTGGTCATCGCGCCTGAGACGGCCGCCGCAGTGAGCTGCGGCACGTCCGAAGCCACTGTGCTGCGGACCGACTCGGCAGCATACGAGGCGCTCCCCGTCGGGCAACCGGTCCCTGTCGCCGACGTCCGCCCCGAGGACCCAGCGTGGATCTTCTACACTTCGGGGACCACCGGGCGTCCCAAAGGTGCCACTCTCACGCACCGGAATCTGCTGAGCATGACGCTCAATTACTACGCCGACATCGATCCGGTCGGTGACGACGCCGTCTATTTGCACGCTGCTCCGCTCACCCACGGCAGCGGGCTCTACCTGCTCCCCGCGGTGGGCCACGGAGCAGTCAACGTGATCTCGTCGGCCGGCAGCTTCGATCCAGCCGACTATCTCGCCCTCGCCCAGTCCGACCGGGTCACCCACGGAGCGTTCCTCGCGCCCACCATGCTGCGTCGTCTCACCGACGAGGTCCGAGGGGGTTCGGCACCGGCGGTTCCGCACCTGCGCAGCCTGGTCATCGGCGGAGCCGCGCTGTATCAAGAAGATCTGCAGGACGCGCTCGATACGTTCGGTCCCATCATCACCCAGATGTACGGACAGGGCGAGTGCCCCATGACGATAGCCGTGATGAAACCGGACGAGGTTCCCCACGACAGCGCCGATCCTCGGCGCAGATCCTGCGGCCAGCCGTTCACCGGCGTCGAGGTGCGGGTGGTGAACGACGACGGTGCCGACTCGCCTGCAGGTACAACCGGAGAGATCCAAGTCCGCGGCGATGTCGTCATGGCGGGGTACTGGTCAGATCCGAACGCGACCGCGGCCGCCATCAGCGACGGGTGGCTGCGCACCGGAGATGTCGGGCACTTCGATGAGAACGGGTTCCTCTACCTCACCGACCGGTCCAAAGACGTCATCATCAGCGGTGGCTCCAACATCTATCCCCGCGAAGTGGAAGAGGTCCTGCTCGCTCATCCGGCTGTCTACGAGGCCGCAGTGGTCGGCGTCCCCGACCCCGAATGGGGCGAGAACGTATGCGCGTTCGTCGTGACCGGCCCGGGCGCCGACGTCACCGAACCGCAGCTCATCGCTCACACCCGTGCGCACTTGGCGTCCTTCAAGAAGCCCAAGTCCGTCACATTTCTCGACGAGCTTCCCAAGAATGCCAACGGAAAGGTCGTCAAACGGGCCCTGCGGAACCTCCGAACCGGAGCGAACGGCTGACCGTGATCCCCGGCCCGGACCTTACACCAGCCAGGCGGCGGCGCCGGGGAGCAGCAGACCGCCCTCCAGCGGGGTACTGACCAGGAGGATCTGTCCGGGCGGAAGCGGTACCGGGCGATCGGAGGCGTTGAGCGCACAGATGAGGCCGCCGGGCCGGCGGAAGGCGAGGCAGCCCTCGGGGGCGCCGTACCACTGCACGGTGTCACCGGAGAACTCCGGACGTGCGTAGCGCAGTTCGATCGCCTGCCGGTACAGAGACAGCATCGAGTAGATGTCCTCGAGCTGAGACTCCACGGTCAGTGCCGCCCAGTCGGCGGGGATCGGCAGCCAGGTGTCCGACCGGCTGCTGAATCCGAAGGGCGGCTCGGTGCCCTCCCACGGCAGCGGAACCCGACAGCCGTCGCGGCCGCGGTCGGTGTGACCGGAGTTCTCCCAGACCGGGTCGACGAGTGCGTCGTCGGGCAGATCGACGTTGGGCAGACCGAGTTCGGCACCGTTGTAGATGAAGACGGTGCCCGGCAGCGCCAGCTCCACCATGATCATCGCCCGCGCTCGGATGGTGCCGATGGCGAGGAGGTCGTCGGGCGTGCGCCCGTCGGCCGCCTCACCGGTGGGCTGGTAGCGCGTCACCTCGCGCGGCACATCGTGGTTCGAGAGGGTCCACGTCGGCACCGCGCCGACCGAGGCGGTGGCGGCCAGCGACTCGGTGATCGCCTCCTTGATCTCATCGGCGTCGAATCCGGCGGTGGCCAGCCGGAAGTTGAAGCCCAGATGCAGTTCGTCCGGCCGGACGTACCGTGAGAAGGCTTCGTTGGAGCGGACCCACACCTCGCCGACGTTGAAGGTTCCGGGGTATTCGTCCATCACCGACCGGATCGCGCGGTGGATGTCGTGGACGGCCTCGTTGTTGAACCGCGGATCGTCGTCGGAGTGCAGCAGCACCTCGGCCGGGTGCTCCAGGTCGGGCAGGCCGTCGGGCTTGGCCATGCCGTGCGCGACGTCGATGCGGAAGCCGTCGATGCCGCGGTCGAGCCAGAAGCGCATGGTCGTCTGCAGGTCGGCGAGGACCTCCGGGTTGTTCCAGTTCAGATCGGGCTGCTCGGGAGCGAACAGGTGCAGATACCACTGGCCGGGGCGGCCGTCGGGCTCCACGATCCGCGTCCACGCCGGACCTCCGAAGACGCTGGTCCAGTTGTTCGGCGGCAGCTCGCCGTCATCGCCGCGTCCGTCGGCGAAGATGTAGCGCTCGCGCTCGGGGCTGCCCGGGGCCGCTCCCAGCGCGCCGGAGAACCACGGATGCTGGTCGCTGGTGTGGTTGGGGACGAGATCCATCGTCACCCGGATGTCGCGGTCGTGGGCCTGGCGAATGAGCTCGTCGAAGGTGTCCAGGTCGCCGAAGAGGGGATCGATCGCGCGGGGGTCGGAGACGTCGTATCCGTGGTCGGCCATCGGTGAGCGCATGATCGGCGAGAGCCAGATCGCGTCCACGCCGAGCAGTTCGAGATATCCCAGCTTGTCGATCAGCCCGGCGAGGTCGCCGACGCCGTCGCCGCTGAGATCCGAGAACGATCGGGGATACACCTGGTAGACGACGGCCGACCGCCACCACTGGGCGTCGTCGGTCGCGGGGACGTTCGCCATGCTCTGCTCACTCACCGTCTTCTGTTCCCTCTCCTGCCTTCACTGAATCGTTCATACCCGCGCGGTGGGTCAGAACGGGCTGTTGACGAGCGTGTCGGCCGCCATGGTGACGTAGTCGGTCAGAGCCCGGCGATGCTCATCGTCCAGAACGTCCGATTCGATCGACTCGATGGCGATGTTCATGCACCGTAACCACGCGTCTCGTTCGATGGGGCCGATCTTGTAGGGGACGTGACGCATTCGCAATCGCGGGTGGCCGCGCTCCTCGCTGTAGGTGTGCGGCCCGCCCCAGTACTGCTCCAAGAACATTCGCAGACGTCGCTCGGCCGGGCCGAGGTCCTCCTCCGGGTACATCGGCCGGAGGATCTCATCGGCCGCGACCTCCTCATAGAAGCGTGCGGTGATCCGGCGGAACGTCTCGTGACCGCCGGCTTCCTCGTAGAACGTGCTCACGCTCACCATTGTCCACTATCGCCCCCGTGGCATCTACGACACTGTGTAGGCCCTCCGGCGACAGCGCCGCACGCGGTGCGATAAATTGAACCAGACGATCTGCACACGGCAGGTCTCCGCGCTTAGCTCCGAGCGCTAGTCGAAAGGGTGGGGTGTGGATCAACTTCTTGTCCCCGTCGGAATGACCGTCGTGGTGCTGTGTGTGATCGCAGTGGCGCTGTGTGTGGTCTCGATGGTGTTCTCTTTTGGAATGAAGCGGCCGAAGGTCACCGAGTACACGCTCGATCAGCCGTGGGAGAACGGTCCCACTCTGTTCAGCGCGACCGACATCGAGCCGATGGCCCTGAGCCGGCACTTCGAGCCGGGTGATGTCGAGGGAGGTTCGGCAAGTGGCAAGTGGTGATGTGACTCAGCAGAGCACGGCGGTCGCGCCGTCGAACGGTCTTCCGCTCGGCACCGTCGTCACCAGCAGCGGCCGCATCTCGGCCGCGCTGTTCCCGGGCGACGGCTTCGGCACCCCGCCCTTCACCCGCGACGAGTTGATCATGCTCGACGACGCTCTCAGCCAGGCCAGCGAGGTCGCCCTCGTGCGCTTCTCGGTCTACATCGGCGAGTTGGGATCCGACCCGGTCGCCGGCGCCCGCGAGATCCTCGCTCAGGCGCCCGAGCCCGCCCACGGCGCGCTCATTGCGGTGTCGCCGAACTCGAAGGACGTCGCCGTCGTGTCCGGTGCGCTGGTCGCGGGCCGGGTCAACGACCGCGTCGCGGAGCTCGGCGTCTCGGCCGCGCTGTCGTCGTTCAAGCGGGGCGACCTGATCGACGGACTGGTCTCCGCGCTGCGCGTGATGGCCACGGCTGTCGACCGTCCCTGAATCCGACTCACCGACACAGGCCCCGCCGAACGGCGGGGCCTGTCTCGTTTCGCTGGGCTGATGCCCGCGGGCGCGCTACTCGGACGAGCGGCGGTCGCGGTCCCGGGCGCGCAGTGCGCGGGCGGTGGAGTCCCGGCCTTCGGCGATCAGACGCGCCAGGGCGGGCGGATGGTCACCGGCCAGGAAGGCGTCGGCCTTCTGCAGCGCCGCGTCGGTGATGTCCCAGGACGGGTAGAGACCGATCACGACCGTCTGCGCCACCTCGCTCGTGCGCCGGTCCCACAGCGCCGCGACCTCGTCGAAGTAGCGCTGCGTGTAGTCGGACAGCAATTCCGACTGGCCGGGACGCACCAGACCCTCGACGATCGACCGCACGGTGACGTTGGCGATGCCGTCGTCGTCGAAGGCACGCGTCCACGCGGTCGCCTTGGCCTCGGCGTCGGGTCGCGCCGCGCGCGCCGCCTCGGCGTGCCGTGCACCGGCCGCGGTGTTGTCCCTGCGGGCCTCCGCGTCGATCACGTCGTCGCCCACGATGCCGTGGGTCGCGAGGGCTTTCACCAGCTTCCAGCGGAGTTCGTCGTCGACGACGAGGCCCGGCAGTCCGTGATCGGCCGGCTCGTCGCCGTCGAGGAGCGCGCGCAGCAGCGGCTGCTGGTCGTCGCGGGTGACGCCGCCCAGCAGCGCGTTGACGAAGGCGAGCTGATGGTCGGAGCCGCTCTCGGCGTTCTGTGCCAGAGTCAGCAGGCGCCCGGCGAACGTGGGCCATCCGGTCTGCGCGGCCCAGGCGGGGTCGGCGTACGACTCCAGTGCGGTGACCGCCTGCAGTAGGACCCGCTGGACCACGCCGACTTCGGATTCGGCTCCGATGCCTTCGCCGACGAGCGTCAGGAAGTCGCGTGCGCTCATCTCGGCCTGCCTGGTCATCTCCCACGCGGCCGACCAGATGAGCGTCCGGGGCATCGGGTCGGCGATGTCGGCGATCCGAGCCGTCGCGGTGGCCAGCGAGTCGGCGTCGAGCCGTACCGACGCATAGGTGAGGTCGTCGTCGTTGAGCAGTACCAGTCGGCCCCGCTCGACGCCGATCAGGTCGGGAACGTCGGTGCGCGGACCCTCCACGTCGAGCTCGACGACGTGGCTGCGGACGAGCTTGCCTCCCTCGTCGGCGTACACGCCGATCCGCATGCGGTGCACGCGCGTCTCTCCGGCACCCGGCGCCGCGCCCTCCTGCAGCACCGCGAAGGAGGTGAAGCGACCGTTCGCGTCGGTCTCGAATTCGGGGCGCATGACGTTGATGCCCGTGGTCTTGAGCCACTGCGCACCCCAGCCCGACAGGTCACGGCCCGACGCCCGTTCGAGCGAGCCGAGCAGGTCGGCGAAAGTGGCGTTCGCGAAGCGGTGCTCGGCGAAGTACTCCCGCAGGCCGGTGAGGAAGGGTTCCAGCCCCACGTAGGCGACGAGCTGCTTGAGCACCGACGCGCCCTTGGCGTAGGTGATGCCGTCGAAGTTGACCTCCACCGCGGCGATGTCGGGGATGTCGGCGGCGATCGGATGGGTGGACGGCAGTTGGTCCTGCCGGTATGCCCACGATTTCTCGACGTTGGCGAAGGTGGTCCACGCGTTGGTGTACTCGGTGGCCTCGACCTGGGAGAGGACCGAGGCGAAGGTCGCGAACGACTCGTTGAGCCAGAGGTCGTCCCACCACTGCATCGTGACCAGGTCGCCGAACCACATGTGGGCCATCTCGTGGAGCACCGTCTCGGCGCGACGCTCGTACAGGTAACGGGTCACCCGCGACCGGAACACGTAGTCCTCGAGGAAGGTGACGGCGCCGGCGTTCTCCATGGCGCCGGCGTTGAACTCGGGGACGAACAGTTGGTCGTACTTGCCGAAGGCGTACGGAACCCCGAAGACCCGGTGGTAGAAGCCGAATCCCTGCTTGGTCTCGGCGAAGAGGCGCTCGGCGTCCATGTGCTCGGCGAGTGATGCTCGGCAGTAGAGGCCCAGGGGGATCGTCCCGTGCTCGTCGGAGTACTCGTCGTTCCAGACCGCGTACGGTCCGGCGATGAGGGCGACGAGGTAGGTGCTGAACCGTTCCGTAGTCGCGAACCGGTGTACCAGCGCGCCGTCGGCCGCGGTGCCGGGCTCACCGGTGGGGGCGCCGTTGGAGATCACCTGCCAGTTCCCCGGTGCGGTGACCGTCACCGAGTAGGAGGCCTTGAGGTCGGGCTGGTCGAAGCATGCGAACATCCGCTTGGCGTCGGCGGTCTCGAACTGCGAGTAGAGGTAGACGTTGCCGTCGGCCGGGTCGACGAAACGGTGCAGCCCCTCGCCGGTGTTCGAGTACGCGCATTCGGCGACCACCTCGAGAGTGTTCTCCGCGGCCAGCCCGGGGAGCTCGAGGCCGGTGGACTCGTCGAAGGCACTCACGTCCAGTTCTTCGCCGTTGAGCGTCGCGGACACCAGCTTGGGCGCCACGAGGTCGATGAAGGTGGTGGCGCCTGCAGTCGCGCTGAAGGTCACGGTCGTGGTGGAGCCGAATCGCTCGGTGCCGGGGGCGCCGGCGCCGTCGGTGAGGTCGAGTTCGATCCGGTAGTTCTGGACCGAGAGGATGGCGGCGCGCTGCCGCGCCTGGTCACGTGTCAGATTTGGTGCGCTCACGGTGTCAACAGTAGTGGCGGGTGGCCTCCGACGCCGCCGGCCGCCGCCTCGACGGTGGTTGAATGGGTGCATGGCTGAGAACGCTTCCTCCACCGACCGCGTCGACTTCTGGTTCGATCCGCTCTGCCCGTGGTGCTGGATCACCTCCCGCTGGATCCTCGAAGCCGAGAAGGTCCGCCCGATCGACGTGAACTTCCACATCATGAGCCTGGCGGTTCTCAACGAGAACCGGGACGTGCCCGAGAGCTACCGCGCAATGCTCGATACGGCATGGACGCCGGTTCGGGTGCTCGCCGCGGCCGCCGCGCGCCACGGGGAGCAGGTGCTGCCGCGCCTGTACACCGAGATGGGCACCCGGTTCCACAATGAGGGCGTCAAGGATTACGACATCGTGATCCCGGCTGCGCTGCAGGCCGCGGGTCTGGAGGCCGACCTCGCCGGTGCCGCCGATTCCACCGAGTTCGACGGCGCGATCCGGGTCAGTCACCACGCGGGCATGGACAAGGTCGGCGACGACGTCGGGACTCCCACCATTCATGTCAACGGCGTCGCCTTCTTCGGCCCGGTGCTGTCGCGGATTCCGCGCGGCGAGGACGCCGGCCGCGTCTGGGACGGCACGGTGGCGTTGGCCTCGTACCCGCACTTCTTCGAGCTCAAGCGCACCCGCACCGAGGATCCCGAGTTCGGCTGATCGGTTCGCGCGCCTCAGTAGGTGCGGGTCTGTTCGAGCTGGTTGGGCAGGCTGCCGGGAGCGGTCGAGGCCGGTGGCGCCGGCGGCGGCACGGGCACCACGTTGCCGCTGCCCGAACCGCGCACGAACTGCCTGGGCCGCAGCAGAATCGCACCGGCGCGTGTCCGGTCGCGCAGTGCCGCCGCACGCCAGGTGAGGACCGGATGCGACGCCACCGCGTTCGCGAGCGTGACGAAGAAGCCCTTCTCGTGGACCGCGCGGTCGGCGAACTGATCGAAGTCGACGGCACTGAGCAGGTACTTGCCGCCCGCCAGGAGGCCGATCGCCGCGTGCGCGCCGTCGGGACGGGTGTAGTAGCCGTAGTTGTCCGCCGTGTACTCCTGCGAACGTGAGAGAAGCGATCCCAGTAGGGGGAGCCCCATGATGAGACTGCTGAAGAGCTGTCGCCAGTAGGAGACGTGACCGGCGGCGATGTGTCCCACCTCGTGGCCGATCACGAACTCGAGGGCCTCGGGACTGCGTGCCCGGCCGCCGACTTCGAACAGGTCCGAGTACACCACCACGTAGCGGCGGAACCCGTGCCCCGAGGCGAAGGCGTTGATGGCGCCGTTGCCGTTGACGACGTATCCGTCGGGCACGTACTCCATTCCGTAGCGGGCGGCTGCCTCCACCAGCATGCGATAGCCGTCGGGGAACTGCGTCGGGCTCAGCTGCACCGCGTTGACCCGCATATTCGCGTAATTCAGACCGCGTCCGAGGAACACGAGCAGCGGAAGCGCGAGCGCGAGCAGCAGCCATTCGGAGACCGCGCCCACGGCGACCAGCACGACCACCACCGCGTACGCCGCTACCGCCATGAGCACGCCCACCACCAGCACCGGGATCTCCCACGGGTGACGCCGCGGCGCGCCCGCGTAGGCGGCGGGCGGTCGCCACACGGCACCGGGGCCGGGCAGATCGACGGGCGGTTCGACGATCAGCGGATCGTCGACGCCGGGGACTGAGGGAATGGGCCCGTGGGTATCCACGACCACCAATCTACTGGCCTCCCCGTGCCGGTCCGCCGTCGCGCAGGCCCTAGACTGACGCCATGCGGATTTATCTCGGTGCCGACCACGCGGGCTTCGAACTCAAGAACCAGATCTCCGAACATCTCACCGCGGGCGGCCACGATGTCGTCGACTGCGGTGCGCACGAGTACGACGCCCTCGACGACTACCCGGCGTTCTGCATCGCGGCCGCGCAGCGCACGGTCGCCGATCCCGGCAGCCTCGGAATCGTCTTGGGCGGCAGCGGGAACGGTGAGCAGATCGCCGCGAACAAGGTTCCCGGCGCGCGCTGTGCGCTCGCGTGGAGCGTCGAGACCGCGCAGTTGGCGCGCCAGCACAACAACGCGCAGCTCATCGGCATCGGCGGACGCATGCACTCCAAGGAGGAGGCGCTGGCGATCGTCGATGCGTTCATCTCCACCGCGTGGTCGGAGGAACCGCGTCACCAGCGTCGTATCGACATCCTCGCCGAGTACGAGCGCACCGGCGAGGCACCCGCGCTTCCCGGCGAGTAGCAGGCGGTGCCCGAAGGGCATGCGCTGCACCGGCTGGCCCGGCGGCAGCAACGTCTCCTCGGCGGGCAGCGACTATCCGTCTCCAGTCCCCAGGGCCGCTTCGCTCACGAAGCGGCCCTTCTGGACGGTATGGTCTTCCGCCGCGCCGAGGCGTGGGGCAAACATCTGATCCACCGCTACGACGACGGTCGCCGCGGCACCGCAGCCACCCGCCGGATCGTCCATATCCACCTCGGCATCTACGGCACCTTCCGCGAAGAAGCGCTGCCGATGCCGGAGCCGACGGGACAGGTCCGGATGCGGCTGATCGGCGACGTCCTCGGAATCGACTTGCGCGGGCCCAATGCGTGTGAGCTGTACACGCCTGACGATCTCGACGCCCTCGTCGCCCGGCTGGGACCGGACCCGCTGCGCCCGGACGCCGATCCGGAGATCGCGTGGCGCGCCGTATCCCGGTCGCGCCGGGCCATCGGTTCGCTGCTCATGGACCAGCGGGTGATCGCGGGCATCGGCAACATCTACCGCGCCGAGGTCCTGTTCCGCGCCGGTGTCGACCCGCATCGCCCAGGTGTCGCGGTGACCCGCGACGAGTTCGACGAGATGTGGGCCGATCTCCTTCATCTGATGCCGATCGGGGTGCGGCGCGGCCACATCCACGTGGTACGGCCTTCCGACGATCACGGCGCCCCCGCGTATGCGCCCGACCGCCCGCGGACCTACGTGTACCGCAGGGCGGGGGAGCCGTGCCGGTTGTGCGGTACCACCGTCGCATCCGAGCAGATGGAGGGCCGGAACCTCTTCTGGTGCCCGAACTGTCAGCGGTGAGTACCCACCTCGGGTGAGCCGGTCGAAGTCCTCAGCGTTTCCTCATCCTCCACCGGATGCGACTCAAAGACTCATGGCGCATGCTCGAAGACATGGGTGCGACACTGAAATTCACGGTTCTGGTCGTGGGTGGCACGGGGGAGTCGTTCGACGGCGACACGCGGACCGAGGTCACCGGACTCCTGCGGGCGGTCACCGATCGCCTCGACGCCCGCTTCGAATCCCGGTGGGTGGGCTACCCGGCCAGCTATGGTCCGGCACCCGCGCACGACGGCGTCAGCTACGTCGAGAGCGTGTCGGCCGGCGTGACCAACCTGGCGCGGGCCATCGCTGCGGCGGAGCGGCCCGTGATGCTGATCGGCTACTCGCAGGGAGCCGCGGTGATCAGGACGCTGCTCGCCCACCCGGCGAGTCTGCGCTTCGCGGGCGCGATCGCGGCGGTCGGTTTCGTCGCGGATCCGAATCAGCCGCCCGGCGTGATCGACGGCTGCAACGGCTGGGGTGTCGCCGGCCCCGGCGCGGATCTGCCCGACGATCTCCCCGCGTACTGGGTGGGAGCGCCGTCGGACATGATCTGCAATGCCAGTGACGATTCGTTGATCCGGGACATCGCCGACCTCACCGACTCGTTGTCGCTGACCGCGCTGCGACAGTGGGTGGTCGACGCGACGGCTCGGGTGATGAGCCGGCGCATGCAGAACGCGGATGCCACCCGCTTCTCGCCGGCTCAGTGGCGCCGGGATGTGGTGCGGCTGCGCACCGCGGCCCGCGAGATCCGCGGATACCTGCCGCCGACCGTCGAACTCGGCCGCTGGCGGGTGCGCAATCCGCTGGGGGGACGTCACGTCTCGTACGCGAGCGAACCGTACCGTCGCGCCCCGATGACGGCGCCCGACACCACCGGATGCGAGACGCTGGCCCACTGGCTGCAGTTGCAGGCGACCATGGGAGAGCTCAGCCGCGCCGGGTGACGCGCACACGAAAGCCGGGCCTCCCCGATCTGATCGGGGAGGCCCGGCTTCTGATGTGTCTCTGACAGTATTCGTCAGTGCACGCCGACTAGTCTCCGGTGTACTGACCGCCGACGGTGCCGCGGACGACGATCGGGGTGCCCTGACCGATGTTGTCGTACACCCACTTGCCGTTCTCGGTGCTCACGTTGATGCAGCCGTGGCTGGCGTTCGAGACGCCCTGCTGAGCGACCGACCAGGGAGCGGCGTGGATGAAGATACCGTCCCACGACATGCGCGTGGCGTACTCGACGTAGGTGCGGTAGCCCTCGGGCGAGTCGACCGGCACTCCATACGTGGAGCTGTCCATGTACATGTCCCGGTACTTCTCCTTGGTGTGGTACACGCCATTAGGAGTCGGGTGCTTGTCGGTGCCCATCGAGATCGGCATCTGCTTGACGAACTCGTGGTTCTTCCACCAGTAGATCTGGTGGTCGCCGTCGACTGCGAGCGCGACCCAGCCGGTCGGGCTCTTGACGTTCGGCTCAGCAGGCACGGCCGGCTTCTCCGGCGTCGTGGTCTGCGGCTGAGGCTTGGGCTTGGGCTTCGGCGCGGGCGCCTGCGGCAGCCCGGGCACGGTCGGCAGATCGGGGACCTGGACCGGCGGAAGGCCGGGAACGACGGTGACCGGCGCTGCCTCGGCCACTGCGGGCGCCCCCATCGCCAGCGCAGCCGCACCGGCTGCCACAGCAACGACTCGAGCGGTCCGGCTCACCCGGCGGCTCGAAGACTTGGTGGAAAACACGTGGTCTCTACCTTCATTTCGTGGTCGTGAACTAGCGCCACCCCCGTGGGCGCTCGAAGAGTATCGTTACACAACCGTTGTACCCGCGCCAACACATTCCGGGTGAACTTCACCTGTGAATCGGGCGAATCGGCAGCTCAGTGGGGTGTCATCGGTCACAGGTGGTGGAGTGGGTGGTGATCACGACGACCGCCTCGGCCGGACCGTCCGGCGCGGCGAAGACGTGTTCCCGGTCGCTGGTCCACGCGTGGCATTCTCCTGCGTGCACCGTCGCGGGACGGTCGGCGACGCCGACGATCAGCGTCCCCGAGACCACCGACAGCTGTTCGCGCACCCCTTCGCCGTGCGACGGCGACACATGGCGCGCCCCTGCGGGGAACTCGAGGCGGAACACCTCGATGGTCGCGCCGTCGAGATGTCGCGTCGACAACAGCACCGTCACCATGCCGCCGGCCGCGGTGCCGTGTGCGCCGGGAGTCTCGCCCAGCATGCCGGTGAGAGGGACGTCGAGCGGCTCGCACAGGGCGTAGAGGGTTTCGATGTTGGGATTGCGGCGGCCGCTCTCGATCTCCGACAGCGTGGCCTTGCCGATGTCCGCACGGCGCGCCAGCTCCGACAGGCTGAACCCGCGTGCGAGCCGAAGCTCGCGCAGCCGGTCGGCGATTCCGAGGTCGTTCACGTCTGCCGATGGTACGGCGGGAACACCCTCAGGACCGTTCGGTTTACAGAACGTTCGGTTTATGGAACGGTAGTCCCATGACTGAGACCACTCGGAACGCCGAGGTGTGCGGGCGCGAGCGGGTATCGATCGCGGTACCCGTCGGAGCAGGGGTGGTCTGCGCGCTCGTCGGCTTCACCTCGTCTTTCGCGGTGGTCCTGGCCGGGTTGCGGGCCGTCGGGGCCGATGCCGCGCAGGCCGCGTCCGGTCTGTTCGCGGTGTCGGTGGCGATGGGTGCCGCGACGGTCCTGCTGTCGTGGCGGTTCCGGATACCGGTCACCTCGGCGTGGTCGACGCCGGGGGCGGCGCTGCTGGCGACCACCGGGGCGGTCGCCGGCGGGTGGTCGGCAGCGGTCGGGGCATTTCTGTCGTGCGGTGTGCTTCTCGTCGTCACCGGGTGGTGGCCCGGACTCGCGAAGCTGGTGCGGCGGATTCCGGTGTCGATCGCGCAGGCGATGCTGGCGGGCGTGCTGCTGCCGCTGTGCGTGGAACCCCTCCGCGGGCTGGCGACGAACCCGGCGGCGGTCGGACCCGTGCTGGCGGTGTGGCTGGTGCTGCTGAAGGTGCGACCGCGGTGGGCGGTGCCCGGGGCGTTCGGGGCCGCGCTCGTGGTGATCGGAATAGCTCTCGCGCGTGACGGCGGCGGTCCGGGACCGGCGGACTGCGTTCCGCAGTTGAGTGTGACCTCGCCGTCGTGGACCGTCGGCGCGTCGATCGGGGCGGCGTTGCCGCTGTATCTGGTGACGATGGCCGCGCAGAACATACCGGGCGTCGCGGTGATGGCCGGCTTCGGCTACGACGTTCCCTGGCGTCCGGCGATGACGGTCACCGGCGTGGGATCAATGCTGGCCGCGCCGTTCGGTGGACACGCGATCAACCTCGCCGCGATCAGCGCGGCCCTCGCCGCGGCGCCCGACGCCGATCCCGATCGGGAACGACGGTGGGTCGCCGGACTGAGCGCCGGCGTCACGTACCTCGTCCTCGGACTCACGTCGACCGGGCTCGTGGCGGTGGTGCTCGCGGCGCCCGACGGGGTCGTTCAGGCGGTCGCCGGCGTCGCACTCCTCGGAGCCTTCGCGAGTGCCTGCGCGGCAGCGATGTCGCAGGTCGACGATCGGCTGCCGGCCGCGGTCACGTTCGTGGTCGCGGCATCGGGGATCGCGGTGGTCGGGGTCGGTTCGGCCTTCTGGGCGTTGCTCGCCGGGATCGTGCTCCGCGGGCTGGGTGTCGGCAGGCCGTGAGCGGCCCGTCGTTCTCGGCTAGCGTGAACGGCGATATGAGCATCGACCTGCAGTTCCTTCGGGCGTTCGGCGACGAGGCTCCGCTCGTCACCAGTATCTGGCGCGTCGGGCCGGGACGTCGCGGTGTCTCGTCGGCCATGCTCGGCGGCGGTATCGGAGCGGTGGAGTGGGTGCTCAACGTGCAGGTCCCCGGCGACTATCGGCGGATGGACCCGGTGGCGCATCTCCGGGAGGTCGCCGCGGGCAGCGGACTGCGCGGACGCGGAGTGGGCATGTTGACCGCGGCGGCGGTGGATCGGACCGTGACATGCGCCGACGGCGCTGTCACCGCGTCGGCGACCGTCGGGCTGAGGGTGCCGACCTGGGCGGCGGCGCCCGTCGATGCCGCGGATCCGGGACTGGCGCCGTTGCTTCCGTCCGACCGGCCGGTGCCCGGGACCGTTGTGCCGGGGACCGTCAACATCACCGTCGACGTTCCGGTGGCCCTCACCGACGCGGCAATGGTGAACGCCGTCATCACCGTGACGGAAGCCAAGACCCAGGCGTTGCTCGAGGCCGGGTACCCGGCGACCGGAACCGCATCGGACGCCGTCGTGGTGGTCTGCGATCACGGCGGAGAACCCGAGCCCTTCGCGGGGCCGCGGTCGCACTGGGGCGGGGCGCTCGCGCGGGCCGTCCACGCCGCGGTGCGCCACGGCGCTCAGGACTACTCCCGGCGTCTCCGCGACGGCGGGCTCTGACCGTTCGGACGGGACGAGACACTCACGACGATTCAGGGCCGGCCTCCTGTGTCGGAGACCGGCCCTGAATCGTCGCCTGGAGCGGGTGACGGGAATCGAACCCGCGTAGCTAGTTTGGAAGACTAGGGCTCTACCATTGAGCTACACCCGCGTGCGGCTGACGTGCCGGGAGTCCCGGCCGCGCTGCGCGCTTGCAGAACTCTACCGAGCCTCGCGCCGATTCACAAAACGGGAGGCGGGTTCGTCGTGGCGGCGCTTCGGCCCGTACTATGTTCCTTTGGTCCCGCCGGTGTTCGGCGTGGCCCGACGGGATGTGGCGCAGCTTGGTAGCGCATCCGCTTTGGGAGCGGAGGGTCGCAGGTTCAAATCCTGTCATCCCGACGAAGATGTCGCAGGCCCGACGGCACCGCCGGAGAACGGCCCGACAGTACGAACTGCCAGCACGAACCGACAAGGAGTACCAACACCGTGAAGAGCACCGTCGAGCAGCTGAGCCCGACCCGAGTCAAGCTGAATGTCGAGGTTCCGTTCGAGGAACTCTCCGGTGACTTCGACCGCGCGTACAAGTCGCTCGCCCAGCAGATCCGCATCCCCGGCTTCCGCCCGGGCAAGGCTCCGGCCAAGCTGATCGAGGCGCGTGTCGGCCGGCAGGCGATCCTGGAGCAGGTCGTGAACGACGCCGTTCCGGCGAAGTACTCGCAGGCCGTCACCGAGGCCGAGATCAAGGCCATCAGTCAGCCCGAGATCGATCTGGCCGAGCTCGTCTACGGCGAGCCGGTGAAGTTCACCGCCGAGGTCGACGTCCGCCCGGAGATCGAACTGCCGGAGTTCTCGTCCATCGCCGTCGAGGTCGACCCGATCGAGATCGCCGACGCCGACGTGGAAGAGGAGCTCGACAACCTGCGGGGCCGGTTCGGCACCCTCGTCGGAGTCGACCGCGGCGTCACCGGCGGCGACTTCGTGTCACTGGACCTGTCGGCGACCGTCGGCGGTGAGACCGTCGAAGACGCCTCCACCGAGGGGCTCTCGCACGAGGTCGGCAGCGACACCCTGATCGAGGGCCTGGACGAGGCGCTCGAGGGCGTCAAGGCCGGCGACTCGGCCACCTTCACCTCCAAGCTGGTCGCCGGTGACCATGCCGGCGAGGACGCCGAGATCACGGCCAAGGTGAACTCGGTGAAGGTCCGTGAACTGCCGGAGCTGGACGATGAGTTCGCTCAGATGGCCTCGGAGTTCGACACCGTCGACGAACTGCGCGACAGCGTTCGCGATCGGGTCGCCGACTCGAAGAAGTACGAGCAGGCGGGCGCCATCCGTGACGCCGTCCTGGAGCAGCTGCTCGACACCGTCGACTTCCCGCTGCCCGAGTCCGTCGTCGCCGACGAGGTGGAGGCCGTTCAGCACCAGCTGGTCCACGCCCTCGGACACGACGACGCACAGGTCGACCGCTTCCTCGAAGCGCAGGGCAAGACCCGCGAGGAGTGGGACGCCGAGAGCAAGGCCGACGCGGAGAAGTCGGTGCGCACTCAGCTGCTGCTCGACGCCATCGCCGACGCGACGGAGGTGGAGGTCGCTCAGGACGAGCTGACCCAGCAGATCCTGATGCAGTCGCAGCGCTACGGCATCGCGCCGCAGGAGTTCATCCAGCAGCTGCAGAACGCCAACCAGATCGGCGCGCTGTACGCCGACGTGCGCCGCAACAAGGCGCTCGCCGAGGTCATCGGCGAGGTCAAGGTCACCGACACCAACGGCGAGACCATCGACACCAAGGCCTTCTTCGGATCGGCGGACGACACCGAGAGCGATGAGGCCGAGACCGACGAGGCCGAGGACGCCTGACCGCCGGCCTCCGACACCACGGCGACAGCCGGGACGAGTGATCGTCCCGGCTGTCGCGCTGTCAGAGGGCCTTCGACCGGGGATCGAACATCCGCCGAACCGTTCCGCTGTAAGCGAATAAGGGGTGTCGGAGGAACAACCCCGGGGGTGGAATTGATTAATCTCGGTGACAGCTTCTCCGAAGGACGGGCGCGATGCGTCCGATGGACTCGGTCGACGAGACCTTCCGGGGAGATCCGCACCGTTAGACAGATGGGACATCTCAGTGAGCAATCTGTACACGCCCTCGATGAGCTCGGGCGCAGTCGGCCTGAACCTGACCGACTCGGTCTTCGAGCGTCTGCTTCGCGAGCGCATCATCTTCCTGGGCACCCAGGTCGACGACGACATCGCGAACCGCCTCTGCGCGCAGATCCTGCTGCTCGCGGCCGAGGATCCGACCAAGGACATCAACCTCTACATCAACTCGCCGGGCGGCAGCGTGACCGCGGGGATGGCCATCTTCGACACGATGCAGCTCGCGTCATGCGATGTCGCCACGTACGCGATGGGCATGGCCGCCTCGATGGGACAGTTCCTCCTGGCCGCCGGCGCCAAGGGCAAGCGTCACGCGCTGCCGCACGCGCGGATCATGATGCACCAGCCGTCGGCGGGCATCGGTGGCACGGCCGCGGACATCGCCATCCAGGCCGAGCAGTTCGCCGCCACCAAGCGTGAGATGAACCGGCTCAACGCCGAGTTCACCGGCCAGCCGCTGGAGAAGATCGAGGCGGACGCCGACCGCGACAACTGGTTCACCGCCGAGGAGGCCAAGGCCTACGGCTTCGTCGACCACGTCGTGACCAGCGCGGGCGCGGTCGCCTGATCCCGTCGCCACCCACGTTCACCTCACTTCACCGGTTACGGAGAGAACATGACTAACCTGCTTCCCGCCGACGTCCGCGCGGGCATCCCGGATGCGGCCCTGGCGCTCAAGAGCATCGAGGCTCGGTACATCCTGCCGTCGTTCATCGAGAACACCCCCAACGGCCAGCGCCAGTACGACCCGTACGCCAAGCTGTTCGAAGAGCGGATCGTCTTCGTGGGAACGCCCATCGATCAGACGGTCGCCAACGACGTGATGGCCCAGCTGCTGGTCCTGGAGAGCCAGGACCCCGACCGCGACATCACCATGTACATCAACTCGCCCGGCGGCAGCGTGCCCGACATGCTCGCCATCTACGACACCATGCAGTACGTGCACTGCGACGTGATGACCGTCTGCCTCGGCGAGGCGGCCTCGGCCGCGGCGATCCTGCTGGCCGGCGGCACGCCGGGCAAGCGTGCGGCGCTGCCGAACGCGACGGTGCTGATCCATCAGCCGCGCACCGGCGGTGCCTACCAGGGCCAGGTGTCGGATCTGGAGATCCAGGCGGCGGAGATCGAGCGCATCCGCAGGCGGCTGGACGAGATCCTCGCCTCGCACACCGGCCAGGACCCGGAGAAGATCCGCAAGGACACCGACCGCGACAACATCCTCACGGCCGACCAGGCCAAGGAGTACGGAATCGTCGACGAGGTGTTCGACTACCGCAAGAAGTCGGCGCGGAGCTGAGCGAACGTCGAATCTCAGCGACTGCCGCATTTCGGCTCGTCGAAGGCATCGTGCGCGGGTACCGTCGAGGTTGTCCGCAGATAGGGAAGTAGGTGGGGCGTAGTGGCGCGAATGGGAGACGGTGGTGACCTCCTGAAGTGCTCTTTCTGCGGCAAGAGCCAGAAACAGGTCAAGAAGCTCATCGCAGGTCCGGGGGTGTACATCTGTGACGAGTGCATCGACCTCTGCAACGAGATCATCGAGGAGGAACTCGCCGAGACCAGCGATGTGAAGCTCGACGAGTTGCCCAAGCCCGCGGAGATCCGGGACTTCCTGGACAACTATGTGGTGGGCCAGGATTCGGCCAAGCGCACCCTCGCGGTGGCCGTCTACAACCACTACAAGCGCATCCAGGCGGGTGAGAAGAAGTCCGGCGACAAGCGCTCGTCCGCGGTGGAGCCCGTGGAACTGGCGAAGTCGAACATCCTCATGCTCGGCCCCACGGGCTGCGGCAAGACGTACCTGGCGCAGACCCTCGCGAAGATGCTCAACGTCCCGTTCGCGATCGCGGACGCCACCGCACTGACCGAGGCCGGCTACGTGGGCGAGGACGTCGAGAACATCCTCCTGAAGCTGATCCAGGCCGCCGACTACGACGTCAAGCGGGCCGAGACCGGCATCATCTACATCGACGAGGTCGACAAGATCGCCCGCAAGAGCGAGAACCCGTCGATCACCCGCGACGTGTCGGGCGAGGGCGTGCAGCAGGCGCTGCTGAAGATCCTGGAGGGAACGCAGGCCAGCGTGCCGCCGCAGGGCGGCCGCAAGCATCCCCATCAGGAGTTCATCCAGATCGACACGACCAATGTGCTCTTCATCGTCGCGGGTGCGTTCGCCGGCCTCGAGAAGGTGGTCGACGAGCGGATCGGCAAGCGCAGCATCGGCTTCGGCAACGACGTCCCGAGTAAGGACAAGGTCGACACGACCGACCACTTCGCCGAGGTGATGCCCGAGGATCTGATCAAGTTCGGTCTGATCCCCGAGTTCATCGGGCGCCTGCCGGTGGTCGCATCGGTCGCGAACCTCGACAAGGAGGCGCTGGTCTCGATTCTGTCGGAGCCCAAGAACGCGCTCGTCAAGCAGTACGTGCGCCTGTTCGAGATGGACAACGTCGAACTCGAGTTCAGTCAGGACGCGCTCGAAGCAGTGGCCGACCAGGCGATCCACCGGGGAACCGGAGCGCGTGGTCTGCGGGCCATCATGGAAGAGGTACTGCTGCCGGTGATGTACGACATTCCGAGCCGCGACGATGTGGCCAAGGTGGTCGTCACGGGGGAGACGGTGCGCGACAACGTGCTGCCGACCATCGTGCCGCGCAGCGAAGACGAGGGGCCGCGCGAGAAGTCGGCCTGACCGAGAATCACGACACGGCCGGTGTTCCCGTCGAGACGGGGACGCCGGCCGTCGTCGTGCGCGGCCCGGCTCCCGTGCGATGCAGCCCGCGGCCGACCGTTTGAACCAAGACGGACCCGGTTCCGCGGAGTCTTTGGGACACTGGGCAGATGACGCGCACGGGCGAAGACAGACTGGCCGGAATCATCCTCGCGGGCGGGCGTTCCCGCCGCATGGGGCAGGACAAGGCGGCGATGGAGTGGGACGGCGCGCCGATGCTCAGCCGGATCGCATGGGCGATCAGCGCCCGGTGCGAACCGGTGCTGGTCGCGGCGCCGCGGACATCGCAGGCGTACCTCGAGCTGAGCGACGAGACGGACCTCGACTGGGTCACCACGGAGAAGGCGGGCAGCGGTCCCCTCGGTGGACTGGTGGCGGCGTTGCAGGCGGCGGCGGACGCCGGTGCCGAGGCGGCCTTCGTCTGCGCCACCGACATGCCGCTCGTGGACACCGGGCTGATCGACGAACTCCTGGACGGGCTGACCGAATCGACCGACGTCGTCGTCGCGCACGAGGGCGGGCGCGATCACCCGATGGCCGGCGTCTACCGCACTCGCTCCGCGCAGCAACTCGCCGACCTCGTGGAGAAGGGCGAGCTCCGGATGGGTGCGGCCCTCGATGCGCTCGTCACACGCCGCATCGGGGTCTCGGACCCGGACTGGCTCACCAACGTCGACGCACCCGAGGACCTGCATCGATTGCGCAGTTCGCGCGCATCGTGAGGGCCGGTCAGCCGAAGACCATATCGGCTATGGCGAGTGCGGTACCCGCTAGCGCGATGACGACCACCACGCCAACGGTCGCGACCATCGTCGGCCAGACCGAACCGGTCCCGGCGACACGGTCAGGCCCCTTCGGAAAGTGCCGGACGGCGACGTGGCACAGGACGACACCGGCGACGAACGTGCAGAGGGCCGCCGCCGGGAATCCGTGACGCAGGGCGGCGAAGCCGGCGGCCGCGCAGGCGAGCAGGACGGAGAGGCCGGTCCGCTGCCAGGCCAATGCGGTGCGCTGCGGTTGGAGGCCCGGGTCGATGCTCACGAGAGACGCAGAATCGACACGACGCCGAAGCCGACGAGCCCAGCGGCGACGACCGCGATGCCCATGACGAGCCAGGGCAGCGGCAGCGGAGGCGGCAAGGGCAGGCCGAGTCGCAGGGCCCGCTCGTTGCGCCGCCACGAGAGCAGTGCGACGATAGCGAGCGCGCCGCCGGCGACGCATGCCACCAGAGACAGCAGGTGGACGACCATCGGAGACGAGGTCAGGCCGGCGACGGTCGTCAGCGTGATACCGCCGGCGATCAGGGCGAGAGCGGTGCGGACCCAGGCCAGTGCCGTGCGTTCGTTCGCGAGGGAGAAGCGGACGTCCGGCTCCTCACCGACGGAGTAGACGGCGGCGGGTCGGCGTTGCGGGAGGGTATTGCTCATTGATCTCAATCGTCGTGGCCGGTGCCGGGGTACCGGCGCGGAGGCGTGTCGACATGAACAGCGTCGACGTAAATAGTTCTGTAGCAGACAGAAGTAGATTAACATGACTGAAACCGAGCCCGGTGTGGACCGGGTCACAGAAGACGACGGCGCGTGGGAGTTGACCGCTGTGATCACGCAGCTGCGCCGGTCGCTGCGGTCGAGCGTGCGCGAGGACTTCGCGTGGGAGTCGCTGCCGATGGCGCAGGTCGAGTTCCTGCAGCGCCTCGCGCGGGAGCCGGGACTGCGGATCGGCGAGCTGGCCCGCAAACACCGGATGGCGACCAACACGGTCAGCACTCTGGTGAATCAGATGGTGAAGAACGGGCTGATCGTCCGAGAACCGGTCCCTGACGACCGCCGCGCTGTCCAGGTACGGCTCACCGAGGTCGGGCGCACCCGGCTGGACGAGTGGACGCGGGCGAACGAGCGGCGGATCTCGGAGGCGCTGGCCGGGCTGGACGGCGACCAGCGCGCGGCGATCAGGGTCGCGGTGCCCGCGCTCGCAGCGCTCGCGGCGCGACTCGACGACCTCGGCTGACACCGGGACCGGGGCTCGGGGAGTGACCCAGGCCGCTTACGGCGACATGGCGGCGACGGCGGTGCGCGGTGTTCTCTAGAATCACCCAGGTGACCAGTGCGCAATCCCGTGACCCAGAGACCACCGCCGAAGCCCTGCCGAAGAGCTGGGACCCGAGTGCGGTAGAGGCAGACCTCTACCAGGGCTGGGTGGACGCCGGGTACTTCACGGCCGACGCCTCGAGTGCCAAGCCGGGCTACTCGATCGTCCTGCCGCCGCCGAACGTGACCGGCTCGCTCCACATGGGCCACGCTCTCGATCACACCCTGATGGACACGCTGACGCGCCGCAAGCGCATGCAGGGCTACGAGGTGCTGTGGCTGCCGGGCATGGATCACGCGGGAATCGCGACGCAGACGATCGTCGAGAAGCAGCTCGCGGCGGAGGGCACCAGCCGCGAGGAACTCGGCCGTGAAGCCTTCATCGAGCGCGTGTGGCAGTGGAAGGCCGAGTCCGGCGGCACCATCGCCGGCCAGATGCGCAGGCTCGGCGACGGCGTCGACTGGAGCCGCGACCGCTTCACCATGGACGAGGGGCTCTCCCGCGCGGTCCAGACGATCTTCAAGCGGATGTACGACGACGGGCTGATCTACCGGGCCGAGCGCCTCGTGAACTGGTCGCCCGCCCAGCAGACCGCCATCTCCGACATCGAGGTCAAGTACGAGGACGTCGAGGGAGAGCTCGTCTCGTTCCGGTACGGATCGCTCGACGACGCCGAGCCGCACATCGTCGTCGCGACCACCCGCATGGAGACGATGCTCGGCGACACCGCCATCGCGGTCCATCCCGACGACGAGCGCTACCGCGATCTGATCGGCGTCGAGCTCGATCACCCGTTCCTGGATCGGAAGATCCCGGTCATCGCCGACGACTACGTCGACCCGGAGTTCGGATCCGGCGCGGTCAAGATCACGCCGGCCCACGACCCGAACGACTTCGCCATCGGGCAGCGGCACCATCTCCCGATGATCACGATCATGGACGAGACCGCCAGGATCGAGGGGACCGGGACGCGGTTCGACGGACTCGACCGCTTCGAGGCCAGGGTCGCGGTTCGCGAGGCCCTGGCCGAACAGGGGCGCATCGTCAAGGAGGTGCGGCCGTACCTGCACAGCGTCGGGCACTCCGAGCGCGCGGGCGAGCCGATCGAGCCGCGGCTGTCGATGCAGTGGTGGGTCAGCGTCGAAGCCCTCGCCAAGGCCGCGGGCGACGCCGTCCGCGATTCGGAGACGGTAATCCATCCGGCGAGCCAGGAACCGCGCTGGTTCGCATGGGTCGACGACATGCACGACTGGACCATCTCCCGGCAGCTGTGGTGGGGGCATCGGATCCCGATCTGGTACGGCCCGAACGGCGAGGTGGAGTGCTTCGGTCCGGACGACACCGTGCCCGAGGGCTGGGAGCAGGACCCGGACGTCCTCGACACCTGGTTCTCGTCGGGACTGTGGCCCTTCTCCACCATGGGATGGCCGGACAAGACCGCCGAGCTGGACAAGTTCTATCCCACCTCGGTGCTGGTGACCGGTTACGACATCCTGTTCTTCTGGGTGGCCCGGATGATGATGTTCGGCACCTACGTCGGCAAGCTCGACGCGAGCGGGTTCTCCGGCCGAGACGCACGGGTGCCGTTCCACGACGTCTTCCTGCACGGTCTGGTCCGTGACGAGCACGGGCGCAAGATGAGCAAGTCGAAGGGCAACGGCATCGACCCGCTCGACTGGGTCGACCGATTCGGCGCCGACGCACTGCGCTTCACGCTCGCACGCGGCGCCAATCCGGGCAGCGACATCTCGGTGGGCGAGTCCCACGCGCAGAGCTCGCGCAACTTCGCCACCAAACTGTTCAACGCCACCAAGTTCGCCCTGATGAACGGTGCGCGCGTGGGCGAACTCCCCGCCGGCGAACAGCTGACGGTCGCCGACCGCTGGATCCTGTCCCGGCTCGACGAGGTGCTCGCGGAGGTCGACGAGGGCTTCGAGAGCTACGAGTTCTCGAAGGCGTGCGAGGCGCTCTACCACTTCGCGTGGGACGAGGTCTGCGACTGGTACCTCGAGCTGTCGAAGGTCCAGGTGGCCGAGGGCGGTGAGCGGGCCGAGCGGACCGCGCTGGTCCTGGGCACCGTTCTCGACAAGTTGCTGCGGGCGCTGCATCCGGTGATGCCGTTCGTGACCGAGGTGCTGTGGAAGACGCTCACCGGGTCGGAGTCGGTGGTCGTGGCGCAGTGGCCGACGCCGTCGGGCGCGCCCGCCGACGTCGACGCCGCCCGCCGCGTGGAGGACCTGCAGAAGCTGATCACGGAGGTCCGTCGGTTCCGCAGCGACCAGGGTCTCAAGCCGGGGCAGCGGGTCGCCGCGACCGTCGACGGACTCGACGCCGCGGGGCTGGCCGAACTGCGCCCGCAACTCGATTCGCTGGCCCGGCTCGAGGGCGCGGGCGACGGCTTCGCGGCCACCGCGACCGTGGAGGTCCGCCTCTCCACCGGCACCGCGACCGTCGCGATCGACACCTCCGGGACGGTCGACGTCGAAGCCGAGCGCAAGCGCGCCGCCAAGGATCTGGCCGCCGCGGAGAAGGAGCTCGCGGGCACGTCCGCCAAACTCGGCAACGAGCAGTTCCTGTCGAAGGCGCCCGACGCGGTCGTCGAGAAGATCAAGACGCGCCGGGATCTCGCCGAGGCCGAGGTGGCGCGGCTGAAGGCCAAACTCGAGGGGCTGGCCGGCCGGTGACGCGCTCACGCGATTCCGCCGACGATCTCGCCGAACTCCACGCGCTCGAAGCCGAACTCGACACGCGTTGGCCCGAGACCCGGATCGAGCCGTCTCTGACCCGGATCAACGCGCTGATGGAACTGCTGGGCAACCCGCAGCACGCGTACCCCTCGATCCACGTGGCGGGAACCAACGGCAAGACCTCGGTGACCCGGATGATCGATTCGCTGCTCCGCGCCTTCCATCGGCGTACGGGCCGGATCACCAGCCCGCATCTGCAGTCGGTGACCGAACGGATCGCCATCGACGGCGCGCCGATACCGGCGCGCACCTACATCGACACCTATCGCGACATCGAGCCGTACGTGACGATGGTCGACGACTCGTCGACGGCCGGCGGCGGACCTCGGATGAGCAAGTTCGAGGTGCTGACCGCCATCGCGTACGCGGCCTTCGCGGAGGCCCCGATCGAGGTGGCCGTCGTCGAGACCGGTATGGGCGGGCGCTGGGACGCCACCAATGTGATCGACTCGCAGGTCGCGGTGATCACCCCGATCGCAATGGACCACGCCGACTATCTGGGCGATACCCTGGCCGCCATCGCGGGCGAGAAGGCCGGGATCATCAAGCCGGGGCCGTCGGACGCGGTGATCCCGATGGATCCGGTCACGGTGATCGCACCTCAGCAGCCCGAGGTGACCGATGTGCTGCTGCGGGCCTCGGTGGAGGCAGGCACCATCGTCGCCCGGCAGGACTCGGAGTTCACCGTCCTCGAGGCCACCACCGCCGTCGGCGGACAACTGCTCACGATCCGCGGTCTCGGCGGCGTCTACGACGAGATCTTCCTGCCCCTGCACGGTGCGCATCAGGCGCAGAACGCGGCACTCGCACTCGCCGCGGTCGAGGCCTTCTTCGGTGCGGGCGCCGACCGCAGGCTCGACGTCGACTCGGTGCGAGCCGGTTTCGCCGATGTCGCCAGTCCCGGCCGTCTCGAGCGGGTGCGCAGCGCCCCGAGCGTCTTCGTCGACGCCGCGCACAATCCGCACGGCGCCCGCGCGCTCGCCCGAGCGCTGGTCTCGGAGTTCGACTTCCGCAGGCTCGTCGGGGTGATCGGCGTCCTCGGCGACAAGGACGCGCGCGGTGTGCTCACCGAACTCGAGCCGGTGCTCGACGTCGTCGTCCTGACCAACAACGGCTCGCCCCGAGCGCTCGACACCGACGCGCTCGCCGACATCGCGAACGACGTGTTCGGAGCCGAACGCGTGGTGGTGGAACCGTTCCTTCCGGACGCGGTCGAGGCCGCCGTCTCGCTCGCCGAGGAGGGCGAGGGGGGAGCGGTCTCCGGAGCCGGTGTGATCATCACCGGATCCGTCGTCACCGCGGGCGCGGGCCGTACACTCTTCGGCAAGGAGCCGTCATGACCGAGAAATCGATTCCGGAGAACGCCGCGCAGTTCACCCCGCCCGCCGCCGACCCGTGGAAGGGCTTCCGAGGGGTCATGGCGGGGACGTTGATCCTCGAGGTGATCGTGGTCGCGCTCGCGTTCCCGGTGGTGGCGAAGCTGGCCGGCGGCGTCACCTGGGCGTCCGGACTCTACCTCGGCATCGTGACGCTGATCCTGCTGCTGTTGTCCGGCCGTCAGGGCAGGCCCCGCGCGCTGGAGGTCAACCTGGTGATGCAGGTGTTCGTGATCGCGGGAGGATTCTTCCACTGGTCCATCGCGATCGTCGGCGTCATCTTCCTGATCGTGTGGATCTACATCGCGTACATCAAGCGCGACGTCGAGAAGCGGATCGAGCAGGGGCGGCTGCCGGGCCAGCACCCGATCTGATCGGCCCGGACGCGCTCGGCTCCCGCGGAATCGTCGATTTCTGCGACCGTCGGTTACACTCACTCACCACTGTGTCGTACGACACGGCAGCAATCGAATCGATGGAGGCAGTGGATGGGGAGGACCTACAGGGTGACGAGTCGCGCAGGCCGGGTGGGGATCGTAGTCGGGGCCGTCGCTGCGGCGACGGTGCTGGCGGCGCCGATCGCGAGCGCGGAGCCTTCGTCGCAGCCGTCGCAGCCGTCGCAGACACCGGAAGCGAGCATTCCGATGCCGGTGCGCGAGGGGGCGCTCGGCTATCTCGCGACGCGGTCCTCGACCCTGTGGCTCGCCGACCGCGGCGTCGACCAGGTGATCGCCAACCTGCCCGCGCCGCCCGCGTACTCCAGCGCCAACCGGCAGATGGCCAAGACGCTCAAGCAGGAGCTCGATGCGGCCGTCGACACGCCGGGCGCGTGCCTGCAGATCATCGTCGACGGTCCCGGCCAGGCGGGCGGGGTGTTCAACTACGGGTTCTTCGCCGTCGAGAAGCAGTACTGCCCGAAGTGACTCGGGCGCGGTGAGTCAGGCACGGTGAACCCGCCCGCGGGGTGGGACGGTGCGGGCGGTGTCGTGCATCGCTACAGTGTCCTGCGTGACTGAACAGACTCTCGTCCTCATCAAGCCCGACGGCGTCCAGCGCGGACTGGTCGGCGAAGTGATCGCCCGCATCGAGCGCAAGGGACTGCGCCTGGCTGCCCTGGAACTGCGTGACGTGACCGTCGAGGTCGCGAGCGAGCACTACGCCGAGCACGCCGAGCGGCCGTTCTACGGCTCGCTGCTCGAGTTCATCACCTCGGGTCCGGTCGTCGCGGCCGTCGTCGAAGGTCCGCGGGCCATCTCCGCATTCCGCCAGCTCGCCGGCGGCACCGATCCCGTCGAGAAGGCCACGCCGGGCACCATCCGGGGTGACTTCGCGCTGGAAACGCAGTTCAACATCGTGCACGGATCGGATTCGCCCGAATCCGCGGCGCGTGAGATCGCTCTCTGGTTCCCCTCTCTGAACTCCTGATTCGACGACGCCGACACGGCGCGCGGGAGCCTTTTCGTCACTCGTGTGCGGGTTACGGCCCGTGATGTGGGATACTTGCCTAGTCGTCGGAGTCACGCTTTGGCACCGACGATCGACGCACAGCCGTTTTGAGTACCCGGTTCCGTCCGACCCCAGCCTGGGGTCCGGCTTCGGTCCCAGGCCTGCGTCACGCAAGGCGTCTTGACGACGCGAAGACCACATAACACCCGGCCGTAGAGGCCGGCACACATTGGAAAGGCCCTCGCGTGGCCGCGTTGGCGAGTTCATCTGTGCGACGCGCCCGGGGGTCTTGAGGAGACCACGTGACAGATAACGGGTCGTCGGCTGATGCCACTTCGGCAGATCAGCCAGCGGAAAAATTCCCCCTTCGACTCCGCGTGCATGCGCTCGCCCGCACGCTCGGACTGACCAGCAAGCAGGTGCTCGCGCACCTGCAGGAGATGGGGGTGACGGCGCGCACCGCGCAGTCGTCGATCTCTCGAGCCGACGCCGAAGCCGTCGAGCTCCGTATCAGTGGTGCCGTCGAGGATGCGGCAGATGAGGCCGGAGAGCCGGGGGCGCCGTCGCTGTTCTCGGCGGTCGAGACGCCGCAGCCGGTGTCGACGGCGAAGGCCGAGGCGACCGCGCCGCTGTTCCTGGCGGCGGACGCCGATGAGACCGCTCCGGCCGGTGAGAAGACGGCCGAAGCCAAGAACACCGAAGCCAAGAAGGCCGGCGGCAAGAAGTCGGACGGCAAGAAAGCCGACAGCAAGAAGTCAGACGGCAAGAAAGCTGACGGTAAGAAGGCCGAGGGCAAGAAGGCCGAGAGCAAGAAGGCCGAGACCACGGACATCCCGGAATCGGATGGGTCCGAGAAGCAGGCCGACAAGAAGCCGGGCAAGAAGAAGGCGTCGGCGAAGAAGCCCAAGAAGTCCGAGGTCGACGAGGCAGGCACCGGTGACGAGACGCCGGCCGCTCCGGAGACCGCCACAGCGCCCGTCGAGCCCGAGTCGGAGGTTCCGGCAGCCGGCGGGGAGGATGACGAACAGACGTCCGGCGAGAGCGAGAGCCGGTCCCGCAGGCGCAGGCGCGGGCGTCGCGGGCGCGGTCGCGGACGCGGCGATCAGGGCCCCGAGGGATCCGACAGTGAGTCGGACGACGCTCAGGACGGCGTGGAGTCGGACCAGAACACCGCCGAGACGAGCGGTCCCGAGAAGAACGGGCCGGACGACGACACGGCCGATGCGGACCAGACACAGGCCGATGCGACCGGATCGGAGTCGGACGAAGAGACCGAGGCGGACTCCGAGGCAGCGGTCCCGTCGAGCAAGCGGCGTCGCCGCCGGCGCCGCCGCCGTGGCGGGTCCGACTCGGATGAGACGGTCTCGGCGGACGATCCGCCCAACACCGTGGTCCACGAGCGTGAGCCGCGCGCCAAGAAGGTGCGTGACGAGGTGCAGGGCATCTCGGGTTCCACGCGGCTGGAGGCGAAGCGGCAGCGCAGGCGAGACGGTCGTGACGCCGGGCGGCGTCGTCCGCCGATCCTGACCGAGTCGGAGTTCCTGGCGCGCCGGGAATCGGTGGAGCGCGTGATGGTGGTGCGTGAGCGCGCCGCCTCCGGTGCGGGCGACGGCCACGATCAGCATGCGGCGCCGGTGGAGGACTACACGCAGATCGCCGTCCTGGAGGACGGCGTGCTGGTGGAGCACTTCGTCACCACCGAGACCTCGCAGTCGATGGTCGGCAACATCTACCTGGGGCGCGTGCAGAACGTGCTTCCGGGCATGGAAGCCGCCTTCGTCGACATCGGCCGCGGACGCAACGGCGTCCTCTACGCCGGCGAGGTCAACTGGGAGGCCGCCGGCCTCGACGGCGGCTCGCGCAAGATCGAACAGGCGCTCAAGCCGGGCGACCACGTTCTGGTCCAGGTCAGCAAGGACCCGATCGGGCACAAGGGCGCACGGCTGACGACGCAGATCTCCCTCGCCGGCCGGTACCTGGTGTACGTGCCGGGCGGGACGTCGACGGGTATCAGCCGCAAGCTCCCCGACACCGAGCGCAAGCGTCTCAAGCAGATCCTGGCCAAGCTCGTTCCGGACGAGGCCGGCGTCATCATCCGGACCGCGTCCGAGGGCGTCAGCGCCGAGGAACTCGGTGCGGACATCGAGCGCCTCGAAGCACAGTGGAAGAGCATCGAGGCGGCGGCCGACGATCACCGGTCGAAGGCGCCGGGCACTCCGAAGGCGCTGTACGAAGAGCCGGATCTGCTGGTTCGAGTGGTCCGTGACCTGTTCAACGAAGACTTCCGCAAGCTGGTCGTCGAGGGCGAACGCGCGTGGTCGCAGGTGTCGGGGTACGTCAACGATGTCGCCCCGGACCTCGCCGAGCGGCTCGAACGCTTCACCAAGGCGCATGCCGACGCGCCCGACTCGTTCACCGTGCACCGCATCGACGAGCAACTGGCCAAGGCGCTCGACCGCAAGGTGTGGCTGCCGTCCGGCGGCACGCTGATCATCGAGCACACCGAGGCGATGACGGTGGTCGACGTGAACACCGGCAAGTTCACCGGGTCCGGCGGCAACCTCGAGGAGACCGTCACTCGCAACAATCTCGAAGCCGCCGAGGAGATCGTGCGGCAGATGCGCTTGCGCGACATCGGCGGCATGATCATCGTCGACTTCATCGACATGGTTCTCGAATCGAACCGCGACCTCGTTCTGCGACGGCTCACCGAGACTCTGGCTCGGGACCGGACCCGGCACCAGGTCTCCGAGGTCACCTCGCTGGGACTGGTGCAGATGACCCGCAAGCGGCTCGGCACCGGACTCCTCGAGGCGTTCTCGACCACCTGCACCGCGTGCTCGGGTCGCGGGGTGATCGTGCACGCCAATCCGGTGGAGGTACGCCCGGCTGAGGACGGAAGCCGCAACGGCGGCGACGGAGGTTCGCGCAAGTCGCGCCGCTCGCGTCGGCGCGGGGGAGACCAGCAGCCGCAGCAGGAGGCGGCGGCGCCGGCCAAGCCCGCACCGCACAAGCCGGCCGCCGAGCATCCGCTGTTCCGCGCCATGGCGCATCCGGACGATCACGACGAGCACGACGCGGCGGCCGAGCCGGCCGCCGATACCTCAGTGCCCGAGGTGAAGGCGCCCGAGGTCGAGAATGCCGAGGTCGAAATCGCGGAGGTGGCCGTGGCCGAGGTCGCTGCCACAGACGGTGCAGTGAGCGAAATCGCCGCGGAGGTCGTCGTCGAGACGATGACGCAGACACCGGAGCCGCCGGTGGCGGTGGTGACGCGTCGACGTCGTCGCGCGGTACGCCGTGCGGCCGCACCGACGACGGCGGTCGAGTCGGTGGACGAGGTCGCAGAGCATGAGCCGGTGACGACGGTGGCCGAACAGTCCGCCGAGCCGGTGGTCGCGGTCACTCGCTCGCCCCGGCGGCGCAGTGGTCGCCGCGCCGCGGGCCCGCCGCCCACGCAGCAGTGACCTTCCTCTCGGCGCGCGGCCCGCGCGCCGAGAGTTTGACCTGAACAGGCCCGGTACCGTAGCCTTGACAGGTCGCCTCCCGCAGGCGCGTAGACAGTTGCGCGCATCGGCGGGAGAGGTTCGAGGGCCTTGAGGCCGCGGACCGCACACACCAGATTATGTCGGACACGCAGGATCGGCCTGCGCACTCCGGCCCGATGAGACGAGTTAAGAGGACAGCGGGAATGGCAACGTACGCGATCGTCAAGACCGGCGGTAAGCAGTACAAGGTCGCCGAGGGCGACATTGTGAAGGTCGAGAAGATCGACGGAGAGCCTGGCAGCACTGTGCAGCTGCCGGTTGCGCTGGTCGTCGATGGTGCGAATCTGACCACCGACGCCGACAAGCTCGCCGCTGTCTCGGTCACCGGTGAGGTCGTCGAGCACACCAAGGGCCCGAAGATCCGGATCCACAAGTTCAAGAACAAGACCGGCTACCACAAGCGCCAGGGTCACCGTCAGCAGCTGACGGTCCTCAAGGTCACCGGTATCAAGTAGAACTCGCTCTTCAGCATTTCAGGAGGACAGCCAGATGGCACATAAGAAGGGTGCATCGAGCTCGCGCAACGGTCGCGATTCGAATGCTCAGCGACTCGGTGTGAAGCGTTTCGGCGGCCAGGTCGTCAGCGCCGGCGAGATCCTGGTCCGCCAGCGCGGCACCAAGTTCCACCCGGGTGTGGGTGTCGGCCGCGGTAAGGACGACACGCTGTTCGCTCTCGCGGCCGGTGCGGTCAAGTTCGACGTGAAGCGCGGTCGCAAGACGGTGAACATCGTCCCGGAGCCGGTCGCAGTCTGACCTGGCATCCGAACTCATAGCTCTTTTCGACAGGGCGGGCAGGGTCTCTAGACACCCTGACCCGCCCTGTCGGCTTATCTGGACCCATTCGAGGAAGGCTGGAACATGTCACGCTTCGTCGACCGCGTGAAGATCGAGGTCGTGGCGGGCAACGGCGGCCACGGCTGCACGTCCGTGCATCGCGAGAAGTTCAAGCCGCTGGGCGGCCCTGACGGGGGCAACGGCGGCCGGGGCGGCGACGTCCGGCTGGTCGTCGACCCGCAGGTGCACACCCTCCTCGACTTCCACTTCCGGCCGCACGCGCGGGCGACCAACGGAAAGCCCGGCATGGGCGGCAACCGGAACGGCGGCGCCGGTGAGGACCTGATCCTCAAGGTGCCCGACGGGACGGTGGTGATCGATGAGGACGGCGAGATCGTCGCCGACCTGGTCGGTGCCGGTACCGAGTTCATCGCCGCGCAGGGCGGCCGGGGTGGTCTGGGCAACGCGGCGCTGGCCTCGCGGGCGCGTCGGGCGCCGGGATTCGCACTGCTCGGCGAGCCCGGGGACGAGCGGGAACTGACCCTCGAGCTCAAGTCGGTCGCCGACGTCGGGCTCGTCGGCTTCCCGTCGGCGGGCAAATCGTCGCTGGTGTCGGTGCTCTCCGCAGCGAAGCCGAAGATCGCCGACTACCCGTTCACCACGTTGGCTCCCAACCTGGGAGTCGTGACCGCCGGTGCCGAGGTCTTCACCGTCGCCGACGTGCCCGGCCTGATCCCCGGAGCGTCACAGGGTCGCGGACTGGGACTGGACTTCCTCCGCCACCTGGAGCGCTGCGCCGTCCTGGCGCACGTCGTCGACTGCGCGACCCTCGAACCGGGACGCGACCCGGTGTCGGACATCAACGCGCTCGAGGCCGAACTCGCGGCGTACCAGCCGGCGCTGGACGCCGACCACTCGCTGGGCGACCTCGCCACGAGGCCGCGCGTGGTCATCCTGAACAAGATCGACATTCCCGAGGCGGCTGAGCTGGCGGATCTGGTGGAAGCCGACATCGCCGAGCGAGGCTGGCCGGTGTTCCGCATCTCCGCGGTGGCCCACCAGGGACTGTCGGAGCTGACCTTCGCGCTCGCGGAGATGGTGGCGCGGTACCGGGCCGAGCACGCCGAGCCCGTGGCCCGCCGCGCCGTCATCCGCCCCAAGGCGGTCGACGAGTCGGAGTTCACCGTCGTCGCCGATCCCGATGTCGAGGGCGGATTCATCGTGCGCGGGGCCCGTCCGGAGCGGTGGGTGCGTCAGACGCAGTTCGAGAACGATGAGGCCGTCGGCTATCTCGCGGATCGGCTGAACCGCCTCGGCGTCGAGGACGCGCTGGTGAAGCGGGGTGCCAAGCCGGGCGCGCCGGTGACCATCGGCGAGATGACCTTCGACTGGGAGCCCACGACTCCGATGGGCGAGGCCGTGCCGATCACCGGCCGCGGCACCGACATCCGCCTGGAGCGCAACGACCGAGTGGGTGCCGCAGAGCGCAAACTCGCGCGCAAGATGCGCCGCCAGGCCTCCGATGAGAACGAGCTGGGTTGGGGCGCAGCGGATCTCGGTCAGGAGGAGTCGGACGTCGATGACGAGTGATGTTCGGCAGTTCCTCGCGACGGCCCGCAGCATCGTCGTGAAGATCGGTTCGTCCGCCGTCACCGACATGGTGACCGGCATCGACCACGCCAGGCTCGACGCGCTGGTCGACGCACTCGAAGCACGGATGCGCGCCGGATCGGACGTGATCGTCGTGTCGTCGGGGGCCGTCGGCGCGGGGATCGCGCCGCTGGGCCTCAAGAAACGGCCCCGCGACCTCGCGACCAAGCAGGCGGCGGCGAGCGTCGGCCAACTCCGCCTGGCGCACGCCTGGGGGACGTCGTTCGCTCGTTACGACCGTACCGTCGGCCAGGTGCTGCTGACCGCAGATGACGTGTCGAACAGGTCCCACCACGCGAATGCGCAGCGAACGCTCGACCGGCTTCGCGCGCTGCATGCGGTGGCCGTCGTCAACGAGAACGACACCGTCGCCACCAACGAGATCCGCTTCGGCGACAACGACCGGCTGGCCGCCCTCGTCGCGCACCTGGTGCACGCGGACGCGCTCGTGCTGCTGTCGGACGTCGACGGGCTGTACAACGGCGATCCCCGCAAACCCGGCCCCGACGGCCAACCGGCGCGGCTGATCGAACAGGTCGATGGACCCGACGATCTGGACGGAGTGATCGCAGGCAACGGCGGTGCGCTGGGAACGGGCGGGATGGCATCGAAGCTGGCGGCGGCGCGGTTGGCGGCCGACTCGGGAGTCCCGGTGCTGTTGGCCGCGGCCTCGGCCGCCGGTGAGGCGCTGTCGAACGCCTCGGTCGGCACCGTCTTCAAAGCCCGGCCGACCCGGATGTCGGCCAGACGGTTCTGGGTGCGCCACGCAGCTGAGGCGCGCGGCACGCTGACGCTCGACGACGGTGCTGTCGCCGCGGTCTGCGGTCGGCGACGGTCGTTGTTGGCCGCGGGTGTCACCGCGACGGTCGGCGACTACTCCGACGGCGACGTGGTGGAGCTCGTTGACGCGGCCGGAACGGTTCGCGCCCGGGGCGTCACATCGTACGACGCCGACGACGTCGCACAGATGATCGGCCGCTCGACCTCCGACCTCCCCGCCGATCTGCGCCGCCCGATCATCCACGCCGACGACCTGGTCCCGGCCTGACTCCGGGTTTCGTCGGAGGGGAGTGTCGAGGCGGTGGTGTCTCGATACGCTCGCTCACTTCGTTCGCGTGCGACTCGACTGGCCTGGGGCGCGGCTTGTCGACTGGCCTGGGGCCTGGGGGCGCGGCTTGTCGACTGGCCTGTGGGGGACGGCCCGGCAGGGTTGTCGAGTAGGCCCGGAGCGCAGCGGAGGGGCGTATCGAGACCGGGCGGACACGGAACCGAAAGCGCCCACCCGACCAGCGGTCGGGTGGGCGCTTTCGCTGCGGAAACAGTCAGTCGGCTCGGTGCTTGCCCTCGCCGGCGGGGACCGTGACGAGCGGGTAGACGCCGTTCTCGTCGTGGACCTCGGTGCCGACCACCGGCGGGTTGAAGACGCACAGCATCCGCATCTGCTCGTCGACGGTCACGGTGTGACGCTCGTGGCCGTCCAGCAGGTACATGCTGCCCGCGCGGAGCGGGTAGATCTTCCCGGTCTCCCGGTCGAGCAGGGTGCCCTTGCCCTCGACCAGCCAGACGGCCTCGACGTGGTTCGCGTAGTGGAACTCGTTGATCGAGCCGGCCGCGATCGTGGTCTCGTGGAACGAGAATCCGACCCCGTCGCCACCGAGCACGATCCGCTTGGAGACCCAGTTGCCCTTCGGGTCGGCCACCTCGCGGTCGGTTCCGGTGATCTCTTCGGTGGTGCGGACGATCATGCTTCGGCCTCCTCGGGGGCGGTGTCGGCAGCGAAGGCCTCGTCGACCGATTCGCTCAGGATCTGCAGACCGTGGGCGAGATCCTCGCTGCTCATGGTGAGCGGGGGAAGGAGTTTGACGACCTCGGAGTCAGGACCCGACGTCTCGGCGAGCAGGCCCTTGGAGAACGCGATCTCGCACGTCCGGCCGGCCAGCTCGGGCTTGTCGAAGGCGAGGCCCTGGACCATGCCGCGGCCCCGGTGCGACAATCCGTCGTGGCGCTGGCACAGGTCCTCGAAGGACTGCGCGATCTCCATGCCCTTCGCCTTCACCTGGACCGAGAGCGCATCGTCGGACCAGTACTTGTTGATGGCGGCGGTCGCGGTCACGAACGCGGGGTTGTTGCCGCGGAACGTGCCGTTGTGCTCGCCGGGCTCCCAGACGTCCAGCTCCGGACGGAGCAGGGTCAGTGCGAGCGGCAGTCCGTAGCCGCCGATCGACTTCGACAGCGTCACGATGTCCGGCACGATGCCGGCCTCCTCGAACGAGAAGAACTCGCCGGTGCGGCCGCAGCCCATCTGCACGTCGTCGACGATCAGCAGGATGTCCTTGCGCTTGCAGAGGTCGGCCAGGCCGCGCAGCCACTCGGGACGCGCCACGTTGACGCCGCCCTCGCCCTGAACGGTCTCGACGATGACGCCGGCGGGCCGGTTGAAGCCCGAGCCGGAGTCCTCGAGAACACGCTCGAACCAGGCGAAGTCCTCGACGCTGCCGTCGAAGTAGTTGTCGAAGGGCATCGGCGTGGTGTGCACCAGCGGTACGCCGGCGCCGTTGCGCTTCATGGCGTTGCCGGTCACCGCCAGCGAGCCGAGCGTCATGCCGTGGAAGGCGTTGGTGAAGTTGATGACCGCTTCGCGGCCGGTCACCTTGCGGGCCAGCTTGAGCGCTGCCTCGACCGCGTTGGTCCCGGTGGGGCCGGGGAACTGGACCTTGTAGTCCAGCCCGCGGGGCTCCAGGATCTTGGCGGCGAAGGTCTCGAGGAATTCGCCCTTCGCGCGGGTCGACATGTCGAGTCCGTGAGTGATTCCGTCACGGACGATGTAGTCGACGAGCGCATCCTTCAGAACAGGATTGTTGTGGCCGTAATTGAGAGCGCCTGCGCCTGCGAAGAAGTCAAGATAGCGATTCCCGTCGACGTCTGTCAGCCAACTGCCCTGAGCAGTGTCGAAGACGGCGGGCCAATCACGGCAGTAGGAGCGGACTTCGGATTCGTGCTTGGTGAAAGTTCGGTCGTCCAGTGCAGTTTCGATTGTCATTTTCGAGAGTTTCCTCGTTTGAGTTCTGCCGGTTCCGCTATTGAGCGGAGCCCGGCGTCAGCAGATACAGGTCCTCGGGCTCATGGGAGTCGATGAACAGTTCCGCGCTGAAGAACGGTTCGCGTGTCAATTGCAAACCGAGGGCTCGGGCAGCGCCTGCGAACAGTCGCTGGGACGCCTGATTGTCGGGGCTTATCGTGGTGTTGATGGCGACGACACCGGCTTGAGCGCAGTGCCGGAACAACTCGCAGACCATCCGCTTGGCGATCTGCTTCCCGCGTTGCGTCTCGTCGACGGCCACCTGCCACACCATGAGGGTGTCGGGTGCCGCTGGTCGACGGTATCCGGTAGCGAAGCCGACGACGTCTCCGTCGAATTCAGCCACGATCGACGTCTCGGAAAAATCCTGTGACCAGAGAACGTAGGCATAGGGCGAATTAACGTCCAGCACGCGCGAATCGCGAGCGATCTCCCATATTCTCTTTCCGTCACGGGCCCGCGGTCGCCGGAAGGTGACCGTGTTTCCGTTGTCTGTCTCCGGTGAAGGATCATTCGGGTTCATGACGTGACCGAGGCTATCGGCCGTTCATAGGAAAGTCACCGCAGATCGAATATTGCCTGCGCGGAACCCCGCCTTTGTGCAGTTCAAGCAAACAATGTGGTGTACGTCACAGTAACGTTGAACGTGCGGCAGCGATGCGGTCTGCGACCGCGGGAAGAATGACCTCGCACCGGTGGTCGATCTTGAGGGTCGCCAGGTCGTCGCCGCGCGTTCGGCCGCGGTTCACGATCGCTACCGGCTTGCCCGCGGCCACCGCTCTGCGGACGAATCTCAGTCCGGACATCACGGTCAGCGACGACCCGGCGACGAGCAGCAGATCGGCGTCGTCGACCAGGGAGAACGCCTGAGCCACCACATCCGGGCCCACCGTCTCCCCGAAGTAGACGATGTCGGGCTTCAATACTCCGCCGCACCTCTCGCAGTCGAGCATCACGAAGTCGCCGATGTCCTCGAGCGCGGCGTCGGCGTCGGGGGCCACCTCGATCGCGCCTCGGGAGGCCACCCGATCGGCGTAGCCGGGGTTCGCCGCCTCCAGAGCCTCGGCGAGCCGGTGGCGGGAGACCTGTTCGCCGCAGCCCAGGCAGCGGACGCGACCGTAGGAGCCGTGCAGATCGACCACCGGGCGCGACCCGGCCTTCATGTGGAGCATGTCGACGTTCTGTGTGATCACCCCGGAGAGGACTCCCGCGTCCTGCAGGGTGCGCAGTGCCCGATGGGCGGCGTTCGGCGCGGCGGCGTCCATATGCCGCCATCCCAGATGGTTGCGGGCCCAATACCGGCGCCGGCTCTCTGGGGAGGAGAGGAAGGCCTCGATCGTCATGGGACGCCGCACGGGGGAGTCGGGGCTCCGGTAGTCGGGGATTCCGGAGGGCGTCGACAGTCCGGCGCCCGTCAGCGCCACCGCGCGGCGGCCGTCCATGAGTTCGGCGAGTTGCTCGGCACGGCCGTCCGGGTCCGGATCGGCCACCGTGGGCGCTGCCGGGGTCCAGGCCGTCGTGCGGATGCGCATGCCGACAACGCTACTGCGGGCGGGTTCGCGGCCGCGACCATCCACTACCATGGGCCTCGATATGACCAGAATCATCGCCGGTGACTTCCGCGGCCGTCGGCTCGCCGTTCCGGCCGACACCACCCGGCCGACCTCCGACCGCGTCCGCGAAGCCCTTTTCTCCATGCTCGGCTCCCGGATGGACCTGTCCGGAGTCCGGGTGCTCGACCTCTATGCCGGCACGGGTGCGCTCGGACTCGAGGCGGTGTCCCGGGGAGCGGCGTCGGCGGTGCTCGTCGAGTCCGACCGCCGGGCTGCCGGGGTGCTGCGGGACAACGTCGCCGTCTGCGGCGCAGCGTCGCGGGTCCGGATCGTCAACCGCCCGGTGGAGTCGTTTCTGGCGGCGCCGTCCGGAACGTTCGATCTGATCCTCCTCGATCCGCCTTACGAGGTGCCTTCCGAAGAGGTCGACCGAATGATCTCGGCATGCGAACCGGTTCTGGCGTCCGACGGCTGGGTGGTGGTGGAGCGCGGCCGTCGCAGCGCCGCCGTCACCTGGCCCGACGGACTGGAGGAAGTGACGTCCAAGCAGTACGGCGACACGGTGGTCGTGCTGGGCGGTCGCTGACCGCGGCCGTCGCCGCGGCGCCGGAGACGGCGTCGCGTAGATTCAGCAGACATGAGTGCTGCAGTCTGTCCCGGGTCGTACGATCCGTTCACTCTCGGCCACCGCTTCGTCGTCGAACGCACGGCTGCCCGGTTCGATCGGGTGGTCGTGGCCGTCGTGGTGAACCCGAACAAGCAGGGGATGTTCACCGTCGAAGAGCGCATCGCGCTCATCGAGCGGGACTGTGCCGACCTGGAGAACGTCGAGGTGCGCAGCTGGACCGGTCTGGTGGTGGATCTGCTGGTGGCAGAGGGCGCCGACACGATGGTCAAGGGGCTGCGTTCGGAGAGCGACTTCGCCTACGAGATCCCCATGGCGCAGATGAACCGGGAGCTGACCGGGTGTGAGACGTACTTCATGCTCACGGATCCGCGGTACGCGCACGTCTCCAGTTCGCTGGTGAAAGAGGTCGCCAAGCTCGGCGGCGACGTGACGCCCTATCTCTCCGAGCACATTCACCAGGCGCTGGCCGACCGTTTGTCGCAGACGCGCAGTGTCTGACGGATACGCCCACTGATAGTCCGGGGCCTGACGGGGCGACACGCCCGATGCGGCCCTCCGGCGTCACAGTCGCAACATTCGGCACAATGGCCTCAGTGATATCAAAGGCCGCCGAACCTACGGCTGTGCCGGATCGGAGATTGAATCGTGTACCGCGTATTTGAAGCGCTTGACGAGCTGGTCGCGATCGTCGAAGAGGCGCGCACCGTGCCGATGACCGCGGGGTGTGTGGTTCCCCGGGGCGATGTGCTGGAACTTCTCGACGATCTGCGCGATGCGCTGCCCGGCGAGCTCGACGACGCGCAGGACGTGCTCGACGAACGCGACACCCTCGTGTCGAACGCGCGTGAGCAGTCCGATCGCCTCATCACCGGTGCCGAACGCGACTCCGAGGCGATGCTCGCTCATGCGCGGGCCGAAGCCGATCGGATCCTCGCCGAGGCGAAGGCTCGAGCCGACCGGATGCTCGACGAGGCGAACGGCAACGCGCAGGCCGTCATCGCCGACGCGAACGACGAGGCCCAGCGGCTCGAGCACAGCGCCGCACGCGAGTACGAGGCCGTGACCGGCCGAGCCCGCGCCGAGGCCGGACGCGTCGTAGAGGCGGGCAACGCCAGCTACAACAAGTCCGTCGCCGACGGCATCGCCGAGCAGCAGCGGCTGGTGTCCGAGTCCGAGGTGGTCTCGGCCGCCAAGCAGGAGGCCGAGCGGATCATCGATGCGGCGCACGCCGAATCGGACCGGCTGCGCGGTGACTGCGACATCTACGTCGACGACAAACTCGCCGACTTCGAGGAGATCCTCACCGGCACGCTGCGGTCGGTGAACCGCGGACGCCAGCAGTTGCGGACGGGCGCGGGCATGCACGATTACGTCGAGTATCCGCACGGCATGGACGAGGGACCGCAGCCGGGTCCGGCGCAGATGGCGGGCTGAGGTCGCGCTCGATCCGGGACGCGGCCACTGAACTTCGTTCGAGCAGGGACTACTGAGTAACATCGTTCGGGTGACTGATTCTGGATTCGTGATCGATGTCCGGTCGGTGCCCCGCCGGGCCGGTTCGATGATCGAGAAGGCGTGGACCCTCGAAACCCCCGACCGCATCGGTGCGGAGATGATCGGCATTCCCGCCGGCGGCGAGGTGGCTTTCGACCTGCGTCTCGAGTCGGTGACCGAGGGTGTCCTCGTGACCGGTACGGTCACGGCCGTCGCCGAGGGCCAGTGCGGCCGCTGCCTGGACCCGCTGACCCAGGACGTCTCCGTGTACCTGACGGAACTGTTCGCGTACCCCGACAGTGAGACCGACCGCACAGCGGAGGACGAGGAAGAACTCGAGCGCATCGTCGACGAGCGGATCGATCTCGAGCAGGTGGTGATCGACGCGATCGCGACGGAGCTGCCGCTGTCGCCGCTGTGCACGCAGGACTGTCCGGGACTGTGCCCGATCTGCGGAGTGAAGCTGGCCGACGCCGAGGAGGGCCACGGCCACGACATCATCGACCCCCGATGGGCGAAGCTGGCCGACCGGCTGACCGAGACGGACGGGGACGCCGGCGAGGACGGTGACCGGTGAGCAAACGGCCCGACCCGTCGCTGCTCACCGATGTGCTCGGCGTCACGATCAGGAACGATCTGCTGAACCTGGCGCTGACCCACCGCTCGTACGCGTACGAGAACGGCGGGCTGCCGACCAATGAGCGCCTCGAGTTCCTCGGCGACGCCGTCCTAGGCGTGGTCGTCACCGAACGGCTGTACGTCGGCTTCCCGGACCGTCCCGAGGGCGAGCTGGCGAAGATCCGGGCGAGCGTGGTCAACATGCACGCCCTCGCGGACGTCGCCCGCGGCTTGGGCGACGGCGGGCTCGGCGCACATCTGCATCTCGGCCGCGGTGAGGAACTGACCGGCGGCCGCGACAAGGCGTCGATCCTCGCCGACGGCCTGGAATCGCTGTTCGGGGCGATCTTCCTCGACCACGGCATCGAGGTCGCGAAAACGGTCATCATGAAGCTGTTCGAGCCGATCATCGAACGATCGGGCCGGCTCGGTGCCGGACTGGACTGGAAGACCTCGCTGCAGGAGCTCTCGGCCGAGCGGAGCCTCGGCCAGCCGCAGTACCAGGTCACGTCGACCGGACCGGACCACAACAAGGAGTTCACCGCGATCGCCGTGGTCGGCGGCACTCAACTGGGCACCGGTACCGGCAGGACCAAGAAGGAAGCCGAACAGAACGCGGCCGAACTGGCGTGGAAGGCACTCGAGGAACAGCCGCGTTGATCGGACCGTCCGGTGCCTGAACTTCCCGAGGTCGAGACCATCCGTCTCGGCCTGTCGACCCATCTCTCCGGTCGGACGGCGCGAGAGGTCGAGGTGCTGCATCCGCGCGCGGCCAGACGCCACGTCGGCGGACCCGTCGATCTCTCGAGTCGATTGCGCGGCAAGACCTTCGAGGCCGTCGAGCGGCGCGGTAAGTACATGTGGCTGCTGGCCGCGGACCGCGCGGACGAGGTGGCCGTCGTGGTCCATCTCGGCATGAGCGGGCAGATGCTCCTCGCCGAGCAGGGCGCCGCCGATCCGGTGCACCTGCGCATCCGCGTGCCCCTCGACGACGGGAACGAACTGCGTTTCGTCGACCAGCGGACCTTCGGCGGCTGGCATCTGGACGAACTCGTCGACGCCGGGCCGCGCCGCGTACCCGAGTCGGTGGCGCACATCGCACCGGATCCCTTCGAGCCGGCTTTCGACCGCGACGGCGTGGTCACCGCGCTGCGGCGTCGGGACACGGAGATCAAGCGCGCGATCCTCGACCAGACCGTGATCTCCGGTGTCGGAAACATCTACGCCGACGAGTCGCTCTGGCGCGCCGGCCTGCACGGCCGGCGACGCACGCGCGGCATTCCGCGCGCCCGGCTGGGAGAACTCGTCGATCACGCAACCCAGGTGATGCGGGAGGCGGTCAAGGTCGGCGGCACGTCGTTCGACGACCTGTACGTGAACGTGAACGGGCAGTCGGGTTATTTCGAACGATCGTTGAACGCCTATGGGTGCGAAGGACTTCCGTGCCGTCGCTGCGAGACGCCGATGGTGCGCGAAGCATTCATGAACCGGAGCTCGTTCTTCTGCCCGACGTGTCAGCGGGTGCCGCGGCGCCGGAGGGTTGCCTGACCGACTACTCGCAATGTATTGGTGCCTGCTGTCGGTGTACGTCGCCTTCTATCGGGCGGTCCGTTCAGAATCCTTCCTTGGAACCTGCCGCGCTCGTGTGCGTCACTCGATGTCGGTACCGGCCGATAGGGTGTAGCCATCGAGTAGAGGCCAGCAGTCGCGGGCCGACAGGAGGGAGTAACTGATGAAGTCCAGGCACCGTGTGAAGGCCCACGGTGAGGTCTTCACGCCGCGCCACATGGTTGAGCGGATGCTTGACCTGGTGCGCGAGGACCTGGAGACCGGCACTGACTTTGTCGACAGGACTTTCCTCGAGCCTGCAGCCGGCGATGGCAATTTCTTGGCTGCGAATCGACAGACAGCGGTGAGGTCAGGGTAGATACGAGCGTCATCTGCCTCGTCGGCATGAACGACTCCAGCAGGTCGCCACCAGCGAAACCAAAGCCTCGTGGAACACCTTCCTCGCCGACCTGGTCGCCCGCGGCCTCGGCGGAGTCCGCCTGGTGACCTCTGACGCCCATGCCGGGATTGGTCGAGGCGATCGCCGCGACCCTGCCCGGCGCCGCTTGGGAGCGCTGCCGCACCCACTACGCCGCAAATCTGATGGCGGTGTGCCCGAAATCGATGTGGCCGGCTGTGAAAGCGATGCTGCACAGCGTCTACGACCAACCCACACCAGAGGCGGTGAACGCCCAGTTCGACCGGCTGCTCGAATACACCGAAGACCGGCTACCCGACGTCGCCGAACACCTCGGCGACGCCCGTGAAGACCTGCTGGCGTTCACCGCGTTTCCGGAAGATGTGTGGCGCCAGATCTGGTCCAACAACCCCACCGAACGGCTCAACCGCGAGATCCGCCGCCGCACCGACGTCGTCGGCATCTTCCCCAACCGCGACGCCATCATCCGGCTCATCGGAGCAGTGCTCGCCGAGCAGACAGATGAATGGGCCGAAGGCCGCCGCTACCTCGGCCTCGAGGTGCTCAGCCGTTGCCGCCTGACCGTCACCGACCACACGCCGGAGGTGAACACCGACCCACTGATCCAACTACCCGCCTGACCACCTACGAAGGACCACAACCAGTTACACCACTACCCGGGACTTGACCGATCAGCGGTGTGGCCGGTCGAGCTCGGCCGCGAAGAAAGCCGACGCTGTCTTCAGAATCGGCGGATTCAAGCGGTGGGCGCAAGAAGCTCTGCGAGCTTCTCTGATGGTGTCAGATAGCCCAGAGTCTTGCGCGGTCGGCTGTTGAGGCTGTCCTGGATCGCGTCCAACTCCTCGCGGGTGACGGCGCTCAGGTCGGTGCCCTTGGGCAGGTACTGACGCAACAGGCCGTTGGTGTTCTCGTTGCTCCCGCGCTGCCAGGGCGAGTGGGGATCGCAGAAGTAGATCGGGATACCCGTGGCAGTGGTGAACGCCGCGTGCTGCGACATCTCCGCGCCCTGGTCCCAGGTGATCGTTCTGGCCAACGAGGACGGTAGTTTGCTGATCGCGGCGCGCATCGCTGCCTCGACCTGCTCGGCTGTCTTGCCATCTGGGAGGTGCAACAGCAGCGTCATCCGCGTCGATCGCTCGACGAGCGTCCCGACCGCGCTGCGGCTGCCCTCGCCAAGGATGAGGTCGCCTTCCCAGTGTCCGGGCACGGCGCGGTCGTCGGCTTCTGCGGGGCGTTCGCTGAGCATCACCATGCCGGGGATCCGGCCGCGGCCGTCAGTGGTGCCGCGGGGCTTTCGGGCCGCTCTTCCGGACCGTAGACACCGCGCCAACTCGCGGCGCAACTCGCCTCGGCCCTGGACAAACAGGGACTGGTAGATCGTCTCGTGGCTCACGCGCATCTCCGGATCATCGGCGTGATCCAACCGTAGGCGCGCCGCGATCTCCTCGGGGGACCACAACTGCTCCAGCCGGCTGGAGACCTCCTCGAGCAACCGGCCTGACGCGAGCTTGAAAGACTTCGGCCGACGAGCTTGATCGCGAGCGCGTTCGTGCGCATGCCATGCCGAGTAGCCGCAGCGACCACCGCCGCGCTTCACCTCGCGGCTGATGGTCGACACCGCGCGCCCCAGGTGCTCGGCGATCGCGGTGAAGGTGTCGCCACGATTGATCCCCACCAGGATCTGCTCGCGCTCGTCAATCGTCAGGCAGCCCTGGCGTGGCTCCCAGCCGAACGGCTTGGCGTCGGCGTGCCTGCCGGTGCGGGCCATGATCCCGACCATCGGCGCGCTGCAGCCGATCTCCTTGGCGATGTCGACCAGCCGCCAACCCCTCGCATGCAGCCTGAGTGCCAGCCGCTTCTGCTCCCGACTGAGATGACCGTGCTTGCCCTGCATCCGGATCCTCCTGTGATCAGTGACTGCCTCATCTCACAGGACTCGTTGCACTGACCGCTTGAATCCGCCATCTCGTTCGCCCGACGCAGCTCTCGAACTTCCCTCTCCAACAAGCGGATCCGCTCGATATCTGAAACTGTCTCGACCCAGGCGCTTCGGCTTGGCCGTCTTCGACGCGGCGGACCCAGGTCCGCAGGGTCTCGGGGTTGACGTCGAGTTGCTTGGCGATCCGCGCCAGAGCTCCGGGCGCGGTCTCGGGATCCTTCCGAGCATCGATGGCCATCCGTGTGGCACGGTCCCGCAACTCGGGTGAGTACTTCGGTGGGCGAGGCACGAAACAAGTGTCCCTTCCGGTCAAACCTGTCTCCATCAAACCCGGGACGATTCAATCGTCACTGACCTCATGCAACTGTTGCTGACCGAGGTGCTGCGTCTGCATCTGGACACGGCTCCCGCGGCCGGTCACGGCTGGTTGACCGCCCTCCGCGACCCGGTTCTCGGCCCGGCACTCGAACAACTGCATTCGGCGCCGGATCGCAAATGGACCGTCGCCGAACTCGCCTCAGCGGCGGCCGTCTCACGATCAGTGATCGACGAGCGATTCCGAACCGTCCTCGGGCGATCGTCCATCCGGTACCTGCACGACTGGCGCATGCACATCGCGCAGAATCTGCTCGCGTCGACGAGTCTGCCCATCGGCTCGGTGGCCAGACGGGTGGGGTACGATTCGGAGGAAGCGTTCAGTCGTGCGTTCAAACGCGCCTTCGGTGAGGCCCCGAGTCTGTGGCGATCGACCGGCTCCGCCGATGCCGCTGGACTCAGAACGGCGGCTCGCCGTCGGTGACCGTCGCGATTTCCCGCTGTCGGCGGTTGGCGGCGCGCCTCTGGGTGCGGTAGCGGTGCTTGGCCTGAGTGCGGGTCAGTCGCCGTTCCGGTTCATTCTCGGCGTGTCGGTTCTCCGGGCGCGTCGCGGGCGAGTCCGACATGCCGAACGACACGCCGTGCCGGCACTGAATGTGCCCGAGCTCGGGCAGCAGCCACAGGTTCATCGCCTGTCGGCGGACGGTCATCCCGTCCGGCGTGGTGACTTCGGTCCAGATGACGCCGTTGGCGTCGACGATCTGATCATCGACCCACCCTTCGGCGTGGGTTTTCACGCCATGATGGAAACGGCACTTCGGATTCAGATTGCACACGCACGTCGGCCCGCCGTTGCCCGGATCGCGGTGGTCGAATTCGACGACGTGATCGAGGTCGGACTTCCACGCCGGGCGGTCGCAGCCGGCGACGGTGCAGGTGCCGAACAGGGCGCGGACGGCTGTGTCGACCGCCGCCGAGGGGCGGTACCGACCGGCGTGTCGCATGCAGTCGGCGATCACCGTGTCCAGATCCAACTCGCGAATCACCGCGTCGGGACGACGCACCAACTCCCGGGCGTGGCGGGCGGAGATCGGACCGACGCCATCCTCGTACGCCGGTAGCTGCGACACGCCGTCGAGCGCCTCCTTGCGCACCACGACGTGAACCATCACCTGGGCGCGCCGCGCGTCGATCTGCGCGGGCGCCAACTCCGAGACGCAGTCGTCCCGCTCGCACAGGCAGGTGAACTGGCTCTGCTGCAGCAGTGCGGTAGCGGCGTCGGACCGGCGGGCCTGCTTGGTTCGCGGGTCGAACGGGCACACGCCGTCGGCGAGCGCGTTGATCGCCCCGAGGGAGATCGCCGCGTCCTCGGTGGAGCCGACGATCACCATCTCCGACACGCCGTCGGCGACCGGCGTCACCGACACCTTCTTGCTCGACGCGACCTGCTCACGAGTCAGGGTCGCGGCGTCCGGGTCGTGCTCGGCCACGATCGCGGCGACGGTCGACTCCACCCGGTTCGCCGACAGTCCACCCATTCCGGCCAGACGATGTGCGATCTCCGCATCAATGAAGGCGAGCAGGTCGCCGTCGTCGACCAACGCGGTCTGCTCCACGGCTCGAACGAACCACCCCGGAGTGAGAACCCCGTCGCGCATCAGTCGGCCGATCGACGGAATCCGCTCGAAACACGCGATCGCCCGATCGACGAACAACTCACCCGCGTACTGCCGGACCCCGGCCGCTGTCGCATACGAGGCCGCCATCTGGCACTGCGGATCAAACAACCGCGTGTACGCATCGACCGACGCGTCGGCCTCTAATTCCGCTTGCTTCGCCCGATACAGCGAGTACACCGCCTGATAGCGATGCCACATCACCAACCCCTGATAGCAGTCAGCCCGCGCTGCGAAGGTCAACAACGCGGCACGATCAGCCCGCGACACCGCAGCCGCATCCGAACCGGACCCGTCGGTCGAACCTGCCGGACATCCGATCCGGATCACGATCGACCCGTCGTCGACCACCACCGACGAGCCGGAATGCTCCCTCACCTGCATGTTCACGCCTCCCCTTCGAGTGCCTCGAACTTACATTCGATGATATCGGCAGGGTCTGACAAATCACTCGAACGGAACGAGGCGGATTCAGCGCACCGTTCTCGGCGACGCGCTCTCGTCGACGTCCTCAAGCCGATCCGCAGGGCGAGCCGGCCACCCGGTAGGTTGAACAGTCTTGGAACGCCGACGGCCGGGAAGGTCTGCGAGGCCGGCGGCGTTCGACCGGGGGAGGCGTGAACACCGAGACGTGAACACCGAGACGTGAACACCTCCACGAACGGCAGATGAAAGGCACGACGACATGACTGAACTGTGGGTCCAGCGGACCGGAACCCGGAGGTACACCGGGCAGAGCTCGCGCGGGGCGCAGGTCCTCATCGGCTCGGAGGACGTCGAGGGCGTCTTCACCCCGGGCGAACTCATGAAGATCGCACTCGCCGCGTGCACCGGGATGTCGTCGGACCGGCCGCTCTCGCGCCGACTGGGCGACGACTACGACGCCACCGTGCGGGTCTCGGGCGACGCCGACCGGGAGAACGAGCAGTACCCGCAGCTGGACGAGGTCCTGGAAGTGGACCTCTCCGAACTCGACCCGGAGGCCGCCGAGCGCCTGCTCGTGGTCGTCGAGCGCGCCATCGACAAGGTCTGCACGGTCGGCCGCACCCTGAAGGCGGGAACTCAGGTCTCGCTCACCATGGAGACCGAGTGATGCAGCGCCTCACCGCGTGGGTGCACGGGCGAGTCCAAGGCGTCGGATTCCGCTGGTGGACCCGGTCGCGAGCGCTGGAACTCGGTCTGGTGGGATACGCCTCGAACCAGCCCGACGGTCGGGTGCTCGTGGTCGCCGAAGGTCCGCATGAATCGCTGACGGCACTGCTGGCCGCGCTGCGCTCGTCCGACACCCCCGGCCGAGTCGATCTGGTGGTGGAGTCCTTCGAGGCGGCACGCGGTGGTTTGACGGGCTTCGTCGAGCGCTGATCCGGGTAGGCTGTCAGGTCGTGCACTTGAAGAGCCTCACCCTGAAAGGGTTCAAATCGTTCGCGTCGTCGACGACGCTGCGGTTCGAGCCCGGCATCACGTGTGTGGTGGGGCCCAACGGGTCGGGCAAGTCGAATGTCGTCGACGCCCTGACCTGGGTGATGGGGGAGCAGGGGGCCAAGGCCCTGCGCGGCGGAAAGATGGCCGACGTCATTTTCGCCGGGACCTCCGGTCGCGCCCCGCTGGGCCGCGCGGAAGTGACCCTGACCATCGACAACTCGGACGGCGCGCTGCCGATCGAGTACTCCGAGGTGTCGGTGACGCGGCGCATGTTCCGCGACGGCGCGGGCGAGTACGAGATCAACGGCAATTCGTGCCGCCTGATGGACGTTCAGGAACTGCTGTCCGATTCGGGCATCGGCCGCGAGATGCACGTCATCCTGGGGCAGGGCCGGCTGGCGGCGATCCTGGAGGCCCGGCCGGAGGAACGGCGCGCGTTCATCGAGGAGGCCGCCGGGGTCCTCAAGCATCGTCGCCGCAAGGAGAAGGCGGTCCGCAAACTCGACGCGATGGCCGCCAACCTGGACCGTCTCACCGATCTGACGACGGAACTCCGCCGCCAGCTCAAGCCGCTCGGCCGGCAGGCCGAGGTGGCGCGGCGCGCGGCGACCGTCCAGGCCGACCTGCGCGACGCCCGCTTGCGGCTGGCCGCCGACGACCTCGTGAAGCGACGCGAGGAGATGGCGCAGCACAGCGCCGTGGAGGCCGACGTCCGGCGACAGCAGGACGAGGTGGCGGCCGCGCTGGACGCCGCCACGGAGGCGCTGTCGGCAGCACAGGAGCATCTGGCGCAGGTGGCGCCCGCGGCGAGTGAGGCCGGACGCGTCTTCTACCAACTCGGCGCACTGTCGGAGCGGGTCGGCGGCACGTTGCGGCTCGCCGGTGAACGCGCGGCGAACCTGGCCTCGCCGAGCGTCGCCAACTCCGGTCCCGATCCCGAGGAACTGGAACGGCAGGCCGAACGCGCTGCGATGACCGAGGCCGAGCACACCGAGGCGGTCGAGGAGGCCGCCGAGCGGCTGGAGTACGCGACCGCCGCGCTGCAGGCCGCCGAGCAGGTGGCCAACGAGGCCGAGCGCGCGCACCTGGCCGCGGTGCAGGCCGTCGCCGACCGCCGCGAGGGTCTGGCGCGGTTGGAGGGCGAGGCCGCGAACCTGCGAACCAAGGTGGAGTCGGTGGACGCCGAGACCGCCCGGCTGACGGCGTCGATCGAGGCGGCCGCCGAGCGGGCCGACACCGCGCAGGCGGCCCTCGATCAGGAGGTGGCGCGGGTCAGGATCCTCGAGGACGCCGAACGCGGCCTCGACGAGCACCACGAACGATGTGCGGCGGCGCTGGCCGAGGCCTCCGCGACCGTCGAACGGCTCCGCCAGAGTGAGCGCGAGACCGCCAGATCGATCGCGTCGCTCAGCGCGCGGATCGAAGCGCTCTCGGTCGGTCTGGAACGCGGTGACGGCGGGGCCTGGCTGATCGAACGCGGAACCGAGGGCGTCCTCGTGCCGCTGTCGGAGCTGCTGACGGTGAAGCCGGGCTACGAAGCCGCCATGGCGGGAGCGCTGGGGCCGGCCGCCGATGCGATCACGACGGTCGACGCGCTCGCCGCGGTGCGGGCCCTGCGCGAACTGCGCAGCGGCGACGGCGGGCGAGCGGCCCTCATCGTCGGGGGACTGCCCGGCGTCGACCCCGACCGTCGGCCGTCGCTGCCCGACGGTGCGGTGTGGGCCCGTGACCTGGTCACCGCACCCGACGAGGTGGCGGGCGCGCTCGACGTACTGCTCGCCGAGACGATCGTCGTCGACGATCCCGAGACCGGGCTGGACCTGGCCCGTGAGCTCGGAGTGGTCGGCGTCACGCGCGACGGCGACCGCATCTCCTCGGCCAGCGTGGAGGGCGGATCCGCACGACGGCCGTCGACCATCGAGGTGCAGTCCGCGATCGATACCGCGACACACGACCTCGCGGCCGCCGAGGAGACGGCACTGCGTCTGGAATCGGAGCTGGCCGCGGCCATCGCCGAACAGGAACGGGCGCGTGAGGACGCCGAGGGGGCGCTCGCTGCCCTCCACGAGTCCGACGCGAACCTCGGGGCGGCCTACGAGTCGCTCGGGCGTCTCGGTTCGGACATCCGTGCTGCACGGGATGAGGCCGACCGGCTCGTGCGGCAACGCAACTTCGTCGAACAGGGCCGCGCGGAGAATCTCGAGAAGCTCACCGAGGTGGAGGAGCGCCTGGCCCGCGCCGTCGACGGTGCAGCCGAAGAGCCGGTCGCCGACGGCGACAGAGCGATGCGCGATGCCGCCGCGGCGGAAGTCGCGTCCGCTCGGTCCGCCGAGGTCGAGACGCGTCTGACACTGCGGACCGCCGAGGAACGCCTGGCGTCGGTGCGCGGCAAGGCCGAGAGTCTGCGTCGCGCGGCGGCCAACGAGCGGGCCAATCGGGAGCGCCAGCGGCGCCAGGACGCTCTCCGCAAGTACGCGGCCGGCGTGGCGAGTGCGGTGGCCGACACCGGAGAACGACTCGCGGACGCGGTGGCCGCGGCCGTGACCGACGCGGCGCAGGCTCGCGACGAACTCGAAGCCATCCGTTCCCAGCGCACGGCCGAGGTGGACGCCCTGCGGGCGCAGGTGGACCAGCTCAGCACGGTGATGAACAAACTGCGCGACGCCGTCCACCGCGACGAACTCGCCAGAGCGCAGGCCGCCTTGCGCATCGAACAGCTCGAGGAACAGGTGCTCGAACAGTTCGCGATCGCGCCGGACGACCTGGTGGCCGAGTACGGACCGGATGTCCCGATGCCGCCGTCGGATCTGGAGATGCGCGAGTACGAGGACGCCAAGGCTCGCGGCGAACAAGTGGTGGCCCCCGCGCCGATGCCCTTCGACCGCGCCACCCAGGAGATGCGTGCGCGCAAGGCGGAGAAGGACCTCAAGACACTCGGCCGCGTGAACCCGCTCGCCCTGGAGGAGTTCGCGGCCCTCGAGGAACGCTACAACTTCCTGTCGGCGCAGCTGGAGGACGTGAAGGCTGCGCGCAAAGACCTGATGGACGTCATCGACGACGTCGACGCCCGGATCCTCCAAGTCTTCACCGATGCGTACGCCGACGTGGAGCGAGAGTTCGTCCAGGTCTTCGCGACGCTGTTCCCCGGGGGCGAGGGCCGGCTGGTCCTGACCGATCCGGACGACATGCTCACCACCGGGGTGGACGTGGAGGCGCGGCCGCCGGGCAAGAAGGTGAAGCGACTGTCGTTGCTCTCCGGCGGCGAGAAGTCGTTGACCGCCGTCGCCATGCTCGTCGCGATCTTCCGGGCGCGGCCCTCGCCCTTCTACGTGATGGACGAGGTGGAGGCCGCCCTCGACGACGCGAATCTGCGCAGGCTCATCTCCCTGTTCGAACAATTGCGGGAGAAGTCCCAGCTGATCGTCATCACCCACCAGAAACCGACCATGGAGATCGCGGACGCGCTCTACGGCGTGAGCATGCGGGGCGACGGGATCACCCAGGTGATCTCCCAACGACTGCGCGGGGTGGACGTGACCCCGGCCGCCGCCGCACCCGATCCTTCGACTTCACCAACCGACTCCGCTCCCACGAGCTGAAGGGACAACTTCTCCAGTGGACACCCAACTCATCGTCGGCATCGTCATCGCGATCGTCGTCATCCTCGCCCTGGTCGCCGGCGCCGGCTACGCGCTGAATCGCCGCCGCCGGATCTCGCTCCGGGACGAGCCCGCCGCCGGGACCGATCAGGTCACCGACGGATCGCAACGGCAAGTCGATCGTTCCGGGGGCTACAAGGCCGGTTCCGGATTCTCCTTCAGCCAGGGCGGGGCGGGATCGGCGACCCTCGACCGTCCGGAGCCGCCGACGCCGCCCACACCGGAGCCCGTCGCCGAGCCCGAGCCTGCCGCTCAGGTCGAGCCGGAGACCGACGAAACCACCGTCGTACAACCGCCGGCGGCCGAACCGGAACCGGTCGTCGAGCCCGAACCGGTCGTCGAGCCCGAGCCGGTTGCAGAACCCGAGCCCGTGGCCGAACCCGCACCTGTCGCCGAACCGGCACCCGTCGACACCGCTCCGGCGCTCGACGAGATCGCGCCGACCGCGGGACGGCTTTCGCGCCTGCGCGGGCGCCTGTCGCGGTCGCAGGGTGCGATCGGCGCGAGCGTGCTCGGGCTGCTCGGCGCGGGCGATCTGGACGAGGACAGCTGGGAGGAGATCGAGGACACGCTGGTGATGGCCGATCTCGGCACCGCCGCCACGTCGACGGTCACCGAACGGCTCCGTGAGGAACTGGCGACGGGCAAGGTCCGCTCGGCCGAGGACGCGCGCGCCGCCCTCAAGCGGGTCCTCGTGGAGCAGTTGCATCCCGAACTCGATCGCTCCGTTCGGGCCCTTCCCCATGCGGACCGACCGGCGGTCGTGCTGGTGGCCGGGGTCAACGGCGTCGGCAAGACCACCACCACCGGCAAGCTCGCGCGCGTGCTGGTGGCCGACGGCCGCCGCGTGCTGCTGGGCGCCGCCGACACCTTCCGTGCCGCCGCGGCCGACCAACTGCAGACCTGGGGTGAGCGCGTCGGCGCCGGAATCGTCCGCGGCAAGGAGGGTGCCGACCCGGCCTCGGTCGCCTTCGACGCCGTCAGCACCGGAATCACCGAAGGCGTGGACGTGGTGCTGATCGACACCGCGGGCCGTCTGCACACCAAGGCGGGCCTGATGGACGAGCTCGGCAAGGTCAAGCGAGTGGTCGAGAAGAAGGCCGTGGTGGACGAGGTGCTGCTGGTCCTGGACGCCACGGTCGGCCAGAACGGTCTGATGCAGGCCAAGGTGTTCGCCGACGTGGTCTCGCTGACCGGCGTGGTGCTCACCAAACTCGACGGCACCGCCAAGGGCGGCATCGTGTTCCGCATCCAGGAAGAGCTCGGCGTCCCCGTGAAGCTGGTCGGTCTCGGCGAAGGCGCCGACGACCTCGCTCCGTTCGAGCCGGAGGCGTTCGTCGACGCGCTGCTGTAGCGCGCTGCTTTTTCGAACCGACGTCTGTACCGAACCGGCGTCTGTACCGAACTGACGTCTGTACCGAACTGAGTCGCCAGGATCGTCCCTGTGACGGACGGTCGAGGACATATCGCCCTCGCCGGTCCGTCACAGGGACGATCTTGTTTTCCGACCCCCTTGTGACTTCGGTTGAATCGTGATTCAATTCTTCTAACAGTTGAATCGCGATTCAAAGTTTGACCCCGGGCTGAGAGGTGACGATGGCGTACCGACCGACCGCGGCCACCCGACGGAGTGCGGAGGCCAAACGTGCCTCGATCCTCGCGACGGCGCGCCGGATCGTGGCCGACTCCGGTTTCTCCGGCGCTACCGTCGCGGCGATCGCCGAGGGGAGCGGAGTCAGCGTCGGATCGGTGTACTCGTACTTCGACAACCGAGAGGCGCTCCTGGCCGAGGTCTTCCGGGACGCCGCCGGCTACGAGTTCGACCAGGTGCGTCACGCGGTCGAGGCGGTCGGCGGCGATCCCGGCCGGGAGCTGGGCACGCTCATCGACGTCTTCGCCGACCGTGCTCTTCGCGGCCGCCGCCTGGCGTGGTCGCTGCTCTTCGAGCCGGTGATACCGACGGTGGAGGCCGAACGTCTGCATCTCCGGCAGTCGTACCGCGAGCTCGGCGAGCGGATCATCACCGACGGCGTCGCCGCCGGAGTGTTCGTCGACCAGGACGCGCCGGTCGTGGCGTCGGCCGTGATGGGAGCGATCTCCGAAGCGCTCGTCGGAGCGCTCGACCCGGACACGGCACCGCTTCCGCACTCCGACCCGGCCGAGCTGGTGGCGACCATCCGCCGATTCTGCTTTCTGGCGCTGGGTGCCACCGCGCCGGTCTGAACCGAACCGACAGACCCCGATCGATCAACCGAAGGAGCCCGCCGCCATGCCCGCCACACACGAGGTCTTCAATCAGGCGCCCGCCCGCGTCGACGTCAACGAGTTCACCAGCCACACAGCGCTGGTGGAGGCGGTGAACGTCTACGGCGCCGGATGGGCCGCCGATGCGCTCACCGAGGCAGGCGCCCTGGTGGGCCGGGCCGATTTCCAGCGCGACGCCGAACTCGCCAACACGATCACCCCCGAACTGCACACCCACGATCGCTGGGGCAACCGGATCGACGACATCGAGTTCCACCCGGCCTATCACCGCATCATCGGCGACGCGATCGCCCACGGCGCCCACACCAGCTGCTGGTCGGACCCGCGCGCGGGTGCGCACGTGGCGCGGGCCGCGATGTTCATGCAGTTCGGGCAGATCGAGCCGGGCCACGCCTGCCCGGTGAGCATGACGCATGCCGTCGTCCCGTCGCTGCGAGTGGACGAGAAGCTCGCCGAGCAGTGGCTTCCGCGTGTCTTCTCGCGCGAGTACCGGCACGACCTCGGTTCCGGACAGAAGACCTCGGCGATCTTCGGCATGGCGATGACCGAGAAGCAGGGTGGCTCCGACGTCCGCGCCAACACCACCCGCGCGGTGGAGTTGTCGGACGGCATGTACTCGATCACCGGCCACAAGTGGTTCTGCTCGGCACCGCAGTCGGACGCCTTCCTGGTGCTCGCCCAGACCGCTCCGGGCGTCACCTGCTTCGTGGTGCCGCGCGTGCTGCCCGACGGCACCCGCAACGTCTTCAACGTCCAGCGGCTCAAGAACAAGCTCGGCAATAAGTCGAACGCCTCGAGCGAGGTGGAGTTCGACGGCACCGTCGGCTGGCGCCTCGGCGACGAGGGCGCGGGCGTACGGACCATCATCGAGATGGTCAACCAGACCCGGCTCGACTGCGTGATCGGCAGCGCCGCGGGCATGCGCCAGTCGGTGGCCGAGGCGGCGTGGCATGTGCGCCACCGCTCGGCCTTCGGCGCGAGGCTCGTCGACCAGCCGGCGATGACCGCCGTCGTCGCCGACCTGCAGGTGGAGGCCGAGGCCGCGATCTGGACCGCGATGCGACTGGCCGCCGCCTATGACGACGACGCCGACGAGTCCGCGGCCTTCCGCAGGCTCGCGACCGCCGTCGGCAAGTACTGGGTCTGCAAACGCGGTCCCAACCACGCCTACGAGGCGCTCGAATGTCTCGGCGGCAACGGCTACTGCGAGAACGGTTTCCCGCTCTCGCGCCGGTACCGGGAACAGCCGGTCATGGCGGTCTGGGAGGGGTCGGGCAATGTCATCGCACTCGACGTCCTGCGTGCCATGATGCGTGACCCGATGTCCGTGGAGGCGGTCGACAACGAGTTCGAGCGCGCACTCGGGGTGTATCGCGAGTACGACCTCCACGTCGAGAAGACCCGCAAACTCATCGCGCAGGTGTCCGCCGACCCCGCGGGCGCTCCCGCAGTGGCCCGCCGGCTCACCGAATCGATGGCGATCGCGCTGCAGGGCTCGATCCTCATCCGGCAGGCGCCCGAGTCGGTGACCGACGCATTCGTCGCCGGCCGGATCGCCGATCCGGGTCACATGTACGGCGTCCTCGACTCGGCACTCGACCTCGCGGGAATCGTCGCCCGCGCCTGAATCCGGCGCGACCGGCCCACGGTCCACACCACCGCACCCTCCCTCCCCGGCCTCCCGAGGCCGTCGTCTTTCGAAAGAGCGTCTCGATGCATCTGACCGCCACTCTGGAGCGCAGCGCGCGCCTGAATCCGACCAAAGCCGCCGTCGTCCACGGCGAGGACGAGATCACGTACAGCGAGCTCCTCGACCGGGCGCGACGTGCGGCGTCGGTGCTCATCGGCGCCGGTGTCGGGCCGGGCGACCGGGTGGCGGTCATGACGTACAACACGCCGGGGTTCGTCGTGGCGGCGTTCGGCGCCTGGTTCGCGGGTGCCGCGCTGGTTCCGGTCAACCACAAGTTCGCCGCGCCGGAGGTGGCCTACGCGCTCGAGCACAGCGGCGCGGTCGTCGGCGTCGTCTCCGGATCCCTCGCCGAGACCGCGGTGGCCGGCGCGCCGGGGTTCCGGTGGTTCACCACCGAGAGCGCTCACGACGGCCTGCCCGACTTCGACGAGTCGGTCCGCGCCGCCGCTCCTGTCCCGGGCGCCGTCGACTCGGACCTCGACGCGGTGGCGCAGGTGCTCTACACGTCGGGGACCACCAGTTCGCCCAAAGGCTGCCTGCACACGCATCGCACCCTGTCCGGCCTGGCGCCGGCGCTCGCGGCCACCCTGGGGTTCACGCAGGACGAGCGGTTCCTGCTCGCGATGCCCATCTGGCACGCCGCGCCGCTCAACGACTGGCTGCTGACGATGATCGCCCTCGGTGCGACGACTGTTCTGATGCGTGAGTTCCATCCGGCCGAACTGCTGCCCGCCGTCGAGCGCTACCGGATCACCGCCTTCTTCGGTTCGCCGATCGCGTACCTCCTGCCGGTGCAACTGGCCGACGCCGGCGCGCTCGACTTCGCCGACCACGACCTGTCGACCGTGTCGAAGTGGCTGTACGGCGGCGCGTCGCTCGGCGAGGCCACGGCCCGCAGGCTGGTGGCGGCCTACAGCAGCGACCGCTTCTTCCAGGTGTACGGCATGAGCGAGATGGGGCCGTCGGGCACGGCCCTGTATCCCCACGAGCAACTGGCGAAGGCCGGCTCGATCGGCCGAGGTCCGATGGTCGGCGTCGACCTGCGCTTGGTCGACGCCGACGGACGCGACGTCGGTCCCGGCGACACGGGCGAGATCTGGCTGCGCGGCGACACCCGGATGATCGGCTACCTGAACAACGAGACCGCCACAGCCGACTGCTTCGTCGGCGACTGGTTCCGCACCGGCGACGTCGCACGGATGGACCGGGACGGCTACCTCTACATCGTCGACAGACTGAAGGACGTGATCATCGTCGGGGGCGAGAACGTCCACTCGCAGGAGGTGGAGGAGGTGCTGCGCGCGCATCCCCGCCTGGCGGACGTCGCGGTGATCGGCCGTCCGCACCCCGAATGGGGCGAGACGGTCGTCGCGATGTGCGTCACCGTCGACGGGACCGAACTGACGCTCGACGAGGTGCGCGAGTTCCTCGACGACAAGCTCGCTCGCTACAAACTGCCGCGCGAGGTGGTGACGGTCGAGACACTGCCGCGCAATCCCAGCGGAAAGATCCTCAAGCACGTCCTGCGCGGACAAGTGTGACCCGGCCGCCGCGCAACACCCGCGAAACATTTCCGCGGATTCCTTGACGGCCCCGAAACTTCTGCGCGACGCGGCACGCAACACCAGCGTTGCACTCTTATCGCGAGACGTCGATCGGCGACGTCTCGCGAGGAGGTGCGAGGAGTGCAGACTGCATTGCCGGACAACGTGTTCGGAACCGTTGATGCGGGTAATACCGCTTGGGTGATCGTGAGCGCATCGCTCGTACTGTTGATGACACCCGCGCTGGCGTTCTTCTACGGAGGGCTCTCGCGTGCCAAGTCCGTGCTGAACATGATGATGATGTCGTTCGCGGCGCTCGGCACGGTCACGGTGATCTACGTGCTGTGGGGATTCTCGATGTCCTTCGGGAACTCCTTGACCGGCACCGGCGACATCGGGGGACTGTTCGCCAATCCGTTCTCACTGTTCGGGTCGGACCAACTGATGCAGACCAGGTCGGTCGGCGATGCGACGCAGTTCGTGGTGTGGGGGAGCACCCAGATTCCGGCGACCGTCTTCATGGCGTTCCAACTGACCTTCGCCGTGATCACAGTCGCGCTCATCAGCGGTGCGATCGCCGAACGCGTCAAGTTCGCCACCTGGGTGGCGTTCACCGTGCTGTTCGCGACCATCGTCTACTTCCCGCTCGCCCACATGGTGTGGGGCGGCGGACTGATGTCGAACGCGAAGGACTCGATCGCCTCCTGGCTGTTCGGCGTCGCCGACGGAGTGGCGAAGGTCGCGCCCATCGACTTCGCCGGAGGCACCGTCGTCCACATCAACGCCGGCATGGCCGGCCTGGTGTTGGCGCTGGTGGTCGGCAAACGCCGCGGGTTCGGCCGCACCTCGTACCGTCCGCACAACATTCCCTTCGTGATGCTCGGCGCGGCCCTGCTGTGGTTCGGCTGGTTCGGCTTCAACGCCGGCTCCGAGCTCGCCGCCGACGCCACCGCCGGCCTCGTGTGGATCAACACCGCCGCGGCGACGGCCGCCGCGATGATCGGGTGGCTGGCCGTGGAATGGATCCGAGACCGCCACCCGACGAGCGTCGGTGCGGCCTCCGGCGTCGTCGCCGGACTGGTGGCAGTCACGCCCGCCTGCGGCGCCCTCACCCCGGTCGGCTCGTTGTTCCTCGGCGTGGTCGCCGGTGCGCTCGCGGCCGTCGCGATCGGGCTGAAGTACCGGCTCGGCTTCGACGACTCGCTGGACGTGGTGGGCGTGCACCTCGTCGCCGGTCTGTGGGGCACGATCGCGATCGGTCTCCTCGCCAAGGACTCGGGTCTGTTCTACGGCCACGACTACAAACAGCTGGTGGTGCAGGCGGCGATCGCCCTGTTCGCGCTCGTGTTCACCGGAATCCTGACCTTCGCGATCGCGATGGTGCTCAAGCCGCTCGGCTGGCGTGTGGACCGGGAGGCGGAGTTCACCGGCATCGACAGCGCCGAGCACGCCGAGAGTGCGTACGAGCCGGCATGAGTTCAGCAGACACTAGTCTCGATCGGGAGAGAAGGGTTTATCCATGAAACTGATCACCGCAATCGTCAAGCCGTTCACCCTCGAGGACGTCAAAGCCGGTCTGGAGCACATCGGGATCGTCGGGATGACCGTCAGCGAGGTACAGGGCTACGGGCGGCAGAAGGGGCACACCGAGGTGTACCGCGGCGCCGAGTACGCCGTCGACTTCGTCCCGAAGGTCCGGGTGGAGGTCGTCGTCGACGATGAGGCAGTGGACCAGGTGGCCGAGGTGATCGTCGAGTCGGCCCGCACCGGGAAGATCGGTGACGGGAAGGTCTGGGTGACACCGGTGGAGTCGATCATCCGGGTGCGGACCGGTGAACGCGGACCAGAGGCCATCTGAGGCCGGGCGGGCGCCGGGGTCCACCTCCGGCGCCACGCTCGGTGCGGCGAGATCGGTGCTGCTGCAGGACGATTCCCTGGTCGGAGCGCGTCAGCGCGAGGCGATCGGCGCACTGTTCGAGGACTGGCTCGTGGAGCGGGCACGGTCGCTCGGGATCGTCGAGCGCAGCGGATTCGCCGTTGTCGCGGTCGGCAGCCTGGGTCGCCGGGAGATGGTCGGCTACTCCGACCTCGACCTGATCCTGGTGCACGACGACCGGTACCCCGAACGACTGTCGGAGGTGGCGGACGGACTCTGGTACCCGCTGTGGGACGCGGGAATCTCCCTCGACCACAGTGTGCGATCGGTGCCGGAGGCCATGCGGGTGACGCGCGAGGACGCCACGGCCGCGCTCGGGCTCCTCGACTCCCGGTTCATCGCCGGCGACGAGGACCTCGCCCGGTTGATGACCGTCTCGGTGCGCAACCTCTGGCGGTCGGAGGCGCGGATGCGGTTGCCGCAGGTGATCGAAGCCGCGGAAGACCGCTGGCGGCGCACCGGCGACATCGCCCACCGCGCCGAGCCGGATCTGAAGAACGGCCGCGGGGGACTGCGCGACATCCAGTTGCTGAACGCGCTCGCGCTCGCGCAGTTGACCGACGGGCTCGCCCGTCTCGATCCCGGCACCGAGGGTTCGCCGCTGCCGCGTGCCTACGACTTCCTGCTCGCCGCGCGCGGCGAGGCGCATCGGATCGCCGGCCGGGCACGTGACCAGATCCGCGCCCAGGATGCCGACGACATCGCCGCGGCACTCGGTGTCGCCGATCGCTTCGAGCTCTCCCGGCGGATCAGCGATGCCGGACGGACCACCTCGTACGCTGTCGACGCCGGTTTGCGCACCGCCCAGAACGCCGTGAGCCGACGCGGGTTCTCTCGGTTGCGCCGCGCCGCGGCATTGCGGCGCCCGCTCGACGAAGGGGTGGTCGAACAGGGCGGCGAGGTGGTACTCGCACGCTCGGCCATTCCCAGCCAGGATCCGGGTCTGGTGCTGCGGGTGGCCGCCGCGGCCGCCCGGAACCGGCTGCCGATCAACGGCCCGGCGCTCGAGCGCCTGGCCACCTACGGTGCGCCGATGCCGGAGCCGTGGTCGTCGGAGGCCCTCGCCGATCTGCTGGTGCTGCTGGCGTCGGGGCACGACATGGCCGGCCCGATCGAGGCCCTCGACCGGGCCGGACTGTGGGGCGCACTGTTCCCCGAATGGGATCGGGTCCGCGACCTGCCGCCCCGCGACGGCATTCACACCTGGACCGTCGACCGGCATCTCATCGAGACGGTCGCCGCGGCGGCGGAACTGACCACCAGCGTCTCGCGTCCCGATCTGCTGCTGCTCGGCGCGTTGCTGCACGACATCGGCAAGGGGCGCGGCGGCGACCACTGCGCCGTCGGCGCCGAACTCGCCGAACACATCGGACGGCGTCTGGGCCTGTGGGAGCAGGATCGGCGCCTGCTCGCCGAACTCGTCCGCCACCATCTGCTGCTCCACCGGGTGGTGACGCGTCGCGACCCGGCCGATCCGGAGGTCGTGGCGCACGTGGCCGACGTGCTCGGCGGGAGCGCGGTCCTGGCCGAACTCCTGGGAGCCCTCTCGGACGCCGACTCCCGCGCCACCGGCCCGGGGGTGTGGGGGGAGTGGAAGGCCACCCTGATCTCCGGGTTGGTCGAACGCGTCGTCGCGCACATCGGCGGAGCGCCGGTGCCCGCACCCGACCCGATCCCGCCGGACCTGCGTGAGCTGGCCGACCGCGGCGGTCTCCACGTGAGCCTGCGTCCCGGGGACGGTCCGAACATGACGATCGTCACCATGATCGCGCCCGACCGGCCGGGACTGCTGTCGAAGATGGCCGGTGTGCTCGCACTGTCGGGCCTGCACGCGCACTCGGCGACGGTCGCCGGTCATGCCGGGCACGCCGTCGACTCGTTCGTGGTGATGCCGACCTTCGGCGGTCCGCCCGATGCGCCGCTGCTGCGGCAACGTCTGGCCGCGGTGCTCGACGGCGATCGGGACCCGGTGGCCGAGCTGGCGGCGCGGGCGGCAGCCCGCCTGCCCGAGGCGGGGGTCTCC
>NZ_BANU01000014.1 GCF_000333035.1 Gordonia sihwensis NBRC 108236
TCCGCCACCCCGTCTCCGAGGCGACCTTTCCAGCCTACCAGACTGGAATCTTCCCTGCAACCGCGACATTCTCGAACTCCGAAGAAGAACGGGAAGTCCGCCAGACGCAGGACCGCTACTCTACCCCCACCACCCCGGCAAGATCAACTCACCGACCGGAAGGACATTTCGCTCGCCAGCACCGACGCGCTGACCTGCAATAAGTTACGCAGCGCGGCCCGGAAGGTCAAATCGCCAGGTCGCGAGAGTGAACATTCGGCGGTTTCCGCAGGTCGACGGTCGCAGACCTGTACTTTCGGTCAGCTCCCACGACCGTTGGGTCAGTTACCCCGAGGGCGCCACCGTCTTAGCGTCGGAGAATGAGCACCGCCACCGCACTCCCAGCCGCTCTATCTGCGCCGACACGTGGCTTGGTCGTCGAGACCGTGTCCGGCCGCTCGGCACTCGCCGGTTTCCGAGGATCCGGTCGGCTGAGGTGGCGACGATCCGGCGATCTGCTCGAGCTGGCGCACCCCTACGGTCCACGCGACATCAGCGATTCGGTGGTTGTCGGCGAACTCACTGCGCTGGTGTCGGCCGGCGCGATCGCCGGCCAGGAGGAGTTCGAGGCCGCGGCGGTCGAACTCATCACCGGGTGCGCGGCCGATTCGGACGAGGCCTGGGTCGCCTTCTATCGCAACTCAGTCCGGGAACTCCGTGATGGCTCAGTGCCGTTCAGTCCGATCCATCGCCGCGCGCGCGGCCTTCTCGTCGGCGAATCCGTCCTCGAGGTGGGCTCGTGCTTCGGCTTCTTCGCCCTGCAGTGCGCCGGCGACGGATTCGCGGTGACGGCCACCGACATCTGCCAGGGCGCCCTGGACCTCCTCGGGAGCGCCTCGTCGAGCCTGAATCTCCCGGTGACGACCGTCCCGGGCGATGTTCGCCGCCTGCCTTTCACTGATGACAGTTTCGACACAGTGACGATACTGCATCTTCTGGAGCACCTCCCCGCAGACGATGTCTGCACCGCGATCGCCGAATGTTGCCGGGTCGCGCGGAGTCGCGTGGTGGTCGCGGTGCCGTACGAGGATGAAGTGTGTCCCCACTTCGGCCACCTCGAACTGCTCCGCGAGGCCGACCTCCGGCAGTGGGCGCAGGCGGTCGGTGAGCACCGCACGACGATCTTCGCCGACCACGGTGGCTGGCTCGTCATCGACCTGTAGACGAAGACCGCCGTCACTCACCGCCCGGGTCGGCGATCAGATCAGTCCGCGCTTGCTCGCGACGTACACCGCGTCCGTGCGCTTCGAGACCCCGAGCTTCCGGATCACATTGCGGATGTGGAACTTCACCGTCGATTCCGAGATGAACAGCGTTCTGCCGATGTCGGCGTTCGACTTTCCGTCCGCCAGCAGCTTGAGCACCTCGCGTTCGCGGTCGGTGAGATCCGCCGGCGCCTCGTGCTCGCCGGACACGGTGCGGAGCACGATCGCGGCACTGCGCGGGTCGAAGGCGCTTCCGCCCGTCGAGACGGTGCGGATGGCGCGGATCAGTTCGGTGGTGTCGACGTCCTTGACCACGTACCCCTTGGCGCCGGCGCGGACGGCCCGCACCACCAGATCGTCGTCGAGGAACGTGGTGAGCACCAGAGTCGCGACCCCGGGATTCCGCTTGGCTATCTCCCGGATCAGGCGCAGACCCTCGTATTCGGTACCCGCCGTGAGCTTGAGGTCCACCACGACCACATCGGGCGCACAGTGCGCGATCTCGGCCAGCGCGGCGTCGAAGGTTCCGGCTTCGCCGACCACCACCACGTCGTCGTCCCGCTCCAGCAACGACCGCAGGCCTTCGCGCAGCAACGCGTGATCATCGATCAGGACCGTCCGTATCGGTGCGCCCATCAGATCTCCTCCTCCGCCGAGTCGCCGTAACCCGGCGGAACGAGCGGCAACACGGCGGCGATCCGCACGCCACCGAGCCGCGACCTGCGGATACGCAGAGTCCCGCCGAGTTCTTCGGCCCGAGACGCCATGTTCGCCAATCCCCGATGACGGCCGGCCGCCCGGTCTCCGGCCAGTGCTGCCCGCAGAACCGAACGCAGGTCGTCGGGATCTCCGACCCCGTCGTCGTCCACCCACAGCGTCACCCGCTCATCGGTGTAGCCGAAGGTGACGTTCACCCGTTCGGCCTCGGAGTGCACGGCGGCATTGAACAAGGACTCCCCCGCGATCCGCAGCACGGCGTGCTGGAGGTTGCCGGAGAGCTCGCGCGGCCGCCCACGGACGGTCACTGACGTCTGTGTGTCGGCAGGCATGTGCAGGGCGCACAGTTCATCGAGGGTCTCGGCGATGCTGGGCGCCGGTGTCCGCGCATCGGCGAGCGTGTAGATCGCGTTCCGCAACTGCTCCATCGCGTCGCGAGTGAGCCGGACCGCCTTGTCGACGTGGTCGGCGGCCGGACCCGACACCGACGGGCGGCACAGTTCCATCTGCAGCCCGGCCGAGAGAACCGACTGACCGACCGAGTCGTGCAGCTCCCGCGCGATGCGCGCCCGCTCGCCGCCCAAGAGCGCTGTGCGCTGGGCCGCGGACAGCTCGCGCTGGGTCCGGAGCAGTTCCGAGTTCCGCTCCGCGAGTTCCTCAGCCCGACGGTCGGTCTCCGCGAACAGCGCGGCATTGACCATCGCCACGGTTGCCTGACCGGCGAGGATGCGTAGAACCATGAGATCGGCCGGGTCGACGTCGCGGTCGGAGGGCGTCCACGCCGACAGTCCGCCCACCACTCGCCCGTCCAATTCGACCGGCACATGGATGTGGTGCTCGGAGACGATCGGGCCGTGAAGGACATCGCGTTCGCCGCGCAGGACGTCGTTGAGCCGGTTGAGCACCTGATCGGGCAGATCCGTCGGCTCGGTCGCGATCCGGACGCCCTCGAAGGCCATGATCCGCCCGTCCCCCGACGCGATCAGGTGCCGCGGGGTGGTCTTGCCCAACTGACCGTCGGCCAGCGCGAACAGCACCCAGTCGGCGCCGAGATGGTCTCGTACCGTCTCCACCACCGCGACCACCAGTGCCTCGGGCCCCTCGGCGGTCTGCACCAGCGCCTTCGAGATCCCCTCCAACGCGGTCATCACCCGGCTCAGGCGCGCCGCCGTGCCCCGGAACTGCGCGTAGTGCCCGGCTTTGACGGTGCGCAGGCCGACGAGGCTGGCGAGATCCGGTTCCTTCTCGGGCACGGTCACATCGCCTGCCGGTACAGGTCGAGGATCGCGGCCTCCTCCGGCCGCCGCGGGTTGGTGATCATGCACGAATCCGCCAGAGCGTGTGAGGTGAGCAGATCCAGGTCACCGGACCGCACACCGAGGGGCGACAGCGTGTCGGGCATGCCGACCCGCGCCGCGAGCCGTGCGACGGCGTCGGCCAGCCGGTCGGCCACGGCCCGCGGGTCTCCCGACGTCGCCAGCCCGACGGCGTCGGCGAGTTGCACGAAGTCGTCCGCGCACACCACGGCGTTGTAGCGGATGACGTGCGGCAGCAGGACGGAATTGATGGTGCCGTGCGGGGCGTCGCAGTATCCGCCGACCGGGTGGCTCATGGCGTGGGCGGCGCCGAGGATCGCGTTGGTGAACGCCATACCGGCCCGCAGCGACGCCAGCGCCATCTCCTCGCCGGCTCCGGCGTCGCGCGGGTCGTCGACCAGCCGTTCCAGGTTATTCCACACTCCGCTGAGCGACTCGAGCGCGAGCGAGTCCGTGAGCCTGCCGTGAGCCAGGGACACGTACGCCTCGACGCAATGGGTGAGCGTGTCCATCCCCGCCTGCGCGGTCACTTCCGGCGGTGCCGTGGTGAGCAGCGTCGGATCGATCACCGTCACATTCGGCACCAACGTGCGCCCGATGATGGTGACCTTGGTCCGCCGCTCGGGATCGTTGATGATGCAGAACTGAGAGACGTCGGCCCCGCTGCCGGCCGTGGTCGGTACCGCGACCAGCGGCGGCAGCGGCCGCACCGCACGGTCGATGCCCTCGTACTCGAGGATCACCCCGCCGTTGGACGCGAGCACGGCGACGCCCTTGGCCGTGTCGATCACCGATCCCCCTCCGAGGGCGATGAGGCCGTCGGCACCGTGTGTGCGATACGCGGCGAAGCCGTCGGCCACCTCGCCCGCCCGAGGGTTCGGCGTCACGTCCAGATACGACGCCGGACTCAGACCCTGGGCGCGGAGGTCGTCGAGCAGTGCGCCGTACCAGGGCGCGGCCTCAAGGCGGCGGTCGGAGACCACCAGCGGCCGGCGGACCCCGAGCCCGGCGACGGCCACGGCGGCCTCCGGGAACGATCCGGGGCCGAGCACGATCTCCGGCGTGTGAAACTTCGCGACGCTGGTGGTGGCGCGCCGCGGCGTCCGGTCACCGGTCACCGATCACCTCCTGTTCGCCGGTGACGCTACCCCGCTCAGCGCAGCGCCGCGCCGAGTTCATCGCACCGGGTGAGGATCTCTTCACCGTCGCGCGCGCTCACGACACCGGCACAGTGTTCGGCGTAATCGCCTAGCGCACAACCGGTTTGGTTCCAGTATCGGGAGGGTTCCGGCGTCAGCCAGGCCACTCGGTAAGCGCGGCGCGCGATCTCGGCGAAGAGGTCCACCCGGGGATCGAAGGCGTTGCTCCGTCCGTCCCCGACCACCAGCACGCTGGTCCGCCGGGAGAGCAGGTCGCCGAAGCGGTCGAGCACGGCGGCCCAGGTGCGTCCGTAGTCGCTCGTCGCGGCGAGGTCGAGACCGTCGGCGGCCAGGACTGCCGCCAGAGCGTCGTCGGTGTCGGCGGCCCGCAGAGCCGGCGTCACGAGCACCGGATCGTCGACGAAGGCCATCACCTCGCATCGATCGCCGAAGCGGTGCAGGGTCTGAGCGAGCCGCAGGATGAAGCCGGCGACCGGGCGCACCGATAGGGAGACGTCCACGATCACCAACAGTCGCACCGGCCCGGGCACGGTCCGGCGTCGCCACAGGTCGACGGGAATCCCGTCGGTCGCGATCGCCGCGCGCATGGTGGCCCGCATGTCCAGACGGCCGGTGTCGGCGAGTCGGGGAACCCGTCTCGGAGCTCCTCGCATCCGCTGGACCAGCCGATGACAGGCCCGATCGAGATCGGCCTGGTCGCGGTGTTCGACGGCAGTCCCGGCCGGATCGGCCGCCACCGTCTCGATCCGCTCCGACAGTGCGTCGACGAACCGCGCGAGGGCTTCCTCCAGCGCCTCGCGCCGTTCGGCGCCGAGCCCGGCGACCTGGTCGCACGGGCCGTCCTGCTCGTACGCCGTCCGGCCGTCACCCGCGCCGAGGGCGCGCAGCAGACTGGCCGCGTCGGCCAGCGACAGCGCTCCGCCCTGGACGCGCGCGGTGCTCGCGACCAGTTCTCCGACGTCCGCGGCAGCGGCGTGGTCCACGTCTATCGTGTACGTGGCGCCGCTGCTCACGTTGTCCGATTCGGTTGCGACCTGGAGTTCCTCGGTGCCGGACGAGACCGAGAAATCGTCGTCCTCGCGGTGTGAGCTCTCGCCCGTCCGTTCGGCGGCATCGGGATCGTCGATCATCAGATCGCCGATCTCCTCGGTGTGCTCGTCGGCACCGATCATCCGTCCGGCGCCGGTGAAGTCCTCGTCCCAGGCGACGTCGTCGGGCAGATCGTTGACGACGGTCCGCACCTTCGGCCGATCGGCGGCCGTCTCCTCGGGCCGGCCGAGACCGAAGTAGGTCGCGAACGCACGCTCGAACATCGGCTGCTCGTGCGAGTACTTCACGCTGGCGCACCGGAGCCCCGTCCGGAGGCGATCGAGGTCGGCCGCTCCGACGATGTCCATCACACGCCGGATCTCGATCACCTCCGCGGGCGACGCCGGGAGGCCGTGGGCTCGCAGCGTGTGGCCGAAGGCCACGGCGAGACCGTCGAGCACGGTCATCGCCGCGCTCCGGCACCGGACCGGGCCCGGCCGGCACCGAAGGCGGTGGCGGTCCCCGAACCTGTCACGCCCGAACCCGCCGTCCCCGATCCGGCCTTCGCACCCGATCCGAGATCGGACGCGAGGAGCCGTCGCACCTGGTCGAGGTCGGTGCCGAACTTCACCAGCAACGACATCAACGCCGGGTCGCCGTCACCGGCTCGCCGATCACCCAGGAGTGCCGCGGCCCGCGCCGCGTCGATCACCTCGGCGATCGACGGGCTCTTGCGGAGCGGGAGTTCGCGGAGCCGGCGCGCCAGATCGACGACGTCGGCGACCACCGCCTCGGGCACCCCGGGCGCCCGCACCGCCACGATGCGCTGCTCCCGCTCGGCCGTCGGGTACGACACCTGGAAGTGCAGACACCGCCGCTTGAGCGCGGGCGAGAGCTCCCGGGTGTCGTTGGAGGTGAGGATCACCCACGGCGCCGACCGCGCGACGAAGGTGCCGAGTTCGGGAACGGTCACCTGGCGTTCGGCGAGCACCTCCAGCATCACCGCCTCCATCGCCTCGTCCGTGCGGTCGATCTCGTCGACCAAGAGCACCGTCGGCGCCGTGGACATGATGGCCGCGAGGAGGGGACGCGGCACCAGGAAGTCCTCGGTGTACACGCCGACGTCGGTTCGCGCGAGCGCCGACGACGCGGCCGAGAGCGTCTCGTGGGCCGCCAGTTCGTCGCTGATGCGGTCACGGAGCATCTGGACGTGCAGCAGCTGGCGTGCGTAGTCCCACTCGTACAGCGCCCGCGCGTCGTCGAGGCCCTCGTAGCACTGGAGCCTGATGAGTTCCCGGCCCGACGCCGCGGCGAGGGCCTTCGCCAGCTCCGTCTTCCCGACGCCGGCCGGGCCCTCCAGCAGCAACGGACGGTCGAGCAGGGTCGCGAGGTGCAGCACCACCGCGAGGTCCGGCTCGATCAGATAACCCTGCGCCTCCAGCGACGCGGTCAGGTCGTCGACCGTCTCGAACTGCGCGATCGGTTCGCCGTCCCGCGGTTCGGCAGGCACAGGCTTCCTCGTCTTCGTCGTCTCCATCACGGCACGTATCTCCTCGTCCTGCTCGACCGTCGCGATCAGTAGCTTCCGGTCATCGCGTGGCGGATCATCGGAATCTGCGACTCGACCGTGCATTCGCGCGGATTGGCCGGCGTGCACCAGTCCTCCATCATGTGCTCGGAGATGGTGCGGATCATCTCGTCGGAGGTGTCGATCGACGAGCCGCGGCCTTCGTACTTGCCCGTGTTCATCCGGTTCTTCTGGTAGGTGTCGGGGTGCACCGAGCCGAAGTTGTCGGGAATGCCGAGGTCCTTCGACAGCCGGATCGCGGCCTCGACCGCGGCGTCGGCCGCCTGCACCGTCGTCATGTTGCGGGTGTCGACGCCCATCAGCGGAGCGATCTCGGCGAATCGCTCGTACCGCGCCGGCAGGTTGTACTCCCACACGCGCGGCAACGCGATCGCGTTGTTCAGTCCGTGATGCAGGTCGAAGTACGCGCTAACCGCATGCGACATCGAGTGGATCTGGCCGAGACCGCCCGAGTTGAACGCCTGGGCCGCGATGTACTGGGCGTGCATCATGCCGGTCCGTGCCTCCAGGTTGTGGGGGTCGTAGACGGCGGTGGGCAGGTGTTTCGCGATCAGCTCGATCGAGTACTTGGCGTTCCCCAGCGAGGGCGCGAAGTCCAGTCGCGAGACGTACGGCTCACTGGCGTGTGCGAGGACGTCGAAACCGCAGTACGCGGTGAACTCCTGCGGGCACGAGTAGTAGAGCAACGGATCGTCCATCGCCAGATCCACCAGGCAGGTGTCGTCGAAGGCCACCCACTTGTGCGGCTTGTCCATGTCGGAGGTGTCGGTGATGACGTACGCCCACGACGTCTCCGAACCCGTGCCCGCGGTGGTCGAGACCGCGATGTGCTTCGGGTTCTCCTTATTGGTGGCCTTGGAGAAGCCTTCGAACTCGTTGATGTTGCGGCCGTCGTGCGCGATCACCATTCGCGCGCCCTTCGCCGCATCGTGGCTCGAGCCGCCGCCGACCGAGATGATCCCGTCGCACTTCTCCGACTGGTAGCGAGCCGCGGCGTCCATCGCGTTGGTGTCCTTCGGGTTCGACTGCACCTCGTCGAACAGGACCACGTCGACGCCCTGGTACTCGATCTTCCCGGTCAGCTCCTCGATGATCCCGGAACCGCGCAGGCCGGTCGTCATCAACAGCACGCGGGTCATGCCGAGTTCCTTGGCTTCGACACCGAGCATGTCGTGCGCGCCGACGCCGAGCTTCGCCTTCGGGAACGGGTGGAACTCCTTGATCGGGAAGTCCCAGATCTGATTCAGCTCGATTGCCATGGGCTGGTCAACTCCTTCTGTCGGGGATGCGGTGCACCCCGTTGCCGAAACGGTCCCCACCAGCGTGTTCCCCGTCACATCATGGCGACAAGGGGCCCTGACCCGGCGCCGAGAGGATCAGCCCGAGCGGATGGGAGACGCACCTGGCCGTTCGGACAGGTTCTGCGTTGAAGGAGGGCGAACGACGAAGGGCGTTCAGCCGGAGACGCGCTCGATCTTGCCGCCGAGCGCGCTCAGCTGCTCTTCGAAGTTCGGGTACCCGCGGTCGATGTGCTCCACGTCGTGCACCTCGGTGACGCCGTCGGCGACCAGACCCGCCAGCACCAGACCGACGCCGGCACGGATGTCGGACGACCACACCGGCGCGCTCGAAAGCGTCTCGACACCGCGGATCACCGCGTGGTGCCCGTCGGTGCGGGCGTCGGCGCCGAGCCGCACCATCTCCTCGACGAACCGGAAGCGCGCCTCGAAGACGTTCTCGGTGATCATCGACATGCCCTCGGAGACGGCCGCCAGCCCGATCGCCATCGGCTGCATGTCGGTCGGGTAGCCCGGATACGGCAGCGTCGCGGTGTTCACCGCCACCGGCCGGCCTGCCTGCACCACGCGGAAACCGTCGTCGAACCGCTCCACCGTGGACCCCGCGTCTTCGAGCTTCTTCAACACGAGTCGGAGATGATCAGGGTCCACGCCGCGCACCCGGATGTCGCCGCGGGTCATCGCCGCAGCCACTCCCCAGGTTCCGGCGACGATCCGGTCGCCGACCACGTGGTGGCGGGTCGGGCTCAGCGACCGCACGCCGGTGACAGTGAGCGTGGGCGAGCCGACGCCGTCGATTCGGGCGCCCATCTGGATCAACATCTCACAGAGGTCGACGATCTCCGGTTCGCGAGCGGCGTTGTCGATGGTCGTGACGCCCTCGGCGAGCACGGCCGCCATCAGGATGTTCTCGGTGGCTCCCACCGAGGGGAACTCCAGCGCGACCGCCGCACCGGTGAGTTCCTCGGCCTCGGCGACCACGCAGCCGTGCTCGATCGCACTCTGTGCCCCCAGCGCGCGCAGTCCGGCCTGGTGCATGTCGAGCGGCCGGGAACCGATGGCGTCACCGCCCGGCAGGGCCACCACCGCCCGGCGTCGCCGGGCCATCAGCGGGCCCAGCACACAGACCGAGGCGCGGAACTGCTTCACCGCGTCGAAGTCCGCGTGGTACTCGGGCTCGGCGGGCACGTCGATCACCACCACGTCGCCGTCGATCATCACCTCGGCGCCGAGTCCGCGCAGCACGTCCGCCATCAGCGGGACGTCGGCGATCTCGGGCGCATTGGTCAGAACTGTGCGGCCCTCCGCGAGCAGTGCCGCCGCCATGAGCTTCAGAACGCTGTTCTTGGCTCCCCCAACCGTCACCTCTCCCGCCAGCCGTGCCCCACCAGTAACCAAGTAGCGATCACTCACGCACACAGCTTATCGCCGGACGCGTAGGTTGACAGACATGGCAGTCCATCTCACGCGCATCTACACCCGCACCGGCGACGACGGGACCACCGGTCTCTCCGACTTCTCACGAGTCCCGAAGACCGACTCCCGAGTGGTCGCGTACGCCGACTGCGATGAGGCCAACGCGGCCATCGGAGCCGCTCTCACGCTCGCCGCGGACGTCCCGCCCGATATCGCGGAGGTCCTGACCACGGTCCAGAACGACCTCTTCGACGCCGGGGCCGATCTCTCCACCCCGGTCGTCGACGATCCGAAGTATCCGCCGCTGCGGATCGAACCGGAGTACATCGACGCGCTCGAAGCCTGGTGCGACTCCTTCGGCGCCGAGCTCGCTCCCCTGGACTCGTTCATCCTCCCCGGCGGTACCGGGCTGTCGGCGCTTCTGCACCAGGCGCGGGTGGTGACCAGGCGAGCCGAGCGCTCCGCCTGGGCGGCGATCGCCGAACATCCCGACGATTCGTCCGTGCTTCCGGCCAAGTACCTCAACCGGCTCTCCGACCTGCTCTTCATCCTGGCACGGGTCAGCAACGTGCGCGCCGGGGTCGGCGACGTCAAGTGGGTTCCGGGAGGCGACCGGAAGCGGTGAGGAGCGGGGCGCGCCCGGTATCAGGCGGCCGGACGACGCCGCTTGGACCGCTTCGGGGCACGCGCCTCGATCCACGACTGGAAGGCCGTGGAGACCGCCGGGCTCATGCCGATTTCGTAGCGGCCACCGGCACCGGAGCGCCCTATCGACAGCTCGACGATGGCGAAGTCGGCGTCCATGATCTCCAGTTCGGTGCCGACCGGGGCTCGGCGTCCCACGATCTCGATCCGGCGGCGCGAGAGGCTGACGGTGGGGCCCGGACGCAGGGAACTGAGGCGGTAGTACGCGAGGGCGTCGTCGCCGTACTGCACCGACCCGTGCCGCCAGCCCTGATCGGCGTCGGCGGGCAGCGACCGCAGCAGCACCGGAGTCCCGGCGCGCCGGACCTCGATCAGCCGGTAGACGACGCCTGCGGCCACGAACAGGCCGGCCACGACGACGCCGACGATCACCCATACCCACATCGGCACCGCATCAACCTCCTCACATGCAGGTATACACGACCGCGGATGAGCCCTTCCTGAGACGACGACAGCCGCCCTGCAGAGCAGGACGGCTGTCGTCGTCTAAATCACATCTGCTGCGCGCAATGTCGCAGTCTCCCGGTCAGCCCACGGCTTCCGCGGCGCGGACCCGGGACTTGGCCCGGAGGAACTCCGCGCTGCCCTCGTCGGCCGACTCCAGCACCGAGCGCTCGGCGGCGACATCGATGTCGGAGGCGAACTGCGCGTGCTCGGCGAGCACGGTGACCGACTCGCCGGTCACCGACAGGAATCCGCCCTGCACCGCGAACGCGGTCCGGTTTCCACCGGACTCGGTCACGACGACGCAGCCGCCGGGAGCGAGCTCAGCCAGCATCGGAGCGTGGCTCGCGAGAATGCCGAGTTCGCCGACGGTGGTCTGAGCCACGAGGAACGTCGCGTCGCCGGAGTACAGTTCCGAGTCCGGCGAGACGACCTCGAGTCGGAAAGTCTTGTCAGCCATGAGCAGCGACTACTTTCCGGCGATCTTCTTGGCTGCAGCCTCGACGTCGTCGAGCCCGCCGCAGCTGTTGAAGGCCTGCTCGGGCAGGTGATCGAACTCGCCCTTGCACACGCGGTCGAAGGCCTCGATGGTGTCCGACAGCGGGACGACCGAACCCTTCTGGCCGGTGAACTTCTCGGCGACCAGGAAGTTCTGGCCGAGGAACTTCTGCAGGCGACGGGCGCGCGCGACCGTGACCTTGTCCTCTTCCGAGAGCTCGTCCATACCGAGGATCGCGATGATGTCCTGCAGCTCCTTGTACTTCTGCAGGATGCGCTTGACCTCGTTGGCGACGCGGAAGTGCTCGTCGCCCACGATCGAGGCCTCGAGGATTCGCGAGGTCGAGGTCAGCGGATCCACGGCCGGGTAGATACCCAGCTGCGAGATCGGGCGCGAGAGCTCGGTGGTGGCGTCGAGGTGCGCGAACGTGGTCGCCGGCGCGGGGTCGGTGTAGTCGTCCGCGGGGACGTAGATCGCCTGCAGCGAGGTGATCGAACGGCCCTTGGTCGAGGTGATGCGCTCCTGCAGCTCGCCCATCTCGTCGGCCAGCGTGGGCTGGTAACCCACAGCCGAAGGCATACGGCCGAGCAGGGTCGAGACCTCGGAACCGGCCTGGGTGAAACGGAAGATGTTGTCGATGAACAGCAGCACGTCCTGGTGCTGCACGTCGCGGAAGTACTCGGCCATGGTCAGGGCCGAGAGAGCGACGCGCATACGCGTGCCCGGCGGCTCGTCCATCTGGCCGAACACCAGCGCGGTGTCCTGAAGAACGCCCATCTCCTCCATCTCGAGGTGGAGGTCGGTGCCCTCACGCGTACGCTCGCCGACGCCCGCGAACACCGAGGTGCCCGAGAACTCGCGAGCGATACGGGTGATCATCTCCTGGATCAGAACGGTCTTGCCGACACCGGCGCCACCGAACAGACCGATCTTGCCGCCCTTGACGTACGGGGTCAGCAGGTCGATGACCTTGATGCCGGTCTCGAGGATCTCGGTCTTGCCCTCGAGCTGATCGAAGGCCGGCGGCTTGCGGTGGATACCCCACTGCTCGCCGTCGCGACCGGTGCCCGGCGCATCCAGGCAGTCGCCCAGCGCGTTGAAGACGTGGCCCTTGACGACGTCACCGACGGGAACCGAGATCGGCTTGCCGGTGTCGACGACGGCCGCACCGCGGACGAGGCCGTCGGTGGGCTGCATCGAGACGGTGCGGACGACGTTGTCGCCGAGGTGCTGAGCGACCTCGAGCGTCAGGGTCTTCGCGACCGCCGGAAGGGTGACCTCCGCGTGCAGGGCGTTGAACAGGGCGGGAATGGCGCCGCGCGGGAACTCGACATCGACGACGGGGCCGATCACCCGGGCGACACGACCGGCTGTCGCGGACGCGGCCCCCGGCGTATCAGTGACTGCTGCAGTCATTGTTCTTCACTTTCCTTCAGGTGTGTCTTGTGTCGCGATCAGTTCGCCAGCGCTTCGACGCCGCCGACGATCTCGCTGATTTCCTGGGTGATCTGCGCCTGACGGGCCGCGTTGGCCTGACGGGACAGGTTCCTCTCGAGCTCGGTCGCGTTGTCGGTCGCCGCCTTCATGGCGGTGCGACGTGCCGCATTCTCCGATGCCGCCGACTCGAGCAGCGCAGCGAAGATCCGCGATGCCACGTACTTCGGCAACAGCGCGTCGAGCAGTTCCTTGGCCTCGGGCTCGAACTCCACCTCGGCGCTCACCTCGGCGTTGGCGGAGTCCTCGAGGATGTCCTCCCCCATGTTCAACTGCTCGATCTCGAACTCGACGTCGATCGGCGCCATCCGGCGCACCACCGGCTTCTGCGTCAGCATCGACACGAAACGCGTGTAGACGATGTGCAGTTCGTCGACGCCCTCGATCTCGCCGCCCTCGGGCAGCGCCACCGACTCACCGGATCCGGCCAGGAAGGAGTCCACGAGATGGTGAACCGCGTCGGCGCTGTCGGAGAACTTCGGCTGCTGGGAGAACCCGGACCAGCCGGCGGCCACCGGACGGTCACGGAAGGTGTAGTACCCGATGCCCTTGCGGCCCATCACGTACACGACCGGTTCCTTGCCCTCGCTGCGGAGCAACGAGAGGAGTTCCTCGGTCTCCTTCAGCACGTTCGAGTTGTACCCGCCGCACTGACCGCTGTCGCTGGTGACGACCAGGACCGCGGCGCGGCGCGGGTTCTCCCGATCGACCAGCAGCGGGCTGTCGAGGGACGTGGAGGCGTTCGCCAGCGTCGTGACGACCCGGGTGATCTCCTGGGCGTAGGGACGGGCGGCAGCCACCCGTGCCTGAGCCTTGGTGATCCGTGAGGTCGCGATCAGCTCCTGCGCCTTCGTGATCTTCTTCGTCGATTGAATCGACTTGATCCGTGAGCGCAGCTCCCGAATGGTTGCCATGTTACTTCAGCTTCTTCGTCACTCGGATCGTCTCGGACTCGACGTCCTCGGGCGCCAGCGGGTCGGCCTCGACCTCGACGACACGGCTGCCGTCAGAGGCGATGAAGCCGGCCTTGAAGTTGTTCGTGGCGGTCGCGAGTGCGGCCTTGTCCTCGTCGGTGAGCTTCTTGCCGCCGGCGATGTTGCTGTACACACCGGAAGCGGTGTGCCGCAGATCGCCGAGGAGCTCGGCCTCGAAGCGGCGGATGTCGGCCACCGGCACCGAGTCCATGAAGCCCTCGCCGCAGAGGTACAGCGAGACGATCTGGTCCTCGACGGCGACCGGGCTGTACTGATCCTGCTTGAGCAGTTCCACCCAGCGGGCACCGCGCTCGAGCTGTGCCTTCGACGCGGCGTCCAGGTCCGAGGCGAAGGCCGAGAAGGCCTCCAGCTCACGGAACTGCGCGAGTTCCAGACGCAGCGACCCGGAGACGTCCTTGAGGCCCTTGGTCTGTGCGGCGCCACCGACACGGGAGACCGAGATACCGACGTTGATCGCCGGGCGGACGCCCTTGTTGAACAGGTCCGACTCGAGGAAGACCTGACCGTCGGTGATCGAGATGACGTTGGTCGGAATGAACGCCGAGACGTCGTTGGCCTTGGTCTCGATGATCGGCAGGCCGGTCATCGATCCGCCGCCGAGCTCGTCGGACAGCTTGGCGCAGCGCTCCAGCAGGCGGGAGTGCAGGTAGAACACGTCACCGGGGTACGCCTCGCGGCCCGGCGGGCGGCGCAGCAGCAGCGAGATCGCACGGTAGGCCTCAGCCTGCTTCGACAGGTCGTCGAACACGATCAGGACGTGCTTGCCCTGGTACATCCAGTGCTGGCCGAGGGCCGAGCCGGTGTACGGTGCGAGCCACTTGAAGCCGGCCGAGTCGGACGCCGGAGCGGCGACGATGGTGGTGTACTCCATCGCGCCCGCCTCTTCGAGGGCGGTCTTGACGCCCGCGATGGTCGAGCCCTTCTGACCGATGGCTACGTAGATGCAGCGGACCTGCTTCTCCGGATCACCGGTGGCCCAGTTGGCCTTCTGGTTCAGGATGGCGTCGATGCAGAGCGCGGTCTTGCCGGTCTTGCGGTCGCCGATGACCAGCTGACGCTGGCCGCGGCCGATCGCGGTCATCGCGTCGACGGCCTTGATACCGGTGGCGAGGGACTCCTCGACCGGCTGACGCTCGAGGACGGTGGCTGCCTGCAGTTCGAGGACGCGGTCGCCCTCGGACTCGATGGCGCCAAGTCCGTCGATCGGCGAGCCCAGCGGGTCGATGACTCGGCCGAGGAACTTGTCGCCGACCGGGACCGACAGGACGTTGCCGGTGCGCTTGACTTCCTGGCCCTCTTCGATGTTCTCCGAGTCGCCGAGGATGACGGCGCCGACCTCGTCCAGGTCGAGGTTCAGTGCGACGCCGCGGATGCCGCCGGGAAACTCCAGCAGCTCGTTGGCCATGGCACCCGGAAGGCCGCTGACGTGAGCGATGCCGTCGCCGGTGTCGGTGACGGTGCCGATCTCTTCTCGCGAGGCCTGGTTGCCCACGTCTTCGGTGTAACTTGCGATCGCGCTCCGAATTTCATCGGAGGAGATGGTCAACTCCGCCATGTTCCTGCTCTTCCTGGCTTTCTGGTTCTTGGTCTTGGGAATCGATTGTGGTGACGTGCGATGGTGTTACCGCAGGCCGCGACGCAGCGTCGCGATCTTGCCCGAGATGCTGCCGTCGATGCGTTCGTCACCGACACGCACCACGACGCCGCCGAGAAGCTCGGGATCGATGTCGACGTGCAGGGTGACGGGTGCCGAGTAGATCTCGGTGAGCTTGGCCGCGAGCGCGTTGCGCTGATCGCTCGACAGCTCGCCCGCGCTGGTGACGTAGGCGACCTTGCGGCCGTTGCTCGCCGCGGCGAGCTGCGACAGTTCGTCGACCGCGTCGCCGGGGAGCTCCTCGGTGGTCGCGACCGCGTTCACCGCCAGCCGCTCGGTGATGGTGTCCACCTTGCCGTCGATCAGCTTGCGCAGCAACGCGGTGCGATCGGCGGTGCTGCGTGCACGATCGGACAGTGCCTGCTCCAGAGCCGTGTCGCCCTTGATCACGCGTGCGAGGCGGAACAGCTCGTCTTCGACGGCATCGGACTTGCCCGCGTCCTTGGCAGCCAGCAGCAGAGCCTCTCGGCCCAGCCGGCGGAGGCCTTCGACGAGGTCGGCATCGCTTGACCACGCCCGCGCCGCCGTCGAGGAGACGATGGAACGGGTGGCGTCAGAGACCTTGCCGGTCAGGACCTTGTCGGCCACTGCCGCCCGGGTGTCGGGCGCAGTGCTCGAGTCGGCCAGCGCGATGCGCAGCGAGCGGTCACCACTGACGGCGTCGGACACCGACAGCAGTTCCTCGCCGACAGTCACCGCATCGGTGTCGGACGATGCGGAGGTTCCACGAAGGACGGTTTCCAGCTCAACGCGGGCCCCTTCGAGGGCTTCGCGGCTTGACGCTGCGTACATCTAGCTACATTCCTTGTCTAGGCGGACCCCGCCTGGGTGTCGGCTTGCCTCGGATGCGGCGGAGCGAGGGACGGAGATCTCTCCGACCCCCTCGCCGACCCGCACCATCGGTGTATCCATCGGATTACTTGGCGGTCTCGTTCGACACGCCGTCCAGCTCGGCGAGGAACCGGTCGACGGTTCCGGCCTGCTTGACGTCGTCCGACAGGGACGCACCGACCAGCTTCTCGGCCAGATCGACCGACAGCTTGCCGAGGTCACCGCGCAGTTCGGAGACGACCTGCTGACGCTGGGCGTCGAGCTGAGCCGCGCCGTTGGCGATGATCCGCTCGCTCTCGGTGGTTGCCTGAGCCTTCATGTCCGAGACGATCTGCGCACCCTGGGTGCGTGCCTCGTCGCGGATCGCCGCAGCCTCTTCACGAGCGCCTGCGAGCTGCTCGCGGTAGGCCGCCAGCTGCTGAGCCGCTTCGGCCTGAGCCGCCTCGGCGCGGGCGATACCGCCCTCGATCGTGTCGTGACGCTCGTCGAGCACCTTGCGGTACCGCGGGATGACGAACTTCCAGAAGACGAAGAGGACGACGGCGAAGGCGACCAGCGACCAGGTGATGTCGTACCACTCGGGAAGGAGCGGGTTATGGCTCTCGCTCTCTTCGGCGAGAATCAGACTGGTGTTGATCATGTCGTGGTCTCGTATCAGAAGATGAAGCCGGCGACGATACCGATCAGCGCCAGAGCCTCAGAGAGTGCGATACCGAGGAACATGGTGGTGCGGATCTGACCGGCCAGCTCGGGCTGACGGGCGATACCCTCGATGGCCTTGCCGGCCACGATGCCGACGCCGATACCGGGGCCGATGGCAGCGAGGCCGTAGCCGATCGCGCCGAAGCCCTTACCCGTGATGGTTTCGTCGGCCAGAGTCTGGGCGATGTAGCTCATCTTTGCGATTCCCTTTCTTGGTGGCTCCCCACCCGGTCGGGCGAGCGAGTCAGTCTGTTTCGGTCCGGCGCTCGTGCCGGCCCGAAGTATTCAGTTGGTCAGGACGAGTCGTGTCAGTGCGCGTCTGCGTGGATCGACTGGTCGATGTAGACCGCGGTCAGCAGAGCGAAGATGTACGCCTGCAGCGCGATGACCAGAAGTTCGAAGAAGGTGAAGCCGACGGCGGCGACGAGCGAGCCCAGTCCGGCGACGCTCCAGATGCCGCTCTTGTCGATGATGAAGAACTGCGTCGCGGCGAAGAACAGCGCGAGCATGATGTGGCCGGACAGCATGTTGGCCATGAGTCGGACGGTCAGCGTGAACGGCCGCAGAATGAAGGTCGAGACGAACTCGATCGGAACCAGCAGGAAGTGGATCGGCAGCGGCACACCGGGGAGCACGATCGAGGATCGGATGAAGCCGAAGAAGCCGAACTTGGCGATGCCCACCCAGCAGTAGGTGATGTAGGCGACCGCCGCCATCACCAGCGGCATGCCGATGCGTGCGTTGGTGGAGATGTTCAGGAACGGGATGATCGAGGTCAAGTTCAGGAAGATCGTCGCGAAGAAGATCGAGGCGATGATCGGCAGGAACTTGCGGCCGTTCTGCTTGCCGAGGATCTCCTCGGCGATGTTGATGCGCACCCAGTCGATGAAGCTCTCACCGACGTTCTGAAGACCACTCGGGACGATCTTGGGGCTGCGCAGAGCGAGCGCGAAAAACGCCGCGACGAGCACCGCCACGACGACTCGGATCAGCATGAGCCGGTCCATTCCCCACCAGGTGTCTTCTCCGAACAGCATCGGGGGGTAGAAGTCATCCAGGGACGGTGCGTGGAACTCGGCTGCGAGGGTGGCGCTCAGCGTTCTCTCCCGTTCTCGGGCCCGCACAACTTCTCAGCCGGCGGGTTCCATCGTTCAGTGTGCGAGGTGCCGCAGTGCATTGAACTGCACATTGCCGCATCGACCCGCGGTGAGCAGACTAGCAAGTCAGGATGGTCAGCGACCAATCCGGGGCGACAATATCTGCATATCGTCCCGATGCAATCGTTCTACTATCAGCCGTAGTAGCTGGTCAGGCGACCCTTCGTGATACTCGTCACATTCAGACCTCCGAGTCGGCGTCCGGACCCACATAGGTCTGCCGGGTGGTCAACACTCCCCACAGTTCGCTGCCCAGAACCAGAACGATCGCGCCGATCAGCATGCTGACCAGCGCGCCTTTGCTGTAGAAGGTCATATCCTTCAGAAGCGCGGTCACAGCGATCACGATCACCACCTTGACGAGGTATCCACCCATGAGGGCCCCCATCACCACGCTCGGTGACGCCTTCGCGGTGAGCAGGATGGTCAACACCGTGATGAGGATGAAGCCGCCGCCGATCGCTGCGCCCACCAGTACGCCCCACAACCCCGGAGTGCCCTTCCAGGGCCACCAGATCAGCAGGCCCGCGACGAGCAGCGCCCCGAGTCCGTAGAGGCCGTACTTGAGGCCGGCCCGCAGCGGCGCGGTGGGATCGGTGGCCTCGTCCAGCGCCCCCGAGTCGATGCCGCTCGCGGCCGGTTCGGGTGATTCGTTCTCGTCATTGGTCGACACGAGAGACCAGGTTAGCCAGCCGCCCCGCTATCGGGCGAACCGGCGGCTCAACCGCGGAGCGAAGGTCGCCGCCAGCGCGATGACCAGACCACCGAAGAACAGCGGCATCACCACCTCGAGAGGCAGCAGGCTGCCCGCCGCCACGGAGAAGGCCAGCACGCCGACCCACAGGTAGATCAGCAGCGCCACGCGTCGCTGCGAATGTCCGAGTTCGAGCAACCGGTGGTGAAGGTGCATCTTGTCCGGCGTGTAGAAGCCCACTCCGGCGCGCGTCCGCCGGATCACCGCCATGATCATGTCGAGCATCGGAATGAACATCACCGCCGCCACCAGGATCAGCGGCGAGAGCAGGGTGAACATATCCGCGGGGCCGTATGCGCTGCGGGCGACGCGGCCCGAGGCGCTCGTCGACGCGGCGGCGAGCATGAGTCCGATCAGCATGGCGCCCGAGTCGCCCATGAAGATCCGCGCCGGCGAGAAGTTGTGCGGCAGAAAGCCCAGGCACGCGCCGGCGAGAGCCACGGTGATCAGGGCCGGCGGGTAGTAACTCACGTCGCCGCCCTGGTCGTGGAGGAGTCCGAGGGAGAACAGGCAGATCGCACTGGCGGCGATGAGCCCGAGTCCGGCCGCGAGGCCGTCGAGTCCGTCGACGAAATTGATCGCGTTGATCGTGGTGACCGTGATGGCGACGGTGAGCAGGCCGGCCTGGAGCGGATCGAGGACCACCGTGCCGATGTCGGCGAACGGCACGTAGAGCAGGTACCAGCTGACGCCCATGATGACCAGGACGCCGGCGGCGGTGAGCTGTCCGACGAATTTGGTCAGCGCATCCAGGCCCCAGCGGTCGTCGATCACGCCGACGAGCACGATCACCAGTCCCGCGGTGATGACGGCCAGCATGTCGTGGGTGTACGAGAATCCGCGGTTCAAAGCGGGCAACTGTGCGGCCAGGCCGATCGCGCAGACGATGCCGATGTACATTCCGACACCGCCGAGCCGCGGCGTCGGGATCACATGGACGTCACGCTGCCGGGGAACGGCGACGGCGCCGAAGCGGACCGCACAGACCCGCACCAGCGAGGTCAGGAAGTACGTGATCCCCGCGGCGGTGAGGCCGACGAGCGCGAGTTCGCGCAAGGGCACGCCAGCACCGCCGCCGGACGACTCCAGCGCGTATTCGAGCACCGTCACCCCTCCCCCACGGCCGCCACGGCGGCGGTGATCGCCGCGCGGCGGGCCTCGTCGGACGGATCGGTCCGCATGGCGTCGAGCATGAGGTCGGCGATCTGCGGCATGTCCGCGGGCCGCAGTCCGTCGGCGGCGAGTACGGCCGTGCCGAAGCGGATGGCCGAGCCCTCGGAGACCGGCGCCTCGTCGAACGGGGTGACCGCCTTGTCGACGATGATCCGGCAGGCCGCCAGCCGCTTGGCCGCTTCCCGTCCGGTGATGCCGAGCGACGAGACCTCGATCACCGCCAGATGCGTGTCGGTGCCGCCCGAGACGGTGCGCAGCCCGCGGGCGCCCAGTTCGGTGGCCAGGGTGGCGGCGTCGTCTGCCACGTCGCGGGCATAGGCCGCGTACTCCGGGCGCAGGCACTCGCCGAACGCCACCGCCTTGGCCGCGATCGAGTGCATCGCCGGAGCACCCTGCATGAACGGGTACACCGCCCGCGAGAGCGAGTCCTCGTGTTCGGACCTGGCGAGCAGCAGTCCGCCGCGCGGTCCGCGCATCACCTTGTTGGTGGCGACCGTCACCACGTCGGCGTACGGCACGGGCGAGTCGAGCACCCCGCCGACGGCGAGACCGGCCAGATGCGCCGCGTCGACCCAGAGGATGCAGTCGGCCTCGTCGGCGATGGTGCGCATCGCCGCGAAGTCCCACGACCGGGAGTAGGACGTACCGCCCGCGACGAGAATCCGCGGCCGGTGGATCAGGGCCAGATCCCGGATCTGGTCGTAGTCGATCCGCTCGGTGTCGCGGCGGACCTCGTAGTTCAGGACACTGAACCAGCGTCCCGACAGGTTCGCGCGCGAGCCGTGTGACTGGTGGCCGCCGTGCTTGAGGTTCAGGGAGAGCACCTGATCGCCCGGCTGCGAGAACGCGGCGTACACCGCGAAGTTCGCGAGCGCCCACGACAGCGGCTGGACGTTGACGTAATCGGCGCCGAACAGCGTGTGCGCGCGGCTGATCGCGAGCTGCTCGACCTCGTCGACCACCTCCGCTCCGCCGTGGTACCGGTGGCCGGGATAGCCCTCGGCGTACTTGTCCGCCAGAATCGATCCGACCGCGGCCCGCACCGCGGGGGTGGCCGTCGACTCCGCGGCCACCATCTGCAGGCTGCCGCGCCGGCGCGTCTCCTCGCGCCGAAGCAGTTCGGCGATCTCCGGATCACTCGCCAGCGGATCGGTCACGGCCGTCCCCGGAGCTCATCCGCGTCCACGTCGAGCACTTCGGCGATGTCCTCGGCGGTGATCGCGCCCTCACGCAGAATGCGAGGGTCCGGGCCGGTGAGGTCGACGATCGTCGAGGCGACGGCATGGTCGGCCGGACCGCCGTCGAGATAGACCGACACCTTCTCCTGCAGCTGCTCGCGGGCCTGGTGCACCTGCACCGCCGGCGGATGGCCGGAGATATTGGCGCTGGAGACGGCCATCGGCCCGATCTCCCGCAGCAGCTCGATCGCGACCGGATGCAGTGGCATGCGGATCATCACGCTGCCCGAGGTGTCGCCGAGATCCCAGGCGAGAGACGGGGCCTGCTCCACCACCAGGCTCAAACCGCCCGGCCAGAAGGCCTGCACCAGCTCTCGGGCCTGCGGCGACACCGACCTGACGAGACCGTCCACGGTGTGCCACGAGCCCACCAGGACCGGTACCGGCATGTCCCGCCCGCGGCCCTTCGCCGCCAGCAGCGACGCGACCGCTTCGCTGTCGAATGCGTCGCACCCGAGTCCGTAGACCGTGTCGGTCGGCATCACGATGAGCCGCCCGGCGCGCACGGCTCCCACCGCCGCCCGGATTCCGGCTTCCCGCTCGTCTGGATCACTGCAATCGAACACCGCGCTCACGTATTCCATCCTTCCACGCCGTCGGCCCCCGATCGCGCAGGGTCACCGACGGCTGCTCGTACAGCGGTCACGAACCGGGGTCGCCCGGCGAGGTCGTCATGGGTGCGGACGGCGGCGAATCCGCCGGTCGCCGTCAGCGCGTCGCGCACCAGATCGGCGGTCGTGTCGTCGTGCTCGACGGCCACAAACGCGCCCACTCGCAGAGCCGAGGCGAGGATCGGCGCCAGTTGATCGATCAGGTCCATTCCGCAGTCGCCGGAGAAGACCGCCTCGGGCGGATCGTGCGCCACCTCCGGTGAGACCTCGGCGCCGGACGGAACGTACGGCGGGTTGCTCACGACGACGTGCGCCGAAGCCAGCAGGGGCGCGACCGCCGCGACATCGGTGACGTCGGCCCGCACCACGGCGACCCGTTCCGTGAGTCCGGTCGCCTCGAGGTTGCGTCGCAGATACGACAGCGCCCGCTCCGAGCGCTCGACGGCCGTCACCGTCGCGTCGGGTGCGCCGGCGGAGATCGCCAGGGCCAGCGCGCCGCTCCCGGAGCACAGGTCGACCACGCGGATCGGGTCGCCCGCACTCTCGCGGAGTTCGGCGATGCGGGCCAGTGCGCACTCCGCTAGCAACTCGGTCTCCGGCCGCGGAATGAAGACTCCCGGTCCCACCGTCAACTCCAGGCCCGCGAAGAATGCGCGAGAAGTGATGTGCTGCAAAGGAACCCGCGAGCAGCGTTGCTCCACGGCGGCAACGACGCGACTGCGCATCTCGGCAGGCACCTCATCGACGAGAAGCAGCCGTCCGGGATCCACCCCGAGCATCTGCGCCACCAGTTCGGCGGCCTCGGCACCGGCCGAGTCGATCCCGGCCTCGGCCAGCCGCACCGCCGCCCACCGGCGCAGAGCGTCGGCCGAACCGCCTTCGGGTGCCGTCACTGCTGCAGGCGTGCCTGCTTGTCGGCGTCGACGAGCGCGTCGAGCAGCGCGTCCATCTCACCGTCGAGCACCGAGTCGAGGTTGTTGGCCTTGTAGCCGATCCGGTGGTCGGTGATGCGGTTCTCCGGGAAGTTGTATGTGCGGATCCGCTCCGAACGGTCCACGGTCCGGATCTGCGCCTGCCGGCCGGCGGCGGCCTCGGCCTCGGCCTCCTCCTCCGCCAGGGCCTTGAGCCGCGCCGCGAGCACCTGCATGGCACGGGCCTTGTTCTGCAACTGCGAGCGCTCGTTCTGACAGGTCACGACGATGTTCGTCGGCAGGTGCGTGATGCGGACCGCCGAGTCGGTGGTGTTGACGCCCTGACCGCCCTTCCCGGAACTGCGGTAGACGTCGATCCGGAGGTCGGACTCGTCGATGTGGATCTCCTCCACCTCGTCGGGCTCCGGGTAGATCAGCACCCCGGCGGCCGATGTGTGGATCCGGCCTTGGGACTCGGTGACCGGAACCCGCTGAACCCGGTGGACACCGCCCTCGAACTTCAGCCGCGACCACACACCGTCGCGGAGCGTCTCCCGCGCCTTGATCGACACGGTGGCCTCCTTGTAGCCGCCGAGATCGGACTCGGTGACGCCCAGGACCGTCGCCTTCCAGCCGCGCTTCTCGCAGTACTTCAGGTACATGCGGACGAGGTCGGAGGCGAACAGCGCCGACTCCTCGCCACCCGCTCCCGACTTGACCTCGAGCACGACGTCGTCGGAATCGTGTGGATCGCGGGGCGCCAGCAGGTCGGTCAGCGCGGCGTCCAACTCGGCGACGGTCGACTCGAGCGCCGGGATCTCCTCGGCGAATCCCGGATCTGCCTCGGCGAGTTCCCTGGCCGCCTCGAGGTCGTCGCGCGCGGCCGTGAGCTTGGTGTAGGTGGTCATCACGGGTGCGAGTTCGGCGAACCGTTTGCCCACGCGGCGCGCGTTGGCCGGGTCGTCGTGCAACGACGGGTCGGACAACTGAGTCTGGAGTCCGGCGTGCTCGGCGAGGATGTCGTCGATCGCGGACGGTTCCTGCGTACTCACCTGATGATTCTCTTTCGTCCTAGGAGGCTCCACCCAGACACTCCGGCGTGCCGCGCCGCGCCAGACGGCGGCGTCGAACGACAGCGGGCGTTAACCGACGGTGGCGTTAAACGACGGTGGGCGTTAAACGACAGACGCCCGACTCGAGATCCGCTGGGATCTCTCGCCGGGCGCCGGATGCAAGCTACTTGACGCGCTTGCCGTAACGCTTCTCGAAGCGAGCCACACGACCGCCGGTATCGAGGATCTTCTGCTTGCCGGTGTAGAACGGGTGGCAGTTGGAGCAGACTTCCACGGTGATGTGGCCGCCCTTGGCGGTGCTGCGCGTGGTGAACTCATTGCCGCAACCGCAGTTGACGGTGGTCACCTCGTAGTCGGGATGGATTCCCTGCTTCATTGATGTCCCTTCATCATGGTCGCCGGGTCACCTCTGATTTTTCAGTGGTGTGAACCGGAACCGGACTGACCGAAGAATTATTCCACAACCCCGGTCACCCCGGCCAATCGCGCAGGTGCGAGGCCTGGCGGTCCTCCAGCGCGACAGCAGTCAGATCGCAGTGAGACCGGTCTCTCTTCCTGTCGGGCCCAACCGGAGCCGACCGCCGGACGGTCTACCCTCGTACTCGGACCGGCCCGGTCGAGGACGCCGTCCACCCCGCACCACGTCCCTGCGAGCCTCCGGGAGCACCGAGTACACATGACGACCGCGAATCCGACGAGTGATGCCGCAACCGCCCGCGCCTCGAAACGGCCTCGCTGGTCCCGCCGGAATCCGTACCCTGCGACCGTGGTGCGCAACAGCCTCCTGACGGCACCCGACAGCGACAGGGAGGTGCGCCACCTCGTACTCGACATCTCCGGCTCCGGGCTGGAGTACCTGCCAGGCGATGCCGTCAACGTCACCCCCGCCAACGAGCCGGCGCTGGTCGCCGCGATCGTCGACCGGCTCGGCGTTCCGGGCGACACGGTGATCACCGACCGCAAGGGTGAGCGGACGCTCACCAATGCACTCACACACGGTTTCGAGATCACCTCGGTCTCGCCGTACCTGCTCGATCACCTCGCGAACGCCCGCGGCGTCGGAGAGGTGGCCGACCTGCTGGCCGGCGACCGTGCCGCACTCGAAGAATGGTCGCGCGGCAGGGACGTCCTGGACCTGCTCAACCTGGACCCCACCTGGTTTCCGACGCCCGAGGCCTTCCTCGGCGAACTGCGCCCCCTCGCCGCCCGCACGTACTCGATCTCGTCGTCGCCTGCCGTCCACGAGGGAACCCTGCACCTGACGCCCGCCACCGTGCGACATTTCGCGACCGAGTTCTGGGGCGATGGCCGCGACCGCGGCGGCGCCGCGTCCACCTATCTCGCCGACCGCGTGGAACCCGGCGACACCGTGGGGATCTACGTGACGGCCAACAAGTCGTTCCGGCTGCCCGAGCCGGACACCGACATCATCATGGTGGGCCCGGGCACGGGCATCGCCCCGTTCCGTGCCTTTCTGCACGAGCGCCGCCAGGACAACGGCCGAGGACGCAACTGGCTGTTCCACGGTGCTCGACATCGCGACCAGGACTTCCTGTACCGCGACGAGATGTGGGCGATGGAAGCCGACGGGACCCTCCGGCTCGACGTCGCCTTCTCCCGCGAGCAGGACGAGAAGGTCTACGTCTCGCACCTCATGGGAGGACGGGGCGAAGAACTGTACAGCTGGATCCGCGACGGCGCGGTCCTCTACGTCTGCGGCGACGCCACCAAGATGGCACGCGACGTGGAGGAGACCCTGGTGGCGATCATTCGCGAGTACGGCGGCTTCGACGATGAGGGAGCACGCGCCGAACTCCAGCGGCTGCGCGAGTCGGGTCAGTACCGCCGCGACGTCTACTGACGCCGCACTCTCCCGAAACGCCCCTGTGCCGTACCCCGTGACCCGATTCGGGTCACGGAATACGGCACAGTGCACCACTCCGCGGTGGAGGCCTCAGTCGTTGTCGACGACGCTGGGCGCGTTCTTGCTCACCTGCATCAGGAACTCGACATTGCTCCGCGTCTTCTTGAGCTGCGCGACGAGCAGGTCGATCGCGGCCTGCGAGTCCAGTCCGGAGAGCAGACGGCGCAGTTTGTGGACGATGGCGAACTCATCCGGCGACAGCAGGAGCTCGTCCTTGCGCGTGCTCGACAGGTTGACGTCGACCGCGGGGAAGACGCGCCGCTCGGCGATCTTACGGTCGAGCTTCAGTTCGGCGTTGCCCGTGCCCTTGAACTCCTCGAAGATCACCGTGTCGCCCGTCGACCCGGTCTCGACCAGCGCCGAAGCGATGATCGTCAGCGATCCGCCGTTCTCGATGTTGCGCGCGGCACCGAGGAATCGCTTCGGCGGATACAGCGCCTGGGAGTCGACACCACCGGAGAGGATGCGGCCCGAGGCGGGCGATGCGTTGTTGTACGCGCGGCCGAGACGGGTGATCGAGTCGAGCAGCACGACGACGTCCATACCGTTCTCCACCAGCCGCTTGGCACGCTCGATCGCGAGCTCCGCGACGCTGGTGTGATCCGACGGCGGGCGGTCGAAGGTCGACGCGATGACCTCGCCCTTCACACTCCGCTGCATATCGGTGACTTCTTCGGGACGCTCGTCCACCAGCACCACCATCAGGTGGCATTCCGGATTGTTGGTGGTGATCGCGTTCGCGATGTCCTGCAGGATCGTCGTCTTACCGGCCTTCGGCGGGGAGACGATCAGCGCACGCTGCCCCTTGCCGATCGGCATGATCAGGTCGATGACGCGGGTGGAGATCCGTTCGGGCGTGGTCTCGAGCCGCAGTCGCTGATTCGGGTAGAGCGGAGTCAGCTTGGTGAAGTCGGGACGCTTGCGCGCCGAGTCGACGTCGGTGCCGTTGACGGTGTCCAGCCGCACCAGCGGATTGAACTTCTGCCGCTGGTTGTTGGGGTTCTCGCCCTCGCGCGGCACCTTCACGGCACCGGTGATCGCGTCACCGCGGCGCAGTCCGTTGCGGCGGACCATGTTCATCGATACGTAGACGTCGTTGGGTCCGGCCAGGTAGCCGGACGTCCGCACGAACGCGTAGTTGTCGAGCACGTCGAGGATGCCCGCCACCGGCGCGAGGACGTCGCCCTCGTTGACCTGGGGCTCCCCCGCGTTGCCGCCGTCGCGGTCGCGTCCGCGACGACGCTCGCGGAACCGGCGTCCGCGGCGACGACCACCGCCCTCGCCGTCGTCGTCATCGTTGTTGTTGCGGTTCTGGTTCTGACCGCCGCCCTGGTTGCCGCCCTGGCCCTGGTTGCCGCCCTGGTTCTTCTGACCCTGGTTCTGGTTCCCGCCCTGGTTCTGATTGCCCTGACCCGACTTATCGCCGCCGTCCTGGCTCTTGTCGCCCTGGTTCCGCTCTCCCCCGCGGTTCCGGTTGCGGTTGCGCCGGTTGCCGTCGCCGTCCTGCTCGCCGCGCTGCTGGGCGGGCTTCTCGTCGCGGCCCTGCTCGGTGTTGCGCTGGTCGGAGCCCTTCTGGTCGGAGCTCTTCTGGTCAGCGCTCTTCTGGTCAGCGCTGTCGGTCTGCGGAGCCTTCGCGGTCTGCGACGATCCACCGTCGCCCGCAGCATCGGCGCCGCGCCGGGCGTTGCGCCGTCCACCGGGCTGCTGATCGTTCGCGGCACGCTCGCCGGCCTGCGGCTTCTCCGGCGCAGACTTCGCTGCGTCAGACTTCGCTGCGTCGGACTTCTCTGCGGACTTCTCTGCACGCTTGTCCGCTGCGGCCTTCTCTGCGCCCTTGGCGGAGCCTGCTCCGCCGTGCTGATGAGCCCTGATCACGTCGATCAGATCGCCCTTGCGCATTCCCGACGTGCCCTTGATGCCCAGCTCAGCAGCCAGACTGCGGAGTTCGGGCAGCAGCATGGCGGAAAGTCCGGTACGGGCCCGCTTGGGTGCCTGCACATCCGTTTCGGTCACGGAATTCCTTTCGTTCCCCGGCTTCAGATGCCGGGGGCCCCACCCAGAACACGGGTGGAGGAGCAAAAATTGTTGGTTCGCCGGACAATCGGGTGGAGATCAGACACGCCCTGGGTCCCGGTGAAGCACTCTCAGCGTACCACCGGGTAGCCGCTGCGTCAGGAGACCACCTCGACGCCGTCCGCCACCGCGACGGGGATCATCGCGAAACCCAGATCGGCGGCGAGGTCTGCCTCGTGCGTTCCGAGGGGACTCGTTCCCAGCACCAGAACCGAAGGCCCAGCACCCGATACGGTAGCGGCGTGTCCGCGTTCGCGCAATGAATGCACCAGGCGAGTCGTCTCTGGAAGCGCCTGTTCGCGATAGCCCTGGTGCAGACGGTCCTCGGTGGCGTCGATCAGCCAGGCGGGATCGGTGGTCAGTGCCACGACTCCCAGTGCCGCGCGGCTGACGTTGAAGACCGCGTCCGCTCGCGGCACCGCGTCGGGAAGCAGGCCGCGCGTGGTCTCGGTGGACGACTCGGTCTGCGGCACGAATACCGTGGCCACCACCGCCGGATGCAACTCCAACCGGCGGGCGTAGAACGACTCCTGACCGTGCGACCACGTCACCACCGCCGAGCCCAGCACGGACGCCGCCGCATTGTCGGGATGGCCTTCGAACTCACTGGAGAGCTGCACCAGCGCAGCGTCGTCGAGGGCCGGGCGCCGACCGTCGAGGGCCACCAGCGCCGACGCCGCCGCGAGTCCGCCCACCGCTGCCGCGGCCGACGACCCCAGCCCGCGCGAGTGCGGGATCGCGTTGCGGCATTCGAGGTGGAAACCGCCGACTGCGACGCCGGCGCTCTCGAACCCCCGGACCACCGCGCGCGCCACCAAGTGGCGCTCGTCGAGCGGAACCTGGTCGGCGGCTTCGCCGGTCACCGCGACGGTGATGCCGGTTCCGGTGACGGTGACCGCGACCTCGTCGTAGATCGCGAGGGCCATGCCGAGGCAATCGAACCCCGGACCCAGATTCGCACTCGACGCCGGGACCTTCACTCGGACCGAAAGCCCCTCGGGCAGAATGCATTCCGCGTCGGGATGCCCGATCAGCGCGTCGTTGGTCATCGCCGTTTCCACGTCGTCAGTTCACACCCAGCGCAGTCGCCACGGCGACGGGATCGACCTGGATCGCATCCACCTTCGGCATGCCGAGCAGCGCCGTGTCCGGGTCCTTCAAACCGTTGCCGGTCACGGTGCACACCACGGTCTCCCCCGGCTTCACCCAGCCCTCCTCGCGGCTCGCGAGCAGGCCGGCGACGCTGGCGGCCGAGGCCGGCTCCACGAAGACGCCTTCGCGTCCGGCGACCAGCTTGTACGCCTCGAGGATCTTCTCGTCGGTGGCCGCCCGGAACATGCCGCCCGACTCGTCCTTGGCGGCGACGGCCTGGTTCCAGCTGGCCGGCGAGCCGATGCGGATCGCGGTCGCGATGGTCTCCGGGTCGCTCACCGGGGCTCCGTTGACCAGCGGCGCGGCACCGGCGGCCTGGACGCCGAGCATGCGCGGCAGGGAGTCGATGATCCCGTCGGAGTGGTACTCGCGGTAACCCTTCCAGTACGCGGTGATGTTTCCCGCGTTACCGACCGGGAGTGCGTGCACGTCGGGGGCCTTGCCGAGGACGTCGACGATCTCGAACGACGCCGTCTTCTGGCCCTCGATGCGGGCCGGGTTCACCGAGTTGACCAGCTCGATCTCCGGGTAGTCGGCGGTCACCTTGCGCGCGAGCTCCAGACAGTCGTCGAAGTTGCCCTGCACCTGGATCACCTTCGCGCCGTGCATGACGGCCTGAGCGAGCTTGCCCATCGCGATCTTGCCCTCGGGGATCAGCACCGCACAGGTGATTCCCGCGCGCGTCGCATACGCCGCAGCCGACGCCGACGTGTTGCCGGTCGAGGCGCAGAGGACCGCCTTCTTGCCGTTGTTGACGGCATTGGTGACGGCCATCGTCATACCGCGGTCCTTGAACGACCCGGTGGGGTTGAGCCCCTCCACCTTGAGGTAGACCTCGCAGCCGGTGATCTCCGAGAGCACCGGAGCCGCCACCAACGGCGTCGCGCCCTCCAGGAGGGTGACGATCTTCCAGTCGTCGCGCACCGGCATGCGGTCGCGGTAGGCCTCGATCAGGCCCGGCCATCCGCGGTGGACGGGCTGGTACTCGGCGTTAGTCATTGGTTCCCTCCAGACGGAGCACGCTGGACACCTTGATTACGGAGTCCATCTGTTCAAGTGCGGCAACGGTTTCCGACTGTGCGCGGTCGGAGGCGCGATGTGTGACGACGATCAGCCGGGCGTCGGTGCCCGCGCCCTCCTGGCGTACCGCGGCAATGCTGACGTCGCGCGCCGCGAACTCGCCCGCCACCTGCTGAAGGACTCCGGGCTTGTCGGCGACCTTCATCGAGACGTAGTAGCGCGTCGGGACCTCGTCGATCGACGCGATCGGCAGCGAGGCATACGTGGATTCCAGCGGACCGCGCCCGTGGTACACCCGGTTCCGGGCGGCCATCACCAGATCACCGAGCACCGCCGATGCGGTGGGTGCGCCGCCGGCGCCCTGACCGTAGAACATCAGGCGGCCGGCATTCTCCGCCTCCACGGCGACGGCGTTGAACGCGCCGTTGACGGTGGCGAGCGGGTGCTCCAACGGAACCAGCGCCGGGTAGACGCGGGCGGAGATCTTCTCCCCGTCGGCGGTCTGGATGCGCTCGCAGATGGCCAGGAGCTTCACCGTGCAGTCGAACTTCTTCGCCGCCTCGAGATCCTTCGAGGTGATCTTGGTGATCCCCTCGCGGTAGACGTCCGACGCGGTGACCCGGGAATGGAAGGCGATCGAGGCGAGAATCGCGGCCTTCGAAGCCGCGTCGTATCCTTCGACGTCCGCGGTGGGATCGGCCTCGGCGTAGCCCAGCCGGCCGGCCTCGGCGAGTACCTTGCCGTAGCCCGCGCCGGTCTCGTCCATCTCCGAGAGGATGTAGTTGGTGGTGCCGTTGACGATTCCGGCCACCCGATTCACCGAGTCGCCCGCGAGCGACTGGGTCAGCGGGCGGATCACCGGGATCGCGCCCGCGACCGCCGCTTCGAAGTACAGGTCGACCCGGTTGTCCTCGGCCGCCTTGGCCAGTTCGCCCGAGTGCGCGGCGATCAGCGCCTTGTTGGCGGTGACGACGGACTTGCCCGACTCCAGGGCGGTCTTGATGAGCGCGCGGGCCGGCTCGATGCCGCCGATCAGCTCGACCACCATGTCGACGTCGTCGCGGGCGACGAGGCTGTGCGGATCGTCGGTCAGCAACGCCGGATCGACGCCCTCGCGCGCTCGGGAGGCATCGCGCACCGCGACGCCCCGGAGCACGAGCGGCGCGCCGATCCGAGCCCGCAGGTCGGCGGCGTTCTGGGTCAGAATCCGAACGACCTCGGTGCCGACATTGCCCATGCCCAACACGGCCACGCCGATCGGACGGGATGATTCGCTCATTCCGGGTCCACCTCCAGGCTCAAGAAGTCCTCCACCGTCTCCCGCCTCAGCATGAGCCGGGACCGGCCGTCATTGACTGTCGCGACCGCCGCACGCGGCACCATGTTGTAGCGGCTCGACATGGAATAGCAGTAGGCGCCGGTGGCGCCCACCACGAGCAGATCGCCCGGGACCAGGTCGTCCGGCAGCCAGCAGTCGCGGATAACGATATCGCCGCTCTCACAGTGCTTGCCCACCACCCGGCAGACGACGGCCTTCGCGTCCGAGACCCGCGAGGCGAGCCGGACGTCGTACTCGGCGTCGTAGAGCACCGTGCGGATGTTGTCGCTCATGCCGCCGTCGACCGAGACGTACCGGCGCACGGTGTTCCCGTCGAGTGCGACGTCCTTGACGGTTCCCACCCGGTACAGCGTCACGCCCGCCGGCCCCGCGATCCCGCGACCGGGTTCGACCGCGATGGTCGGCATCGGCAGGTTCAGCGCGGCCGACTCGCGGCGGACGATCTCCGCCAGGGCCTCGGCCAGCACACTGACCGGCGGCGGGTCGTCGCTCTCCAGGTATGAGATGCCGAGACCGCCGCCGAGGTCGAGCACCTTGAGCTGCGAGGTCTTCTCGACCCCGAACTCGGCGACGATGTCGGCGAGCAGGCCGATCACCCGGCGTGCGGCGAGCTCGAATCCGTCGATCTCGAAGATCTGCGAGCCGATGTGGCTGTGCAGCCCCACCAGACGCAGGTTGTCGGCGGCGAAGACCGCGCGAACCGCGTCGAGCGCCACACCGCCGGCGAGTGCGAAACCGAACTTCTGGTCCTCGTGCGCCGTCGAGATGAACTCGTGAGTGTGCGCCTCGACGCCCGGAGTCACCCGGACCAGCACGTCGGCGACCACTCCCCGTTCACCGGCGAGACGGTCCAGACGCTCGATCTCGATCATCGAGTCCAGGACGATGTCCCCGACACCCGCGTCGAGTGCCGCCGCCAGTTCGTCCTCGGCCTTGTTGTTGCCGTGCAGTGCGATGCGCTCGGCGGGGAATCCCGCGTGCAGCGCCACCGCCAGTTCGCCTCCGGAGCAGACGTCGAGCGAGAGGCCCTCGGACTCGATCCACTTCGCGACCTGCGAGGAGAGAAAGGCCTTCGACGCGTAGTGCACGCGGCCGTACGGCCCGAACGCCCGCTGCATGTCGGCGCAGCGCGACCGGAAGTCCGCTTCGTCGTACACGAACAGCGGGGTGCCGTACTGCTCGGCGAGCCGGTCGACCCGGACTCCGCCGATCGTCACGACGCCGTCCTCGTCGCGGACGGTCCCACGCGGGTAGACGTTCTCCGGGATACGGGAGAGCTCTTCGGGGCGGTTGGGGCGCTCCGCGAGATGCGGAGCGGCGAGGATCTCGGCGTGGCGGGGGCCGGCGGGGTGTGCCATCACATTCTCTCCGGAGCGCTGACGCCGACCAGCTCGAGGCCGTTGGCGAGGACTTGGCGGGTGGCTTCGCAAAGCGCGAGCCGGGCGGCGTGCACATCGCCCGCCTCCTCGTCGCCCTGCGGGAGGACGCGGCAGCGCGCGTAGAACCGGTGATAGGCACCGGCCAGCGACTCCAGGTAGCGGGAGACCCGATGCGGTTCGCGCAGTGCGGCGGCGGTGGCGACCACCTCGGAGAAGTCGCCGATGGTGCGGATCAGATCGCCCTCGGACTCGTCGTCGAGAAGCTCCAGACGCGCGGTGCTCGCCGACAACCCGAGCTCGGCCGCGTGACGGGCCAGCGCCGACAGCCGGGCATGCGCGTACTGCACGTAGTAGACCGGGTTGTCGGAGGACTGCTTGCGCAGCAGATCGAGGTCGATGTCGATGTTGACGTCGATCGACGAGCGGATGAGCGCGTAGCGGGCGGCGTCGACTCCGACCGCCTCGACGAGGTCGTCGAGCGTGATGACGGTTCCCGCGCGCTTGGACATCCGGACCGGCTGTCCGTCCCTCACCAGATTCACCATCTGCCCGATGAGGACCTCGACGGCTTCGGGGTCGTATCCCAGCGCGGCGGCTGCGGCCTTCAGCCGAACCACGTAGCCGTGGTGATCGGCGCCGAGCATGTAGATGAGGTGATTGGCGCCGCGGTCGTGCTTGTCCTTGAGGTAGGCGATGTCGCCGGCGATGTAGGCGGCGTTCCCGTCGCTCTTGATGACGACGCGGTCCTTGTCGTCGCCGTAATTCGTCGACCGCAGCCACCAGGCGCCTTCGGCCTCGTACAGGTTCCCGTTGGCCTTGAGCTCGTCGATCGCCTGCTCGACGAGGCCTCGATCGAACATCGAGTTCTCGTGCGTGTAGACGTCGAAATCGGTGCCGAACTCGTGCAGCGTCCGCTTGATGTGCGCGAACATGAGCTCCACGCCCTCGGCACGGAAGACCTCCCGCGCCTCCGCGACCGGCAGCTCGAGGACTCCGGGCGACTTCTCGACGACGGTCGCGGCGATCTCGTCGATGTACTCGCCGGCGTACCCGTCGTCGGGGGTCGGCTCGCCCTTGGCCGCGGCCAGCAGCGAGTTCGCGAACCGGTTGATCTGCTCGCCGTGGTCGTTGAAGTAGTACTCGCGCGTCACCTTCGCGCCGCGTGCGGTGAGCACGCGCCCTAGTGCGTCGCCCACCGCGGCCCAGCGTGTGCCGCCGAGGTGGATGGGGCCGGTGGGATTGGCGGACACGAACTCCAGGTTCACGTTCAGCGCCGAGAGCTCATCACCGCGGCCGTACGCATCCCGCTGTGCGAGGACGGCGGCGACCGTCTGATTCTGTGCGGCCGCAGCCAAGCGCAGATTGACGAATCCGGGTCCGGCGACCTCCGCGGAGTCGATGCCGGGGTCGGTCGCGAACTCGTCGGCCAGCCACGTCGCCAGTTCGCGCGGATTGGCTCCCGCGCGCTTGCCCAGTTGCAGGGCGATGTTGGTGGCGTAATCGCCGTGCTCCGGGCTGCGCGGACGCTCCACGACCACGGTCTCCGGAATCAACGACGTATCGAGGTCATGAGCGTGGAAGACCTTCTGCGTCGCAGCGCGAAGCAGAGCAGCGAGTTCGGTGGGAGTCACGGGAACCTATCTTATTGTCCCAGGTGCGGTTCACGACAATCGGACCTCGGTGCCGGGAATCGGCGCTGTCCGAGGCCCCACCCGCCGGGCGAAGTGCTCAGGGCAGGTTCAGCTGCCAGGACACTCCGAATCGGTCGTTGACCCAGGCGAAGGCCTGCGAGAAGCCGTAGTCGCCGATCGGCATCAAGACCCCGCCGCCTTCGCCGAGAAGTGCGGCGAGACGCTCGAGCTCGGCGCGATCGTCGACGTCGACGAACAGCGAACTCGACGGGGTGAAATCGAAGGCGTGGCCGACGGCGCTGTCGCTGACCAGCACCCGCAGACCGGCGAGATCGAGTTCGGCGAGCATGATGCCCTGGGCCGGGTCGGCGTGCGGCGTGGACGTGACCACGCGTCCGCCGGGGAATGCGGAGAGGTACAGGTCGATCGCGTCGGCGGCGACGGCCCCCTGGAACATGAGGAACGGACGGATCTGCGTCATGACGCGAGCGTAGTGGCGGTAGCGCGGTTCAGCAGCCGAGCAGGGTCGCGAGTTCGTCGATGCCGCGAACGTGGAAGCGATCGTCGGGGCAGTGCGCCTCCGGCTTGGGCTCCGGACCCCATTCCGCGGGCCGCTCCACATACGCCGTCTGCAGGCCGAATCCACGCGCCGCGGCGAGATCGGTCACGTGCGTCGCGACCATCAGGACCTCACCGGGATCCACCCGCATCAGCCGCGCGAGCCCGAGGTACACCTCACCGGACGGTTTGTAGTGGCGCCAGAGGTCCGAGCCGCCGATGAAGTCCCAGGGCAGACCCGCGGACTTGGCCATCTCGGTCAGGAGTGCCACGTTGCCGTTGCTCAGGGCGCAAATCGTGTACCTCTCCTTGAGGCGACGGAGTCCCTCGGGCGAATCCGGCCACGCCGGGAGGACGTGCCACGCGTGCACCGCGGCGTCCAGCTGATCGGCACCGGCCCGGATTCCGTGCTCTTCGCGCAGCAGCCGGTCGAGTGATTCGCGATGCAGATCGTCGAGCAGCGTCCAGTCCCGGCTCCCCTGTTCCACCTCGGCCAGTGCCGGCGCGTAGGTTCGTCGCCAGGAACGCGCCAGCGCCGAGGCGTCGATCTCCGGAAAGATCTGAGCCAGAACACGACTGACCCCGGTATGCCAGTCGGCCACCGTCCCGAAGGTGTCGAAGGCGATCACTTTCACCGAGGGCGCGCCGGTAGTCGAAGTCACCCGGTCAGTGTCGCATCGCCGGCACGTGAGTACTCGGACGCCTCCCGGATCTGTTCCGGCGTCGGCGTCACTCCGGTGTAGAGCGCGAACTGCGCCGCGGCCTGGCCGGCGATCACCGCGTCTCCGCTGATCGTCTCGAGTCCGCGTGCCCGCATCGCCCGCACCATCGGCGTGTCGGGCGGCATCGCCACCACGTCGAGACAACCGGTCGCCGCGTCGACGAGAGCCTCGTCGAACGGCAGCGCGTCGGCGTCCGGTCCCCCGGCCATGCCGATCGGCGTCGCGTTGACGAGAGTTGCGGGGGCGAGTCCCGCTGCGTTGACCGCATGCCGGTAGCCGTATCGCGCGGCGAGCACGGCACCGGCGGCCCGGTTGCGCGCGACCACGGTCACATCGGTGAAGCCGGTCGCACGCAGCGCCGCGACCACCGCCTTCGCCATTCCGCCGCTTCCGGCGACGGCCACCGGCGCGGTGCGATCGAAGCGCGAGGCGGCCAGCAGGTCGGCGACCGCCTGATAGTCGGTGTTGTACGCGTGGAGCACGCCGTCGTCGTTGACGATCGTGTTCACCGAGTCGATGGCCGCGGCCGACTCCTCCATCACGTCGATCAGGTCGATCACCGCCTCCTTGTACGGCATCGACACCCCGGCACCGCGGATCGGGAGGCCACGGATCCCGGCCACCGCCGAGGCGATGTCGGTCGGCGCGAAGGCCTTGTAGACGAAGTTCAGGCCCAACCGGTTGTAGAGATAGTTGTGGAAGCGGGTCCCGATGTCGGACGGCCGCGCCGCCAGCGAGACGCACAGCACGGTGTTTCGGTTGAGAGCGCGGGAATGCGGGGCGGTCATGGACCGACCGTAGCGGGCAGCCGGTGCCACGAGCCACCGAGCCGGCGACCGATTCGCTCTGAAGAATGCGAAACGCGCAATTCTATCACGCCGCTGAAATCACTCCCGACGAGTTTGACATCGGTCGGACAATTCACCATCGTGACCCTTGGGACGACCATCGATCGTTTGACCACAGATGGGTCGGTACACGGCCCGGGACCAGCGGATTCCAACGACATCCCTCAGTCCAGTCTGGCGTGAAAGGTAAAATGTTGAATAGTGTGAAAAGAGTTGCGATCATCGGCGCGGGGCCCAGTGGAATGGCAGCCCTGCGCGCTTTCAAATCGGCGGAGAAGTCCGGCTCCGAGATCCCCGAAGTGGTCTGCTACGAGAAGCAGGACGACTGGGGTTGACAGTGGAACTTCACCTGGCGCACTGGAACCGACGGGTACGGCGAACCCGTGCATTCGAGCATGTACCGGAATCTGTGGTCCAACGGCCCCAAAGAGGCGCTCGAGTTCGCCGAGTACACATTCGACGAGCATTTCAACCGTCCGATCTCCTCTTATCCTCCTCGCGAAGTCCTCTGGGATTACATCAACGGCCGTGCCGTCCAGTCGGGTGTGAAAGAACTCGTCCGATTCGCTCACGTGGTGCGTCGGGTGGAATTCGACGATGAGACCGAACAGTTCACCGTCACCGTCGACGATCTGCGCGAGCATGTGACCTCCACCGAGGTCTTCGACGAAGTCATCGTCTCGACGGGTCATTTCTCATTTCCCAATGTCCCCGACATCGCGGGAATCGAAACCTTTCCCGGCGAGGTGATCCACGCGCACGAGTTCCGCGGCGCCGAGCGATTCGCCGGTCAGCGCCTGCTGCTCGTCGGGGGTCGTACTCCGCCGAGGACATCGGCATCCAATCTCACAAGATGGGGGCCCGGCACGTGACGATGAGCTGCCGGTCGCGGCCGCAGGGATTCGCGTGGCCCGACGGTGTCGACGAGAGACCGCAGATCGACCGGATCGACGGCGGTGTCGCCACCTTCATCGACGGCTCATCCGGAGAGTTCGACGCGATCATCCTCTGCACCGGGTACCTGCACCACTACCCGTTCCTCCCGGAGCATCTGCATCTGCGTTCGCCCAACAACCTCTACCCCGGCGGTCTCTACCGGGGCGTGACGTGGCAGGCGAACCCGCACCTGCACTACCTCGGCGCGCAGAATCAGTGGTTCACGTTCAACATGTTCGACGCGCAGGCCTGGTATGTCCGGGACCTCATCCTCGGTCGAGCCCAGCTCCCGTCCGCCGCTGAGCGCGCCGCGCACATGCGTCAGTGGGCCGATCGTTACCGCGGCGTCGAGGACGACGCCGCCGCGGTGCGTTTCCAGGCCGACTACATCCGCGATCTGATCGAGCAGACGGACTACCCGATGTTCGACCTCGACGAGGTGGTGCGGATCTTCCTCGAATGGAAGGCCGACAAGAAGCGGAACATCCTCACCTACCGGGATCAGGTGTACCCGTCGGTGATGACGGGAACGATGGCCGCCGTTCACCACACCCGCTGGATCGACGAGCTCGACGACTCCCGGGAGCGCTACCTCGAATCCCAACCCACGGCCGACCGTGTGACGAGCTGACGGCCACCGGCGCAGACGGCCGGATGTCGGAGGGCGCACCTACAATCGGGGCAGCATCCGCGCGACGAGGAGCACAGCGTGCAACAGCCGTCACTCTTCGAGCCCGACGACACCGGCCGTCCGCTCGCCGACCGAATGCGGCCTCGGTCGATCACGCAGGTGGTCGGGCAGGACCACCTCCTCGGCCCGGACGGAGCGATCGGCCAGATGGTCGCCGAGAAGCGGCTGGCGTCGATGATCCTGTGGGGTCCCCCGGGCTGCGGCAAGACGACGATCGCGCGGCTTCTCGCCGAACAGACCGACCTCGTCTTCGAACCGCTGTCGGCGACATTCGCGGGAGTCGCCGATCTGCGGAAGGTGTTCCGCGCGGCGGAGAAGCGCCGCGAGCTCGGCCGCGGCACCCTGCTGTTCGTCGACGAGGTGCATCGGTTCAACCGCGCGCAGCAGGACTCCTTCCTTCCCTACGTCGAAGACGGCACCGTCGTCCTGGTAGGCGCGACCACCGAGAACCCCAGCTTCGAGCTCAACCCCGCCCTGCTCTCCCGCTGCCGAGTCTTCGTTCTCAAACGACTCGAGGAGGCCGCGCTCGTCGAGTTGGTCGAACGAGCCGAGACTCTGACGGGACGGGAGCTGCCCCTCGACGGCGAGGCCCGGCAGGCGCTGATCGCGATGGCCGACGGCGACGGACGCTATCTGCTCAACCTCGTCGAGCAACTCGGCCACATCAGCACGCCGGTCGGCGTCGACGAGTTGGTCCCGCTGGTGCAGCAGCGGGCTCCCCTGTACGACAAGTCGCAGGAAGGGCACTACAACCTGATCTCGGCCCTGCACAAGTCGATGCGCGGCTCCGACGCCGATGCCGCCCTGTACTGGCTGGCCCGGATGCTCGACGGCGGAGAGGATCCGCTCTACATCGCCCGGCGCATCGTGCGCTTCGCCGCCGAGGACGTGGGCATGGCCGATCCCCGGGCGCTCGCGCAGGCACTGGCCGCGTGGGACACATACGAGCGGCTCGGCTCACCCGAAGGTGAGCTCGCCATCGCACAGGCGGTGGTGTACTTGGCCACCGCGCCGAAGTCGGTCGCCGTCTACCGGGGATTCGGGGCGGCCCGGGCCCTCGCCCGGCGCACCGGATCGCTCATGCCGCCGAAGCACATTCTGAATGCGCCCACCGGATTGATGCGCGAGCTCGGCTACGGTGCCGGCTACCGCTACGACCCGGACACCGAGGACGGATTCTCCGGGGCCGACTACTTCCCCGAAGGCCTGGAGCACGAACCGCTGTACCGGCCGACGGCCAACGGTTTCGAAGCCTCCGTCCGCGAGCGCATCGCCGAATGGGACCGGTTGCGTCTCCGCCGCCGCGGCGAGGGACGGTGATCGCGCCTCAGCGAATCGCGCGGTACACCGCGGTCTCGAAGTCCAGGAAGGCGGCGACCGACGCGGGATCGGCGAACGGCAGCACTTGCGAGCCCCACATCCCGGCGACGTCCGCTTCCCTGTCGATCCAGTAGTAGAGGTTGGCCAGTCCGGCCCACGCGAGCGAGCCCGCCGACCGGCCCGTCGGTGCGGGCTCGTCGTTGACCATGAACGAGTAGGCCCACGACTTGGACTGCCCGGGGAAGAACTCCGCGTCGTGAGTCAGGGCCGGCGCCGACCCGACGAGCTTTCCGATCTTCAGCTCGCCCAGCCCGTTCCGGGATGCCGCCCGCACGGTCTCGGGCGCGAGCACCCGACCGCGCTCGCCCTCGCCGTCCCGCAACCACATCCGCAGGAAGCGGGTGTAGTCCGGGATCGTGGCGTACACCCCCTGTCCGCCCATGTCGACCTCCGGGGCCTGTGGAAGCACCAGGCCGGTGGCGACCAATGACCCGTCGTCGACGCGCTGGTGGACCTCCGCGCGACGATCCGCCATCGACCGGCTCATGACGAAGGCCGAATCGTCCATGCCGAGGGGCTCGAAGATCCGCTCCCGCATCACCTGCGACAGCCGTTGTCCCCGAACGGCTTCCACCACCAGCCCGGCCCAGTCGATGTTGGTTCCGTATCCCCACCGAGTCCCGGGTTCGAAGAGCAGTGGCGAGGTGAGGCATTCGCGGGATGCGGTGAGAATGTCCGGCTGTCCCGTCGACTCGAGCAGGCGGGCGTACTCCGGTGAGAAGAAGGAGTACGACAGGCCCGCCGTGTGGAGCAGCAGCATCCGGGTGGTGATCTGCGTCGACGGTGCCCGCAGTCGCGGTGAGCCGTCCGGGGCGAAGCCCTCGAGCACCTGCAGCCGGCCGATGTCCGGTACATAGTCCGCAGCCGGGGCGTCGAGGTCGACCAGCGCCTCCTCCACGCATTGCAGCACGGCGGTGGAGGTGAGCGCCTTGGTGCACGAGAAGATCGCGAATACCGTGTCGGCGGTCATCGGCCGACCGTCGTCCACGGACCGGACGCCCGCGGTGCCGAGGTAGGCGTCGCCGCCGCTTCGGGTGACGGTCGCGACGACGCCGGGCACGCGCTGGGCGTCGTCGGCGGAGGCGGCTCGGTTCAGAATGTCGTCGAGGCGGGTGAGGTCGGGCATCGGGATCTCCTGTGCAGCAGTTGATGGCACCAGTGATCCTGGCCGGTGTTCACGGCCGGGTACGTCTGCGAACGGCAGGCACCGTCTCCGAGCGGCGAGCTTCTCGTAGCGGAGACTCGTCCCCACCGGCGGCGGGTCACGACCGCGCGCGAGCGAGCGTCTCGGAGGGATTCTCGCCGAACCTGCGTCGATAGGAGGCCGCGAAGACGCCGAGGTTCACATAACCCCAGGCGTGGGCGGTCACCGTCACCGACTCGGCGCCGGAGCGCAGTTCGCGGTAGACGCCTTGGAGTCGCTGCTCGACGAGATAGGAGCGCACCGACGTTCCCAGATAACGAGCGAATCCACCGCTCAGCGACCGCACGCTCACGCCCGCCGCGGCCGCGATCTCGGCCACCGTCGGCAGGTCGCGGGCGTGGGCGTCGATGAAGTGCGCCGCGGTGCGGACATAGCCCGGTGCCGCCACGGCGGGCCGACGTTCGAGGTCGACGGCGGCTCGCAGCGCCCAATCGTGCAGGAGTTGCGCGGCGATGAGCTCCTGCAGATGGAGCCCGATTCTGCCCGAGGCGACTGCCTCGGGCGAGATGGCCGCCGTACTCGTCGCATACCCGAGCAGATTCCACCACGGGCTCCCCGATCCTCCGATCACGGCGCCGCGGGACCACAGGGCGTCGTCGGGGACGTGGCCCCACCACTGCAGCGAGAGATCGGCGAGCAGTCGGTGCGGCACCGTGAGATTGAGCTGCAGATGGTCGTCGTCGGCGGCGAGCCGGAAGTCGGTGCGGCTGCAGTCCGCGACGAACGTCTGCCCGGCCCCGAGTTCGGTCCCCTCGGCGCGCCCCACCCGGTGCCGCGTCCGTCCGCGCAGCGTGGTCAGAACCAGCACGTTGCCCGCTTCGGCGTCGAAGTCCCGCAGTGCCACCTCGGTGCCGTACCGGAAGTGAGTCATGGTGATCTCACCGACGTCGATCGAGAACATCGACGAGCAGGGCGACGTCGAACGGCCAGACGGCCGGACGTCGAACGACATGTACTTGTCGTCGGTCCACGCCGCGATCGCATCCCAGTCGGTCTCCGTCACGGACGAGAGGACACCGTTCGGGCGCGGATCGAGCTGTGTCGGCATGGTCGGTAGGCTACTGACACACTGCGACGTTCGGCAGGGATTCAGCAGGCCGGGCGAGGTCTGGGAAGACCGCTGAAAATGATCAGCGCTGACAGATCTGGTGCCCCCCGTAGGATTCGAACCTACGACCTTCTGCTCCGGAGGCAGACGCTCTATCCCCTGAGCTAGGGGGGCTCATCGGGCGAAAGCAACATTAGCGCACAGGGACCTCACCGCCCAACACCGGGGTCACCGCAGCGCGTCAGACGGCGATCAGCTTGGCGCCGGCCACTTCCCGGTACCGGTCGGGCGTGCAGGTCAGGACGATGATCTGCGCATCGCCACCCGCGGTGCCGAGCACATGGGCCATCGAGGCCAGGCGCGTCGGATCGGTATAGCCGAGCGCATCGTCGAGGATCAACGGCACCCCGTCGGCCCTGTCGACCAGAGTGGCGCAGGCGAGCCGGGCGAGCAGACCGAGCTGCTCCTTGGCACCGCCCGAGAGCGAGTCGACGTCGACCGTGACGCCGTCGAGGGTGCGGGTGGCGATGACGAAGTCGTCGTCGATGTGGAACGACACACCGGAGCCGAAGACCGGGGCCGCCAGCTCCTCCAGACGCTCGGCGAATGGATCCACGTACCGCGCGCGGCTCTCGTTGCGCTTGCGCTGCAGCGTCTCGTGCAGCACACCCGCTCCTGCGGCGCGCTCTCGGACGCGTTGCAGGTGCGCCTGCGCGGCGTCGTTCGCCGCGACCGCCTCCGACAGTTCATCGAGACGTCCGTCGCTTCGGCACACCTCGAGTCTGGTCGACAGCTCGGTCTGGATTCGCTTCTGCTCCGACACCTGCCTGCGCAGCCGGTCCTGCGCGGCCTCGGCCTGCGCGAGCTTCTCGCGCAATCCGTTCAGATCCAGCTGCTCGAGGCGCTGCGTCAGCCGAGCCAGATCCGCCTCCGCGTCGTCGACCTCGGCCGCGTGCTCACAGACCCGCTCCGCGAGCGTCTCGTCGGAGGCCGCCGCGGCGGAGGCGCTGAGCTCGGACTCCAGTGCGGCCGACTCTTCGGCGATGCGGACGCCGGTCTCCTCCAGCGCCGATGCCCGCGACTCGTACTCACGCACCGCTGCCAGCCGCGCCTGCCGTGCTCGGTCGGCTTCCGCGGCGAGATCGGACGCCTCACGTTCGATCCGCCGGAGCTCGGCGAGGTCGGCGTGAGCGCGCTCCCCCTCGTGCCCGTTGCCGGCGTCTGCTCCCGCCTGCTCAGGGAGGCGAGACAGCAGGTCCAGGCGCTGCCGTTCGAGGTCCTCTGCCTCGGCTCCGCCGAGCTCGCGCGCCAGGGCACGCTCGGTGTCCTGAATCCGCCGAAGGATCTCCGCTCGTCGCGCGGCCGCCGATGCGACGAGCGACAGTTCGGCTACTCCGCACCGGCGACGAAGCTCTGCGGCCCGCTCGCGGAGCGTCTCCAGTTCTGCGGCCGGCTCGGCGGAATCGGCGCCCGGCCGGACCTCGACGCGCACCGATCCCGGCACCTCCACGACTGTGGGCCGCGCCGCCGAGACCTGCGCACCGTCCGCCGCCGTCTCACCGTCGAGGAGGACCTCGTCCGCGCCCAGGCGAGTGATCGTGACCGTGGGTGCGGCCGCGTCGAGCCGAGCCGCGGTGGCGGCGAGATCGCGCTCGAGTGCGGCGGCGAGCCGGACGTCGTCCTCGCTCACCGGGACGGCTGCGGCTTCGGCACGCGCCGACGCCAATTCCGATCGCAGCCGCCGGACCTCGTCGAGTGAGTTGTCCAGGCGGGCCAGACGGGCCCGATCCGATGCGACCACCGCCGCCCTCTCGGCCGCCCGGAGTTCCGCGCCGAGGTCGTCTCGCCGCTTCTGCGATTCCGCGAGCGCCGACGCCAGCTCGGCCGCCTCGCCGGCGGCGGACTCGGCCTTCGCGCGCGCCTGACTCACGGCTCGGCGATTCTCCGCGAGGGACTCGCGCAGCGCCGCGGCTCGTTCCCGGTCGCGCCGACGGCTTCGCAGCGCGTCGGCCGCGACCCGGTGCGACAGCTTCCTGCTCTCGACTGTGGCCCGAGCCGCCTTGACCTGCTCGCTCACCGCTTCGGCCTCCGCCAGCGCCGCGGCGGCGGTGGAGACCTCGACGTTGCCCGACTGCTCTTGCGCCACCAACTGCCGGATGGTCTCGGCCACGCGGGGAAGCCGATCAGCGGCGTCCTGAACCCGCGCCAGGATCTCCTCGCGCTCGGCGACCGCGGCGGCTGCCCGATCGGCCGCATCGGCGGCCGCGGCGAGTTCACCGGTCGGCCGTCCTTGGGCGAGGGTGAAGTACTTCTTGTACTCCGCGGCCACCGCCGCGACCAGTTCCTGGGTCTGCGGCGTCTCGCCGCCGTCCGACTCGGACTGTCCCGCCGCACGGTCGAGCGCCTGCGAGAGCGCCGAACTGTTCGCGAGGTCGCCCAACCGCGGGTCGGCCGACTGCAGCAATCGGAGCGCCCCGAACAACGTCTTGTCGAGCGCCTCCGCGAGAATCTGGTCCACACGCTCGTGCGCCTCGCGCCCGGTGAGTTGCTCACGCACCGGCCGCGTGATCGTCAAGGTGGTCTCCGGCTGCCGATTGAAACGTTTGAAGTACTCGAAACGCCAAGAGCCGCAAGAGATATCGGCCCAAACCTCGGTACCGACGTCGCGCCCCGCGGGCTGGACGGCACGGACGTTCCTCGCCTTGCTGCTCGCCTGAGCGGTCAGCAACAAGTCGAAGGCCTCCATCATCGACGACTTGCCCGCCTCGTTGTCGCCCTCGATGACGGTGACGCCCGTGTCGGCGAACTCCACCTCGCGGGCGGCCACTCCGCGAAAGTTCGCCACTCGGAGTCGGTGCAGTCTCATCGGCCCGCCCCCGCCAGCCGGTACAGCAGGGCGAGGGCCGCGCGCGCGTCGGCGGCGTCCGCGGCGTCGGAATCCGACGCCGCCCGCTCGGCCAGCTCGGCCGCGGCGAGCGCCGCATAGCCTTGGAGATCGAGCTGGGCCACATCGGAAGGATCGGACACGACGGTCAAGTCGTGGTGCCGCTCCCAGATCTTCAACGCCGCGAACCGGTCGCCGAACTCGTCGAGCAGGTCGGCCAGTGCGACTTCGTCGGTCACGCTGATGGTCCCGGTCAACGCCAATTGCACCACCGTGCGCGACTTGTCCGGGATCTCGGAGAACAGTCCGCGCAGCCGCGCGATGTCGTCAGCGCCGTTCATGTGCTCGCGGATCGTGCGAAACGACCACTGCCCCACGCGGTGCGGGGTCACCTCGATCGAGGACTCGCCGCCCCGGCTCAGGGTCACCTCCAGAACGTGCCCCGGCGCGGACTCGACATGATCGAATGCGGTCACCTCTGGCGCACCGGAGTACCACACGCGCCCCGAGTCGCCGACCGAAGTGAGCGAATGACGATCCCCCAGGGCGACGTAGTCGACGAGTTCCGCGGCCACCGCGACATCCAGGGCGGCGCTGCCGACGATCGACGGGTCGTCGTTGGGACTGAGCGAATCGACCCCGCCGTGTCCGACCACGATCCGAATGTCGTCGGACTCGGTCAGCTGGGACAGTTGATCGCTCACCAGGTCGGTCAACGGCCGTTTCGTGGTCCATGGGGCCGCCACCAATGCGACACCGTCGCGCACCGCCACCACCCCGGGCTCGTCGAGGACGATGACGTTGTCCGGGCAGGCGGCGACGAACTCGCGCGAGCGGTACACGCTGGTGGCATCGAGCGGATCGTGATTGCCGGGCAGCAGGTACACCGGGACCGGATACTCGCCCAGCGCAGCGAGCGTGCGGCGGATGATCCGGGTCGACACCCGGGGGTCGTCGAAGACATCTCCGCACACCACGACGAACTCCGCTCCGGTGGCGCGTGCGAGATCGCCGATGCGCACCACTGCGTCGTCGCGGGCCGCACTGTACGTCGACTGCGCGTCCCCGGACAGGAAGTGCCGGGTCATGCCGAGTTGCCAGTCGGCCGTGTGCAGGAAGGTGACGCTCCGTGCCGCGGCGGGCTCGGGCGTCGATTCCGCAGCGTCGGCGGGGACGGAGAACAATGCCAGCGGTTCGAGGTCGAACAGCGGTTCCGTCACGCACGACGCGCCGTCGAGCGCCGAATCGTCGTAGGACGGCCGTGACATGCTCCCGCTCCCTCCAGATCGTCTGTCGGACCGGAGTCGGCCCGTCGTGACGATGGTACGAGGCACCTCCGACAATCCGGGTCAGACGCGGCCGCGGCTCAGTCCGCCGAACCGACTCAGGTCCGCACGAGGAAGAGCGTGGCGACGGCACCCACCAGCAGGACGGCGGCGCCGAGATAGATCGACTCGCCCATCGCTCTCGCGAATCCGTCGCGCAAGAACTCCGGCAGCTGATGAACCTCGCCGCTGTGGCCGGCGGTGTCGACTCCCGGCAGGTGCGCCGAGAGCCGTGACATCATCAGCGCACCGATTCCCGCCGAACCGATCACCGAGCCGATGACCCGCGTGGTGTTGTACACGCCGGCGCCCGCCCCCGCCTGATGCCAGGGCAGATTCCGCGTCGCGGTCGCCGCCAGCGGCGCCCAGATCCCGGCGCTCGCCAGACCCATCAGGAGCGTGGGCGCGACCAGGAGCCACACCGGGCTCTCCGGCCGGAACACGGCTCCGGCCCAGAAGGACGCCACCGCATAGACGAACAGTCCGAGCGCGACCACGTTTCGCGGATGGACCCGGTCGAGCACGCGCCCGACGATCGGCGCGAAGATGCCGGTCAGCACGGCCATCGGCACCAGGACGAGCGCCGACCGCAGCGGCGACATCCCGCCGACCAGCTGGAGGAAGAACATGATCGGGATCATCGAACCGGAGACGGCGAATCCCATCGTGGCGATACCCACGTTCGACACACTGAAGTTGCGGTCACGGAACAGCGACAGGGGCACCAGCGGCTCCCCCCGCGTGCGGCTCTCCCAGAAGACGAACACCCCCATCACCGCGACTCCGGCGCCGATGAGCACCCAGATCCATGCCGCCCAGTGGTACGACTCTCCCTCCTGGATGCCGAAGACCAGCGCCGTCAGACCCACCGCGGACAGCGCGACGCCGACCCAGTCGAACTTGTGGTCGTGGGTCTCCACCCTGGGCACCAGCATCTGGGCGAGCACCAGTCCGACCAGCCCGACCGGGAGATTGACGAAGAAGATCCACTCCCACCCCAGCGAGTCGGTGAGGACGCCGCCGAGAAGCGGACCGACCAGTGTGGCGACACCGGCGACCGTGCCCCAGACGCCCATCGCCGCACCGCGCCGCTCGGGCGGGAAGATGCGGGTGATGAGCGCCATGGTCTGCGGTGTGATCAGCGCCGCGCCGAGTCCCTGCACGCTGCGGGCCGCGATGAGTTCGCCGATGCTTCCCGACAGTCCGCACCACACGCTCGCAGCGGTGAACAGGAACAGGCCGGCCTGGTACACCCGCTTCGGCCCGATCTTGTCGCCGAGACGGCCGGCGACCAACAGCGGCACCGCGTAGGTGAGCAGATAGGCGCTGGTCACCCAGACGATCCCGTTCACATCGGCGTCGAGCGCCTCCATGATCTGCGGCTGGGCGACCGCGACGATCGTCATGTCGACGAGGATCATGAAGAAGCCGACGCACAGCGCCATCAACGCCGCCCACGGCCGATCGGTGACCGATTTGAACACCGGAGTCTGCAGGGTTGTGGTCACGTGCGCGTCCTTTCGGATCCGGACATCGGCGCGAGGCCGAGCGAGGGCATCAGGTTAACACCGCTCACCGACCTGTTCCGGACGCCGCCGGGCGCTCTGGCGGACGCTCGGCGCACCACCGATGTCAGTGGTCGCGCATATTGTGGAGTCGTCGCCCGGCCATCGCGTCGCGCACCGGTCGCGCGGAATCCTCGCGCGGAATCGGAGTACACGTCCGCGCCGACAGCCCGGCCGACAGGGAGGATCGACACATGCGCAAGTCGAAATCCGTCGCGCACAGCGACGACAACCGCCGCAGTGGCGCGCCCGCTCCGGTGACGTACGTCGACGGCCGGGCCGCCCAGAACGCGGGTAAGTCGTCGCTGGCGATCTTGACCGTGCTCGTCGACAAGGCCCAGCGACTTCAACAACCGGCGGTGGCGAAGTACGTGCGCCGCGTGCGCCGCAAGCATCCCGACGAGGGTCCCGAGCAGGTGATCCGACGGCTGGAGAAGCACTACCTGCGCTCGGTCACCGCATCGGGAGGCGCGGTCGGCGCGGCCGCGGCGATTCCCGGCGTGGGCACCCTGACCGCCCTCGGCGCGATCACCGCGGAGAGCGCCGTGTTCATCGAGGCGTCCGCCCTGCTGGCCCTGGCGGTCGCCGAAGTCCACGGCATCTCGCCTGCGGACACCGAACGCCGCAAGACGCTGGTGCTCGCCGTCGCGCTCGGCGAAGAGGGCACGTCTGTCGTCGGGAAAGCGCTCGGAGCGCGAGGCGGTGACGCGATCGCCAAGCTCGGCGTGCCCGGGATGCCCGGGGTCAACCTCTCGACGCTCAATAAGACGCTCGGCAACCGGTTCATCAAGAAGTTCACGATCGGCAAGGCACCCGTCGTGATGGGCAAGCTCATTCCGGGCGGCATCGGCGCGGTGGTCGGCGGCGTCGGCAACCGGGCGCTGGGGTCGCTCGTGGTCCGCAATGCGCGCGAAGCCTTCGGTCCCCCGCCCCGCTTCTGGGACGTCGACGGGGAGGTTCTCGCGCACCAGCGCACGATCGAGGCCGGTTGACCGGCCGCGCGGCGCCGGCCGCGCAGGGCTGGATTCGCCGCCTGGTCGGCGAGTGCGGACGACACCGTCGCCTCGCCGTGGTGCTGGTCACCGTCACCCTCGGCGCCGTTGCCGTCGATCTGGTCACTCCACTCATCACCAAGGCCGCCATCGATTCGGCCACCGGTCAGCAGGCGGCCCGTGTGGGACTTCCCGTCCTCATCGGTGCCCTGCTGGTGGCCGCGGCACTGCGCTACGCGTGTCAGTTCGGCCGACGGATGACCGCCGGTCGCATGTCGGTCACGGTCCAAGACGGTCTGCGCCGCCGGCTGCTCGACACCCTCCATCACGTCGACGGACCGGCGCGCGACACGATTCGCACCGGCCAAGTGGTGTCCCGCTCCATCTCCGACCTCCAGGTGGTCCAGTCACTGCTGGCCATGGCACCGCTCTCGCTCGGCGGCGCGGTCCAGGTGGTGCTGTCGCTGGGTGTGATGGCCTGGCTGTCGCCGCTGCTGACGCTGGTCGCGATCGCCATCGTCCCGCTCATCGCGGTGATCGTGTACCGCAGCCGCAAACGGCTGTTCGCCGCCACCTGGGCGGCGCAGCAGGCCTCAGCCGAGGTGGCCGGCCACGTCGAGGAGACGGTGACCGGCGTGCGTGTGGTGAAGGGTTTCGGCCAGGAACGCAGGGCCACCGACGAACTCGCCGCCCTGGGCGAGCGGCTGTACCGCTTCAAACTGCGCGCCGCAAACCTGAGCGCGCGCTTCACGCCGACCATGGCATCGATTCCGCAACTCGGGATGGTCGCCGTCATCGGTCTCGGCGGATACCTCGTTTATGCCGGCGACATCACCGCGGGCACGTTCCTCGCCTTCTCCACCTATCTCGCCACCATGACCGGCCTCGCGCGCATCCTCACCAACCTGGTCGTGAACGCGCAGCTCGCCGCATCGGCGGTGACTCGCGTGTACGAGGTGGCCGACCACCCGCGCGATCGCGCCTTCGAGAACACGACGACCGTTCCCGACGGCCCGCTCGGCCTGAGCTTCGACGGCGTCGGACTCACGCTCGGCGGACGCCGGGTTCTCCGCGGCGTCGACCTGCGCGTGGCGCCGGGGGAATGCGTCGCCGTGGTCGGCGCGCCCGGATCCGGCAAGTCGACCCTCGCCGAACTCGTGACCGGCGCCTATCGGGCCGAGTCGGGGACGGTCGCGCTCATCGGCGCCGAGGGAAGCGGTCTGGACGTCACAGAGCTGGCGCCGGACGAACTGTACCGAGCAGTGGCGTTCGCCTTCGACGACCCGTTCCTGTATTCGACGACGATCGCCGCGAACATCGGCCTCGGCCCGCAACCGGTGCCGCCGGACGGGGTCGACGATTCCATCCGGGCCGCCGCACGCGCGGCGGCCGCCGACTTCGCCGCGGAACTGCCGGACGGATACGCCACCGAGGTGGGCGAGCGAGGCCTCACTCTGTCCGGAGGACAGAGACAGCGAGTCGCCCTCGCCCGAGCCCTGTATCAGGGCAGCCGGGTACTGGTCCTCGACGACGCGACGTCGGCGGTCGATGCCGCGACCGAGGCGCGGATCTTCGCTCATTTCCGCGCTCTCGGGACCACGATGCTGGTGTTGGCGCACCGCGATTCCACGCTGGCGATCGCCGATCGGGTCGCGGTCCTCGACGACGGCGTGGTCAGCGACGTCGGAACGGTCGCCGAACTCACCGAACGCAGTGCGCGTTTCCGCGCGCTGATGTCGCCGACCGACACCGCGGAACAGCGGGCGGCGGCCTCCGCGAGCGTGCGCGCGCAGAACGACATCGGCATCGAGGAGCTGTGGCCCGGCGGCGTCGACGCGCCGGCTCCGAAAGCCCGCCGTGAGGCCGCGCCCCCGATGCGCATCGGTCCCGGCGGCGGCGGTCGGGCCGGAGTGCTCGGCGCCATGCCCGCCACCGACGAGATCCGTGCCGCGGTGGCCGCACTGCCGCCCGCCGACGACGATCCGAAGGTGGACGTCGAGGCCGCCCGCGCCGAACGCACCGACTTCAGTCTCAAACAGATTCTGCGTCCGGTGGCCGGTCTGCTCGCCGTGGTGCTGGCGACGATCGCTGCGGACACGCTGATCGGACTGGCCTTCCCGTCGCTGGCGCGCACAGTTCTGGACGCCGCCTCGCGTTCGGATGCCGACGTGATCGGGGTCGCCGCGCTCACCGGCTTCGCGCTCGTCGCCGCCGCCTGGATCGCGGGGGCGGTGAACGTGGTGGCGGCGGCCCGCGCGGGAGAACGCGTCCTGTACGGCCTCCGCATCCGCAGCTACGCCCACCTGCAACGACTCGGCCTCGACTACTACGAGCGCGAACTCTCGGGCCGCATCATGACGCGGATGACCACGGACGTCGATGCCCTCTCCGGATTCGTCCAGAACGGGCTGTCGTCGGCCGTGGTCGCGGTGCTGACCCTGGTCGGTGTCTTCGGTGCCCTGATCGCGACCGACTGGGAGCTCGGTCTGGTGATCGCTCCGGTGTTCCCAGTCCTGCTGATCGCGACCGTCGTGTTCCGCCGGATCAGCTCGCGCGCCTACACCCGCACCCGCGAACTGGTGTCTGCGGTGAACGCGGACTTCCAGGAGAACATCGCGGGTCTGGCGACCACACGCGTGTACCGGCACATCCCGGTGGCACGGGCCGAGTTCGGCCGGCGCAGCGACGAGTGGGTCGACGCGCGGATGGACTCCCAGCGCGCCATCTCGGTGTACTTCCCCTTCATCACGTTCTGCTCCGACGCGGCCACCGCCGTCGTCCTCGGGTTCGGCGCCCATCAGGTGGCCTCCGGCGCGATGTCCTCGGGCACCCTGATCGCGTTCGTGCTCTACCTCGCGATGTTGTTCGGGCCCGTGCAGCAGCTCACGACGGTCTTCGATTCGTATCAGCAGGCGGCGGTCGGTCTGCGTCGCATCCGCGATCTGCTGCTGACCCCGAGTTCCCTGGTGGACGCACCGCAGGCCGATTCGGAGGCCTCGCCCGCCGAACTGGCGGCTCCCGCGTTCGACGGCGACGTTCGGCTCGACCGCGTGGACTTCCGTTACGCCGGGGCCGACCGCGACGCGTTGAGCGGGATCGAGATGCACATCCCGGCGGGCACCTCGCTGGCGCTGGTCGGCACCACGGGCGCGGGCAAGTCGACCATCGTCAAACTGCTTGCGCGCTTCTACGACCCGACGGCCGGCAGCGTGCGGATGGACGGTATCGATCTGCGGACCATCGATCTGCACCGCTATCGCAGCCGCCTGGGCGTGGTCCCACAGGAACCCCACCTGTTCGCGGGGACCGTTGCCGACAACATCGCCTACGGCAGGCCCGGTGCCTCGCGCGAAAGGATCGCCGAAGCCGCGCGACGAGTGGGCGCGGCGCAGATGATCGCCGGTCTCCCCGGAGGCATGGAGTTCGGCGTGTCCGAACGCGGGCGGGGACTCTCGTCCGGGCAACGCCAGTTGATCGCGCTGGCCCGCGCCGAACTGGTGGAGCCGGATCTGATCCTGCTCGACGAGGCCACAGCGACTCTCGATCAGGCCACCGAGGCGCAGGTGCTCGCGGCCGGCGAGGCACTCTCCCGGCGCCGCACGAGCGTGATCGTCGCGCACCGCCTCGCCACCGCCGCACGAGCGGATGTGATCGCGGTGGTCGAGGGCGGCCGGATCGTGGAGAGGGGCACGCACCACCGACTGCTGGCGGCACACGGCGAGTACCGGCGTCTGTGGGACGCCGGCGTCTCCCCCGACGACTGCGAGGCGCCGGCTGCCGGGCCGCGCCCGGCCGACCGCTCCAGCGTCGGCTGAGCCGCTCGGCGTTCCGCTGACCGAGACGATCCCCGCTGTCACACGGTGGTCAGCACGTGAGATTGACCACTTACCGCGGCGTGTCACCGTCTGTGCGGCACACAGCGCCCGAGCCGCGAGCGGTCCGCGTACCATCGATTGATGGCAGGTCGGCCGCGGTTCACGAGACCAGCGGTTCACCCGCCACGCGATCGAAGAACACCTGGGTGAATTGAGGCGAGACAGCGCTGTGAGCAGTTCGATTTCCGAATCCGACTTCGGACAAAACGAATGGCTGGTCGAGGAGATGTACCAGCGATTCCAGACCAACCCCGAATCAGTCGATCCGAGCTGGCACGAGCTTCTCAAGAACTATCGCCCGGGTTCGACGGCGACCGCCCCGTCCTCGAACGGTGCGGCCCAGGCGACCCGGGTGGCTCCGAAGCAGGCGGTCACGCTCGACACCGAACCGACCAAGGCCGCACCGGCGCCCACCCGCGCCCCCGCACCGGCACGTGAGTCGGCCGCGACCAAGGCCGCATCCGGCACCAGCCTGGCGGCGTCCGCCGCCAAGCCTGCCGCCGATGCCGGGACAGACACGAATAAGGTGCTCCGCGGCCCCGCCGCGACCATCGTGCGCAACATGTCGGCCTCGCTCGAGGTCCCGACCGCGACCAGCGTCCGCGCGGTTCCCGCGAAGCTGATGATCGACAACCGCGTCGTGATCAACAACCACCTCGCCCGCACCCGCGGCGGCAAGGTGAGCTTCACGCACATCCTCGGCTATGCGATCGTCCAGGCGATCAAGGCGTTCCCGAACATGAACCGCCACTTCGCCGTCGTGGACGGTAAGCCGAACGTCGTCACGCCCGCCCATACCAATCTCGGCCTCGCGATCGACCTGCCGGGAAAGAACGGGAACCGCACGCTGGTCGTCGCCGCGATCAAGGGCTGCGAGACCAAGAACTTCTCCGAGTTCGTCGCGGCGTACGAGGACATCGTCCGCCGGGCCCGCGACGGCAAGCTCGGCGCCGAGGACTTCGCCGGCGTCACAATCTCGCTGACCAACCCCGGCACCATCGGCACCGTCCACTCGGTGCCGCGGCTGATGCAGGGCCAGGGCGCCATCATCGGCGCCGGAGCCATGGAGTACCCGGCCGAGTTCCAGGGCGCGAGCGATGAGCAGATCGCCGAGATGGGTGTCGGCAAGCTGATGACGCTGACGTCCACCTACGACCACCGGATCATTCAGGGCGCCGAATCGGGCGACTTCCTCCGCAAGGTCCACACGCTGCTGCTCGACGACTCCTTCTGGGACGAGCTGTTCACCTCGCTGCAGATCCCGTACGAGCCCGTCCGCTGGCGTCGCGACGTCCCCGCCGGACTCGTCGACAAGAACACGCGCGTCCTCGAGCTCATCGCCGCGTACCGCAGCCGCGGTCATCTGATGGCCGACACCGACCCGCTGATGATGAACGCGGCCGCCAAGGCCTCGCATCCGGACCTCGATGTACTGACCTACGGCCTGACTCTCTGGGATCTGGACCGCACCTTCAACGTCGGCGGCTTCCACGGACAGCGGAACATGAAGCTGCGCGACGTGCTGTCGATCCTGCGCGACGCCTACTGCCGCCACGTCGGCGTCGAGTACACGCACATCCTCGACCCGGAGCAGCAGCGCTGGCTCCAGGAGCGGGTGGAGATCAAGCACGCCAAGCCGTCGGTCGCCGAGCAGAAGTACATCCTGAGCAAGCTGAACGCCGCCGAGGCGTTCGAGACCTTCCTCGCGACCAAGTACGTCGGCCAGAAGCGCTTCTCGCTCGAGGGCGCCGAAGCCGTCATCCCGATGATGGACGCGGTTCTCGATCAGAGCGCCGAACACCAGCTCGAAGAGGTCGTCATCGGCATGCCGCACCGCGGCCGGCTGAACGTCCTGGCCAACATCGTCGGCAAGCCGTACTCGAAGATCTTCACCGAGTTCGAGGGCAATCTCGGCCCCGCTGACGCGCACGGCTCCGGCGACGTGAAGTACCACCTCGGCGCCGAGGGCAAGTACTACCAGATGTTCGGCGACAACGAGATCACCGTCTCGCTCACCGCCAACCCCAGCCATCTGGAGGCCGTCGACCCGGTCCTCGAGGGCATCGTCCGCGCCAAGCAGGACGGCATGTCGGAGGACCGCGAGTTCGACGTGCTGCCGCTGATGCTGCACGGTGACGCCGCCTTCGCCGGTCAGGGCATCGTCGCCGAGGTGCTGAACATGTCGATGCTGAACGGCTACCGCACCGGCGGCACCGTCCACATCGTGGTGAACAACCAGGTCGGTTTCACCACCGCACCCGAGCACTCGCGCTCCACGCAGTACTGCACCGACATCGCGAAGATGATCGGCGCACCGGTCTTCCACGTGAACGGCGACGATCCGGAGGCCTGCGTCTGGGCCGCCAAGCTCGCCGTCGACTACCGCGAGGCGTTCCACCGCGACGTCGTGATCGACCTCGTCTGCTACCGCCGCCTGGGCCACAACGAGGGCGACGATCCGTCGATGACCCAGCCGGCGATGTACGACGTCATCAACAACATCCGCAGCGTCCGCAAGAGCTACACCGAAGCGCTGATCGGCCGTGGTGACATCTCCACCAAGGAGGCCGAGGACGCACTGCGCGATTACCAGGGACAACTCGAGCGCGTCTTCGTCGAAGTCAAGGAACTCGAACGGTTCACACCCGAGGCGTCGCCGTCGGTGGAGGGCGAGCAGACGCTGCTCACCAAGCTGGTGACCGCGGTGCCGCAGGAGAAGCTCGCGGAGATCGGCGACGCCTTCGGCAATCTGCCCGAGGGATTCAACGCCCATCCGCGCGTCAAGCCGGTCATCAAGCGGCGCCACGAGATGCCGGTCAAGGGCGACATCGACTGGTCGTTCGCCGAGATCCTCGCCTTCGGCACCCTGGTTCAGGAAGGCCGCACGGTGCGGCTGTCCGGTCAGGACTCCCGCCGCGGAACGTTCACTCAGCGCCACTCGGTGCTGATCGACCGCGAGAACGGCTCGGAGTACACACCGCTGAACCACCTGCCCGACGCGACCGGCCGCTTCCTGGTGTACGACTCGCCGCTGAGCGAGTACGGCGTGCTCGGCTTCGAGTACGGCTACGCCCTCGCCGACCCCGACGCACTCGTCCTGTGGGAGGCGCAGTTCGGCGACTTCGTCAACGGTGCGCAGTCGATCATCGACGAGTTCATCAGCTCCGGCGAGGCCAAGTGGGGTCAGCGCAGCGACGTCGTGCTGCTGCTGCCGCACGGCCACGAGGGCCAGGGTCCCGACCACACCTCGGGCCGCATCGAGCGCTTCCTGCAGTTGTGCGCCGAGGGTTCGATGACCGTCGCGCTGCCCTCGACTCCGGCGAGTTACTTCCACCTGCTGCGGCGCCACGTGCACGATGGCATCAGCCGGCCGCTGGTGGTCTTCACCCCGAAGTCGATGCTGCGCAACAAGGCGGCCGTCTCGCCGGTGGAGGATTTCACCGAGGGCAAGTTCCTCTCCGTGATCGACGATCCGCGTTTCGCCAAGCAGGGCGGCGACCGCGACAAGGTGCAGCGTGTGCAGCTGGTCAGCGGCAAGCTCTACTACGAGCTGGCCGCACGGCAGGCGAAGGACGGTCGCGACGACGTCGCGATCATCCGCGTCGAGCAGCTGTACCCGGTGCCCTACCGCAGGCTCGCGCGCACGCTGGAGCAGTACCCGAACGCGAAGGACTTCGTCTGGGTTCAGGAGGAGCCGGCGAACCAGGGTCCGTGGCCGTTCCTCGGTCTCTGGCTGCCGGAGATGCTCCCCGAGTTGCTCGGCGGCCTCCGCCGGATCTCGCGCCGGCCGATGTCCGCGCCGTCGTCGGGCTCCAGCAAGGTCCACGCGGTGGAGCAGCAGGAGATCATCGATCAGGCCTTCCGCTGATCTGATGCGACTCTGACACGACACACGAGAGGGGCCGCCCCGCTTCGGCGAGGCGGCCCCTCTCGTGTGTCCGCGGCCGGCGTCGCCGGCGCCGGCTCATGTCTGAGTCACGTTCCCGACCAGCCCGGCGAGGGTGGGCAGAGCGGCGACGAAGATCTGCACGAGCTGTTCCCGGGTGATCACCGGGTCGTCGAGCCAGCGGACGAGCGTCTCCTCCACGAAGGCGATCCAGCCCGCCACCGACAGTTCGATCGCCGGGCTCCGTTCGATCCCGATGGCGGGCGCGTGCGTCAGAATCCGCTCGGTCATCGCCGCGCGCGTCCGGTCGGCGACCGCTCTGATCGCGTCGTCCGCACTCGCCGCGCCGCGGATGACGCCCACGAACCCGCGCCCGTTGTCGGCGACGTAGTCGACGTAGGCGGTCATCGAGGCCTGGAGCATCGCGATCGGATCGCCGAGCTCGGCCTGCGGCTCCGTGCGGGCGAGCATCTCCTCCGCCTGCTCGGTGATGACGCTCAGATGGAAATCGGCCTTGGACTCGAAGTAGTGGAAGATCAGTGCCTTCGACACTCCCGCCGCTTCGGCGACCGCTTCCATCGTGACCGACTCCAGGGGACGGTCGCGTGCCATCTGCACGCCCAGATCGATGAGCTGACGACGGCGTGCAGCAGGGCTCAAACGGGTTCTGGCGGTGGTCATGCACCAACCGTAAGCGCTTATTGACCTGAATTCAATTGCCTATTGACTCGCGGTCAACACGCGCTTATCGTAGGCACCATGACAACGCATGATGTAGAGATCGCGATCATCGGAGCCGGGTTCTCCGGACTCGGTGCAGCCATCAAGCTCAGCCAGGAGGGTGTGGACGATTACGTCCTGCTCGACCGCGGCCAGGACTTCGGCGGCACCTGGCGCGACAACGTGTACCCGGGTGCCGCGTGCGACGTCCCGTCGCACCTGTACTCCTACTCGTTCGCGCTCAACCCGGAATGGTCCCGGTCGTACTCTCATCAGCCCGAGATCCACCGCTACATCAACGCCGTCGCCGACGAGCACCGCATCGGCGAGCACGCTCTGTTCGGCTCCGATGTGCGCCGTGCGGAGTGGGACGAGACCGCCGGACGCTGGAAGCTGGACTACGAGCGGGACGGCGAGAGCCACACCCTCACCGCGCGCACCCTCATCGGCGGCGTCGGACCGCTGTGCGAGCCGAACCTCCCCGATATCGAGGGCTTCGGCGACTACCGGGGCAAGATCGTGCACTCGGCCCGCTGGGACACCGACTACGACTTCACCGGCAAGCGCGTGGCCGTCATCGGCACCGGCGCCTCGGCGATCCAGATCGTGCCGCAGCTGGGCAAGGTGGTCGGACACATGGACGTGTACCAGCGCACCGCGCCGTGGATCATCCCGCGCAACGAGCGCCCGTACCTGAGCGTGGAGAACTGGGCGTTCAAGAACGTCCCCGGTCTGCAGGCGGCCATCCGCGGCGGCATCTACTCGTTCAACGAGGTGGTCGCGGCCGGGATGACCTACGCCCCGAAGGCGCTCAAGCCCGTCGAGGCGCTCAGCCGAGCCAACATCTTCCGCGGTATCCGCGACCCCGAGCTCCGCAAGGCGGTGACCCCGCGGTTCGCGGTGGGCTGCAAGCGCATCCTGAAGTCCAATGAGTGGTACCCGACCCTCGACCAGGACAACGTGGAACTGGTGACCGACGGCATCGACCGCATCACCGAGACCGGCATCGTCACCGCGGACGGCACCGCCCGCGACGTCGACGTGATCGTCGTCGCGACCGGATTCCACGTCACCGACTCCCCTGTCTTCGACACCATCGTCGGGGCGAACGGCGAGAGCCTGGCACAGGTCTGGGAGCGCGAGGGCATGCAGGCCTACAAGGGCTCGTTCGTCCACGGTTTCCCGAACCTTATGCTGCTGATCGGACCGTCGACCGGTCTGGGCCACACGTCGATGGTGTACATGATCGAGTCACAGCTGAACTACCTGGTGGACTACGTGCGCAAGACACGCGCCCACGGGATCACCAGAGTGGACGTGCGCAAGGACGCGCAGGACCGTTTCAACGCGGGGATCCAGCGCACGCTGCGGTCCAGTGTCTGGGTGAACGGCGGGTGCGCCTCCTGGTACAAGGATCACAACGGCGACATCACCGTCCTGTGGCCGGGGTTCACCTTCAACTTCCGCAATCAGACGCGTTCGTTCGACCTCGACGCGTACGACGTGCGCACCGCGGACCGGCCCGCCGTCGTCGCAGAGTCCGTGCAGACCGCTGACGAGGCCCCGGCCGAACCCATCGGCACCGACGCCTGACCCGACCGGCACCCGACTTCCCGACACCGCAACTTCCCGACTTCAGGAGAGAACTATGAAGGATTTCAACAACAAGGTCATCGTCATCACCGGCGCCGGCTCCGGGATGGGCCGCGACCTGGCGGTCAAGCTCGCCAAGCGCGGTGCCAAGATCGCCATCTCCGATGTGAACCCGGACGGTCTCGCGGAGACCGAGCGGCTGGTCGCAGCGACCGGTGCGCAGGTGCACAGCCAGTTGCTCAACGTCGCCGAGCGAGAGGCCGTCCTCGCGTACGCCGACACCGTGGCCGGCCACTTCGGCACCGTCAACGCGATCTTCAACAACGCCGGCATCGCGCACCACGGTGAGGTCGAGACCATGGAGTTCAAGGACATCGAGCGTGTCATGGACATCGACTACTGGGGCGTCGTCAACGGCACCAAGGCGTTCCTGCCGTACCTGATCGCGTCGGGCGACGGCCACGTCGTCAACACCTCGTCGCTGTTCGGCCTGCTGGCCGAACCGGGTCAGGCCGCATACAACTCCGCCAAGTTCGCCGTCCGCGGCTTCACCGAGGCGCTGAATCAGGAGATGATCATCGCGAAGCAACCGGTCAAGGTGACCTGCGTGCATCCGGGCGGAATCAAGACGGCGATCGCCCGCAATGCGACCACGTCGGGCGATCACGACCAGGCGAAGACCGCGGAGTTGTTCGACAAGTACCTGGCGAACACCAGCTCGGAGAAGGCCGCCGACATCATCATCAAGGCGGTCGAGCGCGACCGCGCACGCGTCCTCGTCGGCGCGGACGCGAAGGTACTCGATCTGTGCGTCCGTCTGGTGGCCTCCGGCTACCAGGGCATCGGCGCCCGCGTCACCGGTTGGGCGCTCAAGCGCACCAAGTAGCCTCCCGGACCACGGACGGGGCCGCCGCGACGAGACGATCGTCGCGGCGGCCCCGTCTCGGTGTACGAGCCCGGCGGATCAGACGCCGTGCGTGCCGATCCATTCGTTCGCGACGGCCGCGGGGTCGGCGCCCCGCTCCACGCGCGCGGCGAGCTCGGCCAGATCCGCGGTGGTCAACTCACCGGCGACACGGCTGAGCGCCTTCATCTGCGGCTTGCCGATCAGGGATGCGCGGAATACGGGCACGAGATCCTGCGCCATCGGCCCGGATTCGGCCGACCGCAGGGCCGTCACGTCGTCGCGGCCGGCTAGCGCCGTCGCCGCCTCCAGCCCGGTCAGCGTTCCGAGCGCCTGCCCGCCGCGGACGCGGTCGGCCACCTGCTGCGGCGTCAGGCGCTCCGTGATCGCACCGAACCGGCAGACGCTGAACGCCTGCTTCTCCTCCGCGGTCAGCTCGCCGGTGCTCACCAACGGCAGTCCGGGCGGCACCGCCCCGCATTGCGCCAGGTCGGTGAGGTGATCGGCGTCGGAGACGGTCTGGGCGAGGATCAACTGCCTGCGGTCGTTCACCGCTGCCGGATCGCCGATCGTCACGCCCTGCGGCAGAGCGCGGTTCACCGCCTCCTCCACGTCTTCACTCGACACGGCGTCGGGCCCGGGCATCAACGCGGTCAGCAGTTCGCCGGTGAACGCCGGGAACAGGTCCACATCGCCCTGCGCCGCCTCGTCGAGGAGCCGTCTGTCGGCCGACGCCCGGCCGCCGACGTCGACTCGGACGCCGGTGCGCGCGAGCGCTCCCGCGTAGATCTGCGCTGCCACCTGCATCTCGGGGGTGCCGTCGGTACCGACGCGCAGAGGTGCCGGTACATCGGATCCGCACGCCGTGATCAGGGTCGCAGCCGCGCCGATCGCGGCCGCGAGAGCGGCGGCGCGGCGGGAGAATCGTCGAGTAGACATCGCCGACCAGACTAATCGACGCTCACGCCGTGGCCGCGAAACCGATCACCGACGTCGCGATCAACTGGACCGCGATGGCCGCCAGAAGCAGACCGGCGATCTTGGCGAGCAGCGTGATGCCGCTGACCCGCAGCACCCTGATGATGCCGGTCGAGAAGAACAGCGCCAGCGCCACCACGGCATGGACGGTGAGAATGGCCGCGGCGATCGCCGTGTACCCGGGCACATCTCCGTGTACCTGGCTGACGGCGACGATCACCGCGGCGATGGCTCCGGGGCCGGCGAGCATCGGTGTGCCGAGCGGTACCAGCGCCACGTTGACGTCGTCGGACACCTGTGCGGCGGTCGAACCGCCGAGTCCCATGAGCAGTTGCAGCGCGACCAACAACAGCAGCAGTCCACCCGCGCCCTGCAGCGCCGGTATGCCGATGTGCAGGTAGGCCAGGATGGCGCGGCCGCCGACCGCGAACAGGCTGATGACGAGCAGCGACACCAGCGGTGCCTGCCAGGCGGCCTTACGCCGGTACTCGGCTGAGCGCCGGCCGACGAGGGACAGGAACACCGGAACCTGCCCGGGCGGGTCCATGATGACGAGCAGGGTGATCGCGGTCGTCGTGTACACGGAGACGTCGAATGGCACGGACTGAGTGTAAGCGGGCGGCCCGGCGGCTCGCTAAGGTCGACGTGTGCCGTCCATGCCGAGAATGCTGCAGCCGGGTAACCGCGGGCCGGGTAAGAACCCCGAGGTCGCAACGCCCCCGGTCCCCGTGGCTCGCGCGATCGTCGACTGCGGCGTCTACGTCGACGGCATCCGGCAGCCCACCCCGCCCGACATCCGCTCGGCTCTCGCATTCGTGCGGACCACCGGAAGCGGCTTCGTGTGGCTCGGTCTGCACGCACCGGACGAGCGGCAGATGAACGACGTCGCCGAGACCTTCGGGCTGCACCCGCTGATGGTCGAGGACGCCGTCCACGCCCACCAGCGTCCCAAGCTCGAGACCTACGACGACACTCTGTTCCTCGTTCTGCGGACCGTCAAGTACATCGACCACGACGACGACGAGGTCGCCAACGACATCGTCGAGACCGGCGAGATCATGGTGCTCGCCGGACGGGACTTCGTCATCACCGTCCGCCACGGGGAACACACACATCTCGCGGGCGTACGCGCGCGCCTCGAGCAGACACCCGAGCATCTGCGGCTCGGCCCCGCGACTGTCGTCCACGCGATCGCCGACCGGGTGGTCGACTCCTACCTGAGAGTCGTGCGCGAGATGGAGGCGGACGTCGACGGGCTCGAAGAGCGCGTCTTCGCGGCGTCGTCACGGGATCTCGACATCGACGTGGTCTACCTGTTCAAACGCGAGGTGCTGGAGCTGCGCCGCGCGGTCCAGCCGCTGGCGGTGCCGCTCTCACTGCTGTCGGGCAGCTCCGGCACACTCGAATCGGCGGCGCTCACCCCGCACGACACCGAGATCCAACGGCACTTCCGCGACGTCGCAGACCATCTGACCACGGCGAACGACCTGGTCGTCGAGTACGACGAGCGCCTGACGGCACTGCTGAACGCCGCCGCGACCAAGGTCAGCACCCAGATGAACACCGACATGCGGAAGATCTCGGCGTGGGCCGCCATCGCCGCGGTCCCCACCGCGGCGGCGGGGATCTACGGGATGAACTTCGACTTCATGCCCGAACTCCACTACCGGTACAGCTACCCGCTGCTGCTGCTCACTCTGTTCGCGGTGTGCTTCACCCTGTGGCGGATCTTTCACCGCTCCCACTGGCTGTGAGCGACGCTACGGCGACACCGCGGCCCGGCCGGGGTCGGTCACATCCGTGCCGGCCTCAGCCCACGCCGCGCGCAGCTCATCGGCGCCCTTGAGCCGCACCCATGCCGCTTCGTTCGCGGTGATCGGCACCGCACGCAGGAAACGCACCGGATCGGCGGGGTCGTCGAGCGGCAGATCGGCGAACCGGTCGTCGCCGGTGAGGAGGAAGGCCGAGCAGATCGCCCCGGCCCACAGCGGCTCCTGCAGGTCGATCAGCGAGTCCTCCGCCAGGATCAGCCCTTCGACGGCGGGCGCCGCGGCGAGCATGGCCAGCGACTTGTGCAGTCCTTGCAGCGGCATGCTCGCGCGCAGGGTCACCGTCACCTCGGCTCGCGGTCCGCGGACCGGGTCGGGAGCGAAGTCGGCCGGATCGTGCATCGGGTGGCGTGCGCACCCCACCGTCACGTAGACCACTCGGTCGCCGTCGGCGAACCGCAGCACGTCGATCGGTTCGACGCCGAGAAAGGTGACCGACGCCCGCTGCGGCTCGCTGCCGACGGCGGCGGACACGTGGGCGATCACCCGATCGCTGACAGAACTCACCCCACCAGTTAAACACCGGTGGGGTGAGTCGGATCGGTGCGGGGCCGTGCCCGGCGCACGGCCTCAGCGCAGGCTGACGCCGCTCGCGGTGTCGAAGACGTGCATCCGTGCCGGGTTCAGCGCCAGGGTGAGCGTCTCGCCCCTGCGGGCCTGGGTGTAGGGCGACAGCCGGGCCACCTTCTGCCCGCCCGCGGTGGTGGAACCGAGGTCCTCTGCCAGCTTCGAGAGCACCTGCGTCGCCGAGTCGGGCGCCTGCCAGCCGAAGTACACGTACTTGTCCGACCCCATCGACTCCACGAGGTCGACCGTGATCGGAAAGCTGAGGAAGCCGGCCAACTCGGCCTCGTGCGTCAGCGCCGCGTCCACCAGGTGCTCCGGCCGGATGCCCAGCAGCACCTCGCCGTTGCTGTCGGCCTGGCGCGCACGGCCGGCGATCTCGTTGTAGTCGGGGAACTCGATGTGGCCGATGGCGGTGTCCGCGCCGGTCGCGGTCAGCCTGCCCGGGAGGAAGTTCATGGCCGGCGAGCCGATGAATCCGGCCACGAACAGGTTGGCCGGGCGGTCGTAGAGCTCCTGCGGCGCGCCGACCTGCTGGACGTAGCCCGCGCGCATCACCACGACGCGGTCGCCGAGCGTCATGGCCTCGGTCTGGTCGTGGGTCACGTACACGGTCGTCGTCCCCAACCGGGCCTGCAGCGAGGCGATCTCGGTACGCATCTGGACACGCAGCTTCGCGTCGAGGTTCGACAGCGGCTCGTCCATCAGGAACGCATTGGGCGTGCGGACGATGGCCCGACCCATCGCGACGCGCTGACGCTGACCGCCCGACAGGTTGGCGGGCTTGCGGTCGAGGTACTCGGTGAGGTCGAGCATCGCGGCGGCCTCGTCGACGCGGCGGGCGATCTCGGCCTTGTCCATCTTCGCGAGGCTGAGCGGGAAGGCGATGTTCTGCCGCACCGACATGTGCGGGTACAGCGCGTAGCTCTGGAAGACCATCGCGATGTCCCGGTCCTTCGGGGCCACCTCGTTCATCCGCTTGCCGCCGATACGCAGCTCACCGGACGTGATGTCCTCGAGACCGGCGATCATGTTCAGCGTCGTCGACTTGCCGCAGCCCGACGGTCCCACCAGGATGACGAACTCGCCTTCGGCGATGTTCAGGTTCACCCCGTGCACGGCGATCGAGCCGTCCGGGTACTGCTTGGAGACGTTCTCCAGAACGATGTCGGCCATGGGTTATCCCTTCACCGCGCCGGAGGTGAGGCCGGCGACGATACGACGTTGGAAGAAGAGCACGAAGATGATGATCGGAATGGTGATGACGACGGCCGCTGCGGCGATGACCCCGGTGGGCTCCTCGAACTGACTGCTGCCCGTGAACTGAGAGATCGCGACGGGCGCCGTCTCCGCGTTCTCGGTGGAGGTCAGCGACAACGCCAGAAGCAGGTCGTTCCACGCGAAGATGAAGACCAGGATCGCGGCGGTCACCACGCCCGGCGCCGCCAGCGGGACGATCACGCGGCGGAACGCCTGAGCCGGCGTGGCTCCGTCCATCTGCGCGGCCTTCTCCAGGTCCCATGGGATCTCCCGGAAGAACGCCGAGAGGGTGTAGATCGCCAGCGGCAGCGCGAAGGCCACGTAGGGCAGGATCAGACCGAGCCACGTGTCGAACAGGCCGAGCCGGCGTTCGATGTTGAACAGCGGCGTCACCAGTGAGATCTGCGGGAACATCGCGATCAGCAGGGCCGCTCCGATGAGCAGCTTCTTCCCGCGGAACTCGAGCCGCGCGACCGCGTAGGCGGCCATGGTTCCCAGCAGCACGGCGATCACCGTGGTGATCAGGCCGATGCCGATCGAGTTGATCAGCGCCGACGTGAACAGGCTGGTGTCGAAGATTCCCTTGTAGTTGTCGAAGGTCCACTGCTTCGGGATGAAGCTGCCGTCGGTCACACTGCCGGTCGGCTTGAACGACAGGCTGATGATCCACCACAGCGGGATGATCGCGTAGAGGACCACCAGAACATTGGCGACGCTCCAGCCGACTTTACGGCGAATGCTCGCATCCATCGGTGGTCACCTCCCCTCGTCGTCGGAGCCGGGGGCGGCGGTGCCGAACCCCTTGATGAACACGAAAGCGATGATGGCGACGCACAGGAAGATCAGGATGCTGATCGCCGAGCCGACACCGAGATTGAAGGCCTTGAAGAGGTTGTCGTAGCCGAGCATCGACACCGACCCTGTGCCGTTGGAGCCGGCCGTCAGGACGTAGATGTTGTCGAAGATGCGGAACGCGTCCAGCGTGCGGAAGAGCAGCGCGACGAGGATCGCCGGCTTCATCAGCGGCAGGATGATGCGGAAGAGCCGGGTCCACGCGCCCGCGCCGTCGAGTTGGGCGGCCTTGAGGAGGTCGTCCGGCACCAATGCCAGCCCGGCGAGCAGCAACAGCGCCATGAACGGCGTCGTCTTCCACACCTCGGCCAGGATGATGATGAACAGCGACGGCCACTGCTGGGTGAGCGGCGCGGAGCCGTCCGGGAGCAGGTTGGCCAGGTAGCCGGTGCCCGGCGTCCACGCGTAGTACCAGGAGAACGCCGCGGCGACCGTCACGATGCCGTACGGGATGAGGACCACGGTGCGGACCACGCCCCGGCCGAACAGGGTCCGGTGCATGACGAGGGCGATCGCCATGCCCAGCACCAGTTCGATCAGCACCGACACCAGGGTGATGAACACGGTCACGCCCAGCGCCGACCACCAGTAGCCGTCCGAGAGGACGGTGCCGTAGTTCGACAGGCCGATGAACTTCTGCTCGTCCGGCGCGGTCAGCGTCGCCTTGTTGAGCGAGAGCCAGAAGGCGTAGACGATCGGGTAACCGGTCACCAGCGCCATGACGATCGCCGCGGGTGCGATGAGCCAGTACGCCAGACGTCGCTCCGACGACTTGCGTCCAGTCGCCTTCGGCGCCAGGGGCGCCAGCTGCGCCGGAGTGGGACCGGTGTCGAGGATCTCAGACATCGAACCTCCGTTCATTCCAGGCCCGGCGGGAGTCGCTCCGGCGGCAGCCGCGGCCATCGCGGTCTCGGGCACGGCCTGCGGCATCGGTGGGTGCGGCGGTGGCGGGGCGGGTTCATCGGGTCGGGGTGCCGCGGCCTCCGGCGGCACCCATACGTCGGAGTGCACCGGCTCGGCGCCGTCGCGGGAGTGCTGACCGTGCCCGTCCCCCGAGACGCCTTCCCCGTCACGGGGTTCCGGCGACCGCTGGTCGTCGTGCTTGTCGTCGCTCACGGGATGATCCCCTCGCCGTCGATGGCCTTCTGGACCTGCTCGGTGAGCTTGTCGACCATCTGTGCGGGATCCCAGGCGCCCACCGGCGCGAGGGTGGCGGTCACGAGCGTCGAGATCGCCTGGTATTGCGGCGACGCCGGCCGCGGCGCCGAGTGCTCGGATTCGAGCTGGGTGCGGATCACGTCGCCCATCGGATACGCGAGCTTGAAGTCCTTATCGTCGTAGATCGACGCGATGGTCGGCGGCGTTCCACCCGATATCGCGTACACCTTCTGCGCCTTCTCGCTGGTCATGCACTTCGCCGCCTCGAAGGCGAGCTCCGGCTGCCGGGAAGTGGATGCGACGGCCACGTTCAGCCCGCCGGGCGTCGACTTCGCGGTCTTGCCGGGGAAGACACCCGGGTAGAGCGCGAAGTCGAAGTGCTTACGCATCTTGGCGTTGATCGGAGCGAGCTGCGCGTCTGTCGGCGGATTGTCCTCGTCGGTGAGCAGAGTCTTGTACGGCGAGAGAACGTCCTGGAGGAAGGCGACGTCGCCGGTCGCACCGTTGGTGCGCGCCGAAGCCCACACGAACGGCCAGTTGATCTCGAACGCCGCCTTGCCCGTCTCCATCCCGAGCCGGGCGGTGCCCTCGTCGGACTGGGTGATCGACGGGTCGTGCCCCGGCGCCGTGGCCACCGCCTTCATCACCTCGAGCGCCTTCAGCGTCGCCGCCCGGTGCTCCGGGGTGTCGCTGAGGGTCACCTTGGACGCGTCGTTCGGATCGAGCACCGAACCACCGGCGCTGGCGAGCAGCGAGTTGAACCAGACCATCAGGCCCTCGTACTGCTTGGCCTGGACCATGATCCAGCTCGGTCCGCCGGCCTTCTTGATGGCCTGCGTATCGCTGAGCATCTCATCCCAGGTCGCCGGCGCCCGCCGGCTGCCGAGCGTGTCCTTCATCAGGTCGGGCCGGTACCAGAGCAACTGGGTGTTGGTCCAGATCGGCATCGCGTACATGCGTTTGGCCGCGTCGTCGGGCCGCTGCCACATCGCTGTGGCCACCGGGCCGCCGAGATTGGTCTTCTCGATCTCGGCCGCGGTGTCGTCCGGGACCGGCACGAGCCAGCCGGCGTTCGCGAACTCCGCGGTCCACACGACGTCCATGCCCATCAGATCCAGGGTGTGGTCGTTTCCGGCCAGCCGCCTGGCCAACTGCAGTCGCTGATCGTCGGCGCTCTTGGGCAGGACGTTGGCCTGCAGCTTGTAGCGCCCGCCCGACTCCTCGGTACAGGTCTGCGCGAACTGCTTGATGTAATCGAAGCCGTCGGCCGGCGCATAGATGTTCAGAACACCCTGCTCGTAGCCCGTGGAGCAACCGGCCAGCATCGGCGCGGCGACCGCCGCCGCCACCGCCACTGCCGACAGCCGCCTGGCCAGAGATCGTCCCCTCGGCGCGGATCTACCCTTGCTCATCTCGCTGCCAGCCTCCTGCCTGTCGGCCTCGTCTAAGAATCAGCTGTGAAAGCTGATGCGGGCCTTAGGTTATCCCACGACAGGTGACATAGCGCACACGATGGCACATCGGCGCGCCCGAGACGGCGGAGGAGCGGTCAGAGAGCCAGTTTGGCGAGCATGTCGCGCGCCTGTTCCGCGGTGCGCGGATCGCACAGCACGTCGTACCGTCCGGCGACCAGTTGCATGGTGGAGGTGAAGTCACGCTGGCCGCGGGTGGCCGCGTACGGGATGGCGGCGCTGATCAGCCCGAACACCATGCCGGCGAGCACGCCGAAGAGGATCGGCGTCCACGACGTCCCGACCACCAGTGAGACGAGTGCGCCGAAGAACAGGCCCAGCCAGGCGCCGGACCCGATGCCTCCCGCGATCACCTTGCCCCAGGTGAGTCGTCCGAGGACTTTCTCGACCTGCATCAGGTCGACGCCGACGATCGTCAGATTGTCGACCTGGAATTCGTTGTCGGACAAGTAGTCCACCGCGCGCTGGGCCTGCGCGTAGGTGTCGTAGGACCCTACCGGCCAGCCCTTCGGCGGCGTCGGCAATCCCGGCATCGGTCGCATTGGGTTCGTCACTTCGGCTCCTGAGCTCGGCTCACTTTAGGCTTGACGTATGACGCCCGCCCTCAAGGTCTTCGTCGCCAGACTAGTCGGCCTCGCCGTTCTCGGCCCTGATGGTGAATCAATCGGTCGGGTCCGGGACGTCGTGATCTCCATGCACATGCCGGGCAAACAGCCGCGCGCGCTCGGGCTCGCCGTCGAACTCACCACGCGCAGACGCATTTTCGTGCCGATGCTGCGTGTGACGAGCATCGAGCCCGACGCCGTCACCCTGACCACCGGACACGTGAATCTGCGACGCTTGCGGGTGCGCCCGAACGAGGCGTTGGCGGTGGGTCAGATCCTCGACACCCGGGTCCGCACCGACGATCCGGACTACCCCGAACTGCACGATGTGGACCTGACGGTGGTGGATCTGGCGATCGAGCAGAACCGCAGCCGCGACTGGATGGTCAGCCGCGTGGCGCTGCGCACCACCCGCAAGGGCCTGCGCAGGCGCGGCGAGACGATCGTCGTGCAGTGGCGCCACGTCCGCGGCATGAACCGTCTGGAACTCTCTCGCCCGGGACAGGGCGTGGAGATGGCCCTGGCGCAGTTCGAGGACATGCGTGCGCCCGACGTCGCCAACGCGCTTCGCGAACTGCCGGTGAAGCGGCGCGACGAGATCGCCGCGGCGCTCGACAACGAGCGTCTCGCGGACGTGCTGCAGGAGATGCCCACCGACGATCAGACCGCGATTCTCGGCAGCATGGAGCCCGACCGCGCCGCCGACGTCCTCGAAGCGATGGACCCCGACGACGTCGCCGACCTGATGGGTGAACTGCCCCAGGCCGAAGCCGAGGCGTTCCTGTCCCGGATGGACCCGGAGGACTCCGAATCCGTCCGGCGGCTGCTGCTGCACTCCCCCGACACCGCCGGCGGCGTCATGACGCCGGAACCCCTGATCGTCACCGCGAACGCGACGGTGTCCGAGGCGCTGGCCCGGGTGCGCGACCCGGACGTGAACTCGGCGGCCGCGAGCATGGTCTTCGTCGTCCGCCCGCCGACCAACACCCCCACCGGGAAGTTCCTCGGCGCGGTGCACACGCAGGCACTGCTCCGAGAGCCGCCGGCCAATCTGGTGGGCGGCATCCTCGACAAGGAGATGCCGCGACTGCTCCCCGACGACTCGCTGGAGAAGATGACCCGGTTCTTCGCCACCTACAATCTGGTCTGCGCACCGGTGATCGACGAAGCCGATCACCTCCTCGGCGCCGTCGTCGTCGACGACCTCCTCGATGCCCTGCTCCCGCGCGACTGGCGCGAGACCGACCCCGAAGGGACCGCTCCATGAGTCCTTCCGGACGCCATCTCGACACTCCGAGCCCTCGTCGCAGCCGGTTCAACGTCAATCTCGACTCCGACGTGGTGGGCGTGTACTCCGAGCGGATCGCCCGCTTCCTCGGCACCGGCCGGTACCTGCTAATCCAGACCGTGATCGTGGTGATCTGGGTGCTTCTCAACGTGGGCCTGTTCGCCTTCGAATGGGATCCGTACCCGTTCATCCTCCTCAATCTGGCCTTCTCCACTCAGGCCGCGTACGCCGCGCCGCTGATCCTGCTGGCACAGAACCGCCAGGAGAACCGGGACCGTGTCTCGCTCGAGGAGGACCGCGCCCGCGCCGCCCAGACCAAGGACGACACCGAGTTCCTGGCCCGTGAACTCGCCGCCGTGCGGCTCGCGGTCGGCGATACCGTCACCCGCGACTATCTGCGCCGCGAACTCGACGATCTGGTCGACGAACTGGTGGAACGGATTTCGGCACGCGCGGGCAAGGGTGAAGAACCGGATCCGACATGACCGGAGGAAACGCTGCATGTATGCTGGCTCACAGTCGTCGGGGGGATGATCGCAGACTCCCCCTGATTCGACGTGAACGACACGCCGAATGCAGTGAGAGTCGATGAGGACCAATGGGATGACTTTCTGGCGCAGCCGCCCGAACCGGATTCACGTGCCGCGCCGCGGCCTGGCGGTCGGGACCACCGCCGCCGCACTCGGCGCGCTGGTGCTCGGCGGAACGGTGTCGAGTGTCGCGGCCGATCCGGTGTCCTCGGTCCAATCGGGACCCTCGATCGATCTCGCGGGTGCCCAGAGCGCGGTGGCCGCCCGCGCGGTCGCGGAGACCGTGCCCTCCGGCAGCAGCCAACTCGTCGGATTCGCTCCCCCGGCCGACCCCACGGCCGCCGGCGGCGGCGACCCGCAGTTCCGGCTCGCCGCCGACCTTCCCGCAGGTCCCCTCGGCATTCCCGGGATGGTCCTCAAGGCGTACAAGCTCGCCGCCACCCGGGTGGCCGCCGAGTCGCCGCAGTGCAAGCTGCCCTGGTTCCTTCTCGCCGGCATCGGACGCATCGAGTCCGGCCACGCGGGCAACGGGAACGTCGACGCGTACGGCAACACCCTGACCAAGATCCGCGGCCCGGTACTCGACGGCTCGCTCGCCGGAAACGCCGTCATCCACGACTCCGACGGCGGCAGGCTCGACGGCGACGGCGGGCACGACCGCGCGATGGGTCCGATGCAGTTCATCCCGAGCACGTGGGCGGCCTGGGGCGCCGACGCCAACGGCGACGGCAAGGCCGACCCGGACAACATCTTCGACGCCACCTATTCGGCCGGACGCTACCTGTGCGCCGGTTTCACCGACATCATGGCCGGCCAGAACAAGGTGAACGCGGTCCTGCGCTACAACCACTCGATGGCCTACGTGAACAACGTGCTCGCATGGGCGGCCGCGTACTCGACCGGCGTGATGCCGACCACGCCCATCCCGGAGATGTCGGCGACTCCGGACGACAAGGACAAAGACAAGAAGGACAAGGACCGCGACAAGAAGCCCGGCGAGTCCACCCGGCCGTCCACCCCGAAATCGTCCACGCCGCCGAGTAAGCCGTCACCGAGCAAGCCTCCGCACGCCTGCCTCGGCATCATCTGCCTGCCGCCCGGCATCGGTCCGGCCCCGGCGCCCGCCCCCAAGCCCTCGCCCAAGAAGCCGGCGCCGGCTCCCGCCGGCCCGGCGAAGACCGCCGACCGCTGAGGCGAGAAGCCGAGTCCGTCTCGGCAGCGATATGGTTGAGGTGTGACCACCCCCGCCACACCCACTGAGTCCGCCGTCCGTTCCGCACTGAGCAAAGTGATGGACCCGGAGATCGGCAAGCCGATCACCGACCTCGGCATGGTCAAGTCCGTCGCGGTCGCCGCCGACGGCAGTGTCGACGTCGGGGTGTACCTGACCACGGCGGGCTGCCCGATGCGCACCAAGATCTCCGACAACGTCGAGACGGCCGTCGCCGATGTGCCCGGTGTGGGCGCCGTGCGCGTCGAACTGGACGTGATGGACGACGAACAGCGCACCGAACTCCGCAAGAAGCTGCGCGGCGACCGTGCCGAGCCGGAGATCCCGTTCGCCAAGCCGGGCAATCTCACCAGGGTGTACGCGATCGCCTCCGGCAAGGGCGGTGTGGGCAAGTCGAGTGTCACCGTGAACCTGGCGACCGCACTCGCCGACCGCGGTCTGTCCGTCGGCGTCCTGGACGCCGACATCTACGGTCACAGTGTTCCGCGCATGCTCGGCAGCGACGCGAAGCCCACCCAGGTGGAGTCGATGATCATGCCGCCGCAGAGTCACGGCGTGAAGTTCATCTCGATCGGCCAGTTCACCGACGGCAACACGCCGGTCACGTGGCGCGGCCCCATGCTCCACCGGGCGCTGCAGCAGTTCCTCGCCGACGTCTACTGGGGCGATCTGGACGTGCTGCTCCTGGATCTGCCGCCGGGCACGGGCGACGTCGCGATCTCGATCGCCCAGCTCATTCCGGGTGCGGAGATCCTGGTGGTGACCACCCCGCAGCAGGCCGCCGCAGAGGTCGCCGAACGCGCGGGCGCGATCGCCCTGCAGACTCGGCAGAAGATCCTCGGCGTGGTCGAGAACATGTCCTGGATGCAGCTCCCGGACGGCACGCGGATAGAGCCCTTCGGCTCGGGCGGCGGCCAGTTGGTGGCGCAGCGGCTCACCCGTGCCGTGGGATCTCCCGTAGAACTGCTCGGGCAGGTCCCGCTGGAACAGGAACTCCGCGAAGGCGGCGACGTGGGCACTCCTGTGGTGCTCTCGGCACCCGAATCCGCCTCCGGCTCGGCGCTGCGCGCCATCGCCGACAAGCTGGCCGTCCGCCGGCGCGGGCTCGCCGGCATGAGCCTCGGAATCGACACCACCCGGCACTGACCCGCCGGGACCCGACCGGTCCGGCTAGGTCGCGTCCCAGTCGGTCACGTCGTACTTGCGGGCAGGAGGTGCGGGCGGCTGCGGCGATTCACGCGGCACCTGCCGCTCCCCATCCGGCTTCGCCAGCGGCCGACTCACGTCGAGGGTCTCACGCACCGACTTGCCCAGATCGTCGATCGTCGACGAGTCACCGTCGAAGATGTGCTTGGTGACGATGCTCTTCGGGCTCATCTGGCGGAGTTCGTTGAGCTGAGTGAGCGGCTCACGGAGCTGATCGAAATCGGGCCCGAGTTCGTCACGCAGCTGCGAACTCGCCCCCGTCGCATAGTCGCGCACCTTGCGTACCGCGCCCATCGCCCAGCTGACCGCGCCCGGCAGACGTTCGGGGCCGAGGATGATGAGCGCTGCGGCCAACAGAATGAGGAGTTCACCCCAACCGACACTGCTGAACATGATTCCTCGCCGCTCTCTGGACTGGTCCGACGCTTCCGGCGCTAATCGCTGACCGGGGTGAGCTCGCCGTCGAAGTATCGACCGTCGCGCCAATACGTGAACTTCACCTGCTCACCGATTTTCGACGTCCGCACCGCGACGGTCAACTCGTCCGCGCTCTCGATCGGGCGCCCGTTGAACTTGGTGATCACGTCGCCCTCGCGCAAACCGGCCTGGGCCGCCGGACTGCCCCCGGCGACGTCCTTGATCTGCGCACCGAAGATGCGGTCGTTACGGACGGTGGCGGCGGTGATGCCGACCGACGGGTGCTTCACCTTTCCGTCCGCGATCAGGGTGTTCGCGATCGGGATGACCTCGTTGATCGGAATCGCGAAGCCGAGACCGATGGACCCGCCGCCGGTCATCGCGCCGGCCGTGTTGACGCCGATCACCTGGCCGTCGTCGTTGAGCAGCGGCCCGCCCGAGTTGCCCGGGTTGATGGCCGCATCGGTCTGGATGGCGTTGATCACAGCGTCGGTATCGGAGTCGGCGTCCGGCCTCAGCGGCACCGGCCGATCGAGTGCGCTGATGATGCCGCTGGTGACCGTCTTGTCCAGCCCGAGCGGCGAACCGAAGGCGATCACCTCCTGACCGATCTGAAGGTCGGCGGAGTCGCCGAGCTTGGAGACCGTCAGATTCGCGACGTCGTCCACTTTGATGACGGCCAGATCGGTCTTCACGTCACGTCCGACGAGCCGCGCGGGCACGCGCTGACGATCGGAGAAGACGACTTCGAGCTTGGCTTTGGAGTCATTGGCGGCCTTGGAGATCACGTGGTTGTTCGTGACGATGTACCCGGCCTTGTCGACGATGAATCCCGAACCCGAGCCGCCGTCGACCGCGGTGCGGACCTCGATGGTGACCACCGATCGCTGAACGGCCTTGGCGACCCGCTCCACATTGGTGCCGCCGGTCGCGGAGTCGGGGCTGTCGCCCTCGAGGTGAACGGTGTCGGCGTGCAGCGGCGTGACGACCTCTGCGGTCCATCGTCCGACGAGCCCGCCGAAGAGTCCGACGAGCAGTGCGAGCAGTCCGAGAGTCGCCAGAGCCCACCAGTGCACCCGGCCGCCGAACAGCAGCTCGCGTATCCCCAGTAGCGGCCCCTTCTCCCTCGGCGACGACTCCGGGTCGCCGCCGACAGCCGGTGCGGACAGGTGCGCGGCACTGTCGGGATCACGCCACGGATCCGGTTCCGGTACGTCGTCCGTGGCGGGCTGGGCGTACGGGTCGCGCTGCAGTGTCTGGGTCTCGCCCTCGGGCCGGCCGAAGGCCTCCGCGAGGACCGGATCGGGCGGTGCGATCGTGGGCTGCGGGCGCTCGGCCGGTGATGCATCGGGAGCGAACGAGCCGTCGACACCCTCCGGCCTGCCGAAGGTGGCGGCGAGGTCTGACGCCGGTTCGTTCGCGGACAGCACCGGATCGGTCGGCCGGTCGTCGGACGAAGCAGAGCTGTCGGTCACGAGTCAGCGGCCCCAGCGGTTGGTGCGTCGATCCCTGCGGAAGTCGATCTCCTGAGTCGGGATCTGGCTGAGCTGCGCGCGGAGCGAGTCGGGCACGCTGAGGTCGGTCTGGCAGGTCTGCAGCATCGACCGCGCACGCGCCTGTGCGGCGACCTCGCGCGAGCAGTCGGGGCAGAGCGCCAGATGAGCGTCGGCGCGCGCCGACGCCTGACGCGTGAGTTCGTCGTCGACGTAGGCGACGACCGCCTCGGGATTCAGATGCTCGGTGGACGCGAATCCGGTCGGGCGCCGGTATTCGGGGTTCGGTGCGATCGACGTCGGAAACGGCGACCACCGACTCCCGCGTGAACGTCCTGTCTGGCCCAGACCCACCGGCGTCACCCCTCTCCTCAGATGCACTCGAACTCGATTCAGAGCCACGGTCCAGCGTAGCCGACAGAACCGGAGAGGGTCGCGGAGGTCACTCTGCGGCCGCGACCGAGCGGCTGTCGGTGTGGCCGCGAGCCGCCAGGTACTGGCGGATGCCCTGGCGTCCGCGGTGGATCCGGCTGCGGACGGTGCCCATCTTAACCCCGAGCGTGGCGCCGACCTCCTCGTACGAGAGTCCCTCGATGTCGCAGAGGACCACGGCGGCGCGGAACTCCGGCGCCAGCGAGTCGAGGGCCGCCTGCAGATCGGGATCGAGGTTGGCGTCGGCGAAGGCCTGCTGCGGGTCCGGGGTGTCGGTGGGGATACGGTCGTAGTCCTGCTCCAGCGCCTCCATGCGGATCTTGGCGCGGCGTCGGACCATGTCGAGGAACAGATTCGTCGTGATGCGGTGCAGCCAGCCCTCGAAGGTGCCGGGCTTGTAGTTGGTCAGCGACCGGAACACCCGGATGAAGGTCTCCTGGGTGAGGTCCTCGGCGTCGTGCTGATTTCCGGAGAGGCGGTACGCCAGCCGGTACACCCGGTCCGCGTGCTCTGACACCAACTCGTCCCACGAGGGCATCAGATCTCGATCGCCGGTCGCGTCGAAGCCCGCGGTTCCGCGGAACGCTCCGGTGGTGGTGTCGGGGTCTGCTTTGCCGATCATCGGGACGGTCATCGTGTAGGTGCCAGTTCCTTTCCTCGCTCCGGGCCTGTCAGGGCTATTCTCCCCGATCAACGCGCCCGGCGCGATCGATATTCCGGACCATTGCGCTCTACCCTGTCGCACCTGAATGTGGTGCCCCTATAACTGTCCTGAGGGTTTGATAAGGAAGACCGGCCCGCAGACGGCGTGCCCGCAACCGCAGGTCAACGACCGTATGGCACCCTCGATGTCATGAGTGACACAGCGGCCGCGGCCGCAAGCCTGAGCGAGTACGCCGAAGCCGCGATCATCGAGGACGAGGCCCTGATCGAAGCCCGCATGCGCGCCGAGGAGCTCGGCGCCACGGCGATCTCCCCCGCCACCGGAGCGCTGCTGTCGCTGCTGGCCCGGGTCGCCGGGTCGACGCACGTGGTCGAGATCGGCACCGGAGTCGGCGTCAGCGGGCTCTGGCTGCTGGCGGGCATGCCCGAGAATGGCGTCCTGACCACGATCGATCCCGAGCCCGAGCATCACCGGGCCGCCCGCGAGACCTTCGCCGACGCGCACATCGGTCCCGGCCGCACCCGGCTCATCAACGGCGCGCCGACCGACGTGCTCACCCGGCTCGCCGACGAGACATACGATCTCGTCTTCGTCGACGGAGCACCGCTGAGCTATCCCCTGTTCGTCACCGAGGCGATCCGCATTCTCCGGCCGGGCGGACTGGTCGTCGTGAACAACGCCTCGGCCGACGGCACGATCGCCGACCGTGAGGCCGACGATCCGCGGACCCTGGCCGCGCGCGAGGCGGCGTCGATCATCGCCGAGGACGACCGGCTGCTGCCCGCTGTGATTCCGGTGGGAACGGGTCTGCTCGCTGCCGCCAAGGCCTGAGCGGCCGGCCGATCGCGCTCGGGATCACACGTCGGTCGAGAACCGGATTCCGCTCTCGGGGATCTGCACTCCCGGCCATACGCGCGCGCCGCGCAGCAGCTCGCATCGGGCACCGACCTGTGCACCGTCGCCGATGACGGTGTCGCGCACCAGCGCATGCGCGCCGACGGTGGCGCCGAACCCGACGATGCTGCGCTCGACCACCGCTCCTGCCTCCACCGACGCGCCGTCGAAGATCACCGCGCCGTCCAGCCGTGCCCCCGACCCGACCCGCGCGCCGCGGCCGACGACGGTGCCGCCGATCAGCACGGCGTCGGACGCCACGTCGGCGCCGTCGAGCGAGAGCGACTCCCCGCAGGGCTTCGCCAGCGCGGGCGACGGCGCGATGCCGCGGACCAGGTCCGCCGAACCGCGGACGAAGTCCTCGGGAGTCCCCATGTCGCGCCAGTAGGCGTCGTCGACGTGCGCCTGAATGTGCCGTCCCTGCGCGAGCAGCGACGGGAACACCTCGCGCTCCACCGACACCGGCCGACCGGCCGGGATCTCGCCGATCACCTTGCGGTCGAAGACGTAGGTGCCCGCGTTGATCTGATTGGTCGGCGGATCCTGAGTCTTCTCCAGGAACGCCGTGACCCGCCCGTCGGCGTCGGTCGGCACGCAGCCGAAGGCGCGCGGATCACCGACCCGGACCAGGTGCAGGGTCACTTCGGCACCCGAGCGCTCGTGCGTCGACAGCACGTCGCGGATGTCGGTGCCGCCGAGGACGTCGCCGTTGAACACGAGCACCGTGTCGGCGGTCAGCTCGTCGTAGACGTTGCGGATGCCGCCGCCGGTGCCCAGCGGTTCGCTCTCCGTGACGTAGGTCAGATTCAGGCCCAGATCGGAACCGTCGCCGTAGTGGTCGGAGAAGACGTGCGCCTGGTAGGAGGTGCCGAGGACCACGTCGGTGATCCCCGCCTCCCGGATCCGCGACAGCAGGTGAGTCAGAAACGGGGTCCCCGCAGTCGGGAGCATCGGCTTGGGCGCCGACAGGGTCAGCGGCCGCAGCCGCGTGCCCTTTCCTCCGACGAGGATCAGTGCCTGAACTGATGAGGTCACAGAGTTTCCTTCCTTGTCCACACTCGTGTCGCGGCTGTTCACGCGGGCCCTCCCGTACGGCGCTGTTCACGCAGGGCCGCGGCGACAGCGATCTTCGATCGCACCGCCAGCCCGGCCCGCAACGCCAGGCGGATCGGCGCGCGCAACGGGCCGGGATTCCGGTCGGCGGTGAAACGATAGGCGCTCGCATGATGAGCCGGAATCATCTTCTCCGGATGTCTGCTGACCGAATGGCTCTTCGCGTGCATCACCGACACCGACGGCACGAAGACGTTGAGCCACCCCGACCGGCCCAGCCGGTCGCCGAGGTCGACGTCCTCCATGAACATGAAGTAGCGCGAGTCGAAGCCGCCGATGGCGTCGAAGGCCGCGCGCCGCAGGAGCAGACACGAGCCCGAGAGCCAGCCGACCGGCCGTTCGGTGAGGTCGGCGTCGTCGTTGCGGTACGCAGCCGTCCAGGGGTTCGACTTCCAGACCGTGCCGAGCACCGCGTGGCCGGTGCCCGAGATCAGATCGGGGACGCGGCGCGCGGACGGGTACACGGTGCCGTCGGGCTCGGTGATCAGCGGCCCCAGACTCGCGGCCCGCGGCCAGCGGCGCGCCGCCTCGAGCAGTCCGTCGATCGCGCCCTCCGACCATTCGACGTCGGGGTTGGCCACCACCACGAACTCGATGTCCTCGTCTATCTGCGCGACTCCCCGGTTCACGGCGCCGCCGTAGCCGATGTTTCCGCCGGTGTGCACCAGGGTGACGTTGTCGTGGTCGGCCGCCGCCTGTTCCGGTGCGCCGTCGGTGGACCCGTTGTCGGCGATGATCACTTCGGGCGTCTCACGCGATGCGCGCGTCAGCGTGCGAAGGAAGTTGTGGAGGTAGTCGCCCGAGGAATAGGTCACGGTCACGACGGCGAAGCTGGCAGTCACGCGCTCAGACTAACCGAGCGTCCGGGTGCGGACCGCGATCGCATCGTGCAGGGCGAGCGTCCAGTTCCGCAGCGGTGTGAGACCCGCGGCAGCCCAACTCGCGCCGGAGAGCACCGAGTACGCGGGCCGCGGCGCGGGGCGCGGGAACTCCGCGGTGGTGCACGCCTGGACCCGGGCCGGGTCGGCACCGAGCTCGACGAACACGGCGCGGGCCAGATCGCACCAACTGGCCGTTCCGGCGTTGGTGGCGTGCAGAGTCGCGCCGTCGCGCAGATTCGGCCCGTCGCACCGTTCGGCGAGTTCCCACAGGCCGGCCGCGAGATCGCGCGCGTAGGTGGGCGATCCCACCTGATCGTCTACCACCCGCAGAGTATCGCGCTCGGCCTCCAGTCGGGCCATCGTCGCGACGAAGTCGCTGTCCGCGGACCCGCCGGTGAACACCCACGCGGTGCGCACGACGATCGTCCGCGGATCGGCCTCGCGCGCGGCGCGTTCGCCGGCGAGCTTGGTGGCGCCGTACACCGTCGGCGGCTCACCGGAGACGTCACCGGGTTCGAAGGGTCGCGGTGCGTCGCCGGAGCCCGCGTCGTCGCGGGCGAAGACGTAGTCGGTGGACAGATGGATGAGTCGCGCCCCCGACGCGCCGGTGACGGCCGCCAGATGGGCCGGACCGAGTGCGTTCACCGCGTGCGCCGCCTCGCGGTCGGTCTCGGCGGCGTCCACGGCGGTGTACGCCGCGGTGTTGATCACCACATCGCCGCGCGCAAGGCCACCGAACGCGTCGCGAACCGATCGCTCGTCGCGCACATCGACATCGGACGAGGTCAGCATGACCGCTTCCAGGCCGCCGCGCGTCGACGCGAGCGCCGATCCCACCTGGCCGGAGGCGCCGACGATGTACACCCGATTCGAACCCATGAGTGACCATCCTGGTGCATCCGGACCTCCGCCGGGAGCTCACGGTCGCGGGCAGTGCTGCAGATCACCGGGCCCGGCACCGGCTGCGCCTCCCCGGCAACGGCTCTCCCGATCAGTATTCTTGCGGAAGACCAGCAGCCGAGACGACCGGAAGGGACATCGCGACAGGTGGAGTCACGACGCGACGGCTCGGCAGAGCCCGAGGACACCGACGCCGACGCCGTTTCCGGCGGCCGTGCCGGGGAGCCCTCGACGCGGCGGTCCGTGCCGACGCGCACGGGTGCGGGCACCCGGTCCCGCCGGACCTCCGAGGAGATCCACACGCGGCCCCGCCGACGCCCCCGCAGCACCGACCCCCGCAGCAAGACGGACCGGGGCGCGCGCCACGGCGCCCGGACACGCACGCGGCCCTCCGGTCCACCGCCGGGCAGCTTCCGCGCCGCCCTCAAACTCTGGACGACCCGCCCGATCGCCGGGATCGCACCGAAGAACATCGGCCGGGCACTGATCGCCCTCGTCACCGTGATGACACTGGTCGTCACGGGGCTGGGCTGGGCGAAAGTGCGCAGCCTCAACGGGGCCGTCACGCTGCTGGGAGACCTCGGCCTCGGCGGCGGTGACGACGGCGCCATCGACATCCTCCTCGTCGGCACCGACTCCCGAGTGGATGCGAAGGGCAACCCGCTCTCGGAGCAGGAGCTCAAATGGCTGCGGGTGGGCGGCGACGTCAGCACCAGCACCGACACCATCGTCCTGGTGCGCATCCCGACCGACGGGTCCAAGGCCACCGCCATCTCGATCCCCCGCGATGCGTACGTCGACGTCCCCGGGATCGGCATGAGCAAGATCAACGCCGCCTACGGCGCCACCAAGGAGGGCGTCCGCGAGCGCGAGGTGGAGCAGGGCACCAGCGAGGAGCAGGCGGAGAAGGACGGGACCAAGGCCGGGCGCAAGGCCCTGATCGATTCCGTCGCGAATCTGACCGGCATCACCGTCGACCACTACGCGGAGGTGGGACTGCTGGGATTCGCGCTGCTCACCGATGCCGTCGGCGGAGTGGACGTGTGTCTCAAGAATGCCGTCGACGAGCCCTTCTCGGGCGCCAAGTTCCGCGCCGGCCGGCAGACGCTGAACGGTCCGAAGGCGCTCAGCTTCGTCCGGCAGCGCCACGATCTTCCTCGCGGCGACTTGGACCGGATCACGCGACAGCAGGTGTACATGGCTTCGCTGGCGCAGAAGATCCTCTCGACGCAGACACTGACCAACGCGGGCAAGCTCCAGGAGTTGCAGGATGCCGTGTCGCGCTCGGTGATGATCGACGACGGCTGGGACGTCCTCTCGTTCGCAGAGAATCTGAAGGACCTCACCGGCGGCAACGTGAAGTTCACGACGATCCCGATCGAAGACGATCAGGCCTGGAGCGATGACGGGACGCAGAGCGTGCTGAAGGTCGACCCGCAGGCGGTCCACGCCTTCGTCGACCGGCAGCTCGGCCGCACATCGAAGGCCGGATCGGAGAATCCCCGCTCGGACTACACCGTCGACGTGGTGAACGCGGGCACCGTGGACGGTCTGGCGTCCAACCTGATGCGGCTGCTGAGCGGCCTCGGCTACCAGCAGGGCGCCACGTCGAGCAAACCGATGAACGAATTCGATTCGCTGATCTTCGCCGATTCGAAGGACAACGAGGGCGCCAAGCAACTGGTGAAGGACCTCAAGGCGGGCCCCATCGAGATCCGCGAGGACTCGTCGCTCCCCGAGGACAAGCTCCGGCTGGTGCTGACGAACACCTACAACTACGGTCTCGGTGCGGTCTCCGACACCGGCGGCGACAGCGGTTCGGACTCGGGGTCGTCGGCGGCGCCGTCGTCCAAGCGCCCGTCCCCGGTCATCAAGGCCGACGGCGACGGACCGGTCTGCGTCAACTAGCTCCGGCGGTCGCCGGAGCCGGACACGATAAGCGAGGACACTCGATGAGCCACGACACCGTCACGGGCGCGATCTTCGCGGCCGTGCCCGACCATGCGCGGCCGATGCTGACCTACTACAACGAGTCGACCGGCGAGCGCACCGAGCTCTCCGGTGCGACGCTGGGCAACTGGGCCGCCAAGATCGCGAACTACCTGCGGGACGGGCTGGGCCTGGCGCCCGGCGACCGCGTGCGGGTGGATCTGCCGGAACACTGGCAGACCGCGGCCGTTCTGCTCGGTGCGTGGTGGGCGGGCGTCGCCGTCGATCTGAGCGACGACGCGGCCGACGACCGCGCGACCTTCACCTCGCGGGAGCGGGTCGACGAGCACGACACCGACGAGGTGATCGCGGTTCCCCTGGATCCGTTCGCCATGGGTGTGCGCGACCTCCCGGTCGGCGTCGAGGACTTCGGCGAGTCGGTGCGCGCGCACGGTGACCAGTTCGTCCCGGCGGGTTCCGGGCGGGACGCCGTCGACGAGGTGACGGTGGCGCAGGTGCTCTCGGCCGCCGACGGCGGGCTCGATCCGGCCGACCGACTGCTCAGCACCCGCGGATGGCGCACTGTGACCGACGTCGTCGCGAACCTCGCCGCTCCGCTGTTGTCCGGGGCGTCTCTCGTCGTCGTCGCGGGGGGCGTCGAGGACTCCCGTCTGCGGGCGATCGCCGAGACCGAGAAGGCGACCGTCGTCCGGACCTGACCGAGACGAATGCGCGGGCCGACCGCCACCCGCTGACCTCTCGGTCGGGACGGCGGCCGGCCCGCGCATTCGACGGTCCGGCCGGGTTCAGCCGCGCAGCAGCGCGCGGCTCATGACGACGCGCTGGATCTGGTTGGTGCCCTCGTAGATCTGGGTGATCTTGGCATCGCGCATCATGCGCTCGACCGGGAAGTCGGTGGTGTATCCCGCACCGCCGAAGAGCTGAACGGCGTCGGTCGTGACCTCCATCGCGACATCCGACGCCAGGCACTTGGACGCCGAGCTGATGAAGCCGAGGTTGCCCTCGCCGCGCTCGGCACGAGCGGCGGCGGTGTAGACCATCAGGCGCGCGGCCTCCACCTTCATCGCCATGTCGGCGAGCATGAACTCGACGCCCTGGAACTGGCTGATGGTCTTGCCGAACTGCTTGCGGTCCTTGACGTACGCGATGGCCGCGTCGAGGGCGCCCTGCGCCACGCCGACGGCCTGCGCGCCGATGGTGGGACGGGTGTGATCCAGGGTGGCCAGAGCGGTCTTGAAGCCGGTGCCCTCGTCGCCGATGATCCGGTCGGAGGGGATGGTGCAGTTCTCGAAGTACAGCTCCGCGGTGGGGCTGCCCTTGATTCCGAGCTTGTGCTCCAGCGGGCCCACCGTGAAGCCGGGGTCGTCCTTGTGGACCATGAACGCGGAGATGCCGTTGGCGCCCTTCTCCGGGTCGGTGACCGCCATGACGGTGTACCAGGTGGACTTGCCGCCGTTGGTGATCCAGCACTTGGAGCCGTTGAGCACCCAGCTGTCGCCGTCCTTGCGGGCGCGCGTCTTCATCGAGGCGGCGTCCGATCCGGCCTCGCGCTCCGACAGTGCGTACGACGCCATGGCCTCACCCGAGGCGATCGACGGCAGCACCTTGGCCTTGAGCTCGTCCGAGCCCGACAGGATCAGGCCCATGGTGCCGAGCTTGTTGACCGCGGGGATCAGCGACGCCGAGACGTCCACGCGCGCAACCTCTTCGATCACGATGCAGGCCGCGACCGAGTCCGCACCCTGCCCGTCGAACTGCTCGGGAACGTGCACCGCGTTGAAGCCGCTGGCCACGAGTGCGGCGCGCGCCTCCTCCGGGAAGCGAGCCTTCTCGTCGACGTCCTTGGCGTGCGGTGCGATCTCCTTCTCGGCGAGCGCGCGGATGGCCTCGCGCAGCGCCTGGTGCTCCTCCGGGAGCTGGAAGAGGTCGAAATCGGGGTTCCCGAACTTGCCCATCGTTTCTCCTTAAACCGGCGCTACGAGCCCTGTCACTCAGTGCCGTGATCGTCTTCTCGATAAGTGCATCACGGCACTGGGTGCCGCGTCAATCGCCTCCGCACCGCCTCCGCGACCTCATCGGGCGTGGTCCCGGCCGGAAAGCTGACCACCGCGACCTCGGGAGCGGAGGCCGACGACGGATCGGCGTACTCACCGACCACGCCGTAGATCGCGAGCAACTCCCGCCGCAGGGTCTCGGCGGTGGCGTTCTCGTCGCCGCGGACCATCGACCGCAACAGATAGTTGTGGGCGCCGGTCACGGCGGCGGCGAAGGCCACGATCCGCACCCGCGGCACATCCGGCAGAGCGCGGCGGAGGAACTCCTCGAACTTGCGCTGATAGCGGTAGGTGGTGACCAGCTCCCGGTCGCGCAAGGCAGGCACCCGCGCCACCACCTGATAGCGCCGGACCGCGAGATCGCGGAGCGTCGCGAAGTGCGCGAAGACGAGCTCGGCCGCGGCACACACCGCCCACCAGGGATCGGTGCCCGCCTCTTCCTCGCCTCGCAGCAAGTCGGTGACCTGTTCGAGCAGGGACTCATGGTCGGCGAAGATGAGGTCCTCTTTGGACCGGAACTGCCGGAACAGGGTCCGGCGCGACACGCCGGCGGCGGCGGCGACCTCGTCGACCGGTGTGGCTTCGTAGCCGCGTTCGGAGAACAGGCGGATCGATTCCGCCACCACGTGCGCGGCGAACTCCGCGGGATCGGTGTGCACCTGGTCGGTCGTCGCCATGCCGACATTATCGCGCAGATCCCCTCGCCTCATGCCTCGGCCTCGCCGACCGCCCGTCGATACGGCAAGCTGGAGCACATGAAGGTTCCGCATGCCGTGGCGCTCGTCAACAAGTACGTGACCAATCCGATCCAAGGAGTGTGGGCGGGACGGATCGCGCCGTGGGCGATCGTCGAACACGTCGGGCGCAAGTCGAACCGCCGCTACCGCACGCCGGTCCTGGCCTTCGTCGACGCCGGCCGCATCAGCATCGCGCTGAACTACGGCGCCGACTCCGACTGGGTCAAGAACGTGCTCGCCGCCGGCGAGTTCACGCTCGTCCGCAGCGGTAGGGAGCTGAAGGTGGCCGGCGTGCGGGTGATCCCGTCCGACTCCCCCGACGTCGTGAAGTCCGCTCGGATTCCGGCCAAGCTGTCCGAATCGGTGCTCTACGGCCGCCTCGTCGAAGCATGACCGACGCACTCGACGGCTTCGACCGCGCAGAGTTCACCGACGACGGCGTCACCCACCGGTACTACCGCCGCGGATCGGGCCCGGCGGTGATCGTGATCCCCGAGATCCCCGGCATCACACCGAAGGTCGCCGCCTTCGCCCGCCGGGTCAGCGACGCGGGCTGCACGGTGTACGTCCCCTCGCTGTTCGGCGTCGACGGTGCCGATCCGTTCCCCGGCGGTGTGACCGGACCGGCCCGGACCGGTGCGCTGATGGCCCGAGCGCTCGGCCGGGTATGCGTCAGCCGCGAGTTCACCGTCTTCGCCACGGGACGGTCGTCGCCGGTGGTGTCCTGGCTGCGTGCCCTCGCGCGACGGGCCCACGCCGAGTGCGGCGGCCCCGGCGTGGGCGCCGTCGGCATGTGCGTCACCGGCGGCTTCGCACTCGCGATGGCGGTCGACGACACCATGCTGGCGCCCGTGCTGTCGCAGCCCTCGCTGCCGGTGGGCCTCACGCCCGCACGGCGCAGGACCATCGACATCTCGCCCGGCGATCTGGAGACCGTTAAGGTCCGCTGCGCGCGGGGACTGCAGGTGATGGGTGCCCGGTTCGAGGGCGACCGGCTGGTCCCGGGCAGCCGCTTCGATTTTCTGCGAGAACAGCTCGGCGACGCCTTCATCGGCGTCGACCTGCCCGACGACGCCGCTGCCCCGGACGCGTTGATTCCGCCGCACTCGGTGCTCACCGAGCACCTGATCGACCAACCCGGACAGCCGACGCACGACACGCTCGAGGCGGTCATCGCGTTCTTCCGCCGGAAGCTGGAAGTCGAATGACGGGCACCGTCGATCTGACGCCGCTCGACGATCCGTTCACCTGCGCTCTGACCGGGCGGCAGGAGCGGTTCGCCCGGCGGCGCGGCCGCATCAGTGCGTTCGAGCCGGAGGTCTCGGTGTTCTTCGGTCATCCGCGCGAGATGACCGACGCCGACTGGGTCGACATGGCAGCGCTGGCCGGACCCGGGAACACCGTCGGCCTGCGCGACTGCCGGACCCCGGCGCCCCCGGGTTGGCGGCACGTCGAGACCTTCGATCTGGTGCAGTACTCCGGTGAGGACACCGAACGGCGACCCGACCCGGAACTCGTCCGGCTCGGCCCGCCGGACGTGGCCGAGATGACCGAGCTGGTGACACTGACCAAGCCCGGGCCCTTTCTCCCGCGCACCGTCGAGATGGGCGTCTACCTCGGCTACCGGGACGGCGACGGCCGGCTGCTCGCCATGGCGGGTCAGCGGCTGCGGCTTCCCGGCTGGGTGGAGATCAGCGCGGTGTGCACCCATCCGGAGGCACGCGGACGCGGACTGGCACGCAGACTCGTCGCCGCGGTGGCTCAGGTCATCGTCGACGACGGCGACCTGCCCTTTCTGCACACGACGGCGGAGAATCCGGCGCGCAGCCTGTACGAGGCGATGGGATTCGTCCTGCGCAGCGAGGTGAGCCTGGAGATCGTCCGGGTTCCGAAAGGAGAGTGAATGATGTTCGATCTCGGTCTGCTCGGCGTTCCGATCGCGGGCGCTCCGATGGCCGGAGGCACGTCGACACCCGAACTCACTGCAGCCGTCTCCGGCGCGGGTGGTCTCGGCTTCTACGGTGGCGCCTATCTCACGCCCGAACGACTCCGTGAGGACATCCGCGCGATCGCCGCGCTGACCGACGCGCCGTTCGGCGTCAATCTGTTCGTGCCCGAGGAGATCCCGTTCGACGAAGCGGCCTTCGCCGAGTACCGCGACCGGCTCGCCCCGCTCGCCGAGCGGCTGGGCGCACCGCTGCCCGAGCACGTTCCGTTCACCGACGACCACTTCGACGCCAAGGTCCAGGTGCTGATCGACGAGCGCGTGCCCGTCGCCTCGTTCACCTTCGGCTGTCCCGACGCCGCCACGGTGGCACGACTGCACGCCGCGGAGGTCTTCGTGGTCGGGACCGTCACCTGTGTCGACGAGGCGCTGATCGCGCGAGAGTCCGGAGTGGACGCGCTCTGCGCCCAGGGCGTGTCGGCGGGCGGACACCGCGGCACGTTCGGCATCCTCGACGCCGACCCGGGCATCGACACGCTGCCCCTCCTCACCGGTGTTGCTGACGCGGCGGGCCTGCCGGTGATCGCTGCGGGCGGCGTCGCCTCCCGCGACGACGCGATCGCACTGCTCGAGGCGGGCGCCGCCGCCGTGCAGGTGGGGACGCTTCTGCTCCGCTGCCCCGAGGCCGGCACCAAACAGGCGCACCGGGACGCCCTCGCCGACCCGCGCTTCACCGAGACCGTCACCACCCGGGCGTACTCGGGCCGCTTGGCGCGTGGCCTGGTGAACGAGTTCATCGCCGCCTACAGTGATGCGGCACCGCCGGTGTATCCCCAGGTCAACACTCTTACCGGCGGTATACGCCGGGCCGGTTCCACCGACCCGGACGTCATCAATCTCTGGGCCGGGACCGGCTTCCGGGCTGCTCAGGCGGTCCCGGCGGCCGACGTGGTGGCCGCATTGAGCCCGTAGCGGTCGGTCAGCCGTCGAGCAGGGTCCTGCGCAGCTTCTCGTCCTTCTCGAGGACCATCTCCTCCAGTCCGGCTTGGAACTTCGCCATCGCACTCTGAACGGCCGGATCGGAGGCTCCGAGGATGCGTGCGGCCAGCAGACCCGCGTTCCGGGCGCCGCCGATCGACACCGTCGCGACCGGCACGCCGGCCGGCATCTGCACGATCGACAGCAGTGAGTCCATCCCGTCGAGGTACTTCAGGGGAACGGGCACCCCGATCACCGGTAGCGGTGTGGCCGCCGCGACCATGCCCGGCAGATGAGCGGCGCCACCGGCACCGGCGATGATCACCGAGATACCGCGTCCCGCGGCGTTCTTCGCGTAGTCGAGCATCCGCTGGGGGGTGCGGTGCGCCGAGACCACGCCGACCTCGAACGGTATGCCGAACTCGGCGAGCGCCTCCGCCGCGGCCTGCATCGTCGGCCAGTCGGAGTCACTGCCCATGATGAGGCCGACGAGGGGTGCGGGCACGGTGGCGGGTGCGGTCATCGACGTCTCCAAGGTTCTCGGGGGCTGATTCTCAACAGCGTAGGCGAGGCAACCGTGCGCGGTGACGCCGGCTGTCGTCCCCGACACGGTGTGAAAGCGGCTCGAAGGCGGGCGGCCGGCGTCTTCGCGATCACCGGATCTTGCGGCGGTAGAGGCGAATCGCCGCCGCGTAGGCGATGGCGCCGATCCCGATGCACCACGCGAGCGCGGCCACGAGGTCGGCGGTGGCGACGGGCTGCTCGCCGAGCAGCGCGGAGACGGTGTCGACGATGGAGGTCACCGGCTGGTGCTCGGCGAAGACCCGCACCGGGGTGGGCATGGTGTCGGTCGGGACGAACGCGGAGCTGACGAAGGGCAGGAAGATGAGCGGGTACGAGAACCCGGTCGCACCGTCGACGGTCTTGGCGGCCAGTCCCGCGACGACCGCGATCCACGTCAACGACAGCGTGAAGAGGGCGAGGATGCCGGCGACTGCGAGCCAGGCGAGCGGTCCCGCGGACGATCGGAAACCCATCGCCAGTCCGACCGCGATGATGATGACCACCGTGACCGCGTTCGCCGCCATCGAGGTGAGGACGTGGGCCCAGAGGACGGCGGCGCGAGCGATCGGCATCGATCCGAAGCGCTCGAACAGCCCGCTCTGAAGGTCGTTGAACAGGCGCAGTGCCGTGTACGCGACGCCCGAGGCGATGGCCATCAGCAGGATTCCGGGAAGCAGGTAGTCGACGTAACTCGCAGTTCCGGTGCTCGCCTTGATGGCTCCGCCGAAGACGTAGACGAACAGGAGCATCATGGCGATCGGGGTGAGCGCGGTGGTGACGATGGTGTCGACACTGCGCGTGACGTGCTTGAGCGAGCGACCCAGGAGGGCGCCGGTGTCGCTGAGGACGTGTGTGGTCATGACCGGCCTTCGTTCTCGGTGCGGTGTCTGGTGAGCGCGAGGAAGATCTCCTCGAGGGTGGGCTGCTTCTCGACGTATTCGACCTTGGTCGGCGGAAGCAGTCGCTTCAGTTCGGCGAGTGTGCCGTTCGCGATGATCCGGCCGTCGTGCAGCACGGCGGTGCGGTCGGCGTGTTGTTCGGCCTCCTCGAGATACTGGGTGGTCAGGAGGATCGCGGTGCCGCGGCCGGCGAGTTCGCGGACGGTGTCCCACACGTCGATGCGGGCTTCGGGGTCCAGTCCGGTGGTCGGTTCGTCCAGGAAGATGACGGACGGATCACCGATCAGGCTCATGGCGATGTCGAGACGACGCCTCATGCCGCCCGAGTACGTGGCGACGGCGCGTCCGCCGGCGTCGGTGAGCCGGAAGCGCTCGAGCAGGCCGTCCGCGACGGCGCCGGGGCCGTGCACGTGGCGCAGGCGGGCGATGAGCATCAGGTTCTCGCGGCCGGTCAGTACCTCGTCGACGGCGGCGAACTGACCCGTCAGGCTGATCGACCGGCGAACCTCGAGGGGCTCGGTCGCGAGGTCGTGGCCGCCGACGACGGCGGTGCCTGCGTCGGGCCGCGTCAACGTCGAGAGGATGCGGACGAGCGTCGTCTTGCCTGCACCGTTAGCGCCCAGGAGTGCGACGACGCTGCCCGCCTCGACGTCGAGGTCGACCCCGCGCAGCACAGAACGGCCGTCATAGGACTTCTCGATTCCGCGGATCCTGATCGCGGGCGGAGCGATGGTCGTGGTCATGACCGTGTTCCTTCGTCTTCGACTGAGCGAGCGCTGTCTGAAACCGAGTGGGCGCGCCGAATCTCGATGTCGCCGTATGACGTTCGCGCGCGAATGGACACATGCTCACCGGTCGACGGGACGGTGGAACCGTCGAGACGGTTGCGCAGCTGTCCTTGAGTGGACGAGAGGTCGAGCCAGGCGGGAACCCCGTCGGCGACGCCGACGACGATCGTCCCGAAGCTGCTCTCCAGGTCGAGAGCGCCGCCGCGCGCCTCACCGACGGTGACGCTTCCGTACGCGGTGCGCGCGGTGACCGACGACGCCGAACCGTCGATGTGCAGGTCGCCGTACGAGAGATTGGCTTCGACGGCGGCGTGCGCCGTGCCGAGGTGGACGCTGCCGTACGACGACTTCAGTGCGGCGTCGCCGGCGACGGTGCCGATCCGGATCTGCCCGTGCCCCGCGACGACCTCGGCCGACCCGTCTACCGTGCCGACGGTGGCGTTGCCGTACGCGGCGTGCAGCCACAGGTCGCCGGTGGCGTCGAGGTCGACGGCACCGACGGACGCCTTCACCCGGGTCGCGGCCAGCCTGCCGGTGGCGCGGACACCCCCCGTGGAGCATTCGGCGGTGAATCGCGAGCCCTCCGGGAGTTCGACCGTGATGTCCACCGACTCGGAGGGGCCGAGGAAGCGGAACCTGGGACGCGGTCCGAGGACGGTGATTCGGCGGCCGTCGAACTCGACGGTGGTCGCTGCCGCACCGCGCTGATCGGCGGGTTTGTCCGGGTTACTGGGCGATACGGTCACGACGGCGTCGGTGCGGTCGCTCGCGATGACGTCGATGTGGCCGAGCGGCAGGTTCACGGCGAGATCGACGGGTTCTGGGGTGCGGTAGGTGGGCATGGGAGAGCCTTCCGGAGGGTGCAGTCGACCGACCCCGTGGTCGAGACGGGGTGATGGGGATCGTTCGCGAAGGTGTGGAGAGTGATCAGCGCGCCCAGCCGGCGAAGTCGCCGCCGGTGCGCAACGCGCGCTGCACGGATCGTCGCCGGCGCGGATTCAGGGCTGAGGCGACGGCGCGCACCAGCCAGGTGTTGACCGAGACGCCCTCGGCGGCCGCGGCTTCGTCCACCTGCGCCTTGAGGACGTCCGGGAGTCGCAGTGTGGTGCGTGAGCTGGTGGTGTCGTCGAAGTCGACGCCGATCGCGGACTCCGAGTCGGCATCGTCGGTGGTGCGCGGCGTTGCGACGACGAAGTCCACCTCGCGCCCTCGCAGGCGGAGGTCGACCGAACCGGGAACCAGGTCACGAGTGATCTCGCCGGCCGCCGCAGACAGGACATCGAGCAGGGCGAGTCGGATGGTGGCGTCCATACTGTTCGCGAGACGCTCCGCGGCGGCGCGGACGTCGTCGACCCCGTTGTCAGCGGCGTCGGAGAGGTCACGTTCCGCCGCGGCTCCGAACCGGCGCTGAAGGTCGTCGACGTACTGATCGAGGTCCATGACATCAATCATGACACCACGATGGTGTCAATTCAACCCCGTGGCGGTTTCACACCCTCGTTCACGCACCGAGACCGCAGCGTCACGATGGTGTCACCGCGTCCGACTAGCCCGCGTGCGGATCCCAGCCGTCGGTCCACACGGCCGCGCTCATCCACTGGGCGGCGCGCTCGGCCCGTTCGCGGACGTCGTCGACGCCCTCACCCGGACGTCCTACGACATTGACGTGTCCGATCTTGCGATCGGGCCGCTCGCCCTTCCCGTACAGATGGACCTTGGCCTCGGGCATCCGGGCGAACAGATGATGCAGGCGCTCGTCCATCGACATCTGCGGAGCCTCCGGCGCCCCCAGGATGTTGGCCATCACGACTACGTCGGCGCGCGCCGCGGTATCGCCGAGCGGGTAGTCGAGAACCGCGCGCAGATGCTGTTCGAACTGCGAGGTGACGGCGCCGTCCATGGTCCAGTGACCGCTGTTGTGCGGGCGCATCGCGAGCTCGTTGACCACCAGTTCGCCGTCCGTCGTCTCGAACAGCTCCATCGCCATGGCGCCCACCGCGCCCAGTTCCTCGGCCAGCGTGAGCGACATCTGCTGCGCCTGCTGAGCGACATCGGCGTCCAGGCCCGGAGCCGGAGCCAGAACGACGGCGCACTGGCCGTTGCGCTGGACGGTTTCGACGACCGGCCACGCGGCGCCCTGTCCGTACGGCGACCGTGCCACCATCGCCGACAGCTCGCGCACCATCGCCACCTTCTGCTCCGCCATGAGCACGGTGTCGCCCGAGGAGGTGTCGTCGAAGACGCGCAACGCTTCGTCGCGGTTGTCGGTGAGCCACACTCCGCGACCGTCGTAACCGCCTCGGACCGCCTTCAGAACCACCTGCCAGTCGTGGGACTCGCCGAAGGCGATCAGCGCGGAGCGCGCCGCGCCGACCTCGCCCGACAGGTCGACGAAGTCGGGAACCGGGAGGCCCAGTTCCGACAGTTTGGTCCGCATGGCCAGCTTGTCCTGTGCGAAGTGCAGCGCCTTCGACGGCGGGCGCACCGCGACGCCCTCGGCCTCGAGCGCTTCGAGGTGAGCGAGCGGAACTCCCTCGTGATCGAAGGTGAGCGCGACCGCCCCTTCGGCGGCGGCGCGGAGGGCGTCGAGATCATCGTGCGAGCCGAGCACCACGTTCGCGCTCACCTGCGCGGCCGGCTCGTCGGCGCTGCCCGCCAGAACCCGCAGGCACTGACCGAGGGCGATGGCCGACTGATGGGTCATTCGGGCCAACTGACCACCGCCGATCATGGTCACGGTGGGCATGCCGCTGGAACGTCGGTCTGGGCTGGAAGTCACCGTTCAATGTTGTCATGCCCGGCCGCGGACACGCGCACCCCGGCCGGTCGGTGACAATTCGGCGGGCCAGATTACGTACACTCGAACCTTGTGCCGACAATTGACGGGGCAGTGAAGCGACTGCCGGAGCCCGTGCGACGGCTGGTGCTCAAGCACAGCGAACTGATCAAGTTCGCGATCGTCGGCGGCACCACATTCGTGGTCGACATGGCGGTCTACTACGCACTCGCCCTCAGTGTTCTCGAATCGAAGCCGACGGTGGCCAAGGTGATCTCCGGCGTGGTCGCCACGATCCTGAGCTATGTCCTCAACCGCGAGTGGGCGTTCAAGAACCGCGGCGGACGCGAGAAGCACCACGAGGCACTCCTGTTCTTCGCCATCAGCGGCATCGCCGTCCTGATCGCCGCCGCGCCGATCTGGATCGCGAACAACGTCTTCAACATGCGTGAGAACCTGGTCGGCCTCGAACTCGCGATCTTCGACTTCCTGCTCGCCTTCGTGATCGGCAACCTGCTCCAGATGGTCTTCCGGTTCTGGGCGCTGCGGCGGTTCGCCTTCCCCGACGAGCAGCCGCGCGGCGGCGAAGGCGGATCCACCGACGTCAACCCCACGTCCGAGGAACTCAGCGATGAGGAACTCGGACATGCGTGAGCGTCGGCCCGTCGCCGTCTGTCCCGGCACCGCCGTCCGCACCGGCACCGCCGCCGGCGTCTGACTCCTCGCCGTAGGACGCACCGCTCGCCGGATGCAGCGGCGCCACCACCGCGAACACCGCGGGCCGCCGCGACACCAGATCGAGCCGACCGCCGTCGGCCTCCACCAGGGCGCGGGCCAGTGACAGACCCAGCCCGTTCCGTCCCCCGCCCGACACACCCCGGCGGAACATCTCCGGTACCACCTCGTCGGGCACGCCGGCGCCGGCGTCCGACACCGTGACGCGGACCATCTCGCGCGATGTCAGCACCCCGACCCGGACGACGCACTCCCCGCCCCCGTGGACCAGTGCGTTGTCGACGAGCACGCTCAGCGCCTCGCGGAGGCGGCCCGGACGATCGTAGGTGTGCGGGACCGGTTCGTCGACCACCATCCGCACCGACCGCCCGGCCGCTCGATACGCGGGCTCGAAATCGCGCACCAGGGTTTGAACGACCGACGTGACGTCGATCGCGACCCGCGCCTTGGGATCCGCACGCGAGGCCGCGATCATCTCGTCCAGTTCGTCGGCGAGCCGTTCCACCTGCGCCAGTCCCGCCTCGGCCTCGGCGACCACTGCCGGATCGCGGTGCAGGGTCAACTCGTCGAGCCGCAGCCCGATCGCGGTGAGCCGGCTGCGCAGCTGGTGGGAGACGTCCCCGATGATCTCGCCCTCGCGCTCGAGCCGCAGGACGATCTCGTCATTGGCGTCAGCCAGCGCCGCCGAGACCCGATCGAGCTCATCGATGCCGTATGCAGGCCAGTCGGAGGAGAAGTCGCCCCGCCCCATGGCGGCGGCGCGGCGCGCGACGTCCGACAGCGGCTCCGACAGCCGCCGCGCCGTGAGGACGGCCACCACCGCACCGCCGACGACGGCGACCAGGATCGCCAGCAGCAGGGTCAGCACCGCCAGCAACTGGGTCGGACGGACGTCCTCCTGCGGTATCGCGAGCGTCAGGTCCACGTCGCGGCCGAGATTGACCGACTCCGAAACCGCCGCGCCGTCGAAGACATGGCCGATCTGGCGGATCCCGCGCTGGTAGCCGCCGGGCGCGTCCCGATCGCGAACGCGATAGGTGAGCGTGAGGCGACCGTTCGGCGGCACCAGCAGACGGAACTGTTCGAGATCCAGATCGTGCGGGGATACGGCGCGGCCGGCGGCCTCCTCCGCGAGCACGTGCTCGCTCATGCGTTTGAGCCGCTCGGAGAGGTCCTGGTGAGCGGAGGTGGAGAACCAGTCCCAGGTGATGATGGTCATCGGCACGCCGAACATCACGCCCATCGCCACGAGAGACGCGATCATCATCTTCAGGATTCGACGACGCACACGGCTCCTACGGGTCGAACCGGAAGCCGACACCGCGCACGGTCACGATGTGTCTGCGATTCTTGGGACGGTCGTCGCCGATCTTCCGCCGGATCCAGGAGATGTGCATGTCGAGCGTCTTCGACGACCGCAGATCCGTCGACCCCCACACCGCGTCCATGATCTCGTCGCGCGACACCACTTCGCCCGACCGCTCCATCAGGAAGCGGAGCAGATCGAACTCCCGGTTCGCCAGCGTCAGATCCTCGCCGTCCACCACCACGCGCCGAGCGCGCGGGTCGAGCTGGATGTCGCCGCTGTCGAGGATCTCCTCCCCCTCCACGGCCGTGACGCTGCGCCGCATCAGCGCGCGCACGCGCGCGAGCAACTCGGCCAGGCGGAAGGGCTTGCCGACGTAGTCGTCGGCGCCCGCATCGAGGCCGACGACGAAGTCCACCTCGTCCGTGCGAGCGGTCAGCATCAGCACGGGCAGTTGCGGCAGTTCGGAGCGGATCCGGCGGCACACCTCCAGACCGTCCATCCCGAGCAGGCCGAGATCGAGGATGAGCAGTCCGTAGTCGCCGCTGCGCACCTTCTCCAGCGCCTCGGGACCGGTGGCCGCGATCTCGCAGTCGTTGCCCTCCCGGCTCAGCGCTCGGGCCAGCGGCTCGGCGATGGCCGCGTCGTCCTCGGCCAGGAGCACCGCTCGCGACCTCATCATCGGCGCCACTCGTCGACGCGGCCCGTCAGCGCGTCGTCGTCCTCGTCGAGCAGCTCCTGGTAGAGCTGAGCGTGCACCGCCTCCACCTGCGGGATGTCATGGAAGGCGAGCGGCTCGTCGGATGCCGATTCGATCACCAGAGTGCCGGTGCGGAGGATCCGGTCGATCACCCCGTGCCGGAACTCGACGGTGTTGATTCTGCGGATCGGAATGTCGATTCCGGACCTGGTCAGGACGCCGCTGCGGTAGATGACCCGACGGTCGGTGACGACGAAATGAGTGGTCTTCCACGAGATCAGCGGCCGGATGAGGAACCACGCCACGGCCGCCGCCCAGATCGCGACGACGACGGCGGTGACCCACAACGCGGCCCGGTCGGCCATTGCGGACGTCTGGGCGTAACCGACCGCGACTCCCGCGGCAGCGGTCACCGCCCAGAAGATCAGCACCGGCACCAGCAGGCTCTTCCAGTGCGGATGCCGGTGTATGACCACCACCTCGCCGGGCGCAAGGTTCTCGCGCGGGTAACCCATGGCGTTTCACCTTAGTGCCGGATTCTTAGGAGGGCCTGATATCGGCGCTACACTGGGGCGGATCTGGCCTCACGACCGCAGCGATACCGAGCAGCAACAACAGGCAAGGACCATGACGTACAACGATCCGCGCGACCCGAACCACCGTCCGCCTCAGCCGCCGGCGACGCGTGCCTACAGCCGGCCGAACGATTACGGGCAGTACACCGAGGCCGGCGACTACGGCCAGACCGGGTACGACGCCCAGTACAGTCAGCCGCCCGCCACACCCCGCCGCCGCGGCCCGGACATCGACCCGCTGATGTTCTGCGGAGGCGTTCTGATGACCGGAGTGGTCACGGGGCTGGCCGCTTGGCTCGCCGCCTGGGTGATCCGCGCCGTCACCCAGAAGATCAACGAGTCGGGCCGGTTCGGCATCTGGAATCCGCTCGCACAGGACGAGGTGTGGTTCGCCGTCACCGGGTTCGTCGCCGCGATCGTCGCCGGCGCCCTGTGGTACCTGCTGCAGGTGGGTACGCCTGCGCCCAATCAGTTCTACCGATGGATCGTCGGGCTGCTGATCGCCGCCGCGGTGATCCTTCCGCTGCTGCTGTCGGAGCAGATCTCGTCCGGCATCGGCACCGCGGTGCTGCACCTGATCATCGGCTTGCCGGTGCTGACGCTGATCCCGACGATGGGCCGCGCCAGCAGCGACCGCAAACGCAGCTAGAGGTGTCCGGCGCTAGTCGACGGGCCGCAGATGCGTGACGTCGCCCGCCGACGCCGTGACCGGACCGTCCGGACCGTCGACGATCACCCGCCCCTCGTCGTCGATGTCGGTGGCGATACCGACCACCTCGACGTCGCCGGGCAGGATCAGCCGGACCCGTGACCCCAGGGTGGCGCTGACGCTGCGATAGTTCCCGGCGAGGACGTCGATGCGGTCGGGCCAGTCCGCGAGCCGCTCGGACAACGCCCGCAGATACGCGGCCGCGACTCGGGTCTGGTCCACCGGCGCGTCGGCGAGGCCGCTGATCGAGGCCGCCGTGTCGGGCGCCGACCCGGCGGGCAGATCCAGGTTCAGTCCGGTGCCGATCACCGCCACGCCCCCGCCGTCGCCGGTGAGCCGGAACTCCGAGAGGATGCCCGACAGCTTGCCGCCACCGGGTGCGAGGACATCGTTGGGCCACTTGAGCTCGAGACCGGTTCCGGTGAGTGCGGAGACGGCGTCGTGGACGGCGAGGCCGGTGAGCAACGACAACCAGCCGAGGCTGCGAATCGCATCGGCGTCGACCGCGATGGCAGCCGAGACGGCGAGCTGTCCGGGCGGTGTCTCCCATACCCGCGCATGCCTGCCGCGGCCCGAGGTCTGCCGCGCGGCGATCAAAACAATGCCGTCGACGTCTTCCCCGGCATCGATTCGCGCAATCAGATCGGCATTGGTCGAGCCGGTCTCGGCGATCACCTCCACGGCGCGCCACCGCGTGTCCGACAGCTGTTCGGCGAGGATTTCCTGATCGGGCACGTCGTTGCTCATGTACGAGCACTTTACGGCCCGCGAGTGAATACACTCACAGCACCGCTTCCGCAGTGATCTCGAATGTGAGGATATTCTCACATTATCGGCGCGGTTGACCTCGCATAGGTGTCGGTCGTTAGCATCGGATCCCATGACGACTGCTTCACGCGACGACGGCGCTGCGCCGGACATCCACACCACGGCGGGCAAGCTCGCCGATCTGCGCAACCGCCTCGCCGAGGCCGAGTTCCCGGTCGGCGAAGCCGCTGCGGAGAAGGTTCACGCCAAGGGCAAACTCACCGCACGCGAGCGCATCACCCACCTTCTCGACGAGGGTTCGTTCGTCGAACTCGACGCGCTGGCGCGTCACCGGTCCACCAACTTCGGGCTCGCCGAGCGGCGCCCGATGGGCGACGGTGTCGTCACCGGCTACGGCACCGTCGACGGCCGCGAGGTGTGCGTGTTCAGCCAGGACGCCGCGGTCTTCGGCGGCAGCCTGGGCGAGGTGTACGGCGAGAAGATCGTCAAGGTCATGGACCTGGCGATCAAGACCGGCCGCCCCCTGATCGGCATCAACGAGGGTGCGGGCGCCCGCATCCAAGAGGGCGTGGTCTCCCTCGCCCTGTACGGCGAGATCTTCGGCCGCAACGTCCGCGCCTCCGGCGTCATCCCCCAGATCTCGCTGATCATGGGCCCGAACGCCGGTGGCCACGTGTACTCCCCCGCTCTCACCGACTTCGTGGTCATGGTCGACCAGACCAGCCAGATGTTCGTGACCGGTCCCGACGTCATCAAGACCGTCACCGGTGAGGACGTCACTCAGGAGGACCTGGGCGGCGCGCACACGCACATGACCAAGTCGGGCGTCGCCCATTACGTCGGCCAGGACGAGGAAGACGCCCTCGACTACGTCAAGGAACTGCTGGGTTACCTGCCGAGCAACTGCCGCGCCGAGGCCCCGCGCCTGCCCGCACCGGAGCGCGTCGGCGCCATCGAGGACAATCTCACCGAGGACGATCTCGCGCTCGACACGATCATCCCCGACTCGCCCAACCAGCCGTACGACATGCACAACGTCATCCGGAACATCCTCGACGACGAGGAGTTCCTGGAGGTGCAGGCCGAGCGTGCGATGAACGTCATCGTCGGCTTCGGACGGGTGGACGGCCGCAGCGTCGGCATCGTCGCGAACCAGCCGACCCAGTTCGCCGGCTGTCTCGACATCGACGCCTCGGAGAAGGCGGCGCGCTTCGTGCGCACCTGCGACGCCTTCAACGTTCCGATCGTCACCCTGGTCGACGTCCCCGGCTTCCTGCCCGGCACCGAGCAGGAGTACAACGGCATCATCCGCCGCGGCGCCAAGTTGCTCTACGCCTACGGCGAGGCGACGGTCGGCAAGATCACCGTCATCACCCGCAAGGCCTACGGCGGCGCGTACGACGTCATGGGCTCCAAGCACATGGGCGCCGACGTGAACCTGGCCTGGCCGACCGCTCAGATCGCGGTCATGGGCGCCTCGGGCGCGGTGGGCTTCGTCTACCGCAGCCGCCTCAAGGAGGCGCAGGCGAACGGCGAGGACGTCGACGCACTGCGCCTGGAACTGCAGCAGGAGTACGAGGACACCCTGGTGAACCCGTACGTCGCGGCTGAGCGCGGCTATGTCGACGCGGTGATCCCGCCGAGCCACACCCGGGGCCAGATCGCGAATGCCCTGAAGCTGCTGGAGCGCAAGATGGTGCAGCTGCCGCCGAAGAAGCACGGCAACATCCCGCTGTAGTCCGCTCCCCGATCCAGAAAGGCGACGACATGAGTGACGACGTCACCTCGGCGGGCAGCCAAGAGCAGCCCGCCCGCCCGTTCCTGACCATCGTCGACGGCAAGCCCACCGACGCGGAACTGGCCGCCCTGGTCGGTGTCTTCGCCGCGGCGAGCGGCGGCACCGCCGACACCGGACCGCAGATCCGGAACGACTGGGGCCGCCCGGTCGACATGTTCCGGGTGAACTGGGGCCAGCCCGGCAGCTTCACCAACCGCGGCGGCTGGTGAGCCCCGCACACCGTTCCACCGCGACGACCGTCGTCCTCGGTTCGGCCTCGCCCGCACGCCTGCGCGTGCTGCGAGACGCCGGACTGCGGCCGGCGGTCGTCGTGTCAGACGTGGACGAGGACGCCCTGCTCGACGAGCTGGCGGGCGCCCCGCCCGCGCAGATCGTCACCCGGCTGGCCGAGGCGAAGGCCGACGCGGTGGTCGCCGCCGTCCTCGGTGACCGCGCACCGCAGGCGGCGGGTGCGGCGACCGACGGCGTGGTCGTGACCTGCGATTCGATGCTGCTCACCGGCGGGTCGCTCGCGGGCAAACCGCACACCGCGGCGGCCGCCGCCGAGCGGTGGAGACGGATGCGCGGGACCACCGGTCATCTCATCACCGGACACTGCGTGCGGCGCCTGCGTGACGGCGAGGCCGTCGCGTCCGCCAGTCACAGTCAGTCGACGGCGATCTTCTTCTCCGACGTCTCCGACGAGCTCATCGAACGCTACGCGGCGACCGGCGAGCCGCTCGAGGTCGCGGGCGCGTTCACCCTCGACGGGATCGGCGGCTGGCTGATCGACGGCATCGACGGCGACCCGTCGTCGGTGATCGGCATCAGCCTGCCGCTGGTCCGGCGCCTGCTGACGCAGGTCGGCGTCGACGTCGCCGACCTGTGGTCCGCCGAGCGCTGAGACCTCACTGCCGGAGTACGGCGGGCCAGTACGCCTTGAGGCAGTCGCCGGGCTGTCCCTGCCGTCTGAGGTTGTCGGTGAATCCGCGCCAGAGGGCCCGTGCCCGCGCGACGGAGGTTCCGTGGCCCTGCCCGGGCGCGGCGTCGCCGACACTGACGATCAGCGCTGCGGCCTGCAGCATCGACGTGAACGACAGGTCTTTGCGCTCGAAGACGGTGGCCGCCCAGTTGCCCGCGAAACAGTCGGCGATCAACTCGCGGTCGTCTCCGGGCGGCCCGGCCGCGTCGCCCATGCCGTACGCCTTCGCGAGGCGGTACACGACGTTGTGGCCGTATTCGTGGGCCATGATGGTGGCCGCGGTGAAGTCACCGAGCATGATGCCGGACGAGCCCATGAGCTTGCCGTTCCAGATGTCGGCGAAGGTCTGCACGGGCAGGATCACCGACCCCTGCCTGTCGGTGCCGCCGCCGTCCGGCCGGCGGTCGAGCGGGCAGAAGAAGGCGTTCGGGAAATCGCTCGGGATTCCGTCGGGCAGTTCACCCGAGTCCAGGCACGCGCTGTGGAAGGCATCGCCCGGGGCGATCAGCACCCGGCCCGCCGTCGACCCCTCGATCGCCAACTGGGCGAACCAGTCCTGCCACACCGAGTCCAAGTCGTCGAGCACCGCCGACATGTACGCCGGGACCGCGGTCGACTGATTCGACTCGTCGACCCCGGAGGCCGCCAGCCGCTCAGCCGAGACGGCGGCCAGTTCCGGACACCGAGCGGCCGAACAGTGCGCGGGTGGCGTGGGCGCCGCGCGATGCGCCGTTCCGTCCACCCCGCATGCGCTCATCGTCAGCGCGGCCACGACCGCCAGGGCCGTACCCACCACTGTCCGGAGCCCGCGCCCCGATCCCCTTCTCGGCATGACGGGAACGCTAACACCGTCGCCCCCGGCGACGTGCCCGACGTCATTCGGACGATTGCGCAGGCCGGACCGCGGATCGGGACGAACTTGAGACCGGTCCGGCGAAACGCCTCGGCGCGGTCGTCCGTATGCTTGTATCCGCGGCCGGTTCCGGTCGCCTCCGACATCAGCAGAGGCGGGAGACCCTCAGTGACTGTGGAATTCGATCCGAATCCGGCTTTCTCCGCATACGCACATCCGGAGCGCTTGGTGACGACCGAGTGGTTGTCCGCGCACCTCGGCGCGCCCGGATTGAAGATCATCGAGTCGGACGAGGACGTGCTCCTCTACGACATCGGCCACATTCCCACCGCCCAGAAGGTGGACTGGCACCTTCACCTCAACGATCCGGTCACCCGCGACTACATCAACGGCGAGCAGTTCGCGAAGCTGATGAGCGAGAAGGGGATCTCCCGCGACGACACGGTCGTGATCTACGGAGACAAGAGCAACTGGTGGGCCGCGTACGCCCTCTGGGTCTTCACGCTCTTCGGCCATGAGGACGTCCGGCTCCTCGACGGCGGCCGCGACGCGTGGATGGACGAACAGCGCGAGACCTCCTTCGACGTCCCGGTCTACCGCCCGACCGACTATCCGGTCGTGGAGCGCGACGACTCCAAGATCCGCGCCTTCGCCGAGGACGTGCTGTCCGAGATCGGTTCGACTCCGCTGATCGACGTGCGCTCGCCGCAGGAGTACACGGGCGAACGCACGCACATGCCCGATTACCCGCAGGAGGGTGCGCTGCGCGGCGGTCACATCCCCACCGCCGTCTCGATCCCGTGGGCCAAGGCCGCCGCCCCCGACAGCCGGTTCCGCAGCCGGGCCGAATTGGAAGACGTGTACGCCGGTCTCGACCCGGCCACCCCGACCATCGCGTACTGCCGGATCGGCGAGCGGTCGAGCCACACCTGGTTCGTGCTGACCCATCTTCTCGGCTTCGAGAACGTCCGCAACTACGACGGCTCCTGGACCGAATGGGGCAACCGCGTCCGGGTTCCGATCGCCGTCGGCGACGAGCCGGGCACGGGCGTCGCCGACTGACGCCGGAAAACAGTTCCATGACGCTGCCCGCCCCTCTCGCCGAGATCGTCTCGGATTTCGCCGATCTGGCGGATTCGGACAAGGTCACTCTGCTGCTCGAGTTCTCCCGCGAGCTCCCCGAGCTGCCCGAGTCGCTGAAGCCCGAGTCGATGGAGCCGGTTCCCGAGTGCCAGTCGCCGATCTTCCTGTCCGTGGACGCCTCGGACGCCGAGGCCGTGCGCCTGTACTTCAGCGCTCCGCCCGAGGCACCCACCACCCGGGGTTTCGCCTCCATCCTGCACGAGGGGCTCGACGGCGCCAGTGCTTCGGAGATCACCGCGGTGCCCGACGACTTCTTCCACGAGCTGGGTCTGTCGTCGGTGATCAGTCCGCTGCGTCTCAACGGGATGGCGGGCATGCTGACGCGGATCAAGCGTCAGGTGCGCGAGCAGACCTCCCGCTGAACGCCGTCGCAGCGCAATGGACTTTCTGCAGATCCTCGACGCCCCGATTCAGCCCGGCGGCCTGGTCGAGTGGATTCCGGCTGTGCCGGGCGGTCTGGGCAGCTGGAGCCGAGACGTACGCGAGACCTCGCACAACCACGAGGAGCATCTGCGGTCGGCGTTCGAGTACCGGGCGCTGACGCATCGCGAGGGCGGCCGCGAATCGTGGCTCGGGCTCGCGATCGAGTTCGACGAACCGATGTCGGTGCCCTCGGTCCGCTCCGCCCTGGTGGCGTACATCAATCGCCACGAGGTGCTGCGGACGCACGTGGTGCTCAAGGCCGACCGCGACGCCCGCTACCGCACGGAGCGCTACACCACCGAGCCCGACACCGTCCGGGTCAAGATGGCACGCATCGGCTGGTACACCGAGACGCCGTTGCTCCTCGAGCAGATCGCGGGATCGTTCGACCGCGCGACCGCCCCTCTGCACTGGCCGGCGTACCGGTTCGCGACCGTGGCGCGACCGGACAGCTTCACCCTGTTCTTCGCCGCCGACCACTCGCTGGTGGACGGCTACTCCCTGGTCAATGCGCATCACGAGTTGTCGGAGCTGTACAGGGCGGCCCGCGAGGGTCGTCCACCGGCTCTCGAGCCCACGGGCAGCTACCTCGACTTCAGCGACGCCCAGCGCCGCGCCGCCGACGTCGCCGACCCCGAACACCGCGCGGTGCGCACATGGGCCGAGTTCGTCGCCCGGTTCGGCGGCCGACTGCCACCGAACCCCCTGCTGACGCCCGGTCGGGCGGGGCCCGCCGAGGAGGGCACCGGGCCGGTCCAGCTCGCGCGCACCCGGTTGCTCCTCGACGACGCCGGCGCGACGCGCTTCGAGGCCTTCTGCGCCGCCTCGGGCGCGTCCCCGGTGGGCGGGATCCTGGGAGCGATGGCGGTGGCCTTCCGCGAGACCAGCGGCGCCGACGACTTCGCCGTGATCATGCCCCGGCATACGCGGACCGACCGCTCGTGGCTGCACTCGCTGGGCTGGTTCGTCGGTCTGGCGCCCCTGGTGATCGACGTCTCCGACGATCCCACGCCCGCCGAGGCGTCGCGGCGGAGCACCGCGGAACTGAGCGCTTCGCGGCACGGAAGCGAGCTTCCGTTCCTTCGTGTGGCGGATCTCATCGGCGTCACCGGCTCGCCGCATACGGTGGTCTCGTACATGGACACGCGCGGGGCACCGCGTGCCCAGGCCGCCGACGACGGTGCCGCACGGGTCCTGCGCAGCCATTCTTATGCCGACGACGAGGTTTACGTGTGGGTCAACCGGACGCCCGGCGGCCTGCGGATGCACGCTCGCTATCCCGCCGAAACCGCAGGTGATGTTCCCGTCTTCCTCGACCGTTTCGCGGACCTACTCGCGCGTACAGCCGAAGCCGGGTAGACAATTTTCTTGACCTGCGTGAGATGCGTCGTACCGAGCAATTGATCGGTGCGTTAATCTGAGTCGCGGAAATCACGTTGCCCGTCTGATGCGAGCCACGTGTAGGACGCCACGAGCGGGAGAATCCCGCGCGAGACGCAGCCCGTCGACCCCGGATGGTGAGAGCCGTCCCCGACAACGGCACCGCCTGACCGGTGGTGCCACAGGAGTGCCAGTGACCAGTTCCGCTGAGATCAGTCAGACGACCATCAAGAAGGTCCTCATCGCCAACCGCGGTGAGATCGCCGTTCGCGTGATTCGCGCCGCGAAGGACGCAGGCATCGCCAGTGTCGCCGTGTACGCCGAACCGGACGCCGACGCACTGTTCGTGCAGCTGGCGGACGAGGCGTTCGCACTCGGCGGCCAGACGTCGGCCGAGTCGTACCTGGTGTTCGACAAGGTCCTCGACGCCGCCGCCAAGTCCGGCGCTGACGCAGTCCACCCCGGATACGGCTTCCTCTCGGAGAACGCGGACTTCGCACAGGCCGTGATCGACGCCGGTCTCACCTGGATCGGCCCGCCCCCGTCGGCCATCCGTGACCTCGGCGACAAGGTGACCGCACGCCACATCGCCGAGCGCGCGAAGGCGCCGATGGCCGCCGGCACCAAGGATCCCGTCGCCGGCGCCGACGAGGTGGTCGAGTTCGCCAAGCAGTACGGCGTCCCGGTCGCGATCAAGGCCGCCTTCGGCGGCGGCGGCCGCGGCATGAAGGTCGCGCACACCGTCGAGGAGATCCCCGAGCTGTTCGAGTCGGCCACCCGCGAGGCCGTCGCGGCATTCGGTCGCGGCGAGTGCTTCGTGGAGCAGTACCTCGACAAGGCGCGACACGTCGAGGCCCAGGTCATCGCCGACCAGCACGGCAACGTCGTCGTCGCCGGAACCCGCGACTGCTCGCTGCAGCGCCGGTTCCAGAAGCTGGTGGAGGAGGCCCCCGCTCCCTTCCTGACCGACGAGCAGCGGGCGCGCATCCACTCCTCCGCGAAGGCCATCTGCCGCGAGGCCGGCTACTACGGCGCGGGCACCGTGGAGTACCTGGTCCAGGGTGACACCGTCTCGTTCCTCGAGGTCAACACCCGACTCCAGGTGGAGCACCCGGTCACCGAGGAGACCTCGGGCATCGATCTGGTGCGCCAGCAGTTCCGCATCGCCGAGGGCAAGGCCCTGGAGATCACCGAGGACCCGACCCCGCGTGGTCACTCCTTCGAGTTCCGGATCAACGGTGAGGACGCCGGGCGAGGCTTCCTGCCCGCGCCCGGCCCGATCACCGTCTACCGCGAGCCCTCCGGCCCCGGCGTCCGCGTCGACTCGGGCGTCCGCCAGGGCGACGTCATCGGCGGTCAGTTCGACTCGATGCTGGCCAAGCTGATCGTCACCGGCGAGAACCGGACCCAGGCACTCGAGCGCGCCCGCCGCGCACTGGCCGAGTTCGAGGTCGACGGCCTCGCCACCGTGATCCCGTTCCACCGCCACATCGTGTCGAACCCCGCCTTCATCGGCAGCACCGACGAGAACGGCGTCGAGGGCTTCGAGGTCTACACCAAGTGGATCGAGACCGATTGGGACAACCCGATCAAGCCCTTCACCGGCGGTGAGCCGCTCGACGACGAGGACGACACCCAGCGCCAGAAGGTCATCGTCGAGGTCGACGGCCGCCGCGTCGAGGTCTCGCTGCCCGGCGATCTCAACCTGGGCGGCGGTGGCGGCACCAACGGCGCCATCCGCCGCAAGCCGAAGTCGCGCACGCGCAAGAAGGGCGGCGGCGCCGCTGCCTCCGGCGACGCCGTGACCGCGCCGATGCAGGGCACCGTCGTCAAGGTGGCCGTCGGTGAGGGCGACGAGGTCGCCGAGGGCGACCTGGTCGTGGTCCTGGAGGCCATGAAGATGGAGAACCCGGTCACTGCGCACAAGGCCGGCACCATCACCAGCCTGTCCGCCGAGGCCGGTGCCGCGGTCACCCAGGGCACGGTGCTGCTCGAGATCAAGTAGAACCGGATACACCTCCGGCTGTGCCGTTCCGCCTGACCGATGTGGAGTCAGCAGGAACGGCACAGCCCGTTTTCGGAGCCGTGCACGCGCCCGGATCCGGCCGATTCGTGAGCGAACGAGAAGGACCCGTCATGGAAGCTGTCGAGATCAACGCCGGTGCGTGGTATCTGCGCGCCCTGCGGCACGACGAGCGGTTGTCCGATGTGCCCGCGCTCGAGCTCCTCGGCGTCGGCGATCCAGTCGAGTACATCCGAGCCGCCGACGCCGCGTGGGCCGACGAGTCGCGTCTCACGTGGGCGGTGTGCGTTCCCACCACCGGAGAACTCGCGGCGCTGATCGGCGTCGACGCCGCGGGGTCGGTGGCCGGCCTCGCCCGCGACGGCTACGACGCCGCGCTCGCGGCCGCGGTCGATCCCGCCACCCGTTGCGCGAGCGCACTGCTCGACGTCGAAGCGGCGGCTCTGCGCTCCGGACTGCCGGGCCGCTGACCCGGACGCCGCGCATCCAGGTCGCCGCGCATTCAGGCAGGCGCTCAGAGGGGCGAGTCGGCGGGGTTCCCGAGATCGGTGCAGTCGACCAGCACCATGTCGTCGCGGTGCGCGACGAGATACCGCACGGCAGGCAGTCCCGCCCCCAGCTCCGCGATGGCCTCGCGAACGCGTTCGGCTCCCAGGTAGAAGGGTTGGGCGGGACGGCCGCCGAACGCCGCGCGGCACAGACTCGTCGGGCAGTCGGCGGCGGCCTCGATGACGCGTGCGACTGCGATCGAACCGGCATCCGGGCTGTCGAGGGTCTGGATCACCGCCCCCGCCAGACTCGGATGCTGATCGACGAACTTCAGCGCCGCACTCGAGCAGGCGTCGAGACTGTCGTACCACTCGGGGAGATAGAGCGTCGTCGACGAGGTGTCGGGCGCCGGAACCACGCGGGCGCCGAGCGCCACATAGATGTCCTTGCAGCCGCCGGCGCCCAGACTTGACACGCAGGCCATCAGTCGCTGTTCTGTCGGAACATCGCCGTCACCTGCGGGATTCCGCTCGTCTCCACGGGCTACGAGGATGATCCCAGCGACCGGATGAGCCGGTCCGCCGGAGTTAAAATCACCGCCGGATCCCATGCTGCCCAATGGTACCCGGTCCTTTACCATCGATAACTGCAACTGGTTCGCCCGGCCGGGATCACTATGGAGCCCCTGCTTCCCGCCGGGCGTCGACGCGAGTTCGCTGCCGACGGCAGCGACCGCCCGCGAAGAGGGAATCCGGTGAGACTCCGGAGCTGACCCGCAGCGGTATGTCGGAACGACCGCCGTCACACGCACTGGGACCGCCCCGCCCGAGCCACGGCTCACCGGCGGCGGCGCCTGGGAAGCGACGGCCAGTAGAAGCGGGCTCCATTCCTGGCCCGCGCGCCGACGAGCCCGAAGACCTGCCGGATGTATCGAGCGCATCCGCGCCCGATGGCTGTCCGCCTCGAGGAAACGGGCGACTGACGAACTGCGGTTCGCAGCGCCCGGTATGGCGACGGCTCGAACTACTCATGCAGGAGAAGAACACGTCATGTCCGATGACACGACTATCACCACCGACACCAGAACCACCGACTCGGCGGGCTTCACGGCCACCGTCCCCGGCGTCGCCCGGATCGGCGCCAACCGGGAGCTCAAGCGCGCGGTCGAAGCCTATTGGGCGGGCCGGATCGACGCCGCCGCGCTCACCCGGGTCGCAACGGGCATCCGCCGCGACAGCTGGAGCAGACTGATCGACGCCGGTTTCGACTCGGTGCCCGTCAACACGTTCTCGTACTACGACCAGGTGCTCGACACCGCTGTGATGCTCGGCGCGCTGCCACCGCGAGTGGCGGCGATCGACGATCCGCTGGACCGCTACTTCGCCGCCGCCCGCGGCACCGCCGGCGGCCCGGGCCCCGACATCGCACCGCTGGAGATGACCAAGTGGTTCGACACCAACTACCACTACCTGGTTCCGGAGATCGGTCCGGACACCGAGTTCATCCTCGACCCGGGCGCAGTCCTCGATGAGATCGCTCAGGCGCAGGCTCAGGGCGTGCCCGCCCGTCCCGTGGTGATCGGACCGATCACCTTCCTCGCGCTCGCCAAGGCGGTCGACGGCGGCCCGGCACCGCTGACCCGCATCGACGATCTCCTGCCGCTCTACACCGAGCTCCTCGGCCGCCTGGCCCAGACCGGTGTCGACTGGGTCCAGATCGACGAACCCACGCTGGTGACCGATCAGGCCGACGGTCTCACCGACCTCGCCGAACGCGTCTACGGTGTGCTGTCGGCTGTCCGGACGCGCCCGCGGATCCTGGTGCAGACGTACTTCGGCGATGCGGGCGACCGTCTCGCGGCGCTGGCGCGGACCGCGGTGGAGGGCGTCGGAGTGGACCTGGTGACCGGCTCTCCGGACACCGTCCGCACGGCCGATCTGACCGGAAAACTGGTAGTCGCCGGCGTGGTGGACGGCCGCAACGTCTGGCGCACCGACCTCGACGCGGCGCTGGCCGCACTCGAGTCGCTGCGCGCGCACGCCGGTGCCCTCGCGGTCTCGACCTCGTGTTCCACACTGCACGTCCCGTACACCGTGCGCGGCGAGTTCGAACTCGACCCGGTGCTGCACGGATGGCTGGCCTTCGCCGAAGAGAAGTTCGGCGAGGTGGCCGCGCTCGCTCGGGCCCTGGCGCACGGCCGGGACGACCAGGCGTGCCGGTTCGAGGCGGCGCGCGCGGCACTGGCGTCCCGGGCAGCGGACCCGCGCGTACACGTCGCCGCGGTCCGCGAACGCCTCGCCGGGCTCACTCCGGCCGACTGGACCCGCTCGCCCGCGCCCGACCGCCGTGAGGCGCAGGACGCCGCGCTCGGCCTGCCCGTCCTGCCGACCACGACCATCGGCTCGTACCCGCAGACGGTCGAGATCCGCAAGGCGCGCCTCGCGCTGCGGAACGGAACCATCGACTCGGCGGCCTACCGGTCCCGGATGGAGCAGGAGATCGCCGCGGTGATCGCCCTGCAGGAGCAGGTGGGTCTGGACGTCCTCGTCCACGGGGAACCCGAGCGTAACGACATGGTCCAGTACTTCGCCGAACAACTCGACGGCTTCTTCGCGACGGCCGCCGGCTGGGTCCAATCGTACGGGTCACGCTGCGTCCGGCCGCCGATCCTCTTCGGCGACGTCCGGCGGTCGTCGCCGATGACGGTCGGCTGGATCACCTACGCGCAGTCCCTGACCGAGAAGCCGGTCAAGGGCATGCTCACCGGCCCGGTGACGATCCTCGCGTGGTCGTTCGTCCGCGACGACCAGCCGCTCGCCGAGACCGCGCGTCAGGTGGCTCTCGCGATCCGGGACGAGACCACCGATCTCGAGCGCGCGGGGGTACCGATCATCCAGGTCGACGAACCGGCACTGCGCGAACTGCTGCCGCTGCGGACCGCCGACCGCGCGGCGTACCTCGACTGGGCGGTGACCGCCTTCCGTATCGCCACCGGCGGGGTCGGCGACGCCACCGCGATCCACACGCATCTGTGCTACTCGGAGTTCGGCGAGGTGATCGGTGCGATCGCCGCGCTCGACGCGGACGTCACCTCCATCGAGGCGGCGCGCTCCCATATGGAGGTCCTCGACGACCTCGACGCGGCCGGCTTCGCCGCCCAGGTGGGTCCGGGCGTCTACGACATCCATTCGCCGCGCGTGCCGGCCGCCGATGAGATGGCCGCGTCGCTGCGTGAAGCGCTCGACGCGGTGCGCGCCGACCGGCTGTGGGTCAATCCCGACTGCGGGCTCAAGACCCGCCGCACCGACGAGGTCACCGCCGCGCTGCGGAACATGGTCGACGCCGCCCGCCGGGTCCGCGAGGAGATCGCCGCCGATCGGGCCACGGTGCCCGCCACCTGATCGCGACCGGATCCATCGGACACCGCTCACCGGTGGCCGATGGGTCCGGTGGGCCCGTCCTGCCTCCGGTACCGCCGCGTCCGAACTACAGTGGAAGCCGCCCGATTCCCCGACCGGCGGTGCCCGCGACAAGAGGTGGAGACGATGCTCAGATGGTTGGCTGTTGCCGCGACGTGGGTTCTCGCCGCGGTGTCCTCGACGCTCGTCCTGGTCTCCCCGTGGTGGCTATTCGTCACCGGCGTCCTCGCCTTCATCGCCCTGGTCGGCACGTACGACCTGGTGCAGGCCCGCCACAGCATTCTGCGGAACTATCCGGTGCTCGGGCATTTCCGCTTCCTCATGGAGAGCATCCGGCCGGAGATCCAGCAGTACTTCATCGAACGCGACACCGACGGGACCCCGTTCGACCGGGAGACGCGCACCACGATCTACGAACGCGCCAAGGACGTCAAGGACGTCGACCCGTTCGGCACCCAGCGCGATCCGACGGTGATCGGATACGAGTACGTGCGGCACTCGATCGTCGCGCACTCCGCCACCGACGAGACCCCCACCGTGCGGATCGGCGGGCCGGCGTGCACTCAGCCGTACGACATGGCGATGTACAACGTGTCCGCGATGAGCTTCGGCGCGCTGTCGGCGAATGCGATCCTGGCACTCAACGGCGGTGCCGCCAAAGGCGGCTTCGCACACGACACCGGTGAGGGTGGGCTCAGCTCCTACCATCTGCGGCCCGGGGGCGATCTGATCTGGGAGATCGGCACGGGTTATTTCGGCTGCCGCACCCCCGACGGGCACTTCGACCCCGAGCAGTTCCGTGCCAAGGCATCGAACCCGCAGGTCAAGTGCATTTCGATCAAGCTGTCCCAGGGGGCCAAACCCGGTCTCGGCGGAGTGATGCCCGGCCCCAAGGTGACGGCCGAGATCGCGCAGATTCGGGGTGTCCCCGCCGGGCGGTCCGTCGTCTCACCGCCCTCGCACAACGCTTTCCACACCCCCGTCGGGCTGTGCGAGTTCATCGGCCGTCTGCGCGACCTGTCGGGCGGCAAGCCGGTCGGCTTCAAACTGTGCGTCGGTTCGCGCAGTGAGCTCCTCGGCATCTGCAAGGCCATCCGCCAGACCGGGATCGCACCCGATTTCATCATCGTCGACGGGGCCGAGGGCGGCACCGGGGCCGCGCCGGTGGAATTCGAGGACAACGTCGGGACCCCGCTGACCGAAGGCCTGATGACGGTACACAACGCACTGGTCGGCACCGGTCTGCGCGACCAGATCCGGATCGGCGCGTCGGGCAAGATCACCAACGGCATCGACATCGTCAAGCGCGTAATCCAGGGCGCCGATTTCACCCTCGCGGCGCGGGCGATGATGATGGCCGTCGGATGCATTCAGGCGCAGCAGTGCCACACCAACAAGTGCCCGGTCGGCGTCGCCACCCAGGATCCGAAGCGAGCCCGCGCACTCGACGTGCCCGACAAGACCGAACGGGTCTACAACCTGCAGCGCCACGTCGTCGACAACGCCAAGCAGTTCGTCGCGTCGATGGGGCTGACGAGCTTCGACGATCTCCACCCGTCGATGCTGATGCGGACGGTGGGGCCGAACAGATCGAAGTCGTACGCGGAGATCTACGAGTGGCTCGCGCCGGGCGAACTGCTGACCCGCCCGCCGGAGTCGTGGCGCGAGGACTGGGAGTACGCGAGTGCGGAGTCCTTCGTCCTCACGAGTGCACACGAACCCGATCCGTCACACCGGCCGCCGAGCCACGGCAGCACCCAGCATCCGCTCGCGGTGTAGCCCCGCTCGCGGCGTTCTCAGCGCCAGGCGAACACCGGCTGTTCGAGATCGTGAACGCGGGTGTCCCGGCCGGCCAGTACCACCTCGGCGAACTGATACACGACCGCGGCCGTCGGCGCGTGGATCCGGGCGCCCGCGATGTTCAGCGCGACCAGGGTGCGCGGCGACTCCGGTATCCGGCTGAACACCGCCGGCCTGCGCAATTCGTCGAAGGACACGAAGAAGAGCTCGTCCACCTCGGCCGGACTCGGATGGACGGGCGGGTCGTCGTCCACCCAGCACACCACCGGTGTCATCAGATAGCCCGACCGCGTCTCGTAGTCGTCGAGAAGGCCGAGCACCGTCTCCTCACCGAGCTCGATCCCGATCTCCTCGTGCAGTTCGCGCAACGCGGCCCGGGTCGGCGTCTCGCCGGGATCGAGGCGTCCGCCCGGGAGCGCGAACTGATTGGAGTGGTTGCGCAGGGACGACGGCCGCCGGGCGATCCAGATCCCGTACTCCCCGCCGTGACGGACGACGGTGATGGCGACCGCCGAGTGCCGGAGCCTGCCCGCCGGGTCGTCGATGGTCCGGCGGGCCCAGCTCCCGATCCGCTCCCGTGCCAGTTGCCGCGTGATCTCCATGCCGTCATCTCTACCCGGTGCGGCGTCCCGAGGGCGGCTAACCGATCACCACGAGCAGGTCGCCGGGCGCCACCTCGGCGACCGCGTCGACGGCGACCCGCTCGACCACCCCACCGACGGGCGCGGTGATGGAGGCCTCCAACTTCATCGCCTCGATCGTCGCCACGGTCGATCCCGCGGTGACGCTGTCGCCCTCGGCCACGGTGACGGTGACGACGCCGGCGAAAGGCGCTCCGATCTGGCGCGGATCACTGCGGTCGGCGCGTTCGGCGACAGCTGCCGACGGCTCCACCGACCGGTCCTGGGCCGGCACCGGCCGCAGTGTCCCGTTCACCGTGAACAACACGGTGCGGCGGCCGAGGTCGTCGGGTTCGCCGACCGCTTCGAGACCGACGAGCATCTCGGTGCCGGGACCCAGTCGGACGCGATGCTCCTCGCCGGGCCGCAGACCGTAGAAGAACTCCGTCGCCGACAGCCGCGAGGTGTCGCCGAACGTCGCCCGATGGTCGCCGAACTCGGCCGCCGGACCGGGGAACAGCAGCCGGTCCAGAACCCGCCGCCTGCGCGGCCCGGATCGGGTGAGCGCCTCGCGATCGTCGGCCGCGAGGGCGGCGGTCGGCGGCGTGTGGGTCCGGCCCGCGAGGGCCTGCGTGCGCAACGGTTCCGGCCAACCGCCGGCGGGCTCTCCGAGATCGCCGGCGAGGAAGCCGATCACCGAGTCGGGGACATCGTGCGATGCGGGGTCGGCGGCGAACTCGGCAGCGGTGATCTGCTGCGCCACCAGCGACAGGGCGAGATCGCCGACCACCTTCGACGACGGCGTCACCTTGATCGGCCGCCGCAACAGTGCGTCGGCGTCGGCGTAGGCCCGTTCCACCTCCTCGAAGCGGTGGCCGACGCCGAGGGAGATGGCCTGCTGCCGCAGATTCGACAGCTGTCCCCCGGGGATCTCGTGTTCGTAGACGCGTCCGGTCGCGGCTCCCACCCCGGACTCGAACGGCGCGTACACGCGGCGCACCGCCTCCCAGTAGGGCTCCAGGGAGCACACGCTGCGAAGATCCAGCCCGGTGTCGTGTTCGCCGTTCTCCAGCGCCGCCACCACCGCCGAGAGCGATGGCTGACTGGTGGTGCCCGACAGCGGAGCGCTGGCGGCGTCGACCGCGTCTGCTCCCGCGGCGATCGCCGCGAGATAGGTGGCGACCTGACCGCCCGCGGTGTCGTGGGTGTGGACGTGGATCGGGATGTCGAACTCCCGGCGCAACGCGCCGACCAGGGCGGTCGCGGCACGCGGACGAAGCAGACCGGCCATGTCCTTGATCGCGAGCACGTGGGCGCCGGCGTCGACCACCTGCTCGGCCAGACGCACGTAGTAGTCGAGGGTGTACAGATCTTCACGCGGATCCGACAGGTCGCCGCTGTAGCTCAACGCCACCTCGGCCACCGCCGTCCCCGTCTCGCGTACCGCGTCGATGGCGGGCCGCATCGCCTCGACGCTGTTGAGCGCATCGAAGATCCGGAACACGTCGATTCCCGTGGCCGCCGCCTCCGCGACGAAGCCGCGGCACACATCGTCCGGATACCGGGTGTAGCCCACGGTGTTGGCACCGCGGAGCAGCATCTGCAGGCAGACGTTCGGCAACCCCTCCCGGAGTCGTTCGAGCCGCTCCCAGGGATCTTCCTTCAGGAAGCGGAGCGCTACGTCGTAGGTGGCACCGCCCCAGCACTCCACCGACCACAGCTGCGGGGTCAGTGCCGCCACGTACGGTGCGACGGCGTCGAGGGCGCTGGTGCGCAGCCGGGTGGCGAGCAGCGACTGATGCGCGTCGCGGAAGGTGGTGTCGGTGATCGCGACGGCGGACTGAGTCCGCAGCGACTCGGCGAACCGGTCCGGCCCCAGACTCAGCAGACGCTGCCGTGAGCCCGCGGGCGGCCGCGCCAGCAGGCTCGCCGGGACGGCGGGCAGTTTGGAGGTGGGACGGACGGTCGACGGCGCCTCACCGTGCGGCCGGTTCACCGTCACGTCGGCCAGATACGCCAGCAGCTTGCCGACGTCGTCGCCCGGTGCGTGCCCGGTGAGCAGTTCCGGATGGTCGTCGATGAACGAGGTGGTGGTCCCGCCCGCGAGGAAGTCGTCGTTCTCCAGGACCGCGCGGAGGAACCCGATGTTGGTGGTGACGCCGCGGATCGAGAACTCGGCCAGCGCTCGCCGGGCCCGCGCGGCCGCGGTCGCGAAATCGCGGCCCCGGCAGGTGAGTTTGACGAGCATCGAGTCGAAGTGGCCGGTCACCTCGCTGCCCAGAGCGGCGGCGCCGTCGAGCCGGACCCCCGCCCCGCCGGGCGCGCGGTAGTCGCGGACGCGGCCGGTCTGCGGCCGGAAGCCGTCGGCGGGATCCTCGGTGGTGATGCGGCATTGCAGCGCCGCACCGCGGACGGTGATCGCGTCCTGGTGCAGCCCCATCCCGGCGAGCGAGGCACCGCCGGCGATCTGCAGCTGGGCCGACACCAGATCCACCTCGACCACCTCTTCGGTGATCGTGTGCTCCACCTGAATCCGCGGGTTCATCTCGATGAAGTAGTGCCGGCCGCGTTCGTCGAGCAGGAACTCGACGGTGCCCGCACAGGTGTACCCGATATGCCGGGCGAAGGCGACGGCGTCGCGGCAGATGCGGTTGCGCACCTGGGGGTCCAGGCCCACGGCGGGGGCGATCTCGATGACCTTCTGATGCCGCCGCTGCAGGCTGCAGTCCCGCTCGTACAGGTGCACCACGTCACCGCCGGCGTCGGCCAGGATCTGTACCTCGATGTGTCGCGGTCGCACCACCGCCTGCTCCAGGAACACCGTGGGATCGCCGAATGCCGCATGGGCTTCCCGGCCCGCCGCCGTCACCGCATCGGCGAGATCCTCGATCCGTTCCACCCTTCGCATCCCGCGGCCCCCGCCGCCGGCCACCGCCTTGACGAATACCGGGAACGTCAGCTCGGCCGCCGCCGCTACCAGCTCGTCGGGGTCGGATGACGGCGCCGACCCGGCGAGCACGGCCAGGCCCGCCTCGCGGGCGGCCTGAACCGAGCGCTTCTTGTCGCCGGTGAGGTCGAGCACCGCGGCCGACGGTCCGACGAAGACGAGTCCGTTCTCGTCGCACGCGCGGGCCAGTCCGGCGTTCTCCGAGAGGAAGCCGTAGCCCGGGTACACCGCGTCGGCCCCCGATCTCAGCGCCGCCCCGATCACCTCGTCGACTGACAGATAGGCCTTGACCGGGTGGCCGGGCGTGCCGATCTGATACGACTCGTCGGCCTTGAATCGGTGGATGCCGCCGCGGTCCTCGTGCGGGAACACGGCCACCGTTCCGAGGCCGAGGTCGCGGGCCGCACGGAAGGCCCGGACCGCGATCTCGCCTCGGTTGGCGACCAGGATCTTCGAGATGCTCACGCCGGAACGGACCTCTGCTGCGGGCCCGAGTACGCGGACAGCGGACGGATCAGGGCGTTCGACTCGGTCTGCTCGATGATGTGGGCCGTCCACCCGGTGATGCGGCTCATCACGAACAGCGGCGTGAACATCGGGATGTCGAAACCCATGAGGAAGTACGCCGGTCCGGTCGGAAAGTCGAGGTTCGGCCGGATCCCGGTCCGCGAGACCATCTCCTCTTCGAGCTCGGCGTAGATGGCGAGCCATCTGGATTGACCGAGGTGTTCGGAGACCTCCCGCAGCGCGCGGTACATGGTGGGCACCCGGGAGTCTCCCCGCTTGTAGACGCGATGGCCGAAACCCATCACCTTCTCTCCGGCGGACAGCTTCGCGTCGAGCCAGGCGCGCGCCCGCTCGGGGCGGTCGATCTCGATCATGTCGTGCATCACGGCCTCGTTGGCGCCGCCGTGCAGCGGTCCCTTCAACGCGCCGATCGCCGCGGTCACCGCGCTGTAGATGTCCGATCCGGTCGAGGTCACGACGCGGGCAGCGAAGGTGGAGGCGTTGAAGCTGTGTTCGGCGTAGAGCACCATCGACTTCTCGAAGGCCCGGACGACCACCGGATCGGGCACCTCTCCGAAGCACATGTTCAGGAAGTTCTCCGCGTAGCCGAGCCCGTGGTGCGGGGCGATCGGGTCCAGTCCCCTCCTGCGTCGCAGGTCGGCGGCGACGATGGTGGGCAGCACCGCGAACATCCGCTGAGCCTTGTCGAGCAGTGACGCGGGTGCGGCGACGTCCTCGTCGGGGTCCTCGGTGCCGAGATAGCTGATCATCGTCCGGACCACGTCCATCGGGTGGCAGGTCTCGGGAGTGCGGGCGAGCACCGCCTGTGCCGATCGGTCCAGACGCCGGGCGGCGCGCTCGCGCTGGGTGAACTGTTGCAGCTGATGATCCCCCGGCAGCTCGCCGTACCAGAGCAGGTACGCGACCTGCTCCATCGAGCACTTCTCCGCGAGTTCCTGCACCGGATAGCCGCGATAGGTGAGCGAGTTGGTCTCCGGGACCACTTTCGAGATCGCGGTGGTGTCCACGACGACACCGGCCAATCCCTTGTATATGGCGTCGGTGTATATGGCGTCGGTCCCGCTCGTCCGTGCGGCCGCGGACTGCGCGGTGGGCGTGTCGGTCATTTCTGAACCCCCGGTCGGGTGTAGGTGAACAGCTGGTTGTCGAAGGCGTTGTAGTCGGCGTATCGGAGGAACTCGTAGAGGCGGGCGCGGTGCTGCATGCCGTCGAGGAGCCCCCGCTGCGTGCCGGTCGAGGAGAGTTCGCCGAGACCGGCCTCGACGGCACCCATCGCGATCCGGAGAGTGGTGACCGGATAGATCACCGCGTTGTAGCCGAGATCCCGGAGTTGCTGTGCGGTGAGCAGTTCCGACTTGCCGAACTCGGTCATGTTCGCCAGCAGCGGCGCGTCGACCGCCGCGCGGAAACGCTCGAACTCGGCGGCGGTGGCCAGGGCCTCGGTGAAGATGAGGTCGGCTCCGGCGTCGACGTACGCCTTCGCTCGGTCGATCGCCGCATCGAGGCCCTCGACGCCGCGGGCGTCGGTGCGGGCGCACACGATGAAGTTCTCGTCGCGGCGGGCTCCGACCGCGGCTCCCAGCCTGCGCAGCATGTCGTCGACCGGGACCACCTCCTTGCCGTCGAGGTGTCCGCAGCGTTTGGGGTTCACCTGGTCCTCGAGGTGGCAGCCGGACAGCCCGGCGTCCTCGAGCGTCGCGACGGTCCGGGCCGCACTCATCGGCTCGCCGAACCCGGTGTCGGCGTCGATGAGCGTCGGCAGGTCGGTGGCTCGCGCGGTCGCTCCGCCGCGCGCGGCGACCTCGGTGAGGGTGGTGAGGCCGATGTCGGGCAGCCCCAGGTCGGCGGCCAGCGCGGCGCCCGAGACGTACACGCCCTCGAATCCGGCGTCGGCCACCATCTTGGCCACCAACGGTGAGAACGCGCCCGGCCAGCGCTGGAGTTCGCCGGAGTTCAGGGCGTCGCGCAGGCCGCGCCGCTTGTCGGCGTCGCTGCGGCCGGAGGAGAAGACGCTTCCGGAAGTGGCGGTCATCTCAGAGGATTCCCTTCCCGGTCTCCGGCGCGGACGCCAGCACGTCCGGCAGGACGCGGACGTTGAGGGCGTCGAGACCGCCGGCGGGCAGGTCCGCGAGGCCGGTCGCCGCCGCGACGAAGCGTTCCTGCTCGGCGGGGTCGATCACGCCCTCGGCCATGCGCGCGAACTTCGCCAGATACTGGTCGCGGGCGAATGGACGGGCGCCGAGCGGGTGGGCGTCGGCGACGGCCAGTTCGTCCTCGATCACCTCGCCGCTCGCGAGGGTGATGACGGCGCGGGCGCCGAAGGCCTTCTCGTTCGGGTCGGTGGAGTGGTAGCGGCGCGTCCACTCCGGGTCCTCGACGGTGGAGATCTTGCGCCACAGTTCCACCGTGTCCGGGCGGGCGGCGCGCTCGGGCGCGTACGAGCGTTCGTGGTCCCATTCACCGTCCTGGAGCGCGACGGCGAAGATGTACATGACCGAGTGATCGAGCGTCTCACGGCTCGCGGTCGGGTCGAACTTCTGCGGGTCGTTCGACCCGGTGCCGATCACGTAGTGGGTGTGGTGGCTGGTGTGCAGCACGATCGACGCGATCTGCGAGGGGTCGCCGACCCGGTCGCGCATCCGCCGGGCCAGGTCGATCGGCGCCTGGCTCTGGTACTCGGCCGAGTGCTCCTTGGTGTAGCTGTCGAGGATGGCCCGCTTGGCCTCACCCGGCGCAGGCAGGGGCACCGTGTAGCGCGCCTCGGGCCCACCGAGCATCCAGGCGATCACACCGTCTTCGCCCTCCCAGATCGGCGACGGCGCCCCCTCGCCGCGCATCGCCCGGTCGACTGCCTCGACCGCGATCTTGCCCGCATGGGCCGGGGCGTACGCCTTCCAACTGGAGATGAGTCCCTTGCGGGACTGCCGCGTGGCGGTGGTCAGGTGCAGGGCCTGGCCGACGGCCTGGTAGATCGTCGGCACATCGAGCCGCAGCATGGTGCCGAGACCGGCCGCGACCGACGGACCGAGGTGCGCGACGTGGTCGATCTTGTGCTCGTGCAGGCACATGCCCTTCACGAGATCGATCTGGATCTCGTACGCGGTGGCCAGTCCGCGGATCAGATCGGCGCCGTCGGCGCCCACTCGCTGCCCCACCGCCACCAGGGCGGGGATGTTGTCGCCGGGGTGCGAGTACTCGGCGGCCAGGAAGGTGTCGTGGAAGTCCAGCTCACGCACCGCGACGCCGTTGGCCCAGGCCGCCCACTCCGGTGCGTACGAGCCGTCGACGCCGAAGACCGTGGAGCCGCCGGCGACCGGCCTGGTCTGCGCCTGCCTGCGCGCGCTCACGACCGGTCGCCGCACCACCGACGCGGCGCTCACGGCCGCGTTGTCGATGATGCGGTTGACGATCATCTCGGCGGTCTCGTCGGGCACACCGACGGGGTCGGCGGCCACCTGAGCGATCTTGTACGCGAGATGCTCGCTCAACGGAAACTCTTCGGCGCTGCGGCGGGTGCGGACTTCGTGATTGATCATGTTCGCACCGTACGCAGGCGCTCTCGTCTCGCGAAAGGCCTGGCAAATGCGTATTTCTGCGGATCTTTCAGGACTATGTTGCGAATCTTGCGGATACCGTGCCGGATACAGTTGGCGCATGGCCAAGACCTATGTGGGCGGCCGGCTCCGCCGGCTGCGCGAGGAGCTCGGGCTGTCGCAGGCGGCGCTCGCCCGGCGGCTGGACCTGTCCACCACGTACGTCAATCAGCTCGAGAACGACCAACGCCCGATCACCGTCCCGGTGCTGCTCACCATCACCTCCGCGTTCGACCTCGCGCCGGACTTCTTCTCCGCGTCCGGCGACGCCCGCCTCGCCGCCGACCTGGCCGACGCGATCCTCGAGCAGGGAGAGAAGGTGAGCCGGACCGAGGTGGCTGAGATGGTGGCGCGCATGCCGCAGATCGGCCGCGCCCTGGTCGGCATGCACCGTCGGCTGGCGGCGGCGACCGCCGAGCTGGAGACGCTCCGAGCGCGGACCGGTGACGGCTCCACCGAACCCCACATCACCCCGTTCGAGCAGGTCCGCGACTATTTCTACGACCGCCGCAACTACATCGCCGAGCTCGACCTGGCCGCCGAGCGACTCTTCGCCGACGCCGGCCTGTCCGTCGGCGGGCTGGATCTGCAGCTGGCCGACCTGTTGGAACACCGGTTCGGCGTCCGCGTCACGATCGCGCCCGCCGAGCGCGGCACCGGACCCAAGCGCGTATTCGACGAGGAGTCGGCGACGGTGACGCTCGCGCGGCGACTGTCGGCGGGCCAGCGCGCCTTCCAACTCGCCACGCAGCTCGCACTGCTCTCGCAACGCCCGCAGATCGATCGGCTGGTGGCCTCCGCGGACAGCCTCGACGACGCCTCGATACCCGTGGCGCGCGTGGGCCTCGCGAACTACTTCGCAGGTGCGCTGGTTCTCCCCTACGGCGAATTCGCCGCTGCCGCACGTGAACTCCGCTACGACGTCGACCTCTTGAGTCGGCGGTTCGAGGTCGGCTTCGAGACCGTCTGCCACCGCCTGTCCACCCTGCAACGCCCCGGCGACCGCGGAGTTCCGTTCATCTTCGTCCGTGTCGACAAGGCCGGGAACATCTCCAAGCGTCAGTCGGCGACCGCGTTCCACTTCTCCCGGGTGGGCGGCAGCTGTCCGCTGTGGGTGGTCCACGACGCCTTCGCCACGCCCGGCCGGGTGCGGACCCAGGTGTCGCAGATGCCGGACGGCCGCAGCTACTTCTGGCTGGCGCGGACCATCGACTCGCATTCGGGCGGCCACCTCGCGACGCCGTCCGACTTCGCGATCGGCCTGGGCTGCGATCTCGCGCACGCCGACGAACTGATCTATTCGACCGGAGTCGACCTCGCCGAGGACCGCACGATGGTGCCGATCGGCGCCGGCTGCAAGGTGTGTCCGCGGCCGGACTGCTCGCAGCGCGCCTTCCCGATGCTGGGCCGCGGCATCCACATCGACGAACGGATCAGCGACTCGATCCCGTACCGCCGGTCGGAGTGAACCGGGGCGGTACGGGACCGCAGCCGTGCGGATCGACCGATGTCGGTGGAGTCGATCAGTCGTGAGCGAAGCTCACGGTCGGGAGCACCTTCCGCAGCCAGGCCGGCGTCCACCAGGCCGCCCGTCCGGTCAGCCGCAGCAGCACCGGCAGCAGCACCAGCCGGATCAGGAAGGCGTCCAGCAGCACCGCGACGCCGAGGATCACTCCCATCTCCTTGGGAGGCAGCGGTCCGGACAGGGCGAAGGTGAAGAACACCGCCACCATGACTCCGCCCGCGGCGAAGATCACCCGCCCCGAGTGCGCCACCGCGCCCACCATCGCCGACCTCGCATCGCCGTCACGTTCCCAGTGCTCCTTGGCGGAGGCGAGCAGGAACACCGTGTAGTCCATCGCGATGGCGAAGATCATCGCGAAGAAGAACACCGGCGCCCAGGCGTCCAGGAAGCCCTGCGACTCGAAGCCGAACAGTCCGGCACCGAGTCCGTCCTGGAACACCAACCGCGCCACGCCGAACGCCGCCGCGGTCGAGAGGAGACTGACCAGCGTTCCGAGGAAGGAGATGAGCGGCGCCGCCAGCGCGAACAGCAGTAGCAGGAATCCGAGCGTCAAGACCACCGCGATCACCACCGGAGTGCTCCGGTCGAGTTGCGCCTTCAGGTCCAGATTCTCTACGGCGGCACCGCCCACGAGCACCCCGGCGGGCAGGCCGGCGCGCAACCGGTCGACGGTCTGCGCCAGTTCCGGGTCCGACGGATCGACGGTCGGCACGGCCTGGATCATCCGGTAGTCGACGCCGTCGGACGGTGCGGCCGGCGGGGTCGCGGCCGCGATTCCCGGATCGTCCGCCAGCACCGTGCGCGCCTCGTCGGCGACCGCCGCGGGTGCGATGACGGTCAGCATGCCCGGCGCTCCCGGACCGAAAGCCTCCTGCACGCGGTGGTAGCCGACGCGGGCACTGGCGTCTTCCGGGAGCACCTTGATCGACGGCATGGCGGTGGTCAGGCCCACCAGCGGGATCGCCAGGACCACCAGGATCGCCAGGGCCGCCGCTCCCCACCGCAGCGGGTGCCGCCACAGTCGTTGCGCCCACGCCTCGAACCGCGGCGAACGGTGTTCGCCCGCCTTGACCCACGGCAGCGGCAGTTTGTCGATGCGGTGATCGAGCTTCGAGAGCACCAGTGGCAACAGGGTGAGGGTGGCCGCGAGGATGAACACGACCGAGATCATGATCCCGCCCGCCATCGACCGGAACGACGGTGACGGCACCAGCATCACGGCGGACAGCGACACCAGCACGGTCGCGCCCGAGAGCAGGACCGCCTTGCCCGCCGTATCCATGGTCTGAGCGATCGCGGCCCGCATCGGCAGTCGCTGTCCCATCCGTGCCGCCCGGAACCGGACGACGAGGAACAGCGCGTAGTCGATGCCCAGGGCGAGGGAGAACATCATCGCGAAGTTCATCGCCCAGATCGACACCGGGACAACGGCGTTCACCAGCACCAGAATTCCCGCCGACGCGACGAGACCGGCGATCGTCAGCAGCAGCGGCAGCCCGGCGGCGACGAGCGCACCGAACGCCACCACCAGGATGAAGAGCGTCACCGGGAATGAGATCATCTCGGAGGTCAGCATCGCCTCGAGGTTGGCCTTGTTGAAATCCGACCACATCACCGACGCACCCGTGGGCGCCACCTGAACGCCGTCGCGTGAGAGGGCCTCGAGTGGCGGCGACAGATCGGTCGCCGCGCGCACCATCTCGTTGGTGTCCGCGCCCGCACCGCCGATCACGATCGCCGTCCGGCCGTCGGCGGAGAGGGTGGCCCCCGGCGTCGGCTCGATCACCTGGCTGATCCGTCCGTCGGCGCGCAGGATGTCGCCGACAGCGGCGATCACCTCCGGCCCATCACCCTCGGTGAGGGACCGCTGGCCCGTCACGACCACCTGGATGGCCGACGACGCGTTCCCGCCGAAGTGCGCGACCGCTAGATCGCGGGCCGCGACCGAGTCGGACCCCTGTGCCTGCCAGCCGGCGCCGGAGAGACTCTTCTCCACCGACGGTGCGAAGACGCCGAGCCCGATGACGATCAGGATCCACGCCGCCGCGACCAAGCGGCCGTGGGCACTCACCCAGACGCCGAGCCGACCGAGCGGCCCGGGCCGCGGCTCCACCGCGCCCACGGACGCGGCGGACGCCCGCGTCGGTTCCAGTTCTTCACTTCTCATGTCATTCGTCCTCCTCCATATCCCCCTGGGGGGTTAGTGGGAGACCGTACATCCCCCCAGGGGGTTATGCAATAATCGAGGCGACGAGAGGAGTCGACATGCAACTACCCGACGAGAAGCTCAAACCGGTGCTCACGCGGCTGCGACGCGCCCATGGCCATCTGGCGACCGTGATCCGCATGCTCGAAGAGGGTGCCGAATGCGAGGATGCCCTGACCCAGCTCGCCGCGGTCGACAAGGCGCTGGCGCGCAGCGGCTACGCCCTGGTCTCCACGGGCCTGATCCACTGCATCAGCACCGAGGGCCCGGACAGCGTCGATCAGGCCAAGATGGAGAAGCTGTTCCTGTCGTTCGCCTGAGAGCGGATCAGCGACGGACGGCGGTGCGGAGCAGCGCGAGCTGGATGGTGGTGAGGAGCCGGTCGTCCCGGTCCTCCAGGCGCAGGCCCGAGAGCTGCTGGGCCCGCTCGATCCGATAGCGCAGGGTGTTCGCGTGCACGCCCACCGCGGCGGCCGCATCGCGCACGTTGCCGTGCGCGTCGAGATAGGCCTGGACGGTCGCCACCAGGTCGGCGGAGTGCTTGCGGTCGTAGTCCGCCAGCGCGGCCACCCGCGGGTCCAGGAGGTCCTCGCGCGCGGCGACCACGTCGAGGATCTCGCCGAGCAGAACCGCGGTCCGTGATTCGGCCAGACTCGTCACCCGCGCTGCACCCGGAGCCGATGCGGTGGCCGTGAGCACCCGGTCCACTTCGGCCCGCCCGGCAGGAACGTCGGCCAGCCCGGCGAGCGGGCTGACCACCGCGGCGTGCAGCACCGCGCCCGCCAGGGCCGCGTCCCCGTCGAACTTCGTGACGAGTCCGCCGACCCAACGCATGATCGCGGCCGTGTTGACCGCCGGCAGCAGCAGGTACGCGCGACCGTCGAGCACCGTGGTGACGGCCGCGGCGGCGAAGGCGCTGGCGTGCAGCCGGAGTGCACCGCCGACTGCGGCCATCGCGTCCTCGTAGACGGCCTGGTCGCCGCCGGTGGGCGCGATCCCGATCACCGCGACGGCCTCGTCCACCGGCCACCGCAGGTACGCGCCCGCCGACGAGACGTCGATGCCCCCGTGCGCACCGAACAGACGCTGCACCAACTGGCCCTCCGTGGACGGCGCACGCATCTCCCGGGTCAGGATGCGCGCGGCGATGGCGGCGGCCCCGCGCATCACGTCGGCGGAGTCGTCGGCCAGCGGTCGGGCGCCCTCCTGCACCCAGATGGAGCCGAGATGCCTGCCGGATCGGGCGTGGACGCCGACGACGAGGCGGCGGCGCATGGCCTGTTCCGGGTGCTCGGGCACGTCGACCACCTCGCCGCCGCGGCGAATCGCATCGAACACGCCCCAGCGACGAAGCAGATCCAAGTACGCGGGCGGCCCGGCCCGGCCGAGGATCGTCTGCACCCGCAAGTCGTCGGCCTCGCCCTTCGACGGCGAGTACGCGAGGACCCGCGCACTGGTCGCGTCCTCGATGGACACCAGTCCCCCGGTACCGTTCGCGACCAGCGCCACCAGACCGAAGAGATCGACGTCGACGGGCGGCGTCAGGTCCGCGGGGTCATCGTCCCGGACCCGGTCCAGACATCCCTGCACTGTCGTGAGCACCCGGTCCCACCGCGCCCGGGCATCGACCACCACCACGGCCACCCCCGCCCGCGCGGCGACCCCTGCCAACCCGGACGGATTCGCCTTGGTGAAGACCACACGCGGCCCCTCGGCGGGCCTCCCCTCCGTGTGGCACCCCCGCATCCACTCGAGGACCGCGCCGGTGCCGAGTCCCACCAGAAGCACCGCGTCCGTCGGCGCATCGAGACCGCCGGCCAGATCGTCGGCATCGATCATCGACACCGAGGTGATCCGCCGTTCCGGATCGGCGTCGGCGAGGACGTGTGCCACGGCGGTGTCGAGAGCCGAGACGACGTCTCGGAGGAGCACCGACGGATGCGTCGCCGACACCTCGTCGCTCGTCGCTCCGGAATCCTCGTCACCAGTGGTCATGGCAGTAGAGTCTGTCAGGTCAGCTGGAGAATCGTACAAGAAACCACGTAATCGTTCGTAGTATTGTCCGACGACCGCCGCGGCGCGCCGACGTGTACTGGCATCATGACCACCGCACACGCCGCCGACCCGATTCCGGCGCCCACCGAAGTGTTCACCGAACTGAACGAGCTCGCCGACTCCTCCGAGAAACTCGTCACCGACTGGCTGCGCGCCGCCGCGGCGGCGCAGACCGAGCCGCATGCGTCCGCTCGCCGTCTCGCCTCGGTCCTGTCCGATCCGCGCGGGCTCGACTTCACCGTCGGTTTCGTCGACCGGGTGATCGGCACCGAGGACCAGAAGGCGGCCGCCCAGGCGCTCGCCGAACTCGCGGCGAGCACCCCGGCCACGCTGGGCGCCTGGGACCGCTTGCAGATCAAGGCCGGTGGCGTCCTGGCCGAGAGGCTGCCCGGGGTGGTCATCCCCGCCGCGCGCGCACGGATGCGTTCGATGGTCGGGCACATGATCGTCGACGCCCGTGAGCGGCCCTTCCGCCGGGCGGTCGCCAAGCTCCGCGAGAGCGGCCATCGGCTCAACATCAACCCGCTGGGCGAGGCCGTGCTCGGTGACGCCGAGGCCGACAACCATCTCGCGGACGCGCGGGCATTGCTGCGGCGCGATGACGTCGACTACGTCTCGATCAAGGTCTCCTCCGTCGCCTCCCAGATCTCGATGTGGGCGTTCGAGGAGACGGCGCAGTACATCATCGACCGACTGACGCCGATGTATCTCCAGGCCGCCGCCGCGCCCGCGGGCACCAAGTTCATCAACCTCGACATGGAGGAATACCGCGATCTGGAACTCACCATCGAGGTGTTCACCCGGCTCCTGAGCCTCCCCGAACTCAAGCACTTCGAAGCGGGGATCGTGCTGCAGGCCTACCTGCCGGACGCACTCGGCGCGATGCAGCGTCTGTCGGACTTCGCCGCCGCCCGGGTGGCGGCCGGCGGCGCGGGGATCAAGGTCCGGCTGGTGAAGGGCGCCAACCTCGCCATGGAGTCGGTGCACGCCGAGGTGGCCGGATGGCCCCAGGTGACCTGCTCGTCGAAGACCGCGACCGATGCCAACTACAAACTCGTGCTGCACTGGCTGCTCAACAGGGATCACATGCGGGGCCTGCGCGTCGGTGTGGCCGGGCACAATCTGTTCGACATCGCCTTCGCCCATCTGCTGGCCGATCGCCGCGGTGTGTCCGACCGCGTCGAGTTCGAGATGCTGCAGGGCATGGCGACCGAGCAGGCCGACGTCCTCAGCGCCGACGTCGGCCGGCTGCTGCTGTACGTGCCGACGGTGAAACCGAAGGAATTCGACGTCGCGATCTCGTACCTGGTACGGCGTCTCGAGGAGAACGCCGCGCCCGAGAACTTCATGTCGGGCATCTTCGACCTCGCGCCCGGAAGTGCGATCTATCACCGGGAGTCGGGGCGGTTCCGTGATGCGCTCGCCGAACTCGGCCGCATCCTCACCACCGACGGCTACGCGCCTCCCCTGCCGAACGACCGGCAGGACCGGACACTCGACCAGTCCGCTGAGACGGCCCTCGATCCGGCACTGCCGCTTCCGGCCTTCGCGAACGAACCGGACACCAACGCCGCCCTGCCCGCCAATCAGCGATGGGCGCGCGACGCGCTCGCCACCGCGACACCGCAGTGGCTCGCCTCCCAGCCCGTTCCCGACGCGATCGCCGAGGACGAGGTGGACGCGCTGGTCGAGCGCGCCCGGTCGGCCGCCGCACAGTGGAGCGCACGCCCGGCCGCCGACCGCGCAGCGATCCTCTACCGCACCGCGGACATCCTCTCCCGCCGGCGCGGACACCTCGTCTCACTGGCCGCGGCCGAGGCGGGCAAGACCGTCGCCCAGTCCGATCCCGAGATCTCCGAAGCCATCGACTTCGCCCGCTACTACGCGCATCGAGCACTGGAACTGGACGAGGTCGCCGCGGCTGCCTTCACTCCGGACCGGGTGATCGTGGTGACACCGCCGTGGAACTTCCCGATCGCGATCCCCGCGGGCGGCACCTTCGCCGCCCTGGCCGCCGGCGCAGCGGTGATCCACAAGCCGTCGAAGCCGACACCGCACTGCTCGATGGCCATTCTCGAAGCCCTCTGGGAGGCAGGTGTTCCGCGCGAGGCGTGCCAGGGAGTGTTTCCCGACGAGGGCCCGGCCGGGCGACGATTGATCAGTCATCCCGACGTCGACCGCGTCGTGCTCACCGGCGCCTCCGAGACCGCGGCCCTGTTCGCGTCCTGGCGTCCGGACCTGCGGATCAACGGCGAGACCTCCGGTAAGAACGCGCTGATCATCACCCCGTCCGCCGATCGCGACCTCGCCATCGCCGATCTGGTCCACAGCGCTTTCGGCCACGCGGGCCAGAAGTGCTCGGCGGCGTCGCTGGCGATCCTCGTCGGCAGCACGTACTCCTCGGAGCGGTTCCGCCGTCAGTTGGTGGACGCGGCCGCCTCACTCGTCGTCGACTGGCCCACCAACCTCTCGGCCACCGTCGGACCGCTCACCGAGGATCCGAGCGATAAGCTGCTGCGGGCCCTGACCACCCTCGAGCCGGGCGAACGCTGGCTCCTGAAGCCGCGGCGGATCGACGACCGACTGTGGTCACCGGGAATCAAGGACGGTGTGGCGCCCGGAACGTTCTTCCACCGCACCGAGTGCTTCGGACCGGTTCTCGGACTGATGCGCGCCGAGACGCTCGACGAGGCCATCGAGTTGCAGAATGCCACCGACTTCGGACTCACCGCGGGTCTGCACTCCCTCGAGCCGCGCGAGGTCCGCTCGTGGATCGACCGCGTCGAGGCGGGAAACGTCTACGTCAATCGCGGCATCACCGGCGCGATCGTCCGCAGGCAGCCCTTCGGCGGGTGGAAGCGGTCGTCGGTGGGTCTGGGTTCCAAGGCGGGCGGTCCCAATTACCTGATGCTCATGGGATCGTGGGCCGACCGCGACTGCCTGCCCGACGCCGCACCGGCCGCGCTCGCCGAGGTCGGCGCCTTCATCGACTCGGTCTCGCCGGTGCTCACCGCCGGCGAGACGGCATGGCTGCGAGCGGCGGTGAGCGACGACGACACCGCGTGGGCCGCCGAGTTCGGGACGCCGCGCGACGAGACGGGCCTGGCCGGCGAGGCGAACATCTTCCGCTATCGCCCCGCGGCGGTGGCGCTGCGGGTGACGGCGGAGTCGACGCCCGCCAAGGTGGCACGACTGCTGGCGGCCGCGCACCGGAGCGGTGCGCGCGTGGTGGCGGCACCGGCGCCGGACATCGGCGACGATCTGCGCGCGGTGCTCGACGCCGCGGCGGCGCTGGGCGTGCCGGTCGATCCCGCCCGCGACGACCGGGCCTTCGTCGACCGGATCGGACGGGCCGGCATCGCCCGTGTCCGCCTGGATTCTCCGGCGACACCGGCACTGCGCGATCTCACCCTCGGACGGCCCGAACTCGCGGTGCTCGACGACACCGTCACCGCGTCCGGACGCGTCGAACTGCGGTACTGGCTCGCCGAGCAGTCGGTCTCGATGACCCTGCATCGATTCGGGAACCTCGACCGCGCCTTCGTCGAATTGGCCGAAGACCTCAAGTCTTCATAGATCGCCACAATGTGGGGACGTGCATCTTGTACGTCCCCACATGCTTTGCCGGGCCGGTCACCGGGAAGAATCGTCGTGAGCGGGAGACCTGTGTCACATTTGACGCGTGTGTTGCTTCCGGCTGAACCCACCTCTAGGAGATGACCTATGACCGTCGCGCCCGACGAGAAGACCATCCAGCTGGTCGCGGTCGCGCTGTACTTCGCAGCCATGCTCGGCATCGGCTGGTACGCGTACCGCCGCACGCGGAACAGTCTGGACGATTACATGCTCGCCGGCCGCGGCCTCAAGCCGTGGGTCGCCGCACTCAGCGCGGGTGCGTCGGACATGTCGGGTTGGCTGCTGATGGGCCTGCCGGGCGCGATGTATCTCTCCGGCCTCTCGGCGTCCTGGATCATGATCGGCCTGCTGATCGGCGCGTGGACCAACTGGAAGCTGGTCGCGCCGCGACTGCGCGCATACACGCAGGTGGCAGGTGACTCGATCACGATTCCGAGCTTCTTCGAATCGCGATTGCACGACGACTCGCGCATCCTCCGGATCACCTGCGGCGTCATCATCCTGGTGTTCTTCACGTTCTACGTCTCCAGCGGCATGGTCGCCTCCGGCAAGTTCTTCGACAGCTCCTTCGGGGTCGACTACACCGCGGGCATGCTGATCGTCGCCGGCATCACCATGCTGTACACGCTGTTCGGCGGGTTCCTCGGCGCGTCGCTCACCGACGTGGCGCAGGGGCTGCTGGTGGTGGTCGCGCTTCTGGCGGTTCCGATCATCGGCATCATCGACCTGGGCGGCGTCGGCGCCACCATCGACGGAGTGAACGCCGCCATGGACAACGGTCTGAGCTTCTTCGCCGGGACCACCGTCATCGGCATCATCTCGGCGGCCGCGTGGGGCCTGGGCTACTTCGGGCAGCCGCACATCATCGTGCGTTTCATGGCGCTGCGGTCCCCGTCCGAGGCCGGTGTCGCCCGCCGAATCGGCATCGGCTGGATGCTGCTGTGCGCGCTCGGCGCCGTCGGCACCGCACTGGTCGGCATCGCCTACTTCGCCGAGCACACCGCGCAGGCCCCGAAAGACGCCGAGACCGTGTTCCTGTCGCTGTCGCAGCTGCTGTTCCACCCCTTCATCGCGGGCCTGGTGCTGGCCGCCGTGCTCGCGGCCATCATGTCCACCATCTCGTCCCAGCTCGTCGTCTGCTCGTCGGCTCTGGTGGAGGATCTGTACAAGCTGGTCGCCGAGAAGACCGGCAGGGGCCGTGAACTCACCGACAAGACCTACGTCATGCTCGGCCGTCTCGGCGTTCTGACGATCGCGGTGATCGCCGCGCTGCTGGCGATCTCGCCGTCGAACAGCATCCTGGATCTGGTCGCCTTCGCCTGGGCGGGCTTCGGGTCGGCCTTCGGCCCGGCGGTGATCCTCTGCCTGTACTGGCGCCGGGTCAGCACCGTCGGAGTCCTGTCGGGCATCGTCGCGGGCGCGGTCGTCGCCTACGTGTGGGGTCAGACCTCGCTGAGCGAGGACCTCTACGAGATCATCCCGGGCTTCGCCGCCAGCCTGATCGTCACCGTGGTCGTCAGCCTGCTGACCTTCCGCGCGGACCCGGAGATCGATGCCGAGTTCACCCGCGCGGTGGAGCTGAGCCGGTCCAAGGAGCCGTTCACTCATCAGACGGACGACGTCCTCGCCGACGTCTGACCCGCCGCGCCCCTACTCGCGCCACCGCAGCGCTTCGAGCGCCGCCGCCACGGCGACGGCGTTCGTCTCCAGCGGCCGCGGCAGCAACTCCTGGGCACGCGCCACATGCCGGACCACGGTATTGCGATGCGTGTACAGGCGTGCGGCGGCCGCGCTCGCGTTGCACTGACAGGCGAACCACATCCGAACCGATTCGTGGAGACCGCGGTCGGCGGACGCCAGATCGCCGAGGGTGTGCGCGACGAAGGCGTCCAGCCGTGTCAGATCGCGCGTCATCGCCGCCAGCAACGCGAGATCGTCGTATGCGGCGAACCGCGCCGTCGAGCCGAGCCTGGTCAGCAGTTGCTGTCCTTCGAGTGCTTCGAAGTGGCTGCGGCGGAACCCCTCTCGACCCGCGCCGGGCGAGCCGGCCGTCACCCGTACATGCGGGTGCGCCGCGAGGGCCGCGTCCACCACCAGCCGATCGGTCGGCAGCCACACCCACAGTTCCGAGGCCCCGGCCAGGACGGTGAGACGGCGACCGACGCCGGAGGCGACCATGATCGCCTCGCAGGCGGCCTCCAGATCGTCAGGTGCCAGCCCGGCGTCCCCGGAGATCACCATCGCCGACTGCGGTCCTTCGATCGAATATCGGAGAGCGAGGTCGGCGCGGGCCGGCGCGATCGGCGCACCCTCCAGGATCAGCGCGACCGCAGCACGCCGCTGGGCGTGGTTGTCGCCAGCGAGTTCGGCGCGGGCGACGTCGATCTGGTGCGTCAGTTCGGCCACCGTGTCGTCGATGAAGGTGGCGATCGAGACCGAGGTCACCTCGAGAAGCTCCCGCAGCAGTCTCGCGTCCGAGGTCAGACCGAAGCAGATCTGCATCCAGAGCCGCCAGGCGGTGTTCTGCGCGGTGCGGAACGAGTCGAGCGCACCGGCGTCGAATCCGCGCCTGACCAGATCGCGGACGAAGCCGATCGTCTCCTCGTTGAGGTTGACGCTCACCCGTGCGCCGGGATCGGCCAGGTTGCTTCGAGCCCAGTGGTTGAGATTGCCCTCGTTGATCCGCAGGGCGACCTCTCGCAGATCCGCATCCACGAGGACGCGCTCCATCCCGGCGGGGTGCATCGCGGCGTGGTTCATATCGGCGATCCATTCGGGCGGAGCGTTCAGAACCGTCTCCACCCCGGCCCGGATGAGGTCGGCCACCTCGCGACTGGGCTCGGCCAGTTCTGCCTCGTCAGACGCCATATGGTTGATTATGCACTCCGACTGCGGCCATGCTGGTGCGATTCATCCTTGCTTTTCATCGACGGTTACAACGATCATTGGTATCGAAGGTTCAGCCCTCCTGACGAGAAGGAACACCATGACCACCGAATCGACGGGCACATCGGCCACCGCCGACTCGATTTTGAGCGAGCAGCCGCTCGACGTCGTCGTCCTCGGCGCAGGCATCTCCGGAATCGGCGCCGCGCACTACCTCACCACCGAGCATCCCGGAAAGAGCTTCGTGATCCTCGAATCACGCGACTCCATCGGCGGTACCTGGGATCTGTTCCGGTACCCCGGTATCCGCTCCGACTCCGATCTCAACACATTCGGGTACGAGTTCAAGCCGTGGCGCGATCCCCAGGCCATCGCCGACGCACCCCGCATCCTCGACTACCTGCGTGAGGCCGTCGCCGAGGACCGCCTGGAGTCGAAGATCGCGTTCAACCGCCGCGCGGTGTCGGCCGACTGGTCCGAGGCCGAGCAGTTGTGGACCCTGACCGTCAAGCACAACGACACGGGCGAGACCTCCGAGGTCAAGACCCGCTGGGTGTTCGCGGGCACCGGCTACTACAACTACGACGAGGGCTTCACTCCGGAGTTCGCAGGCAGCGACGACTTCGCGGGGCAGATCGTCCATCCGCAGCACTGGCCCGAGGATCTCGACTACCGGGGCAAGAAGGTCGTCGTCATCGGGTCCGGCGCCACCGCCGTCACCCTGGTCCCCTCGATGGCGGGCGATGCCGCCCACGTCACGATGCTCCAGCGCACGCCGACCTACGTGATCCCGCTTCCCCGCGAGGACGCCATCTCCAACGCGCTCAAGAAGACGCTCGGCGCCGAGCGCGGCTACCGGCTGAGCCGTCAGAAGAACATCTTCCAGCAGAAGCTGGTGTACCAGTTCTGCCAGCGCTACCCGAGCGTCGCGCGCAGGGTCATCCGCGCCTCCAATGCGGCGCTCCTCCCCCGCGACTACGACCTGGACACCCACTTCAACCCGCCGTACAACCCGTGGGACCAGCGGCTGTGCGTGGTCCCGGACGGCGACCTGTTCAAGGCGATCAAGAAGGGCACCGCGTCCATCGAGACCGGCCGGATCAAGCGGTTCGTCGCCGACGGCATCGAACTCGAGTCCGGTCAGGTGCTCGAGGCCGACATCATCGTCACGGCCACCGGTCTCAACCTGCAGTTGTTCGGCGGGATGGAGCTCAGCCGCGACGGCGAGCCGATCGACCTGTCCGAGACCGTCGCCTACCGTGGCGTGATGCTGTCCGGCGTGCCCAACTGGGTGCTGGCGATCGGCTACACGAACTCGTCGTGGACGCTGAAGATCGGCCTGCTGTGCGAGTACTTCTGCCGCATGCTGACCCACATGGACCAGGGCGGCTACAGCTCGGTGCGGCCGGTGGCCGATCCCGGCATGGAGACCCGGCCGCTGCTCGATTTCGGCGCCGGATACGTCAAGCGGGCCCTCGACCGTCTGCCGAAGCAGGGCACACAGAGCCCGTGGACCATGACCATGGCGGTCTCCGCCGACGTCAAGCAGCTTCGCAAGGGCGAGGTCGACGACGCCTTCCTGGACTACCGGAAGGTCGCCGCCACCGTCGACGCCTGAGGCTTCCCCTTCGAGTACGGGTGCCCCGGACCTCATGGTCCGGGGCACTCGTGTCTATCGGTGGTCGGCGTCGCTCAGTTGCTGCTGCCGACCGCGTCGGTGATGCCGCCGAACAGCCCGCCGAGGCTCCCGCCGAACAGGCCACCGAGGCTGCCGCCGCCCAGGCTGCCCGTGCTGCCGCCGTCGCCGCCGGTGCCGGGATCGGGGTCGCCACCGTCACCGGGACCGCCCGGATCGCCTCCGCCGTCACCGGGGTCGCCGCCGCCGGCGGCCTCGACGACCAGGTTCCTTATCGACGACTTCGCGCCCACCACGGCCTTCAACTCCACGGCACCGGCGGTCGTGGGAGTCCACTGACAGGTGGCTTTGCCGTTCGCGAGGACGAGCCCGGAGCAGATCGCGGCACCGTTCGCGGTGAGTGTGACCGCACTGCCCTCGGATGCGTCGGACGTCACCACGACCGGGGTTGCGGTGCCGACCTTGGGCGATCCGTTGACCGCGATCACCGGCGCACCGGGTTCGGGTTCGGGGTCGGCTGCCGCGACGGTGCCCGTGATCGTCGCGTTGGACGCCTCGATGGTCGCGGTTCCCGAATAGACCGCCTTCAGCGAGTAGGCGCCACCCGCGGCGGGCTTCCAGTTCGTCGTCGCGACTCCCGCGGCGACGGTCCCGGTTCCGATCGAGGCGCCGTTGTTGAAGAATTCGACCGTGCCGCCGGTGGCGCCGCTGCCGCCGGCCGTGACCGTCGCCTTCACAGTCGAGGTCTCACCGGCCTTGGGCGCCGGCGTCACCGACACGGCCGTGGCCGACGCGGTCTTGGGGGCGGGTGTTTCCACGGTGATGGTCGGGCCCACGTTCGACTGGTTGTTGTTCTTCTCGAACACGTTGGTGGTGGACCACTGCAGGCCGCCGGTGTTCAGCGTGCCCGGCGCACACTCCACCGTGTAGTCCTGCGTCCAGATCAGCGGCTTGGCCTCCCACGAACCGCCACCGGTCGCATCGATCATCACCCAGCCGTCGCCGGAGGTCACCTCGTTCGGCTTCTTGGTCCCGGGACCGTCCGGATTGTTCGTGTAGGTCCCGCCCGAGACCGTCCACACGGAGGTGTTCGGCACCGCTTTCATGCACGACGGATGATTGTCGCGCACGCTGTACACCAGCCACCCCAACTTGCGGTCGATCCGATTCGTGATGGTGACCGTGTCACCGACCTTCACCTTGCCGTCGACCAAGGCCGCGCTCCCGACCGTCCGCGAGAAGCTGACGGTGTCGTTGCCGCCGGTCACCGGCGTCATCGTCTCCGCGCCCGCGGCCCCGGCCGCCGTGGTCCCTGCGATGATCGCCGCGGACGTCGACAGCAGGGCGACGAGCGCAGGTCTGTTGAGTCTGCTCATCTGATTGCTCCTGATCATCCGAAGAGGTTCGAGAGACTGCCGGACCCGAGGCTTCCGGACCCGGAGCTACCCGACCCCGAACTGCCGCCGGCACCGCCCGTGCCCTCGCCGCCCGAGCCGTCACCGCCGGAACCCGTGCCGCCGCTGCCGGTGTCTCCACCGGAACCGTCCCCGCCACCGGGCGACGACGCCGGGACCACCGTGATGGTCGGACCGACATCGGGCTTGTTGTTGTTCTTCTCGAACGCGTTGGTCGTCGACCATTGCAGACCACCCGTGTTCAGGGTGCCAGGAGCGCAGGTGACCACGTAGTCCTGCGTCCAGATCAGCGGCTTGGCCTCCCACGAACCGCCACCGGTCGCATCGATCATCACCCAGCCGTCGCCGGAGGTCACCTCGTTGGGCTTCTTGGTCCCGGGACCGTCCGGATTGTTCGTGTAGGTCCCGCCCGAGACCGTCCACACGGAGGTGTTCGGCACCGCCTGCAAGCACGACGGATGATTGTCGCGCACGCTGTACACCAGCCACAACATCTTCCGGTCGATCCGATTCGTGATGGTGACCGTGTCACCGACCTTCACCTTGCCGTCGACGAGGGTGGCGCCCTCGACCGATCGTTGGAAACTCACGGTGTCGTTCTCACCGCTGACGGGGCCGACGGTGTCGGCGGCCGCCGCACCGGTGCCGATTCCCGCCAGCGCGGCAGCCGCCGCGCAACTGCCCACGACCGCCACTGTCCGTCTGATTGTCGACATGTTCGTCTGCTTTCTCGAGGTGTTGGTATGCGCGCTCATCCGAGGCTGCCCGTGTAGATGCTTCCGGTGTCCATGCCGGCGCTTCCGCTGCCGAGGCTTCCACCGAGACTGCCGCTCGCCGGGCTGGCCGAGACGTAGACGCTCTCGGTCACGGTGACCGGCTCTGCGCTGGAGATGACGGCGCGCAGCGGGTAGGTCCCGGCCTTCTTCGGCACCCAGGTGCAGCTGACGCGGCGGTCACCGTCGAGCTCGAGGTTGCCGCAACCGTCGAGCGACTTGCCGTCGGCGGTGAGGACCACCTTGTCGCCGGGGCGGCCGTCGGGGTTCTTGACGGTGATCTCGACGTCGTTGTCGGCCATCGCATCCTTCGGGTTCACCGAGATCCCGGGAACGCCGCGCGTCACCTCGATGTTCGGGCCGACGTTCGGATGGTCGCCGTTGTCGCCCACCCAGGTGGTCGAGTACTGCAGTCCGCCGGTGTTCAGCACCCCGACGTCGCACTTGAGCAGGTAGTCCTGCGACCAGGCGATGCTCTCCCAGGAGTTGGCCGCGGGCGCGTCGATCTTCGCCCATCCCGGACCGGAGGAGAACTCGTCGGGCTTCATGGCGCCGGAGACGTTCGGATTGTTCGTGTAGGTCTTGCCGCTCACCTTCCACACCGAGGTGTTGGGCACGGCCTCCATGCACGTCGGGTGCGTGTCCTTGACCCAGTAGATGAGCCATGCGAGTTTGCGGTCGAGCCGGTTGGTGACGGTGATGACCTCTCCGTTGGGCACCTTGCCGTCGACCAGTTTGAGTCCGCTGATCTCGCGGGAGAAGTTCACGGCACTGCTGCTGCCCTTCGCCGGACCGACGGTGTCGGCGTCCGCCGCACCCGATCCGGACATCACGCCGACCGCGCCCAGCGCAGCGATCGCCCCTGCCGCTGCGAGTCGTCGCAGCACGATCTTGGTTTTCAACACAGCCTCCTCGATTCGCGGCGCGGGATCAGGTGGGAGGGCGCCGCGACAGCGTCCGATAAATGTATGGATCCGACGAGGGCGAACGCTTCATCGAGCTGTCGATACGTCCCGAATTGCGTGCTGCCAGCACAAAAACTGCGACATATCGGCCGTTCGTAGGACGGCCGGCACGAAGTGGAGGGCGGCGCACCGCCCGCCGGACACGACGATGCCCGCAGGTTCCCCTGCGGGCATCGGTCGGAGTCGATGTGGTTCGGTCGCGCGCCCTACTGCGCCAGCAGTCCCTTCGCCACGTGGGTCACCTGGATCTCGTTCGACCCGGCGTAGATCATCAGCGACTTCGCATCGCGCGCCAGCTGCTCCACGCGGTACTCGGCCATGTAGCCGTTGCCGCCGAAGAGCTGCACCGCCTCCATCGCGACCTCGGTCGCCGCCCGGGAGGAGTACAGCTTCATCGCGGACGCCTGGGCCAGTGTCGGCGGCTTGCCGGCCTTGGCCGCCTCCATCGCGACGAAGAGCATGTTCTGCACGTTGAGCCGCGCGATCTCCATCTCCGCGAGCTTGAGCTGAATTAGCTGGAACTTTCCGATCTCCTGTCCCCACAGGGTGCGCGTCTTGGCGTAGTCGATGGAGAGCCGCTGGCATTCGTTGATGATGCCCAGGGACAGCGCGGCGATGCCGATCCGCTCGGCGGTGAATCCGGCCTTCGCGCTGTCGCCGCCCCGCTTGTCCGATCCGGTCTCCTCGGTCTCTCCGAGCAAACGATCCCGGCCCACCCGGACGTTGTCGAAGAACAGCTCACCGGTCGGCGAACTCATCATGCCCATCTTCTTGAACGGCTTGCCCTGGGTGAGTCCCTCCATGCCCTTGTCGAGGACGAAGGTGAGCACCTTGCGATCGCGCATCGGCGTGCCGTCGCCCTCGTCGAGCTTGGCGAAGACCACCATGGTGTCGGCGTACGGGCCGTTGGTGATGAAGGTCTTGTTGCCGTTGAGGATGTAGTCGTCGCCGTCGCGGCGCACCGTCGTCTTCATCCCGCCGAGCGCGTCCGAGCCGCTGTCGGGCTCGGTGATGGCCCACGCCCCCACCTTCTCCATCGTCACCAGCTCCGGAAGCCAGCGACGCTTCTGCGCCAGGGTGCCGCGGCTGCGGATCGTCGAGACCGTCAGGCCCAGTGAGACGCCCATCGACGCGATGAGGCCCAGGCTGACCCCCGCCATCTCCATGTTGAGGATCAGGAACATCGAGTTGGCGAGACTGTTCGATCCGCCGCCCGAGGATCGCGGCTCGCCCGCCTCCTCGGCTGCGAGCTCCTTCTCCAGGCTCTCGGCGTTCATCGAGTCCATCCCGAAGGTCGCCAGCATCTTGCGGAGGATGTCGTACGGCGGGAGCGACCCCGACTCCAGACCCTCCAGATTGGGCCGGACCTCCTTGTCGATGAAGCCGCGCACAGCGTCGCGGACCATCACATCTTCCTCAGACCACTCGAACATCAAGCCTCCAAACTGGAACACGTTTCACTTAGGTCTGACGGTAGCGCATCGTGTCACCGACCCGGTAGGTCGACGCCCTCAGTCGACCGGCTCGTCACAGCGCCGATCCGTCCCGTACGGCGGCCTCGGCCAGGCGACTGTGCCACTGCCGATTGAGCCACATCTCGACCAGTTCCGGCGCCACGCCCGCCTGCGCGGCCCAGCGGTGAAGCAGGGAGTTGTACCGCACGTATCTGCGGACGGAGTAGTGCGACACCGACGACGCGACAAGCCAGCCGTTCCACGTGAGACTGCCGGCGCTGGCAGCATCCAGCAGTTGCGGACGGTCGGGTGCCCCGGAGTGGATCGCCCAGCAGTACAGGGACATCAGGACGTGGCCCACACCAGGAGCGACCGGCCATCCCGACCAGTCCCGATACGCCGCGGCGTCGATCAGTGCCGGAGCGCGCCGGCAGGCGACGAGCGCACGCTCGACCGCGGCGAACGGCGTGCCCGCATCCCGCCCGGACCGGACGTCGACGAATCGGCGGACACCGCCGCGCAGCGGGTGCTCGGCCAGCCAGGCGGCACACATGTACAGGCGATCGAGTTCCGGTTCGTCACCGAGGCCCATTCCGTGCACACCCGGCTCGAGATCGCCCCGACGCAGGTACGCGGTGCCCTTCCACACCTGCGTTCCGTCCGCATCGCGCCCGCTGACCTGCGCCGGGATCTCGCACTGAGCCAGGCGCTCGTTCCACCAGTCGAGATCCACTTCGACGACATCCTCGAGAACCGTCTCGGCGTAGGGCTGGTTCCGGCACCAGGCGATGCAGTCCGCCGGAATCACCAGGTGCGCGTCCGCGCCGTCGCCGCTCCAACTCTCGTCCATGCGGCCGATGGTCGCACGGCCCTCTGACATCGACGTCGCACCTGCTCCGCGACGTCAGAGCGTGACCGTGTACAGCCCGCCCGGGCACACGTCGGCCGCAAAGAAGCTCGCGGCGTCCTCGCAGAGCACGGCCTGTGCGACCGGGCCCGCGACCACGAGCGTCGCCGGCCCACCCGCGGCGAGCGCGGCGAGAACGCCGCGAATCCGACCCACGAACGCGCCGACCGACTCACCGCCGTGGCCCGACCACAGGGGATCGCCGAACCAGGCGCCCAACTGCGCCGGATCGACCGACTCCGGCGCGGTCGACCGCCAGCGGCCGACGTCGAGCGACGCCAGTCGCGGGTCGACGCCGAACAGACCGCACGCCAGGCGTGCGGTCTGCGTCACCGATCTCTCGGGTCCGGCGATCACCCGTCCGGCCCGGGGCAGCCGCGATGCGAGCGCCGCCGCATCCCGGCGGCCACGCGAGTCGAGATCGTCGTGCTCGCCGCCGAACCGGACCGCTCTGTTGGGTGCGGTCCGCGCGGCGACCACCAGATGCACCGACGTCAGGCGCCGACCTCCGCGAGCGTGCGGTCGGAAGTCTTGGACCGGCGCATCATCACGCCGAGCAGCGCGACGAACGCCACGGTCAGGACCGTCCACAGAAGTACCTGGTTCGCGATCGCGTACACCCGGAAGTCGGCCACCACCTGTCCGGGGAATCCGGCGCCGACGATCCGGTCGCCGTCCATCACCGGACCGGGGATCTCCTTGAACTCGGGAAGAAGCGCGGCCGTGATGGTCACACCGACCAGGTACACCACCGCGGAGGTGACACCCGACCACAGTCCGCCGATCCGGTCCGCGAGCCGGCAGCCGAGGATCACCGCGACGACCATCAGCGCCACCGACACCAGCGTCAGCGTCAGGTAGGCGCCCGACCGCGCTCCGATGGTGTCCTCCTCGCCGACCGCGGGCGGGTTGGGCGGGTAGACGAAGTAGGGGACGCCGATCACGGCCACGAAGGCCACGGCACCCAGCCCCGCTGCGACCGCCCGAGGGTCCGCGGCCGGCCACCGACGTCCCACGTAGGCCCACAGAACTGTGAACGCGACGGCGAACAGGGCGCCCATCGCGACGGCGAAGACGACCGTGCCGACTCCCGCACCGATGTTCTCCTGGACGGTTCGGCTGTAGATCTCGTGCTCGTGTGCATGCTCGCCGGACAGCATCGACTCGGCGTGCGACCGCTCCTCCTCGTAGTCGATGGCCAGCCGCACCTGCGGTTCGATGAAGATCCGCGCATAGACGAACGACACCAGTCCGGCGATCAGGCCTGCGAGCACGCCTGCGCCGGTGAATCTGCGCTCCATTGTTCTGTTGTCTCCCCGGCTCAGTGGCAGGGGAAGCCGAGGAAGTGCCGTGCGTCGTGCACGAACTCGTGGACATGGGTGTCGCTGCCGAACACCGACACCGCGCCCTGGTCGTATCCCAGGAAGTAGTAGGCGAGCGCCGCGAGTGCCACGGTGGCGGTGAGCCAGAGGGCCGCGCTCGCGGCGGAGAGGTTCGGCACGGCGAGGGAACGTACGCCCTGCGTTGCGGTGGATGCGGTCATCGTCGACGTCCTGTTCTCCCGGATCACGCGCCCGGGGTCGGCATTGTTCACACCGATGCGACTGTCTGGCTCGCAGTCCGACGGCGTCGTCGGCGGACCGCTCACAGTGGCGCGACCGCCCCGGATTCGCACCGGGTTAACCGCATCGGCCCGCTGAGTGTACCGCCGGCCGCAATCCGCTGAGTGTCACAGGTGTGCGCTTGAATGGGAGTGTGGCATCGGGCAGTCAGATCCTTCGGAGCATGCATCCGGCCACGCAGCGGTGGTTCAGCGACGCGTTCGGCGCGCCGACCCGAGCCCAATCCGGTGCGTGGACGGCGATCGCCCGCGGCGAGAACACCCTCGTCGTGGCTCCGACCGGGTCGGGCAAGACCCTCGCAGCCTTCCTGTGGGCCATCGACTCGCTGTACCGCGAGCGGATCGACGCCGCGACCGGCGGCAGTGCGGGCACCGCTCCGGGTGTCCGGATCCTCTACATCTCACCGCTCAAGGCACTCGCCGTCGACGTGGAGCGGAACCTGTCGGCACCACTGGTGGGCATCGCGCACGCGGCGCAGATCATGGGACTCGACGCACCGTCGATCACGGTCGGAGTCCGGTCCGGGGACACCTCGGCGGCCGACCGCCGACGGCTGCAGACCCATCCGCCCGACATCCTGATCACCACGCCCGAATCGCTCTACCTGATGCTGACCTCCTCGGTGCGCGAGACCCTCGCCACGGTGACGACGGTGATCGTCGACGAGGTGCACGCCGTCGCAGCGACCAAGCGGGGCACGCACCTGGCGCTCTCGCTCGAACGGCTCGATGCGCTGCTCGAGCGGCCCGCGCAGCGCATCGGGCTGTCAGCGACCGTGCGGCCCGAGGAACTCGTCGGCGAGTTCCTGGCGGGCGAGGGCGACTGCACCGTCGTGAAGCCGCCTGCGGCGAAGACCTTCGACCTCTCCGTGGACGTGCCGGTGGAGGACATGACCGCCATCCCGCCGCCGGACACCGGGACGGACGATCTCGACGACGCCTTCTCCCCGACCGCCGGTTCCCTCTGGCCCCACGTGGAGTCGGCGATCGTCGACCGCATCGAGGAGAATCGCTCGACGATCGTCTTCGCGAACTCTCGTCGTCTCGCCGAACGTCTGACCGCCCGGCTGAACGAGATCGCCGCCGAACGCGCGGGCATCGAGTTCGACCCGGACCGACCGAACCCGACAGTGCCCGGCGGGATGCCCGCCTACGTCTCGGCCAGTGGAGACACGGCGGGCGCGCCTGCCGTCCTCGCCCGCGCCCACCACGGCTCGGTGAGCAAAGAGCAGCGTGCACAGATCGAGGACGATCTGAAATCCGGCACGCTCCGGTGCGTGGTCGCAACGAGCTCACTGGAACTCGGCATCGACATGGGTGCCGTCGACCTCGTGATCCAGGTGGAGGCCCCACCGTCCGTCGCGGCCGGGCTGCAGCGCATCGGCCGCGCCGGACACCAGGTCGGCGAGGTGAGTCGCGGCGTGCTGTTTCCGAAGCACCGCACCGACCTGATCCACTGCACGGTGGTGGCGCAGCGAATGCTCGCCGGCCGCATCGAGGCGCTCTCGGTCCCGGCAAACCCGCTCGACATCCTCGCCCAGCAGACCATCGCGGCCACCGCCGTCGACGATCTCGACGTCGACGAATGGTACGCGACCGTCCGGCGCGCGATGCCGTATCGGACCCTCACCCGCGACGTGTACGACGCCGTCCTCGATCTGATCTCCGGCCGGTACCCGTCCGACGAATTCGCCGAACTGCGCCCGAGGGTGGACTACGACCGCGCAGCCGGGCGGCTCACCGCCCGGCGCGGCACCCTGCGCCTGGCGGTCACCTCCGGCGGAACCATCCCCGACCGCGGGCTGTTCGGCGTCTTCCTCGTGGGTGGGACCGACCGCGCGGAAAGCAGCCAGCCCCGCCGGGTCGGAGAGCTCGACGAGGAGATGGTCTACGAGTCACGGGTCGGCGACGTGTTCGCCCTCGGCGCGTCGAGCTGGCGAATCGAGGAGATCACACACGATCGGGTGCTGGTCTCGCCCGCGTTCGGCATGCCGGGGAGGCTGCCGTTCTGGATCGGCGACGCCGTCGGTCGTCCGGCCGAACTCGGTGCGGCGATCGGTGAGTTCATCGGGATCGCAGGCGATGCGGAGAAGCTCGCCGCACTCGCCGCCGAACTCGGGCTCAGCGCCAACGCAGAGCGCAACCTGTCGGCGCTGATCGCCCAGCAGCGCGATGCCACCGGCGTGCTCCCGACCGACCGCACCCTCGTACTGGAACGCTTCCGCGACGAGCTCGGCGACTGGCGGCTGGTGCTGCACTCCCCCTACGGCCTGCGGGTCCACGCACCGTGGGCCGGTGCCGTGGCCGCGCAGCTCTCGGCACGTCTCGGCATCGACGGGGCCACCACTGCCACCGACGACGGCATCATCGTGCGCCTCCCCGACACCGATGACGATCCGCCGGGAGCCGACGTCTTCCTCCTCGACCCCGAGCACATCGAAGCGGACGTCACACGCGCGCTGGCCGATTCGTCGCTGTTCGCGTCGCGGTTCCGCGAGTGCGCCGGGCGGGCGCTGCTGCTTCCGCGCCGTGATCCCGGAAAACGCGCCCCGCTGTGGCAACAGCGGCAGCGCAGCGCCCAACTGCTGGCGGTGGCGTCGCGTTTCGGCGACTTCCCGATCATTCTCGAGACGGTCCGCGAATGTCTCTCCGACGTCTACGACCTGCCCTCGCTGGTGGACGTCCTCACCCGCATCATGCAGCGCAGGATGCGGATCACCGAGGTCGAAACGTCCACCCCGTCGCCCTTCGCGGCCTCGATGCTGCTCGGCTACGTCGGCTCATTCATCTATGACGACGACGCCCCGCTCGCCGAACGCCGGGCGACCGCGCTGTCCCTCGACACCGCTTTGCTCGCCCAGCTCCTCGGCCGCGTCGACCTACGTGAGTTGCTCGATCCCGCAGTGATCACGGAGGTCGTCGCGCGGCTCCAGCGGACGGCTCCGGAACGGCGTGCGCGCGACGATCAAGATGTGGTGGACCTGCTGCGGTGGCTGGGACCGTGCACACCCCGACAGATCGCCGAACGCTACCGGGGCGACGACCCACTCGCCGTTCCGCTCGACGAGGTGCTCGAGCGACTCCTCGCCGACGGCCGCTTGATCGAGGTGCCCTTCCGCGGCGCGACCGCTCTGGCCTCGGTCGACGACGCAGCGCGACTCCGCGACGGCCTCGGCATACCGCTGCCGCTGGGCGTCCCGGTCGCCTATCTGCAGGCTGTCGCCGATCCCCTGGCCGACCTGGTGCACCGTTATGCCCGCACCCACGGACCGTTCACCACCGCCGATGTCGCGGAAGCTCTCGGCATGGCACCCGCGGTGGTGACGCGGACCCTCGAAGAGCTCGCGGCGCGACGAACTGTGATCGAGGGCGAGTTCATTCCGCTCCCGCCCGAACCGCAGACCGGCCGCACCCCGAGCCAGTGGTGCCATTCCGACGTCCTCACCCAGCTCCGCCGCGGATCGCTGGCGGCCGGGCGCGCCGAAGTGGAGCCGGTCAGCGCCGAGGCGTACACCCGATTCCTGCTCGGCTGGCAGCACGTCACCGGGAAGTCACGGCTGCGCGGCGCCGCCGGCGTCGCGGCCGTCGTCGAACAGCTCGCCGGACAGCCGATACCGGCGTCGGCGTGGGAGACGCTGGTGCTGCCGGCGCGGGTGGAGGACTACCGGCCGTCGATGCTCGATGAGCTGACCGCCTCCGGCGAGGTGATCTGGTCCGGACACGGGGCCATCGGCGGGGCCGACGGCTGGGTGGCCCTGCATCTGGCCGACGCCGCCGCACTCACCCTCCGGCCCGCCGAGGACGCCGAACCGACTCCCGCTCAGGAAGCGGTCCGGACCGCTCTCGACCGGGGCGGGGCCCTGCGCTTCCGCGAACTGTCCGACGCGCTGAACAGCGCAGAACACGCGATCCCCGACGGTGAACTGCCCGACCTGCTGTGGGATCTCGTGTGGGCCGGAATCATCACGAACGACTCGTTCTCGGTGGTCCGCGCCGCGCTGAACCCGCCGCGCAGCGCACGATCGTCGGCCACCTCCGCCCACCGGACTCGCGGTCGGCCGCCGCGTCTGCGCGCCGCACGGCTGTCGTCGCAGTATCTGGCGGGTGCTGCGGGTACGGCAGCCACGCCGCCCACGGTCGGGGGGCGATGGTCGGTGATCCGTCGCATCCCCGTCGATCCGACCACTGCTGCCGCTGCCACCTGCGACGTGCTTCTCGACCGCTACGGCGTGGTGACGAAGGGAGCCGTGACCGCCGAATCGACCGAGGGCGGATTCGCGCGAATCTACAAGGCGCTCGGCGTCTTCGAGGACAACGGCCAGGTGCGGCGCGGGTACTACATCGACGGGCTGGGAGGCGCGCAGTTCGCCGCCGGCCACACCGTCGACATCCTGCGCGAGTCGACTGTCGTCTCACGCGAGGAACGGTGCGCGGCGGTGGTGCTCGCGGCCACCGATCCGGCGAATCCGTACGGCGCGGCCCTCGACTGGCCCGAGCGAGCCGTCGAATCGGGGCATCGGCCCGGCCGGAAGCCGGGAGCGGTCGTGATCCTGGTGGGCGGACGCGCCGCGGTGTTCATCGAGCGCGGCGGAAAGACGGTGCTCACCTTCACCGCCGAGACCGAGCTCCTCGAGGCGGCCGCGGCGGCGCTGTCGCACGCGGTCACCACCGGGGCGGTGCCGCGCATTCACATCGATCAGGTCGACGGCGAGCCGGTACGCCGCACATCGCTGGGTGAGCGACTGGTCGCCTCCGGCTTCGCGACCACGCCCCGGGGACTGCGGATGAACTACGACCCGAGGAGCCGGTAGCGGTGCCCGAAGGCGACACCGTGTTCCGTGCAGTGCATCGCCTCCGCACCGCGCTTGCCGGAAAAACCCTGAGCGACAGCGACTTCCGAATACCTCGCTACGCCACCACCGACCTGTCCGGTGCGCGCGTCGAGTCCGTGCGGTCGGTGGGAAAGCACTTGTTCATCGACCTGCTGCGTCCCTCGGGCATCCCGGTCTCGATCCACTCGCATCTGATGATGGAGGGCCTGTGGGATGTGCACACCATCGGTGCGAAGTGGCGCCGGCCGTGGCACACCGCACGTGTGGTGCTGCGTGCCGGAGACATCGAGGCCGTCGGCTTCGATCTCGGCGTCCTGGAACTGCTCGCCGATCCCGGCCCCGCGGTCGCCCATCTCGGCCCGGACCTGCTCGGCGACGATTGGGATGCGGCTCGCGCCGTCGAGAATCTGGCCGCCGCCCCCGATACCCCGATCGGCATCGCTCTCCTCGACCAGCGCAGTCTGGCGGGTGTCGGCAACGTGTATCGCAGCGAACTCTGCTTCATGCGGCGCGTCCACCCGGCCACACCGACGGCCGCGGTCGACCTGCCGCCACTGGTAGACCTCGCGCACCGACTGTTGACGGCCAACCGCCTGCGCGTCACCCGCGTCACCACGGGCGCCACCGGCCGCGGCCGGGAACTGTGGGTGTACGGCCGCGACCGTCGTCCGTGCCGCAGATGCGGTACCGCCGTCGAACGCGGGATGCTGGGCGAGCCGCCGGCCGAGCGCAGCATCTATGTGTGCCCGCGATGCCAGACACGGTGACGCGGATGCATCGAACCCCTAGGGTCGGGCGCAAGGCCGGTCGACCCGGGCGTCGACCCCCATCGCGACGTCAGGAGGACGAATGGACATCGAACAGCGCGTGACCGCACTCGAGAAGATCGAAGCGATCAAGGAACTCAAGTACCGCTATTGGCGCGCCTGTGACGCCAAGGATCCCCGCGGATTCCGTGACGCCTTCATCGCCTCCGGCGCCCGGATCGATTACGGCCGCCTCGGCGCGTTCGACGACGTCGAGCCGATGGCGCGGATCTTCACTCAGGTGGCACTGCACGAAGTGGACGGTCACCACGTCATCCTCGACATGCATCACGGGATGCACCCGGAGATCCGGCTCACCGGTGAGGCGTCTGCGACCGGCCGGTGGACGCTGCGATTCCGACAGCTCAACCTGTCGGACCGTACCGAGACGATCGCCACCGGCGAATACGACGACGAGTACGTCGTCGAAAACGGCGAATGGAAGATGTCGAAGTGCGTCTTCACCGAGACCTGGTCGGTGACACGCCCACTCGACACCGAGGCGATCATCACCGAGGGCGCCTTCGCCGCCGAGTCGGCCGGGTGAACCGGATCAGCGGATCTCGTGGTCGGGCTCGGGCCCGAAGACGAACCGCCTGCCGGTGATCTCCTCCACGGCGATCTCCACGTATGTCGTCCGCACCGTGGGAATCCAGGGGTTGAGCGGGGTCTGGTCGGCCGCTTCGATCTCCGCGGAGTCTCGGAGGATGCGGGCCCGCCCCTTGGCCACCACGCTCCACCCGATCCGGCTGGTGAAGGCGTCCACCTCGATCACTGCTCGGTCGTTGACGGCGAGCTCCGCCAGCTTGGTGCCCTCCGAGGTCCGGAACAGGATCTTGCCGTTCGACACGTAGATGTTCACCGGGAACACGTCCGGCTGCCCGTCGACGCAGACCGCCAGCCTGCCGAGGACGCTGCCCTCCAGCAGTTCCCACGACTGTTCGTTGCTCAGGTTCTCCACCGGCTCCGTACTCATGGCCCCAGTCTGGCCCACGACCGCCCGGGCTGTACAGGGCACTTGGTCTGTGAGCCGGGCGACGTGAGTCGGATTCGCCGCTAATCCGGAACGGGAACCGGTTCGAGGATCTCGCGGCGCGCCTCCGGTGCCGCGGCACGCAGTGCATCGGCGGAGGCGTCGTCGGGCTGGCGCTGCGAGGCGATCTCGGCGTCCACCCGCGCCTTGTACGTCGCCACCTCGGTGGCGACCCTCGTCTCGTCCCATCCCAGGATCGGGGCGATCAGCTCGGCCACCTCCTGCGCGCAGTCGACTCCGCGGTGGCTGTACTCGATCGCGATCCGCGTGCGACGGGCGAGCACGTCCTCCAGGTGGAGTGCGCCCTCGGCCCACACCGCGTAGACGATCTCGACCCGCAGGTACTGCGGTGCCGCCTGTAGCGGCTGCAGCAGCGATTCATCGGCGTCGGCGTAGTACAGAACGTCGTCGAGCAGTGAGCCGTAGCGGTTCAGCAGCCGGCGAATCCGGTAGGGATGCAGGCCGAACCGCTGGCCCAGGTGCTCGCACTGGTTGATCAATGCGAAGTAGCCGTCGGCCCCCACCAGCGGCACCCGCTCGGTGATCGACGGTGCGACACGGGTGGGGATGTAATCGTTGCAGGCGTCCACGGCGTCGGCCCCCATCACCCGGTAGGTGGTGTACTTGCCGCCCGCGATCGACACCAGGCCGGGCGCGACGACGGCCACCGCATGCTCGCGCGAGAGTTTGGAGGTCTCGTCGTCCTCACCGGCGAGCAGTGGTCGCAGCCCGGCGTACACACCTTCGATGTCGTCGTGCGTCAGCGGGGTCACCAGTTCCTGGTTCACCCGGTCGAGGAGGTAGTCGATGTCTTTGCGCGTGGCGGCGGGGTGCGCGAGGTCGAGGTTCCAGTCGGTGTCGGTGGTGCCGATGATCCAGTGCGTCTCCCACGGGATCACGAAGAGCACCGAACTGGCCGTCCGCAGGATGATCGCGGTCTCCGAGACGATCCGGTCGCGCGGGACCACGATGTGCACTCCCTTGGACGCACGCACCTTGAAGTGACCGCGCTGCTTCGAGAGCGCCTGCACCTCGTCGGTCCACACGCCGGCCGCGTTGATGACGCAGTGCCCGCGCACCTCGGTGGTCTCCCCCGTCTCCGAATCGCGGACCTTCACGCCCATCACCCGATCGGACTCGGTGAGGAAGCCGACGGCCTGCGTCGAGGTCCGGATCACCGCACCGTACTGCGACGCGGTGCGGGCGAGGGTGAGGCTGTGACGGGCATCGTCGACGACCGTGTCGTAGTACCGGATACCGCCGATCAGCGAATCGCGCTTGAGGCTCGGCGCCACGCGCAGCGCACCCGACCGCGACACATGCCGTTGTCCCGGAACCGATTTGGCGCCGCCCATCCGGTCGTAGAGGAAGAGGCCGGCGGCCATGTACGGGCGCTCCCAGAAGCGGCGCGTGAGCGGAGCGAGGAAGGGCAGCGGCTTCACCAGATGCGGAGCGAGCAGGCGCAGCGACAGCTCGCGCTCACGCAGCGCCTCCCGAACCAGGCCGAACTCGAACTGCTCCAAGTAGCGGAGCCCGCCGTGGAACATCTTCGACGAGCGGCTCGAGGTGCCGGACGCGATGTCGCGCGCCTCCACGAGCGCCACACGAAGACCGCGAGTGGCCGCGTCGAGCGCCGCACCGACGCCGACCACTCCGCCGCCGACGACCACGATGTCGAACTGTTCAGAGCCCAGTCTGCGCCAGGCCTCGTCGCGATAGGCGGGGCTGAGGTCGGCGGGCCGATCCGGATTGAACTCGCTCTCCATATTTCGCAAGACTACCCGAGGGTAACCGGCCGTCATGCCAGACTTGACGGCGTGAAATCGGATGCTCAGTACGTCGCCGCAATCGATCAGGGAACCACGTCCACCCGGGCGATGATCTTCGACCGCAAGGGATCTGTGGTGATGAGTGAGCAGGTGGAGCACAGACAGATCTTTCCCCGCGCCGGCTGGGTGGAGCACGACCCGATGGAGATCTGGCGCAACACCCGTCGCGTGGCCGCCGCCGCGCTGGCGGCGGCGCAGTTGCATCCGGGGAACATCGTGGCATGCGGGATCACCAATCAGCGTGAGACCACCGTCGTCTGGGATCGGCACACCGGCACTCCGATCCACAACGCGATCGTCTGGCAGGACACCCGCACCGATGCACTGTGCGAGGAACTCGCGGGCGAGCACGGCGTCGACCGCTATCGCGAACGGACCGGGCTGCCGCTGTCGACGTATTTCGCCGGCCCGAAGGTCGCGTGGATCCTCGACAACGTCGAGGGCGCCCGCGATCGCGCCGAGGCCGGCGACCTGCTGTTCGGAACGATGGACAGCTGGCTGGCGTGGAACATGACCGGCGGCGTCGACGGCGGTCTGCACGTCACCGACGTGACGAATGCGTCCCGCACCATGCTGATGGATCTGCATACGCTGCAATGGGATCCGGAGATCTGCGCGGACCTGCGCATCCCGGTGTCGATGCTTCCCGAGATCCGGTCGAGCTCCGGTGTGATCGGGAGCCTGCGGACCTCGGGCTCCCTCCCCGATGTGCCGCTGGGCGGAATCCTGGGCGACCAGCAGGCCGCGATGTTCGGCCAGGCGTGCCTGGAACCCGGCGAGGCGAAGAACACCTACGGCACCGGCAACTTCCTGCTGCTCAACACCGGCACCGAGGCAGTGCTCAGCAAACACGGCCTGCTGAGCACCGTCTGCTATCGACTGGGCGATGAGCCGGCACGCTATGCGCTGGAGGGATCGATCGCGGTCACCGGCTCCCTGGTCCAATGGCTGCGCGACAACCTCGGGATCATCGACACGGCCGCCCAGGTGGAGGAGTTGGCCCGCCGAGCCGACGACAACGGGGGCGTCTACTTCGTCCCGGCGTTCTCCGGGCTGTTCGCGCCCCGCTGGCGACCGGATGCGCGCGGCGTGATCGTCGGGCTCACGCGGTTCGCCGACCGCACGCACATCGCACGCGCCGTCCTGGAGGCCTCCGCGTACCAGACGCGCGAGGTGATCGAGGCGATGCAGGCCGACTCGGGCGTGCACCTGCAGACGCTGAAGGTGGACGGCGGCATGGTCGTCAACGAGCTGTTGATGCAGTTCCAGTCGGACATCCTGGATGTCCCCGTGGTGCGGCCGGTGGTGAACGAGACCACCGCGCTGGGCGCCGCATACGCGGCCGGCCTCGCCGTCGGCTATTGGTCGAGCACCGATGAGATCCGCGACAACTGGGCGCGCGGCGGGCGGTGGGAACCGCGGATGTCGGAGTCCGACCGCACACGGCTTTTCGAGGGCTGGAACCGCGCGGTGACGCACAGTTTCGATCTGGCATGAGCCATTGACATACAACCGATTAGTTGTATGTTTGAGAGGTGACCGAGGACGACGAGGACCGCGCTGACGCGCTGTTCCACGCCCTCTCCGACCGCACACGGCGGGACATCCTCCGGCGGGTGCTGGCCGGCGAGCACTCGGTCACCGCGTTGGCGGAGAAGTACGACATGAGCTTCGCCGCGGTACAGAAGCACGTCGCCGTCCTCGAACGGGCCGGTCTGCTGGTGAAACGCCGTGCGGGCCGCCAGCAGATGGCGTCCGGCGACGTGAACGCTGTGCGCTCGGTGTCGGCGATGCTCTCCGACATCGAACAGATCTGGCGGGGCCGCATCGCCCGCGTCGACGACTTGCTCGCCGCATCCCCGGCCCCGACGACCGACACCACCGATCCCTCTGACATCCCACGAGACCATCGACCCTGAGGACCAGCCATGCCTGTCATCGACGTCCAGACCGACACGGACGCTCTCACCCTGACCATCACCGCCGAATTCGCCGCGCCTGTGGAGCGCGTCTGGGAGGTGTACGAGAACCCACGCCGACTCGAGAAGGTGTGGGGACCGCCCGAGTACCCGGCGACCTTCGTCGAGCACGACTTCACTCGCGGCGGACGCGCCACCTACTACATGACCAGTCCCGAAGGTGAGAAGTTCGGGGGCTGGTGGCGCTTCGAGACAATCGACCCGATGTCGTCGTTCACCTTCGAGGACGGTTTCGCCGATGCCGAACTCAAGCCGCTCGACGGCATGCCGGTGTCGCAGAACCGCTACGTCTTCGAGGCCACAGACAGCGGCACGCGCGCTGTCTTCACCTCCACCTACGAGAGCGCCGAGAACCTCCAGAAGGTCTTGGAGATGGGCATCATCGAGGGAGCCTCGGCGGCGATCAACCAGATCGACGACCTCCTCGCCGCGTAGGCGAATCGGGCTCGCGCATGCGGCGGTCGACGGCGAACTCCCGCAGCGCGACCGCGATGCCGCAGAAGGCCAACGCGGCGAAACCGAAGCTGAGGACCCTGGCCGATCCCACGATGTCGGGGCCGCCCAGAGCCACCAGCAGACCCGCCAGCGCCGAGCCGCAGGCGTTCGCGATCAGCTGGCTGGTGTTCAGTCCCGCCGACGCCTGGGCGGCCTCCGCTTCGTCATCGGTGACCCGCAGACCCGCGGTGAACCAGTGCGCCATCGCCATGCCGATGCCGCAGCCGCCGACGAACAGCACCGCGTACCACGCCACGATCACGCCGGGCGAGGGGTCGCGCATCTGCAGCAGGCCGTACAGGATCAGCCCCGACCCCAGCAGGAGCGGACCGCAGATCCGGACCGCTCGCCGCCCGCGCTCGCTCTCGATTCCGCTCGCAGAGATCGAGGCGACCGTCCATCCCCAGGACAGTGCCGCTCCGAGGAAACCGGCGGCGAGCGGCCCGAGCCCGCCGATCCGCTGCCCGAACAGCGGCAGGAAGGTCTCCACCGTCGACACCGCGGCGAGAACCAGGATCGCCAGGTAGATCCATCGCAGCGGCGACCGGCCCCGATAGGTCGTCTCCGGCAGCACTCGGGAACTCGCCCGCCGCTCCCAGCCCACGAAGCCCAGGCCCGCCAGCACGGCGAAGGCCAGCAGCGTCCACGTCGCGATCCCGTGCACCAGCGAGGCCACGCTGATCGCTCCGACCGCCGTCGTCAGCAACGCCAGCGACATCCACGGAACCGCGGCGGCCGGTTCACCGGATGTGCGCCGTACGGGAAGCGCCCGAAGCGTCATCGCGATCAGCGCCAGCGCCAGGAGGGTGAGCAGGCCGAATGCCCCACGCCAGAAGTGGATCTGGGCGAAGAATCCGCCGACCACGGGTCCGACGAAGTTGCCGACTCCCCACATCGCCGACATCAGGGCGATGGACCGCTGCCACAGATGAGGAGCCAGCACCAACCGCACCACCGCGAAGCCCAGGCCGCCGAGGAGACCGGCCCCGAATCCCTGCAGGGCCCGGCCCACCAGCATCACGGTCATGGTCGGCGACGCGCCGGCGACCACCGTGCCCGCAGCGAACAGCGCGAAGGCCCACACGTACGACCGCCTGGCCCCGAGCCCGGCCAGCCAGCGGCTCACCAACATCGACGAGATCACCGAGACCACCAGGAAGACGGTCATCGTCCAGGCGTACAGGTCCTGACCGCCGATGTCGGCGACCGCACTGGGCAGCAGCGAGGTGGTCAGGTAGACGTTGATCGCGAACAGCGCCACGCCGCCCGCCATCACCACCATCGGCGCGCGGTTGTCGCGCCCCAGCAGTTCCCGCCAGGTGCTCAATCCAGATCGTCGTGCCGGACGAGCTGGCGGGCGGCCTCGGTGATCGATCCCGACAGGGACGGGTACACCGAGAACGTCTGTGCGATCTCCGAGACCTGCAACTTGTTCTCCACGGCGATCGCGATCGGCAGAATCAGCTCCGAAGCGTTGGGCGCGACCACCACGCCGCCGATCACCACGCCGGTCGCCGGGCGGCAGAAGATCTTGACGAAGCCGCGGCGCAGACCGCTCATCTTGGCGCGCGGATTGGTCGACAGCGGCAGCATCACGGTGCGCGCCGGGTACTCCCCCGCGTCGATGGCCTTCTGCGAGACACCGACGTTGGCGATCTCGGGCCGGGTGAAGATGGCCGACGCCACCGTCTTGAGCCGGATCGGGCTCACGCCCTCGCCGAGCGCGTGGTACATGGCGATGCGTCCCTGCATGGCGGCCACCGAGGCGAGCGGCAGCACCCCCGTGCAGTCGCCGGCGGCGTACACGCCGGGCGCCGATGTGCGGGAGACCCGGTCGACGGTGATGTACCCGCCCCGATCGGTCACCACGCCCGCCTCCTCCAGGTTCAGCGAACCGGTGTTGGGGACCGAACCGACCGTCATCAGCACGTGGGTGCCCGTCACCTCCTTGCCGTCCGCGAGGTGCACGGTGGCGGAGTCCTCATCGCGCGTCACCCGGTCGGCGCGCGCGTACTTGATGAGGGTCACTCCGCGCTCGGAGAAGGCCTCCTCCAGGACGCGCGCGGCATCCTCGTCCTCGTGCGGAAGCACGCGGTCCCGGCTCGACACCAGCGTCACCTTCACGCCCAGCTCGGTGTACGCGTGAGCGAACTCGGCGCCGGTGACACCCGATCCGACGATCACCAGATGCTCGGGCAGCTCGGCCAGGTCGTAGAGCTGGCGCCAGTTGAGAATCCGCTCCCCGTCCGGCTGCGCCGTCGGCAGGATCCGCGGCGACGCCCCGGTGGCGATGAGCACCACGTCGCTCTCGTAGGTCTCGGTGGTGCCGTCGGCGAGCGTCGCCACCACTTCGTGCGCTCCGATTCCGGTTCCCGTCCGACCGAGCCGTGCGGTTCCATTGACGATCGTCACGCCCTCGCTGATGAGACGCGAACGGATGTCGGCCGACTGCGCGAAGGCCAGATCCTTCACCCGCTGGTGGATCTGCGGCAGGGTCACCATCGCCTGGTCGGTGGCGATGTTGATGCCGAGGTCCACGGCACGGCGCACCTCGGTGCGGATTCCGGTGGACGCGATGAACGTCTTCGACGGAACGCAGTCCCACAGCACGCACGCGCCGCCGATCCCGTCCGAATCGATGACCGTGATCTCCGCGCCGTAGGCCGCACCGGTCAGGGCCGCCTCGTAGCCGGCCGGCCCACCACCGATGATCACGATCTTCGCCACTGTGCACACTCCTTAGACACGACTCTGGACTCCGTGAACAAACTTATCCCCTGGCTGCTGCGCGCGCCGCCCGGACCGGCCGGTGTTCCCTCATCGGCCACCGACCGAATAGGCTGGCGACGTGCCGATCTATGCCGCCTACGCGTCGAACATGGACCCTGCCCAGATGCTGGAGCGGGCTCCGCACTCGCCGATGGCCTCGACCGGATGGCTCAACGGCTGGCGGCTGACCTTCGCGGGCGACGACATCGGTTGGGAGGGTTCGCTCGCCACCGTGACCGAGGACCGCGACAATCCCGACGCGCGCGTATTCGTGGTGCTCTACGACGTCACCGCAGAGGACGAGAAGAACCTCGACCGCTGGGAGGGCACCGAACTCGGCGTGCACCGCAAGATCCGCGCGCGAGTCGACACCGCCGACGGACCGGTACTGGCGTGGCTGTACGTCATCGACGGCTACGAGGGCGGTCTGCCGTCCGCGCGGTATCTCGGCGTGATGGCCGATGCGGCCGAGATCGCCGGCGCGCCCGCGGACTACGTCGAGCGGCTGCGCCTGCACGAGGCGCGCAACGTGGGTCCCGGGCCCGCGGAGCCGATGGACAACGAAGGCTGACCGCGGTCGGGAAGAATTTTGGCTCCCGGAGCGGTCTGAGAGGCCGTTGCGGGAGCCAAAATTTTTCGGCCGCTCAGTCCAGCTCTCCGGAGAGCACGACTCCCGCGAGCGTCGCGACGCCCACGCCGAGCGCGCGCTCATCGATGTCGAAGTTCGGCTGGTGCAGATCGCACTGCTGGCCGACGCCGGTCCACACTCCGAGCCTGGCCATGGCGCCGGGCACCGACTCCAGATACCACGCGAAGTCCTCGCCGCCGGGCGACTGCGGCGTGTCGACCGCTGCCGCCGGACCGATGGCCTCCACGCTGCGGCGCAGCATCGCGACACTGTGCGGGTCGTTGACCACCGGCGGCACACCGCGCACATAGGTCAAGTCGTAGGTGACTCCCAGCGGCGACACCAGTTCGCCGATGATGCTCCGCACCAGCGGCTCGAGGTCCTGCCACACGTCGCGGTCGCCGGTCCGGACCGTTCCGCGCAAGCGCCCCTCCTGCGGGATCGCGTTGGGGGCGTCACCGGAATGCGCGGCACCCCATGCCATCACGGTGCCCGAGCGCGGGTCCACCCGGCGCGACAGCAGTCCGGGGAGCCCGGTGATGACGGTGCCCATCGCGTACACGAGGTCGGCGGTCAGATGCGGACGCGAGGTGTGCCCGCCGGGCCCGCGCAGATGCACTTCCACACGATCGGCCGCGGAGGTCAGCGCACCCGCGCGCAGACCGACCGTTCCGGCCGCCAGGTGCGGATCGCAGTGCAGCGCGAAGATCCTGGTGAGCCCGTCGGTGACTCCCGCGTCGATCGCGTCGAGCGCACCGCCGGGCATCACCTCCTCGGCCGCCTGGAACAGGAGCCGGACCCCGAACGGCAGTTCGCCGCCGGTCTCGGCGAACTCGGACAGCAGCAGCCCGGTGCCGAGCAGAATGGCCGCGTGCGCGTCGTGCCCGCAGGAATGGGAGACACCCTCCACCCGCGAGGTGAACGGAAGTCCGGTCTGCTCCGGGATCGGCAGCCCGTCCAGGTCGGCGCGGAGCCCGATGCGCGGCTTGTCGGCCGGACCCAGATCGCAGACCACCCCGGTGCCCTTCGGCAGGATCTTCGGGGACAGGCCCGCATCGCTCAGGATCTGCACGACCTTCGCCGTGGTCGCGAACTCGGCCATCGACAGCTCGGGTTCGGCGTGGATCTCCCGGCGCCACGCCACCACGCGGCCGAGATTCGATGCGAGCCAGGCGTCGATCACGGGAGAACTCACAGCAGTGTCTCGGGGGTCGGGGCTGTGAGGTCCTCCAACAGCGGCAGTCGCAGCGCGCGCTTGACGGCACCGAGGTTGTCGCCGGCGAAGGACGCGCGCTCGCGGGCGACCTCGCGGGCGCGGTCGAGCAGGCGGTCGGCCTCGACCGCCTCGTCGACGATCCCGCCGGCGACGGCGTCGGCGGCACCGTAGCGGCGGGAGGTCAGCATCGCCTCGGTGAGGGTCGCATCGGGAACACGCGTGCGCAGCAGACCCGCCATCCCGCGCGGGAAGGGCATGTTCAGCGCCGCCTCCGGCAACGACCAGAACCCGCGGTCGGAGCGCATGATGCGGTAGTCGGCGCAGAGGGCGAGCATCGCTCCGGCGCCGAACGCGTGGCCGTTGATCGCCGCGATCGTCGGCGTCGCGGCCGTCACCACCTTCGCGTACAGGGCGTGGACGGCATCGAGATACGCCGGCAGCGGCTCCGCACCGGAGAAGATGTAATCGGTGTCGAGGCCGTTGGTGAAGAACTTGCCGGTGGCGCTGATGATGAGCGGCTTCTTCGCTGCGACGGCCTCATCGGTCAGCTCCGACACCCGGGCCATCCACTCACGGCCGAAGCGGTTCTCCGGATTCGCCTCGTCCAGTTCCATGCCCTCGGTACCCAGGTACAACTCGGCGGCGTCTTCGGTGAGAGTCAAGTACGGCATGGCAGAAACCTTATCGCCGCACACCTCGGCAGGAGCAGGCACGGGTGAGACACTACGGTTGCCTCATGGATCCAACCGTCGATCATGACGCCGCGGCAGCCGCCGCGGCCGCCGTCATCGCCACCGCTACCGACTGTCCCCGCCACGACGTGGCCGTCGTCCTGGGATCCGGGTGGGCTCCGGCTGCGGCGGCGCTCGGCACGCCGGTCGCGCGACTGCCGATGGCCGACATCCCCGGCTTCGGGACCCCGTCCGCGCGGGGACACGCGGGCACCGTCGAGTCGATTCAGCTCGGCGACACCCGCGTGCTCGTCCTGCTCGGCCGGATCCACGCCTACGAGGGCCATTCCCTGGCGCGCGTGGTGCACCCGGTACGGACCGCGGCCGCCGCCGGCGCGCACACCGTCGTCCTGACGAACGCGGCGGGCGGCATCCGTCCCGGGCTCGAGGTGGGCCGACCCGTGCTCATCGCCGACCAGATCAACCTCACCGGCCGGTCCCCGTTGGAGGGCGCGCACTTCGTGAACATGGTCGACGCCTACAGCCCGGCGCTGCGTGCGGCGGCCCGCCGCGTCGACCCCGAACTGGGCGAAGGCGTGTACGCGGGACTGCCCGGTCCCCAGTACGAGACGCCCGCCGAGATCCGCATGCTCGGCGTGATGGGGGCCGACCTGGTGGGGATGTCCACCGTGCACGAGACGATCGCGGCCCGGGCGGCCGGCCTCGACGTCCTCGGACTGTCGCTGGTCACCAATCTCGCGGCGGGAATCACCGGGGAGCCGCTCGACCACGCGGAGGTCCTCGCCGTGGGCCGCGAGTCGGCCGAGCGGATGGGCCGGCTGCTCGGCGCGGTCATCGGCGCGCTCGCCGAACGGTGAGCCGATGCTGACCTTCGGAACCGCCGGTCTGCGGGGCCCCGTGGCGCCGGGGCCCGACGGGATGAACGTCACCACGGTGACCCGCGCGACGGCGGGCCTGGCCGACTGGCTGATCGCGCGCGGACACGCCGGAGCGCCCGTCGTCGTGGGCCGCGACGCCCGCAACGGCTCGGAGGAGTTCGCCGCGGCGACGCGCGAGGTCCTGGCCGCGAGGGGATTCGACGTGATCGCGCTGCCCGACCCGGCGCCGACGCCGGTGACGGCCTTCGCGACCCGCGTGCACGGCGCCGCCGCCGGCGTGATGATCACCGCCTCGCACAATCCGCCGCGTGACAACGGCTACAAGGTGTACCTGGGCGATCCGCCGTGCCCGGGCGCCCAGTTGGTGGGCCCCGCCGATCGGGAGATCGAGGCCGCGATCGCCGCGACCGAACCGGCGGAGATTCCCCGGAGACCGGTGGCTCCGGACCGACGAGCCCGCGCCGCGCGCGCCGACTACCTGGCGCGGATCTGCGCACGCTTCGAGGACGCGGTCGCGCGGCCCCTGCGGATCGCGTTGACACCGTTGCACGGCGTCGGCGGCGACCTCGCGGTGGAGGCGCTCGCCCGCTGCGGATTCTCCGACGTGCACGTGGTCGGCGAGCAGTTCGCTCCCGATCCGGACTTCCCCACGGTCGCTTTCCCGAACCCCGAGGAGCCCGGCGCCACCGATCTGCTGCTGGCACTGGCCGACGACGTGGACGCCGATCTCGCGGTCGCGCTCGACCCGGACGCCGATCGCTGCGCGGTCGGCATCCGCGACGGCGACCGCTGGCGCATGCTCACCGGCGACGAGACGGGGGCGCTGCTGGGCACCTGGGTCCTCGACGCCGTCGCCGAGTCGGCGGTGCCGCACGGCGACCGCCCGGTGGTCGCCAGCTCGATCGTCTCAGGCACGCTGCTGCACGCCGCGGCGCTGCGTCGCGGCGCCGACGCCCGCCGCACCCTCACCGGGTTCAAATGGCTCGTTCGGGCGGGCGAACCGCTCGTCTACGCCTACGAGGAGGCGCTCGGGCACTGCGTCGACCCGGCTGCCGTCCGCGATAAGGACGGAATCAGCGCGGCGGTGGCCGCCGCCTTCCTCGCGTCGTCCTGGATCGGGCGCGGCGGGCTGGCCGCGGCACTCGGCGCGCTGCACGCTGAGAACGGCGTGCACGTGACGGCACCGCGGTCGCTCCGGCTCGACGATCCGTCCGAGATCGCTGCGATCATGGCCGGTCTGCGCACCGCGCCGCCGGCGGCGCTCGCCGGCATCCCGGTGACGGCCGCCGACTACGCCGAACGCACCGACGGCCTGCGAACCGACGGTGTGGAGCTGACCGGTCGGCGGCCGGACGGCGTCGCTCTGCGCGTCTTCGCCCGTCCGAGCGGAACCGAACCGAAACTCAAGTACTACGGACAGCTGAGCGCGCCGGTCGCGGACGGTAGCGTCAGCACCGTGCACCACGAGCTGTCGCAGCTGTTGGACGACGTCCTGGCCGAGCTTCCGGCCGGTAGTCGCGGGGAGGAGATCCGACGATGAGCTATCCGCAGTATCCGGATCCGGGGTATTCGCAGGGCGGGCCCCCGACCGGTCCTCAGCCACCCCGCAACCAGTCGCCCTGGTCGTCGCCGGCGGTGCTGGTCGCGATCATCGCCGGCGTGGTGCTGCTGATCGGCGGGATCGCCGCCGCCGTCCTGTACTCACAGGGGAAGAAGTCGGACACCGCGGCCCCGGTCTCGTCGTCGAGTCCACCGACGACCGTCACTCATACCGCGACCGGCACTCCGACGCCGCCCACCGTCACCGCGCAGCCCACCACCACCGCGCCGACGATCCCGACCACCGCGCCGGGCTCCGGTCCGGTCACCGTCCCCGGCGCCGACCGCCAGGGCTTCCTGTCCGGGCCGCGCTGCAACGCCTCAGAGGACGACGCGGTGTTCGTCGGATACACCGAGCGCTCTCGCGTCGTCATCTGCCAGGTGGGCGCACAGACCGGCCGCTACTACTACAAGGGCGAGGCCGACGGTGACACGGTCGAGGTGGGGTATCCGACCCGCAGCGGCGACACCTTCGTCGCGACCAACGGCAGCGTCGACTACGTGGTCTCCCCCAGCTCGCTGACGATCCGGGAGAACGGCTCGACGCTCACCGTGGAGCCGATGGTCTCCAGCTGGGTGGACTAGCGGCCCGCTCCTCCGCTCGCGGTCGTGGTGCTCGGAGTCGGACCGGTCGCGAACTGCGTCCGGTAGAGCTCGGCGTAGCGGCCGCCGCGTTCCAGCAGCGATCGGTGGTCGCCGCGCTCGACCACCCGGCCTGATTCGAGCACGATGATCTCGTCGGCCGCCCGGACCGTGGAGAGCCGGTGAGCGATGACCAGCGACGTCCGCCCCGTCAGCGCCTCCGCGAGGGCCGCCGAGACGGCGGCCTCCGACGTCGAGTCCAGGTGCGCGGTGGCCTCGTCGAGGATCACCACCGACGGTCGGGCGAGCAGCAGCCGCGCGATGGTCAGCCGCTGGCGTTCGCCGCCCGAGAGACGGTAGCCGCGTTCGCCGACCACCGTGTCCAAACCGTTGGGCAGCGAGCGGACCAGATCGTCCAGACGCGCCCGCGCCAACGCCTCCCAGAGTTCGTCGTCGGAGGCGTCCGGCCGGGCCAGCCGCAGATTGGCGCCGACGGTGTCGTGGAAGAGGTGTCCGTCCTGCGTGACCAGGCCGACGGTGCGGTGGATCGCATCCGACCGCAGGTCGCGGAGGTCCACACCGTTGAGCGAGATGCCGCCCTCATCGACGTCGTAGAGCCGGGTGGCCAGCGACGCGACGGTCGACTTGCCCGCGCCCGAACTCCCGACGAGAGCGACCATCGAGCCGGCGGGGACCTCGAAGTCGACCTCGTGCAGGACCGTGCCGCCGGTGCGGGAGTCCAGTTGCGCCACCTCCTCCAGCGAGGCCAGGGACACCTTGTCCGCGGACGGGTACCCGAATGACACGTTCTCGAACCGGACCGTGACGCCGTCCGCGGCGTCGGGTACCGTCTCGGCCCCGGGGCGGTCCACGATCAGCGGCCGCAGATCGAGCACCTCGAAGACTCGCTCGAAACTGACGAGCGCGCTCATCACCTCCACGCGCGCATTGGCCAGCGCGGTCAGCGGCGCATACATGCGGGTGAGCAGCAGAGCCAGTGAGACCACCGCTCCGGCGGACAGATGCTGATGCACCGCCAGCCAACCGCCGAGACCGTAGACCAGAGCCAGAGCGAGTGCCGAGACGAGCATCAGCGCGGTGTAGAAGTAACTCTGCAGCATCGCCTGGCGGACTCCGATGTCTCGAACGGCGTCGGCGCGGTCGCCGAACTCCTTCGATTCGATCTCCGGGCGCCCGAAGAGCTTCACGAGCGTGGCGCCGGGAGCGGAGAAACGCTCGGTCATCTGCGTCGACATCCGCGCGTTGTGATCCGCGCTCTCCCGCGCGAGCCCCGCCATCCGGCTGCCCATGCGTCGCGCCGGCACCACGAACACCGGGAGCAGGATGAGGGCGAGCACGGTGATCTGCCAGCTGATCGCGACCATCACGCCCAGGGTCAGCAGCAGGGTCACCACATTCGACACCACCCCCGAGAGGGTGTCACTGAAGGCGCGCTGCGCGCCGATCACGTCGTTGTTGAGCCGGCTCACGAGCGCCCCTGTCCGGGTTCGGGTGAAGAACGCGACCGGCATCTGCTGGACGTGGTCGAACACGGCTCGGCGCAGGTCCAGGATCAGCCCCTCACCGATGTTCGACGACAGCCACCGCGTGCCGATCGAGGCCGCAGCCTCGGCGACGGCGATCGCCGCGATCAACAGCGCCAGCATCACGATCTCCCGGCCGGCGTCCGAGCCTCCGGATCCGATGAGGTTGACCACCCGGCCGGCCAGGAGCGGCGTGACGACGGTGAGTACCGCGGTCACCACCGACAGCAGGAGGAAGGTGATGATGCGCCGCCGGTGCGGGCGCGCGAAACCGCTGATCCGGCGCAGTGTCGCCCGCCGGTCCGCCCGCGCCGATTTCGCGTCGGCGGCGTGCATCGACTTGTACATGACGTCCCATGCGACCGATTCCATGCTCATCGCAGATCGCCCCGTTCGGTGCTCATGACTTACAGTGCACTTCATCAAGTGCACTTGATGTCAAGGAAAGGGCCGATGGCCGAGAGCTCGCCGCGCGGAGCGTGGCTCAAACCGGGACAGGTCGCAGACCGTGCGGGGGTCGCCGTCTCGACGCTGCACTACTACGAGCAGATCGGGCTCATCACCAGCCGCCGCACCGCCGGGAACAGGCGGGAGTACCGCAGGGACACGCTGCGGCTGGTCGCCTTCATCCGCGCCTCGCAGACACTCGGCATTCCGCTCGCCCGCATCAAGGCCGCACTGGACGCACTCCCGCATGAGAAGCCGCCGACCAGGCAGGACTGGGCACGGCTGGCTCAGGACTGGCGGGCCGACCTCGACCGCCGCATCGCCGGTCTGGTGGCCCTGCGAGACGATCTGGCCGACTGCATCGGCTGCGGCTGCCTGTCGCTCACCGAGTGTCCGTACGTCAATCCGGGGGATGTCCTGGGCGAACAGGGACCGGGGCCGCGGCGACTGCCCCCGGCGACCCGGGGATGATCCGGGGGCTCAGCGCGGACCGAACTGGCGGTCGCCCGCGTCGCCGAGCCCGGGAACGATGAACTTGGCCTCGTTGAGCCGTTCGTCGACCGCACCTATCACCAGGCGCAGCGATCCGCCCCACGCGCGCAGCGCGTCGAGCCCCTCCGGTGCCCCGACCACGCAGATCGCCGTGAGATCGGTGGCGCCGCGTGCGACGAGCAGATCCAGCGTGTGCGCCAGCGAGCCGCCGGTCGCCAGCATCGGGTCCAGCACGCACACCGGACGCCCGGTGAGGTCCTGCGGCAACGATGCGAGGTACTCGGTGGGCATGGCCGTGGTCTCGTCGCGGGCCACGCCGACCAGACCGATCCCGGCCTCGGGCACCGCTGCGAGCGCGGCGTCGAGCATGCCGAGACCGGCGCGCAGGACCGGAACGAACAGCGGCGTGGACGCGAGCCTGCTACACGACGCCTCCCCGACGGGAGTCCGCACCTGCAACGGGCGTTCCGGAGCATCCGCGAAGGCCTCGTAGACCAGCATCTGGGCCAGTCGGGCGAGCGCGTTCCGGAAGGCCGCGTTGTCGGTGGCCTCGTCGCGCAGAACCGACAGCCACGCGCGGGTCAGCGGGTGATCGACGATGCGGACGTGCAGGCCTGACGAGGGGGTGTCGGTCATTCGCTCATCGTAATGTCGGGCAGTCGGTGACACGCCGTGGCCGACGGCGGCGGAACCGTTCGGCGGCCGGGTGCGTCCAATTAGGTATGAACGTCCAATCCGGCACACCGGTCATCGTCGATCCGGCCGCGGTCCACGCCGTCGCCGCCAACCAGTCGGGAGCGGCAGAGGCCGTCCGTGCGCGCACGGCGGCCGAGCGATCCGGCACGAGCACGCTGGTACCGACTTTCGGGCTGATCGGCGTCGAGTTCCTGGCCGCGCTCGAACGGCTGGGCGCGGCGCGGGCCGACCGACTCGACGCTCTCGCCTCGCGCCACGCGTCGGCCGCCGACTGCGCGAGCACCGCCCGCACCGCTTACCAGTGTTGCGACGGCACCAACGCCGACGCCGTCGCCGGGGTGCCGGCATGAGTGCCGAACTCTTGATCGCGCCGCTCAAAGCGCTGGTGGCGACACTCGGCACCGGAGTGCTCCCGCCCGGGGCGACGGCGGTGTACTCCGACACCGGGTCCGCACTGGCCGAGGCCTCGACATTGTCGGACCGGAGCGTCGCCGCCACCGCAGCGGGCTGGCGCGGCGCGGGCGGCGACCGCGCGGGGACCGCATCACGCCGTCTGGCGGCCGTCGACGACTCGATCGGCACCGCCGGCAGCGACATCACGTCCATCATCGAGCACGCGGCCGGGCGGGTGAAGGAGGCGAACACCGAACTGAATGCTCTCGTCGAATCGTTCGTCGCGACTGCCGCGACGGTCCCGGCGATCGCCTCGCCCGCAGGGCTGGCCGCGCTGGTCCCGCTCGCGCTGAGCCATCTGGCGCGCGGGGTCCACGTGGTGCAGCGAGCGCAGGTCGACCTCTCGCGCGACGCCTCCGCCCTGGAGGGGCAGGCGGCGGCCGATCCGAGCACGGCGCGGGCCGTCTCCGGTGCCCCGTCGGCCGGTGCTCCGTCGTCGGGCGGCGGACGGATCCCGATCACCCTCCCCGACGGCTCCGTGTCGTACGCCGAGAACGAGCGCGCCGCGACCGCGGTCCGCGCTGCGCTCAGCGTCCAGGGCACCCCGTACGTCTGGGGCGGAACCACCACCGACGGCTTCGACTGCAGCGGCTTCACCCAGTGGGCCTACCGGCAGGCGGGAGTGGAGCTGCCTCGGCTCGCCCAGGACCAGGACACCGCGGGGTTCGCCGTGTCACAGGACGACCTGCAGCCGGGAGACCTCGCCGTCTGGTCCGGGCACGTCGCCATGTACATCGGCAACGGCCAGCTCGTGGAGACCGGCGGCGATCCGGTCGGAGTGACGCCGTTGCGTACCTCCAACGCCGACCAGACCTTCGAGGGCTTCTACCGGCCCCGATGACGGTCGAGGCGGGCGGCCGTCGGTCCGGATTCAGCCGAAGGTGAAGCTGTAGACCTCGAGTCCGTCGCTCAGATCAATCGTCGTGTCACGGTGGCGGTAACCGTCGTCGGCGAGGTTGTACAGCCGCGGCGGGCCCGAGACGTCGATCGTCCGGTCCGGGGCTCCGGGTGTGTGCACGACCGCGCGGCCGGTGCCGCCGAGAACCGCGTTGACCGATGAGGCGGTGCTGTCGAGGCGGATACGGGCGGCGTCGACCGCGCGCACCGATTCGTCGGTCACGTCGAACTCGCCCGCTAGCGCGTATGTGCTGGGCTTCGAGTCGGCGCCGAATGAGAAGGTGCGGCGTCCCACAGTCAGCGCACCGCCCGCGTAGGAGCCCTCCGAGCGCGACGCCGACACGTACATCTCCGGCGAGATCGGTCCGGAGGCCGGTCCGCCGCCGAGGTCGCCGGCACTCACGGTGGCGCCGCTGACCGGTGCCGGCAGCGCACGCTCGGGCGAGGCCTCGTGGAGCAGAGTGCGGATTCGCTGTTCCATCTCCTCGTAGCCGCCCTCACCGTAGGAGACGGCACGCACGGTGCCGTGCGCGTCGATCAGGTACTTCGCCGGCCAGTAGCGGTTGCCGTAGGCGTTCCAGATCGCGTAGTCGTTGTCCTGCACCACCGGATAGCCGATGTGTTCGTCGCCGATCGCGGCGGCCACATTGCCCGAGTCCTTCTCGAACGCGAACTCCGGCGTGTGGACTCCGACGATCTCCAGTCCCGACGTCCGGTACGCGTCCCACCACTGGCGCACGTGCGGGCCGTCGCGCAGGCAGTTGATGCACGAGTAGGTCCAGAAGTCGACGAGGACCACTTTGCCCCGGAGCCCGGCCACCGTCAGCGGGGCGCCGCCGGGCGTGTTGAACCAGCGACCGCCTCCGGTGAAGTCGGCCGCACTGCCGCAGTCGGCGAGCCCGTCGCCGCCCGTGCACGCCGCGGCACCGCCCGTCTGCCGTCCGAGTGCGCGGTTGACCGCGTCCGACTGCGACAGCGCACGGTCGACCGAGGCGGTGTACGAGGGAATCGCCGCCTGCAGCCGGGCCGGGGCGTCGAAGACGAGTGCCACCGCCAGCCCGATGAGGATCACCCCTCCCACCGCGCGGAAGGTGCGCTGCCGCCGCCGGTACGCGGCCAGCCGCTTCGCCAGCGACGCCCCCGCGACCGCGAACACGGCCAGCGGCAGTGCCGCGCCGACGGCGAACGAGACGGTCAGGACCACGGTCCGCCACCCGATGTCGCCGGTCGCGCCGGCCACCGAGATCGCGGCGAGCACCGGGCCGGCGCACGGCACGTACAGGGTGCCCAGTCCCAGGCCCAGAAGGAAGGGCGCGGCCCGCCCGCCTCGGCCCTTCGGCGTCCACCCGGGCAGTCGCGCGAACGGACGCTCCAGCACATGCGCCACCGACGGGATCAGCATGCCCAGTCCGATCAACACCAGCAGGACGATGCCGGTCCATCGCAGCAGTCCGCTCGGCAGTCCCAGCGCGGCGAGCACCAGAGTCCCGAGCAGCGTGATGAGACTGAAGCTGACCACGATTCCGCCGATGATCGCGATCGCCCGGCCCGGTGACGCCGACGTCTCGCGAGTCCCGGTCTGAGCGCCGCCGGTCACGAAGATGATCGGAATCATCGGCAGCACGCACGGCGACACCCCGGTCACCAGACCTCCGGCCAACCCCACCAGAATCATCGTCAGCATCGCGGATCCATTCCTCTCGACCGGTCTGTTCACGATTGATTCGACGCCGAGCGCGGCGGGGATTGGATCGCGGGACAGATCTCAGGGAATCGGGAACTGGACCACCATCGGTGAGGTCGGCTGCGGGGAACCGGTCATCGGCTCCACCGACAGCGAGACGTCGGCCGGCCGGCTCATGTCGGTCATGATGACGCTCGACGTGTCGGCACCGTGCACCATGCCCGCCGACTTCTTCCGCCCGTCGACGGTGATCCACACCTGGTATCCGGTCCGGTGGTCGGTCGGCGGCAGGTTCTCAACACTCACCACGGTGGCGCGCTGCGACGGTGCGTACATCGCCTTGACCGTGCCGTCGCCGACGGCACCGGTGGCCTTCTCCATGTCGGGTGCGGCGAGCACGTCGTCCATCGAGGTCCCCGAGGTCGACGTCGCCGACGGCCGGTGGTCGGCGACGACCCGCCAGGTGACGACGCCGCCCGCGGCCGCGACCGCGATGCACGCCGCTGCCGCCGCGCGCACCCAGCG
>NZ_BANU01000013.1 GCF_000333035.1 Gordonia sihwensis NBRC 108236
GGCGGTGGCGGCGGCGGTCGTGGCCGCGGCGGAACCGCGGGAGCGTTCGGTCGCCCCGGCGGCGCACCCCGCAAGGGACGCAAGTCGAAGCGTCAGAAGCGGCAAGAGTACGACTCGATGCGCGCACCCGAGGTCGGCGGCGTCCGGTTGCCTCACGGCAACGGCGAGGTCATCCGCCTCGCTCGCGGCGCCTCGCTCTCGGACTTCGCGGACAAGATCAACGCCAACCCGGCTTCGCTGGTCCAGGCGCTGTTCAACCTCGGCGAGATGGTCACCGCGACCGAGTCGGTCAACGACGAGACGCTGGAGTTGCTCGGCGGCGAGATGAACTACGTCGTCCAGGTCGTGAGCCCGGAGGACGAGGATCGTGAGCTCCTGGAGAGCTTCGACCTGACCTACGGCGAAGACGAGGGCGGCGAAGAGGACCTCGCGCAGCGTCCGCCGGTGGTCACCGTCATGGGTCACGTCGACCACGGCAAGACCCGACTGCTCGACACCATCCGCAAGGAGAACGTCGGCGCGGGTGAGGCCGGCGGCATCACGCAGCACATCGGCGCGTACCAGGTGAACACTCACCTGAACGACGAGGACCGGTTGATCACCTTCATCGACACCCCGGGTCACGAGGCGTTCACCGCCATGCGTGCCCGCGGTGCGAAGGCCACCGACATCGCGATCCTCGTGGTGGCGGCCGACGACGGCGTCATGCCGCAGACGGTGGAAGCCGTCAACCACGCGCAGGCGGCCGACGTGCCGATCGTCGTGGCGGTCAACAAGATCGACAAGGAGGGCGCGGACCCGGCCAAGATCCGCGGACAGCTGACCGAGTACGGCCTGGTTCCCGAGGAGTACGGCGGCGACACCATGTTCGTCGACATCTCGGCCAAGCAGGGGCTGAACATCGACCAGCTGCTGGAGGCGGTCCTGCTGACCGCCGACGCCTCGCTCGATCTGCGGGCGAACCCGGACATGGACGCTCAGGGTGTCGCCATCGAGGCGCACCTCGACCGCGGCCGCGGCCCGGTCGCGACCGTCCTCATCCAGCGCGGCACCCTGCGCGTCGGCGACTCGATCGTCGCCGGCGACGCATACGGCCGCGTCCGTCGGATGGTCGACGAGCACGGCGACGACGTCGAAGAGGCGCTGCCGTCGCGTCCGGTGCAGGTGATCGGCTTCACTTCGGTTCCGGGTGCGGGCGACAACCTCCTGGTGGTCGAAGAAGACCGCATCGCCCGGCAGATCGCCGACCGCCGCAATGCGCGCAAGCGCAATGCGCTGGCGGCACGCAGTCGCAAGCGGATCAGCCTCGAGGATCTGGATTCGGCGCTCAAGGAGACCAGTCAGCTCAACCTGATCCTGAAGGGCGACAACTCGGGTACCGTCGAGGCGCTCGAAGAGGCGCTCCTTCAGATCGAGATCGACGACGAGGTCTCGCTGCGGGTCATCGACCGCGGTGTCGGTGGCATCACCGAGACCAACGTCAACCTGGCCGCGGCGTCGGATGCGATCATCATCGGATTCAATGTCCGCGCGGAGGGCAAGGCCACCGAGCTGGCCAACCGCGAGGGCGTGGAGATCCGGTACTACTCGGTCATCTACAAGGCGATCGAGGAGATCGAGGCCGCGCTCAAGGGCATGCTCAAGCCGATCTACGAGGAGTCCGAGCTGGGCCGGGCGGAGATCCGTGCGATCTTCAAGTCGTCCAAGGTCGGCAACATCGCCGGTTGCCTCGTGCAGTCGGGCATCATGCGGCGCAATGCCAAGGCACGCCTGCTGCGCGACAACGCGGTGGTCGCCGACAACCTCACGATCAGCTCGCTCAAGCGTGAGAAGGACGACGCGACCGAGGTCCGCGAAGGCTACGAGTGCGGTCTGACGCTGACCTACGGCGACATCAAGGTCGGCGACGTGATCGAGGCCTTCGAGATGGTCGAAAAGGCACGGGACTAGGTCATGGCAGATCCTGCACGGGCCGCTCGGCTCGCCAAACGGATCACCACCATCGTCGCCTCGGCGATCGGTGGGGAGATCAAGGACCCGCGCCTGGCTCATGTGACGATCACCGATTGCCGGGTCACCGGCGATCTGCACGACGCCACCGTGTTCTACACGGTGCTGGGCGACTCGGTGGATGCCGAGCCGAACGTGGCGGAAGCGGCGGCCGGTCTGGCCGCCGCGACCGGCGTGCTCCGGTCGAAGGTCGGCGCCGGCACCGGAGTCCGGTTCACCCCCACTCTGCGGTTCGAACTCGACACGGTGCCGGACGCGACGCGTGCGATGGACGAGCTCCTCGCCCGCGCCCGCGCCCGGGACGAGTCGGTGGCCCGCGCCGCGCGCAATGCGCGGCCGGCGGGCGACGTCGACCCGTATCGGCACGACGAGGAAGAGTCCGCGTCGGACGAATCCGGGGGCGCGCTCGGGTGAATCCCGCTTCGAGCGACTCCGTGGCTGCCACGCTGCTCGGCGCCGATTCGGTGTCGATCATCAGCCACGTCCGTCCGGACGCCGACACCATCGGCAGTGCACTGGGACTCGGGCTGGCGCTCACGGGGCTGGGGAAACGCGTGCACTGCGCGTTCTCCGGTCCCGAGGCGCTGCCCGGTCCGCTGCGCGAACTGCCGGGAGTAGACCTGCTCGTGGACGAGGCGGGGCTGCCCGTCGCCGATGTGACGGTGGCGGTCGACGCGGCCACCGTCGAACGTCTCGGCGGGCTGGAGCAGGTCTTCACCTCCGGAAGCACCACCGTCTGCATCGACCACCACGTCTCCAATCCGGGATTCGCGGATCTGGATCTGGTGGACCCGCAGTCCGATTGCACGGCGTCGATCGTGCTCCGGGTGATCGATCGGCTCGGCGCGAGCCTCACCGCGGACATCGCGACCTGCCTGTACGCGGGCCTGGTGACTGATACGGGCTCGTTCAAATGGGCGCGGCCCGCGTCGTTCGGTGTGGCGGCACGACTCCTCGAGGCCGGTGTCGACGGTCCGCGGTGGAGCCGTCTCCTCCTCGACGCCCACCCGTACTCGTGGCTGCAGATGCTCTCGGAGGTGCTCGCCGATTCCGTGCTCGATGAAGGCGCACTGGACGGGCGCGGACTGGTGTACGCGGTCGTGAACGCCGATCAGATGTCGGATATGAACTGGGACGAGTCGGAGAGCGTCATCGACGTCGTGCGCACTGCGCGGGAGGCCGAGGTGGCAGCCGTCTTCAAAGAGGTGCGGGCGGGCGAATGGACCGTGTCGCTGCGGAGCAAGACCGACGTCGACGTGGTGCCGATCGCGAGGTCGCTCGGCGGTGGCGGCCACGTGCGTGCGGCCGGGTACAGCGACACCGGAGACGCGGCAGAGGTCGTCGGGCATCTGCTCGCCGCCCTGCGCAGGTGATCGGCGGCGTCGAGAGTGCTGAGACTCGCCGGGTCGGCACTGGTGGTGCTCATCGCGCCGCCGCTGTACCTGATGCTCGATCTGGCCGTGGTCGGCCGCCTCGGCGCGACCGAACTCGCGGCCCTGACCGTGGCGACGCTGGTCCTGTCGGTCATCAGCACTCAGCTGACCTTCCTCTCCTATGGAACCACCGCGCGGTCGGCGCGCGCCTTCGGTGCGGGTGATCGACGCCGGGCCGTCGACGAGGGAGTGCAGGCGAGCTGGATCGCGGTGGGCGTGGGGGCGGCGATCGTCGTCGTCGCGTGGCTCCTGGCGCCCGCGGTCACCGGCGCGCTGGTGCCCGACCACCAGGTCGCGGCCGAAGCGGCGTCCTGGTTGCGCATCGCCGTGTTCGGCGTGCCGCTGATCCTTCTGGCGATGGCCGGCAACGGTTGGATGCGCGGAGTGCAGGACACCCGGCGGCCGGTGTATTTCGTGGTCGCGGGACTGGCCGTGGCCGCCGTGCTCTGCGTCGGTCTGGTGCACGGGGTCGGCGGACTCCCGCGACTCGGCCTGCAGGGCAGCGCCTGGGCGAATCTGGTGGGGCAGTCGCTGACGGGGATCGCCTTCGCGGTCCGGCTGATCGGCGAGAGTCGTGGCCGGCTGCGCCCCGACTGGCCGGTGATCCGCGCCCAGCTGACGATGGCCCGCGATCTGGTGCTGCGGAGCCTGTCGTTTCAGGTGTGCTTCATCTCCGCGGCGGCTGTGGCCGCGCGCTTCGGCGTCGCGCAGGTGGCCGCGCATCAGGTGGTACTGCAGCTGTGGGAGTTCAGCTCGCTGCTGCTCGACTCGCTGGCGATCGCGGCTCAGCAACTCGTGGGCGCGGCGCTGGGCGCGGGTGCGTTCCGGGTGGCCCGGCGTGCGGCGACGCGGGCCACCGCCGTGTCGGTGGGGATCTCGGTTCTTCTCGCCGCCGTGCTGGCGGCCGGGGTCGCGGTGATTCCGCGGATCTTCACCGACGATGCGGCGATCCTTGACGCGATGCGCACGCCGTGGTGGTTCTTCGTCGCGATGCTGCCGATCGCTGGCGCGGTGTTCGCGCTCGACGGTGTGCTGCTGGGCAGCGGCGACGCCGCATTCCTCCGGACGGCGACTCTCGCGGGCGCGCTCGGCGCGTTCCTGCCGCTGATCTGGCTGTCGTGGGCCTTCGACTGGGGGCTGGCGGGAATCTGGAGCGGACTGCTCGCGTTCATGTGCACTCGACTCGCCGCGGTGGTGTGGCGGGTGCGCAGCGGCGCGTGGGTGAAGTAGTCGTGTCGGTGGAACCGAGGAGCGTGCCGCTGCGTCCAATAGGACATGGGGGACTCGGGCGCGCTGGCCGCGTTGATCGCTGAACAGGATGGACTCATCACCTCGGCGCAGGCACTCCGGGCCGGTCTCTCCCGCAAGGAGATCCGCGGCCGACTGGACCGGCGGGAGTGGTGCGCGCTCGTCCGCGGAATCTATCGATCGAGTTCGCATCCGCTGACTGAGAGCCTGTTGGTCCGCGCAGCGGTGGCCGCGCACCATGGCGTGGCTGACCGCACCACGGCGGCTTGGTGGCACGGAATGCTCGATGCCCTGGCGTATCCGTTGACCGTCGCGACAGCCAACACGACCACCGCCGACCGGTGGTCGCTCGGCCCGCTGGGCCTCACTCGTCGGCACTACGACGATGCGGACCTGACCACGGTCCGCGGGCTCCGCGTGACCACGCCGCCGGCGACGGTGGTGTTCGGCGCGGCAGCGATGCCGGACGGTGGTCGATTCCTCGACCGGGCGCTGCAGCGCGGTGTCGTCACAGTCACCGAACTCGAGGCCGTCGTCGAGCGCTACGCGGGCAGTCGCGGGATAGGTGAGGCACGGCGGCTCGTGCGCATCGCCTCGCAGGACTCGGAGTCAGAGGCCGAACGGCTCTTCGTACGTCTGCTTCGAGAGGCGGGCGTCACCGGGTGGGTGCAGCAGCTCCGATTCGGACGGTGGCGTATCGACTTCGGCTGGCCCGATCTCCGCGTCGCGATCGAGATCGACGGACTGGCCTTCCACTACCAGCATGACCGGTTCCAGGCGGACCGGGCGAAATACAACGCGCTCGACGCCGCCGGGTGGCGCAAGAAGGTGTACACCTGGCACGACCTGACGGATCGGCCGGGAGAGGTCGTGGACGAAGTGCTCGAGATGCTCAACGCGCGGGTATGACCTCACCGCGATGAATCTGTGCCCGCACCGGGCGCAGATTCATCGCAGCCGGATCACTCCTCGGCGACGACCGGCTGATACTGCGGGAAACGCTTGAGGAACGACTGCACGTACGTGCACACCGGGACGATCTTCGTGCCCTGCGCGGAGAGTTCGTCGAGCACCGAGGCGACGAGCAACCGAGCGAAGCCCGCCCGGCCGTACTTCTCGGTGACGACGGTGTGGAGCAGGACGAGGGTGTGCTCGTCGCGGCGTTCGTAGCCCTCCACTCCGACGAGTTCATCACCCGACCAGAGCTCGTAGCGGTCCCGATCGGGAAAGTTGCGCAGTGTCGGCGCCGGAGTGAGCTCGACCGTCGGCGGCGGAACGGGGACTGATGCGGTCATGTCGTCGACGCTACTACCGGATCGGTGCAGGTCGACGCCGCCACGCCCCAAGCGTGCCACTCCCGGTGACCGCTCAGCGGTGATCACGGAGACGAACTGCGGCACCGTGAATTCGGCGATCACCGCGCCCACCTTCTCGCCGAGGACGTCGTCGCCGGTGTGGAGCCGAAGCCGGGTTCGTCGCCGAGCGGGCTCGTGGCACCATGGTCCCCATGCCAACGCTCTGGGCGGTCAGCGACCTGCACGTCTCACACCGCGGCAACGAGGCGATCCTCGATCGGATCAAGCCGGCCGAACCGGGGGACTGGCTGATCGTCGCGGGCGACGTCGCCGAGCGCACCGACGACATCATCGACACCCTCCGCCGGCTCAAGAACAGATTCCGCACGGTGGTGTGGGTGCCCGGGAACCATGAGCTGTACACCACGGCCAAGGACCCGCTCCAGGTGTTCGGCGTCGCACGGTACGACTACCTCGTGCAGGCCTGCCGTGATCTCGGCGTAGTGACTCCCGAGGACCGGTATCCGCTGTTCGATCCCGGGGACGGGACACCGCCGGTCCGGGTGGTGCCGATGTTCCTGCTCTACGACTACACGTTCCGGCCGGAGGGCACCTCGACGGCGCTGCAGGCGCTCGCCGTCGCACGCGAGGCGAACGTCGTCGCCACCGACGAATTCCTCCTCTCGCCCGAACCGTTCGGCACGCGCGACGCCTGGGGGCGCGCCCGGATCGAGGCCACGCGGTCGCGACTGGAGGCGCTCGACCCCGCCGAGAAGACCGTGCTGATCAACCATTGGCCGCTGCGGCGGGAACCGTGCGATGCGCTGATGTATCCCGAGTTCGCGCTCTGGTGCGGCTCAGAGCTCACCGCGGACTGGCACACGCGATTCAACGCGGCCTGCTGCGTATACGGACATCTGCACATCCCGAGGACCACGTGGTACGACGACGTGCGCTTCGAGGAGGTGTCGGTGGGATATCCGCGTGAGTGGAGCAGACGCGGGTTGCCGTCGCCGCTGCTGCGGAAGATCGCACCGGACGAGGGACTGCATCCGGCGGATCTCAACGAGTTCGGCGCCCGGTTCGACCTGCCGCCGGACTACCGGGAGCGTGCCGCCGAGTTCCGGGCGCGAGTGGAGCGCACCCGCGCCCGCCGTGCTGAAGCAGAGAAGGACAGGGCCGAGAAGAACAGGAAGGACGGTCGATGATCTACGACCTCATGCCCGCGGGAGTCGGGACCGCCGAGTCGTTCGGCGACCCCGAGGGGCTCACCGTGCTTCCCGCCGAGGAGGCGTTGATCGCCAAGGCCGTGGAGAAGCGCCGCCGGGAGTTCACCACCGCCCGGCACTGCGCACGGCAGGCGCTGGGGCAGTTGGGAGTCGCGCCGGTGCCGATCCTGCGCGGTGACCGCGGGATGCCGCTGTGGCCGCGTCAGGTGGTCGGCAGCCTGACGCACTGCGACGGCTACCGTGCGGCCGTCGCGGCCTATTCGATGCAGGTTCGCTCGCTGGGTATCGATGCCGAACCGCATCAGGCCCTGCCCGACGGCGTCCTCGACCACACCAGCATCGAGGCCGAACGCGAGGTCCTCGCCGACCGGGACCACGACCTGCACTGGGACCGGCTCCTGTTCTGCGCCAAGGAAGCCACCTACAAGGCCTGGTTTCCGCTCACCGAGCGGTGGCTGGGGTTCGAGGACGCGCACATCACGTTCGAGCGAGACGACTCGATTGGCACCGCCGGCGCCCCTGCGGGTACTTTCACCTCGACCATCCTGATCGACGGAGCGGTGATCGACGGCGGACCGCCGCTGCTGACGCTGCCCGGCCGCTGGCAGATCTCCCGCGGTTTGATCCTCACCACGATTGCACTCACCTGACATGGCAGACGCCTCCATCGAGAACGCCGGACTCCTCGTCGTAGACAAGGCCGCCGGCATCACCAGCCACGACGTGGTGGCCAAGTGCCGCAAGGCGTTCAACACCCGTCGCGTCGGACACGCGGGCACCCTCGACCCGATGGCGACCGGGGTTCTCGTCATCGGCATCGAACGCGCGACCAAGCTGCTCGGGCTGCTCTCGCTCACCACCAAGTCGTACGCTGCGACCATCCGGCTGGGGCAGTCGACGTCGACCGACGACGCCGAGGGCGAGGTCATCGAATCGCGGGACGCCTCGGGGGTCCGCGACGAGGAGATCGCGGCGGTCGTCGCGTCGCTCACCGGCGACATCGAGCAGGTGCCCGCCAAGGTCAGCGCGATCAAGGTCGACGGTCGTCGCGCCCACGCGCTCGTCCGCACCGGGGCCGAGTTCGAACTGCAGGCGCGGCCGGTCACCGTCGACCGTTTCGACGTGGTCGATACTCGCCGGGACGGCGAGTTCATCGACCTCGACGTCGAGGTCGACTGCTCGTCGGGCACCTATATCCGTTCTCTGGCAAGGGATCTCGGTGCCGCGCTCGGCGTCGGCGGGCACCTGACGGCGCTGCGACGCACCGCCGTCGGGCCGTTCACCCTGGAGCACTCGCGAACGATGGCCGATGTCGACGAGAATCCCGGTTTGAGCCTCGGCATCGACGACGCGGCCAAGTTGTGCTTCCCGCATCGCGCGATCTCCGACGACGAGGCCGAGTCGATCAGCCAGGGCCGCTGGCTGGAGCCGGTGGGCATGAAGGGCATCTACACGGTCGTCGATCCGCGCGGGCAGGCCATCGCTCTCGTGCAGGAGAAGGGCAAGCGCGCGAGTTCGGTGATGGTCGTGCGACCGGCGACGCTGCGCTGAGGGCGGCCGAAGGTCTGGTCAGGTCCGCCAGAGGGGGCAGGCAGGCTCATCGAGTAGCGAGCGCATCGAGACTCGAGTCTGAACGTGGTGCGGGTCTCGATAGGCCGCGGCGCTGCGCGCCGGGGCTACTCGAGGAGCCTGTCGGGAGGGTGGTTTCAGGCAGGCTCATCGAGTAGCGAGCGCATCGAGACTCGAGTGTGAACGTGGTGCGGGTCTCGATAGGCCGCGGCGCTGCGCGCCGGGGCTACCTCGACGAGCCTGTCGGGAGGGGGTTTCTGGCAGGCTCATCGAGTAGTCCGCGAACGTAGTGAGCGAGCGTATCGAGATTCGAGTGTGAACGTGGTGCGGGTCTCGATAGGCCGCGGCGCTGCGCGCCGGGGCTACCTCGACGAGTCTGTCGGGAGGGGGTTTCTGGCAGGCTCATCGAGTAGTCCGCGAACGTAGTGAGCGAGCGTATCGAGATTCGAGTGTGAACGTGGTGCGGGTCTCGATAGGCCGCGGCGCTGCGCGCCGGCATCTCAGCCGTCGACGAAGATCGCGCGGGCGGCGATGTCACCGAGATGGATCGGGTCCGAATCGTCGACGCAGACGGTGATGGTGCCGGCGAACGAGCGCTTCTCGGTGACCCGCACCCGGCAGTCGAGATTGACGCCGATCTCCTCGAAGTACCGCAGCATCTCCGGATCCGAGTCGGAGATGCGGGTGATGACCCCGGTCTGGTCCACGTCGAGGTCGGCCAGCTGCACGGCGCCGGCCTCGGGCACGGTGCCGTCGGACGCCGGGATCGGGTCGCCGTGCGGGTCGCGCTTCGGGTGGCCCAGCTTGGCGTCGATGTGCGCCAGCAACTGCTCGGAGACCGCGTGTTCGAGGATCTCGGCCTCGGCGTGCACCTCGTCCCAGCGATAGCCGAGTTCTCGGACGAGGAAGGTCTCGAGCAGGCGGTGCCGCCGGACCATGCCGACGGCGGCCACCCGCCCCGTATCGGTCAGGGTCACCGCGCCGTAGGGCGCATGGTCCACGAGACCTTGATCGGCCAGTTTCCGAATACCCTCCGACGCGGTGGACGGTGAGACGCCGAGCTTCTCGGCCAGCAACTTCGTGGTGACCTTCGTGTCCGACCACTCCTGCGAGGTCCAAATCACTTTCAGATAGTCCTGGGTTACCGAGGTGAGTTCGTTCACCGGGCGAGAGTCGGGCATGCGTACGACCTTACCCACCGAACGCGCAGCGGCTGCTGGCGAGTCGTAGGCTTAGCGTGTGTTGCGTTGGCGAGGTTTGGACGACATCCCTGCGGGCTGGGGCCGATGCGTGGTCACGATCGGCGTGTTCGACGGAATCCATCGCGGGCACGCGCAGTTGGTCGCCGCCGCCACGAAGGCGGCGGCCGAGCGCGGTGTGCCCTCGGTGCTGATGACCTTCGACCCGCACCCGTCGTCGGTGGTGCGGTCGGGTGCTTACCCGCCGCAGTTGTCGACGCTGCGGCGGCGTGCCGATCTCGCCGAGGAGATGGGGATCGACGTGTTCTGCGTGATCCCGTTCTCCGCGACCCTCGCGGCCCAGTCGCCGGAGGATTTCGTGCACTCGGTCCTCGTCGAGGAACTGCACGCGGCCGAGGTGGTGGTCGGCGACAACTTCACCTTCGGCCACAAGGCGCTCGGCGACGTGCCCAAACTGCGCGAACTGGGGGAGCGGTTCGGCTTCGAGGTCACCGCGATCTCCCTGTTCGGTGAGCATGCCGTGACCTTCTCGTCCACCTACATCCGGTCGTGCATCGCGGCGGGCGACGTGGAACTGGCCGCCGAGGCGCTCGGCCGGCCGCACCGTGTGGAAGGCGTCGTGGTGCACGGCGAACGACGGGGCCGCGACCTGGGGTTCCCGACCGCCAACGTCGCGCCGCCCGAGCACACCGCGATCCCCGGCGACGGCGTGTACGCGGCATGGTTCACCGTGCTCGACAGCGCCACGCAGCCCGACGGGGTCACCATCGGCCGGCGGTACCCGGCCGCGGTCTCGGTGGGCACCAACCCGACCTTCTCCGGCAGAGTCCGCACGGTGGAGGCCTACGTGCTGGATGTGGAGGCCGACCTCTACGGTCAGCATGTGGCGGTCGACTTCGTCGCACGGCTGCGCGGCATGGAGCCCTTCGACAGCGTCGACGCACTGATCGCGGAGATGAACAACGACGTCGAGCGCACGCGGACCCTGCTGCGGGCGGAGTGACCCGCCCGAGCGCTCCATGTGCCGGCGCTGATTTCCGGTCGGGGACCGAGCGCTGGTAGTCTTGGCCGCCGGTGTCAGCTGCGGTCCGTGGTGGCGCACCCCCTGCCGGTTGCAGGGCCTGGAGCACGGAACTGAAAAATCAAGGAGATCTCTCATGGCTCTGACCGCCGAAGAGAAGAAGGCCATCCTCAGCGAGTACGGTCTGCACGAGACCGACACCGGTTCGCCGGAGGCGCAGGTCGCCCTGCTGACCAAGCGCATCACCGATCTGACCGAGCACCTCAAGTTCCACAAGCACGACCACCACAGCCGTCGTGGTCTGCTGCTGCTCGTCGGTCGCCGTCGCCGCCTGCTCAAGTACGTCGCGAGCGTCGACATCAACCGCTACCGCTCGCTGATCGAGCGCCTGGGTCTGCGTCGCTGACGCCCCCTGATTGCTTCTGTGGCCGTCGTTCCCACGCGGAACGGCGGCCACAGCTGTCTGTCGGGCACGGCGGCATCGGGATTCGCCGGCGAGGACGCCGCGGACACGCCCGACGGTCGCCGCAGACGACAGCCGCCGTCCCAGCAGGGAGAATGTTAGGCTGGTAGCGGACGAAGGCCGCTTGACGGCAGTTCGGTAGTGATCGTCGGATCGGTCCTCGGTAGTGGCCGCCGGAATCCCCAAGCGATTCCGGCCGCTTCGATCGAAGGCCGTCTGCTCACGGCGCAGGTGCGCCGTCCACTTCCGGCGCGAGACTCGCGCCCATCGTCTGTCGGTTCGCCGCGCCTTGCGCGAACCGACCGCTGAATACAGGCCGCAGGCGCCGTCGTGGTGTCGTCGCGGCCGCCACGAAAGGTAAACACTCTTGACTGACGTCAACGCCGACTTCGATGATTCGATCACCGAAGTCTCCGCCGTCATCGACAACGGATCGTTCGGCAAGCGCACGATCCGCTTCGAGACCGGCCGCCTGGCTCTGCAGGCCGCGGGTTCGGTGACCGCGTACCTCGACGAGGGCACGATGATCCTCTCGACGACCACCGCGTCCAAGTCGCCGAAGGAGCACTTCGACTTCTTCCCGCTCACGGTCGACGTCGAGGAGCGCATGTACGCCGCGGGTCGCATCCCCGGCTCGTTCTTCCGCCGCGAGGGCCGCCCGTCGACCGACGCGATCCTCACCTGCCGCCTCATCGACCGTCCGCTGCGTCCGTCGTTCGTCGACGGCCTGCGCAACGAGATCCAGATCGTCGAGACCGTCCTGTCGCTCGACCCCAAGGACCTCTACGACGTGGTCGCGATCAACGCGGCGTCCGCATCCACGCAGATCTCGGGTCTGCCGTTCTCCGGTCCGGTGGGCGCCGTGCGCGTCGCGCTGATCCCGACCGAGCAGAACAAGGCCGGCCAGTGGGTCGCCTTCCCCACCGTCGAGCAGCTCGAGGGCGCGGTCTTCGACATGGTCGTCGCGGGACGCCTGATCGACGGCGGCGACGTCGCGATCATGATGGTCGAGGCCGAGGCCACCGACAACGTCCTCGCGCTGATCGCCGACGGCGCCCAGGCGCCGAGTGAGGCCGTCGTCGCCGAGGGCCTCGAGGCCGCCAAGCCGTTCATCGCCACCCTGTGCGAGGCGCAGAAGCAGCTCGCCGCGGCCGCCGCGAAGGAGACCCGCGAGTTCCCGCTGTTCCCGGCCTACCAGGACGACGCCTACGAGGCGGTCGCCGAGTTCGCCACCACCCGCCTCGGCGAGGCGATGGCGATCGCCGACAAGCAGGAGCGCGACAACGCGACCGACGCACTCAAGGGCGACGTGCTCGAGGCGCTCGGCGAGCGCTTCGAGGGCCGCGAGAGCGAGCTCGGCGCAGCCTACCGGTCGCTGACCAAGAAACTCGTGCGTCAGCGCATCCTCACCGATCACTTCCGCATCGACGGTCGCGGCATCACCGACATCCGTGCGTTGTCCGCCGAGATCGGCGTCGTTCCGCGCGCACACGGCAGCGCGCTGTTCGAGCGTGGCGAGACCCAGATCATGGGCATCACCACCCTGGACATGGTCAAGATGGCCCAGCAGATCGATTCGCTCGGCCCCGAGACCAGCAAGCGGTACATGCACCACTACAACTTCCCGCCGTACTCGACCGGTGAGACCGGCCGCGTGGGTTCGCCCAAGCGCCGCGAGATCGGTCACGGTGCGCTCGCCGAGCGGGCCCTGGTGCCGGTGCTCCCGAGCGTGGAGGAGTTCCCGTACGCGATCCGTCAGGTCTCCGAGGCCCTCGGCTCCAACGGCTCCACCTCGATGGGCTCGGTGTGTGCGTCGACCATCTCGCTGCTGAACGCGGGCGTTCCGCTGAAGGCGCCGGTCGCAGGCATCGCGATGGGCCTCGTCTCCGACGAGGTCACCATCGACGGCAAGACCGAGACCCGCTACGTCGCCCTGACCGACATCCTCGGAGCCGAGGACGCGTTCGGCGACATGGACTTCAAGGTCGCGGGCACCAAGGACTTCGTGACGGCTCTGCAGCTCGACACGAAGCTCGACGGCATCCCCTCCAAGGTCCTGGCCGGTGCGCTGAGCCAGGCCAAGCAGGCCCGTCTCACCATTCTCGACGTGCTGGCCGAGGCCATCGACGAGCCGGACGAGATGAGCCCGTACGCGCCGCGCATCACCACCATCAAGATCCCGATGGACAAGATCGGTGAGCTGATCGGCCCGAAGGGCAAGACGATCAACGGCATCACCGAGGAGACCGGCGCCAACATCTCGATCGAGGACGACGGCACCGTGTTCATCGGCGCCGCAGACGGCCCGTCCGCGCAGGCGGCGATCGACAAGGTCAACGCCATCGCCAACCCGCAGCTGCCGAAGGTCGGCGAGCGCTTCCTGGGCACCGTCGTCAAGACGGCCGCCTTCGGCGCCTTCGTCTCCCTGCTCCCCGGCCGCGACGGACTGGTCCACATCAGCAAGCTGGGCAACGGCAAGCGGATCGGCAAGGTCGAGGACGTGGTCAAGGTCGGCGACAAGCTGCAGGTCGAGATCGCCGACATCGACGAGCGCGGCAAGATCAGCCTCGTTCCGGTGCGCGACGGCGCCGATGCGGCCGAAGCCGCGAAGGACGAGGTCGCGGTCGACGCCTGACGGCGACCGCACCTGTTCGATCTAGACGAGCTCGGCCCGGGACGTGTCATGCGTCCCGGGCCGAGCTCGTCGCGGTAGGCATCCGGTCCGCGCCGGAGTGGGGGTAGTGCGGGCACTACCCCGAAGATTCGCGGCCGCTCCCGTGCCCTGGACCGACGGCGATCGATAGCGTTCTTGCCATGACATCAGACGACGCCTATCGGCTCTCACCCTGGCGAATGCTCTCGGGATCGCCGCTGCGCTTCCTCTTCTCCTCCTACCCGTGGCGCGCGGTGGCGTACACGATCATCTCGCTGGCACTGGGCTGGACGGTGTTCATGGCGTACGTGGTGATCGTGCTGCTCCCGTTCGCTCCCGCCTGGTCGATCCTCTTGGGCCGCATCGAGCGGCAGCGGGTCCGGATGCTCCGGATGGCGGCCATCGCCGACCCGCATCCGGCGGTGACCGGATCGTTCGGCGCCCGCGCGCGAGCCCGACTCGCCGAGCCGGTCACCTGGCGTGAGGTGGTGTACTCGCTGGCGCTGGCGGCCTTCGCTCCGTTGGCGACGCTCGGTCTGCTGATCGCCTGCGTGCTGACCGGCGGATTCGCTGCGGCGCCGCTGGTCGTCGCGGCCGGCGGTCAGATGTCGATCGGGCCGTGGCAGCTGGAGACGCCGCAGGAGGCCTGGCGCGTGGTTCCGGTCGCGCTGCCGTTGTTCATCCTCACCCTGTATCTGTTCGGCGCGGCGGCCGCGATCGTGGCGTCCATCGCGGCCGGGCTGCTCGGTCCGCGAGAAGAGGAACTGGCGGCGCAGGTGGCCGACCTGCGGTCGTCGCGAGGAACGCTCGTCGGATCGTTCGAGGCCGAGCGCCGACGGATCGAGCGCGATCTGCACGACGGTCCGCAGCAGCACCTCGTCGGTGCGGTGATGCACCTCGGCGAGATCGCGCAGGACAGTGACGATCCGGCCACGCGGGCCCATATCGAGACCGCTCAGGCGCGTGTGGAGCGGGCGCTGGCCGAACTGCGCGACACGGTGCGCGGCGTCAATCCACGGGTGCTCGACGACCACGGAGTGGAGGCGGCCTGCGCCGAACTCGGCGGACCGGTCCTGGTCCGGGTGATCCGGGGTCCGGGATGGATACCCGGCCGGCGGCTCCCGGGAGAGACCGAGCGCGCACTGTTCTACACCGCCAGCGAAGCGGTGACGAACGCGGCCAAGCACGGCGGCGCGTCGACGGTGACGATCGAGTTCGCCGAGGCGGCGGGCGTCGTCAGCATGACCGTGACCGACGACGGCTGCGGGGGAGCGGTGCCCGCAGCCGGACGCGGGCTGGCGGGCCTGGTGGAACGGGCGGCGACGATCGGGGCGAGTCTCACCGTCGTCAGCCCGGTCGGCGGGCCGACCGTCCTTCGCTGGTCCGGGTCGGTCCGCGGGTGACCCCGTCGGCGTGCCCGGCGGGCCGTCGGCCACACTGACAGGCGTGAGCGTGCGAATCGTGGTGGCGGAGGACTCGGTGCTGCTGACCGAAGGTCTCGTGCGGATTCTCGAGGGCGCCGGGCACCAGGTGGTCGGCACCGTCGCCGATGCCCCGGCGCTGCGCGAGATCGACGTGGATTCGATCGACCTGCTGATCACGGACGTACGGATGCCGCCCGGTGACGGGGACGACGGCCTGCGGGCGGCGCTCGATCTGCGTCGCCGCCGGCCCGACCTGCCGGTGCTGGTCCTGTCCCAGTACGTGGCGGCGGCCTATGCGCGGCGACTGCTCGGAACCGAAGGCGGGGGTCGGGTCGGCTACCTGCTCAAGGAGCGTGTGGGGCGGATCGCCGACTTCCTCCGGGCGGTCGAGACGGTGTGCGCGGGCGGCGTGGTGGTCGACCCGGAGGTCGTCTCGGCGCTGTTCGCCACCGCCGCGCTCGACCGGCTCTCCCCGCGGGAGTCCCAGGTGCTGGCACTGATGGCGCGGGGTGCGAGCAACTCGGAGATCGCGGCCGCCCTGGTGGTCTCGGACGCCGCGGTCGCCAAACACGTCGCCAACATCTTCCTCAAACTCGACCTGCCCCCGGAGACCGACAACCGCCGGGTGCGCGCGATCCTGCTGTATCTCGCTCAGAGCTGACTTCGCCCGCGAGCCGACGGATCCGCGTGCTGTCTCAGCCGACTTTGATGCGGCCGGTCGCGCCGCTGATCGGGCGGAGCGCTCCCGATGCGCTCTTCACATCGCCGTAGTACCGCACCCGGTAGTCGCCCTCCGCGCCCCGCGGCACACGCCACGTGACGGTCACCTTCGACGCCGACGGGCTGCCGCCGGGACGTTCCCACGTCATCTCGGTGGTCTCATGATCGTCGTCGTAGGCGACGGTCCAGCCGCGGGCGGTGAGCTTCTCGACGGCGAAGTACCCGGTGGTCGATCCGCCACGACGGATCCGGTTGCTCGGGTAGGCGCCGCAGAAGGCCACCCGGAGCGTGGTGCCGGGCTTCGCCGCGGCGGGCACCTTCGAGATCACCTGGCCGAACCGGCGGCCGGGTATCGGGGTGTCGGCGGGCTGTGAGCCCAGTAGATCCGGCTGCAGGCCCGAGGTGTCGGCCGGACGGCGCCCGGCGGCCAGCCGGGTTCCGCGGGCCATCGCCCGCGCCATGGCGTCGAACTCCTGCATGTAGGCGCACAGCGTCCATCGGCCGAACATCGTCTCGCCGCCCTCGTACTGCTGGGCCACGTACTCCTCCGGCGTCACGGTGTACTGGCTGTAGCCGTTCGAGTAGCCCTGCAGCAGGACGTTCTCCAGCGGGACCTTGAGGGCGTCGGCGACGATCCGGCGGATTCGGAGGCCGGCGACGATCGTCGACTCGCTCGGCAATGCGGCGAGCACGAGGTCGCCGATCCGGATCAACTGCACCGGAAGAGTCTGTTCGATCCACGGCCGCGGCGGGAGGATGCCGAGCGGGAACAGAATCGCCTTCGGCGCCTGGTTGTCGACGATCCACGGATCGGGCGTCGGGGCCGTACCGGCGCCGAGCGCCATCGCGAACTCGTTCCGCACGCCCTCGTTGAGGAATCCCAGTTGGCTGCGGGTGTTGTCCTCCTGGCTGGTGGCCGCCGCAGCGGCGCCCATCATGGCGGGTGAGGTGCGAGCCGCCTTGCCGTGCGGTGTGTAGCGGCCGTCGATCGAGACGTTCGCCATGTCGACGTACCGGGTGGCGGAGTCGACACCGCCGGCGGTCATCGGGCGCGCCGCACGGAAGGCCGCCTGCGCGGCCTGATCCTGGCGGCGCCCGATGATGATGCGATTGGCCCGGTGATCGGCGGTCGGACCGCCCGGATGCATCTTGCGCAGCCACAGGTTGGGGCTCATGTCGCCCGCGTTGGTCTGCGCGTGGGCGCTCACGACGTTCGGGTCGCGCTGTTCGGCCAGGTATGCGGCATAGCCCTTGTTGTCGGCACTGATCAGGAAGTTCGCGTCGGTGAGCGAAGTGCCGTGCGTGGCGAACCAGGTGATCTCGCCGATGACGGCTCCGCCGCGGCGCAGGCGGATGGCCGTCACCTGCGGGTCGATGGCGTCGGGGAAGTGCTTGCGGTCGGCGGCGGGATTGAGCTCGAACGCCGGCATCGACCGGTTCGCGCTCGCGTCGTGGAGTTCGGCGTGCCCGAGTTCGACGGTCCCCGGCCCCAGCGAGGCGTGCGCGGCCGCGACGGCGTCGAGCAGCCCGTCGATCTCGGCACGGAAAGAATTGTGCCGATGGCCCCTGGCGGCGAGGACGTAGGCGTAATCCCATGCGGTGCCGCCGCAGGAGTTGTGGTTGTGCGTCGCGTTGATGTTGACGTTCTGCGCGGTGTACGTGGTGCCGTACCGCTTCGCGAGTTCGGCGAGCAAAGTCTGATGGTGTGAGACGAAGACGCACGCGATGTCGGCGGTGATGAACAGGACGCGCTTGCCGGTGGCCGCGTCGGCGATGATGTACGCCCGCGCCCAGGTGCGCTGCAGCAGTCCCTTCGCCACCTGTTCCATGTCGGAGTAGCCCATCATGCCCTGACCGGCGATCGCTCCCGTCATGTCACCCTTGCCCGCGCCGACGAGATAACCCGACGCGGCGGAGGCCGGTCCCGTCTCGCCGAACGATGCGGCGCCGAGCGCCGTCGCCGCGGTGGCCCCTACGGCCGCGGCTTGCAGGAAGGTTCGGCGTGAGACGGAACTCATGGGACTCCTCGTGTGACTGGTGCTTCAGCGCAGATCGGGTGTGACCCTAGCCCGCTGTTGATCGAACGATCAACAGATGGCTCGGGATTGGCGCACGTTACGGCTCGAGCGGCCGGAGCGGTGGGTTCGGGCGCCTTCTAGACTGGGGTGGATTCACGAGACGAAAGGGTCCCTCATGGGCAACGGCATCCGCGTGGGTGTGCTGGGCAGTAACGGCAAGGTCGGCAAGGCGATCGTCGAAGGCGTCGAGGCGTCGGCGGAGACCGTGTTCACCGTGGGCGTCGACAAGGGCGATCCGCTCTCGGCTTTCGTCGACTCGCAGACCCGCGTCGTCGTCGATTTCACGCACCCGGACGTCGTGATGGACAACCTCGAGTTCCTCATCGAGAACGGCATCCACGCCGTCGTCGGCACCACCGGCTTCACCGCCGAGCGGCTCGACACCGTCCGCGGCTGGGTGGAGCAGAACCCCGGCGTCGGCGTGCTCATCGCTCCGAACTTCGCGATCGGTGCGGTGCTCTCGATGCACTTCGCGCAGCAGGCCGCGCGGTTCTTCGAGTCGGCGGAGGTGATCGAACTGCACCACCCGCACAAGGCCGACGCGCCGTCCGGCACCGCCGGGCGCACCGCGCAGCTCATCGCGACGGCGCGCGCGGAAGCCGGGCTCGGCGCGAGTCCGGACGCGACGTCGACCGGACTCGAGGGTGCCCGCGGCGCCGACGTCGACGGGGTCCGCGTGCATTCGGTGCGTCTGGCCGGTCTGGTCGCGCACCAGGAGGTGCTCTTCGGCACCCAGGGTGAGACCCTCACCATCCGTCACGACTCCATCGACCGGAACTCCTTCGTTCCCGGGGTGCTGCTGGGTGTCCGCGAGATCGTCGACCGTCCCGGGCTCACGGTGGGGCTCGAGACCTTCATGGATCTGTAGTCGTCGGTGGCTGCGAAGAAGAAGGCCGACGCCCGGCCGATCGTCGCGCTCATCGCCTTCCTGGTGGTCGCGCTCTGCGTGTACTTCGTCCTGCTGAGCCGGACCGCGATCGGCCTGATCTCCGACGGCGGTGTCGTCGGCATCGGGCTCGGCGTCGGTGTGATCGTGCTGCCGCTGCTCGGCGTCTGGATGGTGGTGTCGACGCTGCGGTCGGGGATCGAGCATCAGCGGATGGTGGCGGCCGCGCAGGATCTGGGGCGCGACCTCGACGTGGACGACCTGCCCCGGCGGCCCTCGGGGCGGATCGAGAAAAACGCCGCCCTGGAACTTTTCGAGCAGGTCAAGGTGGAATGGGAGGCCGACCCGTCCGACTGGGTGAGCACCTATCGCATCGCTCGCGCCTACGACTACGCGGGCGACCGCTCGCGGGCGCGCGAGATGATGCGGCGCGCCGCGGAGCAGTATCGGGCGGCGAAGGCCGAGCAGCGGTCGTGATCGCGCGATCGGGGGCATGATGGCGTCATGGCTCGATTGCTGATCGTTCACCACACGCCCTCGCCGCACTGCCAGGCGATGTTCGAGGCGGTGATCGCCGGCGCCACCGATCCCGAGATCGAGGGGGTCGAGGTGGTGCGCCGCGCGGCGCTGTCGGTATCCACGAGCGACTTCCTCGACGCCGACGGGTACGTGCTCGGCAGCCCGGCGAATCTCGGCTCCATTTCAGGTGCCCTCAAACACGCCTTCGATTGTTCGTACTACCAGATCCTCGACTCGACGCGGGGTCGCCCGTTCGGGCTGTACCTACACGGCAACGAGGGGACCGAAGGCGCGGAGAACATGATCGACCGCATCACCGCCGGACTCGGCTGGGAGAAGTCCGCCGAGTACGTCATCGCCGCGAACAAGCCGGACAAGGCGGTGCTTGAGGCGTGCTGGGATCTGGGGGCGACGGTCGCCGCCGGACTCATGGGATAGCACCAAGGTTTGCGTGAGGCACAGTCATACACAAGCGTGATGGAGGTTGTCGGACCCACCGCTGACGCCGGTGAACGGCAGGCTCACCTGGGGCTGCGCAGAGACGCCGAGGACCTGCCAGAACGGACTCCGACAGGGCTCGATGCGTAGTCGACCCGGCGGGTGCAGAGGCGGTCCGGTCAGGTGGACGTCTCGTTGATGCGAGTCCACGCTGCCTGCATCTCGGCGGTCACGTCGGTGCCGACCGAACGGACCCAGCGCAGGGTCGGCTGCCGCCCATTGACGTGGGCGACCACTTTGGTCTGCTCGATGTCGGCGGCGTCGACCTCACGCGCTTCGATCAGCTGGAAGTCGAGGTCGAACACCAGGAACACGGCGGTGGTGAAGTCAGTCGAACGGAACGCGCTGAACTTCGCTGCGGTGCCTGCGGATCGCACACCCATCGCCTTGACCTGGATGCGCTGCCCACCCGGCGCTGTGATGTCGTGGGACCTGGTACTGTTCGGCTCCAGCACACCGCCGCGTGCGGCATGGACCACCGCCTCGGCGACGTCGCCGAGCGGCTTGTTGCTGGTGCGTACGAGGCCGCGTCGACGTAGCTCAGCGATGATGGCGGCGTCGAGCCGGAGCAGGTCTTGCACTCCGAGGGCAGTCAGGTCGACGGGGCGACGATCGGTGTCCTTGCTGCTGGTGTAGTCCGTGAACACGTTGTCGAATCAAGTCCGTTCAGTCGGCAGGCCGAGTTCTGGTCGGCGGTCGCTCGCCGATCGACGACGGACGACCGACGGGCTCTTGCTCGTGCTGCACTTCTGTGCGCCATCCAGTTCTCGGATCAAGAATACGCAGTCGGAGAGTCGGAAGACGGCTCCGTGGATGGGTGAGCCGGAACCGCCGATCTCGCCGCTGCGACCGGGACCGGCGAACGCTCGCTAGACTCGACGGCGTGAGCGCGCCGATCCCGACCCCGTACGAGGACCTGCTGAGACTGGTGCTGGAGACCGGAACCCCGAAGGCCGACCGCACCGGGACCGGAACACGCAGCGTGTTCGGCCACCAGATGCGCTTCGACCTCGCGCAGGGCTTTCCTCTGATCACCACCAAGAAGGTGCATCTCAAGTCGATCATCTACGAACTCCTGTGGTTCCTGCGCGGCGACTCGAACGTCCGGTGGCTGCAGGAGCACGGGGTGAGCATCTGGGACGAGTGGGCGTCGCCGGACGGGGAGCTCGGCCCGGTCTACGGCGTGCAGTGGCGCAACTGGCCCACGCCGTCGGGTGAGCACGTCGACCAGATCGCCCTGGCGCTGGAGACGCTGACCACCGACCCCGACTCGCGGCGCAACATCGTATCCGCGTGGAACGTCGGAGAGATTCCGCAGATGGCGCTGCCGCCGTGCCACGCGTTCTTCCAGTTCTACGTCGCCGACGGGCGGCTGAGCTGCCAGCTGTACCAGCGCAGCGCCGACCTGTTCCTCGGCGTTCCGTTCAACATCGCGTCCTACGCCCTGCTCACGCACATGATGGCGCAGCAGGCCGAGCTGGAGGTCGGCGAGTTCGTGTGGACCGGCGGCGACTGCCACATCTACGACAACCACGTCGACCAGGTGCGCGAGCAGCTCTCGCGCGAACCGCTGCCGTATCCGACGCTCAAGTTGCGCAGGGCCGACTCGATCTTCGACTACCAGTACGACGACTTCGAGGTCGTGGGATACCGGTCGCATCCGGCGATCAAAGCGCCGGTCGCGGTCTGAGCCGGTGACACCCTCCTCGGGAACGGAGCGGACATGACAATCACCCTGGTGTGGGCGCAGGACCGCGCGGGAGCCATCGGCCGCGCCGGCGTGATCCCGTGGCGCGTCCCGGAGGACATGCGGCGCTTCAAGGAGATCACCGGCGGCTCGACCGTGATCATGGGTCGCAAGACCTGGGAGTCGTTGCCGACCGCGGTGCGTCCGCTGCCCGGGCGGCGCAACATCGTGATCACGCGGGCGCGCGACTACCGCGCCGACGGTGCCGAGATCGTCGCCGGCCTCGAGGCGGCGCTGGACGCGGCGGGCGAGGCGGCCGCGGTGATCGGCGGCGGGGAGATCTACGCCGCGGCCATCGACCGGGCCACACACCTGCGGGTCACCGAGATCGACGTGCTGGTGGACGGCGCCGACGCCTTCGCACCCGTCGTGGATCCCGACCGATGGGAGTCGGTGACCGTCGGCGAGTGGCTGTACTCGTCGACCGGCACGCTGTACCGGTTCATCGACTACCGGCGACGGTGAGGTGGTTCAGCGCGGGCGGTGACGACTACGCCCGCTATCGGCCGACGTACCCGGTCGCACTGGTCGACGCCCTCGCCTCGGCGGCGCCGGACACTCGCCGCGCGGTCGACGTCGGCTGCGGAACCGGCCAGCTCACCGCGCTGCTGGCCGAGCGCTTCACCGGCGTCGTCGGACTCGATCCGGCGGGCGAGCAGATAGCTCACGCGGTGACCGCGGGCAACATCGACTACCGCGTCTGTGCGGCCGAGCACCTCGCAGTCGAAGACCACACCGCGGACCTGGTCACGGCCGCGCAGGCCGCGCACTGGTTCGATCTGAGCGCGTTCTACGGCGAGGTGCGCCGGATCGCGGTCGACGACGCAGTGCTGGCCTTGATCACATACGGGGTCCTCGTGCTCGACGACGATCTGGCGGACCGGTTCGGGACGTTCTACCGCGAGGAGATCGGACCCTACTGGCCGTCCGAGCGCCGGCACGTCGACAACGGCTACGCCGAGCTGGAGTTCCCGTTCGAGCGTCTCGACACACCGGCGGTCACCATCGAACGATCGTGGACGCTCGAGGAGTTCGTCGGCTACCTCGGCACCTGGTCCGCGGTCCGCCGCGCCGGCGAGGCCGATGCCGGCGGGCTCGTCGACGCACTCGCCGCCGACCTCGCGCCGCGCTGGGGCGACGACCGCCGCGTCGTGCGATGGCCGGTGACGGTCATCGCCGGGAGGGTGCGCTGACATGCCCGGTCCGTCCACCCCGCAGTCTCCGGAGACGCTCGCCCACCTCCGTCGCGCTCGGGACCTGATGGATCGCGAATACGCCGAACCCCTCGACGTGCCGACGATGGCGCGCCGGGCGCTGATGTCCACGGCGCATTTCAGCCGGGAGTTCAAGATCGCGTACGGCGAGACCCCGTACGGCTACCTGGTCACGAGGCGGGTGGAACGGGCGATGGCGCTGCTCCGGTCCGGTATGAGCGTCACCGATGCGTGCGTCGAGGTCGGGTTCACCTCGCTCGGCTCGTTCAGTTCCACGTTCCGGCGCCTGACGGGGGAGACGCCCAGCGCCTACCGGGCGCGCTCGCACGAGCCTCTCGAGGGGCTGCCGTCGTGTATGACCAAGATCCTCGCGCGTCCGATGCCGTTCGGCTGACGCCCCGAGGAGCACGGCCGTGGGAACCGAGCAGTTTTCGAGAAGCACGGCGACGGCGGGACCTCTAGCGTTGTCCGCATGACGAACATCGAACTGACCTACTGTCCCATCACCGTCGACGACATCGACGCCGCACTCGGCTTCTACCGCGACGCCCTCGGTCTGGAGGTGACGCGCGACGTCGCCAACGGCGACCACCACTGGGTCACCCTGCGCCTGCCCGATCAGCCGTCGGTCGAGGTGGTGCTGTCGCAGCCCGGAGGCGGCCGCTCGCCCGAGGACGCCGAGGCGATCCACCGTCTCGTCGCCAAGGGCATGATGCCGCCGATCGTGTTCCGCTCCGACGATCTCGATGCGATCTTCGAGAAGGTCTCCGCGTCCGGAGCCGAAGTGCTCCAGGAGCCGATCGATCAGCCGTGGGGGCCGCGGGACTGTGCGTTCCGCGACCCCGCCGGGAACATGGTCCGCATCAACGCCGCCGGCTGACGCGCGGGCGCGGCGCGGATAGGCTCGTCGAGATGAACACGTTTCAGCGAGTCGCGCACGGTGTCAACAGGCTGGTGGCCCCGATTCTGAGGGCGCCCGTGGTCGGTGGGATGCTGTCGAGATCGATGACCGAGATCACCTACACCGGCCGGCGGAGTGGGAAGCAGTTCTCGCTGCCGGTCGCATACCGCCGCCGCGGCGCCGACGAGGTGATCGTCGGCGTCGCGATGCCGGACAAGAAGAACTGGTGGCGCAACTTCGATCCCGGACCGGCGCCGATCGGGATCCGGCTCGAGGGCGTCGACCGCACCGGCACGGCTGTCGCGAAGTCCACGGACGAGGGCACCGCGGTGTACATCACCCTCGACGCCGTACACTGATGACGGCGATGCGCGCCGAACTCTCGGTGGCGCAGGCCCGCCGCATCGCCCTTGCGGCGCAGGGATTCGCGGATCCGCCGCCGGCGGGCGAGCCGACCCGTAGACATCTGCGACGAGTGCTGAGCCGCACACGGCTGCTTCAGCTCGACTCGGTGAACGTCCTCGCGCGAGCGCACTACCTCCCCGCGTTCAGCCGGCTCGGAGCGTATCGTGACGGGCTTCTCGACGGCGCGGCCTGGCGCCCGAGGGCGCGGAGCCCGCGGCTGCTCGCCGAGTACTGGGCACACGAAGCGGCCCTGGTTCCGGTCGACGACTGGCCGCTGTTCGGCTGGCGGATGGACGAGTACCGCGACGGCCGCTACCGCCATACGCGAGAGGTGCTGCAGCGCAACAGGTCCCGTGCGGCCGACGTGCTCGCCGTGATCACCGATCAAGGTGCGATGACCCCGCGCGAGATCGAGGACGCGCTCGGCATCACGCGGGCTCCGGCCGAGCGCGGCTCCTGGTGGATGCGCGGTGAGGTGAAGCATCTGTGCGAGGCGATGTTCGCCGCCGGCTCGCTGTCGGCCGTGCGGAGCCCGCACTTCCACCGGCACTACGACCTCGCCGAGCGCATCGTCGGCGCCGAGCGCGTCGGTGTCACGGTCGGCCGGCGAGATGCGCACCGCGAGCTGGTGTCCCGCGCCGCGGCCGCGCACGGGGTCGCGACGGCGGCCGACCTGGCCGACTACTACCGCTTGCGGACCGCCGAGGTCCGCGATGTGCTGGGCGACCTCGTCGACGCCGGAGTGGTGGCGCAGGTGCGGGTCGACGGCTGGAGCGAGCCGGCCTATCTGCACCGCGACGCGCGGCTGCCGCGCCGAGTACCGCATTCGACGCTGCTGTCGCCCTTCGATCCGCTGGTGTTCTACCGCCCGCGCACCGAGCGGCTCTTCGGCTTCCGCTACCGGATCGAGATCTACGTACCCGAACACAAACGGGTGCACGGATACTACGTGCTGCCGTATCTTATGGACGAGGAACTGACGGCTCGCGTCGACCTCAAAGCCGACCGCGCCGCGGGAGTCCTCCGGGTGCTCTCGGCACACGCGGAGCCGGGCGCCGACACCGCGCGGGTCGCGCGGTCGCTGGCCGTCGACCTGGCGGCGCTGGCCGACTGGCGCGGCCTCGACCGGGTGGAGGTCACCGGACGCGGCGACCTCGGTCCCGCCTTGCGATCCGAAGCCGCCCCCGGCTAATAGGCTGGCAGGCGTGAACTCTCCACAACACCAGCGGAGGCTGCCGCTCGACGGGGTCCGGGTGCTCGAGCTCGGCAACTACATCGCGGCGCCGACCGCCGGGCGCATGCTGGCCGACTTCGGCGCCGAGGTCATCAAGATCGAACGTGAGACCGGCGACGAACTCCGCAACTGGCGCCTGTACGACGGCGAGACGTCGATGCTGTTCCGGACGATCAACCGGAACAAGAAGTCCGTGGTGCTCGACCTCAAGACCGAACAGGGGCGCGAGGACGTCAAAAGCCTTGCCGCGCACTGCGATGTGGTTCTCGAGAACTTCCGTCCCGGGACTCTGGAGCGATGGGGGCTGGGCCCCGAGGCGCTCAGCGAGGCGAACCCGGACCTGATCTTCGTCCGCATCTCCGCGTTCGGTCAGACCGGCCCCTATTCGGAAAGGCCGGGCTTCGCGGCGGTCGCCGAAGCCTACGGCGGGTTCCGCGAACTGGTCGGCGACCCCGATCGGCCGCCGGTGCGCGTCGGGGTCTCGATCGGGGATTCGATCGCTGGACTCTACGGAGCCTTCGGCGCCGTGATGGCGCTCTACGAGCGTCTGCGCAGGCGCGACGAGAACCGCGGCGGCGACGGTGAGCCCGGACTGCCGTTGGCCGATCGGATCGTCGACGTCGCCCTGAACGAGGCGATCTTCTCGATGATGGAGTCGCTGGTGCCCGACCTCGGGGCGTACGGGGTGAAGCGAGAACGGACCGGCGGACGCATGGAGGGCATCGCACCGTCGAACGGCTATCTCTGCCGGGACGGCAGTTCCGTCGTCATCTCGGGCAACGCGGATGCGATCTTCCCCCGCTACATGAGAGCGATCGGCCGCGACGATCTCGCCGACGACCCCGATCTGGCCACCAACGACGGCCGGTGGCGGCGGCGCGACGAGATCGACGCGGCGATCGGGGAGTGGACCGGCGCGAGGTCGCGCGACGAGGTGCTCGCCGTGCTCGACGACGCGGCCGTCCCCGCGGGCCCGATCTACACCGCCGCCGACATCGTCGCGGACGAGCAGTACCGCGCACGGAACATGATTCAGGAGTTCGACGTCGACGCCGGCGGCCCCGAGCCGCGCCGGGTCGCGTTCCCGGGCATCGTCCCGGTACTCGGCGAGACCTCGCTGCCGATCCGCTCGGTCGGCCCCGACCTGGGTGAGCACACCGACGAGATCCGCGCGCGTTTTCTGGGAGGACGGCGATGAGCGCGCAGTCGGCCTCCGGAGCCACGGACTATTCGCAGGTCGCCCTCCGGGACGTGACCCTGCGTGACGGACTGCAGCTCACCGGCAAGGTGCTCGACGTCGAAGTCCGCGTGGCACTGGCACGCACCCTGTTGGCGGCGGGTGTGCCCGAACTCGAGATCGGTTCGATGGCGCGACCCGATCTGGTTCCGCCGATGGCGGGCACCCTCGACATCGTCGCGCAACTGACGCCGGACGAACTCGACCGCTGCTGGGTGTGGGTCGCCACCCCGAGACACGTCGAGAAGGCCGCCGCGGCGGGCGTCCGGAACTTTCAGTACTGCCTGTCGGTGTCGGACGCGCACAACAAGGCGAACATCGGCCGGTCCGCCGAGGACAGCATCGCCGCCATGCCGCGAGCCGTCGCGGCGGCCAAGGAGGCGGGCGGCCGCATCCAACTCTGTCTGGCCACCGCGTTCACCTGCCCGTTCGACGGTCCGGTGGACCCGGATCGTGTCCGCGGCATCGTCGCCGACCCGCGCACGGCGGACGCCGACGACGTGGTGCTCGCCGACACGCTCGGCCAGGCCCACCCCGATCAGGTGCGCGACCTGTTCGCGACCGTCGGCGCGGGCGAACGCAGGCTCGTCTTCCACGGACACGACACCTGGGGGATGGGCGTCGCGAACTCGCTGGCCGCCGCCGACGGCGGCGCCCGACTGGTGGACGGTGCGCTCGGCGGACTCGGCGGCTGCCCGTTCGCTCCCGGCGCCAGCGGCAACACCGCGAGTGAGGACCTCCTCTTCGCCACTCGCCCCGGATACCTGACGCCGGCCGTGCTCGCGGACCTCGTCCGTGCGGGTGAACGGCTGCTCGCCGAACTCGGTGAACGGTCGCGGTCGAAGGCCGCGCAGGGAGCGCGGTCCAAGGCGCAGGCCTTCGACTGGGTCATCGCCGGGGACTGACCCGCACCGGCCCGGGACCGGCGCCCGGCTACACTTCTGCGCGCACACTTAACGGAAGGGTGGACACGTGTCCGTCACGCACAACGGCAAGACCTACCGACTCGTCATGTTCGATCTCGACGACACCCTGGCGCCGTCGAAGACCGCGATGAGCGACGAGATGGTCGGGCTGTTCCGGGAACTGCTCGCCGGAAGCATGGGCTGCATCATCTCCGGCGGTCAGTACGGGCAATTCCAGTCGCAGGTCCTCGACCGGCTCGGCGACGGCGTGGACCGCGGCAACCTGCACCTGATGCCCACCAACGGCACCCGCTACGTCCGGTGGTCCGGCCGGGATTGGGAGACGGTGTACGCCGAGGACCTCTCCGACCACCAGAAGGCCGAGGCCATGCGGGTGGTGGAGGCCGGCGCACGTGAGCTCGGGCTCTGGGAGGAGAAGACCTGGGGCCCGATCCTGGAGGACCGCGGCAGTCAGGTCACCTTCTCCGCGCTCGGCCAGTCCGCGCCGGTCGACGCGAAGGCGGCGTGGGATCCGGACGGGCGCAAGAAGGAGTCGCTGCGTGCGTACGCCGCCGAGCGGCTGCCCGACCTCGAGGTCCGCAGCGGCGGATCGACGTCGGTCGACATCACGGCGAAGGGGATCGACAAGGCCTACGGGGCGCGCCGTCTGATGGAGATCCTCGGCCTGGGCACCGACGACATCCTGTTCTTCGGCGACCGTCTCGACGAGGGCGGCAACGACCGTCCGGTGGCTGAACTCGGCATCGACGCGGTCGCCGTCCACGGCTGGCAGGACACCTACGCGAAGCTGGGCGCCATCGTCCGCGGCTGACGCGCCGCGCCGGCCACCGGGGCCTCAGCTCAGCAGGCTGCTCCGGAGCGAGTCGACGTCCTCATCCGTCAGGCGCAGCCCCTTGCGGAGGTAGCCGTCCATCGAGCCGTAGACGCGATCAGCGGCCGCGAAGGCCGAGTTCAGCATCGAGATGTCCACGCCGTTGATCGGGTCGGTGGCCGATGCACGCCGATAGTGGTTGGAGGCGAGATAGTCCGCCTCGATCGTCGCGCGGTCGACACCGAGGACGGTCAGCAGGACGGCCGCCACCCAGCCGGTGCGGTCCTTGCCCGCCGAACAGTGGAAAAGCGTGGTCCGGCCGGTCTTCGCCGTCTTCGCGATCTCGAGGACGGCCGTGCGGAGCTGAGCGCGCGCGTTGGCGTCGGTGACGAATTCCGGATACGCCGACGCGACGTCGATCAGACTCAGCGGCGACACCTGTCCGAGGACGTCCGCACTCACCTGGCGCGTGCCGGGCACGCGACGGTCGGGTTGGACTGCCCGCTCGATACCGGTCCGCAGATCGATCACCGTCGCCAGACCGCGGGCGCGCAGCGCTGAGATGTCGGATGCGGTGAGCCGCGAGAGATTGTCGCTCCGCAGCACGAGTCCGTTGACATGCCGACCGTCGGCGGCGCGATAGCCCTCGAGCGTCCTGGTGTTGATCGTCCCCTCCAGCCCGATCTCCCGTCCGGGCGTGATCGCCGAGTTCGTGACGGCGGCCGTGGCCACCGGTGATGCGGCGGCAGGTGCGGCCAGGGCCGGAGAGGAGGCCGTCGGAACGACCACGGTGACGGACAGGGCGGTGACGGACAGGGCGGCGGACAGGGCGAGGGCCGCGAGGCGACGGCGGCGGATCGAAGAGCTCACTGGACCGATGATGCACCACCGGCCCGGATGCCGCAGGACGAACCGGATGCGAGACAATCGAGGCTCGAGGCTGTCCGGGTGCCATGACCCGCAGAGCCCGTCATGAGCCGCTGCAGTGCCGAGGAGTTGCGACGTGTCCGAATTAGTGCCGCTGAAGGTCCAGCTGGTCGCGGCAACGCAGTTCATGCCGCCGGAGGTGGACTGGGATACCGACGCCGACGGTGGTGAGGCCCTCATCGAGTTCGCCGGTCGCGCCTGCTACGAGAGCTGGCACAAGCCGAATCCGCGCACCGCCACCAACGCCGGCTATCTGCGTCACGTCCTGGAGGTGGGCCACACGTCGTTGTTCGAACACGCCACGTGCACCTTCTACATCACCGGGATCTCCCGGTCGTGCACGCACGAGCTGATCCGTCATCGCCACTTCTCCTACTCGCAGCTCTCGCAGCGCTTCGTCCCCGAACACGATTCCAACGTGGTCGCGCCGCCGGCGATCCGCGGTGACGAGCGCCTCGAGGAGTTGTTCGTCGAAGCGACCGACGCGGCGCGGCGCGCCTATGCCGACCTCCTGGCCGAGCTCGAGGCCAAGTTCGCCGACGTCCCGAATGCGATCCTGCGGCACAAGCAGGCCCGACAGGCGGCCCGCTCGGTGCTGCCGAATGCGACGGAGACGCGGATCGTCGTGACCGGCAACTACCGGGCCTGGCGCCACTTCATCGGAATGCGGGCGACCGAGCACGCGGACGTCGAGATCCGCCAGCTGGCCGTGGAATGCCTGCGCCGGCTCCGCGAGGTGGCACCGACGGCGTTCGGGGACTTCGAAATCGGCGAACTCGCCGACGGAACCGAAGTCGCGACCTCGCCCTTCGTATTCGAGGGCTGAGCGCGGCGATCGGCCCGTCAGACGGTAGCCTGAGCGGCATGAACTCGGCTGACGCAGGAATTGCGGAACACCCGTTCGGGACGGTTTCGGTGGCAATGGTGACCCCCTTCACTCGGGAGGGGAAGGTCGATCTCGACAAAGCCGCGGAGCTGGCCGCTCACCTGGTCGACGGGGGCTGTGACGCCATCGTCGTGAACGGCACCACCGGTGAGTCGCCGACCACCACGGTGCAGGAGAAGAACGACCTTCTGCGGGTCGCGCTCGACGCGGTCGGCGACCGCGCGAAGGTCGTCCACGGGGCCGGCAGCTACGACACCGCCGAGTCGGCGCGGCGCGTCCGCGAAGCGGAGGAGATCGGCGCGGACGGCGTGCTGATCGTCACCCCGTATTACAGCAAGCCGCCCCAGTCGGGTGTCCTAGCACACTTCCGCACCATCGCCGACGCGTCGAGTCTGCCGGTGATGCTGTACGACATCCCGCCGCGGTCGGTGATCCCGATCGAGACCGAGACCATCCTGCGCCTCGCCGAGCACCCCAACATCAAAGCCGTCAAAGACGCCAAGGGCGATCTGCATGCGGCGTCGAAGATCCTGGCGGCCACCGACCTGGAGTACCTGTCCGGGGAGGACGCACTGAACCTGCCGTGGCTGTCGATCGGCGCCACCGGTTTCGTCAGCGTCATCGGCCATCTCGTGCCGGGCCGGCTCCGCGATCTGCGGGCCGCCGTGCTCGCCGGCGACCTCGCGCAGGCGCGCCGGCTCGCCGACTCGATGGCACCGCTGGTCGACGCGATGGGTCGGCTCGGCGGAGTGTGCATGGTCAAGACGGCCCTGCGCATCACCGGTCTGGAAGTGGGGGATCCGCGGTTGCCGCAGGTCGCGGCCGAACCCGCCCAGATCGAAGCACTCATCACGGATCTGCGCGCAGCCGAGGTGATCTCCTGATGGCCGACAACAGCAACAACACCGCCGGCGACAACAGCGGTAACGGCAACGCCGACGGGGGCGGCCGCAAGGGCGGCGGTCGTCGGCGGGCCTCACGCAAGGCGGGCCCGCCCGCCGACCACCCGAACAAGGCGCGGGCGGCCGATTCAGGCGCCGCGAAACTGCCTCCGCAGGTGGCCGCGGCCACCGGATCGAGCGTCACGGGCGACGTCATCGACCGGCTGCCCGCCCCGCCGAAGCTGCCCAAGGGCGGACTCCGCGTCGTCGCGCTCGGCGGCATCGGTGAGATCGGCCGCAACATGACCGTCTTCGAGTACGACGGCAAGCTGCTCGTCGTGGACTGCGGCGTGCTCTTCCCCGAGGACCAGCAGCCCGGCGTCGACCTGATCCTGCCCGACTTCGGCTACATCGAAGACCGCGTCGAGGACATCGAAGCAGTGGTCCTGACGCACGGCCACGAAGACCACATCGGCGCAGTGCCCTTCCTGCTCAAGCTCCGCGGCGACATCCCGATCGTCGGTTCCCGGTTCACGCTCGCACTGGTCGCGGCCAAGTGCCGCGAACACCGCCTGCGGCCGAAGCTGGTCCAGGTGGCCGAGGGCGATCGCCTCTCGCACGGCGGATTCGACTGCGAGTACTTCGCGGTGAACCACTCGATCCCCGACGCGCTCGCCGTCGCGATCCGTACACCGGCCGGTCTGGTCCTGCACACGGGCGACATCAAGCTCGATCAGCTGCCGCTGGACAACCGTCTCACCGACCTGGCCGGCTTCAGCAGACTCGGCGACGAGGGCGTCGACCTGTTCCTGGTGGACTCGACCAACGCCGAGGTCCCCGGTTTCGTCACCCCCGAGCGTGAGATCGGCGGCGTCCTCGACACCGTCATCGGCAAGGCCCGCCAGCGCGTGATCGTCGCCTCCTTCGCGAGCCACGTCCACCGGATCCAGCAGATCGTCGACGTGGCACACCGGCACGGTCGGCGCGTGACCTTCGTCGGCCGGTCGATGGTCCGGAACATGCAGATCGCGCAAGACCTCGGTTACCTCACGGTGCCGGACGGCGTGGTGGTGGACATGGACACCGCGGCCACCCTGCCCGACCACCGGCTGGTGCTCATCTCCACCGGCTCGCAGGGAGAGCCGCTCTCGGCCCTCTCGCGCATGGCTCGCGGTGAGCACCGCCAGATCAACATCCGCGCCGACGACCTCGTGGTCCTCGCGTCGTCGCTGATCCCGGGCAACGAGAACTCCGTGTTCGCCGTGGTGAACGGTCTCGCCAAGCGCGGCGCCACCGTGGTGACCCAGGCCAGCGCCAAGGTCCACGTCTCCGGCCATGCCTCCGCGGGCGAGTTGCTGTACCTCTACAACGCGGTGCGCCCGTCGAATGCCATGCCCGTGCACGGTGAATGGCGCCACCTGCGCGCCAATGCCGCGCTCGCCGAGGCCACAGGGGTTCCCGCCGACCGGATCGTCCTCGCCGAGGACGGAGTGGTCGTCGACCTGGTGGACGGACGCGCCAGGATCACCGGCCGCGTGCCGGTCGGATACGTCTACGTCGACGGACTCTCGGTCGGCGACGTCGGGGAATCGACGCTCTCGGACCGCCTCGTGCTCGGCGAAGGCGGCTTCATCTCCATCTCGGTGGCGGTGGACGCGTCGACGGGTGCCGCGGTGAGCAAGCCGACGGTGTCCGGCCGCGGCTTCTCCGACGATCCCGGCGCCCTGAACGACGCCGCCGAACTGGTGAACAAGGCGCTCGTCGAACTGGCCAACGAAGGGGTCACCGACACACACCGGATCGCTCAGGGCGTGCGGCGCGCGGTGGGTCGATGGGTGGCTGAGAAGTACCGGCGCCGGCCGATGATCGTCCCGACCGTCATCGCGGTGGGGGAGCGGCGGTGAATCTCGCCCGATCCGAGCGGGCGGCGCTCGTCGAGACGATGCGCCGGACGGGGCCCGACGCCCCCACGCTGTGTGCGGGCTGGGACAACCGTGATCTCGCGATCCACCTGATCCTGCGGGAACGCAGGCTCGATGCGACAGCGGGCATCTTCATCGGCCCGCTGGCCGGACACACCGCTGCCGTCGCCGACAGCTACGCCGACAAGCCCTGGGACGAGCTGCTGGCCATGTTGTCGGACGGGCCGCCCTGGTACTCGCCGTTCCGGGTGGCCGACCGCTTCCTCAACCTCGCCGAGATGTTCGTTCATCACGAGGACGTGCTGCGCGGGGGCGCCGATCCGGCCGGTCCGTTCCTGCCGCGGCAGGTGTCGCCGGATCTCGAGCGGGCTCTAGAGCTTCCGCTGCGGACGGTGGGACGCCGGATCATGGCGGGCTCTCCCGTGCGGGCCACCCTGCGCACCGGGGACGGTCGGGAGGTGATGAGCGTGGGCCGCGGCCAGCCGGTGGGAGTGTCCGGCTCGGTCGGGGAACTGCTGCTCTTCGCGTTCGGCCGTGCACCGGTCGACGTGGAGTTCTCCGGTTCTCCGGCAGCGATAGCGAGCCTGCGCAGTGCCCACCGGACGTTGTGAACCGGTCACGAAATCGACACGACCGTGATCTCTGCGGTGTTGCCAGTGTGACTGATGTGATTGGCGGGCATTAGGCTGGAGGCCATGGCTTCCAATGCATCAACGCGCAGCCGCTCATCCGAGACTTCGGGGAAGCCGAAGTCGTCGGCCGGCGGCCGGTCGCGCAGCGGCGCCTCACGTGGGGGGACTCGGGCCACGGCGACGGCACGGCCCAAGTCCGGACAGGGCGGCCGCGGCGGTGCGCGCAAGCCGCCCGCAGACCGGGCCGGAACCGCGCGCCGCCCGGCGCACTCGCAGGATCTCAAGCGCCGGCCGGCGGAACGGTCGTCGGTGGCGCGGGGGATGGGCCGGGCCGCAGCGGCGACCTGGAACCTCGCCGCACGCGGTCTGGGCGGCGTCGCACGCATCGGTGCTCACCGGGACGAGGCGCCGTCGCAGGGACGCGACAGCGCGGGTCTGGCTCTCACACTCGCCGCAGCGCTGGTCGCGCTCGGCGTCTGGTTCACCGCACTGGGGCCGGTCGGGGCATTCGTCGACACGCTCGTCCGGGCGGGTTTCGGCGCGCTCGCCTACGGCGTCCCCGTGTTCCTGGTCGCCGTCGCGGTGCTGGTGATGCGGTTTCCGGCCAACCCGGAGCGTCGTCTGCGCAATGTCGCGGGGACGTTGCTGATCGCAGTTCCGGTGCTCGCCCTCACGCACCTGATGCACGGCGCACCGACCGGCTACGACGCCCGCGCCCGATCGGCGGGCTTCGTCGGCTACGTACTGGGTTCGCCGCTGACGAACGCGGTCACGGTCTGGGTCACCGTCCCCCTGTTCCTGCTTCTGGCCGCCTTCGGCGTGCTCGCCCTCAGCGGACGGACACTGGGCGAGGTGGTCGCCGCCACGTCGGACTACCTGGGCCTGGGGGCGGAGTACGACTACGAGTACGACGACTACGGGCCCGACGACTACGGGCCCGACGACGAGTACGACGAGTACGGACCGGACGACTACGGCGACGAGCCGAAGCCGGATGCGGCGGACGAGCGCCGTGCCGATCCGGACGCGGCGATCGACTACGGCGACCCGTACCGGAACTACCCGCCCGATACGCGGCGCCGTCCCCGCTCCGGCGGTGCGTCGCCGCGCAGGCGCAGGACCGCCGGGCAGGACCGCGACTCGCACATGGCCGATCTGCTGACCGAGCCGTTGATCGACGCGCCGCTGCCGGCGTCCGCACGCCGGTCCGGGGCGGGGGAGCCTTCCTTCGACGTTCCCGTCGACGACAATCCGACCGCGCCGCTGGGCGACCTCAGCGATGTCCTCGGCGACGACGGTCTGGACGGCGGCGCTCTCGACTCCGGTGCTCTCGACAGCGATGCCTTCGACGCCGACGACCACGAGTCGTACGAGCCGACTCCCGCGGCGCGCCCGCGCCGCCGGCCGGCTCCCGCACCGGCGACCGCTCGCAAGCCGGTCACGACCGCTCCTCCCGCAGCGCCGTCGGGCGGTTCGTTCCTCGATCAGGACCCCGAATCGGGATATCTCCTGCCGCCGGCCGACCTGCTGGTGCAGGGCGAGCCCGCCAAGCTGGGGACCTCTGCCAACGACGAGATGATCGACCGCATCAACAGTGTGCTCGAGCAGTTCAAGGTCGATGCCGCGGTCACCGGATACACCCGGGGTCCGACGGTGACGCGGTACGAGGTGGAGCTGGGCCCGGCCGTCAAGGTCGAGAAGATCACCCAGTTGCAGCGCAATATCGCCTACGCCGTCGCCACCGACAACGTGCGTCTGCTGGCGCCGATCCCGGGCAAGTCGGCGGTCGGCATCGAGGTGCCGAACTCCGACCGTGAGATGGTGCGCCTCTCGGACGTCCTCGCGGCGCCGACGACGCGCAAGGAGAATCATCCGCTCGTCATCGGTCTCGGCAAAGACATCGAGGGCGACTTCGTGAGCGCCAACCTCGCGAAGATGCCGCATCTGCTGGTGGCGGGTTCCACCGGTTCGGGCAAGTCGAGCTTCGTGAACTCGATGCTCGTGTCGCTGCTGACCCGCGCCACACCCGAAGAGGTGCGGATGATCCTCATCGATCCGAAGATGGTGGAACTCACGCCGTACGAGGGCATTCCGCATCTGATCACACCGATCATCACCGAGCCGAAGAAGGCGGCGGCCGCGCTCGCCTGGCTGGTGGAGGAGATGGAGCAGCGCTACCAGGACATGAAGGCGTCCCGGGTGCGGCACATCAATGACTTCAACGCCAAGGTCCGATCGGGTGAGATCACCACTCCGCTCGGATCGGAGCGGGTGTACAAGCCGTACCCGTACATCGTCGCGATCGTCGACGAGCTCGCCGATCTGATGATGACGGCGCCGCGTGACGTGGAGGAGGCGATCGTCCGCATCACGCAGAAGGCGCGTGCCGCGGGCATCCACCTGGTCCTCGCCACGCAGCGACCGTCGGTGGACGTGGTCACCGGCCTGATCAAGACGAACGTCCCGAGCCGACTGGCCTTCGCCACCAGTTCGCTGACCGATTCCCGGGTGATCCTCGACCAGCCGGGGGCGGAGAAGCTGATCGGCATGGGCGACGGTCTGTTCCTCCCGATGGGTGCGAACAAGCCGATCCGCATGCAGGGCGCGTTCATCACCGACGAGGAGATCTCGGCCGTCGTCGAGTTCACCCGCGAGCAGTCCGAACCGGACTACACCGAAGGCGTCACGACGGCCAAGGCCGGCGAGAAGAAGGACATCGACGCCGACATCGGCAACGATCTCGACGATCTGCTGCAGGCCATCGAGCTCGTGGTGTCGAGCCAGTTCGGTTCGACGTCGATGCTCCAGCGGAAGCTGCGCGTCGGATTCGCCAAGGCAGGCCGGTTGATGGACCTGATGGAGACGCGCGGCATCGTCGGCCCCAGCGAGGGATCGAAGGCCCGCGAGGTCCTGGTCAAGCCCGAGGACCTCGCCGGTGTCATCGCCTCGATCACCGGGGGAGGCGGCGAGGACGCCGATCCGTTAAACTGACGGAGATCTTGGAGGGGAGTATCCCCGCCTCGCAGGCGTTCCCGTCAGTACGGAACGGTGGTGCGGCATCCGCGGATCGGATGCCGTGCACCGCTCCCGGGGCCGCCGCCGGCGCCGCCGGTGGGAGAGACCTCCAGCATCGTCGCTTCGTGCTACGTGTTGGAGGAATTCATGAATGCCACTGTCGTGACCTGGTTGGTCACCGGGGCGGTGATCCTGGGCCTGTTCGTCTTCGACTTCTTCGCCCACGTCCGTACCCCGCATGAGCCCACGCTCCGCGAGTCCGGATTCTGGTCGGCGGTCTACATCGGCATCGCCGTCCTGTTCGGCGGATTCGTCTGGTGGAAATGGGGCGGAACCTACGGCGGCGAGTACTTCGCCGGTTACGTCACCGAGAAGGCGCTCTCGGTCGACAACCTGTTCGTGTTCGTGGTCATCATGACGTCGTTCGCCGTACCGCGCGTCTACCAGCAGAAGGTGCTGCTCCTCGGCATCGTGATGGCGCTCGTCATGCGCGGCGCCTTCATCGCGGTCGGCGCCGCCGCCATCAACGCCTACAGCTGGGTGTTCTATCTGTTCGGGCTCATCCTGCTCGTGACGGCGGTGAAGCTGCTCAAGGAGAGCGACGAGCCCGCCGTGCACGAACGCGAGCGCGAGAGCCGCCTCGAACGGTTCGTCAAGAAGTGGTTCCGCGCCACCGACGTCTACGACGGTGACCGTCTCACCACCAAGATCGACGGCAAGCGCTACATCACCCCGCTGCTGGTGGTGCTGATCATCATCGGTTTCACCGACGTGCTGTTCGCCCTCGACTCCATTCCGGCGATCTACGGACTCACCCAGGAGCCGTACCTGGTGTTCACCGCCAACGCCTTCGCGCTGATGGGTCTGCGGCAGCTCTACTTCCTGCTCGGCGGCATGCTCGACAGGCTGATCTACCTCTCGTACGGTCTGTCGCTGATCCTGGCCTTCATCGGCGTGAAGCTGGTCCTGCACGCGCTCCACGAGAACACGCTGCCGTTCATCAACGGCGGCGAGTCCGTTCCGGTGCCGGAGATCGGCACTCCTCTGTCGCTGGGCATCATCGGCGGCACCCTGCTGGCGACCACGGTGGCCAGCCTGGTGGTCAGCCGCAAGCGCAGTCGCGACGCGGCCGACGTCCGACCCTCGCGTCAGTAGGGGCCGAAGACCTGCGTCAGCTCTTTGACGGAGACGGCGGCGACGGCCGACTCGCGCGCGAACGGGTCCTGCGCAAGCAGGTCGCGAGCGGCGTCGGCGTCGTCGGCCGTGATCATCAGGAGCGCGCCGCTGCCGTCGGAGTACGGACCCACGAACTGGAGACGGCCGGCCTCGTGCTGTGCACTCAGCCAGGTCCGGTGCTCGGGCCGGAACCGGTCCCGCACCGCCGCGGCCTCCGGGGCGTAGGTGTATTCGACGGCGAAGAAGCCGGCCATGTCCGATGTCCTTCCGTGGCGGTCACAGATGCGCGAGCATCCGGGTGTTTCCGAGGGTGTTGGGTTTGACGAAGCTGAGATCGAGGAACTCGGCGACACCTGTGTCGTACGACCGGCACATCTCCTCGAAGACCTCGCGGGAGACCGGGGTGCCGTCGATCTCCACGAAGCCGTGCCGGGAGAAGAACTGCGTCTCGAAGGTGAGGACGAAGACCCGCTCCAATTCGAGTTCGCGGGCCACATCCATCAACCGGTCGACGATCTTGTGCCCGATGCCGCGACCGGCGTGCGCGGTGTCGACGGCGACCGTGCGGACCTCGCCGAGGTCCGACCACATCACGTGCAGGGCGCCGCAACCGACCACCTCTCCGCCGTTTTCGGCGACCCAGAACTCCTGGACCGACTCGTAGAGGGTGACCAGGTTCTTGTCGAGCAGGATCTTGCCGGCGTAGATGTCGATCAGTTCCTTGATGCGGGGAACATCCGATGTCCGGGCACGGCGGACGAGGACCGATGAGGGCTCGCCGGTGCGGGAATCGGGTTGTTCGCTCAGCATGCCATCGAGAGTAGCCGCAGGTCCGAGCGCGCCCTTCGGGAGTCTGAGAAAAGCGTGACGTTAGGCTTGATCACGTGACTGAGCCTGTGCGCCGTGTGTTCGGCGAGGATGCGGCCCCGGTGCCCGTGGTGAACATCGCCAACGCACTGACGGTGTTCCGCATCGTCCTGGTCCCGGTGTTCGTGGTCCTGCTCTTCGTCGACGACGGGGAATCGGTGAGCTGGCGGATCGCGGCCTTCGTGGTCTTCGCGGTCGCCGCGTTCACCGACCAGCTCGACGGCCGCCTGGCGCGCGGCATGAACCTGGTCACCGACTTCGGGAAGATGGCCGATCCGATCGCGGACAAGGCGCTCATCGGCGCGGCACTGATCGGCCTGTCGATCCTGGCGGAGCTGCCCTGGTGGGTCACCGGGGTGATTCTGGCGCGGGAGATCGGAGTGACGCTGCTGCGCTTCTGGGTGCTGCGCCACGGAGTGATCCCGGCCAGCCGGGGCGGCAAGCTCAAGACCCTGCTTCAGTCGGTGGCGATCGGACTGTTCGTGCTGCCGCTCTCGGGAGCGTGGCACACCGCCGCGTGGGCGATCATGGCAGCCGCGCTGGTCGCGACGGTGGTCACCGGACTCGACTACGTCTGGCGGGCCGTCGTGCTGCGCCGCGGCGCGGAATAGACCAGGGGCCCACGGCGTTGAGATCCGAGTGTGCCGGGCGTGCGCGGGAGCGCCGCGGCGTGCGGTATGTCGGCGGCGGTCGGTCGGGAATTCGGCTAGGGTCGACGGCACAGGCTATTGATGGAATCGACGGCCCGACCCCCGGGCTCCTGGAGAATCGTGAGGAGGTCCGCGCGTGACTCTGCTCTTGCGTGAGGCGATCGGCGATGAGCTGCGCCGTGTTCGGAACGGTCAGGGACGCACATTGCGTGAAGTCTCGACCGACGCGAGGGTGTCGCTCGGTTACCTCTCCGAGGTCGAACGCGGGCAGAAGGAGGCCTCCAGCGAGCTGCTGGCGTCGATCTGCGAGGCGCTCGACGTGCCGATCGGCGAGGTGCTCTTCCAGGTCGCGGGCCTGATGCAGCCGGCGGGCCGGCCCGTCGGAGCGTCCGATAGCCTTGTCGAAGTCATTGCCCCCCAGGAAGATTCGGTGGACGACGCGGGTGTGCCCGCGGCACTTGCCGCCGCGTGATCGATCGAACGACGACGCGACCCGCGCAACGAGGAGTTTGGAAGACCGATGGCCAATCCGTTTGTGAAGTTCTGGAACTACATGATGGCGCTGGGCAATTCGAAGATCGACGAGCACGCCGATCCGAAGGTGCAGATCCAGCAGGCGATCGAGGACGCGCAGCGGCAGCACCAGGCGCTCTCCCAGCAGGCGGCGGCGGTCATCGGCAACCAGCGGCAGCTCGAGATGCGGCTCAACCGCCAGCTCGAGGAGATCGAGAAGCTGCAGGGCAATGCGCGCCAGGCGCTCACGCTCGCCGACCAGGCCGCGGCCGCCGGTGACAGTGCGAAGGTGGGCGAGTACACCAACGCCGCCGAGGCCTTCGCGGCGCAGCTGGTGACGGCCGAGCAGAACGTCGAAGACCTCAAGGTGCTGCACGATCAGTCTCTGCAGGCCGCAGCGCAGGCCAAGCAGGCCGTCGAGCGCAACGCCATGGCGCTGCAGCAGAAGCTCGCCGAACGCTCCAAGCTCCTGAGCCAGCTCGAACAGGCGAAGATGCAGGAGCAGGTCAGTGCTTCGCTGAACCAGATGAGCGAGCTCTCGGCTCCCGGCAACACGCCGAACCTCGAGCAGGTGCGCGACAAGATCGAGCGTCGCTACGCCAATGCCCTGGGGTCGGCCGAGCTCGCCAAGGGCACCGTCGCCGGACGCATGCAGGAGGTGGAGGCCGCGGGCGTCCAGCTCGCCGGCCACGCCCGGCTCGAGCAGATCCGGGCCAGCATGAACGGTGGATCGCTCGCGCCGGGGCAGACCGCCGGCGCACAGGGCGCCCCGGCGGGCCAGGTGGAGCAGGGCGGCGCTGCGCCCGCCCCGCAGACCCCGGAACAGAACTGAGCACCCTCGACAGTTCCGGCAGCCGTGACGACGGGTCCGAGACGGGCCCGTTGCGCATCGCGATCGTGGCCGGGTCCGACGCCGGACACGCATTTCCGGCGCTGGGCCTGGCCACATCGCTGCGTACGGCAGGCGACCGCGTGGTCGTCTACACCGGTGAGCGGTGGACCGCGGCGGCAGCGCGCCGGGGCCTCGAGGTGCGTCCGCTGCCGGGACTGGCGGCTCTGCCCGATGAGGACGATGACGATGCCGGAGCCAAACTGAGCGTACGGGCCGCGCGGATGGCGACGGCCCTGGCTCCGGAACTGGCGACCGGCGGATTCGACCTCGTCGTCAGCGACGTCATCACGGTGGCCGGGGCCTGGGCGGCCGAGCTGGTCGGTCTGCCCTGGATCGAGCTCTCGCCGCATCCGCTCTACGAGCAGTCGGCCGGCCTGCCGCCGATCGGCGCGGGACTGGCCGCCGGCGAGGGAATCGGCGGGCGGTTGCGCGACGCGCTCCTGCGTGCGAGCGCCGCACCCGCTGTGGCCAAGGGCCGTCGGCAGCGCCGCGGCGCCCGACGGAGCATCGGCCTCCCGGATGAGTCGACGCCCCTCGCACGATTCGTCGCGACCCTGCCCGGACTGGAGGTTCCCCGCCCGGACTGGCCTGAGCGCACCCACCTGATCGGACCGTTGCTGTTCGAACCGACCGACGACTGTTTCGTTCGGCCCGAGGGCGACGGCCCGCTCGTGGTGGTCGCGCCGTCCACGGCGGCCACGGGGGCGGGCGATCTCGGCGCCGCGGCACTGGCCGCGCTCGCCGACCTGCAGTCCACGCGACCGCTGCGGGTGGTGTACTCCGCCCTGCAGCCACCGCATGCCGAGGTGCTGCCCGACCGGCTGGTCGCGGCGACGGGCCGTCAGGACGAACTCCTCCCGGACGCCGACCTGGTGATCTGTGGCGGCGGTCACGGCATGCTCGCGAAGTCGCTGCTCGCGGGAGTGCCCGTGGTGACCGTGCCCGGCGGCGGTGATCAGTGGGAGCTCGCCAACCGGGTCGCGCGGATCGGCTGCGGACGGCTGGTGCGCCCGGCCACCACCGCCGCACTGGCGGAGGCGATCGCCGGAGTGCTGGACGATCGGCGTCACGCCGACGCCGCCCGGCGGGTCGCCGCCACCGTCTCGGGCGTCGTCGATCCGGTGCGGGTCGCGCACGCCGCGTATCGGCGATGGACCGGGCCGAGGTGAACACCTGCACGTCCGGACCGTCGGTGGCGGCGGTCCGGCGATCGTGGAGAATGGAACCATGCGTCTGACGGAGTTCGCCGAACTCACCGAGGCAGAGTTCGGCAGAAAGCGGGCCGACGGTCTGCTGACCGATCTGGTGCTGATGGAACTGGGCGGCCGCACGGGCCGGGAGGCCATCGAGCAGGGAGTGGATCCGAAGCTGGTGTGGCGGGCACTCTGCCGCGAATTCGACGTACCGCCGGAACGCTGGTGATCGCCGGATCCGGCGTGTCGGATTGCCGTCGAACATCTGTTCGCTATCCTGTAATGGAACCGGAGCGCGCTCTGGTGCGTCCAATTTAATGACCGTACGAACGGGCCCGGGCGGAAATGTCACACCCGTCTCCTACCGTGTGGTCACGAAAGCGGAAGACGTTCGTATCCACAGCAACGTTCCAATACAGCAGAGCACCCGGAGGAGAGACCGATGGCACCCGTGACTGATCGGCAGAAGGCACTGGATCTGGCGCTGGCTCAGATCGACAAGAATTTCGGCAAGGGCTCGGTGATGCGTCTGGGTGAGGACGCCCGCCCGCCGATGGAGGTCATCCCGACCGGCTCGGTGGCCCTCGACATCGCACTCGGCATCGGCGGCCTCCCGCGCGGCCGGATCGTGGAGGTCTACGGCCCGGAGTCCTCGGGTAAGACCACCGTCGCCCTGCACGCCGTCGCGAACGCTCAGGCCGCAGGCGGCATCGCCGCGTTCATCGACGCCGAACATGCACTCGATCCCGAGTATGCGGCGAAGCTGGGTGTCGACATCGACGCGCTGCTGGTCTCGCAGCCGGACACCGGAGAACAGGCACTGGAGATCGCGGATATGCTCATCCGCTCGGGTGCGCTCGACATCCTGGTGATCGACTCGGTGGCGGCGCTCGTGCCCAAGGCGGAGATCGAGGGCGAGATGGGCGACAGCCACGTCGGACTGCAGGCACGGCTCATGAGCCAGGCCCTGCGCAAGATGACCTCCGGTCTCAACAACTCCAACACCACCGCGATCTTCATCAACCAGTTGCGCGAGAAGATCGGTGTGATGTTCGGTTCGCCGGAGACCACGACCGGCGGCAAGGCCCTCAAGTTCTACTCGTCTGTGCGACTGGACGTCCGGCGGATCGAGACGCTCAAGGACGGCACGGACGCGGTCGGCAACCGGACGCGCGTCAAGGTCGTCAAGAACAAGGTGGCGCCGCCGTTCAAGCAGGCGGAGTTCGACATCCTGTACGGGCACGGCATCAGCCGCGAGGGTTCGCTGATCGATCTCGGCGTGGCCGAGGGCTTCATCCGCAAGTCGGGTTCGTGGTTCACCTACGAGGGCGATCAGCTGGGGCAGGGCAAGGAGAACGCCCGTAAGTTCCTCATCGCCAATCCCGATGTCGCGAACGAGATCGAGAGCAAGATCAAGGACAAGCTCGGCATCGGTCGTCCCGCCGCGGACGCCGACGAGATCGCCCCCGAGCCCGTCGACTTCTGATCCACCTATGTCCGACGATACGGCGGCCCGGTCCGGCCCGTCGCCCTGGGATGCTGCGCTGCGGCTCCTGGGGACCCGGGCCCGGAGCCGGGCGGAGATGCGTGACCGTCTGAACGCACGCGGCTTCACCCCGGACGAGGTGGAGCAGACTTTGCGCCGGCTCGACGAGTGGAAGCTGCTCGACGACGCCGACTTCGCCGCCGAATGGGTTCGATCGCGGCATGCGCACTCCGGTCGCGGGCGGCTGGCTCTCAAACGCGAACTGCGGACCAAGGGGATCGACGATGAGACCGCGGCGCAGGCACTGGACCAGATCGATCCCGAGGACGAGCGGGAGATCGCCGTCCGGCTCGCGGAGAAGAAGCTGAACGTCTCCGGCGAACAACTCGGTGACCGCGAGATCCGGGCCAAGGCGTATCGGCGGCTCGCAGGGGCCCTGGGTCGCCGCGGCTATCCGCCGGAGATGGTCGGATCGGTGGTCAAGGAAGTCCTCGACCGCGCTCGACACTCCGCCTGACTCCCGGCTTCACCGGCCGATACCGGTGAAGCCGGGGATGTTCTCCATCGCTTCCAGATCGGCGACATCCGGATCGGGAGCCGCGGTCCGGCGCCGGCCGCTGCGCAGACGGCGTTCGAGGTAGTTCGCCAGGCCCGTCAGACAGAAGTTGATCGCGATCATGATCACCGCCACCACGAGCAGTGACGGCAGGTAGTTGCCCCAGTACGACGCCGAGACGATGCCCGACCGCACCACCTCGATGTATCCGAAGGCGTAGCCCAGAGCGCTGTCCTTCAGCGCGATCACCATCTGCGAGATCAACGCGGGCAGCATCGCGGTCACCGCCTGCGGCAGCAGGATCATCCGCATCATCTGCGACTTGCGCATGCCGATCGACAGGGCGGCTTCGGACTGTCCTTTGGGAACCGACTGGATTCCCGCCCGCAGGATCTCCGCGATCACCGAGCCGTTGTACAGGGTGAGACCGAAGACCACGGCGGCGAACGAGAGCTGTGACGACGGCACGACCGCGTACTTGGCGAACAGGTAGTACGCGAAGAACATCAGGATCAGGACCGGGATCGCACGGAAGACCTCGACGATCAGACCGCAGACGGCACGCACCGCCCGGTGGTCCGACAATCGTCCGATGCCGAGCAGCGTACCGACCACCAGCGCCAGGATGATCGAGGCGAACGCCGCCTTGATCGTTCCCCACAGACCCGGCAGCAGCCAGGTGGTCCAGGTCCCGGCGACGGTGAACGGTCGCCACATGTCCGATTCGAACTGGCCGTTGTCGGCCAGCACTTTGATGATGTACGCGGCGATCGCGATCAGGATCACGACGAAGACGACCGCGGTGATCAGGTTGCGGCGCCGGGCGTGCGGCCCGGGCGCGTCGTAGAGGACGGTCGACTGATCGCTCATCGCTTGACCGCCCATCGCTTGGCGGCCCATCCGAAGACCGCACCCTCCGCGAGGGTGATGATCATGAATCCGATGGCGATGATGGCGAAGATCAGCAGGATCTGGTCGCCGTGGGTCTCGAGTTCGGACTTCATGAGCAGTGAGGCCTCCGCGACGCCGATCACCGAGGCGATCGTGGTGTTCTTGGTGAGCGCGATCAGCACCGATCCGAGCGGCGCGATGACGGTGCGCAGCGCCTGCGGCAGGATGATCAGTCCGAGAACCTGGGTGAAGGTGAGCCCGAGCGATCGAGCGGCTTCGGCCTGTCCGATCGGAATGGTGTTGAACCCGGCGCGGAGGGTCTCACAGACGAACGTCGCCGTGTACAGGACGAACGCGAGCACCGCGAGCCGGAAGTTGTTGGTGGCGATGAAGTTCGAGCTCTCCGTCGCCAGCGTGAGACCGAGGTTCTGGTACAGGCCGATGGAGCAGAAGAGCACGATCAGGGTGAGCGGGGTGTTGCGCACGACGTTCACGTACACGGTCGCGAAGCCGCGCATCACCGGAACCGGCGAGACCTTCATGGCGGCCAGCAGGACACCCCAGATCAGTGCGCCGATCGCCGAATAGACAGTGAGTTTGATGGTGATCCAGAACGCGGGCCAGATCTGCGGACCCATGCTCTGCCATAGGTCGGACATCTACGCATCTCCTTCGCAGGGCGTCGACGGGGAGGTGAGGAAGTCGAGATTCCCGACGTCCGGGAAGAGCTTGTACTGCGATCCCGGCGCGTCGGCGCGGGCGATCCACGAATCGATCGTCTCGTTGCCGAGCGCGTCGCGGAGATCCCGGCTCCAGACGGACTGGTCGGAGCCGGGCAGCGGGGCGAGCATCGCTTCGAGCGCCTCGTTGACCTTCGCGACCGAGTCGGGATAGTTCTTCGCCATGCCGATGCCGTAGCGCTCGGTCGAGAACGGCTGGCCCTTCTTCTTGAGCTTCCCGCCGACGCAGGCGTCCTTGGGATAGGTCATCGACACGAGCTTGAACTCGCCGGGGTAGCGGTTGGCGTACCCGGCCAGAATCGTCTCGTCGGTGGTGAGCGCGTCGACCTTGTCACGGCGCAGCGCCTCCACGCACGAGGAGTAGGAGTCGTACTCCTGGAGCTGGACGCCCGGCAGCTGAGCCTTCACGTTCTGCGCCGGTGTCGAACCGCTCACCGAGCACAGTTTCTTGCCGTTGTTGAGGTCCATCAGCGAGTTCAGGGACGAGTCATTCTTGCGGACCAGGAGCCCCTGGTAGGTCACGAGGTAGGGGCCCGCGAAGGCCACCTTCTTCGCGCGCGCCTCGTTGATCGAGTACGTCGCGGCGATCATGTCGACCTCACCGTTGCCGATGAGGGTCTCGCGCTGAGCGGAGGGTGTCTCGCGCCAGGTGATCTCCGGATGCGGTACGCCGAGCCGGTCGGCGATGTGGTCGACGACGTACTCGGAGACCGACGGATCGAAACCGACCACCGAACCGTCGGGCTGCTGCACACCGAGCCCGGGCTGGTCGTACTTGGTGCCCAGGACGACCTTGCCGGACTTGATCGACTCGACGAGGTCGCGCGGTTCGGTGCTGCCGCACGCGGCCACGGCGGGCAGTGTCAGGGCGATCGCGAGGATCAGCGCCGGCAGTGCGCGGCGTCGGCGTGACGGGCGTCTGAGGGAAGTGGTCGCCATGTCAGCCTCCCAGGATCTTCGACAGGAAGTCCTTCGCACGGTCGGACTTCGGCGCGGTGAAGAACGTCTCGGGATCGGTGTCCTCGACGATCTGACCGTCGGCCATGAAGATCACGCGGTCGGCGGCCTTGCGGGCGAAGCCCATCTCGTGCGTCACGACCACCATCGTCATGCCCTCCTTGGCGAGGGCGACCATCACGTCGAGGACCTCGCTGACCATCTCCGGGTCCAGGGCCGAGGTCGGCTCGTCGAACAGGATCACCTTCGGGTCCATCGCCAACGAGCGGGCGATGGCGACGCGCTGCTGTTGACCGCCCGAGAGCTGAGCCGGGTACTTGTCCTTCTGAGCGGCGATGCCGACGCGGTCGAGCAGTTCCTCCGCACGTTTGCGGGCATCCGCCTTCGAGGCCTTGCGCACCTTGATCGGTCCGAGCGTCACGTTGTCGAGGATCGTCTTGTGCGAGAAGAGGTTGAACGACTGGAAGACCATGCCCACGTCGGCGCGGAGCCGGGCCAGGTCGCGGCCCTCCGCGGGCAGCAGTTCGCCCTCCACCCGGATCTCGCCGCTGTCGATCGGCTCGAGTCGATTGATGGTCCGGCAGAGGGTGGACTTGCCCGAGCCGGAGGGGCCGAGGACGACCACCACCTGACCGCGGGGCACTTCCAGGTCGATGTCGCGGAGCACATGGAGGTCGCCGAAGTGCTTCTGCACGTTCTTCATCGAGATCATCGGTGTGACGTTCGTGTCGGGCATGACTAACAAACTAGTTGTGACGCGCGTCGCCGCACGGGTTCTTTCGCATGTTCCCGCGTGTCGCCGCGCGGAACCGGACATGCCGGCGATGCGGTACGTGTGACGCGGACGGATTTGCCCCGCCACGTAACCTTGAGATGTGAGTGTTGAGGCCCTGGGAGAGACGACGACCGAGGATGCGGCGACGGCGCCGCGCTCCTATTCGGTCCGTACCTACGGATGTCAGATGAACGTGCACGACTCCGAACGGATCGCGGGCCTCCTCGAAGACGCGGGCTATGTGGCCGCCGACGACGGCGACGACGCCGATCTGGTGGTCTTCAACACCTGTGCGGTGCGTGAGAACGCGGACAACAAGCTCTACGGCAATCTGTCGCATCTGGCGCCGGTGAAGGCGCGGCGACCCGGGATGCAGATCGCCGTCGGCGGGTGTCTGGCGCAGAAGGACAAGGACACCGTCCGCAGCCGCGCACCCTGGGTGGACGTCGTTTTCGGAACCCACAACATCGGCTCGCTGCCGGTGCTGCTCGAACGGGCCCGCCACAACGACGAGGCGCAGGTCGAGATCCTGGATTCGCTCGAACGATTCCCGTCCACCCTGCCCGCGCGCCGTGATTCGGCGTATTCGGGATGGGTGTCGGTCTCGGTCGGCTGCAACAACACGTGCACCTTCTGCATCGTGCCGTCGCTGCGCGGCAAGGAGGTGGACCGGCGTCCGGGCGACGTTCTCGCCGAGGTGCAGGCACTGGTGGACCAGGGCGTGCTCGAAGTGACCCTGCTGGGCCAGAACGTCAACGCCTACGGGATGTCGTTCGCGGATCCGGACATCCCGCGCAACCGCGGGGCGTTCGCCGATCTGTTGCGCGCGTGCGGCGGCATCGAGGGACTGGAGCGGGTGCGCTTCACCTCGCCGCATCCGGCGGAGTTCACCGACGACGTCATCGCGGCGATGGCTGAGACCCCCAACATCTGCCCGCAGCTGCACATGCCGCTGCAGTCCGGCTCGGACCGAGTCCTCAAGGCCATGCGACGCAGCTACCGCAGAACCAAGTTCCTCGGCATCCTGGACCGCGTCCGCGACGCGATGCCGCACGCCGCCATCACCACCGACATCATCGTCGGTTTCCCCGGCGAGACCGAAGAGGACTTCGCGGAGACGCTCGACGTGGTGGAGCGGGCGCGCTTCTCGAGCGCGTTCACCTTCCAGTACTCGCCGCGACCGGGCACCCCGGCCGCCACCATGCCCGATCAGGTTCCGCCGGAGGTGGTGACCGAGCGGTACCAGCGGCTGATCGCGCTCCAGGAGCGGATCTGTCTGGAGGGCAACACGGCGCTGGTCGGGACCGAGGCGGAACTGCTCGTCGTCGCCGACGAGGGACGCAAGAGCTCCTCGACCGGGCGGATGACCGGACGCGCCCGCGACGGACGTCTGGTGCACTTCCTATCGACCGGCGATGCGGACGGTCGGACCGGCGGCATCCGTCCGGGTGATGTCGTGACCACCGTGATCACCGACGCCGCCCCCCATCATCTGATCGCCGACGCCGGGGTGCTCTCGCACCGTCGTACCCGCGCCGGCGATGCGCACGAGGCGGGCACCCTGCCCACCACACCACCCGTCGGCGTCGGGCTCGGGATGCCGTCGATCGGAGTGCAGTCCGTTCCTGAGCCGACGAGCGCATGCGGAACTGGAGGCTGTTCATGAGTAAGAACGATCTGGATACTTTCACTCGATACGAGCACGAGCTCCGAAAGACCGAGAAGAAGGTCGCGGGGGAGATCGACCCCGGTGCCCGGGCCGTGGTGGTCGCCGTATGCGTGCTGCTCGCAATGGTCTCGCTGGTTCTGCCGCATGCCGGCGACGCCACGGGTCTCGACGTGCTGATGATGACCGACAAGGCCACCGCCGAGCACATCAAGCTGCCGTCGGAGATCTTCGTCTACATGCTGGCGATCTTCGGCATCGGCTTCTCGACGCTCGCGTTGATCACCCGTCGCTGGGTGCTCGCCTGGATCGCGCTGGCCGGAACCGCGGTCGACGCGGTGGCGGGCATGCTCGCGATCTGGACCCGGAACACCGTCGGAGTCGACGAGACGGCGTCGCCGTCGGGTGCCGGCGCGGGTCTGCTGCTGGGTTGGGCCGTCGCGATCGTTCTGGTGTTCCACTGGGCCCGAGTGGTGTGGAATCGCAACTCCTACCACCTCGCGCTGGAGCAGGAACGTCGCGCCGAGGCCGCCAACCGCGAAGCCTTCGGACTGTCGCTCCAGCGACCGGTGGCGCCCAGCGCGAAGGCCGCGAGAGCCGACGAAGCGGATTCTGCGGAAGCGGACTCGGCGGAGAATGCCCACACGCAGGGCGACCAGCCTCGGGGCGACCAGACTCCTGAGGGGACCGCGTCGGAGGACTGAGTTCCGGGCCCGGGCTCGGTGCGAACGCACCGCGCCCGGGCCGTCGGGACCTGGTGGGCGTCAGCGATCGGTGAGCGCCGAGTGGGCCGCGCTGGCCCACTCGCGCCACTGCGCGGCCTGTTGCCGCAGCTCCGCGGCCTCACGGTCGCGTCCCGCGGCGGCGGCCTTCTCGGCCTGCTCGTCGAGCTTGTCGGCGCGCTCGGTGAACTGCGCGGCGCGCGCCTGCGCCTCCGGGTCGGTGCGTGCCCAGTCGGCGTCCTCGGCGTCGCGCAGCCGCTTCTCGAGCGCCCGCGCACGGCTCTCGAGTCTGTGCATCTGTTCGCGCGGGACCTTGCCGATCTCGTCCCACTTCTCGCGGAAGGTACGGAACTCGCGCCGCGCGGTCTCCAGATCGGCCGCCGGATCGATCTTCGCCTCGGCCTCGTCGAGCAGTGCGGTCTTGGCCTTCGCGTTCTCCGCGAACTCGGCGTCACGCTCGGAGTTCACCGCGTTGCGGGCCTGGAAGAAGACATCCTGTGCGGCCTTGAACCGGAGCCAGAGCGCCTCGTCGGTGTCGCGCGGTGCGCGACCGGCGGCCTTCCATTCGGCCAGGAGTTCGCGGAACTTGGCCGCCGTGGGGCCCCAGTCGGTGGAGTCCGACAGCGCCTCGGCTTCGGCGATCAGTTCCTCCTTGCGCGCCTTGGCTCCCGCCCGTTCGCGGTCGAGTTCGGCGAAGTGCGCACCGCGACGCCGGTTGAACGCGTCCCGCGCTTTCGAGTAACGCCGCCACAGCGCATCGTCGGTCTTGCGGTCGATGCCCTTGATCGTCTTCCACTCGTCCAGGATCGCCCGGAGCCGGTCGCCGCCCGCCTTCCACGAGGTGCTCTCGCTCCCGATGTGCTCGGCTTCGGCCGCCAGCGCCTCCTTGCGTTCGATCGCCGAGACACGGGCCGACTCGCGCAGGTCCTTGACCTCCTGCGCCACATCGTCGGCGCCGGAGACGATCACCTCCAGACGGGCCGCCAGGCTGTCGACGTCACCGATGACCTGTGCGTCGGGGAGTTCGGCGAGCAGATGCGCCGCCGACGCCTGAGTCTTCCTGGGGTCGCCGGAACGGGCGGTGAGACGCTCCTCGAGGATCTCCACTTCAGTGGCCAGGTCGGCGAACTTCCGGGAGAAGTGCGCGAGGCCCTCTTCGACGGTCCCGGCCTGCCACGAGCCGATCTGGCGCTCGCCGCTCGCAGTCTTGAGCCACACCGCACCGCTCGAATCGATCCGGCCGAACTCGTTCGGATCACCCACCGGCACCGGATGGACCGGTACCGCCGGGGTCGGGCCGCCGACTGCGGGCCGGGGGACCGGACGCGGCCGAGGGCCAGGCTTCGGTCCCGGCTTCGGGCCGGGCTTGGGGGCCGACGGGCCGTTCGAGGCCGGGTTGCTCGAGTCGGGCGAGTTGATCATGCGTGTACCTCTTGAATCGTCTTCGCCGCGCGTCACGGCTGCCAGATCACTGCGTGGTTCATTCACTACGAGGTTCATTCAAGCAGGCACGGCGACGGTTGTGGGCGCGGCCTGCAACATTGCCTCCCACATCGAGGCCGGGACGCCGCCGGTGCCGGGCCCGAACCGATGTTCCGCGCGCGCACCGGTAGCGTCGAGACCGTGCTAGCCCTGGTTGCGATAGTCCCGAGCGCTCCGCTGCTCGTCCCCGAACTGGCCGGTCCGGCCGCCACCGACACCGAACCCGTACGCGCGGCCGTGCGTGCGGTGGCGAAGCGGCTCGGCAGCGCGGCCGATCGGTGGATCGCACTCGGCGCAGCCGATCGCGCCGGCTCCGCCGGTGCCACGGACTACCGCAGCTGCGGCGACTTCGGCGGATACGGTGTGCCGCACCCGGTACGACTCGGCGGTCCGCCGACCGAGGGCGCGCCGCTGCCCCTGTCGATGCTGATCGCGGGGTGGGTCCGCGGTGAGGCCGACGGCGGCGGAGAGCGGATCACGGTGACGCCGTGGGTGGTGGATCCGGAGTGGTCGCCGGACCAGTGCGCGGCAGCCGGACTGGAACTCGCGCGCGCCCTGTCCGACGGCGGCGATCCCGACAGCGACGATCCCGACAGCGGCGATCCCGACAGCGGCGACCGGGTGGGACTTCTGGTGGTGGCCGACGGCTGCACCGCGTTGTCGCCGGGCGCTCCGGGCGGCGGCGAGCGGCCCTCGGCGATCGCGCTTCAGCGGCGGATCGACGACGCGCTCGCCCGCGCGGACACCGGCGCACTGGCCGCCCTCGACGCGGACGCGTGCGCCGCGGAGGGAGTCGGAGGCAGGGCCGCATGGCAGGTCCTGGCGGCCGCCTGCGGCGGTCCCGCGGCCGATGTCGCTGTGTCTGATGTCGCAGCGGCAGAGGTGTTGTATCGCGATGCCCCGTTCGGGGTCGGTTACACCGTCGCCGTCTGGTCGCCGGGGGCGCCGCGGTGACCCTCGCACCCATCGCCGTCATCGGCCCGACGGCCAGCGGCAAATCAGAACTCGCCCTCGATCTCGCCGAACACTTCGGCGGCGAGATCGTCAACGTCGACGCGATGCAGCAGTACCGCGGGATGGACATCGGCACCGCCAAGCTTCCCGTCGCCGAACGGCGGGGGATACCGCACCACCAGATCGATGTCCTCGACGTCACCGAGACCGCCACCGTCGCCCGCTACAAGTCCGCGGCGACGGCAGACGTCGAAGCGCTTCTCGCATCGGGCCGGCTGCCGGTCATCGTCGGCGGGTCGATGATGTACATCCAGGGCCTGCTCGACGATTGGGAGTTCCCGTCGACCGATCCCGCGGTGCGGGCGAAGTACGAGGCGCTGCTCACCGAGATCGGGCCGTTGGCTCTCCACCGCAGGCTGGCCGAGGTCGACCCGGCCGCCGCGGCCACCATCCTGGACTCGGACGGCAGGCGCATCGTGCGCGCCCTCGAGGTGGTCGAGATCACCGGGGAGCCGTTCGCGGCGTCGGCGCCGTCGATCGGTGAACCGCGGTGGGGGACCCGCATCCTGACCCTCGACCGAGAGAAGGAGGCCCTCGACGAGCGGATCCGGTTGCGCACCGCGGCGATGTTCGACGCCGGCCTTGTCGACGAGGTGCGAGCACTGTGCGAGAGCGGCCTGCGGGAGGGACGGACGGCCTCGCGGGCGATCGGCTATGCACAGGTCATCGAGTATCTCGACGGCGTCTACGACCTCGATCAGGCGCAGGAGCGTACTTTCTTCGGCACGCGACGGTACGTGCGCCGGCAGCGGTCGTGGTTCCGGCGCGACCCGCGCGCGGTGTGGCTCGACGCCGCCGATCCCGCCCTGCTGGAGAATGCGCTCCGCGCGCTCCGCGTAGCCTGATGGGAGTGAAGAACTCTCCGGCGCTGACCTTCGTCAAAGGGCATGGCACCCAGAACGACTTCGTGATCCTGCCCGATCCTCAGGCACAGATCGAACTGACCGAGGACCTCGTCGTCGCCCTCTGCGACCGCCGGCGGGGACTCGGTGCCGACGGCGTTCTGCGCGTCGCGACCGCCGGATCGCTGGTGGCCGAACAGGTGCTGGAACGGCTACCCGAGGGCGTTTCGGGCGTGGACTGGTTCATGGACTATCGCAACGCCGACGGTTCGATCGCGGAGATGTGCGGCAACGGTGTGCGCGTGTTCGCGCACTACTGCCGGACCGAAGGGCTCGTCGACACCGATGCGTTCACCGTCGGTTCGCGCGCCGGGGCCCGTCCGGTCACCGTGCACTCGGCCGACGACGCCGACGCCGACGTGAGTGTCTCGATGGGACCGGTGGCGCTGCGCGGTCCGAGCGAGGTCCGCATCGCGGGTACGACGCTGACGGGCGAGGCCGTCGACGTCGGCAACCCTCACCTGGCCTGCGTGGTCGACGGACTGACGCCCGAACGGCTCGCGACACTGGATCTCACCACCGGCGCCGAGCTGGACTCGGCGCTGTTTCCGGACGGGGCGAACGTCGAGATCCTCACCCCGCTGACCCCGGGCGGCCCGACCCCGGCCGACGAGGCCGACTTCCATGCGCACATGCGAGTGTTCGAGCGGGGCGTCGGGGAGACCCGATCGTGCGGTACCGGCCTGGTGGCCGCCGCAGCGGCTGCGCTGTCGGGGGCCGGCAGAGACTCGGGGTCGGTCGCGGTCACAGTGCCGGGCGGCGACGTGCTGGTCACTGTCGGCGACGGCTCGGCCGTCCTGCGCGGCCCGTCTCGGCTGGTGGCCCGCGGCCGGCTCGTCGCGGGCTGGGCCGACTGAGCGGGCACCCGCGGGAAATCCGGATGCGTTCCGGTGCCGGTCGGGGGCACAATGGATGTACATATGACTGAACTGACCAAAGAATCTGCATTGGACGAATCCGCCGACGACCGGTCCGCCGAGGAGGTCCCGGGGCTCTCGGAGCGTGGACGCCCGGGCGAACCCACGGTGGGCGAACTTCAGCTCGACGAGCGTGCCTCGCTGCAACGCGTCGTCGGCCTGTCGACCGAACTCGAGGACGTCACCGAGGTCGAGTACCGCCGCCTCCGGTTGGAGCAGGTCGTCCTCGTGGGCGTCTGGACCACCGGGAGCGTCGCCGCGGCCCGCGCCAGCATGGCCGAACTCGCCGCGCTCGCCGAGACTGCCGGATCGCAGGTGCTCGACGCCCTGATCCAGCGCCGTGGCAAACCTGATCCGGCCACCTATCTCGGCTCCGGCAAGGCCGAGGAACTCCGCGAAGTGGTGGTCGCCAGCGGAGCCGACACCGTGATCTGCGACGGTGAGCTGACGCCCGCCCAGCTGACGGCGCTGGAGAAGGTCGTCAAGGTGAAGGTGATCGACCGCACCGCGCTCATCCTCGACATCTTCGCCCAGCACGCCACCTCGCGTGAGGGCAAGGCGCAGGTGGCGCTGGCGCAGATGGAGTACATGCTTCCCCGGCTGCGCGGCTGGGGCGAGTCGATGTCGCGCCAGGCAGGTGGCCGCGCCGGCAGCAACGGCGGCGTGGGCCTGCGTGGCCCCGGTGAGACGAAGATCGAAACCGACCGCAGGCGGATCCGCGAGCGAATGGCCAAGCTGCGCAAGGAGATTCGCGGGATGAAGACGGCTCGGACGGTGAAGCGCGCGGCGCGCCGCCGGGGCGGTGTACCGGCTCTGACGGTGGTCGGCTACACCAACGCCGGCAAGTCGAGCCTGGTGAACGCGATGACCGGCTCGGGTGTCCTCGTGCAGGACGCACTGTTCGCGACGCTCGATCCGACCACCCGCCGCGCGCAGCTCGCCGACGGGCACGAGGTGGTCTTCACCGACACCGTCGGCTTCGTCCGGCATCTGCCCACCCAGCTGGTCGAGGCGTTCCGGTCGACACTGGAGGAGGCCGTCGACGCCGATCTGCTCGTCCACGTGGTGGATGGGTCAGACCCGTTCCCGGCCAACCAGATCTCGGCCGTCCGCCAGGTGTTGGGGGAGGTGCTCGCCGAAGAGGACCGCCCCGCGCCGCCGGAGATGCTGGTCGTCAACAAGATCGACGCCGTCGACGGCGTGACCATGACGGCGCTGCGGGCCGAGTATCCGGATGCGCAGTTCGTCTCGGCCCGGACCGGTGAGGGGCTCGACGGGCTCTTCGCCGCGATCACCGACTTCCTGCAGCGAGACGATGTGGACGCCGTCCTGCAGGTGCCGTTCGCCCGCGGAGAGGTGATCTCCCGGCTCCACCAGCACGCGCACGTGCTCGACACGGAGCACAACGCCGAAGGCACCCGCCTGCATGTGCGGATGCCTTCTGCGCTCGCGGCCGAGTACAGCGATCTGACCGTCGCCTGACGGTCTCGCCCGGCTACTCGGCGTCGAGATCCTTGGCGACCAGTGCCGCGATCTGATCGACCGCGGCCTGGTCGTCGCTTTCGACGGTGACCGAGGCGCCCTTCTCCGCGCCGAGGGTCATGATCATCAGCGCGCTGCCCGCGTCGACCGGATCACCGCCGGCGGCGAGCGTCACCGGGACGCCGAGAGCGGTGGCCGCGTCGGCGATGATGGCGGCGGGACGAGCGTGCAGACCGACGGCCGATCCGACGGTGACGGTGGTGCTGGGCATGGACGTGCCTTTCTTTCGGTGTGACGGCCCGAGCTGCGTGCTCGGGCCCGGGTGTTTCAGGCGGCCTCGGCGGGGATCGGCGTGCGCTCCCGGCTGGGCTGGTACTGCTTGGCGGCGAGGACGGCGACGGCGGAGACGATCACGCCCGCCACGATAGCGATCAGGAACTTCCACCACGTGCCGTTCATCGCGAAGAGGACGAACACGCCCCCGTGGGGTGCCCGGCACTGGACGCTCAACGCCATCGACAGCGCTCCGGTGACCGCACCGCCCAGCATCATGGACGGGATCACGCGGAACGGATCGGCGGCGGCGAACGGGATCGCGCCCTCGGAGATGAACGACGCGCCCAGCAGCCAGGCGGCCTTGCCGTTCTCGCGCTCCGGTTCGGTGAACGTCGACGGTCGGAGGGTGGTCGCCAGCGCCATCGCCAGCGGCGGAACCATGCCTGCGGCCATCACCGCGGCCATGATCTCCCACTGTGCGACGCCCGCGCCGGCGAGTCCGAGGCCGGCGACGCCGAAGGCGTACGCCGCCTTGTTGACCGGTCCGCCCAGATCGAAGCACATCATCAGGCCGATCACGATGCCGAGGATCACCTTGGAACTGCCGGACATCGAGTTGAGCCAGTCCTCGAGCGAGGTGTTGATCCACGACAGCGGACGGGCCAGCAGAGCGAACATGATGAAGCCGGTGACGAGCGTGCCCACCAGCGGAATGATGACGACCGGTTGCAGTCCGCGCGCCCACTGGGGCAGCGGCAGCCGGGAGAGCCAGAGGGCGACGACGCCGGCCAGCAGACCGCCGACGAGACCGCCGATGAAGCCGGCGTTCACGGCGACGGCGATCAGACCCGCGGTGAATCCGGGAGCGAGACCGGGCCGGTCGGCGATCGCGTAGGCGATGTAGCCGGCCAGGACCGCCACCATGAGCCCGATCGCCAGATTGCCGATCGCGAAACTCACTCCGCCGAGATACTGCATGAGCCCGCCCGGCGGCAGATCCCAGAGACTGTAGTGCAGTGCGTAGTACAGTCCGTCCGAGGTGCCCTCCTGCACCGTCGAACTGCCGATCTCGTAGCCGGCCAGCAGGAAGCCGAGCGCCATCAGCAGACCGCCCGCGGCGACGAACGGGATCATGTAGCTGACACCGGTCAGCAGAGCCTGCTTGAGCTGACCTCCGATGCCCACCCGCGAGGCCGCGGGCGCCTGCGCGCCGGCGTTCGCGTCCCCGGCGACGGTGGCGGCCCGGGGATCTCGCGCCGTGCGGACCGCCTCGGCGATCATCGCATCGGGTTCGTTGATCGCGCGTTTGACGCCGGAGGCGACCACCGGCTTGCCGACGAACCGGTCGCGGCCCTTGACGCCCACATCCGTCGCGAAGACCACCACGTCCGCGGCAGCGATCACATCGGGGGCGAAGGGCGTCGAACCGGTCGACCCCTGGGTCTCCACCGCGAACTCCACGCCGGCGCGTTCGGCGGCGAGCTTGAGGGCGTCGGCGGCCATGTAGGTGTGCGCGATCCCGGTGGGGCACGCGGTGACGGCGACGATCCGAGTGGTCCCGGGCTCGGCCGCTGGGGATTCGGTGGTCGGGGTCTCAGTTGCCGGGGTCTCAGTTGCCGGGGTCGCTGCGGGGGTCGCTGCGGCCGGGGCAGGGGCCGGCTTGCCCTCGACGGCCTCGTTGACCAGATCGACGACGGCGGCGGCGTCGGGCGCCGCGCGCAGGGCGGCGACGAAGTCGGGCCGCACGAGGGCGCGCGCCAGCGAACTGAGCACCTTCATGTGCTCGCCGGCGGCTCCCTCCGGTGCCGCGATCAGGAAGACGATGTCGGCGGGCCCGTCCGGAGCACCGAATTCTGCCTTTCGCGTCAGGCGTGCCATGGCGAGGGTGGCGGTGGTGACGGAGGCGACGCGTGCGTGCGGGATCGCGATGCCTCCGGGAAGCCCGGTCGCGGATTTGCGTTCGCGTGCCATAGCGGCCTCGGCGAGCTCGGCCGGGTCGGTGCAGCGGCCGGCGTTTGCGACCAGACCGGCGAGCGCGGCGATGACACTGTCCGCATCAGCGCCGGCGTCACCGTCGAGCAGGACCAGCTCCGGCGTGATGATCTGTTGGGACATGATGGCTCCCTCGGTGATTCTGGGGGGGTCGGGATTCTGGGGGTCGGGGATTCGGGGACTCGGAGATTCTGGGTGTCGGGGTTCTTCGCGGACGGATCAGGACAGCCGGGAGACGGACACACCCGCTTCGTCGAGCAGATCCGGAGTGGGCGGCGTGGTGCCCGGCAGTGCTGCGGCCGCCGAGCCGTGAGCGACGGCACTGCGCAGGAGCCCGGCCTCGTCGGCACCGCGCAGGTGCGCGATCAGATAACCGGCGAGTGAGGCGTCGCCCGCGCCGACGGTGCTGCGGACCGCGACAGCCGGCGCGGTGGCGAACCATATGCCGTCCGGGGTGGTCAGGAGAGCGCCGGCCGCGCCCAGCGTGGTCAGCACCGTCCCGCCGGTCCGGTCGGCGAGTGTTCGGGAGGCGGCCGCTGCGACGCTGGGATCACCCTGCGCCGCAGACCTCTCCATGCCGGCCGGATCGTCGCCGGTGAGTTCGGCGAGCTCATCGGAGTTCGGCTTCAGCAGTGCCGGACGGGCGGCGGCCACCGCGGCCAGGGGTGCGCCGGACGTGTCGACGGCCACCCGACAGTGCAGCGACGCCGTCGCGGCGAGTACCTGCGCGTACCAGTCGTCGGGGAGGCCGGGCGGCAGCGAGCCGCACAGAGCGAGCCAGTCCGCTCCCTCGGCACGGGCCATGATCGTGGTGCGCAGCGCGGCCGCGGCCTCGGCGGAGACGGCCGTTCCGGCGTCGTTGATCTTGGTGGTGGTGCCGTCCGGTTCGGCGACGGTCAGGTTGGTCCGGACCGTCCCGTCCGCCGACACCGCCTGGTGCGGAAGGGCCACGGCGCGCAGGCTGTCGATGAACGGGTCGTCGGCGCGGGCGGGCAGGACGGCCAGTGTGGGAAGGCCGGCGGCCCGCACCACCCGTGCGACGTTGATTCCCTTGCCGCCCGGTTGGTCGACGACGCGGGCCGCACGGTGCACCTCGCCCCTCCGGAGCGGTCCGGCGAGCTCGATCGTACGGTCGGTGCTCGGATTGGCGGTGACGGTGACGATCATGCGATCACCACCTCGATCTCGTGGGCGCGCAGTTCGTCGGCGAAGGCCGAGTCGATCCCGGCGTCGGTCACGAGGACATCGACGTCCTCCAGGGTTCCGAAGCTCATCAGTTCCTCCCGGTTGATCTTGGACGAGTCGGCGAGGACCACCGTCGTCGTGCAGGCCGCGATCATGGCGCGTTTGGTGGCGGCCTCGTCGGCGTCGGGTGTCGACAGACCGTGCTCGAGCGACAGACCGTTGGTGCCGAGGAAGCCGACCGACGCACGGATGCGCGAGAGTCGCTCGATCGCGTCGGCGCCGACGGAGGCACCGGTCTTGGGCCGGAGTCTGCCGCCGGTCAGCAGCACCCCGGAGCCGGGCAACTCCGCCACCACCTCGGCGATCTGCACGCTGTTGGTGACGCAGGTCAAGCGGGCGTCGACGGGGATGGATAGAGCCAACTGCAGAGTGGTGGTCCCGGCGTCGATCACGATGGAACCGCCGTCGGCGGGCAGGAATGCCAGCGCAGCGGCACCGATGGCGCTCTTCTCGCCTCGGTGGGTCTCCTCCCGAACCACCAGATCAGGTTCGTCGACCACTGCGGCGACGTCGAGGCGTACGGCTCCGCCGTGGACGCGCACCAGATGGCCGCTGCGAGCGAGAATAGCCAGGTCGCGGCGCACGGTCTCGCCGGTCACGGAGAAGCGCGCGGCGAGATCGGCTACGGAGACGCGGCCGCGCAGGCGGACCTCGTTCGCGATCGCCGACTGGCGTTCCTCCGCGTACATCTGCTCTCCCGACTGTCCGATCTCATGCAACGATGGGGATCGTGCAAAGATGTGGATCTGTGTTGATTTGGTTGGTTACGCATCTTTGTTTACATGGGTACGTGTTGACACGTCAAGGACTTTCTGTAATCTTTCTCACATGACCGAGGTGACTTCTCCCGTGCCTGCCGAGAACCCGTTCCGCGCCGACGTCATCGTCTCCGGTACTCCGGTGGTCGGTGGCCTCGCGTACGGACCGATCATCAGACCCGCACCGCGACCCGGCTTCGACGCCATCGACGACTCTCCCGTTCCGGAGGAGCTCCGCGACGCAGAGATGGAGCGTTTCACCGCCGCCGCCGGAGTGGTGGCCGACCGGCTGGCCGACCGGGCCTCCCACAGCACCGGCGTCGCGGCCGAGGTCCTGACTGCCACGGCCGGTCTCGCGCGCGATCGCGGGTGGGCGACGGCCGCGGGCAAGTCGATTGCGCAGGGCGTTCGAGCGCCGCTCGCCGCGATCGCGGCCACCGAGCAGTTCGTGGAGATGTTCACCAAGCTCGGCGGCCTCATGGCTGAACGGGTCACCGATCTGTTGGACGTCCGAGACCGCGTCGTCGCCGAACTCCTCGGGCTCTCGGAGCCGGGCATCCCCGTGCCGGACGTACCGTCGATTCTGCTCGCCGACGACCTCGCGCCCGCCGACACCGCGGGTCTGGACCCGGCACGCGTCATCGGGCTGGGCATGCGGCTCGGCGGCCCCAGCAGCCACACGGCGATCATTGCTCGCCAACTCGGTATTCCGTGCGTGGTCGCCGCCGCTGAACTCGATGAGATCCCCTCCGGAGCCATGGGCTACGTGGACGGGGACGCGGGAACGGTGGGGGCCGCCCCGGACGCCGGACTCATCTCGGACGCCGTGACGGCCGCGGCGACGCGGGCGGCCGAGACGGCGGCCTGGCGCGGGCCGGGCCGCACGGCGGACGGGCACGCGGTCGCGATCCTGGCCAACGTGGCCGACGGCGTGTCCGCTCGGTCGGCGGCGCAGGCGCCGGTGGAGGGCGTCGGACTGTTCCGAACCGAACTGGCCTTCCTGGACCGCGCGGCCGAGCCCACCGTCGCCCAGCAGGTAGAGCTCTACCGGGAGGTGATCGACGCCTTTCCCGGGCGCAAGGTGGTGATCCGCACCCTCGACGCGGGCTCGGACAAGCCACTGAAGTTCGTCGCCCACTCCGACGAGCCGAATCCGGCGATGGGAGTCCGCGGCAACCGCATCGTGCAGACGTATCCGGACATCCGCAACAACCAGCTCGATGCGCTGGCGGAGGCGGCGCGCGACGACGGCCGTGCGACGCCGTGGGTGATGGCACCGATGATCGCCACGGTCGACGAGGCGCGCGAATTCGCCGCGCGGGTTCGGGAACGCGGTCTGGTGCCGGGGGTGATGATCGAGGTGCCGTCGGCGGCGATCCTCGCCGACGCGATCCTCGCCGAAGTGGACTTCGTCTCGATCGGCACCAACGACCTGACCCAGTACACGATGGCGGCGGACCGGATGTCGCCGGAGCTGGCGGCGCTCACCGACCCGTGGCAGCCGGCGGTACTCGCGCTGATACAGCGGGTCGGGGACGCCGGTCGGGACCAGGGCAAGCCCGTGGGCGTATGCGGCGAGGCGGCTGCCGATCCGTTGCTGGCATGTGTGCTGGTCGGGATGGGTGTGACGTCGTTGTCGTCCGCGCCTGCGGCGTCGGCCGCGGTGGGACTGAAGCTGGGTACCGTCACCATGGATCAGTGCCGCGATGCGGCGTCCGCCGCGATCGCCGCGACGAGTCCGTCACAGGCGCGCGAGGCGGTTCGCGCGGTTCTGGCCGGCGAGGTGTGATGTCCCGCTGAGGCCGGCCGGGCGCCTCAGATACGGCGCATCACCGTGACGACCTTGCCGAGGATGGCGGCGTCGTCGCCGGGGATGGGCTCGAAATGCTCGTTGTGCGGCATGAGCCAGACGTGACCGTCGGTGCGCTTGAAGGTCTTCACGGTGGCTTCGCCGTCGATCATCGCGGCGACGATGTCACCGTTCTCCGCCACGTTCTGCTGGCGCACGACCACCCAGTCGCCGTCGCAGATCGCCGCGTCGATCATCGATTCGCCGACCACGCGAAGCATGAACAGGGAACCGTCGCCGACCAGTTCGCGCGGCATCGGGAAGACCTCCTCCACGGCCTGTTCGGCGAGAATCGGTCCGCCGGCGGCGATCCGGCCGAGCACCGGAACGAAGGTCGGCGTGGGGAGTGACTCTCCGTCGGCCTCGGCACCGCCCGAGGGCGGTGTCCGCTGATCGTCCCGAACGTTCACCGCACGCGGACGGTGCGGATCGCGCTTGAGAAGGCCGCGGCGCTCGAGCGTGCGGAGCTGATGGGCCACCGACGACGTGGAGGTGAGTCCGACGGCCTCGCCGATCTCACGGATGCTCGGCGGGTAGCCGCGCTCGCGGACCGACTGACGGATGACCTCGAGCACCTCGCGCTGACGCTGGGTCAATGAGGCCTCGAGCGTCGCGGTGGAGAGCATCGGATCGGGCGTGTCGGTCACGGTCGGGCCTTTCGTCAGCTGTGTTCGATCGATGGTCCAAAGGCTAGTTGAGTAGGTCACAAAACTCAAACAATTGTTCGACGCGTGTCGGCGTTTGTCGGACCCCTCGTGTTAACTATCGAACAAGAGTTCTTCGAACACGCGATCGATTGGAGACGAGTCATGAGCACGAGGACGGCACCCGCCCCGACCGGACGCGCCACTGCTGCGCACTCCACTGCTGTGCACTCCACTGCTGTGCACTCCACTGCGTCGGCGATGACCTGCGACATCCCGGTGGTCCGTGGCTCGCTGGTCCGTGATCGGGGAGTACGCGGAGCGGGGCGAGGCGACTCGAGCGGAACGTGCTTCCCGACCGGCCGCCCCGAGCGGCGTCGCCCGGTCGCGGACCGGCGAGTGATGTTCGATGCGCCGCCGGCCGGCCGGACCGCGCTGTCGCCCGCGGTGTACCGCAGGCGCCGGTGGGCCGGGGCCGCGGTGGTCGGCGGCACCCTCGCCGGCATGGTGTGGCTGCTCGCCCTCGTCGGAGCGGGCTACCAGGATGCGGCGACGCCGGAGTCGCCGGCGGCGACGCACGTGGTGTACGTCCGGTCGGGGGAGTCGCTCACCGCGCTCGCTGAGCGGATCGCTCCGGAGTTGCCGTCCGCGGGCGTCATCGCCCAGCTGCGCGACCTGAACGGCCTCGAGACATCGGGACTGCATGTCGGACAAGCGCTTATCGCCCCGCAGTACGGCTGAGGCGGGCGGGTATTGTCATGGCATGCGCTGCCCGTTCTGCAAGAACGACGACACCCGTGTCGTCGACTCCCGAGTCGCCGACGACGGCCAGGTGATCCGTCGCCGCAGGTCGTGCAATGAATGCGGGCGGCGGTTCAGCACGGTCGAGACGGCTGTGCTGTCCGTGGTGAAGCGCAACGGCATCTCCGAGCCCTTCAGTCGCGAGAAGGTGATGCAGGGCGTGCGCCGCGCCTGCCAGGGCCGTCAGGTGGACGAGGACGCACTGGCGAAGCTTGCGGTGCAGGTGGAGGACACCGTGCGCTCGTCGGGTTCGGCCGAGATACCGAGCAATGAGGTCGGTCTCGCGATCCTCGGTCCGCTGCGCGACCTCGACGAGGTGGCCTATCTGCGGTTCGCCTCGGTCTACCGGTCGTTCGAGTCGGCCGACGACTTCCAGCGCGAGATCGATTCGCTGCGCCGCGACCGTCACTGACACTCACGGCACCGGCGCCACCGGTCCGAGCAGTCAGCCACCGCCCCGAGCAGTCAGCTGAACTTGTCGATCGCCTTGATTATCCGCTGCTCGGAGACTGGACCGTTGGTGCCGAGCTGCTGAGCGAACAGGCTCACGCGGAGTTCCTCCAGGCGCCACTGCACCAACTCGTTCAGCGCCTCGTGGCGTGCGGCCGGAAGCTGGGCGAGGCGCCTATTCCAGACCGCCACCACCCTGTCGATGGCGCCCATCGCCTCGTTGTCCCGGCCGGCGGCGGTGTTGAGGGACTCGAGGCGCAGCCGCGCGGCGGTCAGATAGCGCGGCAGCGAGCGCAGATGCTCCAATGCCGTCGCGCCGACGAAGCCGTCGAAGATCAGATCGTTGACCTGATCGGAGACGTCGTCGGCGGCGAGAGTCCCGGACCGGGCGTCGACGGCCCGGCGCACCGGGGAGTATTCGGCGAGCGCCGCGACGGCGGCGTCGAAGTACTCGGGTGCGCGCGACCGGATCACCGGCCCCAGCCGCGCCGAGAGCGCGCCGAAGTCACCGGGACTGCGCAGGGCGGCCAACTCCGGCTCCCGTGCCAGGGTGTCGGTGACCGCCCGTGCCGTGCAGTCGGCCAGCAACGCGTCCACGTCCGGATACGGGCTCTGGCTCAGCGCGAGCTTGGCCGGCGGCGGCAGAGTCGACGCCAGCTTGCGGCTGGGCGGCGCGATCGCGAGTCGCAGGAGTTCTCCGGCGGCGGCGGCGATGCCGGCGTCGCGCTCGGTGGAGGTGGCGGCCTTCGCGATGCGTACGCCCTGTCCCGGCACGGTCGCGAGCGTGGGATAGCGGGTGATCGTCTGTCCCGCAACGGTCGCCGTCTCGGAGTCGGCGAGGGTGCCCAGACCGTCGGCGGTCCATTCGCGGTGCAGGGGCGCACGGCGGTCGCGGTCGGCGTCGGCAGACAGGTCGGTGCGAAGCGCGGCGAGCCGGTCGCCGCGCGCGATGATCGCGCCGTCTGTGCCGGTGACTGCGAAGTGCATCCGCAGATGCGGGGGGAGTGCCGACGGATTGAAATCGCGCGGAGCCAGGGTGACCCCGCTGATCGACGACAGCTCGCGAGCCAGGCCGGTGAGCAGTGGCTCGCTGCGCACCGAGAGTCGGCTGAGAGCGAGTTCGGCGTACCGGGACGCCGGGGACATGGACTTGCGCAGGCCCTTGGGCAACGACTTGATCAGCTGCGTCGCGAGTTCGGCGCGCATCCCGGGTACGAGCCAGTCGAATCCGGTGTCTCGCACATGTGCCAGGAGCGGCCCGGGGATGATCGCGGTCACGCCGTCATCGGGTGCGCCGGGCTCGAAGTGGTAGCGGAGCTCCAGGCGGGTCTCGCCCTGCTGCCAGGCGGCCGGATAGTCGGCGGCCGTGGGGACGTCGTCTCCGAGCAAGTCCTCGGGCCGGAGGTTGAGCAGCGCCGGATCGGTGCGGCCCGCCTTCTTCCACCACGAGTCGAAATGCCGTGTCGACACCACGGTGGACGGTATGCGCGCCGCGTAGAACTCGAAGAGCTCGTCGTCGGAGATGCGCAGGTCCCTACGCCGCGCGCGATGTTCGGTCTCGGACGCGTCGCGGAGCAGCTCGGCGTTGTGGGCGAAGAACGCATGACGGTTACGCCAGCGTCCGGCGACCAGTGCCTCCTGGATGAAGATCTCGCGCGAGGTCTTCGGGTCGATCGACCCGTAGTTCACGCGGCGCTGTACCACCAGGGGAACTCCGTACAGGCTGACCTTCTCGTACGCCATCACCGCGCCGCGGCGGGTGGACCAGTGCGGCTCGGAGTAGGTGCGCGTCACCAGGTCGCCGGCCAACTCCTCGACCCAGGCCGGATCGATCGAGGCCACGGTGTGTGCGAACAGGCGCGAGGTCTCGACGAGTTCGGCGGCCACGACGAAGGCGGGCGGTTTGTTCGCGAGGAAGGATCCGGGGAAGATCGCGAACTTCGTGCCTCGGGTGCCCAGATAGTCGCGTGAGTCGCCTTGCCGCGCACCGATGTTGGTCAGCAGGCCGGAGAGCACGCTGCGATGAACGGCTGCCGGGTCCACCTCGGTGTCCGGGATCTGCCACTTGAGGTCGCTGACGGTGCGCCGCAGCTGCCGGTGCAGATCGATCCATTCGCGGATCCGCAGGAAGTGCAGGAACTCTCGCTCGCACATCTTGCGGAACTGGCTGCTTGAGAGTTCCGCGCGCCTGGCCGTCAGATACTCCCAGAGCTTGAGGTGCCCGAGGAACTCCGACCCCGGCACCGCGTGCCGGCGATGGGCGGCGGTGGCGGCCTCCCGCTTGTCGCTGGGGAACTCCCGAACGTCGGGCAGGGCCAGCGCCGCAGTGATGACGAGCAGGTGATCGAGGCAGCCGTTGTCGTGTCCGGCAACCAGCATCCGGCCCAACCTCGGGTCGACGGGCAGCCGCGCGAGCTGCTTGCCGATCTTGGTCAGCCGCGCGGACGCGGAATCGGTGCCGGTGACCGCTCCCAGTTCGGACAGCTGTGCCATGCCGTCGCGGACCGCTCGCGGGTCGGGCGCCTGCACGAACGGGAAGTCGTTGATGTCGCCCAGCCGCAGCGACAGCATCGACAGGATGACGGCGGCGAGATTGCTCCGCAGGATCTCCGGGTCGGTGTACTCCGGACGAGCGTCGAAATCGTCTTCCGAGTACAGGCGGATGCAGATGCCCGGCGCCACCCGGCCGCAGCGACCCGCGCGCTGACGGGCGCTGGCCTGTGAGACCCGTTCCACGGGAAGACGAGTCACCTTGGTGCGGGTCGAATAGCGGGAGATGCGAGCCGTACCCGCATCGATCACGTACCGGATGCCGGGAACGGTCAATGACGTCTCGGCGACATTCGTGGCCAGCACGATCCGCCGACCGTTGGACGGGGCGAACACCCGTTGCTGCTCACCGACCGACAGCCGGGCGAACAGCGGAACGATCTCGGCCGCGCTGCGTCGGCGGAGGGCATCGGCCGTGTCCCGGATGTCGCGCTCGGTCGGCAGGAACACCAGGATGTCGCCCGGGGCGTGCGACCACAGCTCGCCGACCGCCGCGTCGATCGCCGCGATCTGATCGAGGTCGTCGTGGTCGGAGTCGTCGCTCTCGCGCGGCCGATACCGAATCTCGACCGGGTACGTCCGCCCCGAGACCTCCAAGATCGGCACCGTGTCCGCGGTGGTGGCGAAATGCCGGGCGAAGCGGTCGGGCTCGATGGTCGCCGAGGTGATGATGAGCTTGAGATCCGGTCTGGTCGGCAGCAACTGCTTGAGATAGCCGAGCAGGAAGTCGATGTTGAGGCTGCGCTCGTGCGCCTCGTCGATGATGATCGTGTCGTAACCGGACAGCCGCGGATCCCGGCCGATCTCGCGCAGCAGGATGCCGTCGGTCATCACCTTGATGCGGGTGTCCTTGCCGACCTTGTCGGAGAAGCGCACCTGATACCCGACGGTCCCGCCGATCTCGGTGCCCAACTCGTCGGCGATCCGCCGGGCCACCGACGTCGCCGCGATCCGCCGAGGCTGCGTATGACCGATCGAGGTGCGGCCGAGTTCGAGGCAGATCTTCGGCAACTGGGTCGTCTTGCCCGAACCGGTCTCGCCCGCGATCACGACCACCTGGTGTGCGGAGACGGCCTCGGCGATCTCGTCGCGGCAGGCGCTGACCGGGAGTTCCGGCGGATAGGAGATCGTCAGGGCGGACAGGTCCGGAGACGGGATCGCGGAAGGCATGATGACATTGATTCTACGGTGGGCCACAATGCGGTGATGACACCCGGAACAGAGTCCTCCGCACGCGTCGTCTCCGCCGAGCGGATCGTCGCCGCACCGCGCAGCCGGATCTTCGAGCTCATCGCGGACCCCGCCCGTCAGCCCGAGTGGGACGGCAACGACAACCTCACCGCGGCCGAGCGAGGCCGGCGGGTGCGCCGCGTCGGCGACGTCTTCACCATGCGGCTCACCAAACCCGGTGCGGTGCGCGAGAATCACGTCGTCGAGTTCGACGAGGGACGTCTCATCGCGTGGCTGCCGTCGGAGGTGGGGAAGAATCCGCCCGGCCATCTCTGGCGTTGGGAACTCTTCGAGCACGCCGACGGCACCCGTGTGGTGCACACGTACGACTGGACGGAACTGCACGACCCCAAGCGCGAAGCCCGCGCCAGGGCGACGACGAGCGAACGGCTGGCGTCGTCGATCGACCGTCTCGCCCGGCTCGCGGAGTCCGGCTGAGAGGGAAGCACAACCCGGGGTGAAGTGCGATATTCAAGGCATGGGTTCTCTCTGGCACGGCTTTGCAGACATGGGTGCGGTGACCGCGGACGGACCGTTCATCGTGACGCGCGGACGCGGGACGCGTGTCTACGACGACAGCGGCAGGGAATACATCGACGCCACCGCGGGTCTGTGGTTCGCCAACATCGGTCACGGTCGCACCGAGGTGGCCGACGCGGTGGCGCGGCAGCTGTCGACGCTCGCGCACTACTCGAACTTCGGCGACGTGGCGTCGGAGATCACCGTCGAACTCGCCGAGCGCATCGCCGCGATCGCGCCGGTACCGGGTTCGAAGGTGCTGTTCACCTCTGGCGGCAGTGATTCGGTCGAGTCGGCGGTCAAACTGGCGCGCCGGTACTGGGTCGAGCAGGGCGCGCCCGACAAGACGATCGTCGTCGGACGCAGCCGGGCGTATCACGGGATGCACGTCGCGGGCACTTCGCTCGCGGGCATAGACGCCAACGGCGAGGGCTACGGCGAGTTGATGTCCGACACCGAGACCGTCGCGTGGGATGACGCGAAGAGTCTCCTGGGGCTGGTCGAGCGGATCGGAGCCGATCGCATCGCGGCCTTCATCGCCGAGCCGATCCTGGGCGCGGGCGGAGTGTATCCGCCGCCGGAGGGCTACCTGCGCGAAGTCCGCGAGATCTGCCGCGACCACGACGTGCTGTTCATCGCCGACGAGGTGGTCACCGGGTTCGGCCGTATCGGGGCCCGGGAGTGGTTCGCCTCCTCCCGATTCGGTCTCGATCCCGACATGATGACCACGGCCAAGGGACTCACCAGCGGGTATGTGCCGATGGGCGCATTGGTGGTCGCGCCGCGGGTGGCGGCGCCGTTCTTCGCCGGCGGCACGTGGTGGCGCCACGGATACACCTACGGCGGCCACGCCGCAGCGGCAGCGGCCGCACTGGTGAACCTCGACATCATCGAGCGCGAGGGACTGCTCGAGACGGCGAGCCGTCTCGAGTCCGACCTCGCCGCGGCGTTCGCGCCGCTCGCGGAGCTGTCTCAGGTCGGCGAGGTCCGCACCGGTCTGGGAGCAGTGACGGCGGTACAGCTCGCCGACCCGTCGAAGGGAGCGGCCGCCGTGACGAAGCTGCGCGAGCACGGTGTCAGCGGCCGGGTGGCCGGTCAGGGCGCACTGCAGATCTCGCCGGCGTTCATCATGACCGCGGACGAGGTGGGGGAGCTCGCCGATCGGGTGGCGAAAGCCGTGCGGGAGCTGTAGCCACCGATATCGACGGCCACCACATCGATACCCCGAAGCCTCCCCGGAAAACCCGTTGCGGCCGCTCCGGGCATCGGCGTAGCGTTCTGCTCGTCAACAGGGAAGGAGGTGGTCCGAGAAATGGTGAATTTCAGGACTGAGGAGGTGGCCGCCGCCTGACCGACTGACTGACGTCAGACGGCGGTTGCCCACCTGAAATGACGGCAGGCCCCGAGCACGTGAAGTTCACGCGCTCGGGGCCTGCCCGCATGTGGCCCGCAGTGGTGCGGGCGGCAGTCCGTCAGACTCCCGCGGCGGCGAGTGCCTCGGCGGAGGTGATCGCCTGGCCGACGCCGGCCACGATCGACGCGGCCTTGAGGGCCTCGAACACGACCTCGCGGTCCTGCCCGCCCTCACGGACGACGTTCTCGTGCGCGCCGACGCAGTGCTCGCAGCCGTTGATCGCCGACACCGCCAGCGACCAGAGCTCGAAGTTCACCTTGTCCACGCCCGGGTTGCCGATGATGTTCATCCGCAGACCGGGACGCAGGTCGTCGTACTTGCCGTCGAGGAAGCCGCGGCCGCGGTAGAACACGTTGTTCATGCCCATGATCGAGGCGGCGCCGAGGGCGGCGTTGTACGCCTCCGCCGACAGGTTGTCGGCGGCTTCGTCGGCGATCTCACGCAGCACGGTGGCGTTGCGGGTCGCCGCGGCGGTGGCCAGCAGCGTGCCCCACAGCTGCTCCTCGTTCAGCACCGTGGTGCGGCTGATCGAGGAGAGGTTCAGCTTGAGATCCTTGGCGTACTCGGGGAGTGCGTTCTTCAGGTTGTCGATGCTCATATCGCTCGATCCCTTCGAGTGTGAGGTGGCGTGGGAGATCCGGGAACGGCCGGAATCAGACGCCCGCGCTCATGAGCTCGCCCGCGTTGATGGTCGGGTCGCCCTTGCGCCAGTTGCAGGCGCACAGCTCGTCGGACTGCAGGGCGTCGAGCACGCGCAGGACCTCGTCGACGTTGCGGCCGACCGAGCCCGCGGTGACCGACACGAACTGGATCTCGTTGTTCGGGTCGATGATGAAGGTGGCGCGATCGGCGACGCCGTCGGCGTTGAGGACGCCGGTGGCCTCGACCAGCTCGCGCTTGAGGTCCGAGAGCATCGGGAAGGGGAGGGTCTTGAGGTCCTCGTGCTGGGCGCGCCACTGGAAGTGGACGAACTCCGAGTCGATCGAGGCGCCGAGCACCTGGGTGTCGCGGTCGGCGAACTCGTCGTTCAGCTTGCCGAAGGCGGCGATCTCGGTGGGGCAGACGAAGGTGAAGTCCTTCGGCCAGAAGAAGACGACGCGCCACTTGCCCGCGTGGTCGTCGCTGGTGACCGTGGTGAAGTAGTCGTCCGGCTGCTGCGCGTCGACCTTCGAGAGGTCGCCGCCGATGACGGCGGTGAGGTTGTAGGCCGGGAACTGGTCGCCGATGGTGAGCAGAGCCATGTGTGTACTCCTTCAATTCGGATTCATGTTGCGGGAGAGAAGATTCCGGCGGAGAAACGGTCGGTTTCCCGCCTGGAGTCCATTCTGCCCGAAACCCAGTGAAAAGCAAATGCGATAGTAGTCACTATATTGATAGGCATGACCGATCAAAGTTATCAGCCGCCCATCACCGCACTGAGGGCGTTCGTGTCCGTGGCGAAGCACTTGCACTTCGGCTCCGCCGCAGCCGAACTCGGGGTCAGTCAGCCCTCGCTGTCACAGGCGCTGGCCGGACTGGAGGCGGGGCTCGGACTCCGGCTCGTCGAACGGACCACCCGGCGGGTGATGCTGACGGCGGAGGGCCGCCGGCTGCTCGGGTCGGCGATCGCGGTGTGCGACGCCGTCGACGACTTCCTGCTCGATGCCGCCGGCGACCTCGACCCGCTGTCGGGGACTCTCCGGTTGGGATTGATCCCGACGATCGCGCCCTACATCCTGCCCCGGGTGCTGCACGGGCTCGCCGAGCGCCGACCGGCGCTCGATCTGCTGGTGGTGGAGGATCAGACCGACCGTCTGCTCGGACAATTGCGCGACGGAGCCCTCGATGCGGCGGTCCTCGCCCTGCCCGCCGGCGCACCGGGGATCGGCGAGATCCCGATGTACGCCGAGGACTTCGTCCTCGCGCTGCCGCAAGGACATCCGCTCGCCGGACGGAAGCGGCTGTCGCCGAAGATGCTGGAGGATCTTCCGCTGCTGCTGCTCGACGAAGGACACTGCCTGCGCGACCAGGCTCTCGAAGTGTGTCAGCTCGCCGGCGTCTCACCCGATCTGCGTCAGACGCGGGCCGCGTCGCTCACGACCGCCGTGCAGTGTGTCGAAGGCGGTCTGGGAGTGACGCTGATCCCGCAGACCGCGGTGGCCGTCGAGACCGCGGCGGGCGGACTCGCCACGGCCGAGTTCGCGCGTCCGCGGCCCGGCCGCACGATCGGCCTCGTGTACCGGGAGTCGTCGGGCCGGGGCGAGGCCTACCGCGCGCTGGCCGCCGACATCGCCGAACTGGTGGCCGACGGAGGCGCGGTGACCCCGGCGGGCACGCGGTCCGGCGGCACCGACGGCACCGCCGTCGACCTCACACCTGAGCGGTGAGCTGCTCCCACTCGTCGATGAGGCTGGAGTCGACGTCGCGGATCAGATCGCCGAGTTCGTCGGTGATGTCCTCGATCTCGTCGGTGACCGCCGACATCGGCAACCCGCTGTTCAGTGCGCGGTAGCAGTCGGTCAGGTACCGCAGGACGACGCCCTCGCTGCGCGCGAGCCCTAGGTCGGAGATGAGCTCGGTGAAGGTCATCGACCGCTCCCGCATGTACCGCAGGACGGATTTGGGCGACGGGGGAGTGTTCGCCAGCCAGGGATGGCCCCGGCGATAGGTCTCGTATGCGAAACCGATCTCCTCGGCGAGCGGCTGCGGCCACGTGATCTGCTCGAGTCGCTCCATGCGCTCCTCGTACTCGATCCCGTCGGCCTTCATCTCGGCGACGGCGGCGTCGCGCGCCTGCTTGCGCTGCGCGACGAGCACGGGGCGCGGATCGTCGAGGGTGCATTCGAGTATCGAGATCACATCGAGCGCGTAGGTGTCCGAATCGGTGTCGAGGAGTTCGAACGCGGCGACCGCGAACGCCGAGAGCGGATTGGTGAGGGCGAAGTTCTCCGGCAGGTCGATGGAGAGTTCCACGTGCTTCCCGTCCGCCGCGGGCCGGTCGAGCTTCGTCACGATCCCGGTCTCGCACAGGTCGCGGTACAGCGCGATGGTGTGCTTGATGTGGCGCAGTTGCCGCGAGCGCGGTTCGTGGTTGGTCTCGAGCAGATGCCGCAGCGCCGCGAAGCAGTCGCCGGGCCGTTCGAGCACTTCCATCAGCATCGCGGTGGTCATCCGGAAATGCGACTTCAACTCTTCGTCGGGAGCGTCGATCAGCGTTTCGAAGGTCTTCTCGCCCCAGCTGACGAACCCCTCGGGGGCTTTGCGGCGCACCACCTTCCGCAGCTTCTTGGGGTCGTCGCCCGCCTTCGCCACGGCGCGCGCGTTCTCGACGTCGTGTTCGGGTGCCTGGGCCACCACGTAGCCGACGGTGTCGAAACCCGCCCGGCCGGCACGGCCGGCGATCTGGTGGAACTCCCGCGCTCGCAGCCGGCGCACCCGGTGGCCGTCGTACTTGGTCAGGCCCGCGAACAGCACGGTGCGGATCGGTACGTTGATGCCCACGCCGAGGGTGTCGGTTCCGGCGACCACCTTCAGCAGGCCGGCCTGCGCCAGCCGTTCGACGAGCCGCCGGTAGCGGGGGAGCATGCCCGCGTGATGCACGCCGATGCCCGACCGCAGGAGTTTCGACAGGGTGCCACCGAAGCCGGTCTGGAACCGGAAGTCGCCGATCGCCTCGGCGATGGCCGCCTTCTCCTCCTTGTCACAGATCTTCACCGACAGCAGCGCCTGGGCGCGTTCGACGGCCTGCTGCTGCGTGAAATGAACCACGTAGACCGGCGCCCGGCCGGCGTCGATCAGCTCGGCGATCGTCTCGTGGATCGGGGTGATCGCGTATCGGTACTGCAGTGGCACGGGCCGCTGCGCACCGGTCACCGGCACGGTGGTGCGGCCGGTGCGGCGAGTGAGGTCGTCGACGAAGAAGTCCATGCTGCCCAGCGTCGCCGACATCAGCAGGAACTGCGGCTGCCGGTCGACAGCGGTCTCGGGCGACGGATCCGGCAGTTCGATCAGGGGGACCTGCCAGGCCCAGCCGCGGTCGGACTCGCCGTAATAGTGGAATTCGTCGGCCACCAGGACGCCGACGTCGGATCCGGCGCCGTCGCGCAGGGCGATGTTGGCGACGATCTCGGCGGTCGCGCACACGATCGGCGCGTCGGCGTTGACCGACGCGTCGCCGGTGAGCAGACCGACATTGGCGGCACCGAACTGATCGCACAGATCGAAGAACTTCTCGCTGACCAGGGCTTTGATCGGCGCTGTGTAATACGCGCGCCGCCCCCGGCAGAGCGCGAAATAGATGGCGCCGGAGGCGACGAGCGACTTGCCCGATCCGGTCGGCGTCGCCAGGATCACGTTGCTGCCCGAGACGAGCTCGAGGAGCGCCTCCTCCTGATGCGGGTACAGGTCGAGCCCGCGAGACGCCCACCACGTCGTGAACCTCTCGAATGCGAGATCTTCGTCAGTGGTGGGCGTCAGCGGAACGGTGTCGCTCGGTTCCGTGGCCGGCGTCGTCAGCTCGGATCACGTCCTTGTGTGTCGTCGGGTCCGGTGTCGCTCTCGTCGTCCGGCTCCGGGAAGGCGCCGTCGCCGAGTCCGTCGAACTCCGCGGCGTGTTCGGCCAGGAACCGCTCGAACTCCGCACCCAGTTCGTCGCCCGAGGGGACGTCCTGGTCGGCGGCCAGCAGCGAGGCCTGCTCGTTCTTCGCGCGCATGTAGGCGTCGTACTGGTTCTCCAGCGACGTGACGACGGCCGCGACCTCCGCATTGGAGGCCACCTCGCCGTCGATCTGCTCGCGCATCTGCTCCGCGGCGTTCTCGAGCGCCGCGACCGGCAGATCGAGACCGGCGACCTTTCCGATCGCCTGGATCAGTGCGGCGGACGCGCCGGGATAGTTGGCCTGCGCCAGGTAGTGCGGAACGTGCGCGGACAGGCCCGCGGTGCGGTAGCCGGCCTGGCCGAGCCGCAGTTCGAGGAGCATCGACGCGCTGGCGGGCAGCTTCATCGGGTTGCCCCAGCGGTTCAGGTCGCCGAGAGCGTCCGAATCGTTGCCGTGCGCGGTGATCGAGGCAGGCCGCGTGTGCGGAACCGCCATCGGGATCGAGTTCAGACCGACCACCTGCGAGACGCCGAACCGCTCGGCGAGTGCGGTGATCGCGGTGGTGAACTGCTCCCAGCGCAGGTCGGGCTCGGGTCCGTCCAACAGCAGGAACGGAACCCCGGCGTTGTCGCGCACCGCGTGGACGGTGAGCTTGTGCATGTCGATCCCGTCGAACTCCACACCGCTGAAGGAGATCATCGGCCGCCGCGACCGGTAGTCGATCAACTCGTCGGTGTTGAACGTCGCGACCAGTTCGGAGTCGAGGGCCTCGCGCAGGTGCGTCGCGGCCAGCGCGACGGCGTGTCCGGCGTCGGCGTAGCCCTCGAGGGCGTGGATCAGCACCGGTCCGTCGCCGTCGGCGCCGTACACGGCGGGAGCCGGGAACTCGAGATCGTAGAGCTTGCGGGGGTCGTCCTGCCGCTCGTCCATGGTCTCTCCCTTCGAATGTGACATCTCATTGTCCCGTACGGGACTCATCGCGTTCAACACGGCTCCGCGGCGGGTCATTCCCGTGTCGCGGCCGCGCGGATGGCACAGTGGTGGTGTGCGACTTGTTGCTGGAGTGAAGTCTGTGGCTGCCGTGTTGATGGTGGCCGGGGCGGCGTCGGCGTGCGCCGTGACGGGAGAGGCAGTCCCGTCACTGGACCTCTCGTCGAAGTCGGTACCGAGTTCGGCATTCCCCTACGGCCCCGGGCAGCCGGTCCCGTCCGCCCAGGTCCCGGGCATCCTGGCGGACATCACGTTCCGTCCGCTCCGCGGTGAGAACACCCCGGCCGACTGCACTCCGGCGCCGGTGGATGCGCCGACGGCGAGGGTGCTCGTGGGGCCGGGAGGGCCCGCGCAGGGGACGCTGACCACGATGGTGGTGCGCGCCACCGACAGCTTCGACGACTTCGTCGCGCGGGCTCGCCGGTGCGGGGAGTTCGCTCTCGGCGGAACGGTCGGCACGTCGGTAGCGACCGAGGTCACTCCCGTCGACGGCGGTGTTCCCGGAGTCCGGCTCGAGCGCCGCATCCGAATGGGACCGGCCGATCAGCCCGCGCCGCCGCCGACGAGTTCGGTGACCGAGTTCGTGGCGCAGCAGGGGGACATCCGCGTCTACGTGCAGAATCGGCGTCCGGGCGGCGACGATCTCGGCGCCGAGGAACTGGGCGCCACTCGCACGCTGTTCGACGCCGCACGGACACGCGCGTTCGGCGGCTGACGCACTACCGACGGGCGAACGCCCAGGTCGATCTGTGCATCGACGCCTTGTCGGTCAACATCGGCCGGCGGGGTCTTCCCGGCCGGCCGCGTCGAGGCCAGCGTGGGTGCATGACCAATTCACTCAGCATTCCCGCAGGCGGCCACACCGACGGTCGCTCCGATCCCGACAAGTTGCTCGCCGCGGTCCCGGGACTGCTCGGCTTCGTGCCCGAACAGTCGATCGTGCTGCTGGTGTTCGGTGCCGACCGCACTGTCGTGGCGACCATGCGGCACGATCTGTGCCTGACCAAGAACGGTTCGCCGTCCGCCGGCATGCGGCAACTGTTCATCCGGTTGGGGACGCTCGCGGCCTCCTACGGGGCCATCGGCACCGTCGCGGTGATCGTCGACGACCGCTACCCGCCCGACGACGACCGCTACCGCGCCGTCGCGGCGGCTGCGAACAAGGGCTTCGGCCCCGCGGGCGGACTGTCCGCGGCGTTCGCGATGGCACAGGCCGCCTCGGGCAGCCGGTGGCACACCGTGTGGCGACCGGCCGGGGGCCGAGCGGCGCCCTATCCGTTCACCGCGGCGGTGCCGGCCACCGGAGTGCTGTCGGACCCCAACGCCTCGCCGACCGCGCTGGAGCGCGCGGTCCACTCCGGCAGACGGATTCTGGCGCGGCGGTCGGAGATGCTTGCGCTGCTGTCGCCGGAACCGCACTGCGCCCGGGCGGGCTGCCGCGGCGTGTCACCGGTTCCGGTGCGGCACGAACCCGGCCGCGTCGACGCGCAGGGGCTCGCATTCGCGCTGGGAACGCTGGCCCGTTTCAGCGCCGGCGACACCGATCTGACGTGCGCGGACGTGAACACCCTCGCCGAAGCGCTGGTGTCGGTACATGTGCGCGACGCGCTGCTCGGACTCTCGCTCACCGAACAGCGCGGCGCGGCGGAGGATCTGTGGCGCACCCTGACCAGACGGCTCGACGGCCATGCCCGCGCGGCGGCGGCCACACTGCTCGGGCATCTGCACTACATGGCCGGGGAGGGCGCGTACGCGGGCGTGGCGTTCGGCGTGGCGCACGACGCCGACCCCGACTACCATCTCGCGAACCTGCTCGACACCGCACTGATCAACGGCATGCGACCGAGGGAACTGCGCGGACTCGCCGAACTCGCATACGAGATCGCCGAGAGCCTCGGCGGCCCTCTGCCCGCCCCGGTGCACGAGCCGGCCGGCTGACCGTGCGGTGATCAGGTCTTGTTGACGAAGATCGCGTGCGAGATCTCCGAGGACAGCGTCAGCCCCTCGTGTCCGGGAGTGTTGATGATGACCGCACGGGGTGTCACGTTCACCGACACGCGTGCGTTCGGCACCACGCCGGCCTGCCGCAGCTCGGAGATCAACTCCGGGTCGGCCTGCGCGTGCTCGGACATACGCGTGATCACGACGGTGCTCTCGCCCTGAGGGAGGTCGACGAGCCGCACCGAGGTGTCCTCGCGCGCACTGGCCTCGACCCCGAGCTGCTCCAGCCCGGGAATCGGATTGCCGTACGGCGACGTCGTCGGGTTGTCGAGGACCTCGACGATGCGCCGCTCGACGTTCTCGCTCATCACGTGTTCCCAGCGGCAGGCCTCGTCGTGCACCTCGTCCCACGGCAGACCGATCACGTCCACCAGCAGCCGCTCGGCCAATCGGTGCTTGCGCATCACTGAGATGGCCAGATTGCGGCCCTTGTCCGTGAGTTCGAGATGCCGATCGCCCGCGACGCGCAGGAGCCCGTCGCGCTCCATGCGGGCCACCGTCTGCGAGACCGTCGGTCCACTCTGTTCCAGGCGCTCGGCGATGCGAGCGCGCAGCGGGATGATCCCCTCCTCCTCAAGGTCGTAGATCGTCCGCAGATACATCTCTGTGGTATCGACAAGATCGTTCACGAAGCCTCAGTCCTTTCGCCTCAGTTCAGGTTACCTGTAAGGCAGGGCGTCAGGGGCACCTGATGCAGTCCCCGAGTGGCGTGAAACCGTTAGCGTGACAGGGTGATGCGAAAAGAGGCGAGGCGATGAGTGCGGCGATCATCTGGAGCGAGCACTTCATGGAGTACAAGTGGGCCTACACCCACCCGATGAGTCCGGTGCGCCTCGCCCTCACGATGTCGCTGGCGCGCAGCCTCGGTGTGCTCGACGACGTGGACACGATCGAGCCGCTGCCGGTGGACGACGGGCTCCTGACCACCGTCCACACGCAGGGTTACGTCGACGCGGTCCGGGCCGTCAGCTACGGCACCGCCTCGCTCAACGGCCCGGTCCTCGAGCGTCTCTTCGGCCTCGGCAGCGCGGACAACCCGATCTTCGAGGGCATGCACGATGCGGGAGCGATGCTGGTCGGCGGCTCGGTGGCCGCGGCCGCGGCGATCGCGTCCGGAAGTGTGCGCCGAGCGGTCAACATCGGCGGCGGCATGCATCACGCGATGAAGGGCCACGCCGCCGGCTTCTGCATCTACAACGACTGTTCGATCGCGATCCGCTGGCTGCTCGAGCACGGCTACGACCGGATCGCCTACATCGACGTCGACGCGCACCACGGAGACGGCGTGCAGGCCGAGTTCATCGGCGACCCGCGGGTGATGACGGTGTCGCTGCATCAGCACCCCGCGACGCTGTGGCCCGGCACCGGCTGGGCCACCGAAGTGGGCGAGGGACCGGCCACGGGCACCGCGGTGAACGTCGGACTGATGCCCGGGCTGCCGGACTCGTTGTGGCTGCGCGCCTTTCACGCCGTCGTTCCGTCGATGGTGGAGGCGTTCAAGCCGCAGATCCTGGTGACGCAGATCGGTGTCGACAGCCACCGCGACGACCCGCTCACCGACCTGGCACTGACCGTCGACGGCCACGCCGCCGCGGTCCGGGCGTTGCGCGAACTCGCCGACCGGTACTGCGAGGGACGCTGGCTGGCCGTCGGCGGCGGGGGATACGGCGTGATCAACGTGGTCCCGCGCAGCTGGACGCATCTGATCGGCGCGGCGCTCGATCGCGACGTGCCCGCGCAGACCCGCATCGGGGACGACTGGCTCGCCGGCGCGCAGGATCTGGCGAAGACGGTTCACCCCGACTACGCGCGGCCGCCGGAGGCCACGATGGGAGACGGCGGCGTCACCGACTTCGTCCGCTGGGACGGCGACGGCAGCGCAGAACCACCCGACGGCGTCTCGGAGACCGCCCAGCGGCAGACCGACAAAGCCATCATCGCCACCCGCCGAGCGGTGTTCCCGCTGCACGGCCTGGACCCGGAGGATCCTCGTGACTGACACGCCCGACACCGGATCGACGGACACCGCGAGCGATACGGAGGACACGCCGACGACCGAGGACGCGCTCCCGCGCGAGTACCCGCGGCAGTGGAGCGCCGACGTCCTCGCCTCGGACGGAGGCGTGGTTCACATCCGGCCCATCATGCCCGCCGACGCCGACCTGCTCGTCGAGTTCCACAACGGTCTCAGCGAACGCACCCGCTACATGCGGTACTTCGGTCCGACGCCGACGCTCCCGCCGCGTGAAGTGGTGCGCATGACGACGGTGGACTACCGCAACCGCGTCGCCCTGCTGGCCTTCCTCGGCGACCGGGTGATCGCGATGGGGCTGTACGAGGGGCTCGCGGCGGACGGTAAACCGACGTCCGCCGAGGTGGCCTTCGTGGTCGCCGACGATCACCAGGGCCGTGGGTTGGGTCCGATCCTGCTCGAGCACCTGGCGGGTGCGGCGGCGGAGAACGGCTTCACCCGGTTCGAGGCGGAGGTGCTGTCGGAGAACCCCAACATGGTGGCCGTCTTTCGTGATGCGGGATATCAGATCAGCCGGGCCTTCGACGGCAGCACCGTGCACGTCGAGTTCCTGATCGATCCCACCGAGGCGCTGACGGCGGTGCGCAACGCCCGCGAGCGTGCCTCGGAGGCACGCAGCATCGCGAATCTGCTGCGTCCTTCGTCGGTGGCCGTCATCGGTGCCTCCGCCGACCCCAAGAAGGTCGGCAACGTGTTGCTGGCGAATGTGCTCGCGGCCGGCTTCACCGGGCCGGTGTTCCCGGTGAACGGTTCGGCGGTGGCGTCCGAACCGGACGACGCTCAGCCGCGCCGCGGTCCCGGACGACCGCCGCGCACCGCACCGCCGTCGGTGCGCGGGATCCGCTCCTATTCGACGGTGCGCGACATCCCCGACCCGGTGGATCTGGCCGTCATCGCGGTGCCTGCCGCCCGCATAGACCAAGTGCTCGACGACTGTCTCGCCAAAGGCGTGCGGACCCTGGTGGTGGTGTCGGCGGGCTTCGGTGAGAAAGGCGAGGCCGGGCTGGAGAACGAGAAGCGGCTCGCCGAACAGGTCCGCGCCCACGGAATGCGCCTGGTGGGGCCCAATGCGCTCGGCGTGGTCAACAACCATCCCGACATCGCGCTGAACGCGTCATTGGCTCCCCGCATTCCGGGGGCGGGCCGCGTCGGATTCTTCTGCCAGTCCGGTGCGCTCGGCATCGCGATCCTCGACACCGCCGCCCACCGCCGGCTCGGCCTGTCGACGTTCGTCTCCGCGGGCAACCGCGCCGATGTGTCCGGGAACGACGTGCTTCAGTACTGGGACACCGACGACGACACAGACGTGGTGCTGCTGTACCTGGAGAGCTTCGGCAATCCGCGCAAGTTCGGGCGGATCGCTCGCCGGGTGGCGTCCAAGAAGCCGATCGTCGCGATCAAGTCGGGCAGCGGGGCGATGTCGCCGGTACACGCCCAGCGCACCGGTCCGGTGCGCGACGACCGCGTGGCACAGATGGTGCTGGAACAGGCCGGGGTGATCCAGGTCGAGACGATCGCGGAGCTCTTCGACTCCGCTACCGTGCTGGCCTACCAGCCGCTGCCCGACGGTCCCCGGACGGCCATCCTCGGAAACTCGTCGGTCATCGCGTCCCTGGCTGCCAACACCGCCCGCAGCTCGGGCCTCGAAGTGGTCTCGATCGTGGATCTGGGGCCGGCCGTGACACACGACGCACTGTCGGCCGCCGTCGCCGAGGCGATGAACGACGACGCGATCGACGCGGTGATCGTGGTGTTCGTCCCGCCGGTGGCCGTCGACTCGTCCGACTACGCGTTGGGCCTGCTGGAAGCGACCCGCCCGGCCGACGGAGGCGACGTTCCGACCAAACCGGTCGTGACGACCTTCCTCGCGGTGGAGGGTGTTCCGCCCGGTCTGTCGCGCACCGGACCGGACGGGCTGCCCGTGCGCGGGTCGATCCCGTCGTACCCGACGCCCGAGCGCGCTGCGAGCGCGCTGGCGCAGGCGTGGCGCTACTCCCGGTGGCGGTCGCGGCCGGCCGCCGCGCCCGCACCCATCCCGGATTCGCGGCCGGAGGACGCGCGCAGCTTCGTGCGAGAGGCGATGGCCGACGGCCCGCGCTCGCTCACTCCGCGCGAGGGGTCGTACGTGCTCGGGCACTTCGGCATCGAAGTGGTTCCGTTCCGGGACGTCCGGACGATGCACGAGGCGTCTGCGGCGGCGCGTGAGCTGGGATTCCCGGTCGTGGTGAAGTCCACCTCGCCGGCCTGGGTCGGTCGGGTGGACCGGGAGGGCGCCCGGCTGGACCTGTCCGACGCGACCGCGGTCATCACCGCGTTCAACGAACTGCAGACCCTCACCGGCGACTCGTCGCTCCAGGTGCAGCGGATGGCGCCGAAAGGCGTCGGGATGTACCTCCGCGTCTCCGACAGTCCGTCGTTCGGTCCGCTGATGTCGTTCGGCCTCTCCGGACGACTGTTCGAGGCGCTCGGTGACCGGAGCTTCCGGTCGATCCCGCTGACTGAGCACGATGCCAGGGAACTGGTCGACGAGCCGAGTGTCCGGACGCTGCTGGCCGAGGACCACACCGATCCGGACGCGCTGGTGGAGTTGCTGCAGCGGGTGTCGGCGCTGATCGACGACGTCCCCGAGATCCGCGAGCTCACGCTCGACCCGATCCTCGCCTCGCCCGACGGGATCTCGGTCCTGGGGTCGCACATAGATGTCGGCCCGGTGCCCACACTCGCGGACACCGGGCCGAGGCGGCTGGGTTGACTCGGGGGATCATCGACCGCAGCCGCCGGTCTGGGGCGGGACCGCGGCGCGGTCCCTCATCGGATCAGCTCGCGTAAGCGCGGAGCTTCTCGGCGCGGTCGCCCTGACGCAGCTTGGTCATGACCTCGCGCTCGATCTGGCGGACACGCTCGCGCGAGAGCCCGAAGGCGCGGCCGATCTGGTCGAGCGTGCGCGGCTGACCGTCTTCGAGGCCGTACCGCATCGTGATGACCTGCATTTCCCGCTCGTCGAGCGTCGAGAGCACCGAGCGGATGTCGGAGTGCAGGAGGTTCGCGATGACGACGGTCTCGGCCGAGGTGGCCTCGGCGTCCTCGATGAAGTCGCCGAGCGGCGCCTCCTCGTCGTTGCCGACGGGCATGTCCAGGCTCACCGGATCGCGGCTGTGGTCCATCAGATCGGCGATCTTCTCAGCCGGGATGCCCGATTCCAGGGCCAGTTCCTCGTCGGTGGCCTCCCGGCCGAGCTGCTGGTGCAGTTCGCGGCGGATACGGGCCAGCTTGTTGACCTGCTCCACGAGGTGGACGGGCAGGCGGATGGTGCGGCTCTGATCAGCCATGCCGCGGCTGATCGCCTGGCGGATCCACCAGGTCGCGTAGGTCGAGAACTTGTAGCCCTTCGCGTAGTCGAACTTCTCGACGGCGCGGATCAGACCGAGGTTGCCCTCCTGGATGAGGTCGAGCAGCGGCATGCCCCGGCCGGTGTAGCGCTTGGCCAGGGAGACCACCAGGCGCAGGTTCGCCTCGAGCAGATGCGCGCGAGCCTGTTCGCCCTCGCGGACGAGAATGGCGTAATCGCGCTTCTTTGCCGGGCTGAGGCGCTTCTTGGTGGCCAGGAGATGCTTCGCATACAGCCCGGCCTCGATGGCCTTGGACAGGTCGACCTCCTGCTCAGCGGTCAGCAGAGCGGTGCGGCCGATGCCGTTGAGGTAGACGCGGACGAGGTCGGCCGAGGGTGACTGCGCATCCAGATCCTGCTCGGTGAGAGCCGGGCGAGTACGGGTGGAACGAGCTTCGGACGGGCGGGCAATCGTCGAGTGAGCCATGCGACCTCCTGGAGATGCGTTTCATCAGTGCGTTCACCAGGTCCAACGTCGCGGGTGCCGGAAAGGTTCCCCGTGGTTGCTGAGAAGTTGCTTAGTCTACCGCTGCGCGGTGGAATCGGCTCATTGGACCAGGTCAGGAAAGTAACGACCGATCGCATCCCGAAGTTCCCGCGCATCGCGCACCGTGCCGGAGAAGTAGGCGAGAGCCGTGACGCCCTCGCAGAACACCATCAGATCCTCGGCCAGATCGTCCGCACCCCGCTCGCGAGAGACACGGGAACGGGCGGCGAAGAGCGCGATGGCTGCGGACCGGGAGAAGAGGCACTCGCTCAGCGCCGTCGCCGTGCCGGCTTCGGCGGCGTCCGGGGCGAGGGCGTAACGGGCACGCACATCGCGCATCCGCACGCCGGTCAGATGGTGAAGATAGTCGGCGATGACCGTGCCCGGTGACGTGCCCGACGACTCGGCGGTCGCCGACACGCGGTGGAAGGCGGCGCGCGAGGTCCGGGTCAGATGCGCGATCGCGCCGCCGAGGAGTGCTGCACGGGTGCGGAAGTAGTAGGACGTCGATCCCTTGGGCAGGTCGAGAGTCCGGTCGACGGCCGAGTGGGTCACCGCGCGGTTGCCGCCGGCGGCGGCGAGGTCGAGCGCGGCCTCGCAGATCGCCTCACGGCGATCGGTCCTGGGAGTGAGATCGGGCACGGCACTCATTGAATCACCCTCTACGAACATAGAGTGTTCGTTATGTGGAAGTGGCGAGAGCAGCGAGCGATGCGTGCGGACCGGGAGCGCCGCGCCGCGGTCCGTGCGGCAGTGCATCAGCGCGCGGCACGGGAAGGGCTGCGTCTCACCGATGGACAACTCGCCGTGCTGCGGTTGCTGTCCGGTGAGGAGAACGTCTACCTCCACGGTCCGCCCGGCCGCGGTAAGAGTTGGCTCGTCGACGCCGTGATCGCGGCACTCGGTGCGCGCCGATGGCATCTGCACGAGTTCTTCCGGGATCTGCACGACGGTATCGGTGCGACCGGCGGGCTCGCCCCGAGCGTGTCCGCACTGGTCGGTTCGGCGCGGGCGGTCTGCCTGGACGAGTTCACCGTCCACGACCCGGCCGACGGAGTGCTGCTCGACCGAGTGCTGCGTGAGTTGCACCGCCGCCGGATCCGTATCATCGTGACCTCGAATCGCGCGCCCGCCGAGCTGATGCCGAACCCGTTGTTCCACTCTGCATTCGAGCCGACCATCGCGACGATCGAAGACATCTTCACCGTCGCGACCCTGGACGACGGCCGCGATCTGCGGGAGGCGGGTGCGGCGGTCGTCCTCGCCGCCGGCGGCTTCCGTCGGGGGCGTTGGACGATCTGCGGTGCGGGATCCGTGCGACGCGCCGGGGGCGGCCGCCCGGTCCCCTCCGGCGAAGAGATGGACGAAGAGGGGACGGTGGAGTTCGGGTTCGGCGAGTTGTGCGAGGTCCCCGCCCATGTATCGGACTACCTGTCGCTGGCCGAGCGCTTTCCGCGCTGGCGGGTGACGATGCCCGACGAGTGCGTCGCCGGCCCCGACGCGCTCGCCCGGTGGGCGGCACTGCTCGACGTCGCCCACGATCGCGACGTGGAGTTGACCGTCGTCGCGAGCTTCGGGCCCGGCGAACTCGCGGACCTGCTGCGTTCTCGGCTGCCCGACGCCGCTCGCGCCGTCAGCCGAATGTCGGCGTGGACGGTCGAGACTGCAGCGACGGTGGAGACTGCAGGCACTGTCGAGACTGCGGACACTGTGGAGACTGCAGACACTGTGGACACGGCGGCTGTCAGCGAGCGGTGAGGACGGTCGGTCCGTCCTCGGTAATCGCCACGGTGTGCTCGGAGTGCGCGGTGTTGCTCCCGTCGGCCGAGCGGATCGTCCAGCCGTCGGCGTCGTAGACGATCTCGTCGGTTCCCGCAGCCCACCACGGTTCGAGAGCCAGTACCATTCCGGGCTTCAATCGGAGGCCGCGGCCGGCGCGTCCGACGTTCGGGACATGTGGATCCTCGTGCATGGTGCGGCCGAGACCGTGGCCGCCGAAGTCGGTGTTCACGCGGTAGCCGTCGGCGGCGGCGACGGCGCCGATGGCGGCGGAGATGTCGCCGAGTCGGCCTCCGGGAAGGGCGGCCGCGATGCCGGCCTCGAGAGCACGGCGAGTGGAGTCGATCAGTCGTGCGTCGGGATCGTCGGTGCGGGACGCGACGTCGTCGTCGAAGCCGACTTGAACGGTGATCGCCGAATCTGCAGTCCAGCCATCGATCGAGACGGCGAAATCCATGGTCAGGAGATCGCCGCGTGCGAGGACGTGCGGGGCGGGCAGGCCGTGCAGCACGGCGTCGTTCACGGACAGGCAGACGACGTTGCGGAACGGTCCTCGGCCGAAGGAGGGGGAGTAGTCCCAATAGCAACTGACCGCGCCGCGATCGGCGATCAGCCGTCGTGCGTGATGTTCCAGATCCATCACGTCGACGCCCGGGCGCGCGAGACGTGAGAGGTCGGTGAGGACCTCGGCGACGAACGCGCCGGTGACCGCCATCTTCCCGATCTCATCCGGCGTTTTGAGCTCCATCATCGTCATCTCCCAGCGTTGGTATTTAAATACCGACACTGTAGCAGCCCCGCGGTATTCGAATACCGCTAAGCTGCGGGTATGGTTCGTCTCCCGTTGACTCCCGAGCAACTCGCCGCAGGCAGACGCCTCGGAGTCCTCTTCCGCTCCGCACGGGCCGACCGCGATCCCGTGCGGGTGGCGGCCGCAGCCGGGATCTCGCCGGAGACATTGCGCAAGCTCGAGTCCGGCCGGATGCCGAGCCCGAGTTTCGGGACCGTCGTCGGGCTGTGCGCGGCGCTGGAGATGCCGGTCGACGATGCGGTCGCGACCTGGCTGGCCGACGGCGTGGACGGCGACCGAGTGGACGGCGACCGTATCGGCGGCGGACGCGACGAACGCGCGGTGGGCTGAGCCCTACTCGCGTTCCGGGCGCTCGGGATCGGGACGTCCCTCCACCTCGGATTCGATGATCCGGTGCGACCGGTCGTCGTAGCGATCGCGATGCGGCTCGGGCGCGATCTCCGGCTGCACGGTGCGGGTGCTGCCGTAGTGATACATCGGGACCTCGCCGTGCTTGCGGGGTTCCCGGTCGTTGGCCTTGAGGACGGCGATCCACGGAATCGGGATGGACGCGACGATGATCGCCAGTGCGATCCAGCCGTTCTGCGTGACGCCGTACACGATCGACGCGATGATCAGTGCGGGGATGCGGATCGACATCATCAGGAAATAGCGGCGCTTGCGGGCGCGGAAGACGGCGTCGCGGTCGGGTTCAGCGCTGGTGATCAGGAAGCTGTCGCCGTCACCATCGCGTCCTCGTCGTTCCGCCATACCTCCATGGTTGCACAGTGGTCCACAATGGAGTCATGGCTACTCAGACGATCGAACGCCCGGACATCGATGAACGCACTGAGGAGGACGATGACACTCCGAAAGTCTTCCACTATGTGAAGAAGGACAAGATCGCCGAGAGCGCGGTCATGGGTACTCACGTGGTCGCCCTGTGCGGTGAGGTCTTCCCGGTCACCAAGTCCGCGAAACCCGGCTCGCCGGTCTGCGAGAAGTGCAAGAAGATCTACCAGAAGATGAAGAAGTAACCGATTCTCAGCGGGCGGTCGGGGCGGGTCCGTCGGGATCGTCCCCGTCCCGGCCGTCGTCTCTGTCCCGGCCGTCGCCCGACCCGCGGCCGTTCAGTGCGCGATTGCGCAGTGTGTCGGTCAGTTCGGTGGTCTGGCTGGTGACCCAGTTGCGCACCACCCCGCCGCCGCGCGGCGCCGGCCACAGTTCCTCGATCGAGGCGTTCAACTCGGCTCCTACGACGATCGCGAAGCCGAGGAAGAAGGTGAACAGGAGGAACGCGATCGGCGTCGCGAGGGCGCCGTAGGTGTAGCCGGCGCGGGTGAGCGCGGTCAGGTAGAAGCGCAGGACGTACGTCGCGACCCAGAAGAAGACACCCGCGAACAGGGCGCCCGGCAGCAGCCGGTGCCAGGGCGCCGGATGCGGCAGCGCGAACCGGTACAGCGTCACCAGCGCGCCGATCAACAGCACCCCCACGAACGGGAAGTAGCCCCAGTCGACCAGATCGGAGATCGCTGGATCCCACGCGTCGGGCAGGATCTGGTGCAGATACGTCGGCCCCAGTGCCACCAGCGGCAGCACCAGGACGCCGGAGACCAGGAAGACCATGTAGATGAGCAGCGCGAAGATGCGTTGCCACACCGGGTGGCGGATCTCGTGCTGTCCGTGTGCGTGCACGATCGAGGAGACGAAGCACGACATCGCCGACGATCCCGCCCACAGCGACATCACGAAGCTCACCGACATGATCGCCACTCGGCCCCGCCCGAGGACGTTCTCGACGGTCGGAGCGATGAGGTCGTCGACCACGTTCGGTGTGAAGGCGTGTTCGGAGAACGAGATGATGCGCTCCGTGATGATCTGCACGGTGTCGGGGCCGAACCAGTCGGCGATGTATCCGAGGCTGCCCAGTACGCCGAGCAGTAGCGGGGGGAGCGACAGAGCCTGCCAGAACGCCGCCTGCGCGGCCCAGCCGATGATCGAGTCGTCCCAGGACTTGACCGTCGTCCGCCACGCCAGACGAGGGATTCCACGTATCACTTCGGGCAGGCTCGCCCGGCTCTGCCGGTCGTCCTGACTCGCGTTCTCCTCGCCGTCGGTGGGCGCGTGGTGCTCGGTGTCGATGCCTACCAGCATGGCGGATGGGCGCCACGCCCGGAGCGAGCGCCCCGCCGGCGGGCGTGGCGCGCAGGCGTGCGGCGGCGACCGCGAGGATGTCCGGCGGCCGGGATAGACTCGTGGAGGTTTTCTCGCGAGGAGGGTGCAGGAGCAGGGTGACCAGCACGGAGACAGAAGTCGGGTCCGGGACGACAATCGGTGACGGGGTGGACGAGGTCGACGGTGAGACTGCTCGGCGCGTGGGATCGGGCGCGCCGCTGCGCGCCTGGCAGCGGCGGGCGCTGACGAAATACCTGACCAGACGGCCGAAGGACTTCCTCGCCGTCGCGACGCCGGGTGCCGGAAAGACGACCTTCGGGCTGCGCGTGGCCTCGGAACTGCTGGCCGACCGGACCGTGGAACGGATCACCGTCGTCGCGCCGACCGAGCATCTCAAGCACCAGTGGGCACAGTCGGCCGCGCGCGTCGGCATCGCGCTGGACTCGAACTTCTCCAACTCGACGGGGTCGACCAGCTCGGACTTCGACGGTGTGGTCCTGACGTACGCACAGGTGGCGGCGCACCCGTCCCGCCACCGCGTCCGCACCGAGCAGTACCGGACGCTGGTGATTCTCGACGAGATCCACCACGGCGGCGACGCGAAATCGTGGGGCGACGGGATCCGGGAGGCGTTCAGCGATGCGGAACGACGGCTGTCGCTGACCGGAACACCGTTCCGCTCGGACGATTCCCCGATCCCGTTCGTGACCTACGAACCGGAGCCGGGCGGTGGGCAGCGCTCGAAGGCCGATCACTCCTACGGCTACGCCGACGCCCTGCGCGACGGCGTGGTCCGGCCGGTGGTCTTCCTCGCATACTCCGGTCAGGCGAGCTGGCGGACCAGCGCGGGTGAGGAGTTCACCGCCCGGCTCGGTGAGCCGCTCTCGGCCGAGCAGACCTCGCGCGCCTGGCGCACCGCGCTCGACCCCCACGGCGACTGGATCCCCGCGGTCCTCTCGGCAGCCCACCGCCGGCTGATGAAGCTGCGGGACTCGGGTGTGCCGGACGCGGGCGGACTGGTGATCGCGACCGACCAGCAGACCGCACGCGACTACGCCGAGCTGCTGCTGTCGATGACCGGCAAGAAGCCCGCGCTGATCCTGTCCGACGATCCGAAGTCGTCCTCGCGGATCGCCGAGTTCTCGGCGAGTCAGGACGAGTGGATGGTCGCGGTGCGCATGGTGTCCGAAGGCGTCGACGTGCCGCGGCTGGCGGTCGGGGTGTACGCGACCAATGCGTCGACCCCGCTGTACTTCGCGCAGGCGATCGGCCGATTCGTGCGGTCGCGGCGCCCGGGGGAGACGGCGAGCGTCTTCCTGCCCTCCGTGCCGGTGCTGCTCGACCTGGCGAGCAAGCTCGAGGCGCAGCGCGATCACGTGCTGGGCAAGCCGCATCGCGAGTCGGACGGACTCGAGGACGGGCTCCTGGCTCAGGCCAACAAGCGCGAGGACGAGCCGGGCGAGGACGAGAAGACCTTCGAATCACTGCACGCCGACGCCGAACTGGATCAGGTGATCTACGACGGTTCCTCGTTCGGCACCACGACACTCGTCGGTTCCGACGAGGAGTCGGACTATCTGGGACTTCCCGGACTGCTGGACGCCGACCAGGTGCGAACGCTGCTGCAGCAGCGGCAGGCCGACCAGGTGACACGACGGTCGGCCGCGGCCAAGGCGCGTCCCGCCGATGACGCTCAGGCGCAGGCCGCTCCGAACGCCGCTGAACGGCAGACGGGGGAGAACTTGCACGCCCTGCGAAAGGAGCTGAACACCCTCGTCGCGCTCCATCACCACCGGACGGGCAAGCCGCACGGCCAGGTCCACAACGAGCTGCGCACTCGCCTGGGCGGTCCGCCGACGGCGATGGCGACCGCCGAACAGTTGCGCGAAAGGATCAAAGCCCTGCGAACCTGGTAGGTTCGCAGGGCTTCGAGCCTGGAGTCAGCCGGCCGTGACCGGCGCGGCGGTCAGCCGACCACCGCCCCGATCTCGACGAGGCGGGCCTCGTGATCGTTGTAGTGGTGGAGGCAGAAGAGCAGCTCTCCACCGGTCGGCAGGGTGGCGCGCACCTTGGCAGCGGCGCTGCAGCGATCGCAGCGGTCTGCGGCAGTCAGCGGCGTCCTCGCGGGTGCGGTCGTGGCGATGTCGCTCATGTCGTCCTCCGTCCCATAGCCGGCGAACCGCGAATCGGTTCGTCGTCCTTCACTCTGTCAGACGAATACCGGCCCCTGAATGTTCCCGGTTGGCCTCGGTGTGTCGCAAATCAATTCATTCGGACTACGGATCGGGCCGATCGGCGCGCACCGGAGCGGCGCCGACCACGCGGAGGGCGATGCCCGCGTAGAAGTCGCCGAGCCGGCTCGGGTCGAGCGGGCCGGACTCGGAGTACCAGCGAGCGATGTCGATCCCCATCGACAGGAGCGAGTTGGTGGTCGTGTGGGGATCGTCGACGTCGAATGCGCCCGAGGCGATCCCGGCGTCGACGATCGCCCGCACGCGCCGAGTGATCTCGCGGCGGAGTTCGACGATCTCGCGGCGGTGTTCGGGAGTCAGGCTCGTGAGTTCGTAGTTCACGATCCGTGCGCTGGTGTGTCCCCTCGCGTGCCACTCGGCGAATGCGCGTATCACCGAGGCGAGCCGCTCTGCCGGGTCCGCACCGGGGTCGTCGGCCTGCTCGACGGTCGCGAGGGTGGCCTGGTGGCCGGTGTGCGAGAGCTCGAAGAGCAAGTCTTCCTTGCTGCGGTAGTGGACGTACACCGCCGCCGGACTCATGCCGGCGGCCGACGCGATGTCGCGCGTCGTGGTGCCGTGGAAGCCGCGTTCGGCGAAGGCCTCCAATGCGGCGTCGAGCAGACGCCGCCGGGTGAGCTCGGATCGGGACGGAATGCTCTCGTCGTTCACGCTCGCCTCCTGTGTGCCGGGTCGGTGCCGCACGGTCTCGGATATGAGCCGGGCCGCATCCGGCGAGACCGGTTGACGGATGTCTCACCGTGGTGCAAGGTGGATCGTAACAGCTAAGCAAGCGCTTAGTCAGAGTTCACCGCAGTTCATGACAAGGAGACTCCGTGGCACAGATCGATCCTCAGCGCTTCAAGGGCCAGACGGCCATCGTGACGGGCGCCAGCCGCGGCATCGGGTTCGCGATCGCCGAGCGGCTGATCGCCGAAGGCGCCAAGGTCACGATCACCGCTCGCAAGAAGGAGGCCCTCGACGACGCCGTCGAACGGCTCGGCGGTGCGGACGTGGCACTCGCGGTACCCGGTCGCGGCGACGACCCCGACCATCAGGCCGATGCGGTGGCGAAGACCGTCGAGCGCTTCGGCAGTGCGGATCTGCTCGTCAACAACACCGGTATCAACCCGGTCTACGGACCGCTGATGGACATCGATCCCGAGGCCGCACGCAAGATCATGGACGTCAACGTTATCTCGGCGCTGCGCTGGGCGCAGGCGGTCAACCGGGCCTGGCAGGGCGAGCACGGCGGTGCGATCGTCAACGTCGCCTCCATCGCGGGTCTGCGCCCCGCACCGGGCATCGCCTTCTACGGGGTGTCGAAGGCCGCGGTCATCCATCTCACCGAAGAGCTCGCGTGGGAGCTCGGACCGAACATCAGGGTCAACGCGGTGGCTCCGGCGGTGGTGAAGACGCGGTTCGCCACCGCCCTCTACGAGGGTCGCGAGGAGCAGGTCGCCTCGGCGTACCCGCTCAAGCGATTGGGGGAGCCGGACGACATCGGTTCGGTGGTGGCCTTCCTGCTGTCGGCCGACGCGGGCTGGATGACCGGACAGACGCTCGTCGTGGACGGCGGCGTGCTCCTCGGCGGCGGCGCCTGATGAGCGGCGCGGACCCGGCGGCCTTCGATCCGGCCGGTAAGACGGTCGTCGTCACCGGAGCGGGCAACGGCATCGGCGCCGGGCTCGCCGTCGCAATGGGTGCGCGGGGTGCTCGGGTGGTGGTGGCCGATCTCGATGCGCAGGGCGCCGAACGCACGGTGGCGTCGATCGCGGGCGCGGGCGGAACCGCGGTGGCCGCACCGGGCGACGCCGCGTCGCAGGACGGCGTGGACGCCCTGATCGCGACGGCCCGCGAAGCCTACGGTCCGATCGACGCGTGGTTCGCCAACGCGGGAGTCGACCGAGGGCGCGGGCTCGAGGCTGACGACGCCGACTGGGAGCTCTCGTGGAATGTCAACGTGCTCGCGCACGTGCACGCGGCGCGCCGGCTCGTCCCGGAGTGGATCGAGCGCGGCGGCGGACGGTTCGTCGTCACCGCTTCGGCGGCCGGACTGCTGACCATGCTCGGCGCTCCCGCGTATTCGGTGACCAAACACGGCGCCGTCGCCTTCGCCGAATGGCTGTCGGCGACCTATCGGCATCGAGGAGTCGTGGTGCAGGCGATCTGTCCGCAGGGCGTGCGCACCCGGATGCTCGATCAGTCCGGGCCCCTCGAAGAACTGCTCAGCCATGACGTCGCACTCTCCGTGGACGACGTGGCGGCGGCGGTCGAGGCGGCCCTCGACGGCGACGACTTCCTGATCCTGCCGCACCCCGAGGTGTCCGGCTACTACCGGGCGAGGGCCGGCGACACCGACCGCTGGCTCGCGGGCATGAACAAACTGCAGCGCAGGCTCGACTCGGCCCGGTCCGCGGGAGAGCCGCGATGAAGGCGTGGCGGGTGCAACGGCTCGGCGAGCCCTCTGAGGTGCTGCACCTCGCCGACGTCGACCTCCCGGAGCCGGGACCTGGGCAGGTGGTGGTGCGGGTACTCGCCTCCGCGGCGAACTTCCCGGACGTCCTCATGTGCCGCGGGCTTTATCAGGTGCGGCCGGAACTGCCGTTCACCCCGGGAGTGGAACTGTGCGGTGAGGTGACCGCTCTCGGTGAGGGCGTCGCCGGGCTGTCGGTCGGCGACCGGGTGCTCGGCGGCGCGGTGCTGCCGTACGGCGGTTTCGGCGAGTACGCGGTGATGGCCGCCGCCGAGACCTTCCCGGCGCCGGAGTCCCTGGACGATGCGCAGGCCTCGTCGCTGTTCATCGGGTACCAGACCGGCTGGTTCGGACTGCACCGTCGAGCCCGGATCCAACCGGGGGAGACCCTGCTGGTGCACGCCGCGGCCGGCGGGGTCGGCAGTGCCGCGATTCAACTGGGCAAGGCCGCCGGCGCGAAGGTGATCGGCGTGGTCGGCGGATCGGCCAAGGCCGGGGTGGCTCGCGCGCTCGGCGCCGATGTCGTGGTGGACCGGCACGCGGAAGACTTCGTCGAGGTCGTCAAGTCCGAAACCGGCGGTCGCGGCGCCGACGTGATCTACGACCCGGTCGGCGGCGACACCTACCTGCGGTCCACCAAGTGCATCGCATTCGAGGGGCGGATCCTGGTGATCGGCTTCGCCGGCGGCACCATCACCGAGACGGCGCTGAACCACGCGCTCATCAAGAACTACTCGGTGGTCGGACTGCACTGGGGTCTGTACAACAGGTACGCGCCCGACCTCGTCCGCGAATGCCACGCCGAGCTCACCGCGCTCGCCGACTCCGGAGCCATCGCGCCCCTCGTCAGTGAGCGGCTGCCACTGGAGGAAATCCCCGACGGCCTGCAACGGCTCGCCGACGGCAATACCGTCGGACGCGTGGCGTATCAGGCCACCCCGAGCGGACTCACCGGCCGCTCCGCCCGATCCCGCACACCCGAATCCCGCACATCCGAATCAAGTACGTCCTCGAAGGAGAGAACTCTATGACCACCCAGCGCATTGCGATCGTGACCGGCGCCGCTCGAGGCATCGGTGCCCAGGTGGCGCGCCGTCTGGCCGACGACGGTCACGCCGTGGCCGTCTTCGATCTCGACGAAGCGGCCTGCCAGAGCGTCGCCGACGAGATCACCGCCGCCGGCGGCAGAGCGATCGGTGTGGGCGTCGACGTCTCGGACGAAGTCAAGGTGGAGGCCGGCGTCAGCCGGGTCGCGGCCGAACTCGGGCCGCCGACGATCCTGGTCAACAATGCGGGCATCATCCGCGACAACCTGCTGTTCAAGATGAGCGTCTCCGACTGGGACTCGGTGATGGCGGTGCACCTGCGCGGTGCCTTCCTGATGTCGCGCGAGGTGCAGCAGTACCAGACCAAGGAGGGCTGGGGGCGCATCGTGAACCTGTCGAGCACCTCGGCGCTCGGCAACCGCGGCCAGGCCAACTACTCGGCGGCCAAGGCGGGGATGCAGGGCTTCACCAAGACCCTGGCGCTGGAGCTGGGCCGCTTCGGCGTCACCGCCAACGCGATCGCTCCGGGATTCATCGCGACCGATATGACCGCAGCGACCGCCGAGCGCATCGGCGTCTCCTTCGACGACTTCAAGACCGCCGCGGCCAAGGAGATCCCGGTCCAGCGCGTGGGCGAGCCCGCCGACATCGCGCACACCGTGAGCTTCTTCGCGAGCGAAGGCGCCGGCTTCGTCTCCGGTCAGGTCATCTACGTCGCCGGCGGACCGAAGGCCTGACGATGATCGAGATCAACAGTGCCGAAGACCTCGTCGCCGCCGCCGGAACGCATCTGGGCTACTCCGACTGGTACGAGGTGACTCAGGAGAAGGTGAACCTGTTCGCCGACGCCACCGGTGACCACCAGTGGATCCACGTCGACCCGGAGAGGGCCGCGAAGGGACCCTTCGGCACCACCATCGCACACGGCTATCTGACCCTGTCGTTGATTCCGGTGCTGCGCCAGAGCGCCTGGCGTGCGGTCGGAACCACGATGGGCGTCAACTACGGCACCGACAAGGTGCGGTTCCCCGCGCCCGTCCCGGTCGGATCGAAGGTACGGGCCGGCTTCGAACTCGTCGAGGTGAAGGCGAGTTCGGCCGGTCAGCAGGTGGTCGAGAAGGTCACCATCGAGATCGACGGCGGCGAGAAGCCGGTGTGCATCGCCGAGACCGTCTCGGTGCTGGTGTTCTGATGGCGGCCACCGGTTCACGCGAATTGCCCGGTCTCGATCTGGCCCGGCTGACTCCGTGGTTCATCGAGAACGTCGGCCCGATCGACGGCGCGCTCGACGCGGAGCTGATCGCCGGCGGCAAGTCGAACCTCACCTACCGCCTCACGGACGGAGAGAACCGCTGGATACTGCGCCGCCCGCCCGTCGGCAAGCTGCTGGCGACGGCGCACGACATGGGACGCGAGTACACGATGATGTCGGCGCTGGCGCCGACGGAGGTGCCCGTGCCGCGGATGTACGCGATCTGCGACGACACCGACCTGCTCGGCGCGCGGTTCTATGTCATGGAGGCCGTCGACGGGACTCCTTACCGTAAGGCCGCCGAACTGGCCGAGCTGGGCAGCAGCCGCACCCGTGCGATCTCCGAGCGGCTCGTCGACACGCTGGCCGCTCTGCACCGCGTGGATCCGGCCGAGGTGGGACTGGGCGACTTCGGCCGTCCCGAAGGGTTTCTGGCCCGGCAGGTCGCGCGGTGGCGCAAACAGTTCGACGCCGCGCACACCCGCGACCTCCCGGACATGCAGCGACTGCACGGGCTGCTGGCCGAGCGGGTACCCGCCGACGCCGCCCCGGGAATCGTCCACGGCGACTACCGCCTCGACAACGTGCTCGTCGACGACGCCGATCAGGCCCGGGCGGTGCTCGACTGGGAACTGTCGACGATCGGGGACTCGCTCACCGATCTGGCGCTGATGTGCGTCTACCACCGTCTCGGTGCTGCGGGCGGCGGCGTCACCGACGTCTCGCTGGCGCCCGGCTTCCTCACCGAGGACGAGGTCCTCGCGCGCTATTCCGCCGAGTCCGGCCGTGACCTCTCGGACTTCGGGTTCTACCTCGCGTTCGGCTGCTTCAAGCTGGCCGGGATCGTCGAGGGCATTCACTACCGCTACGTCAACGGTCAGACGGTCGGCGAAGGATTCGCCGACGCCGGACAGGCCGTGGGTCCGCTGCTGAACGCGGGCCTGGACGCTCTGAAGGAGAGCTGAGATGGATTTCGAGTTCGACGCGAAGACCGAGGAACTGCGGGAGAACCTCCTGGAGTTCATGGATCAGTTCGTGTACCCGGCCGAGCCGGTGTTCGCCGAGCAGCTGGCCGCGCTCGAGGACCCGTGGGATTGGGACAGCGTGCCGGTCCTCGCCGAACTGCGGGCCGAGGCCCGCAGGCGCGGACTGTGGAATCTGTTCCTGCCGGGCGAACACGGGGCGGGACTGACCAATCTGCAGTACGCGCCGCTGGCGGAGATCACCGGCCGCAGCCCCGGGCTGGCCCCCGCCGCACTCAACTGTGCCGCGCCCGACACCGGCAACATGGAGGTCCTGGCCCAATACGCGAACGCCGAGCAGCAGCGCAAATGGCTGACCCCGCTGCTCAACGGCGAGATCCGCTCGGCGTTCGCGATGACCGAGCCGGATGTCGCCAGCTCGGACGCGACCAACATCGAACTGTCGATCGTCCGCGACGGTGACGAGTACGTCATCAACGGGCGCAAGTGGTGGATCACCGGTGCCATGAGCCCCAACGCGAAGATCTTCATCGTGATGGGGAAGACCGATCCGTCCGCGGAGCGGCACGCGCAGCAGTCTATGATCCTCGTCGAGCGCGACACCCCGGGTTTCGAGGTGGTGCGCGGGATGCACGTGCTCGGCTACGACGACCACGATCACGGCGGCCACGCCGAACTGCGGTTCACCGACGTGCGCGTCCCGGCGGCGAACCTGATCGGGGCGGAGGGCGACGGATTCGCCATCGCTCAGGGCCGGCTCGGACCGGGCCGCATCCACCACTGCATGCGGTCGATCGGCATGGCCGAGCGTGCGCTGGAGATGATGTGCCGGCGAGCCGCGAGCCGCGTCGCCTTCGGCAAACCGCTCGCCGAACAAGGTGTGATCCGCAACTGGATCGCCGAATCGCGGGTCAAGATCGAGCAGTTGCGGCTGTTGGTCCTGAAGACCGCGTGGCTGATGGACACCGTCGGCAACCGCGGCGCCCACACCGAGATCCAGGCCATCAAGATCGCCACCCCGTCGACGGTCGAGTGGATCCTGGACAAGGCGATTCAGACGCACGGCGCCGGCGGACTCTCCCAGGACTTCCCGCTCGCCAACTACATCGCGGGCATCCGGACGCTGCGGTTCGCCGACGGGCCGGACGAGGTGCACAAGAATTCCCTCGCGCGCGCCGAACTCCGCAGGCAAGGGACTCGCTGATGACGGAGGCGACCGCGGCGGCCGATCTCGCGCGGACGGTGGCGGACTTCCTGGCCGCACACGATCCCGCGACCACCGATCCGCTGGAGTTCCTCCGAGCCCGGTACGACGCGGGTCTGGCCTGGGTGGCGTACCCGGTGGGCCGCGGCGGACTGGGGCTGTCGCGGTCGCTGCAGCCCGAGGTGGACCGACTCTTCGCGGAGGCCGGCGCACCCGGAAACCGGAGCGAGGTCAACGGCATCGGCCTGGGCATGGCCGCGCCGACGATCCTGCGCTACGGCACACCCGAGCAGCTCGACCGCTACCTGCGCCCGCTCTGGACCGGCGAGGAGGTGTGGTGCCAGCTGTTCAGCGAACCCGGGGCCGGCTCCGATCTGGCGGCCGTGGCCACCCGGGCCGTCCGCGACGGCGACGAGTGGGTGGTGAACGGGCAGAAGGTGTGGACCTCGGGCGCGCACAACGCCCGAATGGCGATCCTCGTCGCCCGCACCGACGGCGATGTGCCCAAGCACCGCGGACTGACGTACTTCCTGTGCGATATGACCGACCCCGGCGTCGACGTCCGGCCGCTGCGCCAGATCACCGGCGAGGCGGAGTTCAACGAGGTCTTCCTCACCGACGTGCGCATCCCGGACAGCCAGCGGCTGGGGGAGATCGGTCAGGGCTGGGAAGTCGCCAATGCGACCCTGAACAACGAACGGGTGGCGATCGGGGGCCGGGCCGCCCGGCGTGAGGACGGGATGATCGGCGTGGTCGCGCGGACCTGGCGCGACCGCCCCGACCTGCGTACCCCGGAACTGCACGGCGAACTGCTGAAGCTCTGGGTCGATTCCGAGGTGGCTCGTCTCACCGGCGTCCGGCTCGGCCAGAAGCTCGCCTCCGGCCAGCCCGGTCCGGAGGGAGCGGCGATGAAACTCTCGTTCGCACGCATCAACCAGGAACTGTCCGGGCTGGAGCTGGAGATCCTCGGCGCCGAGGGACTGCGCTACTCGGATTGGACGATGGTCCGGCCGCAGCGCGTCGACTTCTTCGGCCGCGACGCGGGCTACCGGTATCTGCGAGCCAAGGGCAACTCGATCGAGGGCGGGACATCGGAGATCCTGCGCAACATCGTGGCCGAACGCATCCTCGGACTGCCGCCCGAACACCGAGTCGACAAGGACATTCCATGGAAGGACGTGCCGAGATGAGCGTCGCGGCGGACTACGTGCCGCACCTGGTGACCGACGAGGCGGAGGAGGATCTGCGGGCCGCCGTGCGCGATCTGCTGTCCCGGCGAGTCAGCACGGACGCCCTCATCGCCGCCTACGACGGCGCCGCGCCGCCCGACCTCTGGCGGGAGATGGCCGGACTGGGGCTCGCGGGCCTGTTGATCGGTGAGCAGCACGGCGGTGCCGGAGCCACCCCGGCGGTGGCGGCGGTGGTCCTCGAGGAACTCGGCGCGATACCGGCGCACACCCCGATGCTCACCAGCGCCGTGATCGCGACCACCGTGCTCGAGGAGGCGGGCGACACCGAACTGCTCCCGGGGCTGGCCGACGGATCCGTCGTCGCCGCGCTCGCCGTCCCGTTCTCCGCCGATCCGTATTCGGTCATCGCGACGGTGGCGGCGGCCGACGCGCGCCTGTCCGGGCGGGTGCAGAGCGTGGCCGGCGCCGAGGACGCCCATGTCTTCCTGGTTCCCGGTTCGGACGGCGCCCTGTACGCGGTGCCGTCGGAGTCGGTCGTGGTCACGCCGGTCACATCGCTCGACATGACCCGACCGGTCAGCGACCTCGAGTTCGACGGGGCCGAGGGGAGGCGTGTGTCGGACGACGGCGCGGCGGCGATCCGCTCCGGTCTCGCGATGGGCGCGGCCCTGCTGGCGTCCGAACAAGCGGGCATCGCGCGGTGGTGTGTCACCGAAACCGTGGCTTACCTGCGGCAGCGACGCCAGTTCGGGCGCGTCGTCGGTGGCTTCCAGGCGATCAAGCACCGGCTGGCGGACCTGTACGCGGACACCGAACAGGCCTCGGCGGCGGCGCGCGCAGCCGCGGTCGTCTCGACCGATCTCGGAGTGGACTCTGACGAGTCGGCGCTGACGACGGCGGTCGCGGCGGCCTACTGCGGCGACCACGCCGTCCGTGCCGCCGAGGAAGCCGTCCAGTTGCACGGCGGCATCGGAATGACCTGGGAGCATCCCGCGCACCTCTACCTCAAGCGGGCGAAGGCCGATCAGATCGCTCTCGGTACTCCCGGACGGCATCGGGCGGCGCTGGCGATCCTCGCCGATCTGCCCGCCTGACCTCGGCGAACCGGAGGCGACGAGACGCGCCGTCGGCGGACGTGACCACGTCCGCCGACGGCGCGTTTTCGCTGTGCACGACGGTCGTCTCCTCGGACGCTCGCGCTGGGCGTTCAGGCATTGACGTTGACGTCAATGTAAAGCATGATGAGTGTCACGCATCACACTTCGAGACCGAGGAGGGTCATGAGAAATCCAACTGGTGCGGTGGCAGCGCAGGGGACCGAGGAACTGTCCGCGCACCGCAAACTGCTGGCCGCCGGTCTGTTCGGAAGCTCCATCGAGTGGTACGACTTCTTCGTCTACGGCACCGCAGCGGCGCTCGTCTTTCCGAAGATCTTCTTCCCGGACGCCTCGGCGCTGGTCGGCACCCTGCTCGCGTTCAGCACCTTCGCGGTCGGATTCATCGCCCGCCCGCTGGGCGGCATCCTCGCCGGCCACTTCGGCGACAGGATCGGCCGCAAGCCGATGGTCCTGGCCTGCCTGATCTCGATGGGACTGGCGACCTTCCTGATCGGATGCCTGCCGTCGGCGGCCGCGATCGGCTCGGCCGCGCCGATCCTTCTCGTGACCCTGCGATTCATCCAGGGGCTCGCGTGCGGCGGCCAGTGGGGCGGCATCGTCCTGCTGCTCACCGAATCGGCAGGCCCCAAGCGCCGCGGATTCGCCGGGACGTTCGGTCAGATGGGAGTGCCGCTGGGTCTGGTGATGGGCAACCTGGCGATGATCATCGTCAACGCCTCGACGTCGGATGCGGCCTTCCTGAGCTGGGGCTGGCGGATCCCGTTCTGGGCCAGTGCCGCCCTCATCCCGCTGGTGCTGTACATCCACTTCAAGGTCGAGGACTCACCGGAGTTCCGTCGACTGCAGGAGACCGCCGCGGCCAGGCGTGATACCGAGCAGATCGCCCAGGCGCCGCTGTCGGAGGCCATCCGCTTCCACTGGCGCAAGATCCTGCTCGGCGCGGGTCTGCTGGCCGCGACCAACTCGGCCTTCTATGTGGCGATCGCCGGATTCCTGGCCTACGGCACCAAGTCCGCGGCGGACAACGGCCTCGGCATGGACCGGACCACCGTGCTCGCCGCCATCATGGTGGTCTCCGTCCTGATGCCCGTGGTGATCGCGTGGGCGGGTAAGGCGTCCGATTCGATCGGCCGCCGACCGTTGATCCTGCTCGGCGGCGGCGTGCTGCTCCTGTGGGCGTTCCCGTTCTTCTGGCTCGCGAACTCCGCATCGGGCGTTCTCCTCTTCTTCGCGATGATGATCAGCAGCATCGGGCAGGCGTTGACGTACGGACCGCTCGCCGCCTTCATGGCCGAACTGTTCGAGCCCCGGCTGCGCTACTCCGGCGCCTCACTCGGCTACCAGATCGCCGCCGTCGCCGTCTCCGGCGTCGCCCCGCTCGTCATGACCTGGATCATCGCCGAGACGGCGTCGACCACCGGAGTGTCGATCTATCTGGCGGCGATGGCACTGGTCACCGTGGTCTGCGCCTGGCGGCTGCCGGAGACCAACGGTGCGGCCGTCCGCACCGATCCGGAGGCGGTGCCGGGCGTGCCGGCCGCCGCTTGACGGCGCTCCGGCGTCCTTGAAAGGCCGACCGTGTCACAGCAGACTGTCACAGTGAGCACCACTCAAGAGCGTGCCCGTGCCAGCCGCAAGGACGCCGGAGCAGCCCGCCGCAACCAACTCCTCGCCGCCGCCGCCGAGTGCTTCGACGAGTTCGGCTACTCCGCGGTCACCGTCGAGATGATCGCGAACCGCGCGCACACCTCGCGCCCCACGTTCTACGCCTACTTCCGATCGAAGGACGAGGTCTTCCTGGCCCTGGTGGAGAAGCTGGCAGACGAGCTGAACGTGACGCAGAGCCTCACCGGGCTGGAGGACGCCGGTGCACGCGAGATCCTCGCCGCGACCACTCGCGCGTACCTGGACGCCATCTTCTCGATGGGCGGCATCGTCGGGCTGATCGACGTCACCGCGTCCGTGCGGCCGGAGGTCGCCGAGATCTGGACCTCGGGAGCCGACCGCCGGATCCGCGGTTACGCGCGATTCCTCCGGAACCTTCCCGGCGGAACCCTCGATCCGGCGATCGAGCCGGAACGACTGGTGCAGATCATCGGCGACGCCATCCACCACGGCGCCAAGCGGCTCGCCGGGGCGGATGAGGAGGCCAAGGAGCGGTTCGTCCTCGACATCATCGCGGTCACCGAGCGTCTGCTCGGACTGACCGACGACCACCCGGCCCCGTAGCGGGCCACCCTGAACAGGAGCAGTTCCACCCATGTCCCCACAGAGCACGCCGGCTGACGTCCGGGCCACCGACAGCACACAGACGCCACCGGCAGCGGTTCTCGAGGCGGCGGCCGCGGAGCTCGCGGCCCGGCAGCTGGCGAATTGGCCGGCCGCCGTGCCCCGAGAATTCGAGTACCCGGCCGGACGTCCGACGATGGTCGACCACCTGCGGCATTGGGCCGCACTCCGTCCCGACGCGCCGGCGATCACCTTCTACGACCGCGACGTCTCCTATGCGGAGTACGACGAGTTCTCGGACCGGTTCGCGGGTTGGCTCGAGTCGGTGGGCGTTCGGGCGGGGGACCGGGTCGGAATCCACCTCGCCAACTGCCCGCAGTTCCACATCGCGATGCTCGGCGTGCTCAAGCTCGGCGCTGTCCATGTTCCGGTGAACCCGCTGTTCAAAGGCTTCGAACTCGAGCACGAGCTCACGGATGCGAACGTGACGGTGCTGCTCACCTCACCCGAGCAGCGTGACCTCGTCGAGTCGGTGCGTGCCCGCACCCCGGTGCGACTGGTCGCGACGACGGCACTGGACGACATGCGCGCACATCCGTCGTCGACCGCGTCGGACTGGGCCGAGATCATGCGCGCCCCGCGTGCGCAGGTGCGCCCGGCCGATCCGGACGTGCTCGCGGCGTTGAACTACACGGGCGGCACCACCGGTATGCCGAAGGGGTGCGAACACACGCAGCGGCACATGGCGTACACGGCCGCCACGGCCACCCTCGCCGGCGGAACCGGCCTGGGCGACGCGGACGCGGTCTCGATGAACTTCCTGCCCGTCTTCTGGATCGCCGGCGAGGACTTCGGCATCATCAAGCCGCTGATCAACGGCCAAAGGGTGGTGCTGCTGACCCGGTGGGACGCCGCAACGGTCGTCGACCAGGTGGCCGCCTACGGTGTCACCGACCTCGTGGCCACCGTCGACAGTTACCTGGAGATCCTCGACCTGCCCGGCCTGGACCCGGCTGCGCTGCGCTCATTGAGGTCCACTCTCGCCGTGTCGTTCGTGACCCGGCTCGATCCGCCGATCCGGGCCCGATGGCGGGCCGCGGTCGGATCGGTCCTGCGCGAGGCCTCGTACGGCATGACCGAGACGCACACCGCCGACACGTTCACCCTCGGCTTCCAGGACGGCGACCGCGATCTGCTCGCCGATCCGGTGTTCTGCGGTCTGCCGGTTCCCGGAACCGACATCCTGGTCGTCGACGACGACGGCCGTCCGCTGCCGGTCGGCGAGGTCGGCCAGATCATCGTCCGGAGTCCGTCGATCCTGAGCGGTTACCTCGACGATCCCCGGGCCACCGCCGACGCGCTCCGCGACGGGTGGCTGTACACGGGCGACCTCGGCCGCTTCGACGAGTGGGGTGCGCTGCACTACCTGGCGCGGACCAAGGAGATGATCAAGATCAACGGCATGAGTGTGTTCCCGTCGGAGGTCGAGGCACTGATGCGCCGCCACGAGGGGATCGAGGCGATCTCGGTGGTTCCTCGGCCGGACCCCGACAGGGGGCAGGTCCCGGTCGCCTTCGTCGTGGTCACCGAGAACGGCCCGGACGAGCGGTCGCTGGTGGCCTGGGCGAGGGAGAACCTCGCGACCTACAAGGTGCCGGAGGTGATCGTCGTCGACGCGCTGCCGATGACGGCCACCGGCAAGGTCCGCAAGGGCGAACTCCTCGAGCGCGCCGCGGCGACGACCGGGGGCGCGGCATGAAGCTGCTGATCGCCAATCGGGGCGAGATCGCCCTGCGCATCATCCGCACCGCCCGCGAGATGGGCGTATACACCGTCGCGGTGTACGCACCGGACGACGCCGCCACACCGCACGTCGCCGCCGCCGACGAGGCCGTCGGACTGCCCGGTGAGGGCCCGGCCGCGTATCTCGACATCGACGCGGTGTGCAGCGCCGCGATCCGGACGGGTGCCGACACCGTGCATCCGGGTTACGGCTTCCTGTCGGAGAACGCCGACTTCGCGCAGGCGTGCGCGGACGCTGGCATCACGTTCGCGGGCCCCGCACCCGAGGTACTGCGGCGTTTCGGCGACAAGCAGGCCGCGCGCGCGGCCGCCGTCGAATGCGGGCTCGATGTGCTCGCCGCGACCGACGGCGCCGCCGATCTCGCGCGGATCAGGGAGTTCGCGGGACGATGCCCCGGCGGTGTGATGCTCAAGGCGCTCGCCGGCGGCGGAGGGCGCGGGATGCGTCCGGTTACCGGCGACGCAGATCTGGACGCCGCGTTCCGGTCCGCGGTCGCCGAGGCCGAACTCGGATTCGGCGACGGGCGGGTGTTCGCCGAGGAACTCCTCACCGGCGGTCGGCACATCGAGGTGCAGGTGGTCGGCGACGGCGCTGAGGCGGTGGCGGTCGGCGACCGCGACTGCAGCGTCCAGCGCCGTCGACAGAAACTCATCGAGGTGGCGCCCGCACCGGGACTGGGCGACGGCTTGCGCACTCGGTTGCACGACGACGCCGCGCGACTGGTCGCGGCGGCCGGGTACCGCGGGCTCGCGACGGTCGAGTTCCTGGTGCAGGGGTCGCGCGCGGTGTTCCTCGAAGTGAATCCCCGCATCCAGGTGGAACACACGATCACCGAGGAGGTCACCGGTCTGGATCTGGTGGCGATCGGACTGACCCTGGCCGGCGGGGGCCGGCTCGCCGATTGCGGTCTGGCCACGATCCCGCCCACGACTGCCTGCGCGGTGCAGACGCGCGTCAACCTCGAGACGATGAGCGCCGACGGTTCGGCGATGCCGACAGCGGGCAGGCTCGACGCCTTCACGCCGCCGACCGGACCCGGCGTCCGCGTCGACACCTTCGGCGCGCCCGGCCTGGAGACCTCGTTGCGGTACGACTCCCTACTCGCCAAGGTCGTCGTTCGCGCGCCGACTCTCTCGTCGGCCTACGCGAAAGCCGACCGCGCGCTGTCGGAGTTCGTCATCGACGGGCCGCAGACCAACATCGGGCTGCTGCGGGCGATCCTCGCGGACGCCGAGTTCGCTCAGGGGCCGGTCGACACCGGATTCCTCGACCGCAGGCTCGCCGACCTGCTGCCCGCGTGCGACGACGACGACGGCGCGCGGCAGACCGTCGCCGCCGACCTCGACGAGGACGAACAGGCGGTGGCCGCGCCGCTGACCGCCACCGTCATCCACGTCGCCGAACCGGGACGCGTGGTCGCCGCCGGCGAGCCGCTGGCGGTACTCGAAGCGATGAAGATGCAGCACGAGGTGATCGCCGAGACCTCGGTGCGGGTGATGCGGGTGCTCGCGGCCGAAGGCGCGACGGTGCGCGCGGGCACCCCTCTGGTGGTCTACCGCCCGGACGCTGCGGCGAGCGGCGCAGCCGACACCGCGGCCGACGACCTCGACCGGAACCGCGCCGACCTCGACGAGGTGAACGCACGGCATCGTCTCACCCGGGACGAGGCCCGCCCCGATGCGATCGCCCGTCGCCATCGGATCGGCAGGCGCTCCGCACGGGAGAACATCGCCGACCTGGTCGATCCCGGCAGCTTCGTCGAGTACGGCGGGCTCGTCATCGCCGCGCAGAAGGCGCGGCGGTCGGAGGACGATCTGATCGCCAACACCCCGGCCGACGGGTTGGTGGGCGGAATCGCGACCATCGCCGCCGACGCCTTCGGTGCCGACCGTGCCGCCGCGGTGGTCATGTCCTACGACTACACCGTCCTCGCGGGCACCCAGGGTTGGCGCAACCACGCCAAGACCGATCGCATGCTCGACATCGCGCTCAAGCGGGAGATCCCCGTCGTCTTCTTCACCGAGGGCGGCGGCGGCCGTCCGGGCGACACCGACCTCGACATCGTCGCGGGCCTGGATGTGTCGACCTTCCGGTCGATGGCCCGTGTGCGCGATCGCGCACCGTCGATCGCCGTGGTGTCCGGCCGGTGTTTCGCGGGCAACGCGGCGCTGGCGGGCGCCTGCGACATCCTCATCGCCACCCCCGACGCGAACATCGGCATGGGCGGTCCGGCGATGATCTCCGGCGGCGGGCTCGGCGAGTACCCGCCCGAGGCGATCGGCCCGATCGACGTGCAGCGCCGCAACGGCGTGGTCGACCTCGTCGCCGACGACGAGGCGCACGCCGTCCAGCTCGCTCGGCAGGTGCTGGGCTACTTCCGGGGCGCGGTGGACGAGTGGACCGCCCCCGACGGGCGTCAGGCGCGCCACGCGGTACCGGAGAACCGGCTGCGGGCATACGACGTGCACGCCGCGGTGAGGGCGGTCGCGGACGTCGATTCGGTTCTGGAACTGCGCCCGGATCACGCACCCGGAATCGTCACCGGTTTCCTGCGCGTGGAGGGCCGGCCGTTCGGATTCGTCGCCAACAGCAGCCTTCATCTCGGCGGCGCGATCGACGCCGCCGGAGCCGACAAACTCGCCGAGTTCCTGGAACTGTGTCAGCTGCGCGGACTCCCCGTGGTCTCGTTCTGCGACACCCCGGGTTTCATGGTCGGGCCGGAATCGGAGGAGCAGGCCACCGTGCGCCGCTTCTCCCGCCTCTTCTCGGTCGGCGCCCGACTGACCGTGCCGTTCGGCGCGGTGATCCTGCGCAAGGGCTACGGACTCGGCGCGATGGCGATGGTGGGCGGGAGCTTCCGGGCGCCGCAGTTCACAGTGGCCTGGCCGACCGGTGAGATCGGCGGCATGGGTCTGGAGGGCGCCGTGCGGCTCGGCTTCTCGAAGGAACTCGCCGCGGCCCCGGACGAGGGTGCGCGGACCGAACTGTACGACCGACTGGTCGCGACGATGTACGCGCGCGGACGCGCCCTGAGCGCGGCGGCGACCTTCGAACTCGACGACGTGATCGACCCGGCCGACACCAGATCGTGGATCCGCACGCTGTAGGGGAGCCCGACGCAGAACGCCGGCGAGTCGACGCCGCCCGGGACGGGTGGGGGTCGACTCGCCGGCGTTCGTCGATCTGCCGGGCGGGGCCTGCTGCTCAGTCCAGGTAGTCGCGGAGCACCTGGGAGCGGCTCGGATGCCGGAGCTTGCTCATCGTCTTCGACTCGATCTGGCGGATGCGCTCGCGGGTGACTCCGTACACCTGGCCGATCTCGTCGAGGGTGCGGGGCTGACCGTCGGTGAGACCGAAGCGCAGCCGGACGACGCCCGCTTCACGCTCGGACAGGGTGTCGAGCACGTCCTGCAACTGGTCCTGCAGAAGGGTGAAGCTGACCGCGTCGACCGCGACCACCGCTTCGGAGTCCTCGATGAAGTCACCGAGTTGGCTGTCGCCCTCGTCGCCGATGGTCTGGTCCAGCGAGATCGGTTCACGCGCGTACTGCTGGATCTCCAGCACCTTCTCCGGCGTGATGTCCATTTCCTTGGCGAGTTCCTCCGGCGTCGGCTCACGGCCGAGATCCTGAAGGAGTTCGCGCTGGATGCGGCCCAGCTTGTTGATGACCTCGACCATGTGCACCGGGATGCGGATGGTGCGGGCCTGGTCGGCCATGGCGCGGGTGATGGCCTGCCGGATCCACCAGGTGGCGTACGTGGAGAACTTGTAGCCCTTGGTGTAGTCGAACTTCTCGACGGCGCGGATCAGGCCGAGGTTGCCCTCCTGGATCAGATCGAGGAAGGCCATCCCGCGACCGGTGTACCGCTTGGCGAGGGAGACCACGAGCCGCAGGTTGGCCTCGAGGAGGTGGTTCTTGGCACGGTTTCCGTCACGCGAGATCCACGACAGGTCGCGCCGCTGCGCCACCGACAGCTTCTCGCCCGACTCCATCACCCGGCGCAGCCGCTCGGTGGCGAACAGTCCCGCCTCGATGCGCTTGGCGAGCTCGACCTCTTCCTCCGCGTTCAGCAGGGCGACTTTGCCGATCTGCTTGAGGTAAGCGCGAACCGAGTCGGCCGAGGCGGTGAGTTCGGCGTCCTTGCGAGCCTGCCGCAGCGCCTCGGACTCGTCCTCGTCCCAGACGAAGTCCGGCTTGGGCTCGTCGTCCTTCTTCGCGCGGCCGCGGCCCTTCGCGGCCTTGGCCGGCTTCGCGTCGTCGGCCTCGTCGTCATCGTCGACGATCAGTTCGGCGTCGGCGAGATCGATCTGCGAGTCGTCGACGTCGTCGAGGCCCTCGCCGCCGTCGAGTTCGGTCTCGTCCACCTCGACGGTGGGATCGGCGGCCTTGCTGCCCGCGGTCTTCTTCGCAGTCTTCTTGGCGGCGGTCTTCTTCGCAGTCTTCTTGGCTGCAGTCTTCTTCGCGGCGGCCTTCTTGGCGGGCGCCTTCTTCGCGGCGGCCTTCTTGGCCGGTGCCTTCTTGGCGGGCGCCTTCTTGGCTACCGGGGCGTCTTCTGCTCCGGTGGCTTCGGCTGCTGCGTCGGTGGACTTGGTGGTTGCCACGTACAACCTTTCGACATAACTCACGGGCGGCACGGCTGCGCGCGTCCCGAACAGGACGTGACGCCGTGGGCGAAGGGGCTTGAGGGCTCGGTGCGAGACCGACGTGTTCCATTGTAACGACATCGCCGTGACGAGCACATGCGCATGCCGGTCTCACGCCCCCGACGAGCGGCCGACGATCAGAACGAAAGACCCTCGTCGACGGCGATCGCAGCGCCGACGATTCCCGCGGTGTTGCGCAGCTCAGCAGCGACGACGGGGGTCTGGTTGGTCAGCAGCGGAATCCACTGATCGGCTTTGCGGCTGATCCCGCCGCCCGCGATGAACAGGGTGGGGGAGAAGATCGCCTCGTAGTGCCGCAGCACTTTGGAGACCTTCTTGCTCCACTTCTCCAGTGACCACCCGTGGTCCTCGCGCACCTTCGCCGACGCGCGGTGCTCGGCCTCCTTGCCGTCGATCTCGAGATGGCCGAGCTCGGTGTTCGGTACGAGCGTTCCGTTGTACAGGAGCGCCGAACCGATGCCGGTGCCGAAGGTCAGGAGGATCACCGTGCCCTCGGCGTCGCCGACACCGCTGCCGAACCGGTACTCGGCGATTCCGGCGGCGTCGGCGTCGTTGAGCACCGTGACGCGGCGCCCGCCCAACCGGTCGCTGAACAAGGCATACAGGTCGGTGCCCTTCCACGACTCGTCGATGTTGGCGGCGCTGCGCATGATCTGCTGCCGGACCACGCCGGGGACGGTCAGCCCGACCGGGCCGGTCCAGCCGAAGTGCTCGACGATCTCGGCGACCGTGTCGGCGACCGCGGCCGGGGTGGCGGGCTGCGGGGTGGCGATGCGGTGGCGTTCTCCCACGAACTGTCCGGTTCGCAGGTCGACGATCGCCCCCTTGACTCCCGAGCCGCCGATGTCGATGCCGAAGCCGAGGTCGGATGACGGACTCGGCGAACGGTCGGAGGCAAGCACGGTGAATCGCGCGTCGGTCATCGGTACGGTCCGCCCTTCTTGGCAGGTCGAGGCTCGATCGGTGGACGATGGCGGCGGGAGACGGCCTGCGCCGTGCTCCCGTCGGACACTCTAGACTCGCAACTCTAGACTCTAGGTGTGACGTCTCCCGGCTTCTCCACCCCGTCCGATCCCATCGATACGCCCACGGCCGCGCCTGCCGAACTCGCCGAGATCGCCCGGCGGGTGGCCGAACGGGCCGCCGAGCACGTCCGGACGCGGCGGGTGGAACTGTTCGCGCCGACGGGCACGAGGGTCGCCGACGGCTCGGTCGAGTCGAAGTCGACCCCGACGGATCCGGTCACGGTCGCCGACCGGGAGTCCGAGGCACTGATCCGGAACCTGCTGCGCGCCGAGCGGCCCGACGACGAGGTCCTCGGCGAAGAGGACGGCGGGTCCGTCGACGTCCCCACCGGGGTCCGCTGGGTGGTCGACCCGATCGACGGCACGGTGAACTTCCTGTACGGGATACCGGCGTTCGCCGTGTCGGTGGCGGCACAGATCGACGGACGCTCGGTGGCCGGCGCGGTGGTCGACGTCGCCCGCGGGGTGACGTATTGGGCGAGCGCCGGCGGGGGAGCGTGGGCGACGGGACTCGGGCCGGACGCGATCCGACTGTCGTGCAATCCGATCACCGACGTCGGGCTGGCTCTCGTGGCCACCGGATTCGGGTACTCGCGCGAGCGTCGCGTGCGCCAGGGCGCGCTGATCGCGCAGCTGCTGCCCGAAGTGCGCGACATCCGGCGAGTCGGCGCCGCGGCGCTGGACCTGTGCATGGTGGCATCGGGTGCCGCCGATGCCCACATCGAGCACGGACTGAGCCCGTGGGACTGGGCGGCGGGCGGACTGATCGCAGCGGAGGCCGGGGCGACGGTCCTCCTGCCGCCCGCGGACTCGCGATCGAGCGACGGCCACGTGACGGTCGCCGCAGCCGGCGGCATCGCCGACGAGTTCGTCGACGTCCTCGAGCGGATCGGAGCGCTGCGCGCGTTGCCCGACTGAGCCCGCGTACCGCCGGCCGGCCCGTCATTCGTCGGTTGCGGCTCCGGGCGCCAGCACCACGTCGAACCGCACTCGTGACCACGGTCCGTCGATCACTCGGCCGTCCGGAGTCGGTGTGCCCGCCGGCTGCTCGATGAAATCCTTGACCAGCGAATCCTTGACTCCGAACACGCTGTCGCGGTCCAGCAGCTCGTCGCCGCGGACGAAGATGTGCGTCACCAGGCGCCGGCAGCCCGGCGCGGTGACCATGAAGTGCAGGTGCGAGGCGCGGTAGGGCGATCGGCCCACGGCCTGCAGCATCTTGCCTACCCGGCCGTCGTAGGGGATCGGATACGGCGTCGGCTTGATCCCCCAGAACCGGTACCCGCCGTCGTCGTCGGTGAACAGGTGGGCGCGCGCCGCGACGCGCCCGTCGTCGTGCTGAACGTCGTAGAGACCCTCATCGTCGGCCTCCCACACCTCGATCCTGGCGTTGCGGACCGGATCGCCGTCGACGTCGCGGACGGTGCCCTCCACCCAGCACGGCTGTCCCGCAGCGCCGAACGCCACGTCGCCGCCGAGTTCGATGCGGGGGGCTCCGTCGACGAAGAACGGGCCGAAGACGGTCGCCTCGGTCGCATCTCCGTAGGCCTCGTTGTTGATGGCGATGGTCTGCATCGACGCGCCCAGCGTGTCCGAGAGCAGCACGAACTCCTGTCGCTTGTCATCGGTGATGTGACCGGCGTCGGTGAGGAAGTCGATGGCGACCTGCCACTCGTCCTCGGTCAGCCGCACATCGCGGAGAAGGGCGTGCAGATGTTCGACGAGCGAGACCATCACCCGTCGCAGACGCGGATCGGCGCAGTCGTCGAAGGAGTGGACGACGCGCTGTACGACGTCCTCTTCGACCGCCCGTTGGCGTTCGGAGATCGGGTGGTTCGAGTGGTCGGGGATGGTGGTCATCGGGGTTCGTCTCCTTCCCACGCCGCGCGGAGCAACGCGGTGAGGTCGTCGGTGCTGACGGGTTTCGGGTTGTTCGTCGGGATGGCTGCCAGAATGGGCGGGACCGCTGCGGCGATACCTTCTCCGGGCATGCCGTAGTCCTTGAGCGCGCGGGGCGCCGACACGGCGCGGCGCAGGGCGGCCAGACCGGCGACCGCGGTCTGGCTGCCGAACGCGCGAGAGATGCGTGCGGCGGCCTCCGGTGCGCCGGGCGCGTTGAAGGCCAGCACGTGAGGCAGGACCACCGCGTGCGTCTGCGCGTGGGGCAGGTCGTACATCCCGCCCAGGACATGACAGATCTTGTGATGCATGCCCGAACCCGCCGAGGCGAACGACACCGCCGCGAGGTACGCACCGTAGAGCGTCTGCTCGATGGCGTCGAGGCCTCCGGCGCCGTCGACCAGCCCGATCATCCCGGCTCGCAGTCCGCGGATCCCCTCCTCGGCCAGCGCTCGGTCGATCGGATCCGCGCGCGGGCCCCACATCGAGTCGACGCAGTGGGCGAGCGCGTTGAGCCCGCTGGCGACGGAGAGATCGGCGGGCAGGGACTGCAGGAGGGTCGCGTCGTACACGATCGACGTGGGCAGGACGCGCCGGTCGGTTCCAGTGGTCTTGACTCCGTTATCGGTCATCCCCCAGACGTTCGTGGCTTCGCTGCCCGCGTAGGTCGTCGGCACGGCGACGATCGGCACACCGCTGCGCAGGGCCACGGCTTTGGCCAGGCCGGTGGCCGAGCCGCCGCCCACGCTGACGAGGACGTCGACGTCACCGGTGCGGGCAGCGGCCCGGGCGCGCTCGGCGACCTCGATCGGCACGTGCATGGCGACGTCGTCGTGCCGCACCGCGAGCGGGAGCTGCGCGGCGACGGCCTCCACCTGTTCGGCGCTCGGACCGGAGTGGATCAGCATGGCCCGAGTGCCGCCGACCGCCGCGACCTCCGCGGCCACGGCTCCCGGCGCGTCGCCCCGCGCGAACACCACGCGCTGCGGCAGCGTCTCGTGAATGAAGTCGAAGCTCATCGTCAGCGCCCCAAGACCGTTCGCATCGCCGTCGACAGTTCGCGGGTCGGGTCGTCGGGCAGCTGGTTCGAGCGCCAGGCGATGTGCTTGTCGGGCCGCACGAGGAGCGCCCCGGACTCCGAGACCTCGCGGAGCTTCGCCCAGTCGTAGTACAGATCGGTCACGTCGCGGCCGGGACCGATCACGACTGCTTCCAGAGGTACTCCGAGCTCGCGGGCGACGGCGTCGGCCGCCTGCGTCCACGGACTGCCCGCGACGCCGGTGACGAGGGTCCAGCGATCGTACGGCGCCAGGTCGAGCATCGCTTTGCGCGAGACGTTGTCGCCGACCCAGGCGTGGGGCAGATGTGCACCCGGCGACGTGGACGGGACGTAGTACAGATCGCGATCCTCACGCCCGGCCGGCGGCTGCGGCTCGGTGCCGTCGGAGACGATCGCAGCCGAACGGTAGAACTGGCCGAGTTCCACCCCGTGCGCGTTGAACTCGTAGTTCTTGGTGTTCATGGCTTTGACGAGGGCAGCCCGTTTCGCCTCACCGGCCGGCGAGTCGGCTTTCCGCTCGGCGATCGCGGCGGCCATCTCGTCGCCCTCCAGACCGACGACGCCGAGTGCGGTGAACATGTCGGAGAACTCTCGCGCCGACTTGTTCGCCCGGGTGACGATCTGTTCGGCGACGGGGGCGCGTTCGGCGGTGTAGGAATCGAGCAGCGACGGTGCCGCCTGCCCGCGCAGAACCGCGGCGATCTTCCAGGCCAGATTGTACGAGTCCTGCACCGAGGTGTTGGACCCCAGACCGTTCGACGGCGGGTGCCGATGAATGGCGTCGCCGACGCAGAACACCCGGCCCTTCTGCAGGTCGGTGGCGTACATCTCGTTCACGCCCCACAGGCTGTAGCCGGTGATCTCCGGCTCGAGATCCGGCACCCCCAGCAGGTCGCGAATGATGCCGGTGGCCATCTCGTCGTCCAGATCCGGCGGCGGCTGGTTGATGTCGTAGCCCCATACGATGAGCCACTCGTCCCACGGGCGCACCATGCGCACCAGTCCGGTTCCGATGCCGCCGACATTCGATCCGGGCTGGATCACCCAGTAGAGAACACTCGGTCGATGGTCAACCAGGGAGGCGATGTCGGCTTTGAGATGTTCATCGATCCGGCGATGTCCATCGCGCCTTCGAACGTCAGACCGATGTCCTCGGCCACGCGTGAGCGGGCGCCGTCGGCCCCGATCAGGTACTTCGCGCGGATCCGGTACTCCTGGCCGGTGAGACGGTCCCGCACGTCGACGGTGACGCCGTTCTCGTCCTGCGAGTGGCCGAGATACTCGGTGGAGAAGCGGGTCTGCGTTCCGCGGACGGTCGCGTTGCGGACCAGGATGGGCTCGAGGTAGGTCTGCGGGATGTCCACCGTGAGGCACGGCGAGGCGAGCCGGTAGTCGCCTCGCGGTCGGGGCGGGTGCCCCAGGTTCGGATCCGGCCGATCTCCTCGCCTGCGATCGACGTGCAGAAGACGGTGTCGCCGATCAACTCGTGGGGAGTGGCCTCGGCGAGGACCTGATCCTCGATGCCCATGTCCCGGAAGACCTCCATCGAGCGTTGGTTGGTGATGTGCGCTCGGGGCGTGTTCGCGGTCCAGCGGTACTTGGTGATCACGATGTTCGGGATGCCCAGCGTCGACAGGAACAGCGCTGCCGACGCGCCTCCGGGTCCGGAACCGACGATCAGGACATCGGTCTCGACGATGTCCCCCTCGGGCACCTCGGTTGCGGCGATGCCGTCGTTGAAAACAGCCATGATCTGGCCTTCCTGTGAGATTTGATGCCTGTGCGATGTGCTGCGGTCGTGCGCCGGCGGGCGGTTCAGCGGGGCTCGCCGAGACCGAAATGCATGAGGTCTTCTCCCACCACCAGGTGGCCGGAGAACCCCTGCTGCGCCTGCTGCCACTTCTCGACCGGCGTATTGCCCGGCACCAGGTGTGTGAGGACCAGGGTGTCGACGCCCGCGGCCTCGGCTTGAGCGCCGACCTCCTCGATCGCGGTGTGCGCAGCGAGCATGTGCTGCATGAGGTTGGGGTCGGGTCTGGCGGAGTTCGGCCCGAGCAGGGAGTCCACCCAGTCCATGTCGATGCACTCGTGGAGGAGGATGTCCGCGCCGTCCGCGATCGTCACCAGATTGCTGCACACGCCGGTGTCGCCCGAGACGACGATCGAGCCGTCCGGGGTGTCGAAGCGGAAGGCGAAGGCCGGGAAGATCGGCCGGTGGTCGACGAGGATGGCGGTCACCCGGACGTTCTCGTCCGCATAGACCTCGAACGGTTCCATCGCCGGACTCGGGTCGCCGTTGGGGTCGTCGCCGGTCGTTCCCGGGAGCACGATGTCGTGGAACTCGAAGATCTCGCGCAGATCCTGCTTGGCGTTGTCGCGCATCCGGTCGTTGATGTCGAGGGCGTACGCCTGGAGCAGCCTGGCCGTCGACTCCTCGAGACCGGGTGTCGGCGACTCCGGATTGAAGACCTCGGGGATCGGATCCCGATTGGTCTCGTCGAAGATCGGCGGCAGGACGCGACGATCGCCGGGGCCGTAGACCTGCACCGGCTGCCGGAGACCGTCGGAACCGTTGTGCCAGGCGAGGAGCAACAGGTTCGGATAGTCGACCATGTGGTCGGAGTGGTGATGGGTGATGAACACGCCGCGGAGGTCGTCGAGACCCTTCTGGAATCCGGCCGGGCCGAGACCGGCCTTGCGGTACCGGGGACCCCACCCCTCACCGCAGTCGATCAGGTACACCGAGTCGTTCACCGTGATCGCGGTCGAAATGCCGGCGCGGTCCGATCCGTCCCACCACGGCGGTCCGCCGGAGGTGCCGAGCAGGGTGACCCGGGTGCGATAGGCGGTGGCCTGGGCGTTGTCGAGAGGCTGATGAGTTGTCATGGCGGCGTTCTCCTAGAGGGCTTTCTCCTGCTGGCGTTTCGGGTGGTCAGGCGATGCTCGCGTGCGACTGCGCGGCCTGGATGAGCTCGAAGACCTCGGTGCGGTACTTCGCGTACGCGGGCAGCGTCTTGGTCTCGAGTTGGTCCCGTGGCTGCGGTAGATCGACGTCGATGTTCCGCGTCACTCGGGTCGGAGCACCGGAGAGGACGATGACTCGATCACCGAGGTACACGGCCTCGTCGATGTCGTGGGTGACGAAGACGATGGTGGTGTCGAAGTCCTTCCGCACACGCAGCACCAGGTCCTCGAGTTCGATGCGGGTCTGCGCGTCGACGGCGGCGAACGGCTCGTCCATCAGCAGCACATCCGGCTGATACGCGAGACCCCGGGCGATCGCCGCGCGCTGCTGCATGCCGCCCGACATCTGCCAGGGGTACAGGTCGTGCTTGCCCGCCAGGCCCACCGCTGTGAGAACCGAATCGATCCGGACCGCGCGCTCGGCCTTGCGGACCGTGCGGCGCAGCGGAAGTTCGATGTTGTCGGCGACGCTCAGCCACGGGAACAGGGAGCGACTGTAGTCCTGGAAGACGACGGCCAGCTTCGCGGGCGGTCCGGTCACCGTGTCACCCTCGAACAGGCAGGCGCCGTCGGTGGGTGCGAGCAGGCCGGCCATGCACCGCAGCAGGGTGGTCTTGCCCGAGCCCGAGGGGCCGACCACGCAGACGAACTCGCCGCGGCGCACGGTGAAGTCGATTCCGGCCAGGATCTGGACATCGCCGTAGGATTTGCGCAGGTCGCGCAGTTCCATGAGCGTCGTCGGTGCGGTGACATCGGTTTCGGTGGCGTCGACAGACATGATCATCCTTTTGCGTTCAGGGCCCGCATGCCGTACTGCCAGCGCAGCACGTACTTCTCGATGCGGACGAAGACGAGATTGGCGAGGTATCCGAGCAGGCCGAGCAGAACGGTGCCCGCCCAGGTCTCCGGGACCGCGAAGGTCTGCTGGGAGTTCAGGAGGTAGAAGCCGATGCCGTTGGTCGACGCCACCATCTCGGAGACGACGATCAGGATGATCGAGATCTGCAGAGTGGTGCGCAGGCCGGCGAAGATGGCGGGGCCGGCATGCGGGAGCAGAACGTACCGGATGTATTGCGGGAGCGTCAGTCGGTACGACCGCGACATGTCCTTGACGAGCGGGTCGAGGGATCGAACTCCGTCGATGGTGTTGAGCAGGGTCGGCCAGACCGCACCCACGACGATGATCGAGATGTTCATCGCCGGACCGATGCCGAAGACCAGCAGGCCGATCGGCAGCAGAACGGGAGGCGGCAGCGAGCGCAGGAACTGGATGATCGGCTCGCACGCGGCACGCAGGACCGGCGACAGCCCGATCAGCAGTCCGAAGACTATCCCCAGTGCGCCGGCGATGAGGAATCCGATGAGGAACTTCTCCACGCTGGGGACCACGTCGGTCCGCATGCCGTGGACGATCAGGTCGTCCCACATCGTGGTGAGGATGGTCTTCAGGGAGGGAAAGTACAGCGATTCACTCGTCGCCGAGGCGAACCACCAGGTCAGAACCAATGCGGCGGGCAGCCAGGCGCGAAGGAGGATCGCCCGCCAGAGACGACCGGTCTTCATCACTTCGCCTCCTCTCGGTGACTCGGGTGCCAGAACAGCAGCGGCTTCTCGGCTGCCTTGAACACGGTGTTGACCAGGAGCCCGAGCAGGCCCGCGGCGAAGATCAGGGCGTACATCTCCTTGATCGCGCCTGCCGACTGAGCGACCACGATGTCCTGGCCCAGACCTGCGGCGCCGCCGATCATCTCGGTGACGATGGAGATGATGAGTGCGATGGCGGCCGCGATCCGCAAGCCGGTCATCGCGAACGGCGTCATCGACGGAATGACGATTCGGCTCGTGGTGAGCCACCAACCGAGGTGGTAGCTGCGCGCCATGTCGAGACTGGTGGCGTTCACCTCACGGACGCCGTAGACCAGCTGGGTCAGCAGCGGCCAGATCGCGCCGAACACGATCAGGACCATCTTCATTCCCGGCGTCGGGCCCCACAGCAGCAGACCGAGCGGGATCAGGGCCACCGGCGGGATGGGTTTGAGGAACTCCACGACGAGCCAGGTCGATTCCTCGGCGAATCGCGACAGGCCGAGGAGGATGGACAGCGGCGCGGCGATGACGATGATGACCACGAGACCGAGGATCACGATCGACACCGTCGACCAGACGGACGCCCAGAAGGCTCCCGATCCGAGCAGGTCGAGCAAGGCGCCGAGCATCTGGCCTGCGGAGGGCAGTGCGGTGGCCGGCAGGACGCCGAGTGACCAGAGCACCTGCCACACGGCGAAGACGAGGGCGACGGCGCCGGCACCGTAGAGGAATCGTCCGAGACGGGACTCGGCAGATGCGTTGATCGTCCGCACCCATCGCCGGATCGGCCGGTGCATGGTCGTGGCCGAGGTGGAGTCGGTCACGGTGACGAGCTGACTCACGGCCAGATCATCTCCTTCGTATCGACGGGCTTCGAGGTGAAGCCGAGGTGGTTCATGAGGTCCGCGGTGCCCTGGAGAGCGTCGGCGCTGATCTGGTCCGTGTAGACCGGGAGACGCATCTTGGCGAAGACCTGTGGCGGCAGCTTTCCGTACTTCTCCAGCACGGCGCCCACCGCTGCGGGATCCTTCGCTGCGACGAGATCGGCGCGGTTGACCGCCCGGACGAACGCTTTCACCAGCTCCGGGTTGGTTTCGGCGAACGGGCCCGCGCTCCGGACGTGTCGGTCGAACTCTCCGATCCCGACCCGGCCGGAGTCCTCGGCATCGTGGCGGAGGGTCGGGCGGACGTCGGATTCGTCGCCACCGCGGACGTCTCCCGCCTGGCCTCCGCATTCCCCGGACTCCACGTCCGATTCCTGGTGGATCTGCCCCTGGTCCTGGTGGTCTCAAGCGGTCGGCATGTCGCCGGCCTGCGTGATCTGGAGTCGGAGACGTGGATCGTGCCCGCGGCGATTCAGGGATTCCCCGGGCTCGACGAGCTGACCGATCAGTTCTGGCGACGGAACGACGTGACCCCCGCCCGTATCCAGCAGGTGTCGACTCTCCAGACGGCGCTGCCGCTCATCGCCGCGGACATGGCCGTGGGGCTGCTGCCGCGTGACGGATTCGAGGTGGTCGGCGGGCAGGTCGCGGCGATCGATCTGGCCCTCGACATCCCGCCGTTGCGCGCCGCGATGGTCTGGTCCGCCGAGATGCAGCCCGCACCCAGTCTCGATCTGTTGTTCCAGGTGATCGATCAGGCGGTCGCCGACGCCGCCATCTGACCGCGGCGGCGCCGTGACCGCTAGCAGGCCTGGTTGTGCACCGCTTCGATGAGTGATCGATCGATCGCCGTCTTCGGGTTCTTCGGGTCCACCGACCGCAGGGCCTCGAGTGCGGCCTGCGAATCCTGAGTCGGACGTCCCTGCGTGTAGTACTCGCCCAGTGCGAGGTCGACGTCGGTACCGGTGCGGCCGTCGTCGACCAACTGAGCGCACGGCGCGGCGAGCCACACCGCCGCCGCGCCCGCCTGACCGGCCTGACCGAATCGGATCTGAGCGACGCAATGCAGATTCTGGTCGGGGTAGACGGTGTCGTCGGCGTACGCGGGATCGCCGGGGGTGAACCCCTCGGCCACGAGATCGTCGCTCACCGAACGCGCCGAACCACGGGGCGCGGCGGAGTTGAAGACGCGCACCTTGAACGTCGACAGACCCGCCGGCGCGACGCTGAGCATCTCGGTGGAGCTGACCGGCTTCAGATTCGGCGGGGGCGTCGCCGGTGCCCCGGAGCGGTCCGACGGCGACGCGGCCTCGGGCATGTTGCAGTCCGTGGGGCGCGCCTCGTCACCGCCGCCGGTCAGCGCGACCGACCAGGCGGTGATGGCCGCCACGGCGAGGACCGCGACGACGATGAGGGCGGGCATCAGGTGGCGGCGCCGGAACGGACGGCCCTTCACATCGGTGGTGTAGCCGGTGGCGATCTTCGAGACCAAGACGCTCTAGCACCTTCTTCCGGAATCAGGGGTCGCCGACCACTGTAGAGGGCTCCGCGACGACGGTGCGGGAAGGTGTCCGGCGCGCCCTCATAAGTCGAGTTCGGTGCCTCTGACCGGCGCATTCGACGAGTGGTTGACTTCCGGGGTGGGTGCACCTAGAATTCGGGCGCCCAACATCATCGCGCGACGATGTGGGGGCCGGGGGAACGAGGCCACAAGTGTGTTCTCCCACAGCAATCCGCATCCACACCTACAGAACCCAGGTTAGGCACACTATGGCAACCGATTACGACGCTCCGCGCCGCAGCAACGACGACGACATCGCGGAGGACTCGCTGGAGGAGCTGAAGGCTCGCCGCAATGAAGCGAAGTCCGCCGACGTCGATGTCGACGAGGGCGACACCGCCGAATCGTTCGAACTGCCGGGCGCGGACCTGTCGGGCGAGGAGTTGTCGGTGCGCGTGGTCCCGAAGCAGGACGACGAGTTCACATGCTCGAGCTGCTTCCTCGTGTACCACCGCAACCGTCTCGCCGAACAGCACGGCAACGAGATGATCTGCGTCGACTGCGCCTGATGCACCCCTGTGCCGCGAACCGACCGCGGCTCCGGTGATCCCGGACCGCGGTCGGTGAATCGCGACCCCCGTGCGCCGCGTAGGGCTCAGCCCTGCGCGGCGTCGTCCTTTCCGTGACCCTCATCTCCGGACTCCTCATCTCCGGACTCCCGGTCTGCGGGTTCCTGACCGGGGACGCGGCCCGCGTCACCCATGCCCAGGGCGGCCAGCACCCGATCGGGATGGCGGGTCGAGATGAGCCAGTAGGGCGTCGGGTCGTCGGGGTCGTCCAACACCACGAGCACCATCGTCTTGACCCAGGTGCGATGGAGTACGAACGCTGCCGGATCGAGCTGCCTGCCCATGGCCGCGCTGCGCTGTGCCGCCGAGACCGTGGCGCCGCGGGCGATCACCTCGCTGGGCAGCATGGCCTTCCCCGCGTGCAGCGAGCCGTTCGCGTCCACGCGAACGGGCGTCCGCCCCATCGAATACAGTCCCCAGCCGATGAGGGCCGCGATGACGGGATAGGCGACGACGCTCCACGGCTCCCGGTAGGCGGCGAGTTGGACCTCGTAGCCGAAGATCGCGGTGATGGCGAGGCCGGCGAGCCACCACCACCACGGGACGATGAGGCGCTCGCTGTAGCGGTCCTGCTGCGGGGCGGGTGTCGAGGCTGCTTGCGTCACGCGGACAAGCCTAATGCGGTAGCGCCCTAGTAGTCTGCGGGGGTGACCACGCCAGTGACGCCCGATACGTATCCGCCGTTGCGAATCCGCCGACTCGATCCCGACCTCCCGCTTCCCGTGCGCGCCCATCCGGGCGATGCGGGCATCGATCTGTACGCCGCCACCGACCTCGTGCTGGCGCCGGGACGTCGTCAGCTCGTCGGGACCGGTATCGCGATCGGGCTGCCGTACGGCACCGTCGGACTGATCCATCCGCGCTCCGGTCTGGCGGCGCGCGCGGGACTGTCGATCGTCAACGCGCCGGGAACGATCGACGCGGGCTACCGCGGCGAGATCAAGGTGTGCCTGATCAACCTGGATCCGGAGGCTCCGATCACCATCACGCGCGGCGACCGGATCGCCCAGCTGATCGTGCAGCGTGTCGAGTTGCCAGACGTGGTCGAAGTCGATGAACTCGACGACACCGAGCGCGGCGCCGGAGGCTACGGCTCCAGTGGCGGCCACGCGATTCTGACGGAGGGATGACGATGGCACAGCGTGCGACCGGCGCCGCGGGCGACAAGTACTCGATCGGCGACACCGCGGGACCCTACGACATCGCGGATCTGGCGACGCCCCTCGCCGAACTCGCGAACTCCCATCTGGATCTGGGCTCCCTGCTGATGCCGGTGGTGGAGGGCGGGCAGGTGACCGTCGAGATGTCCGCGACGCATGAGCCCGAGGCCGTCTACCTCGTGACGCCGGTCGGCCGCATCGGACTGCACGCCTTCGCCGCCCCGCGCAGCGGGGGACTGTGGCGCGAAGTGGTGCGCGAACTGGCCGAGTCGCTCCGCAGCGACGGAGCGCAGACCTCGATCGAGGACGGTCACTGGGGCCGCGAAGTGGTGGCCCGGGTGCCCGGCGGCAGTCACCGGTTCATCGGTGTCGACGGTCCTCGCTGGATGGTGCGCTGCGTCGCGAGCGGCCCCGAGGAGTCCGAGGTGCAGCTGGCCCAGCTCGCCCGCGCCGTCCTCGCCGAGACGGTGGTGCGTCGAGGCAGTGAACCGTGCCCGCCGCGGGAGTTGCTGCCGATCGTGTTGCCGCCGGTCCTCGCCGAACAGGTCGCGGCCGCCCAGCAGCAACTGGCCGAGCAGGCGGCCGAGCAGGCCGGGGTGGACGCCGAGACCGGAGCCTTCCCCTCGCAGCCGCTGCCCGCACAGCCGTCCGGTGACGACTCCGGAGTGCCGGAGGTGATTCCCGGCGGCGCCGTGGAGCAGAGCGCCTCGGCCACCGTCTACTCCGATCAACCGGACGCGGATGCGCCGTCGGCGACAGCGGAGGAGACGTCGGCTCCGCCCGCAGTGGAGCCGGAGGAGGCACCCACCGCGCCGCCGTCGCGCGGTTCGGCGATGTCACGCTTCCGCCGGCGCCGCCGCTGACGCGTCCCTCCAGGCGGCGGCACAGGCGTCGCCGAGCCGATGCGGTGCCGGCCCGAACTCGGTGAGCGGCACGGCGCGCACCGCCGCCCGCGGTGCATACGCGGCCCAGGCCCGTCCCACCTCGACGGGATGCAGCGGGTCGTCGGGGGCGGCGGCGACGCCCAGCGGCACCGTCAGTGCGGACAGTTCGCTCTCGGCGGGCGCGGCGTGCGCGGCCGCGGCACGCAACTGCTCGACCAGTCCGCGGTCGGCGAGCGAGCGCCACGACCGTGACAGCTCCGCCCCGAGCCATGCGGGGCTGGTCCGGACCATCTGCGCCACCGCGGCCGCCAGACCGTCGCGTTCGATCGCGTCGGCGGTCAGCCGCGCCGACAGCGCGGCGAGTGAGTCCGCGGCCGGGCCCGACCACGGCGGCAGGGCGGCAAGCACTCCGCGGCAGTGCTGCGCGAGCGGTGATCGCAGTGCCCATTCGACGGCGATCGCCGCACCTATCGAGATGCCGCCGACGAGTAGGTCATCGCCTTCGGCGGCGACCTGGTCCAGGCGCGTAGAATAGCTGTTGACCAGGTCAGATTCTGGTTCGAGTGACACCAGTCGAGCGCCGATCGAGGCGGCGGCGGGGCCGAAGACCCGTGCGGCGTAATCGGCGTCCGACCCGGTGCCCGGCATCACGATCAGCGTGGTCATACTTCGATCATGCACGGGTAGTATGGTGAGTTTGCAAGTGAGTTCGATTGCGACACCCCGCGGAGGATGGGATGGCTAATTCGGGTCTGCTCAAGCGGCTCGGACGGATGCTGACCGAAGATCTCGACGAGATCGAAGAGGGTCGCATCCAGCGCGAGTGCCAGGCACATGGTGCGCAGCGCGCGGTCGACTGCGCCCGCGGCGACGAGGCGACGATGGTCGGCGAGCTCCGCGCGGTCGAGACGTGTTCGCGCAACACCAAGACCGGTGTGGTCGCGGAGTTCTTCGACGGCACCGACACGGTGATCCTCAAGTGGATGGGCCGGAACCGGATCCCGGGCATCGAACCCGGTCGACGGGTGACGATCCGCGGCCGGGTGGCGAACTCGGACGGCATGAAGGTGATCTACAACCCCTATTACGAACTGCACGCCACCGACGAGTGAGCGCCTGACCGAGTGAGCGCATGACCGAGTGAGCATGACGACGCCGGCCTCCGTGGAGACCGGCGTCGCGTCGTGCAGTACTTCAGATGCTCAGCAGCAGCGAGGTCCCGAGCGTGATCAGCGCCGCGACCTTGATCAGATCGAATCCGACATACCAGTAGTGCGCCGTGCTGCGGTGTTCGGGAACCGACTCCGGGTGGGCCAGGACCAGATCGGTGCGCTTGGAGAGCACCGGCCTGATCGCCGCCACCTGAACGATCAGCGCCGCGGCCGCCACACCGAGTCCGATCAACGTACCCGTCGACCAGTCGTCGCCGACGGCGACCGCGACGATCAGTGCGATCGCCCAGAGCGCCTCGACCGCGTTCAGCGCGCGGAACACGAGGCGGCCGATACCCAGGCCGAGCGGGATGGTGATCCCGGGGGCCTGGAACTTGAGCGGCGCCTCGATGAACGAGATGCCGAACACCATGCCGAGCCAGATGAAGGAGCCGGCTGTCGCCAGGGCCTGGGTCACGGTCATCGGATCACGCTCACTTCATCACGCTGAAGGACTCGTAGTGGATGCGGTCCTCGGGCACGTCCCGCTCCAGCAGGGCGTCGCGGATCGCGCCGAGGAAGCCGGACGGTCCGCACAGGAGCGCGGTGGTGTCGGGTGCGATGTCGACGCCCTCGAGATCCATGTAGCCGATCCGCGTCGCCTCGTCGGTCGCCAGTCCGTGCTCGTACCACTGCAGCAGTTCGGCCTGGGGGAGGCGATCGACGAGCTGTGCGAGGTCGCCTCGGTGCGGCTGCCTGCTGCGCGAGCGGTCGGCGTGCAGGACCGTGACCGGACGGGTGTCGCCGGTGGAGACCAGGTGGTTCAGCAGACCGATCACCGGGGTGCAGCCGATCCCCGCCGAGGCCAGCAGCAGCGGATCGTCTCCCTCGGGGAGGGTGAGGTCGCCGAAGGGCGTGCTCACGGTCATGAGATCGCCCTCGAAGACGTGCTCGTGCAGATGGCTGGACACCTCGCCGTCGAGCTTGACGCTGATGTGCCACGCGGGATCGGAGGTCGACCCGGTGAGGCTGTACTGCCGGATCTGCCGCGCGCCGTCGTCCATCGTCGCCTGGACCGAGATGTACTGACCGGGGACGAAGGCGCCGAGCGGCTCGCCGTCGAGGCTCTCGAGCGTGAAGGCCACGGCGTCGGGGGCCACCTGCTCGCGTTCGACGACGCGCGCCGACTTCCACACATCGCCGGGTTCGACGCCGGCAGCCCGGTACAGCTCGGTCTCCCGGCCGATCAGGACGTGTGCCATCTCCCAGTACAGCTCGTCCCATGCGGCCGCGACCTCCGGGGTGACGGCCTCACCGAGGACGTCGACGATCGCGGCGAACAGGTGCTCGTGGACGATCGGGTACTGGTCGGCGACGATGCCGAGGGAGGCGTGCTTATGGGCGATCCGGTCGATGATGAAGCGCATCCGGCCGGCATCGGGCTCGAGCTGCAGTCGGGCGAAGGCCGCGACCGCACCCGCCAGCACCTGCGGCTGACCGCCGGTGGCCTGGTTGGTCCGATTGAACAGATCGCGGAGCAGTTCGGGCCGCGCGGTGAACATCCGGTCGTAGAACCGCGGCGTGATCTCCGGCAACGCGGCTTCGACGACGGGGACAGTGGCTTCGAGCACCAGTTTCGTATCCGACGAGATCATCGATTTATCCTCACTTCGCTGCGATTGAATCGGGAGCCGCCGCATCCACGGTGGTCGTGGTCGGCGGGGTATCGGTGGACCGGAGAGTCGGCAGCAGCGTCAGCAGCTGGGCTCCGGTCGGATCGGCGATCAGGTCTTCGACGCTGAGCCGATCGAGGCTGGTGTAGAACGCCTCCTGGGCGGTCGCGAGTGCGCGGCGCAGACGGCAGGCGTTGCGCAGGGGACACGGTGCGGGGCCTTCGCAGTCGACGACTTCGGCATCGCCCTCGAGATGACGGGCGAGCCAGCCGACGCCTGCTCGCCTGCCGAGCTCGGTGATGCCCAGGCCGCCGGAGCGGCCGCGGCGCGAGTGCACCACGCCGAGTTCGGCCAGTCGACTGACCACCTTGGCCACGTGCGTGTAGCTCAGCTGCAGATCGGCCGCGATCTGCTTGGAGGTGTGGCTGGCATCCGGGTCGGCGGTCAGCGCCATGACGACCCGCAGGCCGATGTCGGTGAACCGTGTCAGCTGCATGAATCGATCAGAACATAATTGGAACCCGGGACTCCAATTAATGTGTCGGACCTCTCATGACCTGCGGAAACAGGTAATTTCGGCCTTTGAGACGGGGACGAAAGTCCCTACCGCTACTACAGCGTGTAGGAGTTAAATGGGTGACTTGATCGTCCGGTGGAGCTCTTCTTCGGCTTCCTCCGGTGCGATGAACACCAGCTCGTCGCCGCCCTCGAGAGGGTCGTCCGACTCGGGCACGATCACTCGCCGGCCGCGGATGATCGCCACCAGCGCGACGTCGTGCGGGAGCTGCAACCGCCGCACCGCCTTCCCCGCGAGCGGGGTGTCGTTCGGCAGGGTCAGCTCGACGAGGTTGGCCTGGCCCTGGCGGAAGGTCATCACCCGCACCAGATCGCCGACGGTCACCGCCTCTTCGACCAGCGAGGCCAGCATCCGCGGTGTCGAGACGGCGACGTCGACGCCCCAGTCCTCATTGAAGAGCCACTCATTGCGCGGATCGTTGACGCGGGCGACCACCCGATTCACGGCGAACTCCGTCGTCGCGAGCAGGCTCACCACCAGATTCGCCTTGTCATCTCCCGTGGCCGCGATCATCACGTCGTATGTCTGCAGCTGCGCCAGCTCCAGGTCCGACAGTTCGCACGCGTCGGCGTGCACCCAGTCGGCCCCGGGTACCGCGACCGGATCGATGTGCGTGCGGTTCCGTTCGAACAGCGTCACGTCGTGATCGTTCACGAGCAGTTCGCGGGCGATGGCCCGGCCGACGGCCCCGGCTCCGGCGATGGCGACTTTCACAGTTACTCCCGGGGCATCTCGGCGCCGGCGACGGCGCGCGCGTTGTCGACATTGGAGGCGAGGGTCGCGACGTAGAGCACGTCGTCGTCCTGAATCACGGTCCGCGGATCGGGCAGCACGGTGTTGCCCATCCGCGACAGGAACGCCACCCGCGCCCCGGTCAGTTCCTGGAACTTGCCCGCGTCGGTGCCGACCCACGATTCGTGGAAGTCCAGAACGGCCATCACCACCGAACCCGACGGATCGGTCCAGACCGGCGTGCTGGAGGTCTCGCCGAGGGCGGCGACGAATCGCTGGGTGGTCCACGGGACGGTCGCGACCGTCGGGATGCCGAGACGCTCGTACACCGCGGCGCGCTTCGCATCGTAGATGCGGGCGACGACGCGGTCGACGTCGAAGGTCTCCCGCGCGACCCGCGCGGCGATGATGTTGGAGTTGTCGCCCGAGGACACCGCGGCGAAGGCGTCGCAGTCCTCGATGCCTGCGTCCTTGAGGACGTCCCGGTCGAATCCGACGCCGCAGACTCTCCGGCCCCGGAAGTCCTCGCCGAGACGACGGAAGGCCGTCTCGTCTCGGTCGATGACGACGACGTCGTGGCCGAGTCCGGACATCGCCCCTGCCAGGGCGGATCCCACTCGGCCGCAACCCATGATGATTACGCGCACGGTGATCGAGGTTACTGTGCCGCGATTGAATTCGCACCCTGGTGTTGCGAGGGCGACCTCGGGCCTTAATGTTGCGGAGTGTCCACGATGTCAAAGGTGTCGGTAGCCACCAAGAGGCTGGTCCTCGGGCGTCCGTTTCGCAGTGATCGGCTCGGTCACACGCTGCTCCCGAAACGGATCGCGCTGCCGGTGTTCGCCTCTGACGCGATGTCGTCGGTGGCCTACGCCCCGCAGGAGATCTTCCTGGTCCTGTCGATCGCCGGTATCAGCGCGTACACCCTCGCTCCGTGGGTGGCGGTGGCCGTGGCGGCCGTCATGGTGGTGGTGGTCGCCAGCTACCGGCAGAACGTCCACGCTTATCCTTCCGGCGGCGGCGACTACGAGGTGGCCACCGTCAACCTGGGCTCCAACGCCGGTCTGACGGTCGCGTCCGCCCTCCTGGTGGACTACGTGCTGACCGTCGCCGTGTCGGTGACTTCGGCCGCGGAGAACATCGGTTCGGCGGTACCGCTGGTGCACGAGCACAAGGTGTGGTTCTGCGTCCTCGGCATCGCGCTGCTGGCCGCGGTGAACCTGCGCGGTATCAAGGAATCCGGTGCGGTCCTCGCGATTCCGACGTATGCGTTCATCGTCGGCGTGCTGTTGATGCTCGGGTGGGGAGCGGTGAAGATCTTCATCCTCGGCGACACCGTCGAGGCCGAGACCTCGGGATTCGGGATCGTCGCCGAACAACCGCACCTGATGGGGCTGGCGATGGCCTTCCTCGTCGCGCGGTCGTTCTCGTCCGGCTGCGCCGCGCTGACCGGTGTGGAGGCGATCAGCAACGGTGTGCCCGCGTTCCGGAAGCCGAAGTCGAGGAACGCCGCGACCACCCTGCTGCTGCTCGGCTCCTTCTCGATCGCACTGCTGCTGGGCATCGTGATGCTCGCTCAGAAGATCGGCGCGAAGTACGTCCTCGATCCGGCGAAGGATCTGAGCGGTCTGCCCGACGGCTACCAGCAGAAGTCGATCCTCGCGCAACTCGCCGAGGCCGTCTTCCGTGGTTTCCCGCCGGGCTTCTACTTCATCGCCGTCGTCACCGCCCTGATCCTGTTGCTCGCGGCCAACACCGCGTTCAACGGTTTCCCGGTGCTCGGCTCGGTGCTCGCGCAGGACCGGTACCTCCCGCGTCAGCTGCACACCCGCGGCGACCGCCTGGCGTTCTCGAACGGCATCGTCTTCCTGGCACTGGCCGCGATCGCCTTCGTCGTCGCCTTCGGGGCCGAGGTCACGTCGCTGATCCAGCTGTACATCGTCGGCGTCTTCGTCTCCTTCACCCTCAGTCAGACCGGCATGGTCCGGCACTGGACCCGCCACCTCAAGACCGAGAGCGATCCCGATGCGCGCTCGCGGATGCGGCGCTCGCGCGTCATCAACGCGATCGGCATGGTGATGACCGGGACGGTGCTGGTGGTGGTGCTGCTGACCAAGTTCACCGCCGGCGCGTGGATGGCGATTCTGGCGATGGTGGTGCTGTTCTGCCTGATGAAGCTGATTCACCGCCACTACTCGGGGATCGTCGAGGAGCTCGAGGCCACCGACCAGTCCGACGAGGTGCTGCCGAGCCGCAGCCACGCCGTGATCCTGGTGTCCACGCTGCACCTGCCGACGCGGCGCGCGCTGCGCTACGCCCGGGCGACGCGCCCCGACACCATCGAGGCGGTGACCGTCAACGTCGACGACCGTGACACTCGCACTCTCGTCAGCGAGTGGGAGGAGAGCGACATCACGGTGCCGCTCAAGGTGCTGGCGTCGCCCTACCGCGAGATCACGCGTCCGATCATCAACTACGTGCGGCGCGTGCGACGCGAGTCGCCGCGCGACGTCATCACCGTCTTCATCCCCGAATACGTGGTCGGACACTGGTGGGAGCAGATCCTGCACAACCAGTCCGCACTGCGCCTCAAGAGCCGCCTGCTGTTCGAGCCCGGGGTGATGGTGACCTCCGTTCCGTGGCAGCTGAACTCCTCGGAGAACCGGGCCCGGCGGGCGGAGCACAATTACCACGCACCCGGCGACGCCCGCCGGGGGTTCTCGGCCAACGAGCAACCGCGGCCCGGATCCGGTTCCCCCTCGGACGGCGGAACCCGATGAGCCGCCCCGGCGGCCCGCTCACCCTCGAGGTCACCGCGTACGCCAACGGCGGCGCCGGCATCGCGCGGTCGGACGGTCGCGTGGTCTTCGTCGACGGCGCCCTGCCCGGCGAGCGGGTACGCGCCCGGATCACCGACGACTCGCGCAGCAGCTACGCCAAGGCGGCGGTGGAGGAAGTCCTCACCCCGTCCGAGCATCGCGTGGTCCCTCGCTGTCCGGCCGCGGCGGCCGGCGCCGGCTGCTGCGATCTCGCCTTCGTCGAGCCGGCGTACGCGAGGAGGCTGGGCGCGGACGCCCTCGCCGACGTCCTCCGCCGGATCGGCCGATTCGACCTCGACGAACTGCCGCCCCCGGACGTGGAGCCGCTCGGCGGAGCGTCCACCGGCTGGCGGATCCGGACGCGGCTCGCGGTGGGCCGAGACGGGCGGGCGGGCCTGCGTGGACGCCGGTCGGCCGAGATCGTCACCGAGCCGTGCGTCGCACCCGTCGCGGGACTGCTCGAGCAGGTGGACGGCCTCGGTGCCCGGCCGGGGACGGAGATCGTGCTGATGGCGGGCACCGACGGCGTGCGGCATGCGGGTGAGCTCGCCGCGCCCCGGGAAGGCGATGTGCGCGGACGCCGTCGCGGCGACGCCGCCCGACGCCGGGCCCAGCGATCGCGCGGGGCCCGCAGTGCGCACCGAGAGCTGCGCATGCTGGTCGGTGACGGTTCGGTGACCCACCGCGTCGGCGACCGGAGTTGGCGGATACCGGTGACCGGCTTCTGGCAGGCACATCGCAACGCTCCCGAGGTGTACTCGGCCGCCGTGGTCGATCTGCTCGCCGAGGCGGGCGTCGCGGGGACGGTTCACGCGTGGGACCTGTACGGCGGGGCGGGCGTCTTCAGCGCGGCGCTGATCGACGCTGGGCCGAGCCGCGGACTCGACGTCGCATCCGTCGACCTGGTCGACACCGATCCGAGCGCGCTCGCCGCCGCAGATGCGGTCTTCGGCGCCGATCCGGTGACCACTCATCGGGGCGGCGTCGCCGAGACCCTCGCCGGCCTGCGGTCACCGCAGGTGGTGGTCAGCGACCCGCCGCGTGCCGGGGCCGGACTGTCTGTGGTGGACGGCGTCGCCGCCGCGGGTCCGGAGGCGGTGGTGCACGTGGGATGCGACGCGGCCTCCTTCGCGCGCGACCTGGGCCGGTACGCGGTCCACGGATACCGGGTGCGCGGCTGGCGGGCCTTCGACGCCTTCCCGCTGACCCATCACATCGAGGCGGTCGCCGTTCTCACGCGGTGAGGGGCTCGGTGACCCTGCGGCGTCCTGTGATCCCGGGCTCAGCCCCCGAGTCCGTAGACTGGGTCTGATGCGACGCCGCTCGGGCGGTCGCGGCTGCGAAGGAGGACTACGGATGGGCGTGCTGGATCGGGTGGACTCACCGGCAGACGTACGTGCGTGCTCGCCAGAGGAACTGGCGGAGCTGGCCGACGACATCCGGCAGTTCCTGATTCAGAAGGTCGCGGCCACCGGGGGACACCTGGGCCCCAACCTCGGCGTGGTGGAACTGACCCTCGCGATCCACCGGGTCTTCGACTCGCCGACCGACCCGATCCTGTTCGACACCGGGCACCAGTGCTACGTCCACAAGATCGTCACCGGGCGCAAGGATCGATTCGACACCCTGCGGGAGCAGGGCGGGCTCACCGGGTACCAGGACCGCACCGAGAGCCCGCACGACTGGATCGAGTCCTCGCACGCCTCGGCGGCGCTGTCGAACGCCGACGGTCTCAGCAAGGCCTTCGCCCTGCGCGGCGAGGACCGCACCGTGGTCGCGGTGGTCGGTGACGGCGCGCTCACGGGCGGCATGTGCTGGGAGGCGCTGAACAACATCGCCGACAGCGACCGCTCGGTGGTGATCGTCGTCAACGACAACGGGCGGTCGTACGCGCCCACGATCGGCGGATTGGCACGCAATCTCTCGGCGCTGCGGCTGCAGCCCGGTTACGAGCGCTTCCTGGAGACGGGCCGGCGCACTCTCAAGAGCGTCCCGATGGTCGGCGACGCCGCGTACGCGGTGCTGCACGGGATGAAGAGCGGGGTCAAGGACCTGGTCTCGCCGCAGGCGATGTTCGCCGACCTCGGGATCAAGTACGTCGGCCCGGTCGACGGGCACGACCTGGCCGAGATGGAGGCCGCGCTGCGGCGGGCCAAGGCCTTCGGCGGTCCGGTGATCGTTCACGCCGTGACCCGGAAGGGAAACGGCTACGCCCCGGCCGAGAACGACGAGGCCGAGCAGATGCACTCCACCGGAAAGATCGACCCGCTCACCGGCCGGGCGCTCGCCGAATCGCCGGTCGACTGGACCTCGGTGTTCTCGGAGACGCTCGTGCGCGAGGCCGCCCGCCGACCCGAGGTGGTGGCGATCACCGCCGCGATGCCCGGTCCCACCGGGCTCGCCGCGTTCGGTGAGCGGTACCCGGAGCGGATGTTCGACGTCGGGATCGCCGAACAGCACGGCATGACGTCGGCGGCCGGGTTGGCGCTCGGCGGCATGCATCCGGTCCTCGCCATCTACTCGACCTTTCTGAACCGTGCCTTCGATCAACTGCTGATGGACGTCGCGCTGCTCAAGCTGCCGGTCACGGTGGTGCTCGACAGGTCCGGCATCACTGGTCCGGACGGACCGAGCCACCACGGGATGTGGGACCTGTCGCTGCTGGCGATCGTTCCGGGGATGCGCGTGGCAGCTCCGCGCGACGCCGTCCGGCTGCGCGAGGAACTCGCCGAGGCCCTCGATATCGGCGACGGTCCCTCGGCGGTGCGCTTCGGCAAGGGCCGCGTGCCCGACGACATTCCGGCGGTACGGCGGCTCGGCGACGGCGTCGACGTTCTCGTGGAGGCCGCCGAGCCGGGCGGGGTCCTCATCGTCGCCGTCGGCGGAATGGCGGAGATCGGCATCGGGGCGGCGGAACTCCTGGCCGCCCGCGGTATTCCCGCCACCGTGGTCGACCCGCGCTGGGCGCTGCCCGTCCCCGCATCGATCGCCGACCTGGCCCGCACGCACATCTCGGTGGTGACCATCGAGGACGGCGGCGTGCGCGGCGGTGTCGGAAGTGCGGTGGAGTCGGCGCTGGAGCAGGCGGGCGTCGACGTTCCCGTCCATCGTCGGGGAGTGCCTCAGGAGTTCATCGCACACGCTTCGCGCGAGGCGATCCTCGTCGACTGCGGGCTCACTCCCGCAGGGATCGCCGACTCGATCGCGACCGGATCCGGGTACGTGTCCCTCGTGGGGCCGGAGGAGCCGGTGGAACTGAACGCGCCCGTCACCACCGCGAGCGGGTAGACGCAGATCCGGCTCAGGGCCGGATCGCGTCCAGGGCCGCGTCGATCGGTGCGGCCACCAGGGCCCGCTGCCACGGTCGGGCACCGCGCTCGGCGAGCCACTCGTCGGCGCCGGCGCTCGGGCCCAGACCCTCCCAGCAGAGGTTGCGCAGCAGGTCGGGGGAGATCAGGTTCTCCTGCGGAACGCCGACCTCCTCGGCGATCGCCCGGACCACCGGACGCACGGCGCCGGCGCGGGCCGCGGCCTCCGGATTGCGCTGCTCCCACCGGTTGTAGGGAGGCGGTCCCACCTGCGGAGTCTTCTTGGCAGGCAGGTCCGACTCGGGCAGTTGCTGGGCCTTCCGGATGGCGCGCATCCAGCGGTCGGCCTGACGCCGCTGGCGCGGTCCGCCGAACACCGGGAGGCTGGCCAGGGCCGCGGTATCGGTCGGATTCGCCGTGGCCGCGGTGACGATGGCCGAGTCGGGAAGCACCCGGCCCGGCGCGATGTCCCGGCGCTGCGCGATCTCCTCCCGCGCCGTCCAGAGCTCGCGCACCACAGCGAGTTGGCGCTGAGTGCGCAGGTTGTGGATGTTCGACGTCCGCCGCCAGCGGTCGGTGCGCGGCGGCGCGGGCGGCCGCCGGAGAACGTGGGCGAACTCCTGAGCCGCCCATTCGCCGCGGCCGCGTTCGTCCAGCGCGCCGGCGACGGCGTTGCGCAGTTCGATGAGGACCTCGACGTCCAGGGCCGCGTAATTGAGCCAGTCCGCCGGCAGCGGTCGGCGCGACCAGTCGGCCGCGCCGTGACCTTTCGCGAGACCGAGGTGCAGGAATTCGGCGACCATCGCCGCAAGATTGACCTTCGGGAAGTCGAGGAGCCGGCCCGCCAGCTCCGTGTCGAACAACGACTCGGTCCGGAAGCCGAGCTCGCGCAGGCAGGGCAGGTCCTGGTCGGCGGCGTGCAGGATCCACTCGGGCCCGTCGAGGGCGTCGATGATCGGCTCCAGTGCATCCGGGTGCGCGATCGGATCGATCAGAAAGCTGCCCGATCCGGCGCGTCTGAGCTGGATCAGATAAGCGCGCTGCGAATAGCGGTAGCCGCTGGCGCGCTCGGTGTCGACCGCGATGGGGCCCGAGCCGTCGCGCAGCCGGCGTGCGGCTTCGGCGAACTCGTCCCCGGTGGCGAGCACCGGCGGGACTCCCTCGCGCGGCGAAGTGAGTGGCGTGACGTCGGGCGCGACGGCTGGCTCGGGCTGGGCCCGCGGTTCCACCCGCGGCTGTTCGCCGGTCGAACCCGTCGAGGCTTCGGTCACGAGGACTGGACCGGGCCGAGCGCGGTCACCCCGGCCGGCGGCAGCCCCGCGGCCGAGGCGAGGACCTCGCAGAACGCCTCGAGATGCGCGGCGAGCCGGGGACTGGTGGCCGTCCACGACGCGCGGAGTTCGAGCTGGTGCGCCTGCGGGGGGCCGGCGATGTCGCCGTATCGCACAGACGTGGTGGCGGTGACCGTGCCGCCGAGGGCCCGAACCATCGGTACGTCGGACCCGAGCGGGGGATCGGATTCGGTGGCGCCGTCGGGGACGCCGAGCGCCTCCGACAGCCACGTCCACGCCACCTGCGGCAGCAGCGGATCGGCTGCGAGGGCGGCCTCCACCTCGGCCTGAATGAAGGCGACGAGCCGGAAGGTTCCGTTCCACGCCTCCTGGCCTGCGGGGTCGTACAGCAAGACGAGTCTGCCGAAGGCACTGCCGGAGGAATCGTCGGCGACCAGCGCGGGATCGCCGGACTCGGGCGGGCTGACCTCGACGCCGAGGGCGTAGCTGTACGGCGCCAGGCGCTGCGGCGGGCGGATCGAGCCGATCTCGATCTCGCGGCGCACGGCGGCGTCGTGGAGCGAAGCCACCGCATCACGGAATTCGGCGGGCTCGCTCGGGGCTCCAGAAGTGGTCACGGCGTCAGGTTAGGCCCCCGCTCCTGCCAGTTGGCGGAGGCGCGCCGCAAGCTGAAACGACGATAAGTGAGCGGCCTCACGCGCCGGCGCCGGTACGGGTGCGGCATATCACCTGGACGGAGCACAGGGAGGCCGCGGGCGGTGCGCGGATGGTGGCGGGCGCGGGCAATGATGGCAGAGTTGTCCGTATGACTTCGATTCGAGGCCGACGTTCGCCGGGCCGGATGCCGTTGATCGCCGCCGCCACGGGCGGCACCCCTTCTCGCCGACCCGTGTGGTTCATGCGCCAGGCGGGGCGTTCACTGCCGGAGTATCGCGAGATCCGTGCCGGGCGCGGGATGCTCGAATCCTGCTTCGACCCGGAACTGGTGGCCGAGATCACCATGCAGCCGGTGCGCAGGCACGACACCGACGCGGCGATCCTGTTCTCCGACATCGTGGTCCCGCTGCGCGCTGCGGGGATCGACCTGGACATCGTGGCCGGGACGGGCCCGGTCATCGCCTCGCCGATCCGGACCGCGCGTGATGTGGCGTCGATCCCACGCCTGGACCCCGCTTCGGTCGGCGCCGTGACCGCGGCCATCGGCATGATCCTCGGTGAACTGGCCGACGAGAAGTCGCTGATCGGCTTCGCGGGTGCACCGTTCACCCTCGCCTCGTATCTGATCGAGGGCGGACCCAGCCGCACCTACGAGCACACCAAGGCGATGATGCTGGCTGAGCCGGAGCTGTGGCATTCGCTGATGGGGCGGCTCACCGACATCACCATCGCCTTCCTGCGCGCCCAGCTCGACGCCGGCGTCGACGCCGTTCAACTGTTCGACTCCTGGGCGGGAACGCTGTCGAAGGCAGCGTACGAGGAGTTCGTGGCGCCGCACTCGTCCCGAGTGATGGCGGAGGTCGCCGAGTACGGGGTGCCGCGCATCCACTTCGGCGTCGGCACCGGAGAGATCCTCGGCTCGATGACCGACGTGGGCGCCGACGTCATCGGCGTCGACTGGCGCATCCCGCTCGACGAGGCCGCGGCCCGCGTCGGGCATCGCGTCGCGGTCCAGGGCAACCTCGATCCGACGGTTCTGCTGGCCGGCGACGACGCGGTCCTCGAGCGCGAGATCGATCGAGTGGTGGCGGCCGGACGGCGAGCCGTCGACGCGGGCGCCCCGGGACACATCTTCAATCTCGGCCACGGCGTCCTGCCGAACACCGACGCCGGCGTGGTGACGCGCGCGGTCGAGCTCATTCACTCGCTGTGACCGGCGGGCGGTCGGGGGACCGGAACCGGGTCGCGGTGATCGGGGCCGGTGTATCCGGTCTGACCGCCGCCCACCGCCTGCGGCGCGAGCTGGGAGCACAGGCGCGGATCGACGTCTACGACGCGGCTGACCGGCCGGGCGGCCTGCTGTGCACCCGCACCGTCGGCGGTACCGCGGTGGACGTCGGCGCCGAGGCGTTCATCGTGCGCCGTCCCGAAGCCCTGGCGCTGGTGACCGAACTGGGTCTGGCCGACCGCGTGGTGGCCCCGGGACCGATGCGGCCGGCGATCTGGTCCGGGGGAGCGCTGCACGACCTCCCGGCCCCGGCTCTGATGGGCATCCCGGCGGGTCCGGCGCCGTTCGCGGACCTCGCGGCCGCCGACGACCTGGAGCGGATGGCGGCCGAGGAGCGGACCCCGCTGGAGTGGACTCCCGGAGCCGATCCGTCGGTGGGAGAGCTGGTGGGCGAGCGGTACGGACGGTCGGTGGTGGCGCGCGGGGTGGACCCGATGCTCGGCGGCGTGTACTCGGCGCTTGCCGACCAGCTCGGACTGCGCGAAGCCGTGCCCGCACTGGCTCGCGCTCTCGACGCGGGCGCTCCGTCGCTGAGCGCCGCCGTTCGGACCGTGCTCGATGCGGGCGCCGGGGGAACGGGCCCGGTATTCGGCGCGCTCGCCGGCGGATATCGGGAACTGGTGTCCGCGCTCGTCGAGGCCGCGGGCGCCGATCTGAGACTCGGTACCGAGGTGGTCGGGCTGCGGCCGATCGCCGACGGCGCCGCGGTGCTGGTCGCCGGTTCGGGTGAGCCCCGGGCGGTGGAGTACGACGCGGTGATCGTCGCCGTTCCGATCTGGACGGCCGCCCGCCTCCTGTCGGAGGCGGCTCGGGCCGCGGCCGCGGTGTTCGGCGAGGTCGCACCCGCGGGCTCGGCCGTCGTGGCTCTCGCGGTGCCCGCCGCGACCCCGCTGCCCGAGCATTCCGGCGTGCTGGTCGCGACCGACGCCGGCCTCCGGCTGAAGGCGATCACGCTGAGCAGCCAGAAGTGGCCGCATCTGCGACACGGTGACGTGCGGACGCTGCGGACCTCGTTCGGACGGCTCGGCGACCCGGTGACGGCGAGCGACACCGAACTCGTCGACGCCGCGGTCGCCGACCTCGGCACGGTCTTCGCCGCCGCCGGACTGCCCGCGCCCCAGGTCGCCGACGCGGCGGTGCAGCGCTGGCCGCACGGACTGCCGCACTACGCACCGGGGCATCTCGCCCGAGTGCGCGAGGCGGTGGCCGGACTGCCCTCCCGGATCGGGGTCGCCGGGTCCGGTTACGCCGGAGTCGGAGTGCCCGCCTGCATCGGCACCGCGGATGCGGCCGTGGGAGAAATCACCGCCGACCTGCGGACCTGACGTTCCGCCCGAGTCGGGCCGGTGGCACGATGGAGGCATGAGTCGTCTGGATTACGCCGAACTGAATGCAACCATCCGATACCTGATGTTCTCGGTCTTCAAAGTCCGGGCGGGCGAGCTGCCGGCGGACCGTGACGAGGTCGCCGCCGATCTCGAGCGTTTCCTCGCCGAGGTCGCCGACAAGGGCGTGGTGGTGCGCGGCATCTACGACATCGCCGGTATGCGCGGCGACGCCGACTTCATGTTCTGGTGGCACGCGGAGACGATCGAGCAGTTGCAGGACGCCTACTCGACCTTCCGCCGGAGCACCGTCCTGGGCCGGGCGTCCGACCCGTTCTGGAGCGGCTCGGCGCTGCACCGTCCGGCGGAGTTCAACAAGAGCCACATCCCGGCGTTCCTCGCGGGCGAGGAGCCCGGTGCGTACATCTGCGTGTACCCCTTCGTGCGGTCGTACGACTGGTACCTGCTGCCCGACGCCGACCGGCGCAAGATGCTCGCCGATCACGGCAAGGAGGCGCGTGACTACAAGGACGTGCGGGCCAACACGGTCCCGGCGTTCGCGCTCGGCGACTACGAGTGGATCCTGGCCTTCGAGGCGCCGGAACTGCATCGGATCGTCGACCTGATGCGCGACCTGCGCGCCACTGAGGCGCGCCGCCACGTGCGCGTGGAGATCCCGTTCTTCACCGGACCGCGCGTGGACGCCGCCAAGTTGGCCCGCTCGCTGCCCTGATCGGGCCCGCGCGCCGGGCAGGGTTCACTCGGCCTCGAAGGTGAGGCTGATGGAGTTGATGCAATAGCGCAGGTCGGTCGGGGTGTCGTAGCCCTCGCCGGCGAAGACGTGACCGAGGTGGCTGTGGCAGTTGGCGCACAGCACCTCGGTCCGCGTCATTCCCAGCGAGTCGTCGACGCGCTCGATGATCCGGTCGCCGGCGAGCGGGGAGAAGAACGACGGCCATCCGCAGTGCGACTCGAACTTCGTCGTACTCCGGAACAGTTCGGCGCCGCAGGCGCGGCAACGGTAGACGCCGACATCGGTCTTGTCGGTGTACTCACCGACGAAGGGCCGCTCGGTGCCGGCTTCGCGCAGCACGTGGAACTCCTGCGGAGTGAGGCGTTCACGCCACTGCTCGTCGGTGAGCTGGGACAGGTCGGCAGGCTGGTCGGTCATGCCGTCCAGGGTACCGCTCAGGCGGCGGGGACGGGCCCGTCGTGGACCGAGCCGCCGTCGCTGGAGCCCCCGTCGACGGAGCCGCCGCTCGCATCCGCTTCACGCAGGTCGAGGTAGCGGAACAGCAGCACGCAGAACACCGAGATCATCAGCAGTGACCAGCCGAGCGGAACCTTGTTGTATTCGAGGTACCGGCCGAACGGTTCCCATTTCTTCGAGTCGAAGACGTCGAAGGTCATGCAGCCGTACACGCCCAGCCAGGCCGGCCAGTTCCGCATGGTCGAGCCGGTCTGGAAGACGGTCATCAGCAACGGGAACAGCAGCATCGAGTAGTAGCCCTGGCCCAGCGATCCCACGAGGAACGTGGTGCCGAGCAGAACGCCCGACGAGGTCGCGAGCCAGAGCAACTCGTCGCTCCGGCGGTAGTAGCGGTAAAGGAACCACAGCGAGAAGACGGCCATCACCACGAACGCGATCCGCAGCAGCCACGCCAGCCAGGAGTCGACGCCGAAGTAGGCGGCGTTGCCGGTGATGGAGCTGTTGTAGTAGTCGCGCGACTCGCCGAGGTACGGGACGGTGCGGTGGACGAAGTCCATCGGGTCCTTCGACAACGGCCACGCCAGCACGTTCAGCACCAGCGGCACACCGATCGCGGTGACCAGGATCTTCCACTGGCGGTTCAGCAGCACCAGCAGGAGCAGCGGCGCGAGTACCGGCTTGACGGCGAGCGTGAGACCGATCGCGACGCCGGCCCACAGGTCGTGTCTGCGCATCATCAGCATCATGAACGCCAGCATCCCGAGCAGGACGAAACCGTTGAAGTTGGTGAAGATCAGCGTGTGCGCCACGGTCTCGGTGCTGAAGAAGAAGAGCAGGAGCGCCGGGAACACCCAGGAGTCGTAGGAGTAGCCGAACATCCTGGTCAACAGGTAGGCGCAGAGAATGAGCACCACCACGCTCGCCGCGATGAACAGCCAACGGGAGTATTCCGGGTTCAGAACCGCGAGCGGCGCCATCAGCATGGTGCCCGACGGCGGGTACAGGTAGTGCGGATCGACCGTGCTGTAGTTCTCGTTGTAGACCGGCAGCCGGTTGAGGAAGTTGAACGCGGCGTTGTAGACGGGCGTGAAGTCGTCGGTCCGGTGTCCGTTGACTCCGAGGATCAGCGACCGCTGAATGATCATCATCACCGAGATCGGCCACAGAATCAGCGAGATGATCCGCTGCGACTCCACGCGCGGATACAGGTAGCGCTCTACAACGTTCACCCGCGCACCGTACTACACCACGGTGTCAGGCCGGACAGGCGCGCTCGCTCGGCGCGCCCAGCGGAGCCGGGCCGAGATATTCGCCGATCAGGTCGCCCGCGCACGTGGAATTGGCGGCCACCGAGTAGCCGAGACCGTCCCACGAGACGGTGGTCTGAGCCGTGTCGGCCGCCAGCATCAGCGGCGTCAGATCGTCGGCCGCGGCGGCGCCGTTGATCGGATCGTTCTGGCCCACGAGCACCAGCGGGTCGACCGCGAAGCGCTCCGGCGCGGCGGGCGAGTCGGCGACGCCCCAGCCGTCGCACCGGACGAGATCGAGTGCCGTGGTGCCGGCGGTCAGCGGATTCTGCGCGTTCCAATCGCGCGCGAGGGCGGGGATCTCGTCGGTGCCCGGACGCCCGCGCATGTCGTTGCAGCGGGCCACGATCTGGCCGTCGGCCAGGCGGAGCGAGCGAGCCTGGTCCGCGAGCTTGCGCAGGGCACCCGTGTCGCCGCGGTCGGCGGCGGTGAGCGCCGTACTCAGTTCGCGCAGTCCGTCCGGGGAGGTGTCGCCGACCGCGAGCGCGGTGGTGAGTGCGTCGAGGACCTGTGTGTCCGACAGCGCGCCCACCTGTCCGCCCGCGCCCGACGACATCAGCCGTCCGAGGACCGCCGCCCCGCCCGCGCCGAGCGAACAGCCCGCCCCGGCGCAGCGCTGCGTGAACGCGGTGAGGGTGGCCTGCAGGCCGCGGGCGCGGCTCTGGGCGGCGGCCTTCGCGGACACGTTGTAGCCGACCGGGGAGTCGAGGATCAGCCGGCCGACGTGGTCCGGGTGCGCGGCGGCGAACGCGAGGGCCACCGATGATCCGGTTCCGACCGACAGGATCGCGAGCCGGTCGACGTCCCAGCGCTGGCGCAGTTGCTCGAGGTCTTCGCCCGCCGCCGCGGCCGAGTAGTCGAGCTGGTCCGGTGTCAGCGTGTCGTTGCACTGGTCGGCGGCCGCGCGCGCCGCCTCCGACAGTTTCTCGGCGCGTGCCGCGACATCGCGTCCGTCACCCGCACCGTTGTCGTCGTAGACGCTGCGCTGCGTGGTGGTCATGCAGTCGATCAGACCGGACGTGCCGATCCCGCGATGGTCGACGGCGATCACCGGACGGCGATCCAGGATGCCGTGGTCGGCGCCCGTCGCGAACGACAGCAGGGTCCGCGAACTCGGCATGTCCTCTCCGCTCGTCAACACGAGCGGCACGGCGCCGGCCGGCGTGGCGTCGGTGCGGGCGCGGACGACGCCGACCTTGATCGTGGTGCCCGACTGCTGCGCCGGGTCCACCGGGACGTCCAGCCGCGCGCAGTCGAGCTTCACACCGTCGGGAACGGTGACGCCGTACCTCTGTGCGATCGACCCCGCGCACTGGCGCCAGTTCAAGTCCTTCTTCGGCGCCTGCAGGGCGGGCTGCTCCGGTGCGCCGGTCGCCTGCCCGCCCTCGTCGTCCCCGCGCACGATGTCGGGACCGGTGTCCGGACCGACCGCGCAGCCGCCGACGGACGCGGCCAGGACGAGCACAGTCAGGACTGCGGCGAACCGGGAGACCGCCGATGCTCCAGCGGTCCGCGGGCGTCCGGGTGAATGCATGACCGCGAGCCTAGTCGGCACGCTCCCACAGTTGATACAGATACCCTTCCGCGTCGCCGAGCATGTGCCGCAGACGCATCGGCCCGGGAAGGGAACCGGCCGTCCGAGCGGGGACCGCGGTGCCGTGCGCGATGCGGGGTGCGTCGCCGCCGACCAGCGCGGGGCTGACCGTCAACGCCAGTTCGTCGAGCAGACCGGCGGCCGCGAGATCGGCGAGGAACCGGGGACCGCCCTCGCACAGCACATGCCGCAGCCCACGCCGGGCGAGCTCGTCGATCACCGCCCGCGGCTGCACCGACGACTCACCGCAGTCGACCACGGTGGCGCCGGCGTTGAGCAGTCGGCGCCGCGCGTCTCGCGGGGCGTCGCTGCACGTGGCGATGAGGACGTCGGGGTGCCGCGCCGTGGTGAAGTCGGCGGGCAGGTTCAGCGATCGCGACGCGAGGACCAGCAGCGGCACGGCCGACTGACCGCGGGCGGCGCGGCCCGGCCCGTGACGGGGCTCGACGACCGGTGGTCCGTACCCCTCCGTGACCGCGGTCTGCGCACCCACGACGATCGCGTCGGCCAGTGCGCGCTGCAGGTGGAAGACGGTGTGGTCGCCGTCGGATCCCAACGCGCCCGACCGACCCTGCGCGGTGGCGGCGCCGTCGATGCTGGCGATCATGTTGGCGCGGACCACCGGTTCGCCGGACGGCGGAAAAGAATAGACCTGCGCCAGTCCGTCTGCTGTGACATCAGTCGCTTTCTGCAGGATGAACATGAGTCCATCATGGTGCCGGTCGTTACCCTTGCCTAATGCTGGCACGACTTAGCGATCGGAATCCGGTCCTGGCTCCCGACCAACTCATCGGCGAGATGGTTCCGCCGACGATGTTCGACGAGGTGAGCTTCGACTCGTACATCCCCGACCCCGATGAGCCCAGCCAGACCGCGGCGGTGAACGCCGCCCGCGACTTCGTCGCCCGCGCATCCAAGGTCCGCAGCGGCGGAAAGAAGAGCTTCTTCCGCAAGTCCGCCGCACCCCAGGGGATCGGGCTCTACCTCGACGGCGGCTTCGGCGTCGGCAAGACGCACCTGCTGGCGTCGATCTACCACGCGATGCCGGGGCCCAAGGCGTTCGCGACCTTCGGCGAGGTCACCAACGTCGTCGGCGCCCTCGGTTACATCGACGCGCTGGAACGGCTGTCGGGACACAGTGTCCTCTGCATCGACGAGTTCGAGCTCGACGATCCGGGCGACACGATGGTGGTCTCGCGGCTGCTCACCGAGCTCACCGCCCGCGGCGTCTCCATCGTCGCCACGTCCAACACGCTGCCCGGACAGCTCGGCGAAGGCCGGTTCGCCGCGAGCGACTTCCTGCGCGAGATCCAGAAGCTGTCGTCGATCTTCGAGACCATCCGCGTCGACGGTCCCGACTACCGGCACCGTGACCTTCCGCCCGCACCGGAGCCGATGTCCGACGAGGAGCTCGAGCGTCAGGCCGAGAACACCGTCGGGGCCACCCTCGACACCTTCGACGGCCTGATCGCGCATCTGGCGAAGCTGCACCCGTCGAAGTACAAGTCGCTGGTCGACGGCGTGTCGCTGGTATGCATCTCCGACGTGCGTCCCGCGCCGGACCAGGCGGTGGCACTGCGCCTGGTGGCGCTGGCCGACCGGTTGTACGACGCGGAGATCCCGGTGAGCATCTCCGGGGTCAAGCTCGACGAACTGTTCACCCCGGAGATGCTGGCCGGCGGCTACCGCAAGAAGTATCTGCGCGCCACCTCGCGGCTGCTGGCCCTCTCCCGATTCGCGGAGGCGAATGACTGAGGCGCCGATGACTGACGTGCAAGGCCCACTGATCCTGCTGTCCCTCGGGGCGGGCGCTCTGTTGGAGAACCTGCCGCCGGTCGCCGGCGCGGCGCACGACGCCACCGAACCGCGTCGTCTGCGGATCGGCTACATCGACGAGGCTCAGCGTCATCTGCTCGACGCGCCGTTCACCGGACCCGAACGCGAGCGGCTCGTCCGGTTCGGGTACGACGTCGTCGATGTCGACCTCCGCAAGAGCGGCTTCGAGGAGGCTCTGGCCTGTGTCGACGCCTTCTACGTCTCGGGAGGCGACACCTTCGCGCTGATGTCCGGGCTGCGCCGCAGCGGCGCCGACAAGGTGATCGCCGAACGGGTCCGCGCCGGGACTCCCTACGTCGGCCTCAGCGCGGGAGCGGTGGCGGCCGGGCCGGACGTGGAGCCCGCGGCGTTGATGGACGACCCGGGTCTGGGTCTCGACCTGGCCGATTTCCGGGGACTCGGACTCACCGACACCGTCGTGATCCCGCATGCGGACGGGCAGTTGCCGCCGTATCCCACCGAACTGATCGACCGGACGCTGAATGAGTACGGCGACCGGTTCACACTGCTGCCGCTGTACGACGATCAAGCGTTGATCGTCGACGCCGCCGGATCGCGCGTGGTGCCGTCGGCCGAACCCGCCGTGTGAGGGTTCAGCTCTCCCGGGCCAGCACGAAGTCGTGCTCGATGGCGCCGTTCATGTTGAAGCTCTTGGTGCCGATCTGGCGGAAGCCCATCTTCGCGTAATACCTCTTCGCGCGTTCGTTGCCCGAGTGCACGCCGAGCCACACCAGGGTCGCACCGCGGTCGCGGGCGGCGTCGACAGCCGCGTTCATCAGGGCGTGAGACGGCCGGAGCCTGCTGTGGACGGCATGATGCTCGGGCAGCACGTACATCTTGGAGATCTCGGCGACCGTCCCGTTCGCGACGGCGGCGGCACCGGCCGGGAACGCGTCGACCGCCGCGCGCACGTCGGGGTCGGCCGGGAGGTCGTGGACCAGCAGCGCGTAGCCGACGATGGGGCCGCCGGCACCGGTCCGCGCGACGAGTACCTGCTTGCGCGGGTCCGCAAGGTACTCGGCGAACCGTGCGGCGGAGAGCACCTGCTCGATGTGCGCGGCGATGTTCTCCGGTGTCGAGTGCGGCGGGCAGGCGAGCGGGAAGGTCGAGGCAGCGACGTCGGCGATCGCGGGAGCGAGGCCGGGATCGGTGACCGTCTCGATCAACAGACCGGCGTCGCCGGCGGCCGATTGCGCTGAAGTCGCAGATTGCGTCACATACCGATTGTGCCTTGTTCCGGTGCGGCGGCACGACACGGTACCCCGCGTCCTGGTGCAATGGAGGCTGTATGGAGCTGTATGGAGGCTGTACCGCCAACGACCGTGAGGACGCCCGTGGATCCACTGTTCGTCACCCTGTTCCAGACTCGGATCGATCCCGGCCTGACGGCTGCGAGACTGCTCGAGCAGATCCGTGCCGACTGGGGCGAGTTGCTCGACTCCGAGTTCGACTCAGTTGTGGTCGAGACACAACGAGGCGAGGGACCGGAGTCCCCGCCGGTGTTCGTGATCGCTTTCGACGAGGTCCGGGTGCTCGTGGCGGGCGTCGACGTGCCGCAAGGACTCGACGTCGCCGACGCGGCTCAGGGCAGTCCGCTGTGGAGTGCGGAGGCCGAGCTGCCCGACCCGGACGGGCCGTCCCTCGTCGTCGCGGCGTCGTCGGAGGCGGTGCTCGCCGGCCCGGTATTCGACGATGCGGTTCTCGGTGACGCGGTTCTCGGTGACGACCGTGACCTCATCGAGGAGGCGACGCTGATCTCGCGGGTGGTGACCTCACTGCTGGCCTGCACCGACTCGGTGCGGGCGGTGTACATGCACACCTCCGAGCAGATCGCCGAGCCCTCGGCGTACCGGCGCGCGGCGCTGGAGGTCTCGCCCGACCTGCCGCTGATGCTGTGGGTCGATTTCATGGTCGCCGACGAGGCCGGACTGGTGTCGGCGGAGACGATCGGGATGTCGGAGCTGGGGTTGCTCGACATCGAGGTCACCGACAGCACACTGCCGGCCGAGCAGGTGGTGAAGGTCGTCGTCGACACCGCCGTGCTGATGTACGACGACGGTCCGGTCATCGGTGACGGTGACGTTCTCGGGACCGACAGCGGCGACTTCACTGCGCGGATCGCCCCGTCGAAGTACGACGCCGACCACATCGTCCTGCACCTCGTGCCGCCGACGGCGACCGCCAACCGTGCCGAGCGTCGCGCCGCGGCGCGGAAGAAGAAGCGTCGCTGACCTCAGTCGTTCTCGAAGCCGGACGCTTCGAAGCCGAGGGTCGTCGCGTTCTCCGACACGGTGCGGCGCACCGAATCGGAGAATCCGTCGGGATCGACGGCGCTGATCTCGATGCGGATCTCCACCCGTCCGGCGGCCGAGGAGAGGTGCTTGAGCACTTCCTGCTGGATGGTGCTGAAGTCGCGCGCCGGAAAGTCCGAGTCGAGTTGCGCTGAGCCGAAGTAGCGGCGCTTGAGTGCGCTCTGAGTGGTGGACTGCGTCTCCGCCGAGCCCGCTCCGGCGGTGGACGCGTCCGATGATCCGCCGTCCGCCGAGGACTGCTCGCCGTCGCGCTCCCGCTGCTGGCGCACCTCCTCGTCGCGCTGAGCGTCCGCCGGTCCCGGCTTCACGATCAGCGTGCTGTCGGAGATGTGCACGGTGGCGTCGTCGCCGGGCAGATGCAGCCCGAGATAGCGCTTCTGGGTCTCGTCGTATCCGTCGGCGAACGCGAATCCCTGCTGGCGCCAACTGATCTGGTCGTCGAGGACCGAGTACAGCCCGTCGATCAGCACCTCCCGGTCGCGCAGCCGCGGCAGGTATGGGTAGGTCGCGTAGTACCGGTGCAGCGTGCCCACGTCGAGGTGTCCGGAATCCCATGCCGCCGACAACCGGCCCGTCAGATCCAGATAGATCAGCGACGACGATCGGGCCAGCGCGATGTGTTCCAGGCTGAGCTTGGCGCCGGTGCGCGCGTACACGTCGTCCTTGCTGCCCGAGACGTTGACCACGTCGATGGAGTAGGTCGCCTCGCCCGTCTGCTGCTCGGGGCAGAGTGCCCAGCAGAAGGTCTCGTTGAGTCGATTGCGCACGATGTCGTCGTTCGTCGCGCGCCGTTCCGTCGCCTGCTTGGTCTGCTGACCGCCGAGCCCGTAGTCGTCGGCGTTCTCCGCGACGTGCTTCCACGCCAGGTAGTTGCGCACCGCCTCGTCCAGTTCGCGGGCCCGGTTGGTGTCGGCGGCGAGGAAGATCAGCGAGTTCTTGAACGAACGGATCGCGTTGCCGCGGTGTTCGAGGACGTTCGCGGCCCACGACTTGGCCGTCGGGGCCGAGGACCGTGCGGCGTAGGTGTGCTGCATGGGCACCACGACCAGACGCGTGTCGGTCTCGTCCGGCACGTCGGCGGACGATTCGGGGAACACGTGGATGCCGGCGAACGACTTGTCTGCGGAGGTCTTGCGCAGTTCGGTGAGCCGTCGCTCCACCTCGGCCCAGACGTCCGCGGGCGCCAGCCCGGCCGCGTGGTCGCGCGCGGTGCGGCTGATGTTGGCCTGGGTGTCGTACCAGTAGCGCGACGACTCGGTGTACAGGTACGTCGACTGACCGGTGAGGGCGTCGAGCGCCGAGTGGAAGTTGCCCGGTACGTCGCCCGGGAGAGCGGTGCCGAGGAAGATGCGGTGCTTCTCTGCGCCCTTGTGCGCCGAGTGCAGGCCCGGAGTCGCGGCCATGAACACCGAACGGGCCAGCCGCTGTGCCACCTTGCGCTTGCCGAAGTGCTCGTTGTTCTTGTCGACCAGCGCCGGGACCGATTCGGGGCCGGCGACGTCGGTGTGAATCACCGGTTTGAACTGGTCCTCGAGGTACTTGGTCACCTCGGAGACCACGTCGGCGTCGTCGAGTGGCACGGTTCCCGGCATGATCAGCGCCGACGAGTTGTCCGACCGCCAGAGGGTCCCGACCACCCGGTTCATCATCTGCAGGACGCCGCGAGTCCGCTGGAACCGGTCGAGCGTCGACCAGTCCTGGTACAGCCGGTCGAACAGCTCCGGATGAATCGGGTAGCAGCGCTTGATCCGGTCCTCGTACTGGGAGTCGCGGACCTCCGACGGGAACTCGGCGTGGTACTTGCGGTAGAACTCGACGACATTCTTGGCGATGTTGGCGATCTTCGCCGACGCCTCGGCGTCCGGTGTGGAGAAGATGCGCCGCCGCACGATCTCGAAGCTCTCCTCGGCGTTGGCGGGCTGCCACTGGTCGGCGGTCCGGCCGATCACGTTCTTCAGTGCGTGGAGTGCTTCGCGGCCGTACTCGCCGCCGACCTCTTCGTCGTTCACCTCGTCGCCGCCGTCTCCGTTGGACGACGCGGGGATCGAGATGACCACCTGAATGCCCTTGACCGCACGGGCGGCTTCGGTGAGGGCCTGGGCGAAGGTGAACTGGGTGTCGAAGTCGCCGGCCGGAAGCGGTTCCGGAGGGTTCACGAGCTGTCTGGCGTACGCCACCCATTCGTCGATCAGGATCACCGCGGGGGAGTACAGCGTGAAGAGCTCGCGGAGGTCGGCACCCGGGTTGGTCGAGGTGCGGTCGGCATGGGCGACGATGTCATAGGCTTCCTGCCCGCCCAGCTGCCAGGCCAGTTCGCCCCACATGGTGCGGATGTTCGGCCGGCCGTCGTCGGTGTTCTCCCGTGACGGGACCATCTGGTTGCCGACCAGGGCGACGCGTCCGACGCGTCCTCGCACCGCGTCGAGCGGTTTGGCGAGCGGAGCGACGTCGTCACCGAAGACGTGGCTCTCCGCGCCCGACGCCAGATGCCAGAGCGCGAGCATCGAGTGCGTCTTGCCGCCGCCGAAGTTGGTCTGCAGGTTGATGACCGGTGACGCGTTCTCATCGCCGGTCAGTCGCGCGACGTTCCGGGTGATCAGATCGCGCAACCCCTCGGTGAGATAGGTACGGCCGAAGAACTCGGCGGGGTCGGTGTACTCGGACTTGTGGCCGCCGCTGCGCATCGCGACGGTGTACAGGTCGGCGGCGAACTCCGCGGCGTTGAACTGGTCGCTCTGGATGTCGGGATGGGGTGCCAGGACGTCGCGCCATGCCGGCAGATTGTCGGAGCCCACCTGCAGCGCGGGCACGTTGCGCGCGGCCCGTTCGGTGGCCTGCCGGGTGCCGATGGCGCGGACGTCGTCGCGCAGCTTCGCGACGTCGGCGGCCTCCTTCGGAGCGTCGATGGCGAGCAGGAATCGGTGACAGATGTCGAGGTCGAACTGCGCGTCGTCGTTCGTGAAGTTCTCGTGATGCGCGAGCCGGTTCCGGGCGTCAACCAGCGGCGTCGCCAGGGATACCTGCGCGCGGCTGAGCCGCTTGCCGATCGGGTCCCAGCCGCGCCGGAACTTGTACGGAATGTTGTCGGTGAACATCCGAAGGCTGTCCGACGGGTCGAGCGGGTTGTACTTCTTGTCGGGGTGCGCGCTGGGTGCCTTGACCGTGCGCAGCACGTCGATCCAGCCGCTCGCCCCCGCCGGCAGATCGGGGCCGATCGTCTCGGTCAGGAAACGATCGACCGCCGGTCCGAGCAGCTCGAACGCCTGATGGATCCGATCCCGATTACTCGGCGCCACGGAGGGCTCCTTTCACTATTCACACAACTGTGTGTATTCGCGACGAAGGTTATCGCAGCGGTCGGACAATCAGGACGTCGAGGTCACGTCCCGCCGCCGGTGTGACGGATGCCCGCCTACGACAGCGGCATGGGCCTCCCGCCCCGCACAGGGCTTGCACGGCGTGTCGGCCGCTCCGGGCGTGTCGTGTCACGTGACTCGGCGGCGATCGCGCCGATCACAGCAGCATCTCCTGGTGCGCCGCACCCCGCGCACCGCGGGCGATGTCGCTCCATGCGGCGCCGAGGCCGTTGAAGCTGACCGCGAGGGCCGTCGATTTGCGATCCTCGGCGAGTTTGAAGAGCAGGCTCGCGAGTTCGCGGCACAGATCGGTGTCGACCGCATCCGGCACCAGGCTCAGCAGGGTCGACGCCGCGGGGATGCCCTCCGAGTCGAGGACCCGCACCAGGTGCATCACCACCTCCCACTGGCTGATCGACGAGTCGGTGGACGGGTCGTAGTCGGCAGGCATGTCCGTGGGCGCGATCAGCGCGACCCGGCCACCGCCCTTGGTGAGAATGCCCGAGCGCTCCATGCCGTCGAGCGAGATGCTGCGCGCGTTCGCGAGCGACTCGGCGTCGCCGAACTTGCCGCTGTCGAAGCCGTTCTGGCGGAACCAGGTCAGCGCGAAGCGGGTGGGTGCGTCGAAGTCGTTCTCCAATTCGCCGAGCACCTCGTCGAGGATCGCGTTGATGCGTTGCAGCGCGGTCCGGACCGTCATCTTCGACCCGTCGTCCTCCAGCACCGCGTTGTACTCGGAGAAGATGGCCATACCCGGCCCGATCGCCGCCTGCGGCAGATCGACCGGCGCGATGGCGCCCTGCTGCAACTCACGCAGGCTCGCCGGCAGTTCGTTCCGCAGCCGCGCCAGGAACGCACGGCGGTCGACGCGGGGTGCATCCTCCGGGCGGGGTCGGAGTGCGAGGACGATGGAGGAGGCGAGGGCGTTGGTGCCTTTCGCGAGAAGGCGACCGCTTCCTTCTGTTCGCATCGGCCATGTCGCAGTGATCTGCCACCCGGAACGGATCATTCCCTCGAGTAGGGTCTCCCACCCCGTGGACGACTGCCCACCTTCGGACGAGTCTTGCTGTTTGAAGGCGTAATACACGGTGATGGGATAGTCGGCGTACGCATTCTCGCGCGCTCGCCGGAATACATCGCGGAACCCTTCCTCGAAGAACTTATGTGCCCCTTCTTTTCCGTTGTGCCGGTATGGATTTGCCACTAGTTCCTCGGTCTTTGGGACCAACATCGTTGACAGAATCGAAGGGTGTACGCCGCGAAGTGATCGGCGAAGCCATACGTAGAAATAGTCCGAAAGGTCGGAGTACCCAATATTGTCGTAGTACGGGGGATCGGTTGAAATTAGTAAGCATCGACCGAGTGAGTCAGCGGCGTCGGTTTGCGTTGCAACCCCTCCACCCATTGGCGCAAATGCGACAGCCTGAGCGACTTTGTCGACTACGGTGGTGAGTCCCCCACCAGCAGATCCCAGCAAGTTGGCCTCAGCAAAGTCCCATGACATCGGAATTGCTTGGCGAGCAAATACTTCACGTAACGCTGAGCGGTCGCTCATCCAAGTCGTAATCGATGAGGAGAGGTTCGTTGCCTTACTTGTACTCAGTCCCAGGTAGGTAGCCACCGCATCCGCATACGCGACGGCTCCCGTTCCTCCGTCGTCGAGTCGGCTGCCCTCTGTCATTCCCGCCGCGAGGGCGTCACGCAAGGCCAACTCGCGTGCTTCTCCGACCAGATCGCTGAATGTCGTCAGCGCGGTGAGTTGGCGTGGAGTGAAGAGCGAGGCGAAGGTTGTAAGACCGTAGCGGACGACATTGATTCGCCCAGGCCAATCAAACAGTTCTCCAGCTGGCGCAGAGTCGGGGCGAGTGACTGCTGCGGCAACAGAATGCGCCTCACTCGGTGCGAGATACACCCGTCGCCGTTTCCCCTCCGCGACCGTCGCCATCAATTGCTCGCCCATCCGCCCCGCACGACCCTCCGAGCGGATGTACTTGAGTTCCACCGCCGTCCCACACCGAATGCAGGTCGCGCCGGTCCGGCCGACGGTCCCGTCGGTCTCCTTGGTCGGCGCCTGAGCAGGATCGTGACCGATCTCGTACCGCACGGTCTTGCCTTCGATCGCCGGGACGACGTACGCCTCCTTGCCCTTCTTCTTGCCGAGCCACCACGACCTGACGAGGGGCATCGCTATCCGGCACTCGGGATTCGGGCACGTCACCGTACGCGCCCAAATCCACGCGATCACCGTCGCCTCGGTGCCGTCGGGCAGGGTCGCCTTCGGATACAGATGTCCGATCCGCTTCTGGGCCTCGTCGCGCATCCACTGTCCGTAGCGGCGGACGTCCTCGGCGAGACCTGTCGCGCGGGGCCAGTTCTGGATCGTCTCGTCGGCGGCGCCGGGCCACACGGGCGGCTGGCCGGCGAATTTCGGGGGAATCTCGATCAGCGCCTTGTTGATGAGCACGGCGACGGGGTTCAGATCGGATGCATGAGCTTCGAGTCCGAGTCGTTGCGCTTCAAGGGGAATGGTTCCGCCGCCGGCGAACGGGTCGAGGATCGGCGGGGGATTGCCGTCGGTCGACTCCATGATCTTGCGATGAGCTTCGGCGAGCAGTTGCTCGTCGTTCGAGTTCTCCCACACCACGAGTCGCTCGATCAACTCGAAGAGTCGCTTTCGCTCCGCGATCTGCTCCGCCTCGGTGGGGTACAGGTCTGGGCGCGACGCGGGGTCGTCCACCAGTTGAGAGAACAGCACAGCGCGTGCCGCGGCCAGTGGCCGGCGCGCCCACCACAGATGCAGTGTCGACGGATGTCCGTGGCGGATCGACTTCTCGCGAGCGGACTCCTCGTTGATCTTCTGCAGCGGGATGCTGACCTCGATCAACTTGCGTCGCTGAACATTACTGTGTGCATCGCTGGACACGTGTACCCCTTGGTGAAGCGCATGGCGGACGAGAACGTTTCAACATAGCGCACACGGCAGTGTGTATCGCAATCGGTGTGACTCGCCTGAGAATGTCGGACCTCTCGAGTATCATCGAACGTAAGTTCGACAATCGGGGGGTAGAGATGAAAGTGCAGGTGAGAGAGCGTAGGGCTTCGTCTGTGACGGTGGCCGACGACGCGATCGTCATCCGGATCGAACGTCCGGACGTCGAGAACTCGCCCACCGTTGCATCCGAGGTGTCGGGATCGCGAAGCGATCGAGCGGCACTGCTCGGGTTCGCGGCGCGAGCGGACTGCTACCAGGGGCTGGTGCTGTGGCATCGGTACGAGGCGCTGTACTCGCTGCTCATGGCGAAGCAATCCGAGTTGGAGTCCGATCCGTCGGCGGACGCCTACACCCGGCTCTACGACCCACTGTGCCAAGTCGCGGCGTCGTATGCGGTCGCCGCGGGTGTGCAGCACTACACGGCAGAGCGGTTCGTCGAATCCGCCGTGGCCTGCATGGAGCGGATCCCGGCCCTCGGACGGATGTTGCGCGACGGACTGATCAACTCGGCGAGTTTCCGGCGCGCGGTGGAGCAGACGGCCCTCGTCGACGATGCGGACATCCTGGCCTTCATCGACGCGGAAGCGGCCGCGAGACTGCGCGAAGTGGGCGGTCTCTCGGCGGCGCGTGTGGAGACGATTCTCGGGGCGATCGTCGCCGAGCACGATCCCGACGCGGTGACCTTGACCAGGGAGGAGGTGCGAGCGGCCAAGCGCGTGCAGGTGAACCCGCTGACCGACACCGCCTCGGAACTCATCGTCACCGCGTCGGCCGAGGACGTGGCGATCGCCAAGGATGTACTCGATGCGGTGATCGCCGGCGTCTGCCCCAACGACCCACGTACCAAGGGCGCCCGGCGCAGTGATGCGGCCATGGCGCGCATCAACGGCACGGACTTCGTATGCGAGTGCGGTCGAGAGGACTGCACTGCTCGACTCGCGCCGGCCGACATCGCGTCGCGGTGCGCCCGGATCGTCCTGCACGTGGTGGTTCGGAAAGAAGTGCTCGAGGGGACGTCGCAGACTGCGGCGCATCTGGACGGCCACGGACCGATCTCGGCGACACACATTCGTGAGATGGCGTCACGGCCCGACGCTGTGCGTCGCGAGCTGAACCTCGACGACGTCATCGCGCAGGCGAGTCGGCCCGACAGCGGATACCGTCCGTCCGCGGCGCTGGACACCGCCGTCCGCGGGCTGTTCGGCACCTGCTCGTGGCCGGGTTGCGCCCGGCCCGCGTGGAAGTGCGACCTTGACCACGTATGCGAGTACGACCACGCGGATCCATCGGCGGGCGGCGTCACCTGCATCTGCAATCTCAATGCGAAATGCCGATTCCATCATGGGTTGAAGACCCACGCGAACGGGTGGGTCGACGATCAGATCGTGGACGCCGCCGGCGTCGTCTGGACAGAAGTCACCTCACCGGAGGGGATCACCGTCCGGCAGCAGGCACTGAACATGTGGCTCCTTCCCGAACTGGGCCACCTTCAGTGCGGACACGGCTCTCCGACACGCCGAGAAGCACGACACGCCGGTGACGAACCCGAACGCTCGCTGACACGGTTGCAGGCCAAGCACCGGTACCGCATGCAGAAGCGAGCGGCGAACCGCCGGGCTCGCGAAGCCATCGCCCACGACGCCGGCGCCCCGCCGTTCTGACACCGCGAGCCGTCAATGCGGCGGGAGTGCCTTCTTCCAGGCCTTGTGCCAGTTGAGTTCGACTCCGCTCACGTCGGTGTTAGCGAGGTCGACGTCGCGGAAGTAGTCGGTGAGGTAGCGGACCTCGTCGTGATCGGGGCCGTCGGGGCTCACCGAGACCATCGCGAGCCGGTGGTTCTCACCGGTGTTCTTGCCCTGGAGCACCTGGTTGTAGGAGACGAAGAAGGTGTCGGCGCCGGCGATCCGGCCCTTGACCTCGATGTACACCGATGGTGCACGACCGCCGTCCGCAGCCGGAGCCGGAACGGAGAGGACGTCGTATCCGGGGTTGTTGTGCGGCATCTCCTCGGGCATGCGGGCCAGGGCGCACTCGGCACGCAGCACCGCGTCGACGGCCCGCCGGTCGGTGGCCGTGGTGTCGGCGGCGTGTCGGCCCACCGACTCGCCGAGCATCCCGGCGGGGACCACGAGAACCGCGGTCTCCAGCCTCGGCGGGCGTGCGGTGAGGACACGCTCGTCGGCGAGCTCGCGCAGGCGGCGCCCGAGCCTGGCCTCCAACTCGCGCGCCCGCCGCTCGAGCCGTTCCGGGCTGAGGCGCCGCCCGCGCGTGGTCTTGCCGGCCGCCGATTCTTCACGCCGGCGTGCGACTTCGGAGTCCAGGTAGTTGATCTGCTCGATCAGCCGTGTGCGCACCGCTCTCTCGGTCCGCTCGACGTCGGGGACCACGCGGTCGCGGACCTCGCTCAGGTGACGGGGCACCGCGGTGGACGCGGCCCACGACAATGCCTGGTCCGTCAGTGAACGGCCGACGAACGAGTCTAGCCCGCGGATCGGCGCGCCCTCCGGGATCGGCTGCAGGTCGAGATGCGGCGCCGGACCGGCATCGGCGACGGACCCGTCGGCGTCGATCGAGACGAACGCGAATCTCTTGCTGACCACGGTCCCGGAGCCGTCGACGATCTCGGAGGTCAGGGCGAAGATCGCGCGCGGGGCGGTGCCGGGATCGGTCGGGTCGAGCAGTGTGGCGCCCGCGGCGAGGACGTCGGCACTCCCGTCCAGGACGGAGTCGATCACGGCGTCGAGCAGCGGGTGCCCGGGTGCCAGGAGGTCGGCGCGCACGGCGCCCGACGACACCGCCGACGGCTCGAACGTGACGCGCTCGTACGCCCTCGTCACCGGCCGCCCCGCGTGCTCCCGGCGGATGTCTCGATGACGCAGCGGCGCCGGAACATTCGAGATCTGGAACCGGTGGCGCTCCCGCTTCGACAGCCGACCGCCGAGCGCGGTGAACGCATCGGTGAAGAACTGCGCGATGTAGTGCGGCTGCAACCTGCGCGCGGTCGCCTCGTCCATCTCGCGGCGCAGACGCGCCATCTCGAGCGGATCGAGCGTCTCGCGGGCGAGTGCGCGCTCGGTGACGAGCGTGTCGCAGCCGGAAGCCACCTCGGCGTCGACGATGCGCTCGATCTCGTCGATCCGCGCGGGATCGTCGCCGTAGAGCACCGCATCCCACAGCAGGTCGCGCAGCGGCCGGCCGGCGAACGCTTCGTCGCCGAGAACGTCGAACAGCTTGCCGCCGTAGGCCGAACGTTGCTGCTCCATCTTCTCGAGCAGACGCGTGTAGACCTGACCTTCGCGAGTCTGGGCGGCCACGATGTTCCACAGGCGGCACACGTTCTTCTGCCCGATGCGGTGAATGCGGCCGAAGCGCTGCTCGAGTCGGTTCGGATTCCACGGCAGGTCGTAGTTGACCATCAGGTGCGCGGCCTGCAGATTGAGCCCCTCGCCGGCGGCGTCGGTGGCCACCAGCACCAGCCGCGACGGTTCGTTGGTGAACTGCTCCCGGATCGCGACGCGCTCGCCGCGCCGCGTGCCGCCGTGAATCGTCAGCACCGCGTCGTCGGAACCGAGCACATTGCGGATCTGCGCGGTGAGGTAGTCGAGCGTGTCCTTGTGCTCGGTGAACACGATGAGCTTGCGCGGACGACCGTCCTTGCCGCGCAACAGTTCTCGATCGGTCAGCAGTGAACGCAGCTCCGACCACTTCCGGTCGATGCCGCGGTCGCGCACACGGGTCGCCAGCGCCACGAGGTCTTCCAGGATCGCGATCTCGGTGTCGAGTTCGGCGACGGTGCGTGCGGCGGTCGCCGCGTCGACCACTTCCTCCTCGATGCGCTCGTACTCCTCGGCGCTGTATTCGTCGGGATCGTCGAAGGCGTCGGCGGGCGGCAGCGGCATCCGATCGTCGACGGGGATCCGGCCGGCGATCAGGTCGGCACGACGCGAGGCGAGCCGATCGCGGCGACGCTGCAGACTTCGCAGCACCGCGTGGGTGCTCGACGCGAGCCGGCGCTGGAGGACGGTGAGCGCGAACCCGACGGTGCGGCGTTTGGGGGAGTCGGGCGAACTCTCCGCACGGTTCATCTCCACGCGCACGTACTGCGTGACGGCCTCGTACAGCTCCGCCTCCCCGTCGGAGAGCTCGTAGGGAACGGTTTCGGCGATCCGTTCGGGGAACAGCGGCCTGCCCTCGAATGTGAGCAGTTCCTCCTTGACCATCCGTCGCATGAGGCCGGAGGTGTCGGCGACCGCGTCCGACTGCGGGCGGCCGGCGAATCGGTCCTCGTCGAGAAGGGAGAGGAACAGTTGGAAGTTGTCGTCGTTGCCGGCGTGCGGCGTCGCCGTCATCAGAAGCAGGTTGCGTGCCACGCCGCCGAGGACGCGGCCGAGCTTGAACCGCTCGGTCTCCCGGACCTCGCCGTCCCAGCCCTGCCATGACGCGGACATGCGATGCGCCTCGTCGACCACCACCAGATCCCACTCGCTCGCCTCGAGGTGACCGATCAGGTCGGGGTCGCGGGCGAGCTGATCCATGCGGGCGATCATGAACGGGTGGGCCGGGAACGGGTCGCCGCTGGGGCTGGCGTTGATCAGATCCCGGGTCAGGAGAGTGGCTGTGAGGCCGAACTTCTCCGACAGTTCGTCCTGCCACTGTTCCACCAGCCCGCCCGGCGCGACGATCAGCAGCCGCGCGAGATCGCCCCGGAGCAGCAGTTCCTTGGCGTACAGCCCCGCCATCACCGTCTTGCCCGCGCCGGGATCGTCGGCCAGCAGGAAGCGCAGGGGAGTGCGCGGCAGCAGTTCCCCGTACACCGCGCGGATCTGGTGCGGCAGGGGAGAGATGTCGCTGGTTCCGACCGCCGCCATCGGGTCGTGGGCGCCGGTCATCGCGATGCGCAGCGCCTCCGTCGCGAGGCGGAACGTCCGCGGGTCGGCGTCGAAGGTCCACGAGCGCTCGACATCGTCCTCGACGACGATGTCAGCGATGTCGTCGGCGAACAGCATCTCCTCGCGGACGCCCAGTCGGTCGTCGCGGACGACCACCGTGGCCGCCGAATCTCCGCTCGGGATCACCGCGACGAGGTGGACCGGCTCGCGCCAGCGGCCCGACAAGCGCTGCCCGGGACGCAGATCGGTGAGGGATCGCAGATTCATGTGCACACCATAGTGGGCGCATCGGACAGTTCCCGCGTCGCGGTGGTGCTACTTGCGGTGGTGTTACTTGCGGTGGTGCTACTTACGTCCGAACCAGCGCCGCTTCCTCGGCTGCGCCGGCTCGTCGGCGAGTTCGGGTTCCGGGAAGTCCTCTCCGACGAACTCCAGCGACAGGACGGTCTTGTCCGCGTCGACCTGCGACGGCGCGTGGTGCGCGACGATCTCGGCGGCCTCCGTGGCGCCCAGCGTGTCGCCGTCGCCGATCACCGGGCCGTTCTCGAGAAGGTAGATCGCGGTGTTGACGATGCGGCCGAAGGTGTCCTCGGCGGACTCGTGCGACTGCACGATCTCGACGTCTGGCAGCCCGAGCATGTCGAGTCCGCGCGTATGTCCGGTCATGATGCCGTCGGGTCGCGGCGCGACGTTCAGGGCCACCCACGCCGGGAGCATCGGATCGGGGAGCGTCTCGATCGCCAGGTCGCGGAACAGCGGAGGCAGGATCACGTGATTCGCGCTGCCGAAGTACACGGCGACGATCGACTCCGACAGTGCCACCGCGGCAGCGATGACCTTCGACAGCAGGACCGCATCGGCGATCGCCTCGACATGGTTCGTCTCATGTCCCGGCCGGACGACGGTGACGATGGTGTGCGCCGAGTAGTCGGCGGGCGCCGGAGTGTGATCGGGCCACAGCCGGCTGTACTGGGCGATCTCGGCGAGGTCGTCGCCCACCGGTGCCGCGATCCCCATCAGGAAGATCTGCCGGTCGCCGTACGCCAACGCCAGGGGCGAGTCGGCGTCGTCGGCCGCCCCCGACCCGGCAGCAGCGTCGCCGACGCTCAGCAGATCGGCGTCCAGGTCCGGGAAGTCGCTGAGCATCTGTGCGGCGAGGCGCTCGGCGGAGAGTGCGGGATCGAGTCGGCTCTGGAACAGCATCGCGAGGCTGGGCACTGGAGTCCGGTCCTTTGCAGTGGGGTTCGAGGGGCGGTCCGGCCGAAGCGGAACGCCGTCAATCCTGCCAGAACCGGGAACGACGAAGCCCGCCGGATCCCGGCGGGCTTCGTCTGCGTGGTGCGCGATACAAGGATTGAACTTGTGACCTCTTCCGTGTCAGGGAAGCGCTCTCCCACTGAGCTAATCGCGCGGGTCTTATTGAGTTGGTGCCGTTACTCGAACTCGGTACCGGTGTTCGGTGGAGGTGGCGACGGGAATCGAACCCGTGTGCACGGCTTTGCAGGCCGTTGCCTCACCACTCGGCCACGCCACCAGGTGATCTTTCCGAGCGGATGACGGGATTCGAACCCGCGACCCTCACCTTGGCAAGGTGATGCGCTACCAGCTGCGCTACATCCGCATGCCGGTGAACTCGTCTTGTGGACGCTGTCGCTCACCGGCGAGAACAAACACTAGCGGTACGGCGGCGACATTTGCAAACCGGGGTCCCCGTCGGACCGTGGACTCCGCCAGATCAGCCGCTCCGCCTCGGACGCTCCGAGGTCGCTCGCGGCGAATGCGGTGACGTCGGCGGCTCGCTGACGGAGATGGTCGGCGACGCTCCGGTCGAATGCGGCGTCGACCCGGGACTCGAAGTCGTCGATCGGGCCAGTGGCGTCGAGCCAGGCACGTCGGTCGAGCTGTTCTCTGGCGCGGTCGGCGCCCTCGGCGTACGTCAGGAACGCCAGGACTCGATCCGTGAGGGCGTCGGCGCGCTGGTCCAGGCCGCTCGACTTGTCGATGTAGGCGTTGACGATCTCCGGATCGGATGCGCGGGGGCCGAGGGGCTGCGAACCGAGGATTCGGCGCGCCCTGCGAATCGCGGCGGCGGACTCGGCGACCGTCCGAACCTCGGCGTCGAGGTCGATGCGGGCCTGGTATCGATCCAGCAGATCGTCGTGCCATGCCGGGTTCTGGTGCAGCCGCGCCGCCACCACGGCGGCCAGCACCGCCAGCCGGCCGTTCTCGTCCGCCTGCATCAGCCGTAGCGCGGCCTGCTCTTCGGAGTCCGGTCGGTAGCGCCGGCGCAGTCGCATGTCGGCGATCTCAGCGGTCTCCACGTGCTCGGGCGGTTCGACGAAAGGGAGCCAACTCAAGCCGACCGCTCGGGCGCGCAGGGTGAAGTCACGACCTCTCCAGGTGTCCAGCGCCAGCGCCAGGTGGCCGGACACCGTTCCGTCGCGGGCTGTCTCGCCGAACACCGTCTCGCCGCACGGGTCCGGGCCGCCCGCATCCGCGGCGGCCCGGGCGGCGTCGTCGTACTGCTGCTTGCGGATTCGGCGCGACTCGCGGAGACGCTCGGTGTGCGTCGTGAGTCGCCGAGCCAGTGCGTCTCGAACGGGCCGTGGGCGGCGAAGCGGGCGTCGGTCGTCGCCGTCGGAGCGTCGGGCATCGCGCGGGCGGTAATCGGAACTGCCGGACGCGGGCTGCCGGACAAGGATCGCCACGGCGACCACGACGAGTGCGGCGGCGACGAGCATCAGTGTCATGGACACAGCACAGCATGAGGGTCGGACAACGAGACGAGGCCCGGCGGTCGCCGGGCCTCGCTGTCGGATCTGGTGCGCGATACAAGGATTGAACTTGTGACCTCTTCCGTGTCAGGGAAGCGCTCTCCCACTGAGCTAATCGCGCGGGTCTTATTGAGTTGGTGCCGTTACTCGAACTCGGTACCGGTGTTCGGTGGAGGTGGCGACGGGAATCGAACCCGTGTGCACGGCTTTGCAGGCCGTTGCCTCACCACTCGGCCACGCCACCAGGTGATCTTTCCGAGCGGATGACGGGATTCGAACCCGCGACCCTCACCTTGGCAAGGTGATGCGCTACCAGCTGCGCTACATCCGCATACCGGTGAGCTGCCTTGTGGGCGTTGCTCACCAGCGAGAAGAACACTAGCGGCACGTATGTCGTCAAGACAAATCGTGAGGTCAGCGACTTACATGGATGTGATTCCGCAGATGGGAGCGTTCTTGGCACCCCGGAGACGGGCTCGCGACCGTTCCTCGCGAGTGTTCCCGGCTCTCGAGCGGGGGATTTGGTGCCGTCGGCCGCGATGTGTAATCTGTTTTCTCGTGCGACCGACGCAGGTCGTTCATAACTCGATACGGTCCCGTGGCTCAGTGGAAGAGCGTCCCGTTCACACCGGGGAGGTCGCTGGTTCGATCCCAGCCGGGACCACAAGAAGAAGACCCGCAGGTTACTGCGGGTCTTCTTGCTGTTCGACGCGCGACTTGCCACTCGACGCGCGAGCGCGATCGCGACTCGACGACGTTCCGCCTCTCCTCCTGCTGTTTCGCAGATCTCGGTCCAGCGAGTGCCTCCTTTCTCTCTACTTTCGCCCCGCTCGGGGGCTTGCCACGACTTCGCATCGACCCTATTCTGAACGCACTTCATTAATAGGTATGGCAAACCTAAGACACATGCGTGAGGAGCGATATGACGACGCTGGAAGCGCCACCGGTGCAGACCGCCGACGACCCGCCGACCGATCCGAAGGTTCAGCAGCGCGAGGACTCCCGCGCGCTCCGCGAACTGATGCGCCCGGTGGCCCCGCAACTGGCGCTCGGTCGTGGACTCGCGGTGATCTCGGGTGTGCTCGCAGTGGTCCCGTACGTCGCGCTGGTGCACATCGGCGAGGTCCTGCTCGATGCGGCCCGTGCGGAGGCACCCGTCGACGGCGATGAGGTGAACCATTGGATCGAGATCCTGATCGTCACCTTCACCCTGCGGCTCGCCGTCTATTTCGTGGCACTGGGCGTCACCCACTTCGCGGACATCCGACTGGGGCATACGATCCGCCTGCGGATGGTGGAACGTTTCTCGCGTGTGCCGCTCACATGGTTCACGTCGACGAACTCCGGCCGCGTGCGCAAATCGCTGCAAGACGATATCGGAACCATCCACCACCTCATCGCCCACCAGCCAGTCGACGGCACCCAGGCCGTGGTGATGCCACTGGCGTTGACGGCCTACGCGTTCGTCATCGATTGGCGGCTGGGTCTGCTGGCCATAGCGACGGTTCCCCTGTACGCCGCCGCGATGGCGTTGGGAATGCGCGGCATGGCGGAGAAGACCGTTGAGATGGACGCCAAGCTCAGCGTGGTCTCGGCACGGATGGTCGAGTTCGTCACGGGTATCACGGTGGTGAAGGCATTCGGACGGGTGGGCCGCGCGCACAGCGCCTATCAGGAGGCCGCCGGCGATTTCCAGGCCTTCTACTACGCCTGGGTGAAGCCGCTTCTTCGAGTCAGTTCGCTGGGTACCTCCCTGCTCGCGGTCCCATTGGTACTGCTGATCAACATCGGCGGCGGCGCCTGGCTGGTGCACCGCGGCGAGGTCACCACGGCCGACGTGCTCGCCACCTCGCTCATCGCATTGTTGGTCCCGTACGGCATCGAGGTGCTGATGAACTCCATGTGGTCATCGCAGATGGCGGGCGCGTCCGCGCGGCGTCTCACCGACCTGCTCGAAACCCCGACCCTCGACGACGACGGTGTTCGCGCCCAGCCCGAAGGACACGACGTGGAATTCGACCACGTCAGCTACTCGTACGGCGGGCCGGGAGCGGACCTGGCACTCGACGACGTCTCGTTCACCCTCCGCGAGGGCACGATCACCGCGCTGATCGGCCCTTCGGGCTCGGGCAAGTCGACCATCGCGACTCTGCTGGCGCGCTTCGACGATCCCTTCGCGGGGCAGATCCGCCTCGGCGGCGTACCGATCGCCGAGATCGACCACCTCTACCAGCACGTGAGCTTCGTGTTGCAGGAACCGCAACTGCCGTCGATCTCGCTCCGCGACAACATCGCCCTCGGCCGGCCGGACGCGACCGACGAACAGATCCGCGCAGCCGCCCGTGCCGCCCGGATCCTCGACGACATCGAAAGTCTCCCGGACGGCTTCGACACCGTCTACGGCTCGGCGAGCGGGCTCTCCGGCGGTCAGGCGCAGCGCATCGCCATCGCGCGTGCCGTACTGGTCGACGCCCCCGTCCTCATCCTGGACGAGGCCACCGCGCTCACCGATCCGGAGTCCACGCACCAGATCCAGCAGGCGCTCAGTGATCTGGCCCGCGACAAGACAGTGCTTCTGGTGGCGCACCGACCCGAGGTGGTCGAGGGCGTCGATCAGATCGTGCTCGTGGACAGAGGGCGCGTGCTCGCAACCGGCACGCACGACGACCTCCTCGGCGAGCCCGGCTACGCCCGCCTGTGGGAGTCGGTCGAGGAAGGCGAGAAATGATGAACCTGCCACTGATCGACATCATCCCGCGGATGAAGCGGATGGTCTCCGCGCCCGAGGCGCTGGCCCCGGCGTTGCTGGCCGCAGTGCTGGCCGGTCTGGTCGAAGGTCTGGCCCTGGTCGCGTTGCTCCCAGCCATCAGCTCGCTTGCATCCGGCGAACGGGTGTGAGGATCGGGAACCGCGGGATGGCTGATCGTCTTCGCAGTGCTCGCGGTGGCAGCCTTCGCGCTCATCTACATTCAGGAGCGGCGCACGTACGCGGTCGCTCTGGACTTCCTCCACAGCATTCACCGGCTGGTGGGCGACCAGGTGTCGAGACAGCCGCTGGGCTGGTTCGCACGCCCGCTGTCCGGCCGATTGTCGCGGATGGTCTCGTCGGAGTTGATGATGGCGGGCGAGATCTTCGCCCACATGATCGGCCCGCTGGTCTCGCGGATCACTGCGGCGATCGTGATCGTGGTGGCGTCGTGGTTCTGGAATCCGTGGCTCGGTCTGATTCTGACGATCGCCGCACCGGTGTTCGTGATCATCACCCTGGCGTCGACTGCGTTGATGCGCAGTGGCGAGCGGATTCACGAGCCGGAAGAGGTGAATCTGGCGAACCGCATCGTCGAGTACGCGCAGTGCCAGGGCGCACTGCGATCGTGCGGTCGAGGCCGCTCGTTCGCACCGTTGGACGCCGCGTTCGGTGACACCCTCCGCGCCCGAAGAAGAGCACAGTGGATCGAGACCGCCGGTCTGTTGCTCTCCGGCATGGCGACCCAGGGAGTGATCGTCGCGCTGATCTCCATCACCGGAGCGCTGGCCGTCTCGGGGGCGCTCGAACCGATTCCGGCGCTGGCGTTCGTCGGTTTCGCACTGCGCTTCACTTCCACCCTCTCCACCATCACCGAGAGCGCGATGAGCCTTGAATCTCGGCGGCCGCTTCTCGACGCCATCGACGAGGTGCTCACCGCCGAACCGCTGCCTGAGCCGCCGTCTCCGGCCGAGTTGACCGCTCCCGGCTCGATCGAACTCGACCGGGTGAGTTTCGCCTACCACTCCGACCAGGATCCGGTCCTGCGCGACGTCTCGCTCCGGGTGCCCGCCGGTGCGATGGTGGCCCTGGTCGGTCCCTCCGGCAGCGGCAAGACCACGCTGATCAGACTGGTGAGCCGCTTCCATGACGTCGACGCCGGCACGGTGAAGGTCGGCGGCGTGCCGGTGACCGAGCAGACCACCGAGCAACTGATGGGGCAGTTGTCGCTGGTATTCCAGGACGTCTATCTGTTCGACGACACCCTTGAGGCCAATGTCGCAGTCGGCCGGAGCGGCGCGTCGCGGGATGAGATCCGCGCGGCGGCGGACCTGGCCGGCGTCACCGAGATCGCCGAGCGGCTCCCGGACGGCTGGGATTCGCGGGTGGGGGAAGGTGGGCGAGCACTCTCCGGAGGCGAACGGCAACGAGTCGCCATCGCACGGGCATTGCTGAAACGGTCACCGATCGTGCTGCTCGACGAGGCCACCTCGGCGCTCGATGTGGAGAACGAGGCGAACATCGTCGCTGCCGTCGAACGATTGCGCACGCAGGCCACCGTGCTGATCATCGCGCATCGTCTGGAGACGATCGCCGCGGCCGACCAGATCGTGGCGCTCACCGACGACGGGCGAGTGGAGGCGCAAGGCACGCACGAGCAACTCCTGGCCCAGGACGGCACGTACTCGCACTTCTGGAACCGGCTGCACAGTGCGCAGGGGTGGCGGATCGTCGCCGACTAATCTGGACCGGTGCAGGGTTCAAGCTCACCGGACAACCGGCCCGTCCGCGGCGGACGGAAGGTGGGGCGCAAGCCCGCCTTCACCGCCGACGACGTGGTCGCCGCGGCGATCGCCGAGGGCATCGACCGGTTCACGCTCTCGGCGGTCGCCGAACGGCTCGGCGTCGTGACGGCTGCCATCTATCGGCTGTTCCCCTCGCGCGACGACTTGGTGATCGCCTGCCTCGACGCGGCAGGGGCGACCATCGCGCTGCCGGAGCCGGGCAGCCGATGGCGCGACGTACTGCGGTTGTGGGCCGACGAGTGCTGGCGAGTCTGCGACGACTTCCCCGGCCTCGCGTTGCTCGTATACGCCTTCGCACCGGCGCCGTCACGGATCGAGCACGTCTTCGCCGCCTACGTCGCGGCCCTGGCGGCGGAGGGGAAGACCCGCGGCCAGGCGATGTTCGCCCTGGACTTTCTGGGCGACTCGGTATTCGCCTCGCACCTGTCGGTGGAGTCGATGCGCGCGGTAGACGAGCGCGGCGACTCCGGACTGGACCGGATCCGCCGGGCGCTCGGTGCGGGCGACACCGCTCTGCGTCCGGACGACTCGTGGATCGACCGCGGGGCGGTCGACACCAAGATCGACTTCATCCTCGCCGGCCTGGAACACCACTGGCCGGAGATCTGAGCCGCGCCCGGAGTCAGGCGCCGATACCGCGGGCGATCTGCGGCCAGGACTTGTGCAGCTGGTCCTGCCAGTACTTCCAGGAGTGCGAACCGGCCGGAACACGGTCGACCGTCGCCGGAATGCGGAGACGGCCCAGTTTCGCGGCCAGGTCCTCGGTGCACTGACGGGTCGCCGCCTCGATCGCGCCGCCGACGACGATCTGGTCGGTGAGCGTCGCCGAGTCCGGGACGTACTGCGGGGTGTCGTACTTGCCGGGCAGACCGGTCGCGGCGCTCAGGTACAGCGAGACGCCGCGCAGCCCGGCGGCGTTCACCACCGGATCGTTCTGACGCCACAGGGGACCGTTGTACGGCCCCCACATGTTCCGGGCGTCGCCGCCGCCGCGGGTCTCGACCACCAGCCGCACATACGTCTGGCCGGGCTGGGTGGAGGTGGCCGCGCAGCCGCTGTAGGCGGCGACGGTGCGATACAGACCCTTGTGGGCGATCGCCAGGTTCAGCACCGAGGTGGCCGACGAGGAGATGCCGGCGATGGCGTTCCGGCCGTTGGTGGAGTAGGTGCTGTCGATGACTGCGGGCAGTTCCTCGCCGAGGAAGGTCGACCACTTGTTGACGCCGAGCTTCTCGTCGGGCTTGAGCCAGTCCGTGTAGTAGCTGAACGCGCCCTTCATCGGAATCACCACGTAGGCGTTCTTCTGTGCGAAGAAGTTCACGACGTCGGTCTTGCCCTGCCAGGTCGCGGAGTCCTCGCCGCCACCGGCCCCGTTGAGGAGATAGAGCACGCCGGCGGGCCGCGACCGGTCCTTCGGCAGAAGGACGGTCAGCGGTATGTCGCGGTTCATCGCCGCCGAGTGCACCACGATGTCGGTGCTGGTGGGACCGGTGGCGCTGGACGACACCAGCGCGGAGGCCGGCGCGGCCGAGACGGGCGCGGCCGGCAGGCTCGCGCCTCCGACGATGAGGGCGGCCGCCGTGGCGGCGAGGGCGATTCGGGAGGGTCTGCGGATCACGGTTCGGAGTTCCTGTCGTCGGGGCGGGGGAGCGGAGCCTTTCGCGGAGCCCTGTCAGGCGAGCGGAGCCCAATCAGGCAATGAGGCTGGTCACATACTTGCACATTCCGTGTCCGCTATCGGCCCTTGTCGAACATCAGGTCGGGCCGCGCCCGTAGATTCGGGCGAACTCACCGCCCGCAGCCAGCAGCTCCGAGGCCGAACCGTGCTCGATGATCCTGCCGTCGGCGAGCACTGCGATCGTGTCGGCGGTCGCGAGTGTGGAGTACCGGTGGGTGACGATGAGCGTGGTGGTGCGGTTCCGCAGTGCCTCCAGACCACGGCCGATGATGAGTTCGGTGCGCGGGTCCGCGGCGCTGGTGGCCTCGTCGAGGATGAGGATGTCGGGGTCGGCGGCGAGCGCGCGCGCGACCGTGATGAGCTGTTTCTCGCCCGCGCTGAGCAGGGTGCTGTCGCCGGAGACCGGCGTCTCGGGTCCGCTCGGCAGCCCTGCCAGCAGCGAGTCGACCATCGCTTCGTCGACCGCCCGGCCATCGGTGGGGCGTCCGTAGTCGACGTTCTCGCCCGCCGTCGCGCTGAACAACCACGGATCCTGCGTCACCACCGCCATCATCGACCGCACCTTCGAGCGCGACATCCCCGCGATGTCCTCGCCGTCGATCAGGATCCGTCCGGCGGTCGGGTCGGCGAACCGCTGCAGCAGCCCGGTGAGTGTGGTCTTGCCCGACCCGGTGGCGCCGACCAGCGCGGTGGTGCGTCCGGCGGGCAGCGTCAGGTCGATTCCGCGCAGTACGGGGCTGCCGTCGGCATAGGAGTAGTGCACGCGCTCGAAGGCGACCGTCGGCGGAAGCGTGTGCCGTCCGGGAGCGGCGACCGGCTCATCGTCGACCGCGGGCTCGGACTCCTCGTCGGCGCCCAGGAACGTGCGCACGCGACCGAATGAGATGAAGCCCGACTGCAGGGTCGGCAGCGTGCTCGACAACTCCGTCATCGGGGCCGAGAGCTGCTGAGTGTACATCACGACGGCCTGCAGGGTCCCGAGCGTGACGGCGCCGTCGAGCATCTTGAGCGCACCGAGGACCGCGATGATCACGAACACCAGGGCGTTGCAGAAGGTGAGGACCGGGGTGATGGAGCCGCTCCACGCCTGCCCGCTGCGCGCCGCGCGTTCCAGCCGGCGGTTGAGCGCGTCGAACTCCCGCGAAGTCTGCGGATGTCCGGCGTACGCGGCGATCATGTCGTGGGCACCGTAGACGTCTTCGATGTGTGCGCTGATCGACGAGGTGGTCCGCCACTGCGCCTGCATGTGCGGGCGGGCGAACCGGACCACCGTGAACGCCAGGGCCGCGGTGACCGGGATCGTGGCGAAGGCGATGAGGGCGAAGAAGGGGGAGAGCAGGATCAGCGCGACCGCCACCGCCACCACGGTGAGCACCAGCACCGGCAGTTGGACGAAGAGCGGGCCGATCACCGTCGACATGTTGTCGACGTCGACGGTCATCGCGTTGAGCACCTCGCCGCGCCGACCGCCCTCGAGTCGGGAGACCGGCAGACGGTGGATCTTGCGCTCCACCCGTTCGCGGATGGTGCGGATCGCGTCCTGAACCGCGCTGTTCACGAGCAGGCCGCTGCCGATGCGGGTGATCGTGACCAGGGCGATGGCGATCAACGCGACTGCGGCGGCGGCCCACAGCCGGTCCCAGTCGATCCCGGCGCCCGGTACCGCGCCGGTGGTCTCGACCACGTTGGCGAGATCGCCCTGCCCGCTTCTGCGGAGTTGCTCGACGGCCTGCTCCCGAGTGTCGCCCGCGGGCAGCCTGGTGCTCACGGCGCCGGAGAAGATGATGTTGGTGAGGCGGGCCAGGAGCACCGGCACGGTGACCGTCGACAGGGCGGCGACCACCGACAGGACCAGCGCGAAGCTCAGCCTGCGGTCGGAGCCGAGGAAACGCCGGAACTCGCGCAGCGCGCGGACGATCCTCATCGTGAGACCCCCGTCGCCACAGTCGGACCCCCAGGAGCAGGAGCAGGAGCAGGAGCGGCCTGCGCCTGGGCGAACTCGCGGTACACGGCGCATCGGGTGAGCAGGTCCTCGTGGCGTCCGGTCGCGACGATCCGGCCGGCGTCGAGCACCCCGATCAGGTCTGCGGAGCGGACGTTGTCCACCTGCTGGTCGGCCAGCAGAATCGTCGCCTCGGGCAGCGTGGCCCGGATTCCCGAGAGCACCGATTCGGCGGTACTGCGGTCCATCGCCGAGAACGCCGAGTCCAGGCACAGGATCCGCGGTCGCCTCACCAGCGCGCGTGCCACCGCGAGCCGCTGCCGCTGTCCGCCGGAGAAGTTGGATCCGCCCTGCGCCACCTCGGTGGAGAGTCCGCCGCGGTCGACGACGGTCGTCGCCATCTGAGCCGCCTCGAGGGCGCGCCAGAGACGGTCGTCGTCGGCCTCGGCGTCGCCGAGGCGGAGATTCGATTCGACCGTGCCCGCCACCAGTGACTGACCCTGGCCCACGTGGGCGACGGCCGCGCGCAGGTCGGGCAGGTGCCACGCCCCGAGTCGGACGCCGCCGGCCTCCACGGTCCCGGATGCGGGGTCGAGCAGTCTCGGCACCAGCGCGAGCAGCGACGACTTGCCGCTGGAGGTGCCGCCGATCACGGCGGTCACCGTCCCCGGCAGGCACTTCAGCGAGACCGCGTCGACGGCCGGGTGATCTGCACCTTCGTACCGCACGGTCGCCGACCGGAAGGTCAGCGGCAACGGACCCTCGACGACGGCGGTCCCGTCGTCGTCCAGGCCCGCGGGACGGTTGATCACGGCCGACAGGCGGGTGGCGCTGGCGCGGGCGCGGGGGAGCATTCCGGCCAGTGCGATGAACACCGTGATACCCGCGACGATCTGCATCAGGTACCCGGTGAACGCCGTGAGGCCACCGATCGTCAGATGCGAGTCCTCGATCAGACGGGCGCCGAAAAGGCTGGTGGCGACGCTCGCCAGATTCGCGATCAACAGGACCCCGGGCAGCAGCATCAACTGCAGTGCCGCGACCCTGCGGACCAGAGCCGTCAGATCGCGATTGACCTCGGAGAACCGGGTGCTGGCGGCCCGCTCGCGACGGAACGCGCGAATGATCCGGGTGCCGCCGAGTTGTTCGCGCAGCACCCGGTTGACGCGGTCGACCGCACCCTGGACGCGCGTGGCCAGGGGCGTGACATAGACGACGAAGATCCCGATGCCGATGCTCAGCACGATGGCGGTGACGACGATGACGGGTGCCAGACGCACCGACTCCCGCAGCGACATGGCGATCGCACCCACGGTCACCAGCGGTGCCGCCACCGCGACGCTGGTGGTCAGGAACACCGCCTGTCCGACCACCGAGGTGTCGAGGGAGGTCCGAGTCAGGAGCGTGGGCGTTCCGAGTTCGTGATAGGTGGCTGTGGAGAAGTCGGCGACGTGCCGGTACACCGATCGACGCAGGTCGGCTGACGTGCCCGCCGAGAGCGCCGCGCCGAGCGCGATGGCGGCGAGCGAGGCGACCAGTCCGCCGATCGCGACCGCCAGCATGATCGCGCCCATCCGTTCGATGTACGGAACATCGCCCGCCACCACTCCGTTGTCGATGATGAGCGCGTTGAAGGTGGGCTGGGCCAGGCTCGCGGCCATCGCCAGGATCTGGGCGAGGATCACTCCGGCGACGATCGCGCGGCGGTTGCGCATCGACGATGCGGCGAGCCGGACGAGATCGGCGCCCGGCCGGGCCGCGTGTGCTCCACTCACCTGGAACGGCTCCCTTCCCGAGCGACGGCCCCGTGCGGGCGCGTGCTCGTGTCTCATGCGTGCCGGACGCCGGCACCGGATGCCAGTATGGCCAGCGTCGCCGGGCGGAGGGCGCGGACGGGTCGAACTCGACAAAGAACCCTGGTCCGACACCCCTGTGCGCCGTACCGCCTCGGCGGACGGACCGGACGTATTATCGCCGAGTGAAAATCAGCGGGGCGGATACACGTCCGGTGACATGGTCGATGGTGGCACTGGCCGCTGTCGGTGCGGCGTTGATCATCGCCTGGAACATCTGGGTGGCGCCGTTCGACCACCCGGTGTTCGGACTCTTCAACATGGGCATCGACACGCGCGTCTACCGCGGAGGGGCCGCGGCGGTGTGGGACGGACGCCCGCTCTACGACCTCCCTGTGTACAAGGTGTGGCAATTCACCTACACCCCGTTCGCCGCGATCATCCTGGTGCCGCTGGCCTGGATCCCCGAGCACTCCGCCCAGTTCCTGTGGAACGTCGGCAACGTCGTGTGCCTGCTGGGTCTGGTCGCGGTCTCGCTGCGCTCGCTGCGGTTCCGGATCGACGGGCGATTCGTCGCCTTCGTCGTTCTGTTCGCGGTGTCGGTGATCGGTCTCGAACCGGTCCACACCACGTTCTGGAACGGTCAGATCAACCTGGTGCTGGCGCTGATCGTGATCGCGGATCAGGTGCGGCGAAGCGAGCGGATGCGCGGAATCGGCGTCGGGCTCGCCGCCGGTATCAAACTGACCCCGATCTTCTTCACCGCGTACCTGCTGATCACCAGGCAATGGCGCGCCGCGGTGACGGCGGTCGTCACCTTCGGCGTCACCATCGCCATCGGTCTGGCCATCCTCGGTTCGGAGGCGTGGGGGTTCTGGACCGACAGCCTCTCGCAGACCGGGCGGATCGGGCCGATGGACCACCCGGCCAATCAGTCGCTCAACGGCTTCTTCGCCCGACTGGTGCCCATGGGACTCGGGCACACGCCGAGCTGGCTGTGGATTCCGGTGGGTGTGGTCGTCGGACTGCTCGGTCTGTGGGCGGCGTACGCGGCCCACCGCGCCGGCCAGGAACTGCTCGCGTTGAGCATCACCGGCATGACCTCGTGCGCGGTCTCGCCCTTCTCCTGGGGACATCACTGGGTGTGGGTGGTGCCCTTGCTGATGGTGGCGGTGGTGCACTGCTTCGACGCGGCCGACCGGCGCCGCCCGGTCACGTGGCTGTGGTGGCTGGCACCGGCCACGGTGGTGGCGCTGACGTTCACCTGGTGGCATCGGGTCACCGTCGTCGGCCCCCACGGGCACGAGGACATCAAACTCTCGTTCGGTGTGTTCCGGTTCCTCCGGGCCCCGATCGGCCCGGCGTGGGAACTGCCGTTCCGTTTGGCGGGCAGCGGGGCGTATGTCCTGTTGCTCCTGATCACGATCGCGGTCACTCTGTGGATGTGCGACGGGATGCGCGCGATACGATTCAACGCGACCGTGCCGCGTGTCCGTGACCGACATGCGGCAGCCGCCCCTCTCGACACCGAATAGAGGAATCACGACCGTGCCCGACAACGTCGCTGCCGAAAGAGCCCGCCTGCCCGAGACCGTCCGGGTTCCGGCGGGCACTACCGCCGGCGCCGCCATGCGGGACGCGGATCTGCCCGACGGTGTCGAACTGCCCAACAAGGGACCGCAGGCGGTGGTCGTCGTCCGCGAGGCCGACGGCACGCTGCGCGACCTGTCGTGGGCGCCGGAGACCGACACGCTGGTCGAGCCCGTCACCGCGGACTCGGAGGACGGACGCGCGGTGATCCGCCACTCGTGCGCGCACGTGCTGGCGCAGGCCGTCCAGGAGCTGAACCCGAAGGCGCATCTGGGCATCGGGCCGCCGATCACCGACGGCTTCTACTACGACTTCCAGGTGGACGATCCCTTCACCCCCGAGGACCTCAAGGCTCTCGAGAAGCAGATGAAGAAGATCATCAAGTCCGGTCAGCGGTTCTCCCGCCGCGTCTACGAGTCGAAGGACCAGGCGCGGGCCGAGCTTGCGGACGAGCCGTTCAAGCTCGAACTGATCGACGACAAGGGCGCGGCCGACGACGCCGAGGTGATGGAGGTCGGCGGCGGCGAGCTCACCGCCTACGACAACCTCAATCCGCGGACCGGGGAGAAGATCTGGGGCGACCTGTGCCGCGGCCCGCACGTGCCGACCACCAAGTACATCGCCGCCTTCAAGCTGACGCGCAGCTCGGCCGCCTACTGGCGCGGCGATCAGTCGCTCGCCGACCTCCAGCGCGTGTACGGCACCGCCTGGGAGTCCACCGAGGCGATGGACGCCTACCTGGACCGTCTCGCCGAGGCCGAGAAGCGCGACCATCGCCGGCTCGGCGCCGAACTGGACCTGTTCAGTTTCCCCGACGAACTCGGTTCGGGTCTGCCCGTCTTCCACCCCAAGGGCGGCATCATCCGCAAGGAGATGGAGGACTACTCGCGCGAGCAGCACGCTGCCGCCGACTACGAGTTCGTCAACACGCCGCATCTGACCAAGGGGCATCTGTTCGAGGTGTCGAAGCACCTCGACTGGTACGCCGACGGCATGTTCCCGCCGATGCACCTCGACGCCGAGTACAACGACGACGGCACCGTCCGCAAGCCCGGCCAGGACTATTACGTCAAGCCGATGAACTGCCCGATGCACAACCTGATCTACCGGTCGCGCGGGCGGTCGTACCGTGAACTCCCGCTGCGGCTGTTCGAGTTCGGTTCGGTGTACCGGTACGAGAAGTCCGGCGTGGTGCACGGTCTCACCCGGGCCCGCGGCTTCACGCAGGACGACGCGCACATCTACTGCACGCAGGAGCAGGTGGTCGAAGAGCTGACCACCACGCTGAACTTCGTGCTGCAACTGCTCAAGGACTACGGTCTCGACGACTTCTACCTGGAGCTCTCCACCAAGGATCCGGAGAAGTACGTCGGATCGGACGAGGTCTGGGACGAGGCGACACAGACTCTGCGTCAGGTCGGCGAGGCCTCCGGTCTGGAGCTGGTTCCCGATCCGGGCGGCGCCGCGTTCTACGGGCCCAAGATCTCCGTTCAGGTCAAGGACGCGCTGGGCCGCACATGGCAGATGTCCACCCTGCAGCTCGACTTCTTCGAGCCCGAGCTCTTCGAACTCGAGTACACCGCCTCCGACGGCACCAAGAAGCGACCGGTGATGATCCACCGCGCGCTGTTCGGCTCCATCGAGCGGTTCTTCGGCGTCCTCACCGAGCACTACGCGGGCGCGTTCCCGGTGTGGCTGTCGCCGGTGCAGGTGGTCGGCATCCCGGTCGCCGACGCCTTCGCCGACCACCTGCAGGGCGTCGTCCGGCGCCTCAAGGGCCGACGGGTGCGCGCCGAGGTGGACTTCTCCGACGACCGGATGCAGAAGAAGATCCGCAACCACACCACCGCCAAGGTGCCGTTCATGCTGCTCGCCGGCGAGCGGGACGTGGAGGCGAACGCCGTGAGCTTCCGGTTCCGCGACGGAACCCAGCTCAACGGGGTGCCCGTCGACGACGCGATCGTGGCGATCGACGAGTGGGAGGAGTCGCGCCGCAACGATTCGCCGACCGCCGCCACCATGCAGGACTTCCTCGATGCCGCACGCAAGCGTCGATGAGGGAGCAGCGGCGATGACCGATCCGGATCACCTGCAGCGGTTGTGGACGCCGCACCGCATGAGCTACATCACCGCGGCCGCGCCCAGGCGGGCGGTCGACGGCGGTGAACTCACCGGGCACCCGTTCCTCGACATCCCGCGGATGTCGGACGAGGACGGGCTGATCGTCGCGCGCGGGGAGTCGGTGTACGTGGTGCTGAACCTGTACCCGTACAACCCCGGCCACGCCATGGTGGTCCCGTACCGTCAGGTGGCCGACCTCGAGGATCTCACTCCCGAGGAGAGCCTCGAGCTGATGGCGTTCACGCAGCGGCTGATCCGGGTCATCAAGTCGGTCTCGAATCCGGATGCGTTCAACGTCGGACTCAACCTGGGGGCGCCGGCCGGCGGCTCGCTGTCGGAACACCTGCACCAGCACGTCGTCCCGCGATGGACGGGCGACTCGAACTTCATCACCGTCGTGGGGGACACGAAGGTGCTTCCGCAACTCCTCCAGCAGACGCGCGCGCTGCTGGCACAGGCGTGGAACGAACTTTCTTAAGGACGGAAATGCTCAGCATCCTCGGACGGGCCTCGGTCTCCAAGGTCACCTTGCCGATCGGCCGTGCGCTCATCCGCACCGGGCTGACCCCGGACGCGATGACTCTCGTCGGCACCGTCATCACGGTCGGGGCCTCGATCGCCCTCTTCTCGCAGGGTTACCTCTTCGCGGGCGCCCTCGTCACGTGGGCGTTCGTGATGTTCGACATGCTCGACGGCGCGATGGCCCGCGCCCGCGGCGGAGGCACCAGATTCGGCTCGGTGCTCGACGCCACCTGCGACCGGATCGCCGACGGCGCGATATTCGGAGCGCTCGCCTGGTGGGCGGCCTTCACCGCGCCGCACCGTCCGCTGTTGATCGCGACGCTGATCTGCCTGGTGACCTCGCAGGTCATCTCCTACGCCAAGGCGCGTGCCGAGGCCGCCGGGCTGTACGGCGACGGCGGCCTCATCGAGCGGCCCGACCGGCTCATCATCGTCCTGGTCGGCGCCGGCTTCACCGATTTCCCCGGCCTGCACTGGTGGTGGGCGATCCACGTCGCGATGTGGGCGCTCGCGGTGCTGTCGGTGATCACCGTGGGTCAGCGGATGTGGTCCATCTACTGCTCGCCGGGCGCCCGCGATCTGATCCCCATCGCCGTTCCGGACGAGGCCGGCACGGATGACGGCCCGGACGAGTCCGGCCGCACCGGCGACGGGGAGGCGTGATCGTGCTCGACAAGCTCGCCGAGTACGCTTCCGACTTCGGTTATCGCGCCGGGTGGGCGGCCGTCCGCTGGGCGCCGGAGTCGGTGGCCCGCAGTGTCTTCGACGCCGTCGGGACCGTCGCCGGCCGGCGCGGCGGGGGGCCGGAGCAGTTGCGCAAAAATCTTGCGCGGGTGGTCGGCACGACGCCGGAGCAGGTGCCCGACGCACTCGTCGAACAGGCGATGCGCTCGTATGCGCGGTACTGGCGAGAGGCCTTCCGGCTGCCGACCACCGATCCCGCCGACATCGTGGCCAGTGTGCGGATGTCCGACCACGACCGCCGCGTGGTCGACGAGGTCTGCACGTCCGGTAAGGGCGTGGTGATGGCGCTGCCGCACTCGGGCAACTGGGACATCTGCGGGGTGTGGCTGGTCGCGCACTACGGACAGTTCGCCACCGTCGCCGAACGGCTCAAGCCGGAGTCGCTGTTCGACCAGTTCGTCGCCTACCGGGAGTCGCTCGGCTTCGAGGTCTTCCCGCTCACCGGCGGCGAGCAGCCGCCCTTCCGGCTCCTCGCCGATCGGCTGCGCGCGGGCGGCATCGTCTGCCTGATGAGCGACCGCGACCTGTCGCACAGCGGGGTGCCCGTCGAACTCTTCGGGGAGCGGACGCGGATGCCCGCGGGGCCGGCGAAACTCGCCATCGAGACCGGCGCGACCCTTCTCGCCGTGCACCACAGCTACCCGGACGCCGACACGTCCCTGATCCGCTGCGGCACCGTCATCGACACCTCCGGTGGCGTGGCCGCCGCCACCCAGGCCCTGGCCGACGCATTCGCCGAAGGCATCGCGAGTGCGCCCGCCGACTGGCACATGCTGCAGCCGCTGTGGGAGAGCGACTGGTCGCAGGCGCGCCGCGACCGGCTCGGGGTGGACGGGGAGTAGCGCGGTGAAGATCGGCATGATCTGCCCCTACTCGTTCGACGTGCCCGGCGGCGTTCAGGCGCACGTGATCGAACTGGCGGAGGTCTTCATCGGGCGCGGGCACGACGTGCGGGTCCTCGCGCCGGCCGGGCCGGACGTCCAGGTGCCGGACTACTTCGACTCCGCCGGCCCGGCGCTCGGGATCCCCTACAACGGGTCGGTCTCGCGTGTGACCTTCTCGCCGAAGGCCTACCACCGACTGCGGCGGTGGATCGAGGTGAACGAGTTCGACGTCCTGCACGTCCACGAACCCAACGCGCCCAGCCTGTCGATGCTGTCGCTGATGGTCGCGACCGGACCGATCGTCACCACCTTCCACACGGCGACCACGAAGTCGCTGTGGCTCACGGCGTTCGACTCGATGCTTCGCCAGTACCGCGAGCGGATCTCGGGCAAGATCGCCGTGTCCGAACTCGCGCGCCGCTGGCAGATGGAGTCGCTGGGCAACGACGCGGTGGAGATCCCCAACGGCATCGACGTCGCGTCGTTCGCCGAGGCGACACCGCTCGAGGGCTTCCCGGCGCCGGGCCGGACCGTGATGTTCCTCGGCCGCTACGACGAGCCACGCAAGGGCATCGACATCCTCATGCGCGCCCTGCCGCACATCGTCGAACGCTTTCCGGACGTGACCGTGCTGGTGGTCGGGGGCGGAGACGAGAAGGCGCTGCGACGGCGCGCCCGGGACCTGTCCGGACATCTGCAGTTCCTCGGCATGGTCGACGACGAGACGAAGGCGCGGGCCCTGGCGAGCGCCGACGTATACGTGGCGCCCAACCTCGGCGGCGAGAGCTTCGGCATCGTCCTGGTGGAGGCGATGGCGGCCGGGACGGCGGTGGTGGCCAGCGATCTGGTCGCATTCCAACGAGTGCTCGACGGCGGTGACGCCGGCCGGGTGGTGGAGACCGGCTCGCCGATCGCGCTCGCCGAGGCGGTCGTCGGCCTGCTCAGCGACGAGCAGGCACGGCAGGAACTCATCGCCCGCGGGCGGGCGCGGGCGCAGCGGTACGACTGGAGCCATGTGGCCGACGAGATCCAACGGGTGTACGACACCGTCACGCTGGGCGCCGGTCCCGTCGTGGTGTCGGACTAGGGCCGTGCCGGAAGCCGATCGGAGACGACTGTGACGAATGTGACGATCGTGTGGATCGTCGTCGGCGCGATCGCGGGAGCGGCGCTGCTCTGGCTCGCGATCCTGGCGGCCACGCGCGCGACCCGGCTCGACCGGCTCAACGTGCGCGTCGACCTCGCCTACGAGGCGCTCGTCGCGGCGCTGGAGCGCCGCGCCGTCGTCGCACGGGCCATCGCGTCCACGGCCCCGGACGGCGAGGGCGCCCGTGACCTCGCCGCCGCCGCGACCGACGCCGAAGCCGCACCGCGTCAGGAGCGGGAAGCCGCCGAGAACCGGCTGTCGGTGGCACTGGCCGGGGTGGCCGACACCGACCGGCCACCGGTTCTGGTCGCCGAACTCGCGGATGCCCAGACGCGGGTGACGATGGCGCGGCGCTTCTACAACGACGCGGTCCGCGATGCGCGCGCCCTGGGCGGTCGGCGAATGGTGCGCTGGCTCCGGCTGGGCGGACATTCCCGGCTCCCGGAGTACTTCGAGATCACCGAACGCGTCAGCGGTTCCCGCTGACTCCCTTCCCGCCGGACCCGGCGTTGGTCGGCACCGAGCCGATCGGGTTTACTTGGAGGGACATCCGACACCACTGAACAGGGAGATCAATCAGTGTCCACTGAGGCTCAGAACGCACCGGCGACCGGCACGGCTCGCGTCAAGCGCGGTATGGCCGAAATGCTCAAGGGCGGCGTCATCATGGACGTGGTCACCCCCGAGCAGGCCAAGATCGCCGAGGATGCGGGCGCCGTCGCGGTCATGGCTCTCGAGCGCGTTCCCGCCGACATCCGCGCTCAGGGCGGCGTGTCGCGGATGAGCGACCCGGACATGATCGACGGGATCATCGAGGCCGTGTCGATTCCGGTGATGGCCAAGGCCCGCATCGGTCACTTCGTCGAGGCGCAGATCCTGCAGAGCCTCGGCGTCGACTACATCGACGAGTCCGAGGTGCTGACCCCGGCCGACTACGAGAACCACATCGACAAGTTCGCCTTCACCGTGCCCTTCGTCTGCGGTGCCACCAACCTCGGCGAGGCGCTGCGCCGCATCAACGAGGGCGCCGCGATGATCCGGTCGAAGGGCGAGGCCGGGACCGGCGACGTCTCGAACGCCACCACCCACATGCGCCGGATCCGCCAGGAGATCCGCCGCCTCACCTCGCTGCCCGAGGACGAGCTGTACGTGGCGGCCAAGGAACTGCAGGCCCCGTACGAGCTGGTGGTCGAGGTCGCCAAGGCCGGCAAGCTTCCCGTCACGCTGTTCACCGCGGGCGGCATCGCCACCCCGGCGGACGCGGCGATGATGATGCAATTGGGCGCCGAGGGCGTCTTCGTCGGCTCGGGCATCTTCAAGTCGGGCAATCCGGAGCAGCGTGCCGCCGCGATCGTCAAGGCCACCACCTTCTACGACGACCCGGATCAGCTGGCGAAGGTCTCGCGAGGCCTCGGCGAGGCGATGGTCGGCATCAACGTCGACGACATCCCGCAGCCGCACCGGCTCGCCGAGCGCGGCTGGTGATCCGCCGATAAGACGCAGCATCGAACGAGGTTCCGCGGCGAGTATCGCCGGGAACCTCGTTCGCGTCTCGAGAGCGAGCCGAAGGTCTCGCTCCAGGGTATCGCGGCGTTGACGCTGTGGTAGAAGTACACTCGCGTGGGCGACGTAACCTGCTGCAGCTGTCGCCGGCGCCACGATCGCAGGACTACAGATCGCAGGGGAGACGATGGACGAACCGAGGATTCTGCGCGACGACGCGCTCACCGGCCGGGACGAAGTCGGAGACGTGGTCGTCGACTGGGCGGTCGTCTGCCATGTCGGTCGGGTTCGCGAAGCCAACGAAGACGCCGCGCTGGCCGTTCCCGGACGGTACATCGTCGCCGACGGCATGGGCGGCCATGACAGCGGCGAGCTGGCGAGTGAGGCGGCGCTGCTGACTCTGGCACAGGCACCGGTGGGGGAGAGCTCCGCCGACACGCGGCGGGACATCGCCGAGTTGCTGGAGAAGGCGCAGGAGCGGATCGGTGAGTTCGGCACCGAGACCGGCCGGCGCGCGGGCACCACGGCCACCGGCGTCGTTCTGGCGATCGAGGACGGTGTTCCGAACTGGGTCGCGTTCAACATCGGTGATTCGCGCACCTATCTGTACTCGGCGGGCGAGCTGCGCCAGGTGAGCGTCGATCACTCCCAGGTGCAGGAGCTCGTCGCCGCCGGATATCTGACGTCCGAACAGGCCCGAGTCGACCCGCGCCGGAATGTCATCACTCGTGCGCTCGGTGCGGGCATGACCGTTCCCGTCGCCGACTACTTCGCCTTCGCCGCAGCCGACGGCGACGTGGTGCTGCTGTGCTCGGACGGGCTCGACGGTGAGTTGAGCGACGACGAGATCGCCGTGATCCTGGAGGCCTCGCCCGACAACGAGGTCGCCGCCGCGGCTCTGGTCGAGGCCGCCCTGGAGTCGGGGGCGCACGACAATGTCACGGTGGTGGTCCTGTCGGCGACACTGCCGTCCGCCGCCGCCGAACCGGACCCGAACGCGACTGCGAGCCAGTGACGGTGCGACCGGAAGCGAGCACCACCTTCGTCGAGTACTGCGGCGAGCGGATGCCCGTGCTTCCCGGAGCACCGTTCTACATCGGCCGTGAGGCCACGCTGACCGTCGACGACAACCCCTATCTGCACCGCCGGTTCCTCGTGCTGCACGACGAGAACGGCATGTGGTGGCTGACGAATCTCGGGACGCATCTGTCCGCGACGGTGACCGCCGCCGACCTCGGCTTCACCGCGACGCTCGGTCCGGGCGCGCGGATGCCGCTCGTGTTCGGTCGCACCAGCATCGTCTTCACCGCCGGCCCGACCACCTACGAGGTACAGGTGCAGGCGGGCTCGCCCGACGTCTCCGCACCCACCGTGGAGACCCTGGTGGGCGGTGACACCACGCGCGGGGTGCCGAATTTCACCGAGAGCCAGCGGCTGGCGATCCTGGTGCTGGCCGAGGCGATCCTGAAGCGCGACGGTACCGGTGCCAGCGCCATCCCGAGTTCGGCGCAGGCCGCGGCACGCTTGGGTTGGCCGCTGACGAAGTTCAACCGCAAGCTCGACAATGTGTGCGACAAGCTCGACATGATCGGTGTGAGCGGCATGCGGGCGGGCGGGGGCAAGCTGGCGACCAACCGCAGGTTGCGGCTCGTCGAGTACGCTCTCTCGACCCGGGTCATCAGTCGTGAGGATCTCCCGCTCCTCGACGCGGAGTACGCGCGCAATCAGGCCTCTGAACAGCAGTGATGGCATGGGGAGTTCTCCCCATCGACGGATCTGGCCGAGCCCCATAGCGTTCTCTTCAACAGCCGCGGAACAGTGAGTTCCAGCGCCGAGAAAGGGAATTCGAGATGACCGTCACCGCAATCGCCGCCGCTCCTGCCGCCGCCCCCGCCGCCCGCGAGGCCGCACGCACCCGCCACTCACGCGGAC
>NZ_BANU01000012.1 GCF_000333035.1 Gordonia sihwensis NBRC 108236
CGGGGGACGAGCCGCAGACGGAAGAGGAGCAGGGCGCGGGTGCGCTCTGCTCCTCTTCGGTCTGTGCGGGGAGGGCTCAGCCCTGGTAGCGGTCGACAGCCGCCTGGGCCACCTTGGCCGCCTCGGCCTTGCCGACCCAGCCGCCGGGGGTCACTTCCTTGCCCGGCTCGAGATCCTTGTAGTGCTCGAAGAAGTGCGAGATGGCGTTGAGCTCGAACTCACTGACATCGTCGATGTCCTGGATGTGGTCCCAGCGCGGGTCGCCGGCCGGAACGGCGAGCAGCTTGTCGTCGCCGCCTGCCTCGTCGGTCATCGTGTACATGCCGACGATCCGCGCCTTCACGATGACACCCGGGAACACCGACTCCGTGAGCAGCACCATCGCGTCCAGCGGATCGCCGTCCTCGCCCAGGGTGTGGTCGATGTAGCCGTAGTCGGCCGGGTAGCCCATCGGCGTGTACAGGTAGCGGTCGAGGTAGACCTTGCCCGTCTCGTGATCGACCTCGTACTTGTTGCGGCCACCCTTGGGGATCTCGACGGTGACTTCGAACTCCATGCTGCCTCCTGGCGTTGCTGACGGACTGTCCGGAAATTGCTTCAACGGCTGTCAAGGATACTGTTAACACCGTCGAACGCAGACCGCAGACCGGAGGATACGTGGCCCAGCCGACAAGTCCCGCCGCCCGGCGGCCGCGCAGAGTGCTGCGCTGGATCCTGATCGTCGTGCTGGTGATGGTGCTGGTGGCAGGCGCGGGCGTCGGTTGGTGGCTCTACCAGAACCGGGCCGATCCGGTTCCTCCCGGAACCCCGGCTCGTCCGGCTGCGGCATCGCTGGACCCGGCCATCGTTCCGGTGTCGCCGAACGCGCCGGTCCCGACGGCCGCGGGGGTCGCGAAGCAACTGGCGAAGCCCTTGAAGGATCCGGCACTGGGCAAACTGACCGGGCAGGTGTCCGACCCGCTGACCGGAAAAGTGCTGTGGTCGCAGGGCGCCGACGAACCACGTGTGCCCGCCTCCAACGCCAAGATCCTCACCGCATCGGCCGTGCTGCTGGCCCTGCCGCACGATTCGCGCGTCAGCACCGAGGTGGTCTTCGGCGCGAACGGTGAAGCGATCCTGGTGGGAGCGGGCGATCCGACTCTGACGTCGACGCCCGCGGGCGAGCCGTCGTTCTACTCCTCGCCCGGCCGGATCTCCGATCTGGCCGAGCAGATCAAGCGGAGCGGCAGGCACGTCACGTCCATCGCCGTCGACACCTCGCTGTTCACCGGCCCGACGATGCAGAAGACCTGGGACCGTCGGGACATCGAGGGCGGCGACATCACGCCGATCGAGTCGCTGATGGTCGACGGCGGCCGACTAAAGCCGAACGACGAGTACTCGCCGCGCACCGATCAGCCGGCGCTCGCCGCCGGCCGCGCACTCGCCGAGGCGCTCGGACTCAACAGCCCGGTCGCCGAGACCACGGCCCCGTCGGGTGCGCCGGTGATCGCCTCGGTGAAGTCGGCACCGTTGACGGTCCGGGTCGGCGACATGATGCGGTACAGCGACAACGTCCTCGCCGAGTCGCTCGGCATCGAGCTGGCGGAGGCGACCGGCGGTGAGCCGAGCATCTCGGGCGGAGCGCAGGCGGTCTTGAAGACCCTCCGCACCAACGGTTTCGACGTGGGGGATGCGACGCTGGTGGATTCCTCGGGCCTCTCGTACTCCGATCGCGTGCCCGCGTCGCTGCTCGACGAACTGATGTCGGCGGCCGCCGGGAACGGTCGGCCGAAGCTGCGCTCGCTGCTCGACTCGCTGCCCGTCGCTCACGGCACCGGAACCCTGGCCGACCGGTTCTTCCCGGCGTCGACCGACGGGGCGGGATGGGTTCGCGGCAAGACCGGAACACTGACCGGCGTCAGTTCGTTGACCGGAACAGTGCAGACGGTCGACGGCAGAGTCCTGGCGTTCGCGATGATCTCCGGCGGGACCTCACCGGCCGACGCGCGTCCGGCCGTGGACGCGGTGGTCGGGGCGCTCCGCGACTGCGGCTGCCGCGGCTGACCGACCGGAAGGAAGATCAATGAACGTTCCCGAGCACTCGGCTTCCGACGAGTCCTCCGCCACGCCGGTCGAGAACATCGACTGGGGCCTGGCCGCCACGGTGGGCAAGCGAGTCGCCCGGCCCGGCCCGCGGATCACGCGCTACACCTCCGACCAGGCGTACGCCGAACTGTCGGACGCGGCGGTGCGTGCGGAGGGCCCGGTACGGGAGGTCACGGGGCTGGCCGACGGACTCGCCGTCCCCGCCGCGCAGATCCTGGACCGATCGGGGTGGATCGACGCCGCCGCGCGCTCGATGCCGGCGATGCTCGGTCCGGACGATGCGGCCACGCGGCAACCGGAGGTCCGCCCGCACCGGCCCGGTTTCACCGGACGGATCGCGGGAGTGCAGGCCGGAGGTCTGCTGGCCTTCCTCTCGAGCGCGATTCTGGGTCAGTACGACCCATTCAGCCTCGATCCGCAGACCGGGGAACCGGGCGTGCTGATGCTGGTGGCTCCGAACATCATCGCGGTGGAACGTCAGCTCCGCGTGGACCCGTCCGACTTCCGGTTGTGGGTGTGCCTGCACGAAGTGACCCACCGGGTGCAATTCTCGGCGAACCCGTGGCTCGCCGACTACATGCGCTCCAACGTCGGCGCGCTCACCGGCGAAGGAGACGAGTCGGTAGCCGAACTCGTCACCCGCATCACCGAGTCGGTCCGCAGTGGCAAGCCGCGCGAGAAGGGCGTGATCGGCCTCATGCAACTGCTGCAATCGCCCGAACAGTACGCGGCGTTCGAGCGAGTGCTGGTGCTCGGGACGCTGCTCGAAGGGCACGCCGATCACGTCATGGACGCTGTCGGTCCCGCGCAGGTGCCGACGGTGGCGACCATCCGCGCGGCCTTCGACCAGCGTCGCAAGGCGCCCCGGAATCCGTTGCAGCGGCTCATCCGCGCGCTGATCGGGATGGACGCGAAGATGGCGCAGTACGTGCGGGGCAAGGCTTTCGTGGACCATGTGGTCGACCGCGTCGGAATGGACCGGTTCAACACCGTCTGGTCGTCGCCCGAGACGATGCCGCTCATGTCGGAGATCGACGCGCCGGACGACTGGATCGAGCGGGTGCTCGGCTAGCGGCGATGACCAGGCGAGCGCAGCAGACGCTGATCGGCGCGGTCCGCGGTTTCGCCGATCGGCACCTGGACGACGACGCGGTGTGCGTCGCGCTGTCCGGCGGTGCGGACTCACTCGCTCTGACGGCCGCCGCGATCCGGGCCGGCCTCACCGTGCACGCGGTGGTGATCGACCATCGGCTGCAGACCGGCTCGGCCGCCGTGGCCGCGCGAGCCGCCGAGACGGCCCGCGAACTGGGTGCCTCGGCCGAGGTGCGCGAGGTGACCGTGGAGGGTGCGGGGGGACTCGAGGCGGCCGCGCGTCGCGCGCGGTACGCGGCGCTCGGCGAGGCCCGCGACTCCCGGCCCGTACTGCTGGGCCACACGCTCGACGACCAGGCCGAGACCGTCCTGCTCGGGCTGGCTCGAGGTTCCGGGGCCCGGTCGATCGCCGGGATGCGGGAGTGGTCCGCGCCCTGGGGACGGCCGCTGCTCGGAGTGCGGCGTGCGGACACCCGCGAGGCCTGCGCCGGGTGGCGACTCCCGATCTGGGACGATCCGCACAACGATGATCCCCGGTTCACCAGGGTGCGGATCCGCAAGGAGGTGCTGCCTCTGCTCGACGAGGTCATCGGAGGCGGTGCCGCCGAGTCACTCGCGCGCACCGCGTCGCAGCTGCAGGACGACGCCGACGCACTCGACCCACCGGCCACCGAACTGCTCGAAGAGTGTGCCTACGGCCGGGCGCTGGACGTTCAACCGCTGCGCTCGGCCCCGGCCGCGCTGCGGACCCGCGTGCTCCGCGGGTGGCTCCGATCGGTGGGGGCGAACGACCCCGTGTACCGGGTGGTCCGCGCCGTGGACGCGCTCATCACGGACTGGCACGGACAGGGGCCGGTCGCGGTGGGCGGCGACGAGCGAGCCCGCCTCGTCGTGACGAGGCGGGCTCAAGAGCTCACGGTGAAGCGAGTACCGAGGTGAGTCAGATGTTGCAGATCTTCGGCTTGAACGGGCTGTTGATGGTCTTGAAGTAGCGGGCGAACGTACCGTTGATGGCGGCACCCGCGACCGCACCGCCGGCACCGAGCAGTGCGCCGATGGGGCCCGCGATGAAGGCAATTGTCGGAGTGCCAGCTCCGAGGATGAGGCCGAGGACCGCGCCGATGATGGCACCGGCGATACCGCCGATGGTGACAGCAGTCGACAGCTCGGAGTTCATCTGGTCCAGCGCTTCCTTATCGCGCTGCTTGCGGGTCTGCGGTCCGCAGATGACCCGCTGAGCCGGCTTCTTACCCGCTTCCAGGACGCTCGCCGGCGTGGTCGTCGACCGCGCCGCGTCCTTCGACGGCACCAGCGTGGCGACGTCGCCCTTGACCGTGGCGTCGATCGGGTACGTGCGGGCGTCCTTGCCGACGTAGGTCAGCGGAACCACGTCGAGCGCTTTGCCGGACGCGTTACGGAACACCAGGTTGCCGCCCTCCACGGCGACCGTTGCCCCGAAGACTTTGACGGTGACGTCGTCGGCGTTGCGCTGGACCTGTGCGCGTGGCTGCTGCGGTGCGGCATGCGCGGGCGACGCCAGGAACGGCAGGGCCGTGGCGAGCGCGAGTAAGGCGATGAAGACGCTGCGTAGTGATGTGCGAAGAGACATGACTCCCTCTCATGTGACTGGCTGTGAGCCCGGAACCCCCGATCGTGACCCGGCACCGGAAGTGACGGTCTCGACGCCGGATCGCAACTGAGCTGAGAGAAAACTAAGACTTCCCCGACAAATATGTGCCAGAACGGCACACACTGTGACTCATGTGACGGGGGATGCGCCAAAAGGGTTCCTTCGGACGACGCCGAGCGGCCCGCCCGGATAGCCGGGCGGGCCGCGGTCGGCTCGGCGGTCGCCGAGTCAGTGCTGACGGATCAGTGTTTGGAGGGCGACGTGGACGTCGGCGGTGTGAGGTCCTTGAAGGGCCGGTTGACGGTGTCGAAGTAGTGGAGCACGGCCGCCCCGGCGACACCGCCCGAGATGATCACACCGAGACCGGCGCCGGCGGTCGCGCCGAGCGGCACTCCGGCGAAGAAGCACCCGAGCGGCCCCGCCGCGAGACCGAACAGGCAGCCGGCCGCACCGCCGAGAACTGCGCCCAAGGCGGCGCCGATCACGGTCGAGACGGTGGCGCCGGTGGTCACTTCGCGGCTCAGGCGCGACAACGCGGCGTCGTCGCGTTCGTCCTTGCTCTTGTAGCCGTTGGCGTCGGCGACGCGGACCTTCTCCAGAAGCGCCGCGTCGGTCCGGGACGACCGCGCGAGGTCCCTGGACGGGGTCAGTCGCACGGTGCGTCCGGAGACATCGGCGTCGATGGGGTACGTCCGGTCGTCGGGTGCGATGAACGTGAGGGGAAACCGTTCGAGCACCCGTCCGGACCGGTCGCGAAGCACCAGGGTGTCGTCCTCGCGGCTGACCGAGGCATTGGCGACTGTGACGATGGCGTGGTCGCGGTTCGACTGCACCCGGGCGTGCGGCCGCGGGTCGTTCGGGTCCGCGTGCGCGGGCGCGGCCAGGAAGGGGAGTATTGCGGCGACGGCAGCGATGACCGCGATGATCGCCCGCGGTGCGTTTCGGACAGACATGCTCGTACTTCTTTCGAGGTGGTTCGATGACCTCGCCGCCACGAGGCTCGGTCGCCGACAACGTTCCGCTACGAAGGGCGTGAACAGGGCGATCCGGACCAGATATGCGCAGAATGCGCGAGAAACGCGTCACTTGTGTCACGGAATCGGCGCTGCGGACGCGCTCCGGACCTCCTTCCGCACTCACTTCCGCAGTTCGCTCATCGAGAACCCGGTCTCGCGGGGGCCGCGGGCCGTGCGAAGCTATAGGGGTGGAGCGCGACGACAGCTATGGCGACGACATCGAAGAAGTCCTGATCACCCAGGAACAGATCCGTGCTCGAACGGTGGAGATGGCGCGTGCGGTGGGCGACCGGTATCGGAACGCTCCGGACGATCTGGTCCTGATCGGAGTCCTCAAGGGCGCCGTGATGTTCATGACCGACTTCGCCCGCGCCCTGCCGATCCCGTCGCAGCTCGAGTTCATGGCCGTCTCGAGTTACGGCTCGTCGACCTCGTCGTCGGGGGTGGTGCGCATCCTCAAGGACCTGGACCGCGACATCACCGACCGTGACGTGCTGATCGTCGAAGACATCATCGACTCGGGCCTCACGCTCTCGTGGCTCATCAAGAACCTCGCGACGCGTTCGCCGCGTTCGCTCGAGGTGGTGACGCTGCTCCGCAAGCCCGACGCGGTGCGGGCCACGCTCGACGTGGCCGACGTCGGCTTCGACATCCCCAACGAGTTCGTCGTCGGATACGGACTCGACTACGCCGAGCGCTACCGCGACCTGCCGTACGTCGGCAGGCTCCATCCGTCGGTCTACTCGTCCTGATCGGGTGGCCGCGGCACGGTCGGCGGAACAACCGGACCACCTGCGACGTTGAGTCTTCAGCCGGCAACCCGGGCCGGGGCTCGACGGAGCAGGCCGTACGGCGGCGACGATCCGGCCCTCTACAGGTAGCCTCGTATTTCGAGCCGACGGGAAGGACAAATGGGCACGGCGGCGTGGTGAACACCGAACACAACGACCCGCGCCCACGCGTACACGCATGAATCGCAAGACACTGTTCCGGAATCTGGCCATCGTGGCCGTCATTCTGTTCGCCATCTGGGGCTTCAGCATGATGCGGAATTCCGATCGCGAGTACACCGATGTCGACACGTCGGTCGCAATGGCCCAGCTGGACAAGAAGAACACCAAGTCGATCCAGATCGATGACCGGGAGCAGCGGCTCCGCATCGAACTGAAGGATCCGATCAAGGTCGGAGACTCCGAGGCCAGCAAGATCTCGACCCAGTACCCGGCCGGCGTCACCGGCCAGATCTTCAACGCCGTGGTCGACACCGGGTCCGAGTACCAGACGAATGTCACCAAGGACTCCGGGATCTGGCAGTCGATCCTGATCTTCGTCCTGCCGATGGTGATCCTCTTCGGGCTCTTCTTCTTCGTGATGAGCCGGATGCAGGGTGGACGCGGCGGGGTGATGGGCTTCGGGAAGTCGAAGGCCAAACAGCTCAGCAAGGACATGCCGAAGACCACCTTCGCCGATGTGGCGGGTGCTGACGAGGCCGTCGAGGAACTCGACGAGATCCGCGACTTCCTGCAGAACCCGGCTCGGTACCAGGCACTCGGCGCCAAGATCCCGAAGGGTGTGCTGCTGTACGGTCCGCCCGGCACCGGTAAGACGCTGCTCGCGCGCGCCGTCGCCGGCGAGGCCGGCGTGCCCTTCTTCACGATCTCCGGCTCGGACTTCGTGGAGATGTTCGTCGGTGTCGGCGCCTCGCGTGTGCGCGACCTGTTCGAACAGGCCAAGCAGAACAGCCCGTGCATCATCTTCGTCGACGAGATCGACGCGGTGGGCCGCCAGCGCGGCGCCGGACTCGGCGGCGGGCACGACGAGCGCGAGCAGACGCTGAACCAGCTGCTCGTCGAGATGGACGGTTTCGGTGACCGTTCCGGCGTCATCGTCATGGCCGCGACCAACCGACCCGACATCCTCGACCCGGCGCTGCTGCGTCCCGGCCGCTTCGACCGCCAGATCCCGGTCGGCAACCCGGACATCGCCGGGCGCAAGGCGATCCTCGCCGTGCACGCGAAGGGCAAGCCGATCGCGCCGGACGCCGACCTCGACGGGCTCGCCAAGCGCACCCCGGGCATGTCCGGTGCCGATCTCGCGAACGTCATCAACGAGTCGGCACTGTTGACGGCGCGCGAGAACAAGACGGTCATCACCGGCGAGGCGCTGGAGGAGGCCGTCGACCGCGTGATCGGCGGCCCGCGCCGCAAGAGCCGGATCATCAGCGAGCATGAGAAGAAGGTCGTCGCCTATCACGAGAGCGGTCACACGCTCGCCGCGTGGGCGATGCCCGACCTCGATCCGATCTACAAGGTCACCATCCTGGCCCGCGGACGCACCGGCGGACACGCCCTGGCAGTTCCGGAGCAGGACAAGGACCTGATGACCCGATCGGAGATGATCGCCCGGCTGGTGATGGCCATGGGCGGTCGTGCCGCCGAGGAGCTCGTCTTCCACGAGCCCACCACTGGAGCCAGCTCCGACATCGACCAGGCCACCAAGATCGCGCGGGCGATGGTCACCGAGTACGGCATGAGCGCCAAGCTCGGCGCCGTCCGCTACGGCCAGGAGCAGGGCGATCCGTTCCTCGGCCGCGGCATGGGGTCGACACCGGACTACTCGGTGGGCGTCGCCGCGGAGATCGACGACGAGGTACGGAATCTGATCGAGGCCGCGCACACCGAGGCGTGGTCGATCCTGAACCAGTACCGCGACGTCCTGGACGTGCTGGCCGGCGCTCTGCTGGAGAAGGAGACCCTGGTCCGCAAGGATCTCGAGGCGATCCTCGGGGAGGTGGGCAAGCGCCCGCGCATCACCAAGTTCGACATCTTCGGTGAGCGGATCCCGAGCACCAAGCCGCCGATCAAGACTCCCGGCGAGTTGGCGGCTGAGCGCGGCGAGCCGTGGCCGAGGGTGGAGGAGCCGGTACCGGTTCCGGCCCGCCAGGCCGATCCGGCGGCGCCCGCTTTCGGGCAGCCCGTGCAGTACGGTGCTCCGCCTCACGCGCAGGCACCGCAGTACGGCACGCCCTACGGTCAGCAGCCGTCCGGGGTGCCGGAACCGCACGTGCCGCACCAGAACGGGACGCCCCAGAACGGCGGAACCCAGAACGGCGGACCCCACTACGGGGCGCCGCAGTACGGGGCACCGCACGACGGACCGCGCCAGTACGGGACGCCCGGCGCCGATCAGCAGCCCGGGCAGGGGCACGGCCACGGGACTCGGCCGGATTACGGCGCCCCCCGCGACTGGTCGGCACCCGGTTGGCCGCCGGCAGATGATTCGCGCGACGGTCAGTGAAGGAGACGCGAGTTGAACGCCGGAGTCCAGTGAACGGAGAGCAGGGGGAGATGACCACCAGCAGCATCGATCACGACGGTGATCTGAACGAGCACGCCGTCGACGCGCTGGGCGTACCGGCGGCGGCCGGCGAGCGGGTCTTCGATCAGGCCCGCGCCGAGGCCGCGGTTCGGGAACTGCTGCTCGCCGTCGGCGAGGACCCGGACCGCGAGGGGCTCAAGCGGACGCCGACGCGTGTGGCGAACGCCTACCGCGAGATGTTCGCGGGCCTCTACACCGATCCCGACGAGGTGCTCGCGACGGTCTTCGACGAAGACCACGAGGAGCTGGTGCTGGTCAAGGACATCCCGATGTACTCGACGTGCGAGCATCACCTGGTCTCCTTCCACGGTGTGGCGCACGTCGGCTACATCCCGGGCGATACCGGTCAGGTGACGGGGTTGTCGAAGCTGGCACGCGTCGTCGACCTGTATGCCAAGCGCCCTCAGGTGCAGGAACGGCTCACCAGTCAGATCGCCGACGCCCTGGTCCGCAAGCTGAACCCGCGCGGCGTCATCGTGGTGATCGAAGCGGAGCATCTGTGCATGGCGATGCGCGGCATCCGCAAGCCGGGCGCCCGGACCACCACGTCGGCCGTGCGCGGCCTGTTCAAGACCAGTGCGGTCTCCCGCGGCGAAGCACTCGACCTCATAACGCGGTGAGCCCGCAGCGTCCGGTGAGTTCGGAGACCGACGAGCTCGATCGCACCCTCGTCATGGGGGTGCTGAACGTGACCGCCGATTCGTTCTCCGACGGCGGCCGCTATCTGCAGCGAGACCGGGCCGTGGCGCACGGTGTGGCTCTGCTCGAGGCGGGCGCGGACATCATCGACGTCGGTGGCGAATCGACCAGGCCGGGAGCGGTTCGCGTCGATCCGGCCACCGAGTCGGGCCGCGTCGTACCCGTCATCCGCGAGCTGGTCGCGGCCGGTGCGCGGGTGTCGGTCGACACGATGCGCGCGGCAGTCGCCGCCGATGCGCTCGAAGCCGGTGCGGCGATCATCAATGACGTCTCCGGCGGTCGCGCCGACCCGGACATGGGCGCGGTGCTGGCCGAGGCGGGCGTGCCCTGGATTCTCATGCACTGGCGCCCGGCCGACGACGCACCCGGCGACGATCGCCACTTCACGCATCGGGTGGACGAGGCCGGCGGATACCGCGATGTGGTCGCGGAGGTCTCCGGCGAATTGTTGGGCCAGGTGGACGCGGCGGTCGCGGCGGGCGTCGATCCCGATCAGATCGTCCTCGACCCCGGACTCGGTTTCGCCAAGACCGCCGATCACAACTGGGCGCTGCTGCACGCGCTGCCGACGCTGGTGGGACTCGGCTTCCCCGTCCTGATCGGCGCCTCCCGCAAACGTTTCCTCGGTTCCCTTCTCCGGCGCGACGGCGTCGACCGTCCGCCGAGCGGCCGCGAGGTGGCCACCGCGGCGATCTCGGCGCTGTCCGCCGCGGGCGGGGCGTGGGGAGTCCGGGTGCACGACGTCGCCTCCAGCCGCGACGCCATCGAAGTGGCCCTCGCCTGGCGGGGCGGCGGCCGGAGAGGCAGGGACCATGGCTGATCGCATCGAATTGCGCGGACTGCGTGTGCGCGGCAACCACGGGGTCTTCGACCATGAGCGCCGCGACGGTCAGGAGTTCGTCATCGACGTGACGCTCTGGCTCGATCTGCAGGCGGCCGCGGCCAGCGACGACCTCGCCGACACCGTCGACTACGGTGCGCTGGCGCAGTTGGCGCACGACATCGTCGCCGGCCCGCCTCGGGATCTCATCGAGACCGTCGGCGCGGAGATCGCCGACGCCGTCATGAAGGATGGGCGCATATCGGCGTGCGAGGTGACGGTGCACAAGCCGTGCGCGCCGATTCCCCTGGCCTTCGACGATGTCGCCGTCGTGACGCGCCGGTCGGTGAAGACTCGATCGGTGGCCGCCGCTAGACAGGGGACGTCGTGACCTCGCGCGCGGTTCTGTCGGCCGGATCCAACATCGGTGATCGCCACGCGCACCTGCGGAGTGTGGTCGAGGCGCTCGGTGCCGACCTGCGCCGCGTGTCGGGGCTGTACCTGACTCCGCCGTGGGGCGGCGTGGAGCAGGACGATTTCGCGAACATCACCGTGGTGGCGGAGGGCGCCCGCACCCCGCGGGAGTGGCTGGAGCTGTGCCGGCGGCTCGAAGAGTCCGCGCAGCGGGTGCGCGAGGTGCGCTGGGGGCCGCGCACGCTCGACGTGGACGTCGTCTCGGTGGACGTGGACGGAGAAACGGTCGTCTCCGACGACCCGGAGTTGACGCTGCCGCATCCGCGGGCGGCCGACCGCGCGTTCGTGCTCGTGCCGTGGCTGGAGGTGGAGCCGCAGGCGCGGCTGTGGACCTCCGACGGTGTGCGGGCGGTGGCCGATCTGGTCTCCGCGCTCGATCCTGCCGAGGTCGCGGGGGTTCGGCGAGCGGGAGAACTCGGATGACGCTGCCGACCCCCCTCGGACCCGATCCGTCCCACAGTGACGACGACGGTGAGCGTCACAAGCTCGGCTTCACCCGAATCCGTGATCTGGTGCTGGTCGCCGTGGTCGCCGGAGTGGCCCTCTGGATCCTCATCCACTACAACTACGGGGCCTTCCCGAGCCTGCCGTGGCCGTCGGGCATCTCGTTGTACGTGCTCGCGGCGCTCGAAGGTGTGATCGGTTTCGTCGTCCGCAAACGGGTGGCGGAGAAGGAGGTCGGCCCGGCCAAGGGGCAGTTGCATCCGATCAACGCCGCGCGTCTCGTGGCGCTGGCGAAGGCGTCGGCGATCCTCGGCGCCGTCGCCACCGGCGGTTGGACCGGAATCCTGGTATTCCTCCTGCAGAACGGGATCCTGGAAGCGGCGCGCGCCGATCGGGTCGGAGCCATCGTCGGGCTGGTCGGGGGCGTGGTTCTGGTAGCCGCGGCACTGTGGCTGGAACACTGCTGCCGAGCGCCGGACGACCCGTCCGCCGACAATGCCGAGACCGCACCCGACAGTCCGCCCGCACCGGCCTGATTCTCCGACACGGGCCACCCGGTGACGGCTGTCGGCGTGTCAAGGGCGGTAAGTTTGCCTTCATGACCACTAAGGAACGATCCGAAGAGGCCGCCAAGAGACGACCGTCGTCGGCCGGACAATGGCTCATCGGTTTGTTCGTCGTGCTGGCGCTGGTCGCCAGCCTGCTGATGGTGATCGGTGATAATTTCTCCGTTCCCGCCACGTTGGCCGTGATCGCGGCGCTGTGGGCCGCGGTGATCGGCGCCGTGCTGGTGACGAAGTACCGGCGGCAGGCCGACGTCGCCGAGTCGCGCAGCCGGGACCTGCGCCTGGTCTACGAGCTTCAGCTGGAGCGCGAGATCGCGGCGCGCCGCCAGTACGAGTCGGATGTGGAGACCGCGATCCGCCAGGAGATCGCGGCCGAGTCGAACGTCGAACTGGAAGAACTCAAGGCGCAGGTGCTCGCACTGCGCGCGAGCCTCGAACAACTGCTCGGCACCCCGCTGCCCGACATGCGTGCGGCGATCGGCCTGGAGCGCCCGCGTGAACTGGGATCGGGACTCGCCGGAGCGGGCTACGCGGCGGCTTCGGCCGACGATCGCGTGGCCGCTGAGCGCGACTTCGCGACCACCGCGCCGCCGTCGGACCCGGGCAGGCATGTGCCGGAGGAGCCGCAGGACGTCGAAGAGGTCGATCCCGGCGAGCTCACCGAGATCATCCCGGTGGTCACCGACGATCCGGCCGACGCGGCCTCACCCGAGCCGCAGACCGAGACCGGACCCATCGAGCGGGTCGCCTACGGCGCCCAGGCCTACGAGCCGCCGGCAGTCCCGCCGACGGCGCCGCAGCAGCCCGCCGCACCCGAGCCGGAACCGCAGCCGCAGGGCCGCCGTGCGGCACCGTCGAGCGACGACGGTGCGCACTCGGCGGGACGTCCGGCCAGTGAACTCCTGAGCCAGCTCCGCGCGAGTTCGGCGGAGAACCGCGGTCGCGGGGGCCGACGCCGCCGCGACTGAACTTCACAGCCGGCGCCGATCCGGTGAAAGTTGTCACACCGCGTAGCCTCGACCGTCGTGGCGCGCCTATCGTTGTGGCGAACGTCTGGTACCCGAGGCTCCGAGATCACGAGCCGGGACTGGAACGAATGGAGGAACGGCGGTGAGTTCACCGATGGCCCCGGCGCGCCTGCGCGTCGGAATCATTTCGGCCGGTCGTGTCGGCACCGCACTCGGCGAAGCCCTCGCCTCCGCGGGCCACGATGTCGCCTCGCTGACCGCACGGTCTCCCCAGTCGCGCGATCGCGCTGTGCTCCGCCTGCCGCGAGCCCGCGTGCTCGATCTCCCCGGCGTCGTCGCCGGTTCACAGCTTCTGATTCTGGCGGTTCCGGACACGGAACTGCCCGGCGTCGTCGACGCCGTCGCCGCCGCCGGTCCGCGGCCGGGCACCATCGTCGCGCACACCGCGGGGGCGCACGGAGTGGCGATCCTCGAACCGCTCGCCCGCCTCGGTCTGGTCACCGTCGCGCTGCACCCCGCCATGACCTTCGTCGGCACGTCCGACGACACCGCCCGGCTGGCGTCGGCGTGTTTCGGAATCACCTCTGCCGACGAGATCGGCGACGCCATCGCCGCATCGCTGGTGCTCGAGATGGGCGGCACTCCCGTCCGCATCGCCGAGGCCGACCGAACCCTGTACCACGCCGCTCTCGCGCACGGAGCGAACAATCTGATCGCGTTGGTCACCGATGCGTTGACCGCACTCACCGCGGCCATCACCGGGCCGGCGGGGGAGCGGAGCGCCACCGCCACCGTCGACGGGCCCGACTCCGGGATCGCGCAGCGAGTGCTCGGGCCGCTGGTCCGCGCCTCGCTCGAGAACGTGCTCGAGATGGGCGGCGACGCGCTCACCGGTCCCGTGGCGCGTGACGACACCGAGGCGGTCCGTCGCCATCTCGCCGCGCTGGCGGCACTGCCCGACCGTCATCTGGTGGACGGCTACCGTGCGCTCTCGGCGCGGGCCGCCGTTCAGAGCGGCGCGAGCCGCGAACTGCACGAGCTCCTGGAGGAACACGCGTGACCGCATCCGCTCTCTACGCTCCCGGCCGGACGACGGTGCATCGCGACCCGGCCGAGTTGCACCGCGTCACGAAGGCGCTGCGCGCCGCGGGCAAGCGTGTCGCGCTGGTGCCGACGATGGGGGCGCTGCACGAGGGGCACCTCCAGCTGGTGAAGACCGCGAAGCTGCGGTGCGACGTCGTTGTCGTCTCGATCTTCGTCAATCCGCTGCAGTTCGGTGCCGGCGAGGACCTCGACGCGTATCCGCGCACCTTCGACGCCGACTGCGCCCTGCTGGAACCGCTCGGAGTGGAACTCGTCTTCGCGCCCACGGCGTCGTCGATGTACCCGACCGGCCCGCGCACCACGGTGCAGCCCGGCGAGACGGGGGCGATCCTCGAGGGTGCGTCGCGACCCACGCATTTCGCCGGCATGCTCACCGTCGTCAACAAACTGCTCAACATCGTCGCACCGCACGCCGCGTACTTCGGAGAGAAGGACTACCAGCAGTTGGTGCTGATCAACCAGATGGTCAACGACCTGAACATGGACGTGGAGATCATCGGGGTGCCCACCGTGCGCGAGGCCGACGGCCTCGCTCTCTCGTCGCGCAATCGCTACCTGTCGGCAGAGGAGCGCGAACTCGCGACCGTGCTGTCGGCGGCACTGCTGGCGGGAACGCACGCGGCCGAGGGCGGCCGCGAAGCGATCCTCGCCGCGGCACACGCAGTCTTGGCCACCGCCCCGCAGATCGAGGTCGACTACCTCGAACTGCGTGGGCGGGGTCTGGAAGAACCGCCGGAGGAGGGTGACGGCCGACTTCTGGTCGCCGCCCGCGTCGGACCGGCACGACTCATCGACAACGTCGGCGTCGCCATCGGCACCGGCTTCACGCAGCGAGAAGAAGGGTAAGGACACTATGTTCCGCACCATGATGAAGTCGAAGATCCATCGCGCGACCGTCACCCAGGCCGACCTGCACTACGTCGGCTCGGTGACCATCGACGCCGATCTGCTCGACGCTGCGGACCTGATGGAGGGCGAGCAGGTGTGCATCGTCGACATCGACAACGGCAACCGGCTCGAGACCTATGTGATCGCCGGCGAGCGCGGCAGCGGCGTCATCGGGATCAATGGTGCCGCAGCGCACCTGGTCCATCCCGGTGACCTGGTGATCATCATCGCCTACGGCATCATGAACGAAGCCGAGCTCGCCGAGTACGCGCCGCACGTGGTCTTCGTTGACGCCGACAACCGCCCGGTCACCTTGGGCGACGATCCCGCCGACGTTCCGGAGGGCTCCGGGCTGAAGGACCCGCGCCGGCTCGCGACTGCCGCGGTCTGAGGCCGGCGGACCCCGTGCTCCTCACCGTCACCGTCGGGAACACGAACATCCATCTCGGGGTGTTCGCGGGTTCCGGCGACCACGCGGAACTGATCCGCGACTGGCGGATCCACACGCAGCCGCACATGACTGCCGACGAGTTCGCCTTGCAGCTGCGCGGGCTCCTCGGGCCCGACATCGAGCAGGTGACGGGCGTGGCCGGTCTGTCGACCGTGCCGTCGCTGCTGCGTGAGATGCGGGAGATGCTGCCGCGATACTTCGGGCGCGGTCCGCATGTGCTGCTCGAACCGGGGGTCCGCACCGGTGTGCCGCTGCTGGTCGACAACCCGAAGGAGGTCGGGACCGACCGCGTGGCCCACAGTCTGGCCGCGCACGAGAACTATCCGGGCGGACCGTGCATCGTGGTCGCCTTCGGCACCGCGACCGTGGTGGACGCGGTCTCGGCCAAGGGCGAGTTCCTCGGCGGGGTCATCGCCCCGGGCGTCGACCTCTCCGTCGAAGCGCTCAGCGAGCACACCGTCACCGTCCGCAAAGTAGAGCTGATGCCGCCGCGCAGCGTCATCGGGAAGAACACCGTCGAGGCGTTGCAGTCGGGCATCATCTACGGCTTCGCGGGTCAGGTCGACGGTCTGGTGGAACGCATCCGGCGCGACGTGCCGGGTTTCGACGGCCCCGACGTGACCGTTGTGGCGACCGGATTCATGGCGCCGCTGATGGTGGGCGAGTGTCGCACCATCGCCGAACATCACCCGTACCTCGCGCTCGACGGACTGCGGCGCGTCCACGAGCGCAGCCGCCGCATCGGAAGGGGGCGGGCATGACCGCTGAGACCGGCAGCCGGACCGTCGCGTACGGTCGCGACATCGAGGTCGGGCGGGTCTATCGGCTCGGGGAGTACACCCTCACCGCCGACGACCTGGTCGACTTCGCGCAGCGCTGGGATCCCCAGGGATTTCATGTGGACGAGGACATCGCCGCCTCGAGCCCCTACGGCGGCCTGATCGCCAGCGGTGTGCAGAGTTTCGCGATCATGCAACGCCTGAGTGTCCTGGCCGTCTACGACCACTGGGCGGTGATCGCGGGCAAGGAGATCCGCGACGTCGCCTTTCTCCGGCCCGTGCGTCCCGGCGACGTGCTGACCGGGACACTCACCGTCACCGGCGTCACCTTCGACGACCGCGACCGGGCATTGGTCGAGGTCGACACCGAGCTGACGGTGGAGGGGAAGCCGGTCCTGCGCACGCACTCGGCGTCCTATCTCCACGCGCGTCCGCCGGCACCCGCCGACTGAACTCTCCGCCGCCCGGCGTACGGGCCTCAGTTTCGGGCGTCGACCGTGAGCGCGGGCTTCGCGTCGTCGGCCGGACCGTCGACCAGTTGGCCCCACATCGCGTCGACCATCGGCTGCAGGAACAGTTGTCCGACGTTGCGGACCATCATGGCCACGGTCTGTTCCGCGACGCTGCGCCGCGTCGAGGCCAGTCCGGCGTCGCGCATCTTGCTCACCTCGTCGCGTGCGAGTTCGGTCAGTTGGCGCAGCAGCGTCGTAGGGCTGTTCGGGTCGAGGAGAACGCGGCGCATGTAGCCGACGACGACCGGATTGTCGTTGAGCATCGCGCGTACGGCGGCGTCTCGTGCCGCAGCCACTTCCGCCGGCGTGCCGTCGTTCGGCACGCTTGCGATCGCCGCGCGGTGGTATTCGACGATCAGTTCTTCGACGGCCCGCCGCAGACCGTCTTTGGTCTTGAAATGGTGTTGGACCAGTCCGACGGTGACTCCGGCGGCAGCGGCCACGGCTCGCATCGACACCCGCTCCTCGCCGTGCTCGGCGTACAGATCGAGTGCCGCGTTGCGGATCTTGGCCTTCGCAGTCAGGTCCGCTTCGCCCGCCCTGGGATCGCTCATCGTCTCCTCCTCGTCCGCCGCAGATTCTACGATGCCGACGCGTCGTCGTTACATCTGCAATGCGTACGGTACGAACGTATAGCAGAGCGCGGGGGAGGCAGCGCTGATCGGCCTACTCGACGGCCATGGTGGTCAGGTGCTCGTACTGAGCGCGGGCGTCGGCCGGCGTGGCGGACGGCAGAGTGACGACGATGTTCTCCACGAGGAACGTGTCGGGGTGGGTCTGGTGATAGGTGGTGGCCTCGCGCGTGGTGCTGAACTGCATCACCGTGACCTGGTCCGTTGCGGCGGCAGCCTGACAATGGGCCTCGCCGCAGGCGGTCGCGGTCGTGTCGTGGTCGTTCGAGACCTGCAGACCCCCGCGACGGTAGGTGTCGATGATGGATTGGGGCGACGCGTCGTTCAGGATCGCGGCCTCGTTGGGCGGTGGCGGCGGGGCGTCGTCGTGTCGCTCGGTGCCGCCGCTGGAGCAGCCGGCGAGCAGCGGCAATGCGCACAGCGTGAGGCATGCGTACCGCAGCCGGGTTCCGCCGGCCGGGCGGTCAGCGGCGATGTGGTCGATCGTCATGGACGGACTCCTCTGATTGGTGGTGTGGCCGTGGCATGTGGTGCAGTGCGGCGAGCCTGGCGTTGTAGGCGTCCAGAGCGGCGGCGTCGTCGTCGAGCGCGGCGGTGTTCGCGCCGATGGTCGCGCGGGCGCGGACTCCGTCGAGCCAGCCGCCGAAGCTCGACTCCCTCGTCGCCACCCATTCGCGGGCGATGACCAGGATGAGGACCATCATCAGTCCGTCTCCCGCGACCCACATGATCGCTCCGGCCGCGGTCTGGTCGGCCAGCGCGGTAGGTCCCCAGTCGGGGCGCGATCGGCTGTACGCGGGGGCGATGATGTGCGGCGACATCATCAATGTCACTCCGACGATCGCGTCGGGGACCATGCACGCGATGATCGTGGCGGCGCGCAGCGGGAAGACCAGGTGGCGGCCGACGTACTCGTTGCCGAGCAGAGGAAGCAGAAGCAGATAGCCGGTGACGAGGTAGAGGACTGTCTCGGCGTGATGGATCCACATGTGCTGGGCCATGGCCTGCTGAAATCCGGTCAGGTGGGTGGTCACGAGCACGGCCGCGTACAGCGGGACGGTCACAGCCGGCCTAGTGAGCAATTGGAACGGCGTACTGGACACCGCTGACGTGACTGCCGTCCGTGTTCTCGCCGAACTCGAGCGGATCAGCCGGATCGGTGCCGCGGCGACCAGCAGCGCCGGAATGACGGTGATCAACAGCAGATGCACGATCATGTGCGCCCAGAACAGGTTGCCCGAGTACGTGGCCAGCGGGCTGTTCAGCGCGACGATCGTTGTGGCGACCGCGGCGAACCACCACAGCAGGCAGGATCGCGGCCATGGCCGTCCGCCGCGCAGTCGGACCAGGACGCACAGAACATATGCCGCGGTCAGCACCGCGATCAGCGCTGTGGCCACGGGGGTCGCGGTCCAGACCGTCAGGACCTGGGGCCAGGCCGGGGGAGGCGCCGCCGTTCTCATGTCTGCGCCGGGGATCTCAATGCGGGTGCGCAAGGATGGGCCAGCTGGTGGATGCGGGGCGACTCTTCTGCTTGGTGGCGTGCCTGGCGGTCGCTAGTCGGCCTGAAAGAATCTGGTGATGAGGTCTGCTGTGGCGCCCCAGTCTCCGTGACGAAGAAAATGACTCAAGTCGACCTTTACGAAGACCGCTTCTGCGGCGAAATAGGTTGTGTCGCCGACAGTACCGTTGGCTTCGATGAAGAGCGCGCGGTCGGTTTCGTCGACGAGGGAGGCGGTGATGTGCACGGGGGTGTGCAGTGGGACCGGGCGTCGATACTCCACGGTGAGGGTTCGGGTGACTGCGGGTGTCTCGGCGATCCACAGGGTGAAACCCATGATGTCATCGCATGCCGCTGAGATGGCTCCGCCGTGGGCGAGTCCCGGGGCTCCTGAGTGGCGCTCGTCGAATTGCAGGTCGGCGTAGACGTGGTCGCCGTGCAGGTGTACCTCGAGGTGCAGGCCATTGGGGTTGTCTTCGCCGCATCCCATGCACCATGGTGCGTGTGCTGGTAGTGGTTTGTCGCCCCTCATAAGTGACCTTTCTGAGCCTTCAATCGGTACCGCCACTGGCAGTTTCGCTCTGTTACCGACGGTATTGTTGTGCAGTCAGGGGTTCGTGATTTTGGCTATATAGGGAGTGGCCAGGTGGAAACCATCGATTCCGACGATGTTGACCCGAGGCGGGTTCGGTCGCGTCAGCGTTTGTTGGATGCTGCGGTGACCTTGCTGAACAGTGGCGGGGTCGAAGCCGTTACCGTGGAGGCGGTCACTCGACTGTCTCGTGTTGCTCGCACCACCTTGTATCGTCACTTCGAGAGCTCCACAGATCTGGTGGCGGCTGCCTTCGAGCGATTGTTGCCTCAGGCCGAGACCCCCGAGACGACGACGTCGATCCGTGATGACCTGCTGAAGCTGATGCAGCGGCAGGCTGAGCTTATTGAGCAGGCACCGCTGCAGTTGACGACGCTGGCATGGTTGGCAATGCTTCCCGAGCAGCCCCGGCAATCCGGGCAATCCGACGGGGATCAGAACGCGCTCGCGCCACTGCGTCGTCGAGTCGTCGAGCAGTATCGAGAACCATTCGATCGAGTTTTGACGAGTGACGTGGCCACGGCGGAGCTCGGCGACCTCGATTTGACCATGGCAGTCACTCAACTGGCGGGCCCCCTTGTCTTTGCCAAGCTCACGGGCATTCGGTCGATGACCGTTGGCGATCTCGAACAGCTTGTCGACGATTTCCTCATGGCCCACCGGCGACACCAAACCTCCTGACCTCCTTCCCCATCTACGGTACTGCTAGTACCGTAACGATACCGTCGGTTTCGTAGACGGGCTGGGTCGAGGGTGAGGTGCTGCGTATGGTGGTCCAACGTCCAAGTGGTGGGCGCTTGGCGGCGCGCCGGTTGGCGGAACGCAGCGAGTACAGCACGACATTGGGGCGGTTGGCACGGTTCACCTTGGCGCACAGATTCCTCGTCATCGGGGCGTGGGTGGCTGTGGGTATCGTCTTGGCGATACTGTTTCCCCAGCTGGAGACGGTGGTGCGGCAGCAGTCTGTTGATCCGATCCCTGCTGGGGTTCCATCGTTTCAAGCACTCGATCAGATGGGTGGTGCGTTCGGTGAGAAGGGCGCCAAGACCACTGTTTTCGTGACCATGGAGAACCCGAACGGGTTCACCGACGTGGCGCGGGAACGCTACGACATGCTCGTTCTGCAGTTGCGCGAAAATTTCGACGATGTGCAGTCAGTGCGGGATTTGCTCTCCGATCCGACGACGGCCGGCCAGGCCTTGAGTGAGGACGGGCAAGCCTGGTACTTGCCTGTCGGGGTCACCGGAACTTTGGGAGGGCCAACGGCCACGCATGCTGTGGAGACCGTGCGCCAAACCGCGCAGCGCGTGTTTGACGGTACGGACACCACTGTCCATGTCACCGGGCCGACGGCCACTTTCAGTGACCAGATCGTCAGTGCTGAAAGCGATTTAGTCGTGATCACTGTGGCGACGGTGGCGCTTATCGCGATCATTCTGTTGATCGTTTACCGATCGCTGTTCACCGCGCTGGTGCCGTTGTTGGTGATCGGTGTCAGCCTCGGCGTGGGCCGCGGGGTCTTGTCCGCACTCGGCGAACTCGGTATGCCGGTATCGCAGTTCACCGTCGCGTTCATGACCGTCATCCTGCTCGGAGCCGGGGTCGACTACTCAGTCTTTTTCATCAGTCGCTATCACGAACGGCTACGCCAGGACGCTACCACTGAGGTTGCGCTCGTGGACGCGACAGCAACTATCGGACGGGTCATCCTGGCTTCAGCTGCCACGGTGGCGCTGGCCTTTTTGGCGATGGTGTTTGGTCAGCTGAGCGTGTTCTCCACCTTGGGTCCGGCATGCGCGATCGCCATCCTCATCGGATTCCTCGCCACGGTCACCCTGCTACCACCGGTGTTGCTGTGGGCGGCGCGATTCGGCTGGGGCGCACCCAGACGAGATCTGACCCGAAAGTACTGGAATCGCGTCGCCGTGCTCGTCGTGCGGCGTCCTGTGCCTCTGCTGGCACTAACCCTGGTCGGGCTAATCGTGCTTAGCGTCTTCGCGATGGGCATCCAGATCACCTTCGACGATCGTGAGGGGCAGCCCGCGACAACCGACAGCAACGAAGGCTACGCGTTGCTCGACCGTCATTTCCCTCAAGACGTCACTATCACTGAGTTCCTCGTTGTAGATGCACCGATCGATCTCCGTACTGCCAGCGGGCTGGCCGATCTTGAGCAAATGGCCTCACGTGTATCCCAGATCCCCGGAGTGACTCGAGTCATCGGTGTTACCCGTCCCACCGGGGACAAGCTCGAGCAAGCCGAGCTGTCCTGGCAGAACGGTCAGATCGGGGACCGGCTGGCGGGTGCGGTCGACGATGGCCAGAACCGCCGAGGTGACCTCGAACAGCTCCGTACCGGCGCATTCCAACTCGCCGACGGGCTTACTCAGCTCGACACCCAGGTACGCACCAACTTGGCCCCCCTGGCCGGCATCCTCGATCAGGCAAGCACAGCAGGGCAGCAAATTCAGCAGTACCAGCCGATACTCCGCCAACTCGCCGCATCTGCACCAGCGCTCGATCGCGCTTCTCAGAATGCCCCACAGCTGGCCGCGCTCACCCGCCAAACATCTGCAGCCCTGGCAACAGTGACCTCGATCCTGCCCATCCTCGATAATGCGCCCTGGTGCACCCAAGTCCCGCAGTGCGCAGCTCTGCGCGCGCAGACCCGCAATCTCGACGCCCTACTGAGCAACGGGACCCTCGACCAGATCGCCACGCTGTCAACACAACTCGCGCAGCTGGATACACCGATCTCAACAGTCACCGACCAACTCACTTCCACCGTCAACTCACTGGGCTCCACGCTGGGAAGCATCAGCAGCCAAGACCTTCCCGGCAAGCTCACCCAACTGCAAACAGGTATCAGTCAACTCGCGGCGGGATCACGCCAACTCGCCGCCGGTGTATCCGCGCTGATCGACAGCAACCTTCAACAACTCGCCGGGATGGCCGCGCTAGCCACACAACTACAAACCTCCGCCCGCGAGACCGCCGGAACAAACTCAGCAACCGGCTTCTACCTCCCACCTCAGGCCAACGCAGACCGCCGTTTCGTCGACGTCGCTCGCCAGTTCGTCTCGCCCGACGGCCATACCGTGCGCTACGCAATACAAACCAGCTTCGACCCCTACAGCACCGAGGCCATGCAACTGGCCGACACAATCACCGATGTCGCACTCGCCGCCAGACCGAACACAACCCTGCAGGACTCCAACATCGCGATAGCCGGGTTCCCCGCCATCAACGCCGATCTGCAACGTCTACTCACCGAAGACTTCCGACTCCTAGCGTTGGCCACCCTCACCATCGTCGGCCTGATCCTGATACTCCTACTCCGAGCACTCATCGCGCCGCTATACCTTCTGGGCACCGTCATACTCAACTACACCGCGGCACTGGGTATCGGTGTCCTGATCTTTCAACACATCCTCAAAACCGATATCGCCTGGCCCGTACCACTACTGGCCTTCATAGTCCTCGTCGCGGTCGGCGCCGACTACAACATGCTTCTTATCTCTCGCCTACGCGAAGAATCCCAAAACAACATCCGCATCGGCGTCCTGAGAACCGTCACCAACACCGGATCAGTCATCACCTCGGCCGGCCTCATCTTCGCTGCCAGCATGTTCGGACTCATGGCCGGATCCATCTCGATCATGACCCAGGTCGGACTCATCATCGGCATCGGCCTGCTGCTCGACACCTTCATCGTCCGCACCATCGTTGTGCCGACCATCGCCACACTTGTCGGCAGAGCAAGCTGGTGGCCGAGTACCCGAACCGACACGCATCCAGTGTCCCGCTAGTACGCACGCACGTGCCGAGATCTGACCGGCCCCGCCAGTCATCCAGCCATCGCGCCCACCTCATCGACTGACACCCGCTCGACGGTCGGCCGCGGCAACCACACCCTACCGTCGCGGATCAGTGCCCAGACCACGTCAACCAGACGTCTAGCGAGAGCGATGAGAGCGTGGACGTGGGAACGCTTCTCGCGTCGTTTGCGCTGGTAGAACTCGCGGGACGGGCCGTCGCGTTGCGAGCTGTTGAGTGCGGCCATGTAGAACACCTTGCGAAGTCCTCTGTGGTAACGCTGGGGTCTACGCAAGGCTCCCCGGCGGTTACCGGAGTCGTGCGGTACCGGAGCAAGACCGGCGTAGGCGGCGAGTCTGGCGGGCGAGCCGAACGAAGTGAGGTCGCCGCCGGTGATCGCGACGAGCTCAGCGCCGCTTCGGGTGCCGATGCCTGGCACGGATTCGAGAATCCGTGCGTGACGGTGGCGGCGGAACACCTCGGTGATCTGCTTATCCAGGTCGGCGATCTGACGGGTCAGCATGACCAACGAGGTAGCCGCGTGTTGCACCAGTAGGGCTGTGGTCGCCTCGCCAGGCAGGGTGACGGTCTGCGCGGCCGCCGCGGCACGGGCTTTGTCGATCATCTTCGGGATCGTGGGTCGGCGGACGCCGTGACTGCGCAGGTGGTCGTAGATCTCGTCGTCAGAGACCGCAGCGATCGCAGATGGCGTGGCGAAGCGGGTGAGGAACGTTAGACCGGTCAGTGTCGAGTAGTCGAAACACCGTTCTAGTGCAGGGAAGATGCGGGTCAGCAGGCCGCGCAGGCGGTTGATGCCTCGCGTACGTTCAGCGACGAGGTCGTTGCGATGTCCGGTCAGCAGGTCGAGTTCGATCGCGACGTCGTCGGGCGCCGAGACGGTGGCGAGATCGCCACGTAGGCGGGCTGTCTGGGCGATCACGACCGCATCGCGGGCATCGGTCTTGCCCTCACCCGCGAACGCACCGGTCATGCTGTGCACGACCCGGCCGGGCACGTAGCGGATCTGCTGGCGCCGCGCAGCCAGCACACCCCTCAGCAGCGCCGATTCCGGTGCGGTCATGTCGATCGCCCACACCACGAATTTCATGTCGGCGACCCGGTCCATGAGCGCTTCGATCGCCGGTTGATCGTTGGGAAGCCGCCGAGACCACAGCACCGTTCCCGCCTCATCGACCGCGGCGGCGTGATGCGCATGCCGACCGACATCAATTCCTACCCAGATCTTTTCGTCCATACTGTCCTTCCGTGTGCGGTTGGCTCGTCAGGGTGGTTTCGCCGGCACACCTTTACACAGCGACAAGTTCGCGAACACATCTCAATCAGCGGCCGAAACGACCCGTCACGGTCCGGGGTGACCTTCCACGCCAAGCCACCAGCGACAACAGGTGATTGTCGAGCCACGCCCCGAACCGCGGACGAACGTCCGAGGCGACCGCCCCGGACGTACTCCAACGTAAAGGGTGATTGTGCCGGGGGTGATGAGGCATGGAGCACGTCCTTATGCGTGAGCCACCCGGCCAGCCGGGCTCCGTCGGCCGAGATCACCGGTACGCCGATGGCGGGGGCGGCGTCCAGCACGGGCATGGCCTGGCCGAGGGGCGCGTCGGCCGTCACGGTCGGGCACGTCGTCACCAGCTCGCGGACGGTGGTCGGACCGTATCCGCGAGTGAGTGCGTCCGCGATGGCCTGCGCGCTGAGGATGCCGCGGTAGACCCCGGAGTCGTCTACGACCGGTACCGCGCCGACCTCTGTCCGTTGGAGGGCCTCGGCTGCCGTTGCCAACGTGGCCGTCTCATGCAGCGTCGCCGGTGGCGAGCTCACGACGTCCGCGACCCGGACGGTCGGAGGGCGGTGACGATGCCCTGAGACGATGTCGACCCCGCGACGGGTCAGTTTGCGCGTGTAGATCGTGTCTTTCGAGAGGAGCTTGCCGACACCGGTGGACACGGCGACGGCGGCCATGAGCGGGAGGATGATCGAGTACTCGCCGGTCAGCTCGAAGATGATGACGACCGCCGTGATCGGAGCCCGGGTGGCTCCGGCCAATGCGCCGGCCATGCCTATCAAGCCGTAGGCCCCCGGTGAGCCGGTCATCGATGGCAGCAGTCCGTGAACGGCCGCGCCCACGGCGGTGCCGCCGACGGCCCCGATGAACAGGGTGGGCGCGAACACTCCGCCGGACCCGCCGATACCGATGGTCAGGCTGGTCGCCAGCATCTTCCCCACCATCAGCGCGATCAGCAATGCCACCGTGTATCGGCCGGCGATGGCGTTCTCCAGCACGGGGTATCCGACGCCGTAGAGCTGCGGAAGCACCCACAGTACGCCGCCGAGCAGGAGCCCGCCGACGGCCGGTCGGAGCCATTGGGGGCCTCGCCACGCCCAGTCGCAGACGTCTTCGATGAGGTAGAGGACCTTCGAGAAGGCGACACCGACGAGCCCGAGAACCGCGCCCGCAACGATGAACAGAAGATATTCCACGCCGCCGTGCGGAGTGAACGAAGGCAGTGTCAGAAACGGACTGTCGCCCAGAAGCGACCGGCCGACGACACTCGCGGTCACACTGGCCAGGACCACTGCGGCGAACGATTCGGCGGCGAAGTCGCGGAGGATCAGTTCCATCGCGAAGAACGGCCCGGCCAGCGGGGCGTTGAACGTCGCCGAGATCCCCGCCGATGCGCCGCATGCGACCAGCAACCGCATGCGAGGAGTGTTCAGTTTCAGCAGTTGCGCCGCCGTCGAGCCCAGTGCGGCGCCGATCTGGACGATCGGTCCCTCACGGCCCACCGACCCTCCGCCGCCGATGCACAGGGCCGACGCCAGTGACTTCACCATCGGGATCCGTGCCGGTATGTGGCCGCCGCGCTCGGCTACCGCGAACATCACTTCCGGCACCCCGTGGCCGCGCGCCTCCGGCGCCAGCCACGACACCAACGGCCCGTAGACGAGCCCGGCGATCACCGGAGTCAACACGACGAACCAGAAGCCCAACGCCGGTACACCGTTGTGCCCGACCCGGCCCTGCGCCGAGAAGTCGGTGTAACCGGTGAACAACATCGTGGCGCCGACGATGAGCCACCGGAATCCGACGGCGGCCACACCGACGGCCACTCCCACCGAGACCGCCACCGGGACGATGCCCGTGGACGACTCGCGCAGCCATGTCGGGAACGGCGTCCGGCGCGGCATGATCGCGCCGTTCGGACTTCCAGAAGTGAACGCAAGCACGATTGCAGTATGCAACAGTTACATCGGCTAATCGATGGGTAGGGTAGTTTTCTCTTGTGACGGCAGCAGCAGGACGCCCCGCGGACGGACATTCGATCAGCGTCGACGACGTGGCCGACGCCGTATTGACCGCCTCGCGTCTTCTGGTCTCGCTATCGGCGAAATCTATTGCTCAAGTGGATGATTCGATCACCATCGCCCAGTTCCGCGTCTTGGTGCTGCTGTCGAACAGTGGCCCGATGAACCTCTCATCGCTGGCGCACAGACTTGCGGTCCAGCCGTCGACCGCATCGCGGATGATCGATCGGCTCTCTCACGCCGGGCTGGTCGAACGGACTCCGAGCGAACAGACGCGGCGCGAACTCATCGTCACGCTGACCTCTCACGGGGCGGCGACGGTGCGGGAGGTCACTGATCGCCGACGTGCCGAGATCGAGCAGGTCATCAGCCGTCTCACCGCGGAGCAGCGGCATGAACTGGTCCGCGCACTCACGGCATTCTCCGAGGTCGGCGGCGAGCCTGCGGTGTCGCGGGCTCAAGACCTCTGGGCTTAGCGATCTCGGAGAAGGTGTTCGGGTTCTCCGGCTCAGTGCAGCGGGTTCGGCAGCAAGAGCTCGCAGTTGCGGTCGTTCGGGGCGCCGAGCAGCGCGTCGTCGCGGTGGATGTCGTTGTACGACAGTTCGCGGTAGAGGCTGGCCAGCCCCGCAGGTGACAGGTCGGACGGGTCGGCGGTGTAGCGGCTGTCGGCTTCGATCAGCGGTGTGAAGATGCTGAGTGTGCCGTCGCGATTGTCGGCGACCTCGATGATCCGGGCCAGCTGCGGGTAGTCGATGTGGCTGGCGGTGTTGATCTCCCAGAAGCTGTTCTTCGGCGTGGCGCCGCGGTGGGCGATCATCTCGTTCCGGTGCGTATGGCCGTTCACCCACGCGATCACGTTGGTGTGCCGGTGGAGCTGCGCGACGAGGTGGTCGCCGCCGTACTGCTGTTCGCCGGGAGTCTCCGGGTTGGGCAGCTTCGCGGTCATCGTCTTGGATGTGTGATGGCTGAACACCATCACGAGCTTGTCGCGGTTGGCGGCGATGGTGCGGTTCATCCAGTCGAGCTGCTTCTGGCTGATCGACCCGTCGGCGATGCCGAGACTGTTCGTCGTGTTGAGTGCGAGTCCGAGGACGTTCTCGGAGATGTCGAATCGGTACCAGGACGGCCCGTCGGGATCGGCGAAACCGTGCCCGAGCGGACCCGCGCCCTTGATCGCGGGGTCGAAGTGCCTGCGGATGAATTCCCGCGGCGAGAACGGCCGTCGGCCGGCGTCGGCCGTCACCGGGATCACGGGGCCGGTGGTGCGCAGTTTCGCGAGCAGCGGACCGAGCGCCGCCGGGTCGGTGCTCAGCGCCCTGCCGATGGCGGCCGCCGTGGGATCGGTGTCGGGGAGGTCGTACTTGACGTTCGAGTGGTACAGCCAGTCGACGATGTTGTTCGGCACGGTGCCGAGCAGCTGATCGTCGTGGTTGCCGAACACCGCGTACCACGGCATGTCGAGGCCTGGGCTGGAGTGCGTCTTGATCGCGGCGTGAAGCAGGCCGGGGATCTGGATGAAGCCGCGGTCCTTGTAGATGTCCCACGAGTCGAGTTCGGGACGGTAGTAGAGCGACGACCCCAGCGCCTGCAGTCCTTCGAATCGGTTCTTCGCCCCCGTGTTCGGGGTGATGGAACCGCCCGACAGGATGTGCTGGAACCAACCGAGCTCCACGATCTCGTGGTTGTCGGTGTTGTCGCCGGTGGAGACGACGCAGTCGAACGACCTTCCGGTGAACGGCCCGCGCGCCAGAGCGTTGATGCGCTTCACCAGCGCGACGGCGCCCTGTGTGCCGAGCGCCTCGTGCGGGCGGAAGGCCGGGGCCTGCACGGGATGGACGTACTCGAACCGCGCGGGGCTCTGCACGTCGGCGATGTGGATGTCGGTGAGCTGGACGAACGAGGCGAGGGCGCTCCGGGCCGTCTCGCGTCCGGGCTTGGCAGCCGCCAGCTCCTGCCGGATGAACAGCGGCCAGCCTTTGCCCGCGACCAGCTGCCGGTAGCCGCCCTTGCGAGCCCGCCCCGGAGCCGCGACCTGCGCGAGGGTGGTACCCGCGGTGTTCGCGGCGGAGGCGGGGTCGGCGTGGACGTGTCCGGCCAGGACACTGCCCGCGGCGACGGCTCCGGCGGTCGCTGCGCTCGCACGCAGGAACTGGCGGCGGGACAAGCGGTTCGACGGCATGGCAGACACTGTAATGCGGAGCACACTCGGATTATGCGTCTGCGACGAATTCGTGTCAGAAGTAGTTGACCGGGCGTTCGCCTTACGCCGTACTTCCTGACCCGAATCGGGTAACGGCGTACGGCACATGGCTTTCGGGTCGCCCGTTGTCCACAGGCGACCCGAACGTCGTCCGTGGCGACCGGGCCCGGCTCACACTCGACGGATGGGGGAATCGGGGGATCGACCACGGGTGGCGCTCACACATCTGCTGGCGAATCAGGAGGGTGTGGTCGCGCGACGACAGGTCCTCGAGTGCGAACTGACGTCCGCGTTCGTCAGGCAACGCTTGCGGAGCTGGGACTGGGTCGCCGCATGCCCCGGTGTCTACGTGACGCACACCGGACCGCCGACTGAGCGGCAACGCCAATGGATCGCGGTGCTGTGGGCGATGCCTGCGGCACTGAGTCACGAGTCGGCGATTCTCGCCGCCTCGTCGTCGACCGCCTCGGGTCCGATCCATGTCGTCGTGGATGCCCGACGACGGCTGTCGAGTCGGCCGGGCGTGGTGGTCCACTACAGCCGTCACCTGGCGGAGCGGGCGCTGATGCACACGCACCCGCCGCGTGTGCGGCCCGAGCACGCGGTACTCGATGTGGCCGGCCGGGCGCGGACCGACTTCGACGCCGTCGCGTGCCTCTCCGGAGCCGTCCAGGCCCGTGCGACGACGGCGGACCGGCTCCTCGCGGCGCTGGCGAGCAGGCAGCGGACGAGCAGGCGGGATTTCCTCGAGCGTGTGCTCTTCGACGTCCGCGACGGCACGTGCTCGGTGCTCGAACACTGCTATCTACGCGATGTGGAACGGGCCCACGGACTGCCGGCGTCGGTGCGGCAGACGCCGACCGGCGTCGGACGACGCGGGTTCCGCGACGTCGAGTATCCGGACTGGCGGTTGATCGTGGAACTCGACGGCCGAGCACACCACGACACCGCGCGCGCTCGTGACAGCGACCTCGAGCGCGACCTGGACGCGATCGCCTATGGCCGTAAGCGGACCATCCGGCTCGGATGGGGGGCAGACGGTCGACCGCCCCTGCCGCACCGCGGCCGGCATCGGCTCGAGTGAGCCTGTGCCGTATTCGATTACCCGATTCAGGTAACGCAATACGGCATAAGCGCAGGCAGCGAATTTAACTCACGACTGCGCCGAGTCTGGTCAACGGCGCGAAGCTGTGGCAAACTCGTCGTCGTGATCAAGAGCTGTCAGGAGTGTTGTCGAGGCTGACACCGCGCTTACGCGGTCGGCCGATTTCGCCAACCCCCGCTCGTTCGATCACAGGATCACCTCTCCATGACTCTCGCATTCTCTGCACCCGTCACCACCTCGTACACCGACGCTCCGCTGTCCCTGCAGGCCGAGGAGTACCTCGCGACGCTCGCCGACGGCGCCGTGGCCGTCGACCTTCGCAGCGCCGTCGCACGATCGGCCGCCGGCGCACTCGTGGGCGCGATGGCGCTCGACGTGGACGACGCCCTCGATCTGCTCTCCCCGGACTCGCCCGATCGCCTGCGCACGGCCACCGTCGACGCGCGGTGGGTGCTGGTGAGCGACGACGGATACGACGCCGAGATGCTGGCATGGCATCTGCAGGCGCGCGGCGTCCTCGGCGCACGGTTCGTGGTCGGCGGGCACGCCGCGCTGCGCGAGCGCGGGATCAACGGTTCCGTCGGCGCTGACGTGCTCGGACTGTTCGATACGCCGTAATGACCCGCTGATTGGTCTTGCCCCTGGTGGGCCGCTTAACCTTGGGTGCGTGAGTGACCAGGTTTCCAGCGCGCCGACCACCAAGACCGCAGCCGCCGACCAGACCCCCGAGCAGGTGCGGGTCCGTCAGGAGAAGCGTGAGCGCATCCTCGACGAGGGGCGGCAGGCGTATCCGGTCGCCGTCGCGCGCACGCACAGCCTCGCCGAGATCCGTGCGGAGTACCCGGATTTGGAAGCCGGCACCGAGACAGGGGTCGAGGTGGGCGTCGCCGGCCGCATCATCTTCCTCCGCAACAAGGGCAAGCTCTGTTTCGCGACCCTGCAGGAGGGCGACGGCACGCAGTTGCAGGCGATGGTGAGCTTCAACGGCGTCGGCGAGGAGTCGCTCGCGCGGTGGAAAGCCGACACCGACCTCGGCGACATCGTCTTCGTCCACGGCGAGGTGATCAGTTCCCGCACCGGCGAGCTGTCGATCATGGCCGACTCGTGGGAGATGGCGTCGAAGGCGCTCCGACCGCTGCCGGTGGCGCACAAGGAGATGAACGAGGAGTCGCGCGTCCGCCAGCGGTACGTCGACCTCATCGTCCGTCCCGAGGCGCGGGCCATCGCGCGCACCCGGATCGAGGTGATGGCGCAGCTCCGCAAGTTCCTGACCGACCGCGGCTTCCTCGAGGTCGAGACGCCGATGCTGCAGACGCTGCACGGCGGAGCGGCGGCACGCCCCTTCGTGACCCACTCCAACGCCTTCGACATGGATCTGTACCTGCGTATCGCGCCGGAACTGTTCCTCAAGCGCTGCGTGGTCGGCGGCATCGAACGCGTCTTCGAGGTGAACCGCAACTTCCGCAACGAGGGCGCCGATTCCACGCACTCGCCGGAGTTCGCGATGCTGGAGACCTACCAGGCCTACGGCACCTACGACGACGCCGCCGTGATGACCCGCGAACTCGTCCAGTCGGTGGCGATGGGCGCGCTCGGCACCCTGACGCCGACCATGCCCGACGGCAGCACGTACGACCTCTCCGGCGAGTGGACCTCGCTGTCGATGTACCCGTCGCTGTCGGAGGCCCTCGGCGAGGAGATCGTCCCCGCCCAGACCTCCGTCGAGGAACTGCTGGCTATCGCCGACCGGGTCGGGCTCGAGGTGCCGAAGGACAAGGGCTACGGACACGGCAAGCTGGTGGAGGAGCTCTGGGAGCACCTGGTGGGCTCTCAGCTCGACGAGCCGGTCTTCGTCCGCGACTTCCCGGTGGAGACCTCGCCGCTGGTGCGCTCGCACCGCACGGTCCCCGGCGTGGTCGAGAAGTGGGACCTGTACGTGCGCGGCTTCGAGCTGGCGACCGGCTACTCCGAACTCGTCGACCCGGTGATTCAGCGTGAACGCTTCGTCGACCAGGCGCGGCTGGCCGCGGCCGGCGACGATGAGGCCATGGTCCTCGACGAGGAGTTCCTGGCCGCGATGGAGCACGGCATGCCGCCCACTGCGGGCACCGGCATGGGCATCGACCGGCTGCTGATGGCGCTGACCGGCCTCGGAATCCGCGAGACGGTGCTGTTCCCGCTCGTCAAGCCGATTCAGTAGCGGCAGTCACCGGCCGCCGGGATCGCGTCCCGACCGGCCGGCGACCGACGCACGCGGTCAGCGCTCCATGTAGCTGATCCACGGTTCGTTGGAGACCACACCTCCGTTCGGGCCGGTGATCAGCAACCGGTCGCGGTGCACGTGGTAGGTGTAGCCGTTGTTGTAGGCGTGGAAGCCGTAGCCGTTCTGGGTGGCTCCCCACAGGTCGATGGTGTTCCCGGTGACCTTGCCCTTCCCGCTGTACTCCCAGCCGGTGGGTCCCTGAACCGGGCAGATCGCGACCTGCGACCATGCCGATTCCGCGAGCACCTTCGCCGGGCCGTTGCAGTACGGTCCGTTCGGGAAGCCGTCGGCCGCGGCCTCACCGGCGCTGACCGCTCCGGCTCCGACCGCTACGGATGCGGCGATGGCGACCGCCGCGGCGATCCGTGTCGTGCTGCGAATGGGATTTCGCATCATGACCACTCCTCTCGCAGGTGCAGCGGCAGCGGCCGGGCCGCGGTGTCGTCCTGCGTGTGTCGGTGTATGTCGACCGCTACCCGGAATGTCACGAGGGATCGGCGAACCGTTAGCCCGTCGGTCGGTCGAACGAATGACGCTTCAGTCGCGGTGAACTGCGATTTCACTCACACGGCGCAGTCAGGGGAGGAGACGGATTCGACGGGCGTTGACGACCGCTTCGAAGCGGGAGTTCGCGTCGAGCTTCACCAGCAGCGACTTCACGTGGCCCTTGACCGTGTGCAGTCCGATGCCGAGCCGCGCGGCGATCGCCGGATTGGTGAGCCCCGCGCCGAGGAGACTGAGCACGTCCTGTTCGCGGGCGGTGAGACGGACGGGCAGTTCCTCTGCGGGCGCCTCGCCCGCCAACTGCGCGGCGATCTCCAGCATCCGTGCGCGCACCGAGGCGTCGCCGATGTCGGCCGCGAGGGTCCGCAGTTCGGTGTACGAGGCCTGCACGCGGCTCCGCCACGCGGTCAGCTCACGCTCCTCGTCGTCCGTGCGGATCGCCCCGAGCACCTCGGCCACGGTGAGTTGTTGCTCGACGGCGCGGGCCTCGTCGGTGACGACGTCGAGTGTGGCGTCGAGCTGATCGTGCCGGCTCCGACGCGCCGCATACAGGACTCCGATGTGCTTGCGGCCCACGATGATCGGTGCGGCGACCATCGAATACAGCTGTTCGGCGCGGATGATCGCGTCATAGGTGTGCGTGATCAGCGGCGACTGGACGTAGTCGTGCACAGCGGTGGCCCGGCGCCTCGTCAGGACCCGTCCGCCGAGACCGTGACCGTAGTCGAGCTGGACTCCCCGGAGCGGACCGACCACGTCGCCGTCGAAGTAGCTGAGCTCGACGGCGTGCCCGTCGCCCGAGGCGGCGTCGGGCACCACGCGGCCGGCGAAGGCGAGACTGGCGCCGGTGTGCCGGCGGAGCCGCTCGAGCGGGCGCCGGAGCTGCCGAGCCAGCTCGTCGTGGGGCGCACCCCTCTTCGGAGGGTTGTCGGTGTCACGGGTCACAAGAATGATTGTCCCAAATCATGCCGTCGACACGAGTGGAGAGTCGTATGAATGCAGAGCAGCAGACCCGGGCCTGGCTCGAGGAGTACCGGGCGCCGGACGCGAGTGCGGCCCACTTGCTCTGCGACAGGCACGATCCGGAGGGTGTCGCGTTCACGCTCGTCGAGCCGGACCTGACCTTCGAGTCGATGACCTGGGCCCAGCTCGCCCACGAGTCTCGCGCGATGGCGACCGTGCTGGCCGGGCGGGGCGTGCGGCGCGGAGATCGGGTGCCGGTGCTACTCGGCAAACGTCGTGCGCTGGTGGTGACGCTGCTCGGGCTGTGGCGGCTCGGCGCAGTGCACGTGCCGCTGTTCACCGCCTTCGCGACCGGGGCCATCGAACTGCGGACCGAGGGCTCGGGCGCCCAGTTCGTGATCACGGACGCCTCGCAGCGCGACAAGGTGGATCCGATCGATGCGGTGACGGTCCTCGACGTCGACGAGCTGGTCGCCGAATCGGTCTCGGCCGAGCCGTTGGCCGAGTCGGTCGCCATCGGCGGCGACGCCACGCTGGCGCAGTTGTACACCTCCGGCACCACGGGCAAGCCCAAGGGTGTCCCGGTTCCGCTCTTCAGCCTCGCGGCGTTCCAGACGTATCTGCACTACTCGCTCGACGTGAACGCCGACGATGTGTTCTGGAACGCCGCCGATCCGGGCTGGGCGTACGGCCTCTACTACGCGCTGCTGGCGCCCATGGTGGCGGGCCGGACGAGCCTGCTGCTGAACCAGGGCTTCACCCCTGAGTCGACCGTCGCCGTCATCCGCGAGTTCGGCGTCACCAACTTCGCGGCGGCGCCGACCATCTATCGCGCGATGCGTGCGAGTGCCGACCTCGACGGGATCGTCCTGCGACGGGCGTCGTCGGCGGGGGAGCCGCTGACGCCCGACATCGTGTCGTGGGGAGTCGAGAACCTCGGCTGCGAGGTGCGCGACCACTACGGGCAGACCGAGCTCGGCATGGTGATCGGCAACCACTGGCATCCGGAACTGGCCGAGCCGCTCAAGCCGGGCTCGATGGGGCAGGCGATGCCGGGCTTCACCGGCGGCATCGCCGAAGGGCAGATCGCGCTCGACGTGCAGGCCAGCCCGCTGCTGTGGTTCTCCGGCTACGACGCGGCTCCCGAGAAGACCGCCGAACGATTCACCGCCGACGGCAAGTGGTACCTGACCGCCGACACCGGCAAGGTCGACGACGAGGGCTACTTCTCTTTCACGTCGCGCGACGACGACGTGATCCTGGCCGCCGGCTACCGGATCGGCCCCTTCGACGTCGAGAGCGTCCTCGCGGGCCATCCCGCGGTGAACGAGGTCGCGGTGGTGGGCCGGCCGGATCCGGAGGGGATCCGCGGTGAAGTGGTCGAGGCCTTCGTCGTGCTCTCGGAGGGCTACGCCGCGGGCGACGCTCTCGCGACCGAGCTCAAGAACCTGGTCCGCGACGAGTACTCCAAGCATGCGTATCCGCGGACGGTGCACTTCGTCGACGCGCTCCCCAAGACGCCGAGCGGAAAGATCCAGCGCTTCGTCCTGCGCCGTGAGGGGTGATCACTCGCCGAAGATGGAAACGTACCGGTTGACCGGTTTTGGATGTGGCACAGTTGTCATGTGCAGAATGTCTGGATTCGGACCGGTATCGCCGCGTTGTTCGGATCAGTGGTCGGAGCCATCGCGTCGGTGGGCGGCCTGATCCTGATGGACGACGGGGTCGATCGCTGTCTGCCGGCTCTGCAGGATTCGCATACCGATGCCGCGGCGCGCGGGGCGTGGATCGCGTGGACGGCCTATCTCGCCGTCGTCGTGGTGGGGTCCCTGGCTGCGGTCTCGCTGTCGCAGCGCACGCGGACGTGGGTGATCGTCGGTGTGGTGACACTGATCGCGATGGGCGTCGCCGTCCTCGGGATGCACGACTTCGGCGTCTCGATGTGCGAGACGGAGTTCTCGCGCTCGCAGCGCGGCTGACCGGCCGCGCTGCGAGCGGTCAGTGCATCTCGCGCTTGAGGATCTTGCCCGCGGCGTTGCGGGGGAATGCGTCGACGATCTCGATGACGCGCGGGACCTTGAAGTTCGCGAGGTGCTCGCGAGCGAAGGCGATCACCGCCTCGGGCTCGACCGACGCTCCGGGGCGGACGGTCAGGAAGGCCTTGCCGACCTCGCCGAGGCGCTCGTCGGGGACACCGATGACGGCGGCCTCGGTGACGTCGGGGAACCGTGAGAGCAGTTGTTCAACCTCCGCGGGGTACACGTTGAAACCGCCGCAGATGTACATGTCCTTGAGGCGGTCGGTGATGGTGAGATTGCCGCGGTCGTCGAGGGTGCCGATGTCGCCGGTGTGCAGCCAGCCGTCGGCGTCGATGGTCTCCGCCGTGGCCTCGGGGTTGTCGAGGTAGCCGCGCATCACCATGAGTCCGCGGGTGAGCACCTCGCCCTGCTCCGACAGTGTCACCTCCATGCCCGAGAAGGCGCGGCCGCAGGTCTCGGCGACGGTCTGCGCGTCGTCGTCCGGGCGGCAGGTGGTGATGAATCCGCTCGTCTCGGTCTGGCCGTACGCGGTGATGACGGTGTCGACGCCGAGTTCGGACTGCAGTCGCTCCACCAGGACCACGGGAACGATGGTCGCACCGGTCACGATGAGCCGCAGGCTCGAGAGGTCGAAGTCCGCACGGGCCGGGTCGTCGAGAATCGTCTGGAAGATGGTCGGGGCGCCGGGGAACACCGTGATCCGCTCGCGTGCGACTGACTCCATGGAGGCGCTCGGCGAGTAGACGGCCAGGGGGAACATCGTGGCGCCGAACAGGATCGACGGCAGAATCCCCGCCTTGTAGCCGAAGGTGTGGAAGTACGGGTTCACCATCAGGTAGCGGTCGGTGTCGCGGAGGCCGCCGTTGTCGCCCCAGGCATGTGATCCGTGCAGCGTCTGGCGGTGCTCGGCCATCACGCCCTTCGGGGCCCCGGTGGTTCCGGAGGTGAACAGGATGTCGGAGAGGTCGTCCTCCCGCACCGCCTCGGCCCTTGCCCGGGCCTGCCGGACGAGGTCGTCGGTCGCGGACTCCAGCAGCGACTCCCACGGCACCGCGCCCGGACTCTCGGCAGCGTCGCCGAGCGGGATCGAGATAACGGTGCGACCTTCGGGGATCGACGACGACAGCACTTCGCCGAGGCGGTCGATGCCGGCGAACTCACCGGAGACGACGACGACGCTCGCGCCGGAACGGTCGATGATGTCACCGGCCTCGCTTGTGGTGTAGCGAGTGTTCAGCGGGACCAGAACGGCGCCGGCGTACTGAATTCCGAGCGCGGCGATCGGCCAGTGGTGACTGTTGGGCGCCCATACCGCGACCCGGTCGCCGTGTTCGACGCCGAGTCCGATGAGGCCCGCCGCGAACCGCCGGACGCGGTCGGCGAACTGCGGCCAGGTCAGCGAGACGCGCTCGCCCCACTGGTCGTCGACGATCGCGACGCCGTCGGGCCACTGCCTCTCGGCGCGATGCAGGGCGGCGGGAGTGGTGAGCGGATTCGGGAGCATATCCAAAACCTAGCAAATGCTTGGTAGGTTAAGCTAGCGGTCATGACGACGATCAATCTCGCCGATCGCAGCGTCGATCTGGGCGAATGGGCAGCGGCGACGCCGAACGCCGCGGAAGTCTTCGCGGCAGCGGTCCGGGACTGGCTCGAAGCCAATCTCGTCGGCGACTTCGCCGAGCTCCGCGGTCGCGGCGGACCCGGCAGCGAGCACGAGTTCTTCGCCGAGCGGCTGGAGTGGGATCGCCATCTCGCAGCGGCGGGCTGGACCTGCCTCGGCTGGCCGGTACGGCACGGCGGCCGCGGCGCGACCATCGAGCAGCGCATCATCTTCCACCAGGAGTATGCGCGAGCCAACGCTCCGGCGCGGGTGAACCACCTCGGCGAGGAACTCCTCGGCCCGACGCTCATCGAGTACGGCACACCGGACCAGCAGGCGCGCTTCCTGCCCGGCATCGTGGAGGTGACCGAACTGTGGGCGCAGGGCTACTCGGAACCGGGCGCGGGCAGCGACCTCGCCGGGGTCGCGACCACCGCGGTTCTCGACGACGCGTCCGGCGAGTGGGTGGTCAACGGCCAGAAGATCTGGACCTCGCTGGCGCATCTGTCGCAGTGGGCGTTCGTGATCGCCCGCACGGAGAAGGGCTCGACGAGGCACCGGGGACTGAGCTTTCTGCTCGTCCCGCTCGACCAGCCCGGCGTCACCATCCGGCCGATCCAGCAGATCACCGGAACCTCGGAGTTCAACGAGGTGTTCTTCGACGACGCGCGCACCAGCGCCGACCTGATCGTCGGCGAACCCGGCGACGGCTGGAAGGTCGCGATGGGGCTGCTGCAGTTCGAGCGGGGCGTCTCCACACTGGGCCAGCAGGTCGGCTTCCGGAGGGAACTCGACGACATCGTCGCCATCGCGCGGGCCAACGGGTCGATCGACGATCCCGCCGTCGCCGAACGGCTGCGCCGGGCCAAGGTCGGTCTCACCGTGATGGAGGCCAATGCGCGGCGCACGCTCGCCGGCGACATCGTGTCGGAGGCCGGCGCGGCGTCGGTGACCAAGCTGCTCTGGGGCAACTGGCATCGCGACCTCGGCGAGCTCGCGGTCGCGGTGGTCGGTGCGCCCTCGTTGATCGGTCCGCCCGCCACCACCGAGGGTCGCGCGAACGACATCACCGACCCCGAGAACGTCGAACTCGACGAGTGGCAACGACTTCTGCTCTTCACCCGCGCCGACACCATCTACGGCGGCTCGAACGAAGTGCAGCGCAACATCATCGCCGAGCGAGTGCTCGGCCTTCCCCGAGAGGCACGCGCATGAGTGACACCCGACCCGTCTCGCCGCTGGCGACCGCGCCCGAGGAGGTCGGCGGCCACGGCCTGCTGACGGGCAGAAAGGTGATCGTCACCGCGGCCGCCGGCACCGGTATCGGGTTCTCGACCGCACGTCGGGTCCTGCTCGAAGGCGCCGACGTCCTCGTCTCCGACTTCCATGAGCGCCGCCTCGGCGAGACGGTGGAGAAGCTGTCGGCCGAGTTCCCCGAGCAGCAGGTGGCCTCCTTCGTCTGCGACGTCTCAAGCACCGAACAGGTGGATGCGCTGGTCGCGGATGCCGCCGAGCAACTCGGCCGCATCGACGTCCTGGTCAACAACGCCGGCCTCGGCGGCGAGACACCCGTCGCCGACATGACCGACGAGCAGTGGGACCGCGTCCTCGACATCACGCTGAACAGCACGTTCCGCGCCACGCGCGCCGCACTGCGCTATTTCCGCGACGCGGCGCAGAACGACGCGGCGCAGTCCCGGTCGCCTCGGGGCGGGGTGATCGTGAACAACGCCTCAGTCCTCGGCTGGCGGGCGCAGCGCGGCCAGGCCCACTACGCCGCGGCCAAGGCCGGCGTGATGGCGCTGACCCGCTGTTCGGCCGTCGAGGCCGCCGACTACGGAGTCCGCGTCAATGCGGTCTCGCCCTCGATCGCCAAGCATCCCTTCCTGGCGAAGGTCACCAGCGACGATCTCCTCGATGAACTCGCCGCGCGGGAGGCCTACGGCCGCGCCGCCGAGGTCTGGGAGATCGCGTCGGTGATCGCGATGCTCGCGAGCGACTACACCACGTACATGACCGGTGAGATCGTGTCCGTCTCCAGCCAGCGTGCCTGACCCGACCCCGTGATTCTCTAGGAGCTCTCCCATGACCACTTCCGCTTACATCGTCGACGCGGTCCGCACTCCCGTCGGCAAGCGCAACGGCTCACTCGCCGCCGTCCACCCCGCCGACATGGGCGCACATGTCATCAAGGCGATCGTCGACCGCACCGGCATCGACCCCGAGGTGGTCGACGACGTGGTCTTCGGCTGTGTCGACACCATCGGTCCGCAGGCCGGCAACATCGCACGTACCGCATGGCTCGCGGCCGGACTGCCGCTGGGAGTCCCCGGCACCACCGTCGACCGCCAGTGCGGCTCGAGCCAGCAGGCCATCCACTTCGCCGCACAGGGCGTGATGAGCGGGACGCAGGACGTCGTCATCGCCGGCGGTGTGCAGAACATGAGCGCGATCCCGATCAGCCAGGCGATGATCGCCGGTCAGCCGTTCGGCTTCACCACTCCCACGGCCGAGTCGAAGGGCTGGACGCAGCGCTTCGGCGATCAGGAGATCAGTCAGTTCGTCGGAGCCGACATGATCGCCAAGAAGTGGGACATCAGCAGGCGGGAGATGGAGGAGTTCGCGCTCGCGAGCCATCAGCGCGCCAAGACGGCCATCGCCGAGGGTCGCTTCGACAACGAGTACGTGCCGCTGGGCGACTGCGTGGTCGACGAGTGCCCGCGCGAGACCTCCCTGGAGAAGATGGCCTCGCTCGACGTCCTGGCCGAGGGGTCGCAGCTCACCGCGGCCGTCGCGTCGCAGATCTGCGACGGAGCGTCGGCCACTCTCGTGGTGTCCGAGCAGGCGTTGAAGCAGTACGGTCTCACGGCCCGCGCGCGCATCCACCACATGTCGGTGCGCGGCGACGATCCGGTGATGATGCTCTCGGCGCCGATTCCGGCCACCGAGTACGCGCTGAAGAAGACCGGAATGAGCATCGACGACATCGACGTCGTCGAGATCAACGAGGCCTTCGCGCCCGTCGTGCTCTCGTGGCTCAAGGAGACCGGAGCCGATCCGGCTCGGGTGAATCCGAACGGCGGCGGGATCGCGCTGGGGCATCCGCTCGGCGCGACCGGAGCCAAACTGTTCGCCACCATGCTGAACGAGTTGGAGCGCACCGGCGGCCGATTCGGACTGCAGACCATGTGCGAGGGCGGCGGTACCGCCAATGTCACCATCATCGAGCGCCTCGGCTGAGCTGAGACGGCGCACGGTGACCACTCACCCGGCGCGACAGTCGCTGACCGGCGCCGTACCGCCCGCCCTGTGATTCGCGCCACCCGGTGGCTACACTTGGGATGACTACGAGAATTTGTCTCACAGAACGTCAGTGACTCACGAGTGGAGAGTGGAATGACCAAGCCGGCGGATGTGGCAGTGCGTGCGGGAGACAAGGTGTCGTCCGAGGCGCACACCATGGAAGAACTGGTCGACATCCAGAAGGCCGCATTCCTGCGCGACGGCATTCCGGATGCGAAGACGCGCATCGACCGGATCAATCGCCTGGGGCAGTTGCTGCTCGACCACGCCGACGAGATCACCGCCGCCCTGACCGAGGACTTCGGGTCCCGGCCCGCAGATCTCTCGATCGCGGCCGACGTGGCCGGCTGCATGATCGACCTCGCGCACCAGCGCCGCAGTGCCGAGAAGTGGATGCGCGAGACCAACGTGGCGAAGGTGGCCGGGATGGTCGGATTCACCCAGCGGCTGCGCCGCGACCCGCTGGGTGTCGTCGCGATCATGGGGCCGTGGAACTTCCCGCTGCAGCTGACGATCGTGCCCGCCGCGTCCGCGTTCGCCGCGGGCAACCGTGTCCTCATGAGGCCGTCGTCGATCACCGCGAAGACCACCGACGTCATCGCCCGGGTGGCCCCCGACTACTTCTCGATCGAGGAGCTCGCGGTCATCACCAGCAAGCACGGCGGCGGTTCGGACTTCGCGAAGCTGAAGGTCGACCACATGTTCTTCACCGGTTCGCCGGAGGTCGGTTCGTCGGTGGCGCAGGAGGCCGCGAAGAACCTCGTGCCGGTGACTCTGGAACTCGGCGGCAAGAATCCGGCGATCGTCGACCGCGGCACCGACATCACCAAGGCGGCGCACTTCCTGGCCGACGCCCGCATGATCAACGGCGGCCAGGTGTGCCTGTGTCCCGATTACGTCTTCGTACCCGAGGACAAGGTGGGCGAGTTCACCGACAAGGTGATCGCGCGGTGGACGGCGAACTTCCCGACGATCGTCGGGAACGGCGACTACACCTCCACCATCAACGAGAAGAACTACCAGCGGATCGTCGGCCTCATCGACGACGCGGTCAGCCTCGGCGCCACCAAGCGGCAGGTGGTGCCCGCCGGCGAGGAACTGCCGAACGCGCAGGAGCGCAAGATTCCGCCGACTCTGCTGACCGGAGTGAAGCCCGGAATGAAGATCGAGGACGACGAGGTCTTCGGCCCGGTCTTGACCGTCTACCCGTACCGCGAACTGTCGGAGGCGATCGACAAGATCAACTCGGCGGGTCACCCGCTGACCCTTTACTGGGCCGGGGACGACAACGCGAATCTGCGGACGGTCGCCGACAACACCCGCAGCGGTTCCATCTCCGGCAACGACTTCGGACTGCACATGCTCTCGCAGGGCCTGCCCTTCGGCGGCGTCGGACGGTCGGGCATGGGCAACTACCACGGTGAGTTCGGGTTCAACACGTTCAGTCATGCCCGCGCCGTCACCGTGTCGTCGCTGCCGATCTCCTTCGCCGAGGTCATGACTCCGCCGTTCACCAAGCGGGACGCGCGGATGACCGCGATGCAGATGAAGGTGTGGCGGTTCCTCAACCGTCGCGCGATCAAGAAGTCGAACAAGAAGCGCTGAGCCGGCGGCCGCGCGCGCAACGTGTTCGCGCGCGGCCGTATCCCGGCGACGTTCCCCAGCCAAACAAGCACTTGCTAGGGTGGGGGAAGTCGTACGAGGAGGCACGTTGGCGTCGAAGACATCCACGACCGGACCCACCCGCCGCGACGAACTGCTCGGGATCGCCGGTCAGCTCTTCGCCGAACGCGGGCTCCGCTCGACGACGGTCCGTGACATCGCCGACGCCGCAGGCATCCTGTCCGGCAGCCTGTACCACCATTTCGACTCCAAGGAGTCGATCGTCGACGAGTTGCTCCGGAGCTTCCTCGACGCGTTGTTCGCACGCTATCGGGAGATCACCGAAGCCGGGCTGTCCGCGACAGATACTATCCGTCGGCTCGTGATCGTGTCCTTCGAGGCCATCGACTCCCAGCACACCGCCGTGGCGATCTACCAGAACGAATCCCGGCAACTGATCGGGCAGGAGCGGTTCGACTACATCGCCGAACGGAATGTGGAGTTCCGCGCCCTGTGGGCGGCGGTCCTGCGGCGCGGCGTCGAGGAAGGTGACTTCCGCGAAGACCTCGACGTCGAACTCGTCTATCGGTTCATCCGCGACACGGTCTGGGTGGCGGTGCGCTGGTACCGGCCGGGGGGTGCCAAGACCGTCGAGCAGATCGCCGACCAGTACCTGTCGATCGTGCTCGACGGAATCCTCCCGCGCTGAATCGGGCGGGTCAGCGCGCTACCGACGCGGTGACGGTGAACTTCGGATTCCGCGCGATCTGCCTGGTGGGGCCGACGATCCGTTCGAGTGACCGGCGGTAGCGCAGGTGCGAGTTCCACACGCACCACAGTTCGCCACCGGACCGCAGGGCGCGGGCGGCCTCCGCGAAGAGGTGGTGGGCGATACCCGTCGAGAGAGCGGCGTCGCTGTGGAACGGCGGATTCAGCACCACGAATTCCTCGGTCCCGTCCGGGGTCGTCTCCAGACCGTCGGCCTGAACCGCGAGGACGCGGTCGGCGAGGCCGTTCGCTTCGGCCGTCGCTCGTGCGCTCGCCACCGCGGCGGCCGACCGATCGGTCGCGAGAACGGTGAGTCCGGGCCGCGACCGCGCGAGCGCGGCGCCGACCACGCCGTTGCCGCAGGCGAGGTCCACCGCGGTGGCCGCATCGGGTCGTGCGCCGTCGAGTACCGAGAGCAGGAATCGAGTGCCGACGTCCACGCGGGCTCCGGCGAACACGCCGCCGTGGGCCGCGACGGTGAGACCGAGGTCGCCGTCCCGCCGGGTCTGCGGCCACGAACGGGCTCGTTCGTCGGCGAGCCGGGCGCGCGGTCGGCGGGCGAACAGAACTCGCGACTTCTGCCGGGCGTGGCTGACGTCGACGCGATCGAAGAACTCGCCGAGCACGTCGTTCATCGCGACCGACATGTGCTTGATCCGGCCGCCGGCCACCAAGGTCACGTCCGCGTCGGCGTGGGCGGCGATCAGCGCAGCCACCTCGGCGAGCCGGTCGAGGCCGCGGGGCAGTCGTACCAGCACCACCCGGGCGTCGGCGACGGCGTCGGCTACAGAGGGCAGACTGCGGATGTCCGCACCCGCACCCATCGCCTCGGCGTTGCGCTGCAGAGCGCGTTCGCCGGTGATCAGGTCCTGATGACTGCGGACGTCGGTCGCCCCCGCGTCGACCGCGCCGAGTGCGAGGGCGCCGTAGGCGTCGTCGATCACCGCCACCGTGCCGTCCGGTGCGGCCGCGAGCAGATCGGCCGCCTCGTCCAGGATCAACCGGTCGGCGGCATCGGCTGCGACGAGACCGGGGCCTTCGACGTCGGGGGCACGTCGCAGCAGGGAGAAGTCCACGCCCGCAGGTTACCGGCCCGCGGCGGCGGATCCGGCATCGCCGGCCGTGGCCGGTAACTTCGACTCATGGCATCGGATACGTCTGACCGGACGTCCCGCCTCGACGGTGCGAGCGCTCCCGGCAGCGGCATCGGTCTGGCGATGCTGCTCAGCCTCGCCCTGCTGTCGGCCATCGCTCCGCTCGCGACGGACATGTATCTGCCCGGACTCCCGCGGGTGGCGGACGATCTTCAGGCGTCGCCGTCGTCGGTTCAGCTCACGCTCACCGCCTTCATGCTCGGGCTGGCGGCGGGGCAATTGCTGGTGGGACCGCTCTCGGACGGACTCGGACGCCGCAGGCCGCTGATCGTCGGTACCGTTCTGCTGGCCGTCGCGGGGCTCGGGTGCGCACTCGCACCGTCGATCATCGTCCTCATCGCCTGCCGCTTCCTGCAAGGAGTCACCGGCGGGATCGGTGTCGTGGTCGCTCGTGCAGTGATCGCGGACCGGACCTCGGGGGACCGCTCGGCGAAACTGTTCAGCGTGATGATGATCATCACCAGCGCGGCGCCGGTGGTCGCGCCGCTGCTCGGCGGAGCGCTGGTGGGGCCGATCGGGTGGCGCGGTGTGTTCTTCGTCCTCGCCGGCCTGGCGGCGGTGATGCTCATGGCCGTCGTCGCCTTCGTCCCCGAGACGCTGCCCGCCCCGATGCCGCATCCGATCGAGCCGCGGGCGATCGGATGCGGCATCGGGGCGGTTCTCGGCAACCGCCGTTACCTCGGCTACACGTTGACCTTCGGCATCGGGTTCGGTGCGATGTTCGCGTACATCTCGGCCTCGCCGTTCGTGATCCAAGAGGTGATGGGATTCTCGCCCGGGATGTACTCGGTGCTGTTCGCCGTGAACGCGGTGGGCATCGGTATCGCGGGGTGGACCAACAACCGGCTTCTCAGGCGGTTCCGCCCGCACGCCCTGCTCGCCGCGGGAGTGGCCGTGCTCTCGGCTGTGGGCGTCGCGATGCTGGTCGTCGCACTGGCCGTGCCCGGCGTCCACTGGCTGCTGCTCGTGCTGATGTTCTGCCTCACCTCGAGTTTCGGTTTCACTGCGGGCAACGCGACCGCGTTGGCACTCGGCGAGGTCCGGGAGCGCGCGGGCACCGGCTCCGCGGTCCTCGGGTCCCTTCAGTTCACAGTCGGTGCGATCGTCTCGCCTCTGGTCGGTATCGGTGGGGAGGCCAGCGCGACGCCGATGGCGATCGTCGTGTTCGGCTGCACCGTTCTGGCCGCGGGGTCGTTCGCGACCACGATCCGCTGACCGCCGGGTCCGGAGATCACTGCGCGGGGGTGAGCCGGCGGGCGAGCGCTGCGGTCATGGCCCGGGCTGCCGCGGAGGGGTCCGGTCGGCGGGCCAGCGAGAGCGACGTCCGCCGCGAGCGCGCCACCGGGATCGCTACCACCCCCGGATGGCCGGCGGCCATCGACGCGGTGAGCAGTCCGACGCCGCTGCCGAGTTCGGCGAGCGCCAGCACCGCGGAGGGCGAATGCGCTGCCACGGCCGGAACGATGGGCACCTGCTCGGCTGCGGCGGTCTCGGCGAGGGCCGCCCGGACACCGGTGCCCTCGGGGAGCGAGAGCACGGTGACGTCGGCGAGTTCCGACAGCGGGACACGGTCGTAGTCGGCCCACGGATGACGGTTCGGAACCACGGCCGCCAACGGCTCGCGAATCAGGGTGCGAGGTCCGAGGGCGGCCGGCAGCGGTTCGGCGTGCGCCACCACCGCGACGTCGAGCCGGCCGCGTTCCAGATCGGCGATCAGCCGGTCGGAGTTGTCCTCGGTGACGGTGACCGAGACGTCGGGGTGGGCACTCCCGAAGTCGGCGAACCCACGCAGGTAGCCGGGGATGGTGCAGCCGATCACGGTGCCCAGCCGAACGTGCCCGCGGACGAGACCGGTGAGCTCGTCAGCGGTGGTCCGGACCGCCTGGACTGCCCGCGCGACTGCGCGCGCGTGGACCAGGATCTCATCGCCTTCCGCGGTCGGGACGACGGTCCGGCCGGAGCGGTCGAGAAGGCGATGCCCTAGTTCCTTCTCCAGCTTGGCGACCTGGGCGCTGACTCCCGATTGGCTGACCAGCAACTCCTCGGCGGCGGCGGTGAACGAGCCGTGGTCGGCGACCGCGACGAGATATCGCAGCTGGTGCAGCTCCATAACCAGTGATTCTAGTTCGCAGAAGTACCAGCTGTTGGACGTATGCCCTCGTATGGGCGGACAGTGAAGACATGACTGATACACCATCTGCCATCCCCGCACGCACTCCGCTCCAGATCGCGGAACTCTACGTCGACTGCTGGCGGCGCAAGGACTTCTCCGACCTGCGGCCTCATCTGGCGGATGACTGCGAGTTCGTCGGAGTTCTCGGCACGGCATCCGGACCCGATGAGTTCCTGCAGGGGCTGAACGGCATGGCGGCCGGGACCGACAGCCTCGAGATCCGCAAACGGCTCGCCGACGACACCGACGTCATCACCTGGTTCGATCTCGGCATGGCCGGGGCGCCTCCGACCGCGGTCGCGAACTGGACGCATGTCGAGGCCGGCCTCATCACTCGTGTGAACGTCACCTTCGATCCCCGGGAGATCCTCGCCGTAGGCTGACCGCATGGCCGAAGTCACCGCGATCTGCGTCGTAGCAGCCCTGCATCCGGATCCAGGCAGTGTGGGGACGACGGCCATCGACAAGCGGCCGGTCAGCGGGCCGGTCCGGATCGGCGAATACGGGGCGTTCGCCGATGTGCAGGCCGATCGCAAGCATCACGGCGGCCCGGACAAGGCGCTGTACGTCTATGCGCAGGAGGACGCCGACTACTGGGCGGCCGAGCTCGGCCGGGAGATTCCGCCCGGCTTCTTCGGGGAGAACCTGCGGACGGTCGGAATCGATGTGAACGGTGCGCGGATCGGTGAGCGATGGCGTATCGGCGAGAAGGTGATCGTCGAGGTCACGTCGCCGCGGATCCCCTGTCAGACGTTCGCACGATGGATGGGCGAAGACGGCCGCGGGTGGGTGAAACGATTCGCTCAGGCCCGCCGCGTGGGGCCCTACCTGCGCGTCGTCGAGCGAGGAACGATCACCGCGGGCGATCCGATCGAGGTGCTGACCGTCCCGGACGCCCCCGCGATCCGGGATCTGTGAGCTCTTCGCGGAAATAGATCTCACGTCGACCGATCAGTTCTGCCGGGCCGGGCTGTCTATCTCTATGACGGCCTCCGAGAGGGACGCCGCAGACTGCAAGGAGAACCCGATGCACAAGATGATCTTCGTGAACCTGCCCGTCGCCGACCTGGACGCGTCCCGGGAGTTCTTCGGGAAGATGGGATACACGTTCGACGACCGCTTCACCGATGAGAACGCCGCCGCGATGGTGCTGGGCGAGACCATCGTCGCGATGCTGCTGCGCCGCGACTTCTACCAGAGTTTCGTGCCCACCAAGCAGATCATCGACGCCACGACCACCAGCGGCGCGATCCTGTGCCTGAGCGCGGAGAGCCGTGAGGAGGTGGACGGCATCGTGAGCAAGGCCCTGGAAGCCGGTGCGACGGCCGGGGACGTGGAAGACCACGGGTTCATGTACGGAAGCTCGTTCTACGATCTCGACGGCCACGGCTGGGAGATCATGTGGATGGATCCGGCCGCGGTGGAGACCGGACCTGAGGCGTACGCCGCGCAGCAGCAGGCGCAGTGACGACCGGGACACCAGTGACCGCCCAGGAGCGGCGGAGGAGTTGACGAGGCGATGACCGACGACCGTGACTTCGAAGCGGCCACCGGTGCCCTGCGCGCCGAGCTTCTCGTGCACTGCTATCACATGCTGGGATCGGCCACCGACGCCGAAGATGTGCTGCAGGACGTGTATCTGCGTGCGTGGCAGGCCTTTCACAGCTTCGAAGGACGGTCGTCGGTCCGCACGTGGATGTATCGGATCGCGACCAACACCTGTCTCAACGCACTGGAGAGCCGGGCGCGGAGGCCTCTGCCGAGCGGGTTGGGCACCGAGGCCTCCGATCCCCGTGAACCGGTGATCCCGAACCATGAGATCCCGTGGCTGCAGCCGCTGCCGGACGGCGCGCTGGGCGATCCCGCGTCGACGGTGACGGCGCGGGAGTCGGTGGGGCTGGCGATGGTCGCCGCCATGCAGGAGCTTCCGGCGCGTCAGCGCGCGGCGTTGATTCTGCGCGACGTGCTCGCGTTCAGTGCGGCCGAGACCGCCGAAGCACTCGACATGACAGTCGAGGCGGCCAACAGCGCGTTGTCGCGCGCACGCAGGGCGGTCGGCGAGGGCACCCGGCTAGAGGGTCGGCGCGTCGCGGAACTGTCCGACCACGAGCGGCAGGTGTGGGACGAGTTCTGCGCTGCGTTCGAGCGGCACGACATCCCCGGCGTGGTGGACGTGCTCGCCGCCGATGCGGTGTGGGAGATGCCGCCGTTCCCGGGCTGGTATCTCGGTGCCGAGAACATCGGCGTGCTCACCCTCAGCCAGTGCCCGGCCAAGGAAGCCGGCGACATCAGGATGATCAAGACGTCCTGCAACGGGTTGCCGGCGGCCGGGATGTTCATGCGCGACGGCGACGTCTGGCGTCGTTTCCAACTCGATGTCCTGACGATCGTCGACGGTCGGGTGGCGCACGTCGGTGCCTTCTTCGAGCCCGAACTGTTCTCGCTGGCGGGCCTGCCGGAGACGCTGTCGGGCGCCGCTGAGGACCGGTGAGGGTGGGGACTGGCTGAGGCAGATTGGCACATATGATCGATTCCCTAATGTGTTCTGTCATACCCCGTTGGTAGAGTTCTGGTAGGTCAAGAAAACATGGTTTGACCAGCTGAAACACTCGGGGGAGGTGGCAGTGATGAGCGGTCCGATCACCGATTCGATCGCGACTGTCGTTGCCACCGGTGCGCTGCCGGGGCGGCCCGCCGAACTACTGGCACTGATCGATGCCGCGGCGGTCAAACTCGCCGAGACCTCCCTGTCGCCGGAGACCGAACCGGAACTGCTGGCCCACACACAGACTGCCGAACGGATTCGGCGACGCTGGGACGGCATCTCCGCGGCGCTGCTGGTGGAGGTCTCCGACCGCAACGCGCACCGCACCGCCGGCTATCTGAATCCGCACCAATACCTCTCACAGGGCTTGCGGCTGGGGACCCGGGAGGCGGGTCGGCGGTTGCGGATGGCTGAGGCGATCGGTGAGTTCTCGAACTTCCAGGGGCAGACCCTGCCTCCGCGCAAGCCGGCGACCGCTGCCGCGGTGGCGGGCGGGACTGTCGGCGCCGAACACGCGTTGGTGATCTCGGGCGTTTTGGCGAAAGTGCCCGGCTGTATCTCGCCGGAGGTCAAAGCCCGTGCCGAGGCGGAGTTGGCCGAGGCTGCGGCTGGGTTGAATCCGGATGATCTGGGCAAGGTCGGTGACCGGCTGCTCGCTCACCTGGATCCGGACGGGCAGGAGAGCGATCACGTCGACCGGCAACGCCAACGCGGAATCACGATCCTCCCGCAGGATCGGCAGTTGATGAGCAGAGTCCGCGGCGCGACGACTCCGGAGTTGCGGGCGAAGTTCGAGGTGATCTT
>NZ_BANU01000011.1 GCF_000333035.1 Gordonia sihwensis NBRC 108236
CCACCACCGCCGCCCCGCTCGCCCACCCACCCCACCCCATCGAGCAGTTTTCGAGAAGCATCGCGAACCGTGCACTCGTAGCGTCAGTCGTATGACGAACATCAACACACTCACCCTGCAGGTCGCCGACGTCGAGGCGGCGAAGTCCTTCTACGACGAGGCGTTCGGGATCGGCGACCGTCTGCGCTTCGAACAGGCCACGCCGCCGACGTCGGGCTTCCGCGGATTCGTGATCTCCCTCGTGGTCGCCGACCCCGCGGTCGTCGATTCCTTCATCGAACCGGCGATCACGGCGGGCGCGCGCGTCGTCAAGCCCGCCAAGAAGTCGTTCTGGGGATACGGCGGTGTGCTTCAGGCACCGGACGGCACCCTGTGGAAGATCGCGGCGTCGTCGAAGAAGTCCACCGGTGCGCCCTTGCGCGTGGTCGACTCCCTGGTACTGCTGCTCGGCACCTCCGACATCACCGCCAGCAAAGCCTTCTACGTCGACCACGGGCTCACGGTGGCGAAGAGCTACGGCCGCAAGTACGTCGAGTTCGAGGCCGCCGACGGCGCCGTCACCCTCGCCCTGTACGGCAGGAAGGGCGCGGCGAAGGACGCGGGTGTGCCGCCGGAGGGCAGCGGTTCGCACCGGCTCGTCGTCGGTTCCGATGCCGACGCATTCGTCGATCCCGACGGTTTCGCCTGGTCACCGGCGAGTCTGACATCGGGTCAGCCGCTGTCGGCGCAACCTCGCCGTGCCGACGCCGGAGGGGCCACGGCCTGATCGCCCAGGGCGAACACCGTTCCGGAACAAACAAAGGGCACCCTCGGTTGAGTCGAGCAGACTGAACTTTGGAGGTGTGATGTCTGAGAACATTTCCGTTCCCGTGCTGTTCGTTCCCGATCTCGTGGTGCTGCCCGGGATGGTGGTGCCCGTGCCGCTCGACGATGCCGCGCAGGCCGCCGTCGACGCGGCCCGCGCGAGCGACAGCGCAGAACCCGGTGCGGGCAAGATCCTGATCGCCCCGCGCCTCGACGACCACTACCCGACACACGGCGTGATCGCCTCGGTGGTGCAGGTCGGTCGCATGCAGGGCCGAGACGGCCACGTCGCGGTGATCCGCGGCGAGCAGCGCGCACACATCGGTGCCGGAACCACCGGTCCGGGTGCGGCGCTGTGGGTGGAGGTGGAGCTGGTTGAGGAGACCGAACCCACCGAGACCACCCGCGAACTGGCCGCCGAGTACCGCAAGGTGGTGCTCGCGATGCTGCAGCGCCGGGAGGCGTGGCAGGTGATCGACGCCGTCAACCGCCTCACCGATCCGTCCGCGCTCGCCGATACCTCGGGCTACGCGTCGTGGATCAGCGATGAGCGCAAGCGTCGGTTGCTGGAGACCGAGAACGTCGACGAGCGGCTGCGGCTGTTGATCGACTGGACCGGGGAGCACCTGGCGGAGACAGAGGTCAGCGACAAGATCGCGGCCGACGTGCGCGAGGGCATGGAGAAGACGCAGAAGGAGTTCCTCCTGCGCCAGCAGCTCAACGCCATTCGCAAGGAACTCGGGGAGGACGAGCCGGACGGTGCCGAGGACTACCGGACTCGCGTCGAGGGCGCCGATCTGCCCGAGAAGGTCCGTGAGGCCGCTCTTCGGGAGGTCGGGAAGCTCGAGCGAGGAAGTGATCAGAGCCCCGAATCCGGCTGGATCCGGACCTGGCTCGACACGGTGCTCGACCTTCCGTGGTCGGTCCGGACCGACGATTCGACCGACCTGATCGAGGCAAGGGAGATCCTCGACGCCGACCATCACGGTCTGGAGGACGTGAAGGACCGGATCGTCGAGTACCTGGCGGTCCGCGCCCGGCGTGCCGAACGCGGATTGTCGGTGGTGGGCGGTCGCGGTTCCGGTGCGGTGATGGTGTTGGCCGGACCTCCCGGGGTCGGTAAGACGTCGCTCGGCGAGTCGGTGGCCCGCGCGCTCGGTCGCAAGTTCGTCCGCGTGGCGCTCGGCGGTGTCCGCGATGAGGCCGAGATCCGCGGTCACCGCCGCACCTACGTGGGCGCGCTGCCCGGACGGATCGTCCGTGCCATCGGCGAAGCCGGTTCGATGAATCCCGTCGTCCTGCTCGACGAGATCGACAAGGTGGGCTCTGACTACCGTGGCGACCCCGCGGCGGCGCTTCTGGAAGTCCTGGACCCGGCGCAGAACCACACGTTCCGCGACCACTATCTGGATCTGGACCTGGACCTTTCGGACGTGGTCTTTCTCGCTACCGCGAACGTGGTGGAGAACATTCCGTCGGCGCTGCTGGATCGTATGGAGCTGGTCACGATCGACGGCTATACCGAGGACGACAAGGTCGCCATCGCGCGTGACTACCTGGTTCCGCGACAGCTGGAGCGGGCTGCGCTCACGGCGGACGAGGTGAGTGTCACCGAGGGCGCCTTGCGTGAGATCGCCGCGAACTACACCCGTGAGCCGGGTGTTCGGCAGTTCGAGCGGATGCTGGCGAAGGTGGCGCGGAAGGTCGCGGTGCAGGCCGGCGCCGGGAGCGAAGCGAGCGGGCCGGATTCGCACGGCGCCGGGAGCGTAGCGAGCGGGCCGGATTCGCACGGCGCCGGGAGCGTAGCGAGCGGGCCGATCGTCGTCGACGAGACTGCGCTGGTGGAGTACCTCGGGCGACCGCGGTTCACTCCGGAAACCGCCGAGCGCACCGAGGTTCCGGGCGTCGCCACCGGTCTGGCCGTGACGGGAATGGGTGGCGACGTGCTGTTCATCGAGGCGCTGAAAGCGGCGGGCACGTCGGAGAAGGGCGAGCACGCGGCCGGACCGCAGCTGAAGCTGACGGGCCAGCTGGGTGATGTGATGAAGGAGTCGGCGCAGATCGCGCTCTCGTACGTGCAGGCGCACGCCGCCGATTTCGGCATCGATCCGGCTGATCTCAACGGCACGGTGCACATCCACTTCCCGGCCGGTGCGGTTCCTAAGGACGGACCGTCCGCGGGTGTCACGATGGTGACCGCGTTGGTGTCGATGCTGACCGGCCGGCGGGTGCGCAGCGATGTCGGCATGACCGGCGAGGTGACCCTGAACGGGCGCGTGCTGCCGATCGGCGGCGTGAAGCAGAAGCTGCTCGCCGCGCAACGGAACGGGTTGAAGACGGTCTTCATCCCGCAGCGCAACGAGGCCGATCTGGACGAGGTTCCGGCCGAGGTGCTCGAGGCGCTCGAGGTGAAGCCGATGACGGATGTCGCGGTGATCGTCTCGGAGGCCCTTGAGCCTGTGGAACAGGCGCGCGCCGCGGCGTGATGAGAATTTTTGGCTCCCGGACGGGTCTCACAGGCCTGTCCGGGAGCCAGAGTTTTCAGAGGAGTTCGGCGCGGCGGGCGGCGAGGGCATTGGCTAGCTCGCGCATGCAGTCGCCGGGCGCCAGATTGAGCTGCTTCCACGAGTAGGCCAGCGGGATCCAGCCGAGGCAGGCGATCGAGTTCGCCTTCGCGAGATCGCGGTTCCACCGGTCCTCGTGCCGATGGAAGGCGTAGCCGTGGATCTCCACGCCGACGCGCTCGGCGGGCCAGGCGAAGTCCCACGGCCGACCGCAGATCGGGAACTGCTGCTTCCATCCGGTGATCTGTTCGCTGCGGAGCATCCGCACGAAGAGTCGTTCGGCCTCGGACTCCGAGCCGTCGGCGGAGACACCCAGCAGCTTGCGCACTCGGGCGAGTCCGTGGACGCCGCGGTTCCGGTCCAGCGCGGCGACCAGTTCGGGCACGGTCACCACGCGCTTCTGAATCATCCGATCGAGGAAGACCAGACCCTCCTCGTGTTCTGACGCCGCGCCGAGAACCGAGAGCGCGGTGCCGGTCACCTGGATTCCGCGGACCTCGGTGATGTCTTCGTGCGGGTAGGTGCGCCGCTTGAGGTCGGCAGCCACCCCGCAGGTCGCATTCGGCTTCGCCGAGCGCGGCACCGCGGCGGTGATCGGTCCGGGAACGTCCCGGACCAGGCCGTGCCACCAGGCGGCAGCGGTGCGATCGATGGTGGCCGCCCTCGCGTGCGCGACCACGCGTATCCGCGCGGCGGCCTCCAGCGGGTGGGCGAGGGAGAGGAAGACTTCGCGGGCCTGCCGTATCCACAGGCCTCGCTCCACCTGCGAACGGATCTGGCCCACGGTGAGTCCGCAGGCCAGTGCTTGTCCGGTGGTGATCACGCCGTCGTGAGCGGCGAGATGGTGTGCGACCGCGATCTCCGGATGCTCCGACCACCGGCTGTTCGCCCGACGATCGGCTGTCGACTGTGCTTTCCCCACCTTCAATTAGACGCACGTGCCGGGCTATCGGTTCCGGTCTGCAAAATTTTGGCTCCCGGAACGGTCTGTGAGACCGTTCCGGGAGCCAAAATTCTCGGCGGGTCAGTGCGCGGGTTCCTCGGAGGTGAATCGCTGCGCGTAAGCCACGCCGAGCGAGAGCAGAACCAGTCCGGCGACGATGAAGGCGATCACCCGGAACATTCCGTCGAGGGCGGCGAGATCGAACAGGAAGAGTTTCGCGACCGCCGCGGCGATCACCGACAATCCCGTGGCGAGGGTAAGGGTGCGGCTCGCTCCCTGCAGCCTCCGCGCCCACATCAGGGCCGCGGCGGCGGAGCCGAACCAGACGAGGGTCGCCGCGAGGTGACCGGCGCGGAATCCGGTGGTCGAGCCTCCGGTGGCGACTCCGGCGACGCCGACGCACAGTTCGGTGGTGAGCCACAGGCCGATGAGGCCGCCGATCAGCCAGATCTGTTGTGCGCGGCTCGGCGCTGCGGTGCCCCATTCGCGGGCCAGCACCATGGTGGCGGCCAGGCCGAGGAGTGAGCCGACGAGGAGGGTCGCGTGGACCGAGTCACTCAGCCCGCCGGGATACAGGAGCTGTTGCGCCCCGCCCGTCTCCAGCAGCGACGACAGTCCGAGGCCCGCGAACACGGTGGCCGCGATCCGCACTGCGCCCCGCAGATCGTCGGCCCAACGGGCCGCGAGACCCATGATCACCGCACCTGCCAGGAAGCCGAGCGAGATCGTGGAGGCGTCGAGTGCGACTCCGAGCGCCATCGAGATCAGCACCGCTCCTGCGGCCAGCCACACCACCCGGCAGACGAAGGGCACCGACGCCGGTCCGCGGGTAGCCACCGCGGCGACGACGAAGAGCACGGCGCCCAATCCGATCACCGCCGTCGACGATCCGGCCCCGGCGGTCCACTGACCTGCGATCATCGGCAGCGGGATCGCCGCGGCCACCGAAGTGAGTCCGAGCACCACGGCGCGACTGCTTGCGGGCGCCAGCATGATCGCCGAGCAGAGCGCCAGGGCGAGCCCGGTGAGCGCGGTGACCGCAAGGAACCACGCAGGGCCGTCGCCGATCACCACGAACACGGTCATCGGAAGCGTGGTGGCGACAGTGTTGACGACGAACAGCGGGGTCCAGTCCCGACCGGCCTGCAGCCACAGGGTGGCCGCCGCGTACGTCAGCATGAAGCAGACCAGGAGTTCGTCGACGCCGCCCGCGACCACCGGCGCGAAGACCAGCAGCGGCACCGACACCATGAGTGCGAGCGCCTGACTGTCCCACCGGTGCGCCGACCACAGTCCGCCGCCGCCGATCAGTGCGCCGGCGACCAGCGCTGCCGACTCCGGCAGCCAGCCGTAGATCGCGGTGGCGGCGAGGACGTCGAGTAGGGCCGCGGCGACGCCGGTCGCGACCAGGGCGACGGCGCCGGGACGCTTCTCGGGTCGGCGTCCGACCCGCGATCCGACGCCGACCAGTGCGGCGGCGAAGACCGCGCCGCCGGCGACGCGAAGCTCGGGCCGGAGCAGACCGGCCTGTGCGGCCAGAACCAGCAGCAGCACGATCCCGATCAGCGTGATCGCGACGCCGACCGCCGCCAGAACCCGGCCGACCAGCCCGCGTTCGGCGGCGTCGGAGAGTCGTTTGCCGAGGCTGGGCGCCGGCGTGGCCGGCGGTGCCGGGAACGGGCGCGGAGCGTACGACGGCGGGCCGTATGGAGGAGGCGGGTAGGGCTGCGGGGCGTACGACGGGACCCCGTACGACTGGGGACCGAAGGGCTGTCGCGTGAACGGCGTGCCCACCGTCGGCGGCACCGTCGCGTACTGCAAATGCGGCTGCGGCTCAGGCTGCGGCTGGGGCTCAGGCTCAGGCTGGGGCGCGGGCTGCGGTCCCGTCGCCGCGACCGGGGGCGCATCCGCGTCCTGCGGCGTCTCCGACTCTCGGGCGAGCGACGCGGTGAACGCCTCGAAGTCGGCCGACACCGCCGACATCCGGCCCGCGATGCTCTTCAGCTCGTCGCCGAGGCGGGCCGCCGCGACTGCTGGATCGTTGTTGTTCGTCATGCCTTCCAGCGTCGCGGTGCGGCGCCTCGCGGACATGCGCAGAATTACGCAGAAGGTGTGGGGAGTTGGCCGTGGGGTCGGCGGTTACTCCTGGTCGAGGCCGTGCTCGATCGCGTATCGCGCCAACTCCACCCGGTTGCCGAGCTGCAGCTTCCGCAGCGCGGCGCCGACGTGGTTCTCGACGGTGCGCGGACTGATCGACAGCCGCGTCGCGATCTGCCGCGACGACAGCCCCTTCGCGACATGCCGCAGCACCTCCGTCTCGCGCTGCGTCAGCGTCGGTGCGTCGGGTTCGGGCGAGCGGGCGATCCGCCGGTACTCGCCGAGTACCAGTCCGGCGAGGCCGGGAGTGAACACGGCCTGCCCGTCGCCCGTCGCGCGGACGGCCGCGACCAACTCCGACCGCTGCGCGCTCTTCACCAGATACCCGGTGGCCCCGGCCTTGATGGCCTCGAGCACGTCGTCGCGCTCGTCGGACGCCGAGAGGACCAGCACGTGCGCGCCGGGGTGCGCCGCGAGGACGGCCGCGGTCGCTTCGGCACCCGAGCCGTCGGGCATCTGCATGTCCATCAGGACGACGTCGGGCCGCACCGCCGCGGCACGCGCGGCCGCGCTCGCGCAGCCGTCGGCGGTGGCGACGACGTCGAAGCCCTCCTCCGACAGGTCGCGCGCCACGCCCTCTCGCCACATCGGGTGGTCGTCGACCACCATCACGCGCAGTGCGGCATCGCTCATCGGGACTGCGCCTCTCTTTCGCCGGCCGGGACCGTCAGCTCCCATTCTGTCCCGGCACCGGGCGCCGACTCCAGCCGAGCGGTGCCGCCGAGTGCCTCGATCCGCCCGATGATCGACCGCGAGATCCCCATCCGCCCTTCCTTCACCGCCGCCGACAGCCGGCCGGGCTCGATCCCCACACCGTCGTCGCGGACGCTGACGACGATCTCGGTGTCGAGGTCTTCCAGCAGGACGAAGGCGTGCGCGTCGCCGCCCGCGTGGCGTTCGACGTTGTCGAGGATGTTGCCGACCGCGGCGAGCACCTCGCCGGCGACCGCGGCGTCGATCAGGACCCGCTCGCCGGGTGTGCTGACCCGAACACGGTCGGTCGCCAGGGCGCGCAGGCCCGGTCCGAGGTCGAGGAGGGCGCCCCCGTCTGCCACCGGCGCCGGCGTCGCCGCGATGAGCTGCCGCAGCACGCGTTCCTGTTCGGCCGCCAGACTCGCGAGTTCGTCAGTGGGACCGCCGATCTCGCGCCCGCGACGAGCGATCAGGGCGAGGACCTGCAGCACGCCGTCGTGCACCTCGCGGGCGAGCCGTTCGCGTTCGGCCGATGCCGCGGCGAGTTCGACGGCCGCGGTGAGCCGGGAATGCATCAGTCGGGCGCGGGAGGCGGCCATGCCGAGGGCGATCGACGCGGCGGCGAGCAGGATGGCCGTCGCGTTGCGTCCGAAGTTCAGCAGGAATTCGCCCTTGACGTAGTAGTTCGTCAGTCCGATCACCGCTGCGGCCGCGAAACCCCAGCGCGCCCCGCCGAGCAACGCCGCGGACAGTGCGGCGTTCGTCATCCAGAGAGTGGTGGGCCAGGTCTGGTTGTCGGCGATCCACTGGCCGGAGGCGACGAACTCGGTCGAGAGCATCATCGCGGCCGACACGATCACCTCGCTCGCGACGAACCACCGGCGGCGACCGAATCCGGCGAGGTAGCCGGTGGTCCACCAGATGTTGGCCGCGGTCAGGACGGCGAACAGGATCCAGGTGACGGCGGGATGTTCCAGGTCGCCGTTGATCGCGACCTGGAAACCGAGTGCGTAGACGAAGGCGACGAGACGGAAGATCTGCGCCGCCCGCCACATGGGGCCGACTGGGTCGGCGTCGTCCAGACCCCGCCAGAGGGCGGTGGGATCGGCGGCGGGCAGGGCGCGGCGGTCCACGGTTCAGAACTGCCGGTCGCGGAACGGGGACGTCGTCATGGCTCCATCTAACAAGGGGCGCGTCACAGCGGCGACGGCTCTCGACGTTTCGTCGGTCGGAGTCGACCTCCTGATCGATGTCCTACGCTCGGCACGTGATCTTCTGGCCGCGACGACGGCGCCGCCCGCCGGCGCAGCAGCCTTCGCGGGTGCCGTTGCCCGGACTGTGGTCGCGCGGCGTGGAGTTCGGCGACGACGCCCTGACCTTCGTCGACTACGTTCACCCGGCGGCCTCGGTGTGTGCCGAGCCGGTGCTGTCGGTGGGCGGGATTCGCGACGTCGACCCGGCTGGATTCCCGCCGGAGATCCGCACGACGGCGGGCGAGACGCTGTTCGTGTCCAAGCTGCGTGAGGGCGACCTCCGGCAGTTCGCCGAGCGTCACCGGATTCCGCAGATCGCCCGCCCCGACATCTGGATGCGGCTGCTCGAGCCCTTTCTCGACACTACGATCGGCCACGGTCGGCAGGCCGATACCGACGGCTGGCTGCGGGAGCGCGGGTTCTCGGAGGCGGAGATCGCTCGGGCCCGCGCCCGCGTGGGACCGATGATGACCGCCTACAACGAGCTCCTGTGGGAGTGGGAGGATCTGAACCTCTCCGACCTCGTTCTGGCCTCCGCATCCAGTCCCGACGCGGGTCTGTATTGGTGGGCGATGGGGATCGCCGACCGCGCGGCCGTCGAGTAGGGCGGGTTCAGCTCGCCACGTACACCTTCATCGCGACGATCTGCCTGCGTTCGAAGGTGGCCATCGCCACCGCGTGTTCTTCGCCGCGCGTGAGGCTCACTGTCACGTATCGTCCGGCAGCCAGGCACTTGCCGGTCTGCCAGCCGTCCAGTTCGTCGCGCAGGTCTGCGACCGGCCCGACGCGCCCGGCACCGTACTCGACCCGTACGTCGGACCCGGACCGCTCTGCGCACGCCGCGTCTAGGAACGCGAGCGTCCGCCGCTTCTCCGCAGCACCCGCGCGAACGAACCCTCGGGCGAAGCCTGCGGCCCCGCCGAGTCTCTGATTCTGCAGCAGCGCCCCGGCCAGCCGCGTCGAGATCGGGAGTGCGTCGAGGCCCTCGGCGAGGAGTTGTCGCACCATGGTCGGCAGTTCCCAGTGAGCGAACAGGCCCGCGATCAGATCGGCCGACGCCATCTCGTACCGCAGGTGCACAGGCACCGTCAGCGTCACGGCGTCGCTCATGCGGATCTCCAGCGTGAGGTCGCGGATCACTGTGTCGCCACAGACGATGTCGTGCGCCGGATGGAAGACGATCGTGTTGGGGGCGATGAAGGTGTCGTAGAAGCGGGAGAGCTGCTCGTCTCCGCGGTGCGGGCTCGACCCCACGGGGTCGTTGACTATCGCGTCCGGCGCGAACAGCGACAGCCACCGCTGTCTGTCGTGCGCGGCCACGGCTGCCGGCGACCCTTCGACGGTGGCCAGCATCTGCTCTCGCAGTCCCATCCCACTCCGTTCCTGAGTCGACCATCGCAATAGAACGCGTTCTAGTCTAACCGTCGGTCCGTCGTCCGGAAATGGGGAAGGCGCGTCCGGGTCGGGGTGCACCGGACGCGCCTTCGCATGGGTGGGTCAGGAGACTGCGCAGGTCTCGGTGTCGACCTTCTTCACCGTGGTCCCGTTGGTGATCGAGACGGTATTGGTGGCGGAGTTGACGCTCGCGACGTCGCCGTCCTCAAGCGGGGTCCGGCACTTCTCGACACCATCGGCATTGAGGATCAACTGACGATCGGTGCCCGCCACTTCGAGAGCGATCGTGAGCTTCGGCTTGGCCTCGGTACTCGGCTCGGTGGCTTCGGCACTGGTGTCGGGTGCCGACGACGGAGTGGTCGACTCGACAGACTCGGACTCTGACGGCTTCGTCGACTCTGATGGCTTCGTCGCCGACGTGGTGGGGTCGGCTTCTGATTCTGGCGCATTGCTGGTCGACGGGTCCGATGTCGTCGACGGTGCAAGTTTCTCCATCGCGCTTCGCATCCTCGACAGGGCGCCCGGTGCGTCGTTGACGATGTTTTGGGGTGCGGCGGGAGTCCAGTCGGACTGTTCCTGCCAACTCGAGATGTTGGATCGACCTCGGTCACCGCCTCCGTTGGAGGTGCAGTACGTGACGCCAGACCAGTTGGTGATGTCCCATTGGGCGTAACCACTCGACAGCTCGCCGTTCTGGCCGTATCGCGTACGGACGCGAACGGAATAGACCTTCTTCAGAACTGAGTACGGGAGGGAAATGCCATTGTAGTTCGCGTCCGGGGTCGCGCCTGACCAAGCCGGACTGCTTCCGCCCTCCCACCGTTCCACTTCGTACCAGTACCCGGGGCCGGCGCTGGTCCATTGGAGATCCGCTTTGGAGCCTAGTCCGCCACTGCACGACATGCCCTTCACCACGGGTACCGGTGTGAAGTTCTGACTAGCGATCTGGGACACATTGGCTGTCGCCGCATCAGTTCCGGCGGCCATGGTGTCGGTGGTCTGTACCAGTCCGACCGCGGCGACGGCCGCGCCGCCGATGGCGAGGAGCGCACGAGTGGACGGCAGCTTCTGGCGAATTGATTGACGGAGATTAGCCACAGTTGGCCTCCTGGAGCTTGGCCTCGCTGCTGTCGGCGGGCTCATCGAGTGTTTCGGTCTGGTGTGTGTCATTCGACGCGTCGTTGCTGGATCGGCGTAGGGGGCCGAAAGCGAGCATCAGCAAGGCCCCGGCGAGGACGCCGCCGAGGAAGATCGCCGTCTTGCTCGAAAGCCACGCGGCTACGTACCCGGCGAACGGCACGCTTGTGATCACTCGATCTGCGTGATCGACCAGGTACGGCGTGGGATCCGCAACTCGGTTCGCATCGCCCTTCATGATCAGCGCGACCTTGTCGCCACCGGCGGGGTCGACTGCAACTACGCGATGGGTGATTCGAGTTCCGGCCTCGTTGTCGACACTGACGACATCGCCGACACTGATCTGCGCTGCGGGAACGGTACGGGCCACTGCGAGAGAGCCGGTCGGGATCTGCGGCGACATCGACCCCGATCGGAACACCAGTGGCTTGATCCCGAACGTCATCGACACCACTGCGATCACGATGCAGACCAGACCCGCGACGGCGCCGAGATTGAGGGCGAGCTCGCGGCGGCGGCGTCGCTGCGTAGTCCTTGCTTGCTGCTGACTCATTGCGAGATCACGCTTGGGTCGCTGCGAAGTTGAATTTGACTGACAGAGCTGACATCCGCGCACTATTCGGGGCGTTGGAGTCGAGAGTGATTTGGAAGCACAGATTGTCGGTCGTGTTCTTGTTCACTCGCTGGTTGGTCGTGATGATGTCGGTTGTGCCGAGCGTCAGCGCCTTGCCCGTTGCGATGGCGGTGCCGCCGCTGCAGACGGTTCCATTGCTGCTACCACCCCGGTAGACGTTCACCCTCAGATTCTGCGCGAACGTGCCGGCGTTCGCGTCGCCGTATGTCGCTGTGCCGCTGTCGGCGCTGACTGCCTTCATCGTGTAGTCGAAGTCGCTGCCGCCGATGTTGTTGACCGGGAGCATACCCGCGACTGTGGCTCCCTTAGCGAGGTTGAGCTTCGCCAATGACGCGAATTGGTGTGTTGGCCGGTCGCCGTGAAGATCCATTCGCACGTCGACGGCCGCCGTGCTGAACATTCCGGTAGTCGCGGTCGCGGTGTCCGACCACGCGGCCATCGTGCCGACGGCGCCGAGACCGAAGACCATTCCGAGTGAGGCGATCGCTCGGGCGCGCGTCCAACCGGTGTCGCCGAGGCGCCCGCGCAGTCGCGACCCCGACCGCTCGCGGTCGTGAGTTTCGTTGGATGAGGACATCTGTTTCTGCCTAATCATTCGGGAGGGAGTCACTTGATGAAAGGAATCGGTTGGGTGATCTCGGCACTGGGGATCACCGGCGCCGCCGACGGCGGATCGGGGACCGCCGAGTAGGCGAGCGGCGGACGTCCGGACTGATCGGCGCCGCACGCATAGCAGCGGTTCTCAGATCCTGCGGGGTGCCGGCCGCCGACCTCGGCGTGCGCCGGAACCGCCTGCGTGGGAGCCGGCGGCATCGGCGGATCGGGCGGAGCGGCGCCGGGTTCGGGGTTCTCGGGAGGCTTCGGCTTCTTGCGGTCGCGGATGCTGCTGATCCACATCCACAACGCGTACGCACCGAGACCGCCGGCGATCACGAACACCGCGATGCTCCGCGACGAGCCGGAGATCAGGGAGTTGATCCGGCCGAGGTAGGGAACCGAGTACAGCAGTCTGCCTCGGACCTGCTCTTCGACGAGTTGAACCGGGTCCGTCGCATTGTTGGCATCGCCCTTGGTGATGAACCGGCGCTTACCGCTCGCGTCGTAGACGATGCTGATGATCCGATGCGTCGTGACCGACGGATTGCCCGACTCCGGCTGGAACGTGATGACGTCGCCGGCCTTCAATTGATCGCCCGGCGTCGGCTTCACCACGATCAGCGTTCCCGGCGGGTACGTCGGCTGCATCGACCCGGTGAGCACCGTGTACGCGGTGGAACCGGTCAGCCGCGGAACCACCACGAGCACAGCGAGCACGCCGACCGCGACGAGCAGCAGCGTCCACGAGGCGATCGTCTTCACCCACCAGATGGGTGGAGTCGCGTCGGAGTTCTCCGCGTCGCTTGCGGAGGGAAGCGCCTCCGTCTCGCTGGTGTGATGGGTTCCGCGACTGAACATCATGAGTTGCTGACCGACTGGGCGCCGAAGGTGAACGTCGCGTTGGCCGACTGCGACGTCGATGCGTTGGTCGCGATGGTGGTACGCAGGCACAGCACTTCGGTAGTACCCGCCGCGACGTTGCGGGCTGCGGTGGCAGCGGTGTTCATCGCACCCGAGTAGATCTCCTCACCGACATCGCCGGTGGGGGTGCATGCGGCCTCGCTGCCGACTACTGCGACACGCAGCTTCAGCGGGGTGGTGCCGGTGACGGCCACCGAGTTCAGCTTGTACTGCATCGTTACGTTGCCGGAATTGATGACCGGCAGCGGCTTTTGGACGCTGTCACCGGGGTTCGCGTCAGTCAGCGTCAGGCCGTCGAGCGTGAACTGCTTGACGCCGCCCTGGTTCACCGAGATGTCGAGCTTGCCTGCGGTGATCGTGCCACCGTTGCTCGTTGCTTCCGAACGCCAGAGGGCGCCGGTCTGCTGGAGGGAGATGAATCCCACCAGCAGAACCGCCGCCGCTGCGAGCGCCCATTTGATTTGGGGCTTCACGAAATCCTCTTAATCACGGGAGGAGTGGTTTAGTTCTGCTGCAGAGTGACCGTGGCGCCGGAGAGGTCAGCGGTCTTGTCCTGTCCGTCCTTGTTGCTTGTGTCTGCTCTGAATGTGATGTCGGTCGAGACCTTCTTGGTCGTGTTGTTGTCGGCAGGGGTCACAGTGATTCCGGGGCCACCACCTGCGGTCGTCGGATCGAGGTACTGTGCGAGATCGCCGGAGACACCGCCCACACTGGGAGTCAGGGTCGCCGTCAGGTTGGTTCCTACGGCCGTGATCTTGTAGCTGGCCGTGTACCGGACGGTGTCGCCCGGCACGAGACGGTCGGTGCCAGGGTTGAAGGTATCGCCATCCTTCGTGCCGCCGACCCACGTCCAGGTACCGGTGTCGACCGCGGTGAGGTTCAGCTGACCGGCGGTGACAGTGCCGCCGTTGGTGTTGACGTTGCTGTTCCAAGCCGCCATGGTGCCTGCGCCACCAGCCAGGATGGCTGCGCCGGCGGCTGCGGCGAGAGCGCCCTTCGTAACCTTGTTCATGTCTTCCCTTAATTGAATCGGGACACCCGAAGGTGTGGGAAAGGGTGACCCGCGCGGCGGGAGATGCCCGCGCGGGGGCGGTCACCGAAGTGACCGTCTACGGCCGGGATTCACCGGGGTGGATGGCCGAAGTCTGTGTGATCGGCCGGCGTACGACGGGTGCGCGAGCCGGCCGATCCGCCGTTCAGCGCCCGCCGGCGTGGATGGCCGGGGCGTTCAGGCTCACCTGAACGCTCTTGGCGGCATCACTGCTGCCGCCTCCGAGGCTGCCGAACATGCTGCCGAGCGAACCGGAACCGAGCGAGCCCGAGTCGAGAGATCCGGAACCGCCATCACCTCCGGGATCAGTCGGGTCCACGGGATCCACTGGAGCGTCGCCTGCGACCTCTTCGAGAGAGGTGCTCCAGTCAGGTTTGATCGTGAAGTTCTGTTCGGTCTCCCCTTGTGGAATGCCGACGAACAGTTCCACGTCGATCGGTGTGTTCTGGATGAGTCGACCAGTCTCGACGACGAGGATTCCGGGGCCGCCTGCCAGGCTGTGCTTGCTTCCCTTCACCGAGCCGGCGTTCGCGCGGACGGTGGCCGAACCTCCGCCCGGGAGTTCCCAGTTGCCGGCGAACACCTGGAATTTGGCGGGCGTGTCGCAGGAGTTCTTGATCTTGAACGAAGCCTGCTTCACCTCGTGGCCCGGGACCGGGCGGTCGGTGTTCCACGAGAGGACGTCCAAATTCCCCCACGTGGTTCCGCCGTCCTGCGAGTACTTGGTGCAACTCTGGTCGAGATTCTCGCCGACCGCAGCATGAGCGCTGCCGGCGCCGATGGCAGCGAGCGACACTGCCGCTGCTCCGGCGGCAGTGACGACGACTGCGCGTCGAGCGGTTGAGGTCAATCGTGCGATGGGTGCCATGCCGAGAATGATGGGACGCCGCAGCGCCCCACGGTGCCACTAACTCTGGGGACACAGTGCGAGGGAGCACTTCTGTGCCGGAAATGCGGCGTCGCGGGCGAATGTGTAACGAGGGATGTTTCCGCAGGTCGACGGGATCGAGGGGCCTCTGCTCAGGTCGTTCTCAGGTATCCGGTGACGCGCGTCACCATTTGTTCGTATGAATGGAACAGGTCATGGTTTTGACGCTCGATACGTGCCCGGCTGGTCTGCCGATGGCGCAGATGCTGACTTCACGTCCGACCGTCTCCCTGCGGTGACGGACATCACCCAGGATTGAGTCAACTTCGCTCAACTCTCCGGAATGAATCGTCCCTGCGTACAGTTGAACCCATCGAGAAACTTGAGTGAAAGCGGCTCAACAAGGTTGACGGGGTGAACATCCTCGATTAAACCTGAGTCGAAGGCGCTGAGGTTTCACAGACCAACAAGGCCCTCCCGGCCCAAAGAACTACCCGGCCCCCACCAGCAAGCCGGAACTAGGAGGAACACACATGTCACGTGCTGTCGGAATCGACCTCGGCACCACCAACTCCGTGGTGTCGGTTCTCGAAGGCGGCGAGCCCGCCGTCATCGCCAACGCTGAGGGGTCGCGGACCACTCCGTCGATCGTCGCGTTCGCGCGCAACGGCGAAGTCCTCGTCGGACAGCCGGCCAAGAACCAGGCCGTCACCAACGTCGACCGCACCATCCGCTCGGTGAAGCGCCACATGGGCGACACCGATTGGACCGTCGAGATCGACGGCAAGAAGTACACCCCGCAGGAGATCAGCGCCCGCACGCTGATGAAGCTGAAGCGCGACGCCGAGGCCTACCTGGGTGAGGACGTCACCGACGCGGTCATCACCGTGCCGGCGTACTTCAACGACTCGCAGCGTCAGGCCACCAAGGAGGCCGGCCAGATCGCGGGCCTCAACGTCCTGCGCATCGTCAACGAGCCCACCGCGGCCGCTCTGGCCTACGGTCTCGACAAGGGCGAGAAGGAACAGACCATCCTGGTCTTCGACCTCGGTGGCGGCACCTTCGACGTCTCGCTGCTCGAGATCGGCGACGGAGTCGTCGAGGTCCGTGCCACGTCGGGCGATAACAACCTCGGTGGTGACGACTGGGACGAGCGCATCGTCGAATGGCTCGTCGACAAGTTCAAGGCCAGCTCGGGTATCGACCTGACCAAGGACAAGATGGCCATGCAGCGTCTGCGCGAGGCCGCTGAGAAGGCGAAGATCGAACTCTCGTCCTCGCAGAGTACCTCGATCAACCTGCCGTACATCACCGTCGACGCCGACAAGAACCCGCTCTTCCTCGACGAGCAGCTCTCGCGCGCTGAGTTCCAGCGCATCACGAGCGACCTGCTCGAGCGCACCCGCACTCCGTTCCAGGCCGTCATCAAGGACGCGGGCATCGCGGTCAGCGACATCGACCACGTGGTGCTCGTCGGCGGTTCCACCCGCATGCCTGCCGTGACCGACCTGGTCAAGGAGCTCACCGGTGGTCAGGAGCCCAACAAGGGCGTCAACCCGGACGAGGTCGTCGCCGTCGGCGCCGCCCTGCAGGCCGGCGTCCTGCGCGGCGAGGTCAAGGACGTGCTGCTGCTCGACGTGACCCCGCTGTCCCTCGGCATCGAGACCAAGGGCGGCGTGATGCACAAGCTGATCGAGCGCAACACCACCATTCCGACCAAGCGGTCGGAGACCTACACCACCGCTGAGGACAACCAGCCGTCGGTGCAGATCCAGGTGTACCAGGGTGAGCGCGAGATCGCCTCGCACAACAAGCTGCTCGGATCGTTCGAGCTCGGCGGCATCGCGCCTGCACCGCAGGGCGTTCCGCAGATCGAGGTCACCTTCGACATCGACGCGAACGGCATCGTTCACGTCACCGCGAAGGACAAGGGCACCGGCAAGGAGAACAGCATCCGCATCCAGGACGGCTCGGGTCTGTCGAAGGACGAGATCGACCGGATGATCAAGGACGCCGAGGCTCACGCCGAAGAGGACCGTGTCCGGCGCGAGGAGGCCGAGACCCGCAACCAGGCGGAGTCGCTGGTCAACCAGACCGAGAAGTTCCTCAAGGAGAACGAGGACAAGGTCCCCGCCGACGTCAAGGACAAGGTCAACGCGGCCATCACCGGAGCCAACGAGGCGCTGAAGGGCACCGACACCGGCGCCATCCGCAGCGCGATTGAGAAGCTGTCGGAGGAGTCGCAGGCCATGGGCCAGGCGATCTACGCGGCGGCTCAGGCCGAGGGCGAGGCCGGTGCGGCCACCGGTGACGCCGGAGCCGACGACGTCGTCGACGCCGAGGTCGTGGACGATCCCGCCGAAGGTGAGAACAAGTGACAGCCGGTAACAACGCCGGGGAGAACACCGCCGAAGAGCCGGTGACGGTGACCGACAACCGCCGCGTCGACCCGGAGACGGGTGAGGTGCGCGACGGCGCGGGAACCCAGCAGGCTGAAGCCGCCGCGGATGACGCGGCGGCCCAGCCGGCCGGCGACCAGGCCACCCCGGCCGATGCGCAGGTGGCGGAGCTGACCGAGGCCCTGCAGCGGGAGCGCGCGCAGTTCGCGAACTTCCGTCGCCGCAGTGCCGAGGAGCAGCTGCAGGCCGTCGACCGCGGTAAGCAGATCCTCGTGGAGAAGCTGCTGCCCATCCTCGACGACCTCGACCGCGCCCGGGACCACGGAGACCTCGACGAGGGCCCGCTGCGGGCGTTCGCCGACAAGCTGGTCGACGTTCTCTCGGGTGAGAAGCTGGCGAAGTTCGCGGAGCCGGGCGAGGAATTCGACCCGGAACTCCACGAAGCCATTCAGAATGATGGCAGCGGGGACACCCCTGTCATCGGCAACGTCTTCCGGACGGGCTACCGCCTGGGAGACAAGGTGATCCGTCACGCCATGGTGACGGTCACCGACCCGGCGCCGAGCGACGCTGCGCCGGAGCAGTGATGCGAGCGCGGGGTCGCCGTTGCACGGCGGCCCCGCGGCCCCACTGCCACCGTGTGTCCGAACAGGAGCGACACATGACAACCACAGACTTTTCAAGGAGGTGACGCCTGATGGCTCCCCAGCGTGAATGGCTGGAACGCGATTTCTACGCAGACCTCGGCGTTTCTTCCGACGCCAGTGCCGACCAGATCAAGAAGGCTTACCGGAAGCTCGCCCGTGAGTTGCACCCGGACGCCAACCCGGGCGACACGGCGGCCGAAGAACGCTTCAAGAGAGTGTCGGAGGCGCACAGCGTGCTCTCCGACGAGACCAAGCGCCGCGAATACGACGAGGCCCGGACCCTGATGGCCAGCGGCCGGTTCCGCGGCGGCAACGGTTTCGGCGGCGGAACGCCGGGCGGTGCCGGCGGATTCGACTTCGGCGACCTGTTCGGCGCGGCCGGCGGTGCGGGCGGGGGCGGTGGCCTCGGCGACATGCTCGGCGACCTGCTGGGCGGACGCGGCGGCGGCTTCGGCGGGTCGGCCGGCGGACCCCGCCAACGGCGCGGCAACGATCTCGAGACCGAGACCACCCTCGCATTCCGCGACGCGGTGCAGGGCACCACCGTGACGCTGCGCGTCACGAGCCCGTCGCCGTGCACCAAGTGCCACGGCAGCGGCGCACGGCCGGGCAGCAGCCCGCGCACGTGCCCCACCTGCAACGGCACCGCCTTCGTCACGCGCAACCAGGGGCACTTCGGATTCTCCGAACCCTGCCCCGACTGCCAGGGCACCGGCACCAAGATCGACGATCCGTGCCCGGACTGCCAGGGCACCGGCATCACCGTGCGCCCGCGGACCATCAACGTCCGCGTCCCGCAGGGCGTGGAGGACGGTCAGCGGATCCGGCTCGCCGGGCAGGGCGAGGCCGGGATGCGCGGCGCGCCGTCCGGCGACCTGTACGTGACCGTGCACGTGATGGCCGACAAGGTGTTCACCCGCAGCGGCAACGACCTCAAGGTCTCACTGCCGGTGTCCATCTCGGAGCTGATTCTCGGAGCGACCATCTCGGTTCCGACGCTCGACGGTTCCGTCGGCGTCAAGATCCCGGCGGGCACCTCCGACGGACGGACCCTGCGGCTGAAGGGCCGCGGTGTGCCGAAGCGATCCGGCGGATCCGGTGATCTGCTGGTGACGGTGAAGGTCGCGGTGCCGACCAAGCTCGACGACGCGGCGACCGAAGCGATGAAGAAGTATGCGGAGGCCGAACGGGCCAGTGGATTCGACCCCCGCGCAGGATGGGGGCGGTGATGACCCATGGCAGTCGACGATCGAGGAGACCGGTCGCGCAATGACGACGTCGGCGACGCCGCCACGTTCATGATCTCGGTGGCGGCGGAGCTGGCCGGCATGCACGCCCAGACCCTCCGGACCTACGATCGGCTGGGTCTGGTGACCCCGCAGCGCACGCGCGGCGGCGGGCGTCGCTACTCCAACCGCGACGTCGAGATGCTTCGCGAGATCCAGCGGTTGTCGCAGGACGAGGGCGTGAACCTCGCGGGGATCAAACGGATCATCGAACTCAGCGACGAGGTGGAGGCCCTGCGCCGACGGGTCAGTGACCTGACTCGGCAGATGGAGTCGGCGTCGCGGGCACGTCACGGAGAACTGGTTCCGGTGCCCCGCACCAACGCCCTCGTGGTGTGGCAGCCGCGGGGAAAACGGAGCCGCTGACGCGGTAGCACCACGACGCGATAGAACCACAAGGCCGCCGACCGCCGTCGGCGGCCTTGCCCGTTTCGGTTCCACTATCCTCGGCGGCGTGTGCCCCGAGCACCCACCGTCTATCGAGAGGTCCCCATGAATCTGATCCACGCCGCAGGCCGCGCCCTCACCGGCATCCCGTACATGATCCTGGGCTACGACGCCGCCACGGCGCCGGGTGCCCGCGTCGAAGCGGCGTCGCCGCTGCTCGACAAGATCCGGACCGTGATCCCGCTGCCGACCGACAACGAGACGATCGTCCGGGCCAACGGTGCCGCCCAGGTGCTGGGCGGCGCGATGATCGCCACCGGTCTCGGTGCACGGCCCGGTGCGGTCCTGCTGGCGGCGTCGCTGGTTCCGACCACCTTCGCCGGGCACGCCTTCTGGGAGATCGACGATCCGATGCAGCACAAGATGCAGCAGATCCAGTTCCTGAAGAACGTGTCGATGCTCGGCGGTGCGTTGGCAGTGCTGGTCGCGTCCCGGCATCAGTCGTAGGCAGTGCCCGGTCCCGGGCGGTCAGTTCAGCGGGTCGTGCTGGATCGCGTCGGGATTCACGCCTGCGGCCCGTAGTCGCAGCGCGGTGTGGAAGACCATCGGGGCCGGGCCGGACAGCAGCACCTGGCGGCCCCGCCAGTCGGCGTACGTCGCGGCCACCTCGCCGACGCGGCCGTAGCGCACTTCGAGCCCCCAGCCGCGCGGATCGGTGCCGCCGGTGAGCCACCACGGGTCCTCGGTGTTCTCCGTGACGGCGGTGACGCGCAGCCACGGATTCGCGCCGGCCAGCTGTGCGAGCACGCCGAGCTCGTACAGTTCGCCGGGATTCTGTGTTCCGTAGAAGAGGTGGACCGGAGCCGGCTCGCCGAAGCGGGCGTGGTCGATCAGCAGCGCGCGCAGGGGAGCGAGCCCGGTACCGCCGGCGATCAGCAGCGCCGGTCGCGCCGGATCGATGTGCATGGTGCCGTGGCGCTGTGCGAAGGTCCACACGTCTCCGACCGCGGTGTCTCGCACGATGGAGCCGCTGACCCGGCCGCCCGGCACCGCTCGGACGTGGAACTCCAACTCGCCCTGCGGGTTCGAGGGAATGGCCGGGGAGAAGTTGCGCCAGGTCCGGGGCCACTGCGGGATCTGCGTCTCGAGGTACTGGCCGGCGGCGTACGGGGGGTGCGGTCCATCGGCGATCAGCCGGATCACGGCCCGTTCGCGCGTGATCCGGAACTTCTGCACCACGCGGGCGTGCCAGCGCGGGGGACCCTCGGCGCTTTCCGCGGCGCCGCGCATCACACCGGTGGTCAGGAGCATCGCCTGCCCGACGGTCTCCTCCACCTCCGGTGTCCAGCGGTTGCCGAAGGCGAACTGGAACTCCGACATCAGGGCGTCGTAGATCAGCCAGTAGTGCTCGCTGACGACGCCGAACTTGCGGTGGTCGCGGCCCAGCTGCGCGAGGAAATCGACCAGCTCGCCGTGGCCGTCCGGTGCCCCGATCGCGTCGAGCACGTGGTCGATCACATCCACGAATGAGGCTCGGAGAGTGCCCATCTCGGCCGGAAACAACTCTCGGAGGCTGGGCCGCATCGCGAACAGCCGGGCGAAGACGCTGCTCGCGAAACGGTCGGGATCGCTCGCCAGGAGTGCCCGGGTCTGCGCCAGGATCGGCTGCTCGGGCTGAGTCACTCTTCCTGCTCGCTTTCCGCGTCGTCGCTGGTGTTCACGGGCCGCCCGGTGCCGGGCGTGGTCCACTGTAGTCGGCGTGACCGACTGGCCCCGATATTGTTCGGCGTGCCGCTTGTGGGTTGTGGCACGCTAGCGGTGTGACGATGCTCGGTGGACTGCTCCCTGGAATCGTCGACGCGCACGTCCACTACTTCAACCCCACCCGGTCGTCATGGGCGCTCGCCCGCTTCGCGCGGCTGTCGGCGCCCCGGCTGCGACGGTTCGTGCCCACGCCGGCCCTCTCGCTCGCCGCCCGCGTGGGCACCAGCGCCGACCGCCTGTACGGTCTCGATTCGAGCATCCTGACCTCAGCTTACGAACCGGCGCAGTATTCCAGCGACGCCGTCGCACTGCTCTCCATCGCGGGCGTCGGTGTGGAGAGCGTGGTTCAAGTGGAGTCGCACTGGCGGCCGGCGAGGGACCCCGAGTCGCTGATGAACTCGTCGTTCGACGAGCTGAAGTACCTCACGGCGCTTCCGCACGGTCAGAAGGGTCCGGCGCTCGGCGCCACGGTCACGGCAGCCGACCCGCGACATCCCCTGTTCGGCGCCGCTCTCGACCGTCAGCTCGCGTACTCCGACCGCGTTCGCGCCGTCCGGTTCAAGTGGGCGCGGCACGCCGATCCCGAACTGCCGGACTGGTGCGACGAACCGGATGTGGTCGCTTCGACCAGCTTCCTCAAGGGATTCGAGGAGCTCGCCGAACGTGATCTGGCGTTCGTCTCGGTGGCCTACTCCCATCAGCTCGGGCAGCTGGACATGCTCGCCCGGCGGTTCCCCGACACCACGATCATCGTCGAGCACATGGGGATGCCCGCGGGTGCGTTCGGACCGGTCGGCGCGCAGACCGGCATGACGGCTGCCGCGCGTGCCGAGATCCTGAGTCTGTGGCGCGAACGCACCGCCATGATCGCGAATCGGCCGAACGTGGTGGTCAAGGTCTCGGGACTGGGCCTCGCGCTCCTCGGCTACGGCCGGGAGACGTCGGGCACCATCGCCAGCCGAGCGGTACTGGCCGACATGGCCGGGCCGCTGGTACTGCATCTGGTCGACCGGTTCGGTCCCGACCGCGTGATCTTCGGCTCCGACTCCCCGGTCGACCGCCCCAACTCGCCGATCGGCATGACGGTCGGCGCACTGCTCGACGTCCTCGGCGACCGCGGCGACCACCTGTTGACGCAGCTCTTCGCGGGGAACGCCAAGCGCATCTACCGATTCTGAGACGTCAGCCGGCGCGTCGACGAGGTGCCGAAGGGTGTGCCGCCGGATAGAACGTGTTCTAGAGTCGGGGGCGAGATCACACCTGAGAGAGGTATTCGTGGGCAAGTACGTGGTGACCGGCGCGGCGTCGGGAATGGGACACGAAGTGGCGCGACGCCTGCGGGCGGACGGGCACGAGGTGATCGGCGTCGACCTCGCGGACGCCGACGTGGAGGCGGACCTCTCGACGAGCGCAGGCCGGGCACATGCGGTTCGCGCGATCATGACCCGGGCCGGCGGCAGGCTCGACGGCGCCGTGTTCGCCGCCGGGGTGGGCGCGCTGCGCGGCAAGGAACGGCTGACCGTCGAGGTCAACGTGCTCGGCGTCACCGAACTCCTGATGGGTCTGCAACCCGAACTGGCCGCGGCCGACAAAGCCAAGGTGGTGGTGTTCGGCTCCAATTCGACGACGTCGACGCCGTTTGTGCCGCGCCGGGCCGTCAGACTGCTGGAGGCGGGCGAGACCGAGAGAGCTGTGCGCATCGTGCGCCGGATGGGGCCGCTGTCGGGACCCGCGGCGTACGCGGCGTCGAAGATCGCGGTGAGCCGCTGGTGCCGGCGGCACGCGGTGTCCGATCAGTGGGCCGCCGCGGGTATCCGCATCAACGTCATCGCTCCGGGGCCGGTGCTCACGCCTCTGCTGCGCAAACAGCTCGCCAGTTCGACGGCCGCTCAGGTGCGCTCGTACCCGGTGCCGGTGCGTGAGTACGGCACGCCCGAGCAGATCGCCGACTGGGTGATGATCATGCTCTCGCCCGCGGCCGACTTCATGACCGGTTCGGTGGTCACCGTCGACGGCGGCACCGAGGCGCTGCTGCGGACCGACGACTGGCCCGCCCGTCTGCCGCTGCGGCGCGTCCCGCGGATGCTGTCGGCGTTGCGCAACGCACCGAGGAAGGGGCGGGTCGCGGACTACTCCGACGTCTGATCGGCCTTGCACGGAAGACTGAGAGTGCGGTCGACGATGCGGCGCATCGCCCATTCGAACTCTTCGGGGCCGGCATCCGAGCACTGGTAGCCCACCAGGACCATCAGCGAATGCGCGGCGATCTGCTCGGGCTCGTCGGGGTCGGCGATCAGGTCGCCGACGAACTCGGCGACGGCCTCGCACCGGGTCCGGTCCACCTCTCGTACCGCGGCGGCGACGTCGGGGTCTTTCGACGACCAGACGCGCAGCGCCCGCTCGGTGTGGTGCGGCAGATTCCGCGACGCCTCGACCACTGCGAGTATCCGGTCCACCGGGCTGCCGATGGTGCGCAGCTGTGCCACCACGTTGGCCGTCGCCTCGGTCTTCCAGTGCTCGATGAGCGCGGTCTCGAAGTCCCTCCAGCTCTTGAACGAGTGGTAGAAGCCACCGGTGGTGAGACCGGTCTCCGCGCACACCGTCGACTGTTTGAAGCCGCCGTAGCCGTCGCGGGCGAGGACGCGCAGGCCGGCGTCGAGGAACCGGGAACGGAGCGGGTCGAGCGCGGACGGTGATTCGGACATGGCCCGATTGTCGCACGTCGCCGGTGCCCTACAGTCGTGGTGACCTCGGCCGTACCACGGCCGCACCCGCAGGCGAAGGGAACCGCAGCGATGATCTCCGACCACCGAGGCCAGGTATTCACCACAGTCGAGGACCTGGTGGAGGCGATGCTGTCGTCACGGCCGCCGGTGGTGCTCGACGTGCGCTGGCAACTCGGCGACGACGCCGGCCACGACCACTACCGGACCGGGCACGTGCCGGGCGCGGTGTACGTCGACCTCGACACCGAACTGGCGGCACCGCCCTCGCCTGCCGCGGGCCGACACCCGCTGCCCGACCTCGCCGACCTGCAGGCCGCGGCCCGTCGGTGGGGCATCGACGTCGGGTCCCGGGTGGTGGTGTACGACGACTGGGAGGGCAAGGCGGCGGCGCGCGCCTGGTGGCTGCTGCGCTGGGCCGGGCTGGCCGACGTCACCGTTCTGGACGGCGGTCTGGCGGCATGGAAGTCCGCGGGCATGCGCGTCTCCACCGGAGATGCGACTCCGCGCGTCGGCAATGTGGTGCTGTCGGGCGGGCATCTGCCGGTCGTGACGATCGACGAGGTCGCGGCGCGCGACGGTTCGGCCGTCCTGCTCGACGCCCGTGCGCCCGAGCGTTACCGCGGCGACGTCGAGCCGGTGGACCCGAGGCCCGGGCGCATCCCCGGTGCGGTGAACGCCCCGGCGGGCGCCAACGTGACCGCCGACGGCAGATTCAAGCCGTACGGCGAACTCGCCGACCACTTCCGGGCACTCGGCGCCGACCGGGACGCCGTCGTCTACTGCGGCTCGGGCGTCACCGCCGCGCACACGATCGCCGCCCTCGCATCGATCGGGGTGTCCGCGGCGCTGTATCCGGGGTCGTACTCGCAGTGGTCGGCCGATCCGGACCGCCCGGTGGAACGCGGCTGAGCGCGCTATCGCGCCTGGCTCGCACCCGCCAGGCGCGAACGCAGTGCACTCTTGTCGATCTTGCCCACCGAGGTCACCGGTAGGGCGTCGACGGTGTGCAGACGGTCGGGCAGCTTGAACGACGCGAGGCCGCGCTCGGAGAGGAAGGCGCGGACGTCGGGCAGCGAGGGTGCGGTGCCGTCGCGCCCGGGCACCACCACCGCGCAGATGAGTTCACCCAGCGCGTCGTCGGGCAGGCCGACGACGGCGGTGTGCGCGATCCGCGGATGCGCCAGCAGGTGCTCTTCCACATCGTCGGCGGCCACGTTCTCGCCGGCTCGGACGATGGTGTCCTTGATGCGACCGGTGACGGCGAGGTGCCCGGATGGAAGCCGGCGCACCAGATCTCCCGATGAGTAGAAGCCGTCGTCGGTGAACGACCGCAGGTTGTGTTCGGGCGCCCGGTAGTAGCCACGGATCGTGTACGGTCCGCGGACCTGCAGTTCGCCCTCCTCGCCGTCGGGCACCGGCCGGCCGGCGTCGTCGACTATCCGGACCTCGTCGAGCGGACTCATCGGCAGCCCCTGGCTCACGTGCACCAGATCGCGTGGATCGTCGGCCCTCGTGTAGCAGATCAGACCCTCGGCCATGCCGAAGACCTGCTGCACCACCGGGCCCATCGCGGCGTCGATCGCGGCCGCATCGGGTGCGGCGAGTTTGGATCCGCCCACCTGCAGCAGTCGCAGCGAGGAGATGTCGGCGGGCTCCCATTCGGTTGCCGCGCACCACAACTGGGCCAAAGCGGGGACCAGCGCGGTGACCGTGACCCGGTATCGCTCCACCACGTCGAACGCCGAGTCGGGGCTGGGATCCTGGGTGAAGACGGTGCGGCCGCCCGCTGCGATCATCCCGAGCAGTCCGGGGCAGCAGAGGGGGAAGTTGTGCGCTGCCGGGAGCGCCGCGAGATACACGTCGTCGGCCGTCAGTTCGGCGACGGTGGCCGAGGTGGCCGCGTTGAAGGCGTAGTCGTTGTGCGTGCGCGCGATCAGCTTCGGCAGTCCGGTGGTGCCGCCGGAGACCAGGAAGAGCGCGGGCAGATCGGGATCGACGGTGACCGGCGGTCGGGCGTCGGCATCGGGCAGCGGGGCGAACACGCCGGGATCGCCGTTGACGAAGACGTGCTCGACGGACGGGACGCGGTCGCGCAGATCGGCGGCGAGCCCGCGGTAGTCGTAGCCGCCGCGAACGTCGTCGCACAGATAGGCGCGCGCCCCGGAGCCTGCGGCGAGATGAGCGATCTCGGTGATCCGGTGGGCCGGCAGCGCCATGACGGGCACGATGCCCGCGCGCAGGAGGCCGAACGCAGTGGCGGCGAACTCGACGGAATTGTGCAGCTGCAGGACGACGCGCTCTCCGGGCTTCAGACCCGCGCCGATGAATCCGGCCGCACGGCGGTCGGCGGTGGCGAGCAGTTCGCGGTAGGTCAGGGTGAATCCGGTGGCCGCGTCGGTGACCGCGGGGCGGTCGGGATCGGTGGCGGCGCGGTCGGCGAGCGGTGCCCACAGGGGGCGATCGTCGAATACGCCCGCGGCGCGGTAGAGGTCGGCGCGATCGGGCCGATGGGGTGCGAACCCGGTTTCGAGAGTGTCCGCTGAAGATGGCATGCTCGGTCCTAGCTCTAGTTGACGAGGGCAGCCTAACCTACGAGTCGCGGGTGATGTAGATTAGCCTCACCTAATTTCCTTGCGGATCTCCGCTGTGAACGATGGGACTGAACAATGGTTGTGGCACCTGCTTCTCCGGTGGGGGACGCGCCCGTCGACGACGATCTGGCCGCGCGGGCCGCCGCGGTGTGCGGCGCATGGGCGTCGTCGGGTGAATTCGGTGAGTACGTCGTCTACGAACGAGACGGACGCTGGACGTTCGCCGCTCGTCCGCAAGCACGCATCATCCTCACCAAGACCATGGTCATCGTCGATCCGGCGCCCGGAGACGACCACTGCACGCCTCGTGAGATCGCCTGGGACGGCGAACCCGCGGCGGCACTGAACCAGGCGCTCACCGGGCTGGGTCTGCCCCGGTGGCGGCTGTACGGCTGGGTCGGATTCGACTACTGCGCGCCGCACTACGGCCTGCTCGACCGCGTCCGTGACGACGTGGTGCTCGCCCATCTGATCGTGCCCGGGCTCGAGGCCTTCGTGGACGCGGACGGGATCTCGGCACCGGGGGCCGACGAGGCCACTCTCGCGCGACTGCGCGAACTCGCCGATCTGCCGGTCCACGCCGGCGGGGAGGAGTCGATCCGCCGGGCGGAGCCCGTGGAGATCGATGTCTCGGCCGACCCCGACGACTACCGCGGCCGGGTCGCGACGGCCGTGCGCGAGATCAACGACGGCCGATACCAGAAGGTGATTCTGTCCCGCAGTGTCGATGTGGGCTTCGACGTCGACATCCCCGCGACCTACGTCCGCGGCCGCAAGAGCAACAACCCCGCGCGGTCGTACCTGCTGCATCTCGGCGGACTCGAGGCCGCCGGTTTCAGCCCCGAGTTGGTGGTCGCCGCCGACGGTCTCGGGTCGGTGGTCACCGAACCGCTCGCGGGTACCCGTGCCTTCGGCCGCTCGCCGGAGGCGGACGCCGCCGCCCGCGAAGACCTGCTCTCCGATGAGAAGGAGATCGCCGAACACGCGATGTCGGTGCGCGCGTGCTTCAGCGAGATCGAATCGGTGGCGCTGCCCGGCACCACCGCGGTGAACGAGTACATGGTGGTCCGTGAACGCGGCAGCGTGCAGCATCTCGCGTCCACGGTGTCCGGGAGGCTCGACCCGGCTGCCGGACCGTGGCGGGCGCTGGGCGTGCTGTTCCCGTCGATCACCGCCTCCGGCATCCCCAAGGCACCCGCCCTCGAGGCGATCTACCGGCTCGAACCCGCGCGTCGCGAGCTCTACTCCGGCGCCGTCCTGATCGCCGATTCGAGCGGTGAACTGGAGGCGACGCTGGCGCTGCGCACCATCTTCGCTGAGGGCGATCGCGTGTGGCTGCGCGCCGGCGCGGGGATCGTCGGGCAGTCGCGCCCCGAGCGGGAGTTCGAAGAGACCTGCGAGAAGCTGGCCAGCGTGGCCCCGTACGTCGTGCGGGCGGCGCGGTGAGCGCGCCGACCGACCGGCCGACGGCCGCCGCAGTCCGCGAGGACGTCGCCGCGCTGCTCGACGTCGATCCGGCCACCATCACCGACACGGACGACCTCATCGGTCTGGGCCTGGACTCGATCCGGATGATGCGGCTGGCCGGCGGCTGGCGCAAGAGCGGACACGACGTCAACTTCGCCGACCTCGCCGCCCGCCCGACCGTCGCCGACTGGGCGGTCATGCTCGGCGCAGACCCGGCGGACGAAGCGGCTTCCGCGCCTGCCGAGTTCGACGAGTCGGCGTGGTCGGAGGCGGCGTTCCCGCTGGCGCCCATGCAGCACGCGTACTGGGTCGGACGCACCGGTGCCGCCGACCTCGGCGGTGTGGCCGCGCACCTGTACGTCGAGTTCGACGGCGCGGGTCTGGACCCCGACCGGCTCGCCGCGGCGGCGCAGGCGCTCGCCGCCCGCCACGGCATGCTCCGCGCACGGTTCCGTTCCGACGGACGCCAAGAGGTGCTCGACACTCTGCCGCGACCGGCGCTGACGGTCGACGATCTGCGCGAGGCCGTACCCGGCGAGATCGACCGGATCCTCGAGCAGCGGCGCGAGGCCAAGAGCCACCAGGTCCTCGACATCGCTGCCGGACAGGTCTTCGACCTCACGCTCACTCTGCTTCCCGGCGGTCGCCACCGTCTGCACTTCGACATCGACATGCTCGCCGCGGACGCGATGAGCTACCGCACCCTGCTGCGCGACCTGGTCTCGGCCTACGACGGTGCGCAACTGCCGCCCCTGGCCATCGAATACCGCGACTACCTGCGGCATCGGGCCGAGCATCCGGATCCGGCACGCGCCGCCGACCGCGAATGGTGGACCGCACGGCTGCCTGACCTGCCGGGCGGACCGGTCCTGCCGACCCGCCCGCCCGGGCAGTCGCAGAGCGCTGCCCCGCGGGTGCGGCGGATGAACCACTGGCTCGACGCTCGGGCCCGCGAACGTCTTCTCGCCGCAGCACGCGAGCGCGGAGTGACGCCGGCGGCGGTCGTGGGAGCGGTGTACGCCGCGAGCGTCGGCGCGTGGTCTGCCACACCGCGTTTCCTGCTGAACGTGCCGCTGTTCCAGCGAGTGCCGATGCACGACGAGATCGAGTCGGTCTCCGGAGACTTCAGCTCCTCGATCCTGGTGGACGTCGACCTGAGGACGCTGACCGAACCAGGCCGCGGGTCGGTGCTCGACCTCGCGCGCGAGGTGCAGCGACGGATGCACGAAGCCGGTGCGCACAGCGCGTACGGCGCGCTCGAAGTGCTTCGCGACCTCGGCCGTCTGCGCGGCGAGACGGTGCTGGCCCCGGTGGTCTTCACCAGTGCGCTGGGGCTCGGCGAACTCTTCGCCGACGAGGTCTACGACCGGCTCGGCGAGCCCGCGCACATCGTCTCGCAGGGCCCGCAGGTGTTGCTCGACGCCCAGGTCACCGAGGTGGGCGGTGGCCTGCTGACCAACTGGGACGTCCGCATCGACCAGTTCCCAGACGGCGTGGTGGAGGCCATGTTCGAGCACTTCACCAATGCGCTCGACCGGCTCGCCGCCGCCGATTCGACGGCGGGCTGGCTGGCCGAGGCGCTGCCGCACCTGCCCGCTGCCCAGCGGGCGGTCCGATGCGAGGTCAACGACACCGCGGCGCCGACCTCCGGGCGTGTGCTGCACGAAGGCTTCTTCCAGATCTCGGCCCAGCACCCCGATCGCACCGCGCTCGTCTGGCGCGACGGGAGCGCCACCTACGGTGAACTCGCGGCACAGGCGCTCGCCGTGGCGGCCGCGCTGCGGTCGGCGGGAGTGCGGCCGGGCGATGCGGTCGGTGTGCAGATTCCCAAGGGCTACCGCCAGGTGATCGCGACGCTCGGCGTCTACGCCTCCGGTGCCGTGTGGGTTCCGGTCACCTACGATCAACCCGCTCCGCGGCGTTCGGCCATTCTGCGGACCGGCGAGGCGTCGCTGCTGCTGACCGACGGGGTCGCGGCACCAGACGCACTGGACGTTCCGGCGCTGGAACTGAGCGACGCGATGGCGGCGGCACCGCTGTCGGGCCCGTACCTGCCCGACCCCGAGGCAGTGGCATATGTGCTGTTCACCTCGGGTTCCACCGGTGCTCCCAAGGGCGTCGAGGTGCCGCACCGGGCGGCGATGAACACCATCGACGACATCAATCAGCGTTTCGGCGTCGGCCCCGACGACCGATCGCTCACGGTCGCGGCACTGGAGTTCGACATCTCGGTGTACGACATCTTCGGCCTGTACAGCGCGGGCGGAGCGGTGATCGCCGTCGACGCCGACGACGCCAAGGACCCGGCGGCGTGGCGCGAACTCCTCGTGACCCACCGCGCGAGCATTCTGACCTGTGTCCCCAGCGCGCTCGACATGTTGTTGACGTTGGCGGAGACGGAGGCCGACGGTGCGGCGCTGGGTGATTCGCTGCGCGCGGTGCTCCTCGGCGGCGACTGGGTGGGCGCCGATCTCCCGGACCGACTGCGCGCACTGGCCCCGCGGGCCCGTTTCGCCGGTCTCGGCGGAGCCACGGAGATCGCGATCCACGGCACCGTGTGCGAGGTGACCCGGGCGCCGGAGCACTGGACCAGCGTCCCGTTCGGGACACCGTTGAACAACGTGGCCTGCCGAGTGGTCAGCGAACTCGGTGCCGACTGCCCCGACTGGGTGACCGGCGAGCTGTGGGTGGGCGGCGACGGCGTCGCGCACGGCTACCGAAACGAGCCGCAGCGCACCGCGGAACGGTTCGTGGAGTTCGAGGGCCGCCGGTGGTATCGCACCGGTGACCTCGCGCGCTACTGGCCCGACGGCACGATCGAGTTCCTGGGCCGCGCCGACAATCAGGTGAAGATCCGCGGGTTCCGCGTCGAACTCGGCGAGATCGAAGGTGCTCTGCGCTCGCTGCCCGACGTGCGGCATGCGGTGGCGGTGCTGATCAAGGGGAACGGACCGGTCACGCTGGCCGCCGCGGTGGCACCCGAACCGGGTGCCGCGCCGTCACCGGAGGGCCTGCTCGCCGGGCTGGCCGGACTGGTTCCGGCGTACATGGTTCCGGCGGTGCTCCAGGTCCGGGACGAGCTCCCGCTGACCGGCAACGGGAAGCTCGACCGCGCGGCCATCACCGCGAGTCTGAGCGGCGCGTCCGACGTCGGCGCGCCCCGGCGGTCGCCGGAGACCGATCTGCACCGCGCTCTGCTCGACATCGTCGCCGGTGTCCTCGGCGGTGATCGCGAACTGGGCATCGACGACGACTTCTTCGCCGCGGGCGGCGACTCGGTGCTCGCCACCACCGTCATCGCCCGGATCCGCGACCTGCTCGACGCGCCGCAGGCCGGGGTGGCCGACATCTTCGCGGCGCGGACCGTGGCGGAGCTGGCGCGCCGACTCGACGCCGCCGACGAGCGGGCGGGACGGCTGGAGCGCGTGGCGACGATCTACCTGGAGATCGCCGCGATGGACGATGAGGAGTTGATGGCGCAGTGACCGTGAACCGCCCCGACGCCGGAGCGTCCGACGCCTCCTCCGCCGGCACGCTGGTGGCGATCGGCGCCGGACCCAAGTCGCTGTCGGTGGCCGCCAAGGCCAAGGTGATGGCCGATCTCGGCCTGCCCGCGCCGCGCGTGGTGATCGTCGACCGGTACGGGGTGGGCGGCAACTGGCTTCCGCTCGGCGGCTGGACCGACGGTCGTCACCGGCTCGGCACCAGCCCGGAGAAGGACCTCGGCTTCCCGTACCGCGGCGCGCCGCACCGCACTCATGCCGCGCAGATCAACGCGGGAATGCTGGAGTACAGCTGGATGGCGTTCCTGGTGGCGCATCAGACGTACACCGAATGGATCGACCGCGGCCGGCCCAACCCGCACCATCACGTGTGGGCTCGCTATCTGGACTGGGCGGCGGCCAAATCGGGGGCCGAACTGCACATCGGCACGGTGGAGCGCGTCCGCGTGGTCGACGGCGGATGGAGCGTCGACTTCCGCACGTCGGACGGCGGTCTCGACAGCGTCGACGGCGACGGACTGCTGGTGACCGGACCGGGTTCGAGTGACGAGCCGCTGCTCGACGATCCCCGCGTACTGTCGGTGGCCGGTTTCTGGGATGCGGTGTCGCGCAGGGCGATTCCGGCGTCGTCGCGGGCCGCGGTGATCGGCGGCGGTGAGACCGCGGCGTCGGCGCTGGACGAGTTGGTCCGGCACGAGGTGATGTCGATCTCGGTCATCTCACCGGCACCGACGATCTACACCCGCGGCGAGAGTTACTTCGAGAACTCGGTGTTCTCCGATCCGACGGGGTGGCCGTCGCTGCCCGCGGCGGAGCGGCGCGATGTGATCCGCCGGACCGACCGCGGCGTGTTCTCGGTGAGCGTGCAGGAGAACTTGCTGGCCGACGAGCGGATCCACCACCTGCGAGGCCGAGTGACCGCCGCGCGACGGGTGGGGGAGTCGGTGGCGTTGACCCTCGGCAACCCAGGCCGGTCGGCGGCCGAGCACTCGTTCGATCTGGTGGTGGACGCGACCGGCGGTCGACCGCTGTGGTTCCTGGACCTGTTCGACGCCGAGAGCGTCGACGAACTCGAGCTGGCGCTGGGCGGACGGCCCGACCTACCGCGTCTGGAGACGGCGATCGGGCACGATCTGGCGGTCGAAGGGTTGTCGCAGGCGCTGTATCTGCCGAATCTGGCCGGCTTCGCGCAGGGCCCCGGTTTTCCGAATCTGAGCTGCCTCGGCGAGCTCTCCAATCGGGTATTGCGCAGTGCGGTGGATCGGTCGGCGGCGCGGACGGGAGCGAAGCGATGAGTGCGTCCGATACGGGATACCGCATCGAGCGCGAGCTGACCGACGTCTCAGACGCGGTGCGCGAGGCGGGCGCCCCGCCGGTGCCGTCGACGATCGGCGCGTTCGCATTGCGCACGGTGGAGCCAGGGGGAGCCGACCCGGCACTGCTGGAGGAGTGGTTCGCGCGGCCGCACCTGGTGCAGACCTGGGAACAGGAATGGTCCGCGGCACGCTGGCGGGACGACGCCCGGTATCGCCTCGACGGCGACTACTCGCGGCCGATCATCTTCTCCCGCAAGGGCATTGATGCGGGGTACCTGGAGATCTACCGCGTGGCGCGCGACGAGATCGCCCGCCTGTATCCGGTGGACCCGCACGACCTCGGTCTCCACGTCGCGACGGCTGATCCGGAGTTGCTCGGCCGCGGGGAGATCTCGGCGTTCATCCGCGAACTCGCCGACGCACTCTTCGCCGCCGATCCCGACTGTCGTTGCATCGCCGTGGAACCCGCGTCGTCGAACACTCCCATGCGCCGAGCCCTGACCAAGCGCGGCTGGACCGATCACGGCGAATTCCAGGTCCGCCCGGACCGCCGTATCGCCCTCCACCTGCTCCCCCGCGAGAGGAGCTCCCCCCATGCCTGAGCACCCCTCACCCAGGCTTGTTCAGCGAGCGGCTCCCCCCAGGCTTGTTCAGCGAGCGAGTCCCCCGAGGTTTGTTGAGCGAGCGCAGCGAGTCGAAACGATCACTCGCGCAGGCTGGGACCGCCCCGCGTGTTGTGGACTCAGCCTGCGCCCGGTGGTTTCGACTCGCTGCGCTCGCTCAACCAGCCTGGAGGGTGGCTCAACCGGCCTGGGCTTGAGTGTTCGTCCAGCGGGCAGCGTGGCTCTCTCCAGGTTTATTGAGCAAGCGAGTCTCCCCAGGTTTGTCGAGCAAGCGAGTCCCCCGAGGTTTGTTGAGCGAGCGCAGCGAGTCGAAACGATCACTCGCGCAGGCTGGGAGTGCTCCGCATTTTGTGGACTCGGCCTGCGTCCGGTGGTTTCGACTCGCTTCGCTCGCTCAACCAGCCTGGAGGGTGGCTCAACCGGCCTGGGGTTGAGTGTTCGTCCAGCGGGCAGCGTGGCTCTCTCCAGGCTTGTTGAGCGAGCGAGTCTCCCCAGGTTTGTTGAGCGAGCGAGTCCCCCGAGGATTGTTGAGCGAGCGCAGCGAGTCGAAACGATCGCTCGCGCAGGGTGGGACCGCTCCGCGTTTTGTGGACTCAGCCTGCGTCCGGTGGTTTCGACTCGCTTCGCTCGCTCAACCCGCCTGGAGGCTCGCTCAACAAACCTGGAGGGTGGCTCAACCAGCCTGGCGGCTCGCTCAACCAGCCTGGCAATGAGGGCTTGCTCAACCAACATGGCGATGAGGACTCGCTCAACGGGCCCCGGCATGAGGACCTGCTCGACCACTGAAACACCGCACGACTTTGGGAACAAGAGATGACTACACCCGCGACCACTCGCAAGGCACCCGCACTCCGGGCGTTTCACAAGCCGGCCGACGCCGACGCGCCGATCCTTCTCGTCTTCCCCCACGCGGGCGGGGGAGCGTCGTCGTACCGTGACCTGTCGGGGCGGTTGTCGGCTCACTTCGACGTCCGCGTGATGCAGTATCCGGGACGGCAGGACCGGATGCGCGAGGACGCCGCGACCGGACTCGGAGAGTTGGCGACCGAAGCCGCGGAGGCCTTCACCGCCACCGCCGACTTCGCCGACCGTCCGGTGGTGGTGTTCGGGCACAGCATGGGCGCGATCGTCGCCTTCGAGTTCACCCGACTGCTGGAGGCGCAGGGCACGACACCCCGACGGCTCATCGTCTCAGCGGCTACCGCGCCGAGCCGAGTGGCTCAACTGCCGAAGCATCCCGACTCCGACGAGGACCTGCTGGCACACCTGACGGGCCTGCAGGGCACCGGCGGCGCGGTGATGGGCAGCGACTCGGTGATGCGGATGGCGCTGCCGGTGCTCCGAGCCGATTACCGGGCGTTCGACGCCTACGACTGCGCCGCCGACGTGCGGGTGTCGACCCCGATCCAGGTGGTCGGCGGAGCGGACGATCCGGTGATCCGGCCGCACCAGCTCCACTCCTGGTCCGACCACGCCCACGAGGTGGAGGTCAGCCTCGTCGACGGAGGTCACTTCTACCTCAACGAACATCCGGACGCGCTCGTCGACCTGCTGGTGCGGACCGCGACGGGCGGAGGAACCCGGTGACCGCGCACCACCCGCACGTCGCCGGAGGAGCGGATTCGGCACCCGACGACGCTGTCGTGATCGCGGGCATGGCGGTCGAGGCGCCGGGCGGCATCGACACCCCGGAGGACTTCTACGCAGCCCTCGCCGCCGGCGAGGACTTGATCGGGCCGATGCCCCGCGACCGCGGCTGGCCGGTGGACCAACTGCTTTCCCTCGACCGCGTTCCCGGTTGGGGTGCCGTGCCCGACGCCGGTGGATTCCTCGACGGCGCAGCCGAATTCGACCCCCAGTTCTTCGGTCTCAGCCCGCGAGAGGCGACGGCGATGGATCCGCAGCAGCGGGTCGCGCTCCGGGTGGCCTGGCGGGCCGTCGAGAACGCGGGCGTCAACCCCGCAGCCCTCGACGGCCGGGAGATCGGAGTCTTCTTCGGAGCTTCCGGCATGGAGTACGGACCCACGGTGGCAGCCGTGAACGACTACTCCGGCCACCGGATCGCCGGAACCGCACTGGGTTCGGTGTCCGGACGGATCTCGCACGCCCTCGGACTGACGGGCCCGGCGATCACCGTCGACACCGCGTGCGCGTCGTCGCTCACCGCCGTGCATCAGGCGGCCGCAGCGATCCGCTCCGGCGAATGCGACTGGGCGATCGCCGGCGGCGTGTGCGTGATGGGGTCGCCGGGAGCGTTCTTCGAGTTCTCCCGCAACAATGCGCTCGCCGCCGACGGACGGTGCCGCTCGTACTCGGCGGGGGCCTCCGGCACCGTCTGGGGCGAGGGCGCCGGCGCGGTGATTCTGGAGAGCGCCGGCGCGGCCCGGTCCGCCGGACACCGCATCTACGGAGTGGTGGCCGGATCGCGGGTGAACCACAACGGTTCCGGGGCGCCGATCGTGGTGCCGAGCGCGGACGCCCAGCGCCGGGTGATCGCGGGCGCACTCGCCGCCGCCGGCGTGGACGCGGCACAGATCGACCTGATCGAGGGGCACGGAACCGGCACTCTGGGCGACCCGATGGAACTCGACGCGCTCTCGGCCGTCTACGGCGCCGCCCGGGCCGACGACCGTCCCGCCGCCGTCGGGTCGGTGAAATCGAACGCCGGACACGCGCAGGCGGCGGCCGGAATCCTCGGTCTCGTCAAAGTCCTGCAATGCGGCCGGAACGGCACGATCGTCGGCACGCGGTTCGCCGACGAGCCGACCGACAAGATCGACTGGGACACCGCCGGGCTGCGACTGCCCGCCGCCACCGAACCCTGGCCGGCGCGCGACGGCCACCGTTTCGCCGCCGTCTCCAGCTTCGGCGTGTCCGGAACCAACGCCCATCTCATCGTCGACATGCCGGAGGCCCCGAATGCCTGACACGCCTCAGACCGGTGCGCAGTACCTCTTGCCCGACGGTCGCATCCCGGTGGTCGTCTCCGCGGACGCCGAAGACCAGCTCGGCCGGTTCGCGGCCTCCATCGCGCGCTATCTGCGGGCGCATCCGGCCGTCGACGCGCAGCGGGCGGCCGCATATCTGCTCGACGCCCGGCCGGTCCGCCGACACCGTGCGATCGCGGCGGTCGCCGACCGCGATGAGCTGCTGGGCGCACTCGATGCGCTCGCCGCCGGCCGATCGCACCCCGCGGTGGTCCGCGGGACCGCCGCCGCACACCGCTTCGCGTACGTCTACCCGGGCCAGGGCAGCCAGCGGCCCGGCATGGGTGCGGTGGACTACGACCGCTCCGCCGCCTACCGCGCCGCCGTCGACGAGTGTCACGCCGCCTCGCTCAACCTCTTCGGAACGTCGCCGATCGACTACGTCCTCGGCCGCGGCGACGCGGAACAGACCGACGACGTGCGGGTGGTGCAGCCGGCGCTGTTCATGCACATGCTGGGTCTGACGGCAATGTGGGACGCGGCGGGCGTCCGACCGTCGATGACCGTGGGACACAGTCAGGGCGAGATCGCCGCGGCGGTGCGCAGCGGCATCGCCAGTCTGCGCGACGCGCTGATCGTGGTGACCGTGCGGGCACGCGCGGTGGACGCGGTGGCGCCCCGCGGGTACACGATGGCCGTCGTCGGAATCAGTCTCGACGAGGCCGAGGCGCTGCTGGCCCGCAATTCCGGATGGATGGAATTGTCGGTGGTGAACTCCGAGCACATCCTGTGCGTGTCGGGGGAACGGCAGGCGGTGCTCGGGCTGATCGCCGCGCTGGAGGCCGAGGGCAAGTTCGCCAAGGAGATCCGCGTCGCCTACCCGGCGCACACCAGCATCGTCAGCAAGTTCGCCGACGAGTTCCAGACGGCGTTCGACGCCTACGGTCTCGGCCGGACGTTCACCGATCCCCGGATCCCGTGCATCGGCGCCACGCTCGGGGAGGCGATCGAGCCGTCGACCCCGGTGCGCGACTACTGGTTCTGGAACCTGCGCAACCGCGTCCGGTTCGACCGAGCGGTTCACACGGCGGCAGACGCCGGAGCCGACGTCTACATCGAGATCGCCGAGCATCCGACGCTGGTGCTGGCGTTGTCGGAGACGCTGGCGGGCTCGCCCGATGCCACGATCCTGAGCACCCGCCGCCGCGAGTGCACCGATCACACGCTCTTCACTCGCAACGTCGTGACGGTCGCGGCCACCGACCTGACCTTCGACTGGTCGAGCTGGGAGGTGCGCGGGCGCACTCGCGGGCTCCCGCTGGAGGCCTTCCCGAACTCGCCGATGCGCAAGACCCGCCTGTGGGCCAGGCCGGACGCCGGCGTCGGAGACGCCGTCAACCGCCCGGGGTGGGCCGCACCGCCCGCCGACCACGACGTGCGTGTGCTCGACGTCCGCTGGCAGCGTCCGGCGAGCCGGCGCTCGGCTGCCCCGCAGCGCATGGCGGTGCTGGCGCTTCCCGGATCAGATCTGAGTCTCGCCGCCGGCATCTGCTCGGCCGCGCCGCAGCACGGCGCCGTGGCCTGGCAGGTACCCGACGGCGGTGCCGAGATCGGTGAGGTCGACGCCGCACTGGTGCTCCTGCCCGCGCGCGGCGACGACGTCGAAGCCGAGCTCGCCGCGGTCCTGGCGGGTTCGGCCTGGCGCGGCGGTCTCGCGGAACTCCCGCCGACCGTGTGGATCGTCAGCACGGGGGCGGAGACGGCAGTGGACGGCGACGTCGCCGACCCGGTGCACGCCGCGGCCGTCGCCGGACTGCGCTGCCTGGCCACCGAGCAGTCCGGGGTGCGCGTCGCGCAGCTCGATCTCCCTGCGCGGCAGCCGGTCTCGGCTGACGATGTGCTAGCGGCCGTCCATGTCGCGGGCGAGCCGGCGATCGCACTGCGAGACGGCGCGGTACTCGTCAAGCGACTGATGCCGACGGAAGCGGGGTCGGTCGCCGACCTCGATCTCACGCACGCCGTCATCACCGGCGGCACCGGGAAGGTCGGACTCGCCGTCGCCGAACGCTTCGCGCGCGACGGTGCGCGCCGGATCACCCTGCTCAGTCGTTCCGGCGGCGACGAGACGGCTCATCGCGTCGCCGCCCGGTTGTCCCGGCGTCACGGAGTGGACGTAGACCTGCGGCGCTGCGACCTCACCTCGGACACCGAGCCGGCGCAGCTGGCGGATCTGCCTCCGGTCACCACTCTGGTGCATGCCGCGCTCGACTACGTCGAGCGGCCGCTGTCGGAGATCACCGAGGCCGATGTGCGGCGCGCCGTGGATGCGAAGGTGAGCGGACTCGCCCGGGTTCTCGACGGGATCGGGGGCGCACCGCGGGTCGTGCTCTGTGCGTCGCTCGCAGCCACCCTTGGAGGCCGGGGACAGGCGCTGTACGCCGCCGCGAACCGTCTCCTCGAGGTGGAGGCCGCCCGGCTGCGGACGACCGGGGTGGACGCCGTCGCGCTCGCCTGGGGCTTGTGGGCGGTGCAGGGACCGCTCGACGCCGACGGGCTGGCGCGCGTCACGGCGACGGGCGTGGTGCCGATGGCGCCGACCGCGGCACTCGACGCGGGTCTCGCCGTTCACGGGGGCGATGCCGTGGTGATGGCGGCGTCCTGGCCGGACCTGCGCCATCTGTTGGAGATGACCGGGTCGGGCGTGCTGATCGAGGAGGTGCCCGATCGCGTCGGCGCACCGGAATCGGGACACGAAGAGGAGGCCGCGGCAGCCGACGCCGCGGTCGAGACGGAGCACACCGAAGAAGCCGAGACGGCGCCGGCCGAGGTACCGGAGACGCCGCCGGCACCTGCTCGATCGGGCGACTTGACGGCGAACCTGATCGACGAGTTGGCGGTCGCGATGGGTCTCGCGGCGACGGACATCGATCCCGCTGCGCCGCTGGTGGCGCTGGGTATGGACTCACTGCAGGCACTCGACTTCCGCAAACGGGTCCAGACCGCGCTGGCGTGCGACCTTCCGGTGGAGGCGATCCTGGGCGGCGCCAGCCTCGATGAGGTGGTTGCGTTGATGGACGAGGCCGCGTAGCGCTCGCGTCATCTTCCGGGTGTGGGGCGCGCAGCGAAACGGACGAATCCGTGACCAGGGTAACCGTACTAAGGCTAGACTTACCTTCTTAAGGTTTGGTTCAATTACCGCATGTATGACGAAGAGCAGGTCACCCAGCCGATCGCCGCTGAGCCGGCGCCGGCGGCCGAGGAGTCGGGCACGTCGATCAACTGGCCCACGGTGATGATGGCGGCGGGCATCTCGGCGGTCGTCTCGGCGATCGTGCTCTCCATCGGACTGGTCGGTCTGATGCTCAGCGACGTCGGCGGCAACCGTGCCGCGGCGCAGGAGGCCCCCGCCACGGTGGTGAATCTCGGTGCGCAGCAGACGCAGCCGCACGCCGCCGCCCCGGCGTCCGACAGTGCCGCCCCTTCGTCGGACGCCCCGGCCGCCGACGCTCCCGCCGCCGATGCGCCGGTCGCCGATGCGCCCGCCGCGGACGCTCCGGCGGCGCAGGCTCCGGCTGCTGCTCAGCAGCAGACGCCCACCGCGCAGGGGCCGACGAAGCCGACGGCCGCGCAACTGCAGGCCGAGATGGACTACCTCGCCTCCGGTGCCTCGAACGCGCAGAAGGCTCAGCGCCTGGAGGGCGGGGCCCGCGCGGTGAACCAGGCGCAGGGCATCCTCGGTCTGGCCGCGAAGTTCAAGCCGATGGGGCTGACTTACCGGATCGTCGACCCGGTGACGGTCAACGGCAACATCGCCAGCGCGCGTCTCAAGCTGTCCTCGCCCGGATACCAGCCCACCTACATGACGATGAAGTGGGTGTGGAAGGACGGGCGCTGGAAGCTCACCAACTCGTCCATCTGTGAACTCGGTTCGTACGCCAACATTCCCTGCAACCTGTAAGGACCGTTGGACCAGGAAGGACCCGGGGCGATCGCCCCGGGTCCTTCCTTTAGGTAAGGCTAGGCTAAAATCGACCCATGACGAGTGACCTGGCCGCCCGCCGACGTGAACTCCTCCGCAAGCGTCTCCAGGAGGAGAGTCTGACTCACCGTGGCGCCGCGGAGGCGGTGCCGGCCCGGGCCGACGGTGCGCGCACGCCGCTGCCCATCGCGGCTCGCCGGCTCTGGTTCGCCGGCCACCGCGATCCGGACGACACCTCGCTCAACATCTCGGTGGCCTTCGCGCTGCACGGGGAACTCGATGCCGAGCGTCTCCGCCGCGCCGTCGAGTCCGTGGTCTCGCGACACGAGACGCTCCGCGCCCGCTACCTCGCGGGCGAGGACGGCGAGCCGGTGATGCAGCACCGCATCGGCGCCCCGATCTCCTGGACCACCGCCGACCTGACCGAACTGTCCGGCGCGGCGGCTCAGCGGCGCCTGCAGGTGCTGGCCGCGCGGGAGGCGCGGACGCCCTTCCGACTCGCCGACGACGCTCCGCTGCGAGTCACGCTCGCCGCGCTGGCACCCGAGCACCACGTGCTGCTCCTGACCGTCCACCACATCGCCTGGGACGACGACTCGTGGGCGGTGTTCTTCGCCGACCTCGCCGCCGCCTATCGGGGGACGGAGACGGCGGCGCTCGCGCGGGCGTACGCCGACGTGCCCGACCCCTCTGACGACCAACTCGACGCCGACCTCGCGCACTGGGCGCAGGTGCTGCGTCCCGCACCCGAACCGCTCGACCTGCCCGCCGCGACCGGCGCCACCGGCAGCGGTCGCGTGCACCGCCGCTTGGCGCCGGAGATCGAGGCTGCGGCAGCCGAACTCGGACGAGCTGCGCGCACCACCACGTTCGCGGTCCTGCTCGCGGCCACCCAAGCCTTCCTGCATCGCGTGTACGGCGCCGACGACGTGGTGATCGCGGTGCCGACCACCGTGCGCCCGGCCGGGGCCGAGGATCTGATCGGTTACTTCGGCAACACCGTCCTGCTGCGCGGCGACGTCGACGCGCGGTCGTCGCTGACCGAGCTGATCGGCTGTTCCCGTGAGTCGTTGGCCGCCGGGCTCGCCGCCTGCCGCGTTCCGATCGACCGAGTGGTGGCCGAGTTCGCGCCCGACCGCCGCGCCGGTCTGGCCGGGCTGGTCTCGGCGAGCCTGTCGCTGCGCCGTGATCTGTCCGGGCTCGGGCTCGACGGCCTCCGCGTCGAACACCTCGACCACCTCCACGCTCCCAACGCCCAGTTGCCGTTGGAGTTCGCGATCGTGTCCGGTACCGAACCCGTCCTGGAACTGCAGTATCAGTCGTCCCGCTTGCGCGATGCGGAGGCGCAGGCGCTGCTCGCCGCGTACGCGACCTTCCTCACCGACGTCCTCGGCCGGCCCGACGCGCCCATCCGGGACGCACGACTGCTCGATGACGAGGCGCTCTCGGCGGTGGTCTCCGCGGCCGCCGGACCCGCGGTCGACGATGTTCCCGACACCCTCGTCGGCATGTTCGAGGCCGCGGTGGCGCAGCGTCCCGCCCACCCGGCGATCGTCACCGACGACCGCTCGATCACTTACGCCGAACTCGGCACCGCCGTCGACGTACTCGCGGCCCGGATCGCGCACGCCGCGGGCCCGGCGCTGGCGGCGCCGGACGCCGTGGTCGCGCTGCGCATGTCCGCGAGCGAGGACTTCGTGGTCGCCGCGCTGGCGGTGCTCAAGACCGGCGCCGCCTACCTGCCGGTGGATCCGGACTACCCGGCCGACCGCACCGCCTTCCTGCTCGAGGACGCCCGTCCGGTGCTGGTGCTCGACGCCGCCGAAGTGCAGCGGCTGCGCGCCGAACCCGAAGAGGCGCCGCGGCGTCTCGACCTTCCCGGGCCCTTGCCGGAATCGTTGGCCTACATCATCTACACCTCCGGATCCACCGGCACCCCGAAGGGCGTGGCCGTGGAGCACCGGGCGATCGCCGAGCATCTGCGGGCATTCGGCGCCACCAGCGTCGTCGGCTCCGACGACCGCCTCGTGCAGACCTCGTCGGTCAGCTTCGACGCGTCGATGTTCGAGATCTTCGCGACCCTGACCGCCGGCGCCACCCTCGTGATCCCGAAGAAGGGCGCGCTCACCGACATCGCCTACCTGGCCGACCTGCTGGTCCGCGAGCAAGTGACGGTGATGCACATGGTGCCGAGCATGCTCTCCACGCTGTTGCTGATCCCGGAGGTCAAGCAGTGGACCACGCTGCGCACCGTGCCGGTGGGCGGCGAGGCGCTGCCGGGTGAGGTCGCCGACGAGTTCACCACCGCGTTCACCGCAGACCTCAGCAACAACTACGGGCCCACCGAAGCCGTCGTCGCGGCCACCCATCACCGGGTCGACGGACCGCGCGGCGGCGCGGTGGTGCCGATCGGCCGTCCCAATCCGGGGGTCGCGGCGCACCTGCTCGACGCCGGCCTGCAACCGGTGCCCGACGGAGTGGTCGGCGAGCTGTACCTCGGCGGACGTCAGCTGGCGCGCGGCTACCTGCGCCGCAGCGGACTGACCGCCGCGCGATTCGTCGCGGACCCCTTCGGAAAGGGTGAACGTCTTTACCGCACAGGCGATCTCGCCCGGCGCGGCGGAGACGGGGAGCTGCAGTTCGTCGGCCGCTCCGACGACCAGATCAAGGTCCGCGGCTTCCGCATCGAACCCGGTGAGATCGAGGCGGTGCTCGCCGCGCACGAGGACGTCCAGCGTGCCCTGGTTACCGTGGTCGACGACCGGCTGCTCGCGTACGTGATCGGCGAGTCCGGCGCGGTCCCCGACCCGCAGGCGCTCCGCGACCACGCCGCGCAGACACTTCCGTCGCACATGATTCCGGACGCCGTCGTCGTCATCGACGAGGTGCCGATCACCGTGCACGGCAAGCTCGACCGCGCTGCGCTTCCGGTGCCGGCCACCCAGGCCGCGGGTTTCGTGGAGCCGGCGACGCCCACCGAGCGGCGGGTGGCGGCGGTGTTCTCGGAGCTGTTCGGCGGCCGGACCATCGGGTCCGCGGACTCGTTCTTCGATCTCGGCGGCCACTCGCTGCTCGCGGCCCGCCTGGTGACCGCCCTCTCGGCCGAGTTCGGGCTCGACGTCGACGTCCGGGCACCGTTCGACGCCCCGACGGTGGCCGGGCTGTCCGCACTGCTGGTCGAGAAGGCGCGCGCCGAGCTCGGCGTCGACCTCGACGCGGACCCGGACCAGGACGGCTGGGCGGACGGCGCCTGGACAGAAGGCGGCGCGGAGGGGAGCGACTGGGCCGACGGGGACTGGACCAGCGCCGACTTCGGCGGGATCGCCCTGGGAACGCCGGAGCCGCAGCACACCGAACCGGTCCGACCTCCGCTGGTGGCCGGTGACGAGGTCGAGCGGGCGCCGCTGTCGTTCTCCCAGCTCGCCATGTGGTTCAACGAGCGGTTCGGCGGCGCGAGCGCGGAGAACAACATCGTGCTGACCCTCGCCGTCGAAGGGCCGGTGAACGACGACGCTCTGCGCGGCGCGATCGCGGACGTGGTCCGGCGGCATCGCTCGCTGCGGACCTCGTTCAGCGAGATCGACGGACTGCCGGTCCAGGTGATCCGCGACGACGCCGACATCGAGGTGCCGCTGAGCATCACCGAGGCCACCGATGCCGACGACCCCGTGCGCATCGCGGCGCAGACCGGGGAGCTGATCTTCGATCTGGCGGCGGCGCCGCTGGTGCGCGCACACCTGGTGCGGGCCGGGTCGTCGTCGGTGCTCGCGCTGGTGATTCATCACATGGTGGTCGACCACGGCAGCACCGACATCATCATCGCCGACCTCGCCGCCGCCTACCGTGCGCGGACCGGCGGTCCCGCCCTCACTCCTCGGCCGACCGGACCGGAGTACACCGACGTGGCGCGCTGGCAGCACTCGATGTTCGGTCTCGACGCCGACCCCGACAGCGACGCCGGCCGCTACGGGCGTGCCCAGATCGACTTCTGGCGCGACCGGCTCGAAGGACTTCCGGACGAGATCCTGGTGGCGGCCGACCGGCCCCGCCCCGAGGGCCTGAGCCACCGCGGGGTGATCGTCGACTTCGATATCAGCGCTTCGCGCTACGAGCGGCTCAAGACCGTCTTCCGCGGCAGTGCGGTCAGTGACTTCATGGCGCTCACCGCCATGTGGTCGGCTGCGCTGCACACGCTCGGCGGCGGCGTCGACATCGCGATCGGCACTCCGTCGGCGGGGCGGGCCGACCCGGCGACCGCCGACATCGTCGGGCTGCTCGCCAACATGGTGGTTCTGCGCACCGATCTGACCGGCGAGCCGACACTGAACGACGTTCTGCACCGCTCCCGCGACGCCGTGCTCGACGCCTTCTCCCACCAGGATCTGCCGATCGAACGCCTGGTGGAGGCGCTGAACCCGCGCCGCACCCGGGCCCGGAACCCGCTGTTCCAGAGCATGGTCCACTTCCGCGATACGGCAGGCGAGCCCGTGGTCCAGCTCGCGGAGGGCACGTCCATGCACATCCTCCCGATGGAGGTGGACACCTCCTACCTTGATCTCAATCTGATCGTGACCACCTGCGGCGACGGCAGCCTGAGCGGCCGGCTGGTCGCGAGCGCAGACCTCTACGACGAGGACACCGCGCGCGGTATCGCCGACCGATTCACGACGCTCCTCGAAGCCCTGGCGGAGAATCCGCAGCGACGGCTGTCGGAGGTGACGGTCCGGCCGATACCGGATGCACTCGACGCCTCCGTGCACGGTGAGGATCCCGCCGTGCTCGCCGAACTCATCGCCGCCGGGTCGCCGCGACGCGTTCAGGCGCGGCCCGCGACACTCGCCGGTCTGCCGCACGCGGGTCTGACGCACTGCGCCTCGGTCGCGACCTGGATCGTCGACGGTCCGGGTGCCGCCACCGCACTTCCGGAGACGCTGCGCGCGCTCTCGCCCGCGTCGCTGGTGATCGACAACTACGCCGCCGCACCGGCGGCCGCGCCGGTCGCCGAGGTGTACACCGCCGGCGGCGGCACCCAGACGCCGACCGAGCGGGCACTGGTGACCATGCTCGAGGAACTGCTCGGGGTCACCGGGATCGGGCGCGACGACAACTTCTTCGCGGTCGGCGGCGACAGCGTCATCTCGATCCAGTGGTCGGCGCGTGCGGCGGCCGCGGGCATCGCTCTCGATCCGCAGCAGATCTTCGACCACTACTCGATCGCCGAACTGGCCGAGGCGGTCGACGCCGCGCGGGCCCGGAACGACGACACCGTCGAGCCGGAGCCGCAGCCGGTCGATGCGTCGCCGATGTCGGCGTCGGGGCTGTCGAGTGACATGCTGTCGGCGCTCGGCTCGGCGTGGGAGGCGCAGCAGTGAGCCCGGAGCAGCAGTCGAAGCCGGCCATCGAAGACGTCCTCGCGCTCTCGCCGCTGCAGGCCGGGCTGTTCTCGCTCTCGGAGATGGCCGGCGACGGCCTCGACGTCTACAGCATGCAGTTCGTCGTCGAGATCAGCGGACCGCTCGACGCCGCGGTCTTGCGCCGCAGTGTCGCCGCCGTCCTCACGCGGCATCCCAATCTCCGTGTCAGTCTGTGGGATCAAGGCGTTCCGCACCCGGTGCAGATCGTGCCGACCCAGGTCACCGTGCCGTGGCGCGAGGTGCGGACCCATCCCGACGATTTCGACGATCTCGCGCTCGCCGAACGCTCGCAGCGGTTCGACCTGCGTCGCGGCCCTGCGATGCGGGTGGTGCTCGCCGCACTGCCCGAGGGCAGGCACCGGCTGCTGCTCACCGCACACCACATCCTCATGGACGGCTGGGCGATCGCGCTCTTCTTCCGCGAGCTGCTGGCGATCTACGGCGCGGGCGGCAGCGCCGACGGACTGGCGCCGGTGAAGCCGTACCGCAACTACATCGCGTGGCTGGCGGAGCAGGACACCGCCGCGGCGCTCGACACCTGGACGTCGTATTTGGACGGGGTGTCGCCGCTGTTGATCGGCGCCCCGGGGACCCCGGCCACCGAACCGGTGCGGCACCGGCGAACGCTCGACGCCGCGGAGACCTCGCGCGTTCTGGGTTGGGCGCGCCGGGCCGGACTGACTCCGGCGGCTGTGACGCAGTACGCGTGGTCGGTGGTCCTCGGCCGGCTCGCCGACCGGACCGACGTGGTCTTCGGGACCACCATCTCGGGCCGACCGCAGAGTCTGCCGGGGGCCGGCGAGATGGTCGGGCTGTTCATCAACACCGTCCCCGTGCGCGTCGACCTGCGAGCTCAGCCGACCGTCCTCGAGGCCTGCACCGCACTGCAGCGGTCGTCGGCCAGGATGCGCGACCTCGGATTCCTCGGCCTCGCGGACATCGCGCGCGCGGCCGGTACCCCGAACCTCTTCGACACGCTCTTTGTCTACGAGAACGCTCCGATCGGTTCGGCGACCGAACCCGTCACCGCGCCGGACGGCACCCGCTTCCTGCCTCTCGCGATGGAGTCGCTGTCGCACTACCCGCTGACCGTCGTCGCCTACGAGCTCGACGGGGAGCTGATCGTGATGAGCGAGTCGGTCGCCGAATCGCTGGGACCGATCGATCCGGCGCAGGCCGTCGAACGGGTGCTCGCGGTGCTCCGGGCGCTGCCCGACGCCGCGGACGCTCCTGCCGACACGCTCGATGCGCTGCTCGATCACGAGAGGGAATGGGCGGCACGGCCGTCGCGCGGTACGCCGCTGCCCGCCGGAACCACGGCGATCGGGCTGTTCTGCGAACAGGCACGGACCTCTCCGGCGTCCGTCGCGCTCGTCGCCGACGACGGCACGTGGACCTACGATCAGCTCCACCGCTGGTCGCTGGCGGTTGCGGCGGACCTGCGGTCTGCGGGAGTGCGACGCGGTGACGTGGTGGCGGTGGCGCCGCGACGGTCGGGCCGGACGGTCGCGGGCGTGCTGGGGGCGATGCTCGCCGGTGCCGCGTACGTGCCGATCGACGTGTCCATGCCGGTCGCCCGGATCGAGAATCTGCTCGACCAGTCCCGTGCGGACGTGGTTCTCACCGACCCCGAGTTCGTCGATCTGTTCGCGGGGCGCACCGTCGTCACCGATTGGGACGGCGGGGATCGGCATGGCGGGGAATCCGTCGAGGTGTCCCCGGCCGATGCGGCGTATCTCATCTTCACCTCCGGCTCCACCGGCGAGCCCAAGGGAGTGATCGGCACGCAGGGAGCGCTGGCCAGCTATGCCCGCGATCACCGCGACCGCGTGCTGTCGGTCGGCCGCCGGCGGCTCGACCGCCCGTTGCGGGTGGCGCACGCCTGGACGTTCTCCTTCGACGCGTCGTGGCAGCCGCTGGCCGCCCTGCTCGACGGCCACGAGGTCCATCTGTTCTCCGATGAGCAGACGCGCGACGCCACGCGTCTGGTCGCGGCGCTCGCCGAGCGCCGGATCGACATGATCGACACCACGCCGTCGATGTTCGGCCAGCTCTCGGCGGCCGGGCTGGTGTCCGGGGAACCGGGTCGGCCGACGTTGACGGTGCTCGCACTCGGTGGCGAGGCGATCGGTCCGGCGCTGTGGGACCAACTGGGGTCGTTGCCGCGGACGGCGGTCTTCAACTGCTACGGACCCACCGAGACCACCGTCGAGGCGATGGTCGCGCGCGTGTCGGAGTCGCCGGTGCCGACGATCGCCGGACCCACCGACCGGATGAGTGCGCGGGTGCTCGACTCCCGCCTGCGGCCGGTTCCCGACGGGGTGATCGGTGAGCTGTACCTGACCGGGGACCAGGTCACTCGCGGCTATCAGGGGCGCCCGGGGCAGACGGCGGCAGCCTTCGTCGCCGACCCGATCCGATCTGGGGAGCGCATGTACCGGACTGGAGACCTGGTGCGCCGCAACGCAGTCGGCGACATCGTCTTCGTGGGACGCGGCGACGACCAGGTCAAGATCCGCGGCTACCGCATCGAGGTGGGCGAGGTGGAGGCAGGACTCAGGGCGGTGCCCGGGGTTCGCGAGGCCGCCGTGGTGGTGGTCGATCGGCCGATCGGTGCGGCGCTGGTCGGATTCGTCTCGGGGGCGACCAACGGGGCGGGTCTCGACGCCGCCGTCGTCCGCGGCGAACTGGCGCAGAAGCTGCCGTCGCACATGATCCCGACAAGGATCGTCGTGCTGCCGGTGCTGCCGGTGAACCGTAACGGCAAGCTCGATTCGGTGCTGCTGGGGGAGTCGGCGCGCGCGGCGCTGGCCGGCGGCGGGGAGACGGGCCGACCGCTCGACGAGGTGGAGGAGCGGGTGGCCGCGGCCGTCGAGGGCGTGCTCGGCACCCGTCCCGGTCCCGACGACGACTTCTTCGACCTCGGCATGGACAGCATCGTCGCGATGGCGTTGGTGACCGCGCTGCGTGCGGGCGGCGACGAGATCGCGGCGCGCGACGTCATGGCCTTTCCCACCGTTCGTGACTTGGCCGACGCGGTCCGCCGGGGCGAGCGTCTGGCGCGGATCGCCGCCGAGCGCGAGTACGGCGAGGTGCCCGCGCTGCCGGTGGTGGAGTGGATGTACGAGGGCGGCCGGTGGCGGCGGTTCACGCAGACGGTGCTGTTCCGACTGCCCGACGGGTGCACGGACGCCGAGGTGGTCCAGGTGCTGCAGGCCGTGCTGGATGCGCACGACATGCTGCGGTCCACCCGGGAGAGCGGAGTGCTCGTGACCCGCGAACCCGGTGCGGTGGACGCGGCGAGTCGATTCTGGGTGATCGACGGGGAGCCGGGGCAACAGTTGGGCACGCTCATCACCATCGCCGCCCGCCAGGCCAACGAGGCCGTCGATCCCGATCGCGGAGACATGGTGGCCGCGGTTCGCGTGGTGCCGAGCGGGGGCGGCGACGTCCTGCTGCTCGCGATCCACCATCTCGCGGTGGACGCGGTGAGCTGGCAGATCCTCTTCGGTGACATGGCCCAGGCCGGCGCGGCCGTCGCCGCGGGCGCGCCGCCGGCACTGCCCGCGGAGTACACCGACTACCGCGCGTGGAGTCGTCGAATGCTCGCGAGGTCGGGAACGGAAGCCGTTGCCGCACAGCGGGATTACTGGCGGTCGCAGGTGTGTGCCGACGACCCGGTGATCGGTTCGCGTCGACCGGAGATCGGCCGCGACACCTGGAGCGAGTTGACGTCGGCGCCCGTCTTGACCGACGTCGCCGTGACGGCCGAGATCCTGGACCGGATCGATCAGCGGATCGGGATGCGTGAGTTCCTGCTGACCGCGCTGACGGCGACCTTCGCATCCTGGCGCGCCGAGCGCGACCAGGACCCGTCGGCGGGAGCGCTGATCGCGCTCGAAGGTCACGGCAGAGAGGATGCGACCGTCGGGGACGACATCGACACCGGGCGCACGCTCGGCTGGTTCACCACGGTGTTCCCGGTGCGGCTGGCCGCGGGCACGACGGTCACGGTCGACGCATTGGAAGCGGACTCCGGCGAGGGGCGACGTCTGCTCGAGCGTGTCACTGCGGAGCTGGAGGCGGTCCCGAACCGGGGTCTGGACTATGGGCTGCTGCGCTATGCCGAACGCGACGCCGACCTGGTCGAGGGCGTCGAACCGCAGGTGGAGTTCAACTATCTGGGCCGCTTCGACCTGGGTGTCGCGGGTGAGGATCCGGGCGCGTGGCAGCCGGTCGTCGACCTGGAGTTGAACGAGCATCTGCCGACCGATCCCGAGCCGGATCTTCCGCTGCGATACGCGCTCGACGTGGTCGCCGTGGTCCGCGCGACCGACGACGGCCCTCAGTTGGTGACGAACTGGCGTTATTGCTCCACGGTCCTCTCGCCCGCCGACATCGCCCGCCTCTCCACCCTCTGGTCCCGCTCCCTCTCCGCCCTCTCAAGCGCCGAACCCCCAAAGCCTCTCGAGTAGCGGAGGAGCGGACCGAGACGGGGCATCGCACTGGCCCGAGGTGCCCCAGGTTTGTCGAGTAAGCGGAGGAGCGAAGCGACGAAGCGTATCGAGACGGGCGTCGGGGTCTCGATGCGTCCTCGGCTTGCGCCTCGTCCTACTCATAGTCCTGGGGCACCGTTCAGGTTTGTCGAGTAAGCGGAGGAGCGGAGCGACGAAGCGCATCGAGACGGACGTCGCCCGAGTCTCGATGCGTCCTCGGCTTGCGCCTCGTCCTACTCGACGGTCTTGGGGGGTTCTATCAGGCCTGTCGACCTTACAGGTTTGTCGAGTGAGCGGAGGAGCGGAGCGACGAAGCGCATCGAGACGGACGTCGCCCGGGGTCTCGATGCGTCCTCGGCTTGCGCCTCGTTCTACTCGACGGTCCTGGGGCACCGTTCAGGTTTGTCGAGTAAGCGGAGGAGCGAAGCGACGAAGCGTATCGAGACGTTGCCGCCGACGGGGTCTCGATGCGCCCTCGGTTTACTCATAGGCCTGGGCGATCACTCCTGCGGCCTCGACGGCGGCGTCTGGCCCGGGCGGAAGCCCTTCTTCGCCGCGCGGCGCAGCGCGTCGAAATCGCCGGCGATCAGCGCCTCTCGTTTCGCGCGCGACCACTTCGACACGCGTCTCTCCATCGCGTACGCATCCTCGATGGAATCGAACTCCTCACAGAAGACCAGCTCGACCGGACAGCGATTCCGGGTATATGCCGACCCGCGACCTGACTGGTGTTGCTCGAACCGATGCTCGATATTCCGCGTGCTCCCCACGTAATAGCTGCCGTCCGCGCATTTCAGGATGTACATGAAGCCGTGCATGAGGCGACTGTGGCGGACGTCGGGGCGGGGTGCAATGCGGGTATCCACAGCGTGTGACGACGGGTCTCGATGCGCTTCGTCGCTTCGCTCCTCCGCTTACTCGACTGGCCTGGGGGGCGCTGCGCTCCTGTGTGTTTGGGGTCTCGGTAAGTCCTCGGCTCGGCTCGACCGCCGACCAGGTGATCGCCAGGTACAAGAACATCATCGCCCGCCTGAAGGCCGACGGCGTCCGTGTTCACGTGGCGACGATCCTGCCGGCGTCCGACTCGCTCTTCAGCGGCTACGCCGCCCCGCGGGCCGATTCGGAGCGCCAGCGGGTCCGGCCGGCTACCGCACGATGGCCGAGGCCGTCGACCTCTCGATCTTCAGCTGAGCGGCCGCGGCCGGTCGCGTATCACAGCAGGCGATGGGCGGCCCGGCCCGCGGTGCGGCCGGTGAACAGGCACCCGCCCAGGAAGGTCCCTTCGAGTGCTCGGTAGCCGTGGACGCCGCCGCCACCGAAGCCGGAGGCCTCACCGACGGCCATCAGCCCTTCGACGGGCCGGCCGTCCGCGGACAGGACCCGGCCCGACAGATCGGTCTGCAGTCCGCCGAGGGACTTCCGGGTCAGGATGTTCATCTTGATCGCGATGAGCGGTCCCGCATCGCGGTCGAGGATTCGGTGCATCGGCACGGTGCGCACGAGGTTGTCGCCGACGTAGGCCAGCGACCGCCGGATGCTCTTGATCTGCGGATCGGTGCTCTTCGGGTTGAAGGCCTCACGGTCGCGGTGCGCGATCTGCTTCTTCAGAGAACCCGGATCGACCAGATCGGTACCGACAAGGGCGTTCATCTTGGCCGTCAGCGCTTCGACGCTGCCCGCCGTGACGAAGTCCGGTCCGCGATCGAGGAAGGCCTGCACGGGTTTCGGAACGTCGTCGGTGGCGCGGTGCACCAGGTACAGCGGGAGGTTCTTGGCGGTCAGCTCCGGGTTCTGTTCGGAGCCCGAGAGCACGAACTCCTTCTCGATGATCCGCTTGTTCAAGACGAACCACGAGTAGTCGTAGCCGGAGCGCTGGATGAGTTCGAGGGTGCCGAGAGTGTCGTGGCTGGGGATGCCCGGTTCGCCGAATCGGCGACCGGCCGCGTCGAACCACATCGACGACGGGGCTCCGAGCACCCGGATACCGTGTCCGGGCCAGATCGGCGAATGATTCCGCAGGCCCTCGGTGTAGTGCCACATGCGGTCGCGGTTCACGAGCCGGGCGCCTGATCGTTCGGCGATGCCGAGCATCCGGCCGTCTACGTGCTGCGGGACGCCGGTGACCATGAATTCCGGCGCCGTTCCCAGCCGTGCCGGCCAGTTGCGGCGCACCAGGTCGTGATTGCCTCCGATGCCGCCCGACGCCACGATCACCAGTGGGGCGTGGAGTTCGAAATCCCCGATCTGCTTGCGGGAACTGGCTTTTCCTCGCGGCAGCGAACTCGGTTCGAGGACGCAGCCGCGGACGCCGACCACGGCTCCCTGCGCGGTGATCAGTTCGTCGACCCGATGCCGGAACGCGAACCGGATCCGTCCGCGGCGCTGCGCCTCGCGCACCCGCCGGACGAACGGTTCGACGACTCCCGGACCGGTGCCGAGCGTGGTGTGGAATCGGGGGACGGTGTTGCCGGGAGTGCCCGGAACGCCGTTGCCCCGCTCGGCCCATCCGACCACGGGGACCCACGAGACGCCCATTCCCGCCAGCCACGACCGCTTCTCTCCGGCGGCGAATTCCAGGTACTTCTCGGCCCATCTCCGAGCCCAGTAGTCCTCGCCGTCGACGCTGTGCGGCGAGCGGTCGAAGCCCGCGGTGGCGAACCAGTCGCGGTGTGCCCGCTCGTGCGAGTCGCGGATGCCGGCGAGACGCTGCTCCGGGCTGTCGATGAAGAACAGTCCGCCCAGACTCCAGTGCGCTTGGGCACCGACGTTCTGTCCCGACTCCTGATCGACGATGAGCACCTTGCGTCCGCGATCGGCGAGTTCGGACGCCGCGACGAGTCCGGACAGTCCGTGACCGACGATGATGACGTCGGCGTCCGGTGACGGCCCGGCCGCTGCCGCGATCCCGTGACCCGGCGCGACCAATGCGGCGGCGACGGCCGCGCCGCCCGCGGCGAGTGCCTGGCGACGAGTGATGGTCGGATTGAACTCAGCGGGCACGGGTGACCTTTCGATGTCGTGAGGGTGGTATCGGTCGTGTTCTCAGACGGCCTGCACCAGACTGACCGGGCGCGGGCCGCAGCGCGCGCGGTATCGCCGAAATCTGGCACAAGAGACACGAAAATCTGGCACTCGATGATCGAGAGTGCTAAATTTGGTGGTGCACAGTCGACGATCATCAGTCGAACCGGCTGGTGACAAATGAATAGGAGGTGTGGTGCTGTGCTTCGCTTCGATCCATTCAGCGACTTTGACGCCCTCGCCCGCGGCCTGCTCTCCGGCCAGGCAGGAACTGCGCGGACTCCCCGATTCATGCCGATGGACCTCTACAAGGTCGACAGTCACTACGTTCTCGCTGCCGACCTTCCCGGCGTCGACCCCGGATCGATCGACGTCAGCGTCGACAACGGCGTGCTGACCCTGTCGGCTCACCGGACCGTGCCGTCCGAAGACGCCAAATGGCTGGCCAGCGAACGCTTCTCCGGAACCTTCAGGCGCCAGGTCACCCTCGGTGAGGGAATCGACACGTCCGGAATCAATGCGCAGTACGACAACGGCGTACTGACGGTCACCATCCCGCTGTCGGAGAAGGCCAAGCCCCGCAAGATCGAGATCGAGCACAAGGGCGAGCCGCGGTCGATCACCGCTGCGACGGAGTGACCCGCTGACAGCCGCCGCAGGCGTCGCGCATTCTCTTCACCGAAGGAGGTCGTCGATGACGAGTGTCTTGGAAGTCGATCCGATCGACTGGCTGGAACAGCAGCATCCGGTCGATGCGGACGGCGCCGAACCTGACGACTACCCCCACACCGTGCGGGGAGCGGCGCAGGCCGACGCACTCCCTCACCGTTCCGAAGTCCCGTAACCGAACCGTGTGCCGGGCGTCCCGGGGAGAAACCCCGGGCCGCCCGGCACCTCACGATCTCTCATGAGAACGACGATCAGAGCATTTCGATGACTGCAGTCCTGCCTCCACGGGAGTCCGCCGCGCCGCGGCCCACGAGTGAGATCCGATGTTCCCGATGCGAGCGCGCCTACTGGCTCCGATGCCGGTCGGGCGCCGCCGCCGTCGACTTCGCCGCAGCCGACGGCTGGGTGATCGAACCCGGGCAGACGTTGTGTCCGTGCTGTGCGGCGATCGGAGACGGCCGCAATCGATTACCGTGAGCCCATGAGCAGCGATTGGCGGGCGACCCGCGTCGACGAGATCCGTTCACTGATCCACCGCGCCGCACCCGGTGTCGTCGAAGAGGCGAAGTGGAAGAAGCCCTCGAATCCCGACGGAGTGCCGACCTTCTCGCTCGACGGTCTGATCTGCACCGTCGAGACCTACAAGGCGAAGGTCAAAGTCACTTTCGCCAAGGGCGCGTCGCTGCCGGATCCCGCCGGGCTGTTCGTCCCCGCGACCGGCGGAACCCGCCGTGCCGTCGACCTCGCCGAATCGGACGATCTCGACGCGGACGCGTTCGTGGCGCTGGTCCAGGCGGCGGTCGCGCTCAACCGGGACTGAGGCGCAGGCCCGGCTCAGACGCGGGGACGGCCCACCACGAAGGTCCCCACATTGCATTCCTCCAACTCGTCGCGGCCGGTGGCCGCGGCGAATGCCGCGGTGTCGCCGTATCCCTGCGCGACCCCGCCGAGACCCATCGCCGTGGCGGTGAGATACAGCGTCTGGGTCAGCACGCCGACGTGTTTGAGGATCACCGCGTACGCCATCTGCTCGTACGTCCACATCATTCGGCCCGCCCGAGCGGCCAGGGCGAGCATCACCTGCGGCAACTCGCCGTCGGCGAGGGTGAGAGCGGCGGGCGAGAGCAGCCGATTCACGGCGGGGTCGTCGATGTCGGCCACCCGGCGCAGTGCGTGCCGGTACGAGTCGTAGTGGTACATCCCGGGTGCGACGCCGTCGACGGTGCGGATCACCGGGTAGATCTCGAGTTCGTAGAGCGAGCCGCCGGAAGGGTAGGGGCGAGAAGGAAGCTCGGTGACGGCGGTGCCGGAACGCTCGAGGGTGGCCACGTTCCGAGTTCGGGCGCAGCGATACAGCAGCTCGCCCAGCTCCGCGACGGTCATCGGTGCGGCGTCGTCGAAGCTGCGGACGGACACCCGATCCTCGACGACGCGCGCCAAGGGAACGTCCGACTGCGACAGGCGGTCGAGGTCGGGCACGGGCAGCGGGATGCTCTCGCCCGGGTACGGTTCGGGCGACGCGGGGACCGGCGCGAAGTGCCCGTCGGCCCAGCGGGTGGGGCCGAAGTGGGCCCAACTGGTGCCGCGGTCGCCGACGGTGCTCCGACGGTGGAACCAGAGTTCGTGGGGACTCCACGCGGCCGCTGAGAAATCGGACTCCTCGCCGTCGGCGTCGAGAACGGCGTGACCGGTCCACAGCAGATCCGACCACAGCGAGTCGGCGACGAGGTCGTCGTCTCGGCCGCCGGCCAGGATCGCGGCCACCGAAGGGTCGCCGATCACCACGTCGCACCAGGAGCGCGGGTTCTCGGCGACGACCTCGCCGCCCGTCCTGCGGAGCACCGTGAATCGAGACAGCACCCCGTCGGCGTGACGCGGCTCGGGGCGCGTGGAATCGACGGAGCGGAACGGCCGGAGGCGGTACAGCTCGGTCTCGCCGCGGGAGACGGCGAGTTCGAGTGCACCGGCCGACAGCAGATCGCGCAGCAGATCGGCGACCGGCGGAGGCGGTGCCGCGTCGAAGGCGACCGGGCCGGCGTTGAGTGCTTTGAGTACGCCGCCCTGCATGGGCACCAGTCCGGTCAACCGGCGTTTCGCCGGCAGAACCGTAGCGGTCCCGGGAGCGCCGAGCACGGCTTTGCTGCCGGGACGCCAGGTGTAGACGTTGCGCAGGGCGGTCCGCGAGGGACCCGTCATCCGATCAGGCCGTCGCCTTCTGGAAGGCAGGCTTCAGCTCGTCGAGCAGGTACGGGATCGCCAGCGGCGTCGGCTGATTGAGTCCGCTGATGTCGGCGACGGACAGATCGGCGACGGCCCCGCTGCGGACCGACTCGAGCTCCGAGTATCCCGGCAGCTTGCGCAGCGCGCTCTTGAGAGCCGGGGTGTTCGCCGTGACGATCAGGACATCGGCGTCGAGCATCGGGACGTTCTCGGTGGAGATCGGGAAGCGCGGGTTCTTCGTCTTCTCGAACTGAGCGAGCAGCTTGGGCGCGACCTTCATGCCGAGTTCGTTGAACAGGTACGCGGCGCCGTCGTTCGGATCGGCCATCACCTGGATCTGATCGGCGGAGTACATGTACGCCATCGCGTACGTCTTGCCCGCCAGACCCGGGAGCTCCTTCTTGAAGTCGGCGATCTGGTTGTTGACGCCGGCGGTGATCTCCTTGGCCTTGCCGTCCTGACGCAGCAGGGTGCCCATCAGCGCGACAAGGTCCTGCCACGGGTCCACCTGCTGACCGGTCACGCCGGGGATGGTGGGCGCGATCTTTCTGATCTTCTCGAAGTTCTCCGGCTGCGACTTGGGCATGTAGCCCTCGGCGAGGATCAGGTCGGGCTCGGCCTTGGCGATCTGCGCCACCAGGTTCTCCGGATCCAGTGCCGTCGATCCCTGCAGCTTGTCACCGGTCCAGGGCGACGGGCTGCCGGTGAGGATCTGGATGTTGTCGAGGTAGGCAACGGGCTTGACGCCGAAGGCCAGTGCGGTGTCGATCCACTGCGCGCCGAGGGTGACGATCCGCTTGGGAGTGCCCTTCACCGTCACCGGTCCCTGCGCGGTGTTCACCTGGATCGGGCCGCCCGAGGCCTCGTCCTCGTCGGGAGCGCTGCACGCGGACACCGTCAGGACGACGGCCAGCAGACCCGCCACCAGTGCCAGGACGGTCTTCATAGTCGACTTCATGAGCCGAATAGTAACCCAGGCTCACCTAACTTTGCTTAGTCGGCCCTGGGTTGGGAGTCGGACATCACGCATCCAGCGTCCGCAGGAGAGCGCGCGTGCGGGCGCGAGTCTCGCGGTCGCGATCGAACAGTATGCCGACGAACTCGTCGACGCCGAAGGCTCCCAGCTCCCGGACGCGGTCGGCGACGGTGGCTTCGTCGCCGACGATCGCGGCGTCGCCCGGACCGGTGAAGCCCTCGCGGTCGAGCATCGCCTTGTACGAGGGCAGGTTGTCGTACATCGCGAACTGCTCGGCCGCGGCGGCGCGGGCGCCGTCGGCGTCGTCGGTCACCGAGACCGGCAGCATCGCCACCACGCGCACGTCGGAGGCCGAGCGTTCCGCGGCCTCGGCGGCTGTGCGCAGGGTGGGGGCGATGTGATCGCGCAAGGTCTTGGGCCCGGTCATCCAGGTCACCGTGCCCGCCGTGCGACTGCCCGCGATGCCGAGCATCTTCGGTCCCAGCGCGGCCAGGTACACCGGCGGCGCGGGAACGTCGGCGATCGTCAGGGCGCCCCGCGTCGTCACGAGTTCGCCCGCGCTGCTGACCTTTTCGCCGTTCAGTAGCGGGAGCAGGCCGTCGAGGTACTCGTTGGTGCGCTGGACGGGCCGCTTGTAGGAGACGCCCCACATGCCTTCGGTGACCACTTGGTGGCTCAGGCCGAGTCCCAGATGGAGGCGCGGACCGATGATCGCGTTGGTGGTCAGCGCGCGTTGCGCCAGGAGCATCGGATGCTGCACCTGCATCGGCAGCACGCTGGTACCGAACTCGATCTCCGGCACCTCCCATCCCGCGACCGTCAGCATCGTCAGGGCGTCGGGCTCATTCGGCATCTGGGTGCACCAGACTCGGCGAAAGCCCTCCTCCTGGATCTCCGCGAGGCTCTCGACGGCCTTGTCGACGGAGGCGGTGCGGGCATTGATGGTCCAGACGACGCTGACATCCATGGGTGCTCCTGAGTTCGGGACGGTCGACGTCGATCCTATGCTTCTTCGCCGACGCGCGTGGGTGGCTCGGGACCCCGCCGCGGGGAGCTGGTGCGCGTGCAGCCGGTGAGACGATATAGTCAAACAGTCTCAAAATGGTGCGTTCATCTCTTACTCTTGCCGCATGGAACTGGTCGTGTCGCCCGCGCATCTGCGGTTGCGGAATCGAATCGAGCGGATCACGGGAGTGGATCTGTTTCCCGGCGACGACGTGCGCTCGGCGTTCGCTGCGGGACTTCTCGCCGGCGACCCGACGGCGGAGGCCTTCGTCGCCGAGACCTTTCACGGTGAGATGGGCGGTGCGGCGGCGCGCGAACTCCTCGACGAGGCGCTGCGAGTGGGGATCGACAACGTTCCCGACGCGCCCGAATCGATGCGGGCTCTCTTCGCCGAGTTCGAGACGGTCCCGGACTGGGTGGATCCGGACCTGGTGGAGCAGGGCGCGGCGGTGTGGCGACGCTGGGGCTACAACCTCGGAGCGGTCGGGAATGCGGGCACGATGGACACCTACACCGAGGCGTCTCTCGCGGTGCCGCTCTCACTCGCCGGCGGATACGCGGGATCGAGTGCGCTGAACCGATATCTCGAGACGAGTCGGTGGTGGCTGGAGGTCTGCCGTCCGGGGGCGGTGCTCACTCCCGGGTCGACGGCGCGCGCCATCTCGCTGCGAGTCCGCGTGATGCACGTGTCGGTGCGGGCGCGCGTCTTTGCGCATCCGGAGTGGGACGCCGAACGGTACGGTCTGCCGATCAGCCAGAGCGAGATGATGCTGACCCTCCTCGGCGGCAGCGTGGGTCCGGCTTTCGGGCTGACCGCGCTCGGCTTCCTGACCAGTCCGTCGGAGGTCCGCGCCGTCCTCCATTTCAATCGGTATCTCGGTCACCTGGTCGGTTGCCGGGTGGACGAGATGTATCCGGATACCTATGCCGACGGCCTCCGGCTGCTCTACTACTTCGACGCCACGCGCAAACACGACTCCGGCGGTCTCGGTTCCGAACTGGCGGAGTCGTTCGTCCCCGCGTTCGCGCCGCATCCGGGGATGCGCGGCCCGGGCCGGTTGCGTGCCCTGTTCCACCTGCATCTGCAGGCCGGCTACACGCGGCTGTTCATGCTGCCCTGGAACCGGCGCGCCCACCGGCTCCCGAGCGGGCTGCCCGGCGTCGCGATGCTGATCGGACGGGCGCCCTTCATCGCCGTGATCGAAGTGGCGCGCCGCGTGCTGCCGGGTGTGGACCGGTGGTGGCAGACCGGTTCCATGAGACGGTGGCGGCGCTGGCACGCCTGGCACAGCGGGAGCCGTGTGGAGGCGTTCGACGCCACGGCCCCGTTGCGCCGCTGACCGCCCGAGCTTGCGCAGCGACGTCAGACGGCCGTCCGCAGTGCGCGGTACACGCTCTCGCCGAGGAATTCGGCCAGTTCGTCCGGCGCCCAACGAGAATCGGCGAGCAGGGAGCGAACGGCGCCCTCGCTGGCGGAGACCCACAACTCCACCAGCGGGTACAGCTTCTTGTCGATGTCCGCCTCCGGCATCCCCCACGCCGCCAGGGTCGGCCGCAGCAGATCGGTGCAGCGGGCCACGGCGTCGGCCCGTCCCCGGCCGAAGAACTCCGCGACTTCGGAGTCGGGGGAGCCGTACACCAGCCGCCAGGTCTTGGGCTGTTCGGCGACGGTGTTGAGCAACGCGCGGAAACCGTCGATGAAGACCGTCGCGTCGGCGTCGACGGCTCGCCTGCGGAGCACGGTCGTCATCGATTCGCGCAGCCGGCCCTCCTCGCGCTGGACCAGTTCGGCGATCATGTCGACGCGGTTGGCGAAGCACGCGTAGATCACCGGCCGGGTGACGCGCAGCCGCTCGGCCACCGACGCCACGGTCACGGCCGAAACGCCTTCGGAGACGGCGATGTCCAGCGCGGCGTCGAGGATCTGGGGCCGACGACGCTCGGGGCCGAGATGCTCGGCGCGCGGCCGGTGGGAGTTGGCAGCCATTGCGCTAAGAGTTTAGAGGTTCGAGACTCTCGTCGACGCTGAAAGCCGGTGTGCGGCCCGGAACGTGCGGAACCTGCGATGACCGGACGACGAAGTGCGCGTCGACGAGAGGAACGCCGGTGGACAGAACCGTGAACGATGTGGCTCAGCAGGTCTCGACCGGCGCCATGCCGGGATGGGACCGCGTCGAGGCCCTGGCCGTCCAGGCGCATGCGCGCTACGCGTCCAATGCCGACGGGCACGTCGCCGACTACATCCCGGGGCTGGCGGCCGCCGACCCGGAGTTGTTCGGGCTGGCGGTCGGAGAGATCGACGGATCGGTCCACGGCGCCGGCGCGTGCGAGACGCTGTTCTCGATTCAGTCGATCTCCAAGGCCTTCGTCTATGCGATGGTCTGCGACGCCGTGGGCCACGGCGTCATCAAGGATCGGGTCGGCGTGAACAACACCGGCTTGTCGTTCAACTCGGTGATCGCCGTCGAACTCAACAACGGTCACCCGATGAATCCGATGGTGAACGCCGGCGCCATCGCCACCACGGCGCTGGTCCCCGGAGCCACGCCGGCCGAACAGTGGGAGGTGATCCGGACGGGGCTGTCCCGGTTCGCCGGACGGCAACTCGAACTCGACGGCGAGATCTACCATTCGGAGATGCGAACCAACCAGCGCAACAGGGCGATCGCACAATTGCTCGAGAGCTACGGACGCATCGACATCGATCCGTCGGACGCGGTCGACACCTACACGCGCCAGTGCTCGCTCCGCGTCAGCGCGCGCGACCTCGCGGTGATGGGCGCGACGCTCGCCGACGGCGGAGTCAACCCGGTGACCGGTGAACGGGTGGTCTCCGACCAGGTCTGCCGCGACACCCTCGCGGTGCTGGCGTCGACCGGCATGTACGAGCGTTCCGGCGAATGGCTGTTCGAGATCGGCCTGCCCGCCAAGTCCGGGGTCTCGGGCGGCATCGTCGCGATCGCCCCGGGCAAGGGCGCGATCGGCACCTTCTCGCCCCTCCTGGATTCGGCCGGGAACAGCGTTCGCGGCCAGTTGGCGACCGCGTATCTCTCACGTGCACTCGGCTTGAACATCTTCGCCTCGGCTCCCGCCCACCACTCTTCGGCACCAGCCGCCCGAAAGGATGCAGTATGACGACCACCGCCGTCCCGGTCAGCGAGGAGCGGCGCTCGTGGCTGCCGCTCATCGGACTGTTCTTCGCGCAGGTCCTGATGTCGTTCAACGTCGCGGCGCTGCCGGTCTCGATCGGCGGGATGGTCGACGACTTCGACGCCACGCCCACCGCCGTCGGCACCACCATCGTCATGTACGGGCTGGCCGTGGCCGCATTGGTGATGCTCGGCGGCAAACTCGGTCAGCGCGTCGGATGGGTGATGATCTTCCGGATCGTCGTCGTCACCTTCGCCTGCTCGTCGCTGATGATGATCTTCTCGCCGTCGGTCGGGTGGGCGATCGCCGGACAGGGCCTGGCCGGAGCATCCGCGGGCCATCATCGTGCCGTCGCTGGTCGCATTGATCGCTGAGAACTACGTCGGCGACCAGCAGGCGACGGCGGTGGGATCGCTCGGCTCGGCTCGTGCGGTCTCCGGCATGAGCGCCTTCTTCATCGGCGGTGCGCTGGGTGCGTCGGTGGGCTGGCGGCCGGTGTTCGGCATCGTCCTGGCTGTGGCGGTCATCGTCTTCGCGCTCAGCTTCACCCTCCGCTCGGACAAGGGTGACCCGAGTATCGAGATCGACGTGATCGGCGCGGTGCTGATCGGTGGCTCGGTGGTGCTGCTGACGCTCGGCTTCAACAACCTCAACTCGTGGGGCCTGTTCTTCGCCGACGCCGGTGCGCCCTTCGACGTCGGCGGAGTCTCGCCGGCGCCACTGATGATCGTGCTCGGTCTCATCGTCGGCCAGGGCTTCTTCGTCTGGACCCGGTCGCGGATGAAGGCGGGCAAGGTTCCGCTGGTCGATCTGTCGGTGCTCGGCAGTTCGCGTGAGCGTGCCGCGGTGTACGCCATGTTCATCGTCGTCTCGCTGGAGGCCGCACTGAACTTCACCGTGCCGCTGTACATCCAGATCGTTCAGGGCCGTTCGTCGTTCGACACCGCGATCGCGATGATTCCGTTCAACCTGACGGTGTTCGTGACCGCGCTCCTCGTGATCAGGTTCTACCGGCGCTACAGTCCCCGCACCATCGGCGTCTTCTCCTTCGGCCTCACCACCGCGGCACTGCTGTGGCTCTCATTCGTGGTGAGCAACAACTGGGAGACGGCGGCGACGATCATCGGGCTCATCGTGTTCGGCATCGGGCAGGGCGCCCTCGTCACCCTCGTCTTCAACGTGCTCGTGACCGCGGCTCCGACGCGTCTGGCCGGTGACGTCGGATCGGTCCGCGGCACCACACAGAATCTGGCTTCGGCGGTGGGCACGGCGGTGGCCGGCGCGCTGCTGGTCACCATCCTCGGCTTCACGGTCGCATCGTCGGTCGCGAGCCACCCGGAACTGCCCGACTCGCTGGTGGAACAGGTGAATCTCGATAACGTCAACTTCGTCAGCAACGACAATCTGCGGACCGCTCTCGAGGAGCAGACGGACGCGACCCCGGCACAGATCGACGCCGCGGTGGAGGTCAACGAGGACACGCGTCTGCGGACCCTGCGATTCGGACTGCTGTTCCTGGCCGCCGTGAGCGCGACCGCGATCATTCCGGCCGGCCGACTGCCGAACTACCGCAGGGAGGAGATCCCCGCACCCGGAGACGACGAAGGCGCGGCCTAGGCCGCGGCCTCGCTCTGGCGGGGTTTGATGCCCAGGCGGTCGGCGAACAGTCGCCGCTGGATGATCCAGCCCGCCACCGACAATGCGATCCACAGCGCGTTCGAGGTGATGCTGGCCGCTGCCGAGTCGGGACTGTCGACCCAGTTCAACGGCTCGAAGGCGCGCCCGACGCCGATCAGGACCATGCTGGCGCCGCCGATGGAGGTGAGCCACAGCAGTGCGCGTGCGCGGTACTTGTCGGCGCAGAACGCGGCCGCGACCGCGATGGCGACGATGATGATCGCGCTGGCCGCCCACGAATTGTCGCCGGGCTGAACCAGGTCGGCGAGGCGTGCGCCGCCCACCGCTCCGGTCAGGCCGCCCACGAAGTACGCGGCGAACCGGAAGATCAGCGAGCAGACCACCCAGGCCGACACCGCGCCGATCAGGCCGAACAGGAACATGGTCAGACCGCCGGCGTTGAACAGGCCGCTGACGATCCAGCCCAGACCGAATCCCGCGGCGATCACGCCCAGATGCACTGACCGCACCCCGTAGAAACACAGCAGCGCGCCGACTGCCAGGATCACCAAGCCGTTTGCATCAAACATCCTCGAGCCCTTCCGGTTCTGCCGTCGCGTCCGGCCGGACGCGATCGGCGCCGCGCCCGCGGTGGACAGGAACGTCAGAGTAGTCGAGAATCCCCCAGCCCCGAGCCGGATACCGCTGACGAGTCTTCCGTCTGACGGTAGGCGCGGAAATTACCGTAAATGGGTGAAATCGCCCTCGAAATCGGCTCTGCCGCAGAACAATGGGCGAATGGCGTGGTTCAGGGACGGGCAGGCGGTGAGACCGTTCGACCGTCCCGTCGTCCGCAATGCGTTGCCGCGCCGCACCGTCTACGCACTGCTCGACGAGTACCGGTCGACGCCGGTCACCGTGGTCTGGGCCCCGGCCGGGTACGGCAAGACGACCGCGGTCGCCGGATGGCTCACCGACCGCCGGCATCCGGCGGCCTGGGCCGATCTCGCCCGTGTCGGCGCCGACCCGGCCGCGCTCTGGTCGGCGGTGGTCACCGCCGTGGCCGAGATGGGCATCGGTGATCCCCGTGCGCTCGCCGCGATGATCGACTTCTCCGCGTGCTCGCCGGCGGAGGTGCCCGCGCGGCTGGCGTCGTGCCTGGCCGACTCCGGGCCCCTGCTGCTGGTGCTCGACGACCTGCACTCGGTCACCGGGCCGCGCGCACGAGCAGTTGCTGGAACTGGTGGACCGGATGCCCGACAGCGTACGCATCGTCGCGGTGACGCGCCACGATCCGCCGTGGCCACTGCACCGCATGCGGGTGGAATCGGTGCTGAGCGAGGTCCGCGTCGACGAGATCCGGTTCGGTGTTCACGAGGCGGCGGCGCTGCTGGCGGATGCGTCGGTGACCGTCGGTCCGGACGACGTGGAGCGGCTGGTCGAGCGAACCGGAGGCTGGGCCGCCGGTCTGCGCCTCGCGGCCATCGGTCTGGCTTCGGCGGCCGATCCGCACGCGTACGCCACCGAGTTCTCCGGACGGGACGGATACGTCGCCGACTATCTGATGCGAGAGGTATTCCTCGGCGCACCGCTGCAATGGCGCTACTTCCTCACCAGGGTCTGCGTCGCCGACGAAGTGTGTCCGGAACTGGCCGCTGCTCTCGGCGGAGGTGAAGACAGCGGTGAGCGGCTGGCCGAACTCGCCGGTCTCAACATGTTCGTCCACGAGAGCGCAAACGCCCCCGGCTGGTACCGGCTGCACCCGCTCCTGCTCGATCTGCTCCGTTCCCGGATCACCGACCGGCGCGATCTGGCCACTTCGCATCGGGTGGCCGCGCACTGGTTTCGTGAACAAGGCATGCCCAGACGGGCGCTGGAGCATGCGATCGAGGCGAACGAGTGGGAGGCGGCCTCCGAACTCGTCGGCACCCACATCATCGCGTGGGCGATGGCGCGCCCGCCGGACTGGCTGTCGGCGACGTTGAGCCGAGTTCCGCGGGACGCGGTTCTCACTCATCCCGGGTTGGCGATCGGGGTGGCGACGGCCGAGGCCATGACGGGCCGGACCGCCGACCTGGACGAGTTGGCAGCGGCGGCGCACGGTCGCGTCTGCCGCCTCGAGGGCCGCAGGCGTCGCCGGTACGAGTTCCTGTTGGAATTGGTCGAGTTGGGATTGCGGCCGTGGATCGACGATCCGGCGGGGTTGCGGGCACGCTGCGATCGACTGCACCGGAACCCAGAGGCGCTGGCGACTTCCGGACTGGCGGACTGGGACGTGATTCGGACGGCGCTGGTCGGCAACCTCGGAGCCTGTGAGCTCTGGTCGGGGGATCGTGTGGCGGGCCGAGCCGATCTCGCCGACGTGCTGCGGTATGAGGGCGGCCCGCGGATTCTGCTTCCCGTTCTCAACGCCCGCGCGAACCTCGCGCTTCTCGAGTGGCAGGACGGAGACTTGTCGGCGGCTGAAACTCACGCCCGCCGCGCGGTCGCAGATGCCGACGAGCTCGGCAGTCCTCTCGCCGTCCAGGCCGGGGCCGCACATCTGGCGCTTGCGGGCATCGCGCTCGACCGGGATGACCTCGACGATGCGGCGACGTGGCTCGATTCGGCGTCCGCATCGGTCCACAGCCCCCACGCGACCGTGGTGCTGGTGGTCCTCCAGGCGCGGCTGATGATGGCGCGACGAGCCGTCGCCGAGGCGCTCCGGTTCGCCGACGAGGCACTTCGCGCGGCGTCGGTCCCGGGCGTTCCGGACTCGTTGGTGACCGTAGCGATCGGCACCCATGCGGTGCTGAGTCGGAACCGCCACCGCAGACGTGTCGGCATCCGCTTCGCGGGCGACGCGGACTCGATCCGGGGAATGGTGGCCGAGTGCCTCGACGTCGCGGCGAACAGCGGCGGAGGGTCGAGCAGGGATCAGCGACTGCGGGCCCTCGACCGAGCCCTGGGCATCGCCGCCGGTCATCGGCTTCGCCGGCCGTTCCTCGAACGAGGAGTCCACTTGCGCGAACTGCTGTCCGACCGGGTCGCCGGCGGCACGGAGCACAGCGGCTTCGCACTCGACCTTCTCAATCGGATTCCGGTCCGTACCGGCGGGCTCGTCGACGAGGCGGGCCGGCTGGTTCCGCGGCTGAGCGCCCGCGAGATGGATGTCCTCCGGCATCTGCTCGGTGCCACGACCACCGCCGAGATCGCCGATCGGCTGTTCATCTCGGTGAATACCGTCAAGACGCATCAGCGCGCGATCTACCAGAAGCTCGGGGCGCGGCCGTCGTGACGCGATAACGCGGGCGCGGGAGCTGAGGCTGATCTGACCGGGACCGAGCACGCCGGATTCTCCCGTGCCGTCGGAATCACTCGCAAAGGGTGTTGTGCGAGGGATGGCCGAGCGCGATGATGGGGCCAGACGATCAACACGATGGGAGTTCTCTCATGTCCGTTCCCGATCAACGCGAATCGCATCCGGTACGGCAGGGCCTCGCAGGCGGAGCCACGTTCGCCGCTGCGATCCTGCTCTTCGTCGCCGGTCTTCTCGGTCTGTTCCAGGGTATTTCGGCGGTCGTCAACGACGACCTGATCGTCGTCGGCCCGCAGTACGTTTACCAGTTCGACACCACCGCGTGGGGCTGGATCCACATCGTGGTGGGCGTCCTCGCGATGATCATCGCGATCGGCATGTTCACCGGTGCGGTGTGGGCGCGCGTCGCGGCCATCGTCATCGCATCGCTGTCGATCATCGCCAATTTCCTCTGGCTGCCGTACTACCCCTGGTGGTCCATCTTGCTCATCGCCCTCGACCTGGTCGTCATCTGGGCGGTCGCCACCTGGAAGTCCGCTTGATCGGCGGTAGGTGTCAGCGCACCGCTTGATCGACGGGTACGTCGCCGTCGGTGAACGCGATGTCCTTTCCTGTCGTCGACGGTGTCGCGAGGACCGCGGCGGCGACCAGTGCGACGTTCGCCCGCGACGTACCGGGATTGTCGGGTGAGCGCGTCGCGCCCGGGTCGATCGCGCCGGTCGGTTCGTCGAGCGTCAGCCGGCCGGGCATCAGAATTGTCCAGTCGAGGTCAGCCGAGCGCAGAGCCGTGTCAGCAGCGGCTTTGGCCTCGGCGTACGGGAAGAACGAGTCGCTCTCGGGCACGCCGTGATCGGGGCCGGCGCCGAGGTAGGAGACCATCACGAAGCGCCGAACACCCGCGGACTGCGCGGCGTGCATCGTGGCGATTGCCGCATCGCGGTCGACGGCGTACGTGCGTGCCGGGTCGCCGCCGCCCGCGCCCGCGCTGAAGACCACGGCGTCGGTGCCCGTCAACGCCTCGGCGATCTGACCCTCAGTCGAGTTCTCGATGTCGAGGATCAGTGCCCGTGCGCCCGTCGCCTCGACGTCTGCGGCATGGTCCGCGTTGCGGATGATCGACGTGACCGCGTCGCCACGCGCGATGAGCAGGGGAGCCAGGAGTAGGGCGATCTTTCCGTGACCGCCGATGATCGCGATGTGAGCCATGCACTCGACCGTACGCGTGCGTTACGCTCGCCGCCGGGTCGCGCGGCGTCGGGCGTCACCCCGCCGACGCGCCTACGCGGAGTCGGGCTACGGAACCACCAGCGGCTCCGCGGAGCGCGAGCGCGCGGAGACGTCGGCGGCCCAGCGGATGGGGCCGGCGGACGGTGTCCACCCGGTCAGCAATGACGAGACCTTCGCATCCATCCGGGTGCGCAACCGGTCGAACGAGTCGCGGTAGTCCTCGCCCACCTGGCCGAGCAGCAGCCACCACGCCCAGGCGACGGCGCCGGCGTTGGCGATGAAGTCGGGGATCACGGCGATACCGCGGGCGGTGAGATCCAGTTCGGCGTCGGCGGTGGTCGGAGCGTTCGCGGCTTCCACCACGATCCGCGCTCGGACGTCGCCGCACCCTGCGCCGGTGATCGCATACGACACGGCCGCGGGGACCAGGATGTCGCACGCGGTCGCCAGAACTGCCTCGCGAGGCAGGCGCATCACCCGCGACGGCACCGCGGTCCGATCGATCTCGCCGTACTCATCCCGTGCGTCGAGCAGCCCGGGGACGTCGAGCCCGTCCGGGTCGTAGAGCGTCCCGGCGGCATCGGCCAAGGCCACCACGCGCGCACCGGCTTCGTGCAGATAGAACGCGGCGCCGCCGCCCATCGTCCCGGCGCCCTGGACCGCGATCGTCGTCTCCGGCACCGCCCAGCCGCGAACCCCGGCCGCGGCCAGAGCGGCCTGCGCGACGCCGTAGCCACCGACCACGTCGCCGAGGCGTCCTCCGGGCGCGTAGGCGTTGAGACCCGCGAAGACGCGGTCGGCGGTCGCGCGCGGGTCCGGCGACCGCTCGATCGCCGCGTGATACGACTGCCGCATCCCGAGACGGGCGAAGACGGTGTCGATCCGCTCCTGCGACACTCCGAGATCCTCGGCGGTGACCCAATGGTTGTCGAGGAAGGGACGCATCGCCTCGCAGTAGCGGGTCAGTACATCGACGGCCCGCGGATCCTTGGGATCGAAATCGATGCCGCCCTTCGCACCGCCGACGGGCAGGTCGAAGGCCGCCGTCTTGTTCGACATTCCGCGTGCCAGATCGGCCACCTCGTCGACGGTGCAACCCGCGCGCATGCGAGTTCCGCCGGTCGCCATCCCGTGCACCAGAGTGTCGATCACGAGGTAGCCCACGGCGCCGGTCTCGTCGTCGACCCATTCGATGCGCAGAAACGGCGGTCGACGCCCGCCGGAGCCGGGCGCGGGCAGGACGGTCTCGTGCAGAACGCCCTCGGTCGGGGGCAGACCGCCTGCGGCAGCCGGGTCGGTCGGGGTGAGCGTCATGGCCGGTCCTCCTCACGGTCGATCTCGCGGGTGCGTACATCCGCCGTCGTCCTCATCATCGGATTCCGGATGCGCCCGGGTCCATGTGGAATTTGTGAAGACGACCGTTCAGCTTTACCGATTAGGCTCGATGCATGGAGGTCTCGCTGCACCGCCTGAAACTGCTTCGGGAGCTTCGGTACCGCGGCACGGTCACCGCGGTGGCCGACGCCCTCCACTATTCGGCGTCCGCAGTGTCCCAACAGCTTTCGCTCCTGGAGCGGGAGGCGGAGACTCCGTTGTTCGAACGGCACGGACGCCGCATCTCACTCACCGAGGCCGGCATGGTGCTCGCCGATCACTCCGAGTCGATCCTCGACGCGGTCGAGAGCGCGGGCAACGCGATCGAATCACTGCGCGGTGCCTCGTCCGCCACGCTCCGCGCCGGCGTGTGGGCGTCGGTGGCGACGGGGCTCCTGCCGACCGGACTGGCGATTCTCGAACGGCGAGCGCCGGGAGTCTCGGTGCGGTCGGTGGAACTGGCGCCCGAGGCGGGTTCCGATGCGGTGCGCGACGGTTCGCTCGACCTCTCATTCGTCATCGACTACTCGAACTACGCGATGCCGCGGATCCGCACCCTGGAACGGCAGACGATCGCGGTGGAGCGGATGTACGTCGCGGCGCCCGCGGGTGCCGCCGGTCCCGACCCGATCGACCTCGCGGGACTGGCTGCCGACGCATGGATCCTGTCCGACTCGCGTTCGCACTTCGGCCGCGCGGTGCGCCTGGCATGCCGGGAGGCGGGATTCGAACCGGATGTGCGGCACGTCGTCGGCGAGCAGTCGACCGCGCTGGCGCTCGTCGCCGCCGGTCAAGGTGTGACACTGGTGTCCGACCTCGGCGGGATGACACCGCCGCCGGGCGCGGAGCTGACGCCGCTGGCCGGGAGATTCGAGCGCAACCTGTCGATCGCGTACCGCACCAGGGACTCGGACCGATCGTCGCTGCAGGCGTTCATCGACGCGATGGCCGAGGCTGCGCTGGAAGTGGGACTCCGGGCTCCGGGCGGTCAGCGGCCGGGAACGTAACCGCGTTGCTTGTCGACGGCGGGCCCGGGATCGCGCCCTGCGGCGTAGTCGGTCAGCATGCCGAGGAACTGGTCGGAGAGCGTGCCGCGCCAGCCGATCACGTCGCCCGACATGTGCGGGCTGATGTGCGCGCCGGGCAGCGTCCACAGCGGGTCATCGGCGGGAAGCGGCTCGGTGTCGAGAACGTCGAGATGCGCCGAGAGCCGTCCGGCCGCGATCTCGGCGGTGAGCGCGGACTGATCCACCAGGGCGCCTCGCCCGACGTTGACGACGTGCGCGCCGTCGGGCAGGGTCGCCAACTGCCCGGCGCCGAGCATCCCCCGAGTCGTCTCCGTCAGGGGCGCGACCATCACCAGGTGGTCCACGTCGGTGAGGTGGGCGGCGAGGTCGGCCGAGTCGACGACCACGCCGAAGTCGGGATCGTCCTCGCGGGGCCGTCGGCCGGCACCGCGCACCTGCAGCCCCACGCGCCGCAGCAGCCGGGCCGTGGCTCGCCCGATGCCCCCGGTTCCGACCACCAGCGCACGGCGGCCGGCGACGCGCCGGGTCTCCCGGTGCACCCACCGCTCCTCGCGCCTGAACTCCTCGGTCTCGTGGAGGAGCTTGTCGTGCGCCAGAATGCAGGCCAGCACGTATTCGGCGATCGGCTCGTCGAAGACGCCGCGCGCATTGGTGACCCGTACGGACGACGACCGGAGCCCGTCGAACAGGATCGCGTCCACGCCGGCCGCGGCCACGTGCACCCATCGCAGCGCGTCCGCCGCGTGCCAGGCGCGCGACAGGGCGTCGGAGAAGATGTCCCAGACCAGCAGGACGTCGGCGCCGGGTAGCGCGTCGGCGAGGGTGCCGTCCGTCGCGGTGCGGATCTCGGCGATCCGGGCCATCGCGTCGAGGTCGGCTGGCGGCTCGACTCCGTCGGCGGTGAGCAGGACGACGATGGGTCTGCGGTCGGACATGGTTCCACCGTAACGGTCGCCAGATTGTCGACAATCCTACCGTTGACAGTCGATGTGCGGGGGGACACACTGACCACATGAGCAGCGCGTCCCTGTCTCCGGTTCTGAAGCAGGCGACTCCGGTCGTCGTCGACCACGCGTCCGGATCGTGGATACACGGCACGGACGGCCGCCGCTATCTCGACTTCACCACGGGGATCGGTGTCACCAGCACCGGTCACTGTCATCCCGACGTGGTGGCCGCCGCGCAGGAGCAGTGCGCCAAGATCATCCACGCGCAGTACACGACGGTGATGCACCAACCGCTGTTGCGGCTCACCGAGAAGCTCGGCGAACATCTGCCGGACGGGATCGACTCGGTTTTCTACGCCAACTCCGGGTCGGAGGCGGTCGAGGCCGCGGTCCGGCTGGCGCGGATGGCGACGCGGCGCCAGTACATCGTCACGGTGCAGCGCGGATTCCACGGCCGCACCGTGGCCGCCGCCTCGCTCACCTCGGCGGGCACCAAGTTCTCGGCCGGGTTCGGACCGCTGATGGCCGGTGTCGCGACCACCCCGTTCCCCGACGCCCTGCGGCTGGGACTGTCGGAGGACGAGGCCGTCGACTACGCGCTTAAGGAGTTCGACTACCTCCTCGGCACTCGGATTCATCCCGACGAACTGGCCGCGGTTCTGATCGAACCCGTCCTCGGCGACGGCGGATACCTCGCGGTCCCGCCCGCATACCTCGCCGGCCTGCGCGAGCGGACCCGACGGCACGGCGCGCTGCTGGTGCTCGACGAGGTGCAGGCGGGCGTCGGTCGCACCGGACGATTCTGGGGGCATCAGCACACCGACGGGCTGGTGCCCGATGTCATCATCACCGCCAAGGGCATCGCCTCGGGGTTTCCGATCTCGGCGATCGCGGCGCCCGAGGCGATCATGGCGAAGGCCTGGCCGGGGTCGCAGGGCGGGACCTACGGCGGCAACGCGGTCGCGGCGGCCGCCGGCGTGGCCACGCTCGAGGTGATCGAACGGGAAGGGCTGGTGGAGAATGCGCGCGTACGCGGCGCGCAATTGCTCGACGGCCTGCGCGCAGGGCTCGACGGCGTCGATGAGATCTGCGACATCCGCGGAACCGGACTGATGCTGGCCGTCGAATTCGGCGATCCGACGGCCAATGCGGGGAGCCCGGACTCGGCCGAGGCGGTGCGGCTGGCGGGCGCCGTGCAGCGGGCGTGCATCGACGAGGATCTGCTGACCCTCACCTGCGGACCCATCGGGGCCATCGTCCGGATCATCCCGCCGCTGACCGTCACCGCAGACGAGGTCGCCACCGGCACGGAGAGATTCATTCGCGCCGTGGAGCGTGTAGTGGGAGGCTGATCTCATGACAGTCCCCGCCGCGCTGATCGATGCACTCCGCGCGGAAGGACTGGCCCCGGAGTCCTCTCCGCGGCGTCTCGCCGAGTACTCCTACGACGCCTCCAACTACCGCGTGGTGCCCGCGGCGGTGCTCTTCCCCCGGTCGGAGGGAGAGGTGTCCGCGGCGCTCACCGTCTGTCACCGTCTCGGAGTGCCGGTGACCGCCCGCGGAGGCGGCACCTCGATGTCGGGCAACTCGATCGGTGACGGACTGGTCATCGATCTCTCGCGCCAAATGAACCGGGTGCTCCGCGTGGACGAGGAAGCGGGTACGGCCACGGCACAGGCCGGGGTGGTGCTCACCGCGCTGCGGGCAGCGGTGCACGCGTCCACCGGCGATCGCCTGACCTTCGCCCCGGACCCGTCGAGCCAGACCCGTGCCTGCCTCGGCGGGGCTGTCGGCAACGACGCCTGCGGCAACCACTCGGTGCGCTACGGCCGTACCGCCGATCACGTCGTCGAACTCGCCCTGGTCACCGCCGACGGACTGCGGGTCACCGCCACCCGCAACGGAATCAGGGCCACCGATCCCGCCGACACCCAGGCCGCGGCGCGCGCCGAACACCTCGAGTCGGAGTTGCGCGCGCTGGCCGCCGACCACCTCGCCGCCATCAGGACCGAGCTGGGACGCATTCCGCGGCAGGTGTCCGGCTATCACCTCAGGCATCTGCTTCCCGAGGAGGGCTTCGACGTCGCCCGTGCGCTGGTCGGCAGCGAGGGAACGTGCGGCGTCATCACCTCGGCCAGGGTCGCGCTGGTACCGCGGCCCGCGACCACCTCGCTGATCGTGGCCGGATACGCCGACATCGTCGACGCGGCGCGCGACGTGCCGTTGCTGCTGCTCCACGGACCCACCGCCGTCGAAGGGGTCGACGAGGTGATCGTGGAGACGATGCGCCGCCGGCGCGGCGCCGACGCGGTGGCCGATCTGCCCTCCGGGCACGCATGGCTGTTCATCGAGACCGACCGCGGTGCCGACGCGGCCGATGAACTGGTGCACGAGCTGCGGACCGCCGGACACCCGGTCGACGTCCGCCAGGTGCACGATCCCGCGGAGCGCGCCGACCTGTGGCGCGTACGCGAGGACGGCGCCGGACTCAGCTCGCGGCTCACCGATCCCGCGACGGGCGAGACCATCTCCACCTGGCCCGGCTGGGAGGACGCCGCCGTGCGGCCGGACCTGCTGGCCGACTACCTCGCCGACTTCCGCGACCTGCTCGGCCGGCACGGTCTCACCGGCGTAATGTACGGCCACTTCGGCGCCGGCTGCATGCACATCCGAATCGACTTCGATCTGCGGACCTCGCAGGGGCGCACCGTGTTCCGCGAGTTCTGCACCGATGCCGCGCACCTCGTGGTGCGCTACGAGGGCTCGCTCTCCGGGGAGCACGGCGACGGACGCGCGCGGTCGGAGCTGCTGCCGATCATGTACTCCGACGAGATGCTGACGGCCTTCGACCGCTTTGCGTCGATCTGGGACCCTCGGGGCCTGCTCGCGCCGGGCGGACTCCGGGCCACCCGGCCGATCGACGCCGACCTCGCGCTGGCCGACGTCGACCCGCATCCCGCCCAGTCGTGCATCGGCATCGGACGGTGCCGGACTCACTCGGGCGGAGTGATGTGTCCGTCCTACCGGGCCACCGGCGACGAGAAGGACTCCACGCGCGGCCGCGCGAGGGTGCTGCAGGAACTGGTCCGGGGCGGTGCCGCCGCGGACTGGGACTCACCGATGGTCGCCGAATCGTTGGAGTTGTGTCTGGCGTGCAAGGCGTGCTCGTCCGACTGCCCGACGGGTGTGGACATGGCGGCGATGAAGTCCGAGGCGCTGCACCGCAGATATGCCCGACGGCTGCGGCCGCGGGCGCACTACACGCTCGGTCTGCTGCCCACGTGGCTGCGGTTCACCCCGTACGCCGCCGGACCGCTGAACCGGCTGCTGGCCTCGCGGGCCGGCCGCGCCGGTGCGCGGCTGGGCGGTCTGGCGCAGGGCCGGGTGCTGCCGCAGTTCGCGTCCGCAGCGCGGCTGCGCGCCGAACTCGGACGCGCTCCGGACAGTGTCGGCGCGCCCGGACCGGCCGAGGTGGTGCTGTTCCTCGACTCGTTCACCCGGGGGCTGCGTCCGGAGGTGGCCGGTGCGGCTGTCCGGGTGCTCGGCGGCGTCCACGCCGCGGTCGCCTGCAGCGAGCACCACTGCTGCGGGCTCACTCAGATCACCACCGGTCGGCTCGACGCCGCCCGCAGGACGTTGCGGCGCACGGCCCGGCATCTCGACGCCCTCGACCCGGAGGCGCCGATCGTCGTCGTGGAGCCGAGCTGCGCCGCGGCACTGCGCGAGGATCTGCCGCGACTGCTCTCGGAGGAGTCGGTGGGTGCGGCCGATGCGGAGCGGGCACGCCGCGTGGCGGCGCGCGTACGATCGGTGGCGGTGCACCTGGGGCGCCTCGCAGAGCAAGGGCGTGCGCCACAGTGGCCGGACGGACCACCTGAGGCGGTGGTGCTTCAGACTCACTGCCACGAATACGCGACCTTCGGAAACCGGGTCCAGCGTGCGACGCTCACCGCACTCGGCGTCGGCAGCATCGTCGAGGCGACCGGGTGTTGCGGTGTGGCAGGCGATTTCGGTTTCACCGCCGGTCATGAGGAGGTGTCGGACGCGGTGGCCGAGCAATCGCTGGCGCCCGCACTGCGGCGTCATCCCGACACTCCGGTGCTCACCGACGGCTTCTCGTGCGCCACCGCGATCCGTCGCCTCGCCGTCACCGATCCGGCCGCCGGCGGAGCCACGGGCGCCGACCGGCGAGGACGGCATCTGCTGGAACTGCTCGACCCGGACCCACTCGAATCGCACTCCGCCGACCCCGCGGCCGGCGGGGGAGGACCCCGATAGCTCAATCATCACAGGAGGTATGTCATGACCCGTTCCGTCGCCGACATCATCGCCGGTCTAGGCACCGGCATCCACATCGACGGACGCTGGCGCCAGGCGTCTTCCGGCAGCACGTTCGACGTCGAGAACCCGGCCACCGGAGAGGTGCTGGCGACGCTCGCCGACGGTGGCGAGAGCGATGCGGTCGCGGCGATCGACTCGGCGGCGGCACACCAGCGCGAGTGGGCGGCGACCCCCGCGCGCGAGCGGTCGGAGATCCTGCGGAGAGCGTACGAACTCCTCACCGAACGGGCTGACGAGGTCGCGGCGGTGATGACCGCGGAGATGGGCAAACCGCTGGCCGAGTCCCGCGGCGAGGTGGCGTACGGCGCCGAATTCTTCCGCTGGTTCGCCGAGGAGGCCGTGCGGATCCGCGGCGATGCGCGGCGCAGTCCCGACGGCAAGTCGCGGATCATCGTCACCCAGGAACCGGTGGGACCGTGCATCCTGATCACGCCGTGGAACTTTCCGCTCGCGATGGTCGCGCGAAAGATCGGGCCGGCCATCGCCGCCGGTTGCACGATGGTCTACAAGCCGGCCAGCCTCACCCCGCTGACCTCCCTGTACGTCACCGATCTGCTGCGCGAGGCGGGGCTGCCCGACGGAGTCCTCTCGGTGGTCTGCACCTCGTCGGCCGGCTCGGTCGTCGAGCCGTGGATCGATTCGGGCAAGGCGCGCAAGCTGTCGTTCACCGGCTCCACCGACGTCGGCAAGTCGCTGCTCGAACAATGCGCCCGCGGAGTGCTGCGGACGTCGATGGAACTGGGCGGCAATGCCCCGTTCATCGTCTGCGAGGACGCCGATCTCGATGTCGCGATCGAGGCAGTCCTCGCGGCCAAGATGCGGAACATGGGCGAGGCGTGCACGGCCGCCAACCGGATCCTGGTGCACCGTTCGGTGATCGGAGACTTCGCCGGGCGGCTGACTACCCGGATGTCGGAGCTGACCGTCGGAGACGGGGCGGTCGACGGCACCGATGTGGGTCCGTTGGTGAACCGCGCCGCCGTCGACAAGGTCGACGATCTGGTGCGCGACGCCGTCTCCCGCGGTGCGGAGGTACTGTGCGGCGGCGAGCGGCCCGAGGGGCGCGGATGGTTCTACCCGCCGACGGTCCTGACCGGCGTCGCGTCCGACGCCGAGATGGTGCGCACGGAGATCTTCGGGCCGGTGGCCGCGTTGGTGCCGTTCGACTCCGACGACGAGGCCGTCGAACTCGCGAACAACACGGAGTTCGGTCTCGTCTCCTATGTGATGACCGAGTCCGCGGATCGCGGCTTCTCCATCGCCGAGCGACTGGAGACCGGGATGGTGGGATTCAACACCGGGCTGGTCTCGAATCCCGCGGCACCGTTCGGCGGCGTGAAGCAATCGGGTCTCGGCCGGGAGGGCGGATTCTCCGGCATCGACGAGTTCTTGGAGACCAAGTACGTGGCGATGCCGGTGCGGAACGCGACCTAGGCCCGCTACGGCAGGTGGCCGGCGGCCGGTTCGGCTGTGCCGCCGGTCAACCGGGCCAGCCCGTCGCTCATGTGCGCTTCCAGGACGGCGACCGCACGAGTCCGGTCGCCGGCGCGAACGGCGTCGGCGATCTCGCGGTGCTCCGACACCCGGTCCGAGCCAGGAGCGTATGTCGGCGCCATGGCCCGAAGACACATGCTCGTCTCGACGATCACCGTCTCGTGCACCCGCGAGAGCCGGTCGCTCTCGGCGGACTCCACGATGGTGCGGTGGAACTCCAGGTCGGCGGCCATCATCGCAGGGGAGTCGCGTCTCGTCGCAGCCGCCGACATCCGCGCGACCACGGCGTCGAGACGGTCGGCGCATGACGGCCCCGTTCCGGCCGCGAGGATCCGCTCCACCGCGGCGCGTTCGATCGTCGTACGCAGCAGGTACATGTCGGCGACGGCGTCGGCGGTCAGTTCGGGAACGAACAGGCCCCGATTGCGGCGCGAGATCAGGAGTCCCTCCTGGGTGAGCCGCTGCATCGCCTCGCGCAACGGTCCCCGGCTGACTCCGAGCTGCTTCGCCAGGGTGGCTTCGCCGAGTTGGGATCCGGGCGGGAACTCTCCGGCGGAGATCGCCCGGCGCAGGGCGCGGGCGATGATCGCGGGGGTCGATTCCTGGACGACGGGTTCCAACGAACTCGCCGGACGGTCGCTCGCTGTCATCACGCTTCCCGTCATCCCGCTTCCCGTCTTCACGCTTCTTCGGAGCATGCGTGGATCCGCGGTCGCGGTACGCGGTCGGCGACTGCCGCCTGCAACGCGGCTCCCGCCCGCATCACCAGCAGATCGGCGAAGCGCGGTCCGATGAGCTGAGCGCCGACCGGAAGGCCGCTGTCGGTGACGCCGCACGGCACCGACAGTGCGGGTTGCTGAGTCATATTGAAAAGGTAGGTGTACGGCGTCCACGAGGTCCAGTCGTCGTCGGGCCATCCCGGAGGGACGTCGCTCCCGACCGGGAATGCCGGCACGGGGGTGGTGGGAGTCAGCAGCAGGTCGTAGTCCGTGTGCAGTGCGCCGAGTTGAACGCCGAGCGCCATCCGCACGGCGACGGCGTCGAGGTAGTGCTGCGCGGTGAACTCCGAATGCCGGTGCAGGGCCGCGCGAAGGGAGGGGTCGATCCGGTCGGACACATCGTCGCCGAACGGCTTCAGAACGGCCGCGGCTCCGGCGAACCAGAGGACGTGGAAGGCATCGGCCGGGTCGGCGAGTTCCAGCGTCACTTCCTCGACCCGCGCGCCGAGGCTCTCGAGCGTCCGTGCCGCGGCGCTCACCTCTCGCTCGACGTCTCGATGGTTGGTGCCGAAGCCGAGGTCGCGGCTGTACGCGATCCGCAGGCCGGAAAGCGGGCGGTCGGCGCGGGTGCCCTCGAGCACGGCCGCGAGAAATCCCCCGGGCTCGGGGGCCGTCGCCTGTGCCGGCACCGCGGACCAGTCGCGGTAGTCCGGCCGGACCAGCACATCCATATACGCGGCGGCGTCCGTGACAGTTCGGGTCATCGGACCGGCGTGCGCGAGGGTCCCGAACGGGCTGGACGGGTACATCGGCACCACGCCGTAGGTGGGTTTCAGCGCGACCGTTCCAGTGAAGGAGGCGGGGATCCGGACCGACCCGCCGCCGTCGGTGCCGACCGACAGCGGGCCGAGTCCGGCGGCGACGGCGGCCGCCGACCCGCCGCTGGATCCACCGGGAGTCAGTGCCGGGTCGTAGGGGTTCCGCGTTATCCCGGTCAGCGGAGAATCGGTCACCGCTTTCCACGCGAACTCGGGTGTGGTGGTCTTGCCGAGGACCACGCAGCCGGCATCGCGCGTCGCGGCCACAGCGGGGGCGTCGTCGGTCGGAGGGGCGGCCGCCTGCCCGTCTGCCAGCAGTCGCGAGCCGCGGAGCGTCGGGTGGTCCGCGGTGAGGAAGATGTCCTTGATCGTCACGGGTACGCCGTCGAGCGGGCCGAGCGGATCGCCGTGCCGGTAGCGTTGCTCGGCGGCGCGCGCCGCGGCACGGGCTCCCTCGGGATCCACCAGGCAGAAGGCGTTCAGCACGGGGTCGAGGCGAGTGATTGCGGCAAGAGCTTCTTCGGTCGCCTCCACCGGCGAGAGGGTGCCGGCGCGATAGGCCTCGGTCAGCTCCAATGCGGTGAGTGTGCAGGTGCTCGCGTGCGGTGTGCTCATGACATCGACCGTCTCTCTCGATCGCGGTCTGTTGATTGTCGACAATCCTACGCAGGCGAGTCGGTTCGTCAAGGGTCTCCGGCCTGTGCGGGGTAGTCTTCTGAAAATGCTGCCCGCCGCGGGCCGGCGACGCCCGGCGCTACGACCTGCACGTCTGATCCTGATCGGCTTCGTTCTCGTCATCGTCGCCGGAACCGTGCTGCTGACGCTTCCGACGTCGTCGGCCGACGGACGGGGCACGGGCCTGGTGGCGGCGTTGTTCACCGCGACGTCGGCGACCTGTGTCACCGGGCTCTCGGTCGTCGACACCGCCGAGCACTGGTCGGGCTTCGGCCAGGTGGTCATCCTGGTGTTGATTCAGGTGGGCGGACTCGGGGTGATGTCGCTGGCGACGATCTTCGGTCTGCTCATCGCACGGAGGGTGCGGCTGCAGACACAGATGGCGGCGCAGCGGGAATCGAAGTCCACGGTGTTCGGCGACGGCCGGCGGGTGATTCTCGGGGTGATCGGCACCACGGTGGTGATCGAGGCCGTGGTCGCGGCGATTCTCGCGGTCCGGTTCGCGACCGGCTACGGCGAGTCGACGGGGCGTGCCGCCTACCTCGGCGTCTTCCATGCGGTCTCGGCGTTCAACAACGCCGGGTTCGCCCTCTTCAGCGACAACCTCGTCGGCTTCGTCGGCGATCCGTGGATCATCGTGCCCGTTTCGGCGGCGCTGATTCTCGGCGGACTCGGTTTCCCCGTGCTCTTCGAGCTGGCGCGCGAGATGCGCCGCGCCGGACTGAGGCTGCGGGGTGTGGGCCGCGCCGCCCGGCTGCGGCTGTCGTTGCACACCCGGATGACACTGGTCACCTACGCGGCGCTGGCCGTGGTCGGCGTGGTGGCGCTGACCGCCACGGAGTGGACCAATCCGGCCACGCTGGGCCATCTGGGACTCTCCGACAAGCTGCTCGCCGGCATGTTCTCCGGAGTCTCGCCGCGCACGGCCGGATTCAACAGCGTCGACGTCGGCTCGATGAAGTCGAGCTCGCTGCTGGTGACCGACGTCCTGATGTTCATCGGCGGCGGCAGTGCGGGTACCGCGGGCGGCATCAAGGTCACCACCTTCGCGATCCTCGGCTACGTGATCTTGAGCGAGATCCGGGGTGAGCCGAGCGTACATGCGATGAGGCGGCGGATCGGGCCGGACGTCCAGCGGCAGGCGATCACCGTCGCGCTCCTCGGCGTCGGCGCGGTCGTCGCCGCCACGCTCGCGCTGATGTACCTCACCGACTACACCCTCGATACGGTGCTGATCGAGACGGTGTCGGCGTTCGCCACCGTCGGACTGTCGACGGGGATCACGCCGGATCTTCCCGGCGCGGCGCAATTGTTTCTGGTCGGGTTGATGCTGCTCGGCCGCCTCGGTCCGATTACGCTGGGATCGGCTCTCGCGCTGCGGGAGAAGGCCCGCAGATTCGAACGACCCGAGGAGCGCCCGATCGTTGGCTAGGTTCAGAAGGACTCGCGACGACGAGCGGCGTGTGGCCGTCATCGGTCTCGGCCGATTCGGGGCGTCGCTGGCGATCGAGCTCGTGAATCAGGGCGTCGAGGTGCTCGCGATGGACAGCGATCCGGCCCTCGTGCAGCGATACTCCGACGACCTGCCGAACGCCGCGGTGATCGATTCGACGGATCCACAGGCGCTGCGCCAGTTGGGCGTCGAGACGTTCGATCACGTGATCGTCTGCATCGGGGCCGACCTCGAGGCCAGTGTGCTGACCACGTCGGTGCTCGCCGATCTGGAGGTTCCCGACATCTGGGCGAAGGCCTTGTCGCGTCAGCACGGGAGCATCCTCACTCGCGTCGGCGCCCATCACGTCGTGCTGCCGGAGCACGAGATGGGCGAGCGAGTGGCGCATCTCGTCATCGATCGGCGGCTGCTCGACTACGCGGAGTTCGACCACGAGTTCGCGATGGGGAAGTCGTCGGTACCGCACGACCTCGTCGGTCTCGATCTCAAGTCGAGCCGAGTGCGGAGCACCTACGGCGTCACCATCGTCGCGATCAAGAAGGGTGACGGCGCGTTCGAGTTCGCCGGCGTCGACACCGTGGTTCATGAGGACGATGTGTTGATCGTCGCGGGTCCGAGGCGGGCCGTGGAGCGGTTCGCGGACAACAAGTGAGCCCAGAGCTCGAAATTCGCCGATTTCTCCCATAACTCCTGGTCGGGCCGGGTATTCACGGCGAACGCCGACAACTGTCCAGATAACGGTTTTGTAACGAAAACCCGTCATTCTGTGATGGATCTGACACGAGGGCGCAACGTGATTAACGCGTTCGGTTGACAACTGATCGGACGACCTCCCCGATAGAGAAAAGAGTAGAAAATGGCAGACGGCCCGCTTCGCCTCGAAATCGACTTCTTGACCCCGATCATGGACGCTCTCGGTTCCAGCGGCGGCAGCAGCGGTGGAGACACCCCGGCGACGCCGTAGTTCGAGACGACGTAGCTCGATTCGACGAGAGGTCGCTTCGCTCATTGCGAAGCGGCCTCTCGGCTTTCTTCCGGCACCCGGTGCGGTCGAGCACCGGATCGCAGCGATGGGACCGCATGAATGACCGAGATCGTCACCCTTGATGACACCGACCTGACCGAGGCCGTGCGGCTCGCCGCCCACGGGATCCGGGAGATTCCGCTCTACCAGTGGTTGCTGGGCGAGCACGTCGGCGATTCGGACAAGCGGGAGTGGCTCGCTCGCCTGCTCCTTCGTCCGTTGCTGAGAGTCGGGTGTGTCACGGGCGCCCGCAGCGACGGGCGGCTGGTCGGAGTACTCGTCTGGCAGCCGCACGACGTCGATCTGTCGCCAGACGGTGAGCCGCCGCTCACTCCCGCGGACGTCGAGGTGGCGGCACGTACACCGGGTCTGCGCGAGAGGTTGGCCGAGCTCTGGACACAGCCGCCGCTGTGGTCGCCGGTCGAGGACGCGGTCAACTGCACCCTCACCACGGTCGAACCCGGGGGACGCGGCGGTCGCACGCTCATCGACATGATGCGGGTCGTCGAGCGATACTGCGCCGAGCGCGACAGGCCTTTTTACGCCTGGACCGGCTCGCCGGAATTGCGGGACTGGTTCGTGGCGGGTTGGGCGGCCGAGCCCTTCGCGACCACCGATTGGCACGGTAGGACGATGTACGGAGTCCTGTCCGGTCGTCCCCCGGTTCCCGCGGCGGTGCCCCGTGAACGCGACGCGGTGTGACCGGTACGGACCGCACCGTCGTCTGCCGGCAGCAGGATCACGTCCAGCAGCAACGCGGCGGACGCCATCAGGAGTGCTGCGTCCAGGTAGTGGCACGCCATCGCGCCGATGTAACCGGGTCCGCCCCAGGCGTTGACCGTGAAGTTCGGGTCGATCCCGCCGATGACCTGGACGCCGGCGCGGTATACGCAGAACACGAGCAGTGCGGTGGGCGGGAGGGCGGCCGCGAGGCGCCAACGGCTCTGCCCCGCGGCTGAGGCTCTGAGCGTGCGTCGGACACGAAGAGCCGCCCGTCGTCCGAGAGGCAGCAGGACCGCCGGTCTGCGGCGACCCGTGCGACGGCGATGGATGCCGACGGCCATCGCGAGAGCGGCCGCGAGTCCGGCCAGTACCGCGTGTTGCCACCACGCCGATGTACCGGCCTGATGCTGCTCGTGAACGGGCGAGCGCCCGGCGTAGAGGAGTGCACCGTGGATCAGTCCCGCCACGAAAGCGGAACCGAACAGCGCTGCCGACAGCGACGAGATGGACGAGATGTGGGAACGACTGCTGCAGGGACGTGAAGTGGAAGTGCTCATGACTCAACGGTGCCGCCGGCGGTCTCGGCTGTCGTCGGCTTACGAGCCGGTTTCTCGGCGGTACTCCGAGTCGATCCGCTAGCCGGGGTGGTACCGGGGGAGGACGTCAGGCGAGGACTCCGGAATGACGCGGCCGGAGCCTCATCCCTTCTAGATTGAGAGACATGGCAGATCCCGTGCATCCGTCGACAGTGCCGTCGGCGCGACCGCCGTGGCACGTTCGAATCGAGAACCGGTTGGGCGCCGGCGGATTCGCGATGCTGGTGGATCTGACGATCGCAATCACGTGCTTCGCGCTGTTCACCGGGCCACTGCTGCTCGGGGTGGTCGACCGTCACGGGTCTCCGGCCGCGCAAGCCGCGTTCGGGGCGCTGGCCGCGGCTCCGCTGATACTTCGTCGGCGACGCCCCGTCGCGGTTCTGTGCGTGATCACCGCGGTGTCGGTGGCCGCGATGCTGTTACGCGTGCAGTTCACCCCGTTCGTATCCGATGCCGGGCTTGTGTTCCCTATCGCCGTCTACACGGTTGCGGACCGCTGCGCGCGTCGGGTGTCGGCGGTGGTCACTGCGGGCGCGGTGCTGGCCGTCTCGCTCGGCGGAGCGGTCGCCTTCTCGCTGCACCCCGAGATCGAGCAGGACGCGGTTCACCTGCTTCTCGCTGTCCCGGCCTGGATCATCGGCGACGCGACGCGGAGCCGACGGAAGTTCCAGGCTCGGGTGCGGGAACAGGAACGGCTGTCGGCGCTGGAGCGGCAGCGTCGATTGCGAGCCGAGGACCATCTCCGCCTCTCGCGCGAGGTCCACGATGTCGTCTCGCACGGGCTGAGCATGATCGTCGTCCGTGCCGGGATCGGCCGAGTGGTCTTCGACGAGCAGCCCGAGGAGGCACGCCGCGCACTCGCGACCATCGAGACTGCGGGCCGCTCGGCCCTGTCCGATCTCCGCGGACTGTTGCGTGAGATCCGCAAAACTGCGCCGGGCGACGCGGCTGCGGCCCCCGGGTTGGCCGACCTCACCGCGCTCGCGGCGCAGATCAGCGACGATGGGGTGGTCTCGGTGAGAGTCGTCGAGGACGGACCGCCGAGGTCGTATCCGCCCGCGGTGGAACTCTCCGGATACCGAATCGTTCAGGAGGCCGTCACGAACGTCGTCAAGCATGCTCCGGGCGCCGCGGTGACCGTCCGGCTCACCCACCGTCCGGACCACCTGTTGCTGACCGTGTCCGACGACGGCGGACACGGGGCGCCGGCCGATCCGGTCGGCGCCGGGCTCGGCCTCGCCGGAATCGGTGAGCGCGTCGAACTCCTCGGCGGGGACGTCGTCGCCGGTCCAGATCCGGACGGTGGATTCACTGTCCGGGCACGACTGCCCGTGCGGGTGACGGACGCGGCGGGCGCGCCGTGAACGATCCCGCGGACACGACCACCGTGCTGGTGGTGGACGACGAACAGCTCGTGCGCGCCGGATTCCGGCTGCTGATCGACTCGGCGTCCGACCTGACCGCTGTCGGTGAAGCCGGGGACGGAGGCGAGGCGGTCCGCGCCGCCCGCCGGCTTGCGCCCGACGTGGTGGTGATGGACATCCGGATGCCCGGCATCGACGGAATCGAGGCCACCCGTCTGATCGTCGCGGACGACGCCGCGGCCCGAGTGCTGATCGTCACCACGTTCGACGACGACGAATACGTCTTCGCCGCGCTCCGCGGCGGGGCCAGTGGGTTCCTGCTCAAAGACACGCCGCCGGAGCAGATGCTGGAAGCGATTCGCACCGTCGCCCGCGGTGATGCGTTGCTCTCGCCGTCGATCACCAGGCGACTCATCACCGAGTTCGGGCGTTCGCCGGAGCGGCCGGCGGTGCGCAGCGGTGAACTCGACCGTCTCACCGACCGCGAGCGGGACGTGTTCGAACTGGTCGCCGCGGGACTGTCCAATGGCGAGATCGCCGACCGCCTGCACCTCGGGATCACCACTGTCAAGACTCATATCGGACGACTGCTCACGAAGCTCGATGCCCGCGACCGCGTGCACTTGGTCATCTGCGCGTATGAGAACGGTGTCGTCGCGGCGCAGCGCGAACGGTAGAGGTCGGCGTTGCCGCATTCGACTGCATAGTTTAGCCTTGCCTAAATTGTGTCGCGCGGTGGTGCGCGACCGGACAACCGGGCAGACGGTTGTCCCGGGGCGGTCAGGAGTGCAGGAAGAATGAGTCGGAGAACAGGTCAGTCGGGTACCGGTGTCAATTCGCCGACGGTGATCGCCGCGGCCGGTCTGGCTGCCGTGATCTCGTCCCTGATCGTCGTGGTCGGCGTGGTCGCCATGATGCTCAGCGGTGCCGCTCCCACGACTGCTGCGCAATCGCCTGCCACCGTGGTCAGTCTCGGTGACACCCAGCAGGCCCCTGTGGTCCAGGGCGGAACGCAGACCCCGGCGGCCACGGCCGACGCGTCGGCGTCGGTCGCCGAAGACGCGCCGGCGGCCGACGAGTCAGGACTCGCACCCGGAGCCCCCGTCGTCGCCACCCGGCAGCAGGCGCCGACGACCGCTCAGTCGCAGGGAACCGGTCCCACTCCGCCGACGCTCGCCGAGTTCAACGGCCAGTTGACGACGCTGTCCGGCAATTCGTCGTCCGCTCAGAAGGCGAAGCTCCTCGAGGGCGGTTCCCGCGCGGTCGGTCCCATCTCGAAAGTTCTCTACCTGGTGAAGCAGTATTCGTACACCGGCTTCCGGTACCAGGTGGTGGGCCCGTTGACGCAGAAGGGCACCACGGCGAACGCCCGCCTGCAGATGACCCTTCCGGGGTCGGGCTCGCGCTATATCCCGCTGCGGTGGGTGTGGAAGGACGGCGCATGGAAGCTGTCCGACAAGTCGGTGTGCGACATCTCCGCGTACGCGCAGATGCCGTGCAGCTTGTGACGGTGTGACGCGGCCGGAAGCGCGATGAGTGCTCCGGACGAAACGTTCGTCGAAGCGCGGCGTTGAAGACTCGTCGACGTCGGACGACAGTTGCAGGTGGGGCTACATTCGACCTGTGTCCTGTATCACTGACAACCCCTGGGGTTTAGTGGAATGGACTCAACTTTCAGATAGTTGAACAACTCGAGAGGCAAACCTGAGCCTCGTAGACTTAGGTTCGGCAGTGCCGAACCGGACAGCTCAACAGAAAGGCGAATGTCAGTGGACAGCTTCACCCCCACCACCAAGACGCAGGCTGCACTGCAGGCTGCCGTCCAAGACGCGGCCGCGGCGGGCAACCCCGACGTGCGGCCGGCCCACATCCTCGTCGCACTCCTCGAGCAGACCGACGGCATCGCATCGCCGCTGCTCAAGGCGGTCGGCGTCGACCCCGTGCGGATCCGGAACGAGGCCAAGACCCTCGTCGACCGGGCTCCGACCGTGTCGAGTGCGAGCGCGCAGCCGCAGCTGAGCCGCGAGTCCATCGCGGCGATCACCGCTGCGCAGAAGCTGGCCACCGAACTCTCCGACGAGTACGTCTCGACCGAACATTTGATGGTCGGACTGGCCACCGGTGAGTCGGAGACGGCACGACTGCTGGCCGGCGCAGGCGCCACGCCGGAGGCGCTGCGTGACGCGTTCGTGTCCGTCCGGGGCACAGCGCGCGTCACCAGCGAGAACCCGGAAGCGACGTACCAGTCGCTGGAGAAGTACTCCACCGACCTCACCAAGCGTGCCCGCGAAGGCGAGCTCGACCCGGTGATCGGACGTGATTCCGAGATCCGCCGCGTGGTCCAGGTGCTCTCGCGCCGTACCAAGAACAACCCGGTGCTCATCGGCGAGCCGGGCGTCGGCAAGACTGCCATCGTGGAGGGTCTGGCCCAGCGCGTGGTGGCCGGCGACGTCCCGGAGTCGTTGCGCGGCAAGACCGTCATCTCGCTCGACCTCGGTTCGATGGTCGCGGGCGCCAAGTACCGCGGCGAGTTCGAGGAGCGGCTGAAGGCGGTCCTCGACGAGATCAAGGCGTCGGACGGACAGATCATCACGTTCATCGACGAGTTGCACACCATCGTCGGTGCCGGCGCGACCGGTGAGTCCGCGATGGACGCGGGCAACATGATCAAGCCGATGCTCGCCCGCGGTGAGCTGCGGCTGGTCGGTGCCACCACGCTCGAGGAGTACCGCAAGTACATCGAGAAGGACGCGGCCCTCGAACGCCGGTTCCAGCAGGTGTACGTCGGTGAGCCGTCGGTGGAGGACACCATCGGCATCCTTCGCGGACTCAAGGACCGGTACGAGGTGCATCACGGCGTGCGCATCACCGACTCGGCTCTGGTGGCTGCCGCGACGCTCTCCGACCGCTACATCACGTCGCGGTTCCTGCCCGACAAGGCGATCGACCTGGTCGACGAGGCCGCGTCACGGTTGCGGATGGAGATCGACTCGCGTCCGGTCGAGATCGACGAGGTGGAGCGCATCGTCCGGCGCCTGGAAGTGGAGGAGGTCGCCTTGGAGAAGGAGACCGACGCCGCGTCCAAGGAACGACTCGAGGCATTGCGCCGCGAGCTGGCCGATCACCGCGAGAAGCTCAACGAGCTGTCGGCCCGTTGGCAGTCGGAAAAGACCGCCATCGACGCCGTCCGCGATGTGAAGGAGGAACTGGAGCGTCTGCGCGGCGAGGCCGAGCGGGCCGAGCGCGACGGTGATCTCGGGAGGGCCGCCGAGCTCCGGTACGGCCGGATCCCCGGCCTCGAGAAGGAGTTGGAGGCCGCGATCGAGAAGAGCGGCACCGATCCCGACGAGGACGTGATGCTGCAGGAGGAAGTCGGTCCCGACCAGGTCGCCGAGGTGGTCTCGGCGTGGACGGGCGTGCCCGCGGGCAAGATGCTCGAGGGTGAGACGGCCAAGCTGCTGCGCATGGAGGACGAGCTGGGCAAGCGAGTCATCGGTCAGCTCGAGGCGGTCAAGGCCGTCTCCGACGCGGTCCGACGCGCTCGCGCGGGCGTCGCCGATCCCAACCGTCCGCTGGGCTCGTTCCTGTTCCTCGGTCCCACCGGAACCGGCAAGACCGAGCTGGCGAAGGCCCTGGCCGAGTTCATGTTCGACGACGAACGAGCGATCGTCCGGATCGACATGAGCGAGTACGGCGAGAAGCACAGCGTCGCGCGGCTCGTCGGTGCGCCTCCCGGGTACGTGGGGTACGAAGCCGGTGGCCAGCTGACCGAGGCGGTGCGTCGTCGTCCGTACTCGGTGGTCCTGTTCGACGAGGTCGAGAAGGCTCACCCGGACGTCTTCGACGTGCTGCTGCAGGTGCTCGACGAGGGGCGGTTGACCGACGGTCAGGGACGCACGGTGGACTTCCGCAACACCATCCTCATCCTGACGTCCAACCTGGGCGCCGGCGGTGACAAGGATCAGGTGATGGCGGCCGTCCGCGCGGCGTTCAAGCCGGAGTTCATCAACAGGCTCGACGATGTGGTCATCTTCGACTCTCTCTCGCCCGAGCAGTTGGTCCGGATCGTCGACATCCAGCTCGACAACCTGGCCAAGCGTCTGCACCAGCGTCGTCTCGAACTGGAGGTGACGCCGAAGGCCAAGGAATGGCTGGCCGAACGCGGATTCGATCCGCTCTACGGTGCGCGTCCGCTGCGTCGCCTGGTGCAGCAGGCCATCGGCGACCAGCTCGCGAAGGCGTTGCTGGCCGGCAGGGTACGCGACGGCGACACCGTCCCGGTGGACGTCAGCGGCGACGGTGAGACCCTCGTGGTCGGCTGAGCCGAGCCTCGTTGAATCTCATCGGTTGAGTTCCGCCGGTTGAGCGGTACCGATGGAATCGCACAGAGGTCCCGCACTCGGGTTTCGAGTGCGGGACCTCCGTCGTGTGGGATGGATCAGAGGTTCGCGGCCAGGAAGGGAATGACCTTCTCCAATGCCGCACCCGCACCCCGCGGCTGGTCGTACAGGTCGTAGTGCGAGACGCCGGGGAGCACCACCAGTTCCTTGACCTCGGACGCCGCGCGGCGGTTGATCTCGAATCCGTCGCGGTAGGCGCCGAATGCTCCGGGCTTGTCGCCGACGACGACCATGACCGGCTGGGTCAGCAGCGTCTCGGCGAAGGCGAAGGCGTCCCACACCATGGCTGACGCGCCGTGTGCGACGTCGAAGATCGCCTTGCCGTTCGCGGACTGTCCGCGCGGGGTGCAGTAGTAGTCGTAGGCCTCGACGACGTCGATGTCGCCGATCTGCTGCGCGGCCTCGGCCGATGGCGGCAGAGCAGCGCTGATCGCGCCCTCGGCTCCCGCGGCCTCGGCGGTGCGCTGCTCGGCGATCTGTTTGAGCGCGGCCACCGGGCCGCCGGCTGCCGCCGCGTTCTCGCGGACCATGCGACCGTAGTTCACGCCGGTGATCGAGACGACTGTCTTGATCCGCTTCTCACTCTGCGCCGAAGCGAGCACGTATCCGCCGCCGCCGCACACACCCAGCGCGCCGATTCGGTCGGTGTCGACGTAGGGGAGCGTCGTGAGGTAGTCGACCACCCGGCGGAAGTCCTCCACACGCTGGGTCGGATCCTCGATCAGCCGTGGGGTGCCGCCGCTCTCACCCTGAAAACTGGCGTCGAAGGCGATGACCACATAGCCCTCGTCGGCCAGGCGCGTGGCGTAGATGTTGCCCGCGGTCTGCTCCTTGCAGCTGCCGATCGGATGCGCGCTGATGACGGTCGGGTACTTCTTGGATTCGTCGAACGACGGCGGAAAGTAGAGGTCCGCCGCGATCTCCCAGAACATGTCCGGGTTCTGGAACTTGATGTGCTTGATGTCGTTGGACACGTGCTCGCCTCTCTGTCGACTCTCGGCCGATCATGTGATGGGTATGTCTCTGTCGGCCGCTGCATCCAGTCTTCCCACCTCTGTTGACGTGGCCCAGGCCCGGTAGTTGCCTAGGAATAATCCTTCCTGGGTACGAGTCGTGGATGAGATACCACTCGATGAGTCGAACACTTGTGCTATCTAGAAGTCGAATGTAGCATAGATCACAGATCGAGCGTGAAGGTCTCTTCGGGGGATGCTTCGAGTTTTTTGAGAATCGAAAGTGCAGATGGGGTCGGGTGCCGGTCCGGATTCGTCGGACCGGCACCCGGCTCGGGATGACTGTTGAGCGACCCTGGCGTGCTTGTTGCGTGATGCAGTGCGTTGCGAATCGATCGCGGCGAGGGAGGCCGTGCGAAAGGGGGAATCATGAATCTGACTGAAGCTGTGAAGGAGTTCGCCGATCGTCTGTCGGACGAGTTGTCTCCGGCAATGGGAGGCGAGCCGGGAGGTTCGCTCGCGCGACTGATCGACTCGGTGGCTCGCGCCGGCGTCGACGACCGCGAACTCCTCGTGTTGATGGCGGAGTTGACCCGCCTGCTGAATCTGACGACGACGGCGTTGGCTGGAGTGTCGGAGGCTGCCGCGCGATCGGGGCTTCCGACTCGCAAGCGAGTGAGATCGGTCGTCGACCTGTTGAAAGGACTCGGTCACTCGCCGGCGGCGGCACATCGTCTCGCTCGGGTGGGTGGCGTCGCGGCGACGCTCCCGTCGTTGTCGCGGCAGGCGCGCGCAGGCGGGGTCTCAGTGGAACACGTCGATGCCGTCGGACGCGGGATCGCTTTCGTGGAGAAGCGGATCCCGCTCGACTCCGCGGCGCGTGAGGATCTGGCTCGGCGGCTGACGGTGCAGGAGACTCCGGCGGATGTGGCTCGCCGAGCGCGGGAACTCGCGCTCGAATGGGCTCCGGAACTCGATGAATCCGATCCGGACTCGGTGCCGGTCGCGGAGAACTCGGAGCTCAATGAGATGAGTCTGGCAGTCGGGGCCGACGGTCGGATCTCGGCGACGCTCGACGTGGATGTGCTCACCGGAGAGGAACTCAGCGCGGCGCTGGATCGGTTGTGCCGACCGGTGCCGCTGCCGGACGGCTCACCCGATCCGCGCGCGGTGGGACGGCGGCGTGCAGATGCGTTCGGGCAGATAGTCCGCTCCTTCCTCAGCGGACGCGATCGCCCGTCGAGCGGCGGCGTCCTTCCGCACGTCACTCTGGTCGTGCCGAGTCGCACGGAGGAACGTGTGAGTGGCAGGCGGTCGGAGGCGGAGCAGAGGGTCTCGTCGCTCGGCTACACCGGGCCGGTGTCGTCGGCGACGGTGGGTCTGGTTCTCTGCGATGCGGCGGTGCGGCGCATCGTGGTCGACGGAGAGTCGGTGCCGCTGGACGTCGGCCGTGAACAGCGGCTGGTCACGGCGGGCATCAGAAGGGCACTCGAAGTGCGAGATCGAGGGTGCGCATTCCCAGGGTGCGGCCGGCCCGTCGGATGGACCGATGCGCATCACTGCATTCCGTGGTCGCAGGGTGGAGAGACATCGCTCGACAACAGCGTTCTGCTGTGCCGGATGCACCACACGCTGATTCATCAATCGGGGTGGGAGGTGTTCATCGGCCACGATCGGTATCCCTGGTTCCGTGAGCCTGCGGACACCGACCAGCCGCACCGGCCGCGAAGGGAGTTGCGGTCGAACGCGCGCAGGACGCTCACGTCGGCGCCGGCAGCCGCGTGACTGCGGCGGCTACCGCGGGCAGAAGGTCGTGGCGATCTTCATGACGGTCTCCAGCGGTGCGCCGCGGAGGCCGAGATCCCACGACACACCCTTGACGATCTGCAAGCACTGCGCGTAGTTCGAGTTCACCGAGTTGTCGACCTTCACGACGACCTTGTTGGTCCCGCCGAGGAGGTTGGTGGTGATCTGCTCGCCGGTCTCGGCGGCGTCGGACTTCGCTTCTCCGGACTTCGCGTCTCCCGGCTCGTCCGACGGCTCGGTCGCCTTGGTTCCGACGCAGGTGCCGGAGACGGTGTAGTCGGTCTTGTTGAACATTCCTGCGAAGTTCGCGATGCCGGTGTGCTGGTTCAGTGCGTTGAGCTTCACGGTGCGGGTCAACGTCTTGGTGCCGGTCTTGGCGTCCCTCCGGGTGGCGGTGACGGTGCACTGGTCCGCGTCCTTGCGGTTGATCACCATCACGTTGATCTCGTTGGTCCCGGAGGTGATCGAGACGGCTCCGGATGCCGGCTGCTGGTACCCGCCGACGACGCCGGCTGCGGCGTCGCCCGGGGCGAATGCGACCCCGACGGTCGCGGCGAGAGCGGCGGTCGCGCCGACGGTGGCCAACTGGATGCTGCGCTTCACGTGAAACTCCTGAGGGTGAGCTGGACCATGCAACTACACCGGAGACGGCGGTCCGCGCGCAAATCGCCGAGCGTGGGGGCATGCGGTGTGAACGGAGCCGTCAAGATCCTCGGCGCCGCCGTATAGATCGCGTTAAGGCATCTGGCGCAGCGCATCTCGTGCGACGAGCGTGAGGTCCGAGCCCGCCGGACCGGCGGGCCGTCGGATTGAGGAGGCCGGGAGATGGCTGACGTCGTAATGGTCTGCATCGCCGTGCTCGCGATAGCCGCGTGCGCTGGACTGCTGTTCGCACTGGAGCGGGGGACCGGGCGATGACCGGGGCTGGCACGGTGTCGGTGGTGCTGTTGATCGCCGCAATCGGCGTCGTCGGATATCTGGTGGCAGCGCTGCTGTACCCGGACAAGTTCTAGAGAGTCGGGGCATTGACTGATCTTTCGGCCGGCATTCTGCAGCTGGCAGCTGTTCTCGTCGTGCTCGCGGTGGTGTATGTGCCGCTGGGCGACTACATGGCGCGGGTGTACGAGTCCGTGAAGGACTCTCCGCCGGAGCGTCTGCTCTACCGGGTGATCGGCGTCGATCCGCGGGCGAATCAGACCTGGCGCGGCTACGCGCTGTCGGTCCTCGGATTCTCCGGTGTCTCGATCCTGGTGCTGTACGCGTTGCAGCGTCTGCAGGGGCATCTCCCGTGGTCGGACGGAAAGCCCGGCATGTCTCCGGCGGTCGCCTTCAACACCGCGATCTCGTTCGTCGCCAACACCAACTGGCAGTCGTACGAGCCCGAGACCGTCATCAGCAACCTGTCGCAGATGCTCGGCCTGGCGGTTGCGAACTTCCTGTCTGCGGCGGTCGGCATGGCCGTGGCGATCGCGCTGATCCGGGGCATCGTCAGCCGCCGGGGCAACGGAGTGCTCGGCAACTTCTGGGTCGATCTCGTGCGGGGCACCGTCCGGATTCTGCTGCCGCTGGCGCTGATCGTGGCGACGATCCTGGTTTTCCAAGGGGCGGTCCAGTCGTGGCACACGGCAGCGGAATTCACCACTGTGGACGGGACCGCGGGACGGGTCCCATTGGGTCCCTTCGCGTCCCAAGAGGCGATCAAGCTTCTCGGCACCAACGGCGGTGGAACGTACGGGGCCAACTCGGCGCACCCCTTCTCCAACCCGACGCCACTGACCAACGTGGTCCAGGTGCTGGCGATCCTGATCATTCCGGTCTGTCTCACCCGCACTTACGGCACGCTGGTGCGTGATCGCCGACAGGGGCTCACGCTGCTGGGCGTGATGGCCGTCATCTGGGGCGCGATGCTGGCGCTGGTCTGGACCTTCGAGTCGCGGACCGACGGGATCGCGTCGCAGGCCGCGGGCGCCATGCTGGAGGGCAAGGAGTATCGGTTCGGGATTCCGGGCTCCGCTCTCTTCGCGGTGTCGACCACAGGCACGTCGACGGGTGCGGTGAACGCCGCTCACGACAGCTTCGCCGCAGCATCGGGCGGAGGGCTGCTCTGGAACATGCTGTTGGGCGAGGTCGCCCCCGGAGGCGTCGGCTCGGGCCTCTACGGACTCCTGGTGCTCGCGATCATCACGGTCTTCGTCGGCGGCCTGCTGGTGGGTCGGTCGCCGGAGTTCGCGGGCAAGCGGATCGGTCAGAAGGAGATCACCGTCGCCGCGCTCTACGTACTGGTGATGCCGGCGCTGGTGCTCGCGGGGTCCGCGGTGACTGTTCTTCTCGGATCCACACCGGAGGCTCTCGGCAACGACGGTGCCCGCGGCAGTGACAGTGCGATCCACGGGTTCAGCGAGATCATGTACGCATACGCGTCGGCGGCGAACAACAACGGCAGCGCGTTCGGCGGACTCGCCGCCACCAACGACTGGTTCCAGATCTCGTTGGGGCTGGCCATGCTGTTCGGCCGGCTGGTGCCGATCGTCCTGGTGCTCGCATTGGCCGGACTGCTGGCCAGGCAGAAGCCCAAACAGAACGAGACATCGGTCTCGCTGCTGCCCACCAGCGGAATCCTTTACGGCTCACTTCTTCTCGGCACCACGCTGCTGGTCGCCGGACTGACCTTCTTCCCGGCGATGGCGCTGGGACCGATCGCGGAGGCACTGTGATGACTGCGACGCAGAGCGACGAGAGTGCGAACGACACGAGCATGGCGGGGACCGGTGCATTCGACGTGAGGCAGCTCGTGTCGTCGCTGCCCCAGGCGCTGCGCAAGCTCAACCCGCGCGATCAGGCTCGCAACCCGGTGATGTTCGTGGTGTATCTCGGTGCGGCGATCACCACCGTGCTGGCCATCGTCTACCCATCGGTGTTCGCGTGGACGGTGGTGGTGTGGCTGTGGTTCACGGTGATCTTCGCGGGTCTGGCCGAGGCAGTCGCCGAGGGGCGCGGCCGAGCGCAGGCCGACAGCCTGCGGAAGGTGAAGCGCGACACCGTTGCCCGGGTTCTCGGCGACGACGGCGCCATCAGCCGGATCCCCGGGGCGGAGCTGAAGCCGGGAATGCGGATCGTGGTCGAGGCGGGCGAGACCATCGCCGGGGACGGCGACGTGGTGGAAGGCATCGCGACGGTCGACGAGTCGGCCATCACCGGGGAGTCCGCGCCGGTGGTGCGGGAGTCCGGCGGCGACCGGTCGGCGGTCACCGGGGGCACCGTCGTGCTGTCGGACCGCATCGTCGTGCAGATCACGGCCGAGCCGGGCAGCACCTTCGTCGACAGAATGATCGCGCTCGTCGAAGGTGCGTCGCGCAAGAAGACTCCCAACGAGATCGCGCTCGACATCCTGCTGACGGCGCTGACCATCATCTTCCTGCTCGCGGTGGTCGCGATCGGTCCGATGCAGAGCTATGCGGGACAAGCCGCCGACCCGGTGAAGCTGATCGCACTCCTGGTGTGCCTGATTCCGACGACGATCGGGGCGTTGCTCTCGTCCATCGGCATCGCAGGCATGGACCGGCTGGTGCAGCGCAATGTCTTGGCCATGTCGGGGCGCGCCGTGGAGGCGGCGGGCGACATCGACACCCTGCTGATGGACAAGACCGGCACCATCACCTACGGCAATCGCCGGGCCACAGAGTTCCATCCGGCAGACGGAGTGGAACTCGTGGAGCTGGCGGGCGTCGCGTACCGGTGCAGCCTGGCCGACGACACCCCGGAGGGCCGCAGCATCATCGACTTGGCGATCGAACGCTACGAGGTGACCCCGCTCGACGAGGTCTCGCTTGCCGCGGCGAGATCGGGCGCCGATCCGGGTATCACCGTGGTGCCGTTCACGGCTCAGACGCGGATGAGCGGCGTCGACGTGGACGAGAACGGGCGGCTCAGCGAATACCGCAAGGGTGCCGCAGACGCGGTGGAGAAGTGGGTCGGCGCGCTCCCCGCGCAGGTGCGCGCCGACGTCGACACCATCGCCACCCGCGGCGGAACGCCGCTGGTGGTCGGCATCCGGCAAGGGCTGCGGTCGCATGTGCTCGGTGTCATCGAACTGTCGGACGTGGTGAAGCCGGGGATGACCGAGCGCTTCTCGCAGTTGCGCGCCATGGGTATCCGCACCGTGATGGTGACCGGCGACAACCCGCTAACCGCCAAGGCCATCGCCGACCAGGCGGGCGTCGACGACTTCATCGCCCAGGCCACTCCCGAGGACAAGCTCGACCTGATCAGAAAGGAGCAGTCGGGAGGCCGACTGGTCGCGATGACGGGTGACGGCACCAACGACGCTCCCGCGCTGGCTCAGGCCGACGTGGGGCTGGCGATGAATACCGGAACCATGGCGGCCAAGGAGGCCGGCAACATGGTCGACCTCGACTCCGATCCCACCAAGCTGATCGAGGTGGTGGCGATCGGAAAACAACTGCTGATCACCCGCGGCGCCCTGACCACGTTCTCGCTGGCCAACGATCTCGCGAAGTACTTCGCGATCCTGCCCGCATTGTTCAGCACGGTGTACCCGCAGCTCGACGCACTCAACATCATGCGGTTGCATTCGGCGCAGTCGGCGATCGTCTCCGCGGTCGTCTTCAATGCGCTGATCATCGTCGCGCTGATTCCGTTGTCGCTGAAGGGCGTGCGCTATCGGGCGACGAGCGCGGCCAATCTGCTGCGCCGCAACCTGCTGCTCTACGGGCTCGGCGGCGTGGTGACGCCGTTCATCGGCATCTGGCTGATCGATCTGCTCGTCCGGCTGCTGCCGGGGATGGGATGAGGACATGAAGAACGTCTTGCTCGGCCTGATCCGGCAGAGCGGTGTGGCGCTGCTCGCTCTGGTCGCGTTGGCCGTCGTCGTGGGCGGCCTGTACCCCGTTGCGGTCTGGGGCATCTCGCGATTCCACACGACTGCTGCCGAAGGGTCGTTCCAGTCCGACGTGCACGGTTGCCGAGCCTCCGACCTGCTCGGCGTCGACCAGCGGCCCGCGCCCGGACAGCCCGACCCGTTCCTGCACAACCGGGTCGCCGGCGGCGTCGACGACCCGATGGCGCCGGGCGATCCGGCGGCGTCGGGGGCGAGCAACCTCGGCCCGAACAGCCCCGAACTGGTCAAGATCATCGACGCCCGCCGCGCGGCGATCGCCGAGCGCGAGGGCGTGAAGCCGTCACAGGTGCCCGCCGACGCCGTCACCGCCTCGGGCTCGGGACTCGACCCCGACATCAGCCTGGAGTACGCCGCTCTGCAGGTGCCGCGGATCGCCCGGGCGTCGGGTCTGGCGCCGGAGGAGGTCCGCGAGATCATCGCCGACCACACCCGGGGCCGCCAGCTGGGTTTCCTCGGGCGGGAGCGGGTCAACGTCCAACAGGTGAACCGCGACCTGCAGAGCGCGCGCGAGACGCGGGCCGGGACAGAGCCGCATGGCACCGCCTGCCGATAGCATCGGCGACATGCCATCAGCTGAGGAACCACGGGGCCAGCTCGAGGTATTCCTCGGCTGTGCCCCGGGCGTCGGCAAGACGTACGAGATGCTGGCGCGGGCCCGCACACTCGCCGACGAGGGCGTCGATGTGGTGGTCGGGGTGGTCGAAACCCACGGGCGAGCGGCGACGGCGGCACTGCTGGACGGGCTGGAAGTGATCGATCGTGTGCCCGTCGAATACCGCGGGACCGTGCTCCTCGAAATGGATCTCGACGCGGTGCTCGCGCGTGAGCCGGAACTGGTGCTGGTCGACGAACTCGCGCATTCCAATGCGCCGGGCATGCGCCACGAGAAGCGGTGGCAGGACATCGAGGAACTCCGGGACGCGGGAATAGACGTGCTGTCCACCGTCAACATCCAGCATTTCGAAAGCCTCAACGACGTCGTCGCCCGCATCACCGGCGTCACCCAGCGCGAGACGGTGCCCGACGCGGTGGTCCGCGGCGCCGACCAGATCGAGCTCGTCGACATCGAGCCGCGTGCGCTGCGGCAGCGACTCGCCCAGGGCAAGGTGTACGACGCCGGGCGGATCGACGGCGCCCTCGCCAACTTCTTCCGGCAGGGCAATCTGACGGCGCTTCGCGAGCTGGCTCTGCTGTGGCTCGCCGATCGCGTCGACGACAAGCTCGCCGCCTACCGTGCGGCCAACGCCATCACCGAGACCTGGGAGGCGCGCGAACGGGTGGTGGTGGCGGTCACCGGCGGACCGGAATCGGCCGGGCTGATCCGCCGGGCCGGGCGGATCGCGTCGCGGTCGAGCGCCGAGTTGCTGGTGGTGCACGTGGTGCGCGGCGACGGTCTGACGAATCGGGGAGCCGCCGACGTCGGCGGCCTGCGGCAGGTGGCGGCGGGCATCGGCGCGCGCCTGTATTCGGTGGTCGGTGACGACGTCCCGGAGACGCTCCTGGAGTTCGCGCGCGCGATGAACGCGACGCAGTTGGTCCTCGGCACGTCGAGGCGGTCGCGGTGGCGGCGGCTGTTCGACGAGGGCGTCGGCGCGGCCGTGGTGCGTGACAGCGGGCGCATCGACGTCCACATGGTGACGCACGAGAAGGCTGCGGTGCGGAATCGTCTCGACATCCGCGACACGCGATTCCACCGGCCCGGCAGCTGGATTCTCGCGGTGCTCGCGCCGCTCGCACTCACCGGGGTGCTCGCGCTGACGAACGAATACCTTGGCTTCACCAGTCAGAGCGCACTGTTCTTCGTGGTGATCCTCGCGGTCGCGCTGCTCGGCGGAGTGGTGCCCGCGGCGCTGTCGGCGGTGATGTCGGGCCTGCTGCTGAACTACTTCTTCGCCGCGCCCACCTTCACGTTCACCATCGCCGAACCGGACAACATCATCACCCTCGCGGTGATGCTCATCATCGCGGTCGCGATTGCGGCACTGGTGGATTCGGCGACGGTCCGACGCAGGCAGGCACAGCGCGCAGGTCGTGACGCCGAGCTGCTGGCGCTCTTCTCCAGCGCGGTCCTCGACGGGGCGGGGGTCTCCGGGCTGCTGCAGCGGGTCCGCGAGACGTACCAGCAGACCGCGGTCGCGGTCGCGCGGAAGGACGACCGCACCGAGACGGTCGCGCATTCGGTGGGGGAGAACCCGCCGCTGACCGCGGCTGAAGCCGACACCGTCTGTCCGGCCGCCGGCGGCGAGTACCAGCTGCTGCTGCGCGGACCCGAAGTGGGAGCCGCCGACCAGCGGGTACTCGCGGCCGTCGCCAGCCAGGTGGCCGCGGCGGTCGAGCGGGACCGGCTCGAGGCCGAGGCCGCGGAGGCCGACGAGTTGGCGCGCACCGATGAGCTGCGGCGCGCGCTGCTGGCCGCGGTGAGCCACGATCTGCGGACGCCGCTCGCGGCGGCGAAGGCGGCGGCGTCGAGTCTGCGCAGCCCGGAGGTGGTGTTCAGCGAGGAGGACACCGCCGAACTGCTCGCGACGATCGAGGAGTCCGTCGATCAGCTGGCCTCGCTGGTGGGCAACCTGCTCGACTCGTCGCGGCTGGCCGCGGGAGTGGTCCGTCCCCGGCGCACCCGCACCTACTTGCCGGAGGTGATCCACCGCGCGGGCGCCGCCGTGTCGCGTCGGGCGCCGGGGACTCCGGAGATCACGGTCGACATCGGATGCGACTGGGCGGTCACCGACGCCGGACTCCTGGAGCGGGCGCTGGCCAATCTGATCGACAACGCGCTGCGCCACGGCGGCGACGCGATCGAGATCCGCACCGAGTCGGTGCCGGCCGACGACTCCGACGAGCGCCGGTGCCGAATCCGGGTGATCGATCACGGTCCCGGTATCCCGGCGGAGGAGCGGTCGCGCGTCTTCACTCCGTTCCACCAGTACGGCGACCAGAACCGGCAGACGTCGGGTGTCGGGCTCGGATTGTCGGTGGCGAGCGGGTTCGTGTCGGCGGTCGGAGGAACGCTGGCGGTGGCGCAGACTCCCGGCGGCGGGACGACGATGGTCGTGGAACTACCCGCGGAGCACGACCGGGCCGACGACCCGGAGGGAGGCGCGTGATGGCCGAACACGGGCACGTCCTCGTGGTGGACGACGAGCCGCAGTTGCTTCGAGCCTTGCGAATCAACTTGCGCGCCAGGGGCTTCGACGTGACCACGGCGGCTACCGGCGCACAGGCGCTGGAGGCGGCGAGCAAGCGGACCCCCGACGTGGTGGTCCTCGACCTCGGGCTGCCCGACATGGATGGGTTCACCGTCCTCGCCGGCCTGCGCGGGTGGACGTCGGTGCCGGTGATCGTGCTGTCGGCGCGCACCGACGCCGCCGACAAGGTGCAGGCTCTGGACGCGGGTGCGGACGACTACGTGACCAAACCCTTCGGCATGGAGGAGTTCCTCGCCCGTCTGCGCGCGGCGATCAGGCGGGGCAGCGTCGCCGGAGCACCGGCCGAGAGCCCGGTGGTGCGTGCCGGCGCGCTGGAAGTCGATCTCATGGGCAAGCGGGTCCTGCGCGACGGTGAGCCCGTGCGGCTCACACCCACCGAATGGGGTGTGCTCGAACTGCTCGTGCGCAGCGAACCGAATCTGGTGAGCCAGCGGGAGATCCTCACCACCGTGTGGGGGCCCACATACGTGAACCAGACCAACTATCTCCGCGTCTACCTGGCTGCGCTGCGGCGCAAGCTGGAGGCCGATCCGTCGCATCCGCAGCACCTCATCACCGAAGCGGGAATGGGGTATCGCTTCGTCCGGTGACGGCCGGAGATCGGCAGTACCCTCGTGCCATGACCGCCACCGTCGCCCAAGTCGCCGCCGCCAAGTACGTCATGCTGACCACCTACAAGAAGGACGGCACCCCCGTGGCATCGCCGCTGTGGGCGGCGCCCGACGGTGACGACATGCTGCTGTGGACGGTCGGCGATTCGTGGAAGGTGAAGCGGCTGCGCCGCAACAACAATGTGCTGGTCCAGGCGTGCAACGCGAGCGGGCGCAGCACCAGCGGACCTCAGGTGGCCGGGCTCGGCGAGATCGTCGACCGGCAGCGAGCCGTCGACGCGATCATCCGCAAGTACGGGCTCATCGGCCGGCTGACCATCTGGGGATCGTCGTTGCGCCGGGGCGCTTCGGCGACGGTCGGGATCCGCGTCCGCGACGTGCTGTAGATCCCCGAAGGGCCTGTCGTGCCAGCGTGCCCCAGGCTGGTTGAGCGAGCTTTCTCCAGGCTGGTTGAGCGAGCTTTCCCCAGGCTGGTTGCGCGAGGTGTCCTGAGGCTTATTGAGCGAGGGTGCCCCAGGCTTGTTGTGCGAGCTTTCTCCAGGCTTGTTGAGCGAGCGAAGCGAGTCGAAACCCTCACCCGCCCCGCGCCAGCAACGACAGCGTGACCCGCACATACGCCTGTGCGGCCGTGACGAGTTCGGACAACGACACCGATTCGTCGGGCTGATGCGCCTGCCCGTTGATGTCGCCGGGCCCCATCACGACGGTGGGGATGCCGAGGGCGGTGCTGATCCAGCCGCCGTCGCACGCGGCGGTCCAGCCGCCGACACGGGTGGGCGCCCCGGAGTCGGCGACGGCCTGCGCGGTGGCATCGACGATCGGATCGTCGGCCGGGGTGGCGAAGCCGGGCAGATACATCGTCGGAGTCACCGAGACGGCGACACCGTCGGACTCGATGCCCGCGGCGCGGATCTCCTCCGACAGGCGCCTGCCGATCTCATCGACGTCTTCGCCGGGCATCAGCCGACGGTCGACGCCCATCGCGCAGTTCGGGGCCACCACTGAGATGCCCTGTCCGCCGTCGATGGTCCCGACGTTCCACGTTCCGTAGCCGAGCAGCGGATCCGGGTCCGCGGCCATGCGGCGCTGGTCGGCGTCGATCAGCTCGATCACCCTCGCCGCGGCGAGGATCGCGCTGGCGCCGTCGCTGGGGCGGCCGGAGTGTGCGGCGCGGCCGGTCACGGCCACATCGAAGTACGACGCGCCACGGCAACCGCGAACCACCTCGAGCCGGGTGGGCTCGGCGACGATGCATCCGCGGTACTCGCCGGAAGGCGGATCGGCGACCAGATGCCTCACCCCGACCCCGTGTTCCTCCTCGTCGACGGTCACCACCAGGCGGACCGGTCCGGAGACCTCGACGCCGCCGTCGACGGCACGCGCGACGACCTTCATCGCCGCCACCACGGCGGCGATGCCGCCCTTCATGTCGGTGGCGCCGCGTCCGACGATCAGATCGCCGTCACGACGTGGCACGAACGGATCGCCCGTCCAGCCGGGCCCGGGCGGAACGACGTCGGAGTGCCCCAGGAACATCAGACCCGGGCCGGCGGCGTCGCCGTTGACCGTCGCGATCAGATTCGGCCGGCCGGGCGCGGCCTCGGAGACCTCGACGTCGAACCCCGCTTCGCGGCACGCATCGGCCAGAACCGCGACGGTCGACTCCTCGCTGCCACCTGGGTTGACGCTCGCCTCGGCGATCAGCGCACACGTCAGCGCCTCGACCTCGGCGGCGTCGACAGCGGCTGCCAGAGCGTCGACGACGTCTCGACTGACAGTCCTCATCGTCGGCCTTTCTCCTTCAGCTTCGAGTCGTCGGGCGCACAGGGAGCCCTCGATAGTAGGCTATGCCCGATGGCCATTGTGTATTTCGTGATTGCGGTGCTCGCGCTGTTGGGTGCGGGCGCCCTGTTGTGGCTGGACCGGAACCGGTCGCAACAGGTTCACCACCAGCGTGCTGTGTGGGGCGAGACGCATTCCTTCAAGTTCCGCGAGACCGACAGCAAGCTTCGCACCGTGTTCCATCGTGCCGCGATGGACGTGCCGGAGCACGTCCGGGTGCGCGATGTCGCCTACGGCGTCTACGAGGGTGCCGAAGCCGTGGTCTTCGACCTCGAAGACACGTCGACCATCGTCGCGGTGCGTCGTCCGGCCGCGTCGGCGGTGACCGTGGACCTGCGCTACGAGGATGTGCTCGCGCCCGCGGAAGACGATGTGGATCTGCTCGGCGCGATGGGATCGCGCGTCATGTTCGCGAGCAATCTCGACGCCGCACGCCGGATCTGCGACCGCCGCATGGTGACACTCGCCACCGACACCCCGGCCTACGTCGAGATCCTGTGGAACGAGGGCAACTGGGCGCTCGGCGCGATGCCGGTGACGGTGGAGGACGAGCGTCTCGACGTCGCACTCGACGCCGTTCGCCGCTTCGCGGATCTGCTGCGCGTGCTGCCGCCCGCCGTGGTGCCGCAGGACGCGCCCGACCCGCGCGATCCGCACGGTCCCACCAACGAGGAACTGGCCGACGAGAAGACCGAGTCTCTGCGCGACAAGGAGCGTCGTCGCCGGATGGAGGCATCGGCATCACAGCCGGCCCCGCGGCCGGAGCCGCGCCCGTCTCGGCTGGACGCGACACCGCGCCCGCCCGACTCCGCGGGCACCTCGCGGATCGAGCCGATCCGGCGGCCTGCGCCGCGACCGGTCGCCGATCCCCGCACGTCCCGGGAGCGTTTCGCTCCGCCGGACCTTCCGCCGCTGAACGACCCGCGCGAACGCTGATCCGCCAGCCCGGACCCCTGACCTCTCGAAGCCCTCTTAGGAGCTGGTGACCCATGTCGGCATCCGATGCCACCCCCGCCGTCGACGGCGCCGCACGCGCCCGCCTCGCCGAACTGGTGACCGAACTGGCCGTCGTGCACGGCAAGGTCACGCTGTCGTCGGGCAAGGAAGCCGACTACTACGTCGACCTGCGTCGCGCGACGCTGCACTCGGAGGCCTCACGGCTGATCGGTCAGCTGATGCGAGAGCTGACCGCGGACTGGGACTACGCCTCCGTCGGCGGACTCACGCTCGGCGCGGACCCGGTCGCGACGTCGATCATGCACGCCGACGGTCGGGCCGTCGACGCGTTCGTGGTGCGCAAAGCCGCCAAGACGCACGGCATGCAGCGCCGGATCGAGGGCCCGGACATCGCGGGGCGTCGCGTGCTGGTGGTCGAAGACACGTCGACCACCGGTGCGTCGCCGTCGCAGGCGGTCGAGGCCGCGCGCGAGGCCGGTGCCGAGGTGGTCGGGGTCGCGACCGTGGTGGATCGTGCGACCGGCGCAGATGATGTCATCACCGCGCTCGGTGTGCCGTACCGGTCGCTCCTCGGGCTGGCCGACCTCGGCCTTGCCTGACCGGCCCGACGACGCCGTCGGGCCCACCGAGTGGGTCACCGGTGTCGGTCCAGCCGTCGGTGTCGGCCCGTGGCTCGAGGAATGCGAGGGACCGCTGCCCGGTGACCCCCGCTACGACCGCACGCTCCTCGCGGAGGGGGATCGGCGCAACGTCGTCGACGCCTACCGCTATTGGACCCGCGAGGCGATCGTCGCGGACCTCGACACGCGTCGCCACGAGTTCCACATCGCCATCGAGAACTGGGGACACGACGCCAACATCGGCACGGTGGTGCGGACCGCGAACGCCTTCCTCGCGGCCGAGGTGCATATCGTCGGACGCCGCCGCTGGAATCGGCGCGGCGCCATGGTCACCGACCGCTACCAGCATCTCCGGCACCACTCCACCGTCGCCGACCTCATGGAGTGGGCTCGCGCGGAGCATTTGACGGTGGTCGCTGTCGACAACACACCCGGCGCGGCGGCGCTGGAACGCACCGAACTCCCGCGGCGGTGCGTGCTGGTGTTCGGCCAGGAGGGACCCGGCGTCAGCGACGAGACGCAGGACAGCGCCGATCTCACGGTCTCCATCGCGCAGTTCGGGTCCACCCGCAGCATCAACGCGGGCGTCGCCGCGGGCATCGTCATGCACTCGTGGATCGCCCAGCACGCCGACCTCGATCAGGCGTGGTGATCGGCTTCCGGTTCGCCGTTCATCCGCGCTTCAGCCGGGGTGATTCAGCGCGTCGATCACCTGCTGGATGCAGTCTGACGGGCGGTCGTTGATCATGTGCCAGTTGAACTGCAGTTCGCGCCACCCGAGTGACTGAAGGTGGTTCGCCTTGGCGAGGTCGTTTCCGTGGCGGCGTGGATCGCGGTGAAAACTCCAGCCGGAGATCTCGACGGCCAGCCGGTGGTCGGGCCAGGCGAAGTCGAGTCGCCACCTGCCGGTCGGGAACTGCTGCACCCACCCGTCGAGTCGCCACTGCCTGAGTAAACGTGCGAAGAGTCGCTCGGCCTCGGACTCGCTGTCGGACCCCGCGATGCGGACGAGCCCGCGGGCTTCGCGGATCCCGACCAGACCGGCGTGGTCGGTGAGCGCGCGCTCCAGGTCGGCGAGCCGGACCTGCCGGGTCTGCAGCATGCGGTCGAGGAATGCGGTGCCCTCGGCGAGTTCGACAGCGGTCATCAGTGCGGTCAGCGGCTTGTGTGTCAGCGACAGCCCGCGGACCCGGGTGAGCGATTCGGGACGGTACACGCGGCGCACGGCACGGACGCCGACCGGCCACTCGAGGGAAGGCGCCTGCGACCGGCACGAGAGGGTGAGATGCGTCGGCAACTGATCCACCATGCCGTGCCACCACGCGGCGGTGGTCCGGTCGGCGACGCCGCGGTGCGCGAGAACCGCTGCGCGGACCATCGCGGCCTCAGTGAAGTCGTTCGCCGCCGATCGGTAGACGCCCCGCGCCAGGGCGGACCACTCGCCGCGCTCGATCCTGCCCTGGATCTGCCTGCGGGTCAGCCCCAGCTCGATCGCCTGCGTTGCAGTGATGACGCCGTCGTGCGCCGCCAAGTAGGCCGCGACGTCCCCTGTATCCCCCACATCTGATTAGACGCGGCGGAGTGCCGTTCGGTTCCACTGCGAATCCTGTCGAGTTGGTACCCGCCACGGGTACCAACTCGACAGGATTCACGGCTCGGCCGAGATCAGTCGAGTTCGACCGGGCTCTCGCTCTTCTGGATCCGGCGACGGCGCAGCCACTCGAAGACCATCGGCAGCACCGAGATCAGCACGATCACGATGAAGATGGGCTCGATGAGCTTCTGGATGATCTCGAACTGGCCCAGCCAGTAGCCGAGGAGGACGATGCCCGCGCCCCAGACGATCGCGCCCACCACGTTGTAGATCGTGAAGACGGCGAACTTCATCCGCGCGGCGCCGGCGACGATCGGGGCCAACGTGCGCACGATGGGTACGAAACGCGCCAGGAAGATGGTGATGGGTCCGTGCTTCTCGAAGAACTCGTGCGCCTCGTCGAGGTAGCGCTGCTTGAGGAAGCGCGCATCCGGCTTGAACATCGACGTCCCCGCGTAGCGGCCGATCCAGTAACCCACCTGGCCACCCAGGATGCCCGCGATCGGGACGCCGATCAGCAGAGGCCACAGGGTGAGGCCCGAGTCGGCGACCTTGGCTGCGTTCTCGCCCGCCTCGCCTGCGGCGATCAGACCAGCGACGAACAGCAGCGAGTCGCCCGGCAGCACCGGGAACAGGACGCCCGACTCGATGAAGATGACGAGGAGCAGACCCCAGAATGCGGCCGCTCCGAAGTACCCGATCAGATTGAACGGATCCATGAAGCCGGGCATCAGTGCCACGTTCGTCGTGGTCTCGGCAAGCAGAGTGTCGATCACAGGCCCCGATCCTACCGGCAGTCGCTTCGAGAACCCTTAACGATGTCCTTGGCAGGGGACCGGCCCGGCCCGGCGAGGCAACCGTCATACTGGATCGGACAGCTAACAATCGAGTGGAAAACATCCACTGGCTCTCTTAGGACGTGAGAATGCCTATCGCAACCCCCGAGAAGTACGCCGAGATGCTGGCCAAGGCCAAGGCGGACGGTTACGCGTTCCCTGCCATCAACTGCACCTCGTCGGAGACCGTCAACGCGGCCATCAAGGGATTCGCCGATGCCGGCAGCGACGGCATCATCCAGTTCTCGACCGGCGGTGCTGAGTTCGGTTCGGGTCTGGGTGTCAAGGACATGGTCACCGGTGCCGTCGCCCTCGCCGAGTTCGCCCACGTCGTCGCCGAGAAGTACGACGTCACCATCGCGCTGCACACCGACCACTGCCCCAAGGACAAGCTCGACGGCTTCGTCCGACCGCTGATCGAGATCTCCCGCGAGCGTGTCGCGAAGGGGCAGAACCCGCTGTTCCAGTCGCATATGTGGGACGGCTCGGCCATCCCGATCGACGAGAACCTCGAGATCGCGAAGGAACTGCTCGCCAAGACCAAGGAGGCGAACATCATCCTCGAGGTGGAGATCGGCGTCGTCGGCGGCGAAGAGGACGGCGTCGAGAACGCCATCAACGACAAGCTCTACACCTCGGTCGAGGACTTCGAGAAGACCGTCGACGCGCTCGGTACCGGCGAGAACGGTAAGTACCTGCTCGCCGCCACGTTCGGCAACGTCCACGGCGTCTACAAGCCGGGCAATGTGAAGCTGCGCCCCGAGGTCCTCAAGGAGGGCCAGGACGCCGCGGTCGCCAAGCTCGGTCTCGACGCGTCGGCCAAGCCCTTCGACTTCGTCTTCCACGGCGGCTCCGGCTCGCTCAAGAGCGAGATCGAGGAGGCCGTCAGCTACGGCGTCATCAAGATGAACGTCGACACCGACACCCAGTACGCGTTCACCCGCCCGGTGGCCGGTCACATGATGACCAACTACGACGGTGTGCTCAAGGTGGACGGTGAGGTCGGCAACAAGAAGGTCTACGACCCGCGCAGCTACCTGAAGAAGGCGGAGGCCTCGATGGCCGAGCGCGTGGTCGAGGCGTGCAACGACCTCGGGTCGTCCGGCAAGTCGATCGGCCGCTGACCGGCCGGGCCGCACGCGCCCGATACGAGATGAGACGGTCCCCCGGAGCGATGCTCCGGGGGACCGTCTCGTGAAGTGCGGGACCGCGGGAGTTACGGCTTCAGGCAGACCTTCCATTCACCGTCGATCTGGTGAAGCGTGATCTGCGCGGGCGCGGTCTTCGAAGGATCGTTGCTCGGGTACATGTCGACGCCGACGCGTGCGGTGTCACCGTTGATCTGGACGGCCTTGACGTCGTCGAAGGTCATCAGCTCATTGCGGTTCTTCTGGGCTTCGAAGGCCTTCTGGAAGTCGGCGTCGGAGACCTTGGAGTAGTACGCGTAATCCGCGCCGCAGGTCACCTCGCGCAGCTTGCCGAGGTCACCCGAGGTCATCGCGCTCCGGTAGTCCTTGGCGGCGTCGGCCACCTTGTGCTCCGGTGAGCTGCCGACCAGCGCATACCAGAGGCCGACCGCGATCGCCGCGATGACGATGACCGCGGCGACGAGGAGGCCGATCAGCTTGCCACGGCTGCGCTTGCGCTGCGTTTCGGCCGGCGCGACCACCTGCGGCGCGGGCTTGGCCTGTGCGGGCCGACCCGCAGGTGCGGCGGCGGCACCGGCTGCTGCGGCTCCGGCTGCGACAGCCGCGGGCACCGCCATCTCGGTGGTCGGCGCCTCCGATGCCGGCACCTCGACGGGCTGATCGGCCGGGGCGGCGACCTCGACGGTCGGGGCCGAGGCTGCATCCGTGTCGGAGGGCGCCTCGTCATCGGTGGCCGTCGGCGTCGCGGACTGATCGTCGGCGGGCAGGTCGATGGACTGCTCCACCAGATCGGCCTTCACCAGATCGACCTTCGCGTCGGTGCCGGCGTCCACCGCGTCACCGGTGGCCGCGTCGCCGGCCGAGAGCGCGTCTCCGACAACGGTCTCTTCGACGAGTGCGCCCTCCGCCTGCGGCGTCGCTCCCTGCGGGGCGGCCTGAGCCGGAATCTTGAAGGCCTTGGTGGGCGTCTCGGAATTGCCGCCGCCCTGAGGAGCCGGGGCGTCCTCGAGCTTCTTGACCGGGGTCGGCTCTGCAGTCATCTGTGCGTCTGTTTCCTTCGTGTCTGTTTCCTTCGTATCCGCTTTGCCCTGCTCGCGCTGGGCACGGAAAGCACCGACCACCTTGTCGATGGCAGCCGAAGTGTCTTTGTCCGAATCAGACATCTGCTCAATTTCCAATGTTCGTCGGGGACAGTACTGCTAGACGCGCAGCGTCAGGATATCGGACCTGTCGGTCTCGAGCTTCTCCGGAGCGTCCCACTCAGGTGATTGAATGATTACGTGACGTCATTTGGAGATCTCCTCGGACCCCCGCCCACCCTGCTGCCGGGAGACGACGAAGCGGAGTCGGCTCTGCTGAACGGAACCGATCCCGCGGCCGTCGCCGCCGCGCACCCGTCGGCCTCGATCGCCTGGGCCCATCTGGCCGAGGCGGCGCTCGACGGCGCGTTGGACGGCCCCGAACCGGACATCGCACGGGTCGTGGCCGCATACGCCTACGCTCGCACCGGTTACCACCGCGGCCTCGATCAGCTGCGGCGCAACGGCTGGAAGGGTTTCGGTCCCGTCCCGTGGAGCCATGAGGAGAACCGTGGCTTCCTGCGCTGTGTGGGGGCGCTGGCACGTGCCGCGCAAGCCGTCGGCGAGGAGGACGAGTACCTGCGGTGCCTCGACCTGTTGAACGACAGCGATCCCCGCGCGATCGCCGAACTGGGGCTGGACTGACACCGACGGTCGTGGTGTGAGTGCACGAGGCCGCTGAAGAACCGGAGTCCAAGGCGTCGTTCCGCGACCTGGGGTCGCAGGGCGTGCAGCGACTGCCGTCGGTCCTGCGCGTTCGGGTGCGCAGACTGTGGCTGTCGCTGGTGCCGATCGCGCAGTGCGCCATCGCCGCGGGGCTGGCCTGGTTCGTGGCCTTCGACCTACTTCACCACGCTCGGCCGTTCTTCGCGCCGATCGCGGCGGTGGTGTCCCTCGGGCTGTCGCTGGCCCGCCGCTGGCGTCGTTCGGCGGAGCTGATCGTCGGGGTCTCCATCGGGATCCTCGTCGGCGACCTGGTGGTGACCCAGATCGGATCCGGTGCGTGGCAGATCACGGTTGTGGTCGCGGCGGCGATGGCCCTCGCGGTGTTCGTCGACGGCGGCCCGATGCTCCCGACCCAGGCGGCGTCGTCGGCGGTGCTCATCGCAACACTGCTGCCGCCCGGCGGTGCGGCGAGCTATCAGCGTGCGGTCGACGCGCTGGTGGGCGGCTGCATCGGCCTGCTCGTGGGGGCGCTGGTGCCGGTGAATCCGGCTCGGCGGGCGCGCCGCGACGCCGCGGGCATTCTGAACACTCTGCGCGATCTGAGCCACGACCTCGCCGAGGCGCTCCGCGCGCGGGACGAGGACGCGGTCTATCGGGTCCTTGCGGCGGCCCGTGGCACCCAGCCCGCCGTCGACGGCCTCCGGGCCGACATTCTGGCCGGGCGTGAGGTCGGGACCCTCTCACCGCTGTACTGGGCTTCGCGCGACCGTTTGCGCAAGATCGCCGCGACCGCCGATCCGATCGACAACGCTGTCCGCAACTTCCGCGTGGTCACGCGGCGGGCGCTGGGGCTGACGCAGCGCGGGGTGGCGGTGGAAGAGCCGATGATCGACATCATCGAGGACATCGGCGGACTGTTCGAGACCCTGCGCGCGATGATGCTCGCCGAGCCCGGTCAGCCGCCGGATCCGGCAGACGCCGCGCGCGAGGTGCGCTCGGTGGTGCGCAGAGCGCGCACGTCGCTGGCCGACCACGTCGAGGACCTCTCGGAGGCCGCGCTGCTGGTGGAGTTGCGCTCGCTTCTGGTGGATCTGTTGATGGTCGCCGGACTCAAGCGTTCGTCCGCCATTGCGCAGTTGCACCTGAACAAATGAGTACTCGAGATCACCAGACGCAGCACTCTTGTCATATATGCAAAAGTTCGCATATATTGAGGTCATGGGTGCTGATCACGAACACGGCCACAGTCACGGCCCGACCGCGGCAGACCTGGCACGACCGGACGCGGGGCATCGGCGGATCTGGCCGCTGGCGGTGTCGCTGGGCCTGATCGGCACGTTCTTCGTCGTCGAACTGGTCACCGGCCTGCTGTTCGGCTCGCTCGCCCTCGTCGCCGACGCCGGGCACATGGCGACCGATCTGGTGGCACTGACGATGGGGCTGGTGGCACTGTTGCTCGCCCGCCACGGCCGGGTGACCGACGGCCGCAGCTTCGGGTGGTACCGCGCGGAGGTGTTCACCGCCGTCCTCAACGCAGTGCTGCTGCTGGGCGTCGGCGTCTACGTGCTGTACGAGGCCGTCGTCCGACTCGGGACGAATCCGGAGGTGCCCGGCGGACCGATGATCGTGGTGGCGCTGCTGGGGCTGGCCGCCAACGTGATCGTCATGTACCTGTTGCGGGCCGACTCGGGCACGTCGCTCGCGATTCGCGGGGCCTACCTGGAAGTGCTCGCCGACGCGGTTGGCAGCGTCGGGGTGCTCATCGCCGGTGTGGTCGCGATGACCACCGGCTGGGGATATGCGGACCTGATCGTCGCGGTCTTCATCGCACTGTGGGTGGTGCCGCGCGCGGTGAAGCTCGCGCTCGACGCACTCAAGATCCTGAACCAGCAGGCGCCGTCCCACGTCGACCTGGACGAATTGCGTGCCGACCTCGCCGCCCTGCCCGAGGTGCAGGACGTGCACGACCTGCACGTGTGGTCGGTGACGACCGGCATGGACGTGGCGACGGTGCATCTGAGCAGCACCGGAGATCACTGTGCCGCGCTCACTGCCGCGCAGCGGGTCTTCGCCGAACGCGGCCTCGAGCACGCCACAGTCCAGGTGGAACGTCCCGGCGACCGCTCCCAATGCGAAAGTCTCACCTGGTGAGAGCGGACTGAACGTCTCGACCCGAAGTGCGGAGCAGCGCCTACAGCCAGAACGCGAACAAGCGGATCCCGTACGAGACGAACGCCGGGCTGATTCCGAAGGCCTCGAACGCGTGGTAGACGAGGCCGAAGAACGCGGAGTTCAGCTGCGGGATGAACAGCAGCAGGAACAGGATCAGGAAGCCGAAGGGTGCGATCTTCTCCGCCGCCTGACGGACGTTCGCAGGCAGATGCGGTTCGAGCGCGCCGTAACCGTCGAACCCGGGCACGGGCAGGATGTTGAGCAGCGTCGCCGACAACTGCAGGAATGCCAGTGCGGCGGTGGCGGCCCAGAGGTTCAGGTTCGCGGTGGTGGGAGTGGTCGACGCGAGTGCCGCCAGAAGCGCCAGTCCGAGGACCAGGTTGGTCGCCGGGCCGGCCAGCGACACCTTGGTGCGCTGCGCGGGGGTGAAGGCCGCGGTGTTGAGGTAGACCGCTCCGCCGGGGAAGCCGATGCCGCCGAGCGCGACGATCAGCAGCGGCAGGGCGATCGACAGCCCCGCGTGGGTGTACTTGCGCGGATCGAGAGTCAGATACCCGCGGACTTCGGCCGACCGATCGCCGTAGCGGAAGGCGGTGAACGCGTGCGCGAACTCGTGCAGAGACAACGAGATCACCCATCCGCTCAGCACGAAGAGCAGGGCGCCGAACATGCCGAGGGCGCTGCGTTCCGCGCCGGACCGCAGCAGCAGGTACACGCCGACGGCGAAGGCCGCGCACAGCCCGAGGAACACCGGTCCGGGTCGAACGGACTTGAGGGCCGCGGTGGTCGGGGTGGTCACGGTCGCACCAGTCTCCAGTCGATGTGATGCCGATAGAAGGTGGATCGCTTCACGACGCGGTCGGTCAGTTCGCCTTCGCGCTCGACCACGAGGTTGGTGCCTCCGGTCTGAACCGCCCGGCCGCTCTTCCATCCGCCGGGCAGCGCCCGGGCGCGGCGGCCGCGGACTCCGGGTTCGACGGTCAGTGGCTCGATCTCCACCGCGCGGACGGTGCCGTCGAAGATCGTCGCCGAGTCGGCGATGCACTCGCCGTGCAGCTTCTCGCCCGCTGCCCCCAGATGTCGTGCCCGTCCGACGAGGACTGTCGCGGCATCGTCTCGGATGAGTGGAAGCTGCTGCGCCGTACCGGTTTCGGCGAGACGCATCGCGGCATCGCCGTGCGGTAGACCGTAGTTCCCGGTAGCGGCGGTGACGTGCGGTGCGACGTAGGCCACCTCGACGTCGAGACGTTCGAGCTTCATCAGGGCGGCGACGACCCGCGCTAAGAACGCGTCCGGCGCCATCGCATCGGAGTCGGTGGGGGCCACCACGATCCGGGGGGCGGCGCCGGCGGAAGCGGTGGCGGCGGAGCCGGCCGACGGGTCGTCGAGCAGGCCGGCGAGGCGGCGGGTCAGGGCGGACGGTACTTCGTCGCCGGGGCTGACCGTGATCAGCAGAGAGGGCACCTACCCAGGCTATACGGCAGCGGGGACCAACATTTCGACCGCGACCCAGTAGGGTGGGCACGTTAGGAGGAGCACCTGATATGGCTGCGATTGTGCTGATCGGCGCCCAGTGGGGCGACGAAGGCAAGGGTAAAGCGACGGATCTGCTGGGCGGGAAGCTGCAGTGGGTGGTGCGCTACCAGGGCGGAAACAACGCGGGACACACTGTGGTCCTGCCGAACGGCGAGCAGTTCGCGCTGCACTTGATTCCGTCGGGGATTCTGACGCCCGGTGTCAAGAACGTCATCGGCAACGGCGTCGTCGTCGACCCGAGCGTTCTGCTCACCGAGCTCAAGGGGCTGGAGGACCGCGGCGTCGACACGACTTCGCTGATGCTGTCGGCCGACGCGCATCTGCTGATGCCGTACCACGTCGCCATCGACAAGGTCACCGAGCGCTTCCTGGGCAACAGCAAGATCGGTACCACCGGTCGCGGCATCGGGCCCTGCTACCAGGACAAGATCGCCCGCGTGGGCGTCCGCGTGGCCGACGTGCTCGACGAGAAGATCCTCGCGCAGAAGGTCGAGGCCGCGCTCGAGATCAAGAATCAGATCCTCACCAAGATCTACAACCGCAAGGGTCTCGACCCGCAGCAGGTGGTGGACGAGACGCTGGAGCTGGCCGAGGGGTTCAAGCACCGGATCGCCGATACCCAGCTGTTGCTGAACCAGGCGCTCGAACGCGGTGAGACCGTGCTGCTCGAAGGTTCGCAGGGCACGCTGCTCGACGTGGACCACGGCACCTACCCGTACGTGACGTCGTCCAATCCGACCGCCGGCGGCGCGTCGGTGGGCGCGGGCATCGGGCCCACCAAGATCACGACGGTCCTGGGCATTCTGAAGGCGTACACCACGCGCGTCGGTGAGGGCCCGTTCCCCACGGAGCTCTTCGACGAGTGGGGCGAGTACCTGGCCAAGACCGGCGGCGAGGTCGGCGTGACCACCGGACGTGCCCGTCGCTGCGGTTGGTTCGACGCCGTCATCGCGCGGTATGCGACCCGCGTCAACGGCATCACCGACTACTTCCTCACCAAGCTCGACGTGCTGTCGAGTCTGGAAGAGGTCCCGATCTGCGTGGCCTACGAGGTCGACGGCGAGCGGGTGGAGGACTGGCCGATGACACAGACCGGCATCCATCACGCCAAGCCGATCTACGAGACGATGCCCGGTTGGTGGGAAGACATCTCCGGCTGCCGTACCTTCGACGAACTGCCCCAGAATGCGCAGAACTACATCCACCGGCTCGAGGAGCTGTCGGGTGCGCGCATCTCGTGCATCGGCGTCGGCCCCGGGCGTGACGAGACGATCGTCCGGCATCAGCTCGTCTGACCGGCGACCTCGATGAACGAGCCGCGCGGGCTCAGTCGCGACTACGGGTCGACGCTGCTCGGTGCGGTCGATGAGGGGCCGCGCAGGCAGCGCATCCGGATCCAGCTGCTCCTGACGACGACCATCGTCGGGGCGCAGTTGATCGGGATCGTGGTGGCGATCTCGCTCGCGCTGGTCGGTATCCCCGACCCCTCGTTCCTGCGCGGCGATCTCGTATGGGTCAACTTCCTGGCCCTGCCGGTGTACATCGTGTGTTCGCTGGCACTGGGCGTGCTGGTCGGCACGGTGATGACGGTCCGGTCACTCAAGTGGTCGATGCGCGACCAAGTGCCGACTCGGGACGACGCGCGGCGCACCGCGTGGGCGCGCCGTCGGCTGACTGCGCTCCAGGCACTCCTGTGGGTGGGTGCCGCGGTGATGCTGGGTATCTGGTACGGCGTGGTCGACCCGATCCTCATCCCGAAAGTGGTGCTCATCGTTCTGATGAGTGGCATCGTCGTGATCGCCATCGTCAACATCTTCGTCGACGTGCTGCTGCGGCCGGTGTACGCCAAGCTCATGCAGGCGGGTTTCTCCGTGCGCGGCAGCTCCGTCCGGTCGCGAGCCCTCAGTGCGTGGCTCATCGGCACCGGCGTCCCGCTGAGCGGCGTGTTCATGGTGGTGCTGTTCGCGGCCACCAGCGGTCGCTCGTCGTTGGTCGGCGTGTTCGTTTCGGTGACGGTGCTGGTGGCGGTGGCTGCCGCAGTCGGCCTGCTCGCGATGTTCCTGTTCTCCTGGGATGTGACCGGACCGATCCGCAACGTTCAGGCCGGAATGAGCAAAGTCCGCGGCGGAGACGTCAGTCCGGCCGTCGACCTCGTCGTCTACGACGCCTCCGAACTGGGGGAACTGCAGTTCGGGTTCAACAGCATGGTCGCGGGACTGCGCGAGCAGGAGCGAGTGCGCGACATCTTCGGACGTCACGTCGGCCGCGACGTGGCCGCGCAGGCGCTGCGAAGCGATCCGGAGCTCGGCGGCGCCGAGCGGACCGTCGCGGTGATCTTCGTCGACGTCATCGGCTCGACGACACTGGCCACCGAGCACACACCGACCGAGGTGGTAGCGGTGCTGAACCGCTTCTTTCAGCAGGTTGTCGAGGCGGTGGAGACGCACCGGGGCCTGGTGAACAAGTTCGAGGGAGACGCGGTCCTGGCGATCTTCGGCGCGCCCCTGGAGATCGACGATCCCGCGGGCGCAGCGCTGGCCGCGTCGCGCGAGATCGCCGATCGTCTCGCCCGCAACGTGCCGGAGTTGAAGGCGGGTATCGGGGTGAGCTTCGGGACCGTGGTGGCCGGGAACGTCGGCGCGATTCAGCGGTTCGAGTTCACGGTGATCGGCGACCCGGTGAACGAGGGCGCACGACTGTCGGAGGCCGCCAAAGAGGCTCCGCACCTGCCGTTCGCGTCGGAGCGGGCGGTGGCGGCGGCAGGGGACGACGAGGCGCGTCTATGGTCGCCGCGCACCGCGCTCGTCCTGCGCGGACGGTCGGCTCAGACACGGATCTACACTCCGACCAGCCGGCGCACCGACTCCGGCAGCGGACGGTCGGAGGACCATTCGGCCGCGCGCGGCACCCCGTAGCCGCTGGTGAACGGAATCACGCCGCACCACGCGGTGACCTCGTCGTCGGGGCGGACGACGCCCTCGCCGGCATTCGCCTTGTAGACCCACTCGCCCTCCTCGATCCGCAGAACCGTCACATTGGTGGCCGCGATCTCCCGTTTCGTCATCGGACGTACCTCGTCGTTCCGGCCGGGTGTGAGTAGGTCGGTGAACCGGGTCAGCAGTTCGGCGCGGTCGTCGGCCCGTGCGTTCTCCAGTCGGCCGTAGACCACCGCCGAGCGGAAATGCACGGTGGAGTCGAATGTCGAGTTCGCGAGGACGAGGGCGTCCATCGCGGTGACGCAGAAGGCCGAGCGCTGATCGGCGGGGCGGCGTGATCCCATCACTCCGGCACCGGTGGATCCGTGCAGGAGGATGCGGTCGCCGTCGCGCACATGCAGGGTGGGCACGCTGCGTACGGCGGCGGTGCCTCCCTCACCGAAGGCCGTGGACAGCACTCCCCACCACTGCTGGTCGAGGAGACGGTCGAGGCTGTCGCGGTCGGTGCTCTGGCGGTCGCGCTTGCGGGTCAAGTTCTCCATGACTCCAGTACAGAGCCATACTGGACTTGAGAGAAGATCCAGAATCGAGCAATTCTGGAGACCAGTATCGATGGTGGTCGGGCCTCGGATGTCAGAGGTCGGTCGCCGGAAGGCGAGGTGACGTCGTGGCGCGGACTCCCCGGGACGTCCATCTGCCGATCAGTCTGCCCACGCCGGTGCGGAGCAGACGATTGGTGGATGAACTCCTCGCCGCAATCGTCGACGGCCGGCTCGCCGAGGGCGACTGGCTGCCGTCCACCCGAGTGCTGGCCCGGCAACTGAGCTGCTCGCGATCGGTGGTGACCGGTTGCTACGACGAACTGATCGCGGCCGGCTTCCTCGACGGGATCCCCGGTGCGGGCACACGGGTGCGTGCCGGTGCGCGCGCGGCGGTACGGCTCGGCGCGAGATCGCATGTGACGGAGGAATCGGCGCCCGTCGTCGTGCGTGGGGAGGGTGCGGTTCCGCGGATCATCGGAGATCTGCGGCCCGGGGTGCCGGACGGTTCGCTGATCGACGCGCGTCGGTGGCGCAGCTGCGTGCGGGCGGCGACGTGGACGCCCGAGCCGTCGACGGCCGGGACGACGGCTCTGACGGCCGCACTGGGGGAGCACCTGCGCAGGCATCGAGGGGTGCACGCCGAAGAGATCCTGCTGACTCCCGGATCGTCATGTGGGTTCGCACTGCTCGGCGAGGCGGCGTGGGACTCGGGGATTCGGCGCGCCTTCGTCGAAGCGCCCGGATACGCGGAGGCGCAGCGGGAACTCGCGCGCGTCGGTTTCTCGGTGGAACCGGTGGAGGTGGACGCGGACGGCGTGTGTGTCGGCCGGCTGCCGGACGATCGCTGCCTGGTGTACACGACGCCTGCGCACCAGTATCCGCTCGGCCACCGGATGTCGGTGGATCGACGCGCGCGATTGGTGGAGTGGGCGCGCCGGACCGGCTCGGTGATCATCGAGGACGACTACGACGGCGAGTTCCGGTACGACGTTCCGCCGCTGCCCGCTCTGCAGGCACTTCCCGGTGCGCGCGAATTCGTGGGGTATGTGGGCACAGCGTCGAAGACGCTCACCGTCGGGTTGGCGGTCGCGTGGACGGTGCCGCCGGGCGTGCTGTCCGACGCCGTAGGGCGGAGGTACGCCGAGCGTGCGTGGTCGGTGGCGGAGCCGGTGGCGGGCACCCTCGCGGAGTTCATCTCCCGCGGCCACCTCGCGACGCATCTGGCGAAGGTCGCCCGCACCTATCGTGATCGACGAAATGCGTTGTCGGCGGCGGTGATTGAGCGCTGTCCCGAGATGCCGATCATCGGCGTCGACGCCGGGCTGCACGCGACGATCGTGATCGACCGCGTTCCGGGAGCCCAGGTGCGTGATCGACTGGAACGATCGGGATGGCTGGTGCGCGCCGTCTCCGACTACCCGTTGGCAGACAAGCAGTCGGTGGACGGGGTCGTCGTCAGCTACGCACGATTGACGCCGGCGTCGGCGGTGAGATTCGCCGAGGCGCTTCGGCGGGCTGTGCCAGAGGTTTTGTCAGAGGGCGGCGGTATGATTCGAACATAGAAGCACAGCAGGAGTGTTCTCGGACACTGTTCAGGTGGAGGGGGTGGGTTCGATGGTCACGTCGGAGGTGCTGCTGCCGGACGACCCGGCCGCCCTCGCCCGCCTGTTGGAGGCTGCGGCGACCAAGTTCGCGTCGCTGCCGCTGTCCGCGGTGACCGAAGACGCCCTGTTGGAAACCGTCGAGACCCTCGAGCGCACGCATCGTCGTCTCGACGGTGTCGACGCCGCAGTGCTGGTGGAGGTCTCCGACCGCAGCGCCTACCGCAAAGCCGGATACCTGTCGGTGCATCAGTATTTGGCGCAGGGGTTGCGGCTCGGTGACGGTGCCGCCCGACGCCGACGCGTCAGTGCCGCCGGCATCGGACGATTCACCGACCTGCAAGGCCAGACCCGCGAACCGATACTGCCGGCGACTGCGGTCGCGGTGGGCGAGGGTGCGATCGGTGCCGACCACGTCCGGGAGATCGACGCCGTCATGGACAAGATTCCCACCGCGATCGACGCGCAGACCCGGGCACGGGCCGAGGTGCAGTTGGCGTGGGTCGCGCGTGAGTTGAGTCCGGCCGGTGTCCGCACCGCCGGCATCCGATTGCTCGCGCACCTGGATCCGGACGGAACCGTCACCGACGAACGCGACCGCAAACGCCTGCGCGGCTTCACGATCCTGCCCCAGGATCTGCGGCTGATGAGCAAAGTCCGCGGCTACCTCACCCCGGCGTTGCGCGCGGAAATGGAAGCCGCACTGCCGTCCTGGGCCGCGCCGGGGATGAACAATCCCGACGACCCGGACTCCCCGTCCGGGACCGTGGAATCGGCCGACCCGGCCGCTCTGGCGGCCGCGGTGGAGCGTGATACTCGCACGCCCGGGCAGCGCACCCACGATGGTCTGCAAGCGCTGCTGCGCGCCTCCCGCACTGGTGTTGGGGGTGGTCGGCGGTCGGGTGATCTGGTCATCACTGTCACCGACCACGAGTTGGCCGAGCGGGCCGGGATCGCGTTGACCGCGACCGGGACTCGGGTGCCGGTGGCGGAGTTGATCGAGGTCGCCGCCGCCGCAACCCCGCACCTGGCCGTCTTCTCCGCCCACACCGGACAAGCCCTCTACCTCGGACGGGGACGCCGGCTGGCGTCGCGGGCGCAGCGGTTGATGCTCTTCGCCCGCGACCGCGGCTGCACCGCCCCCGGCTGCGCAGCCCCGTTCTCCCGGACGCAGGCCCATCATTTCCCGGACTGGGCCGACGGCGGACCCACCGACATCGACCACCTCGGCGCCGCATGCGGGCGTCACAATCGCTCCGTCGGCCCCCGCCCCGGGCAATGGCAGACGATGATCCTGATCGACGGACCCCACGCCGGCCGCGTCGTCTGGCGACCCAGCGGCAACACCAGGGACGGGACAAGACCGCCCGGATGGCGGATCAACCAAATCCACCACGCCGAACTCCTCCCGGACCACCAACCCCAGCCGCCGCCCGAACCCAGCGAATCCCGGATCGAGAACTACCTCGACACACTCCTGGCCGCCTGACCGGACACACCCGGCCGGGAGCACGGAAGTGCGGTGGCCTCAGCGGAACTCGGCAGCAGTGAATGAAGTTCCTCCGACGGCACGATGATCTGGGTTGCAGTCGTTCGGTATTACGAGCCGATCCTGCTGCGCTGCCACCAGCAGGCTCCAGTGCTCCTTGACCCCGGCGGCCGCACGAGGTGCACGCCAATCGGTCATGCCCCCAGCGTAGAACGTGTGCGTTCGGTGCAGCGCCCGCTCACGAGGTCATTCGGCCGAGCGAGCGCCGACCGTCTCCGGAGCTGTGCACCCGTAGAATCCGGGGCATGGTTGCAAAGGTGATCGGAACTCCGCTGAGTCCGACCGCGGTGAAGGTGTTGCTGCTCGGCTCGGGCGAACTCGGCAAGGAGGTCACGATCGCGCTGCAGCGGTTCGGCGTCGAAGTGATCGCCGTTGATCGCTACGCCGACGCCCCGGCGCACCAGGTGGCGCACCACGCCGAGGTGATCGACATGATGGATCCGGACCAAGTGCGCGCGGTGATCGACAAACATCGCCCGCACTACGTGCTCCCGGAGATCGAGGCCATCGCAACCGAAGCCCTGGAGCGAGTGGAAGCCGAGTCGATCGCCGAAGTGATCCCGAGCGCGAAGGCCGTCTCCGCGACTCTCAATCGCGAGCGCATCCGGCGGCTGGCCGACGAAGAACTCGGCCTGCCGACGTCCCCGTACCTTTTCGCGGGATCGCTCGAGGAGATGCGCGCGGCGGCCGGGAGCATCGGATTCCCGTGTGTGGTGAAGCCGGTGATGTCGTCGTCGGGCAAGGGGCAGTCGGTCCTTCGCGGCCCCGAGGACGTCGACGCGGCGTGGGAGGCGGCCCGGACCGGAGCCCGAGTCAACAACGACCGCGTGATCGTCGAGGGGTTCGTCGAATTCGACTACGAGATCACCCTTCTCACGGTCCGCGCCGTCGACCCGGCCACCGGGCGACTGGCCACGTACTTCTGCGATCCGATCGGCCACCGCCAGGTGGACGGAGACTACGTCGAGAGTTGGCAGCCGCAGCCGATGAGCCCGGCCGCCTACGACATAGCGCGTTCGATCGCGGCCCGGATCGCGACCGCGATGGGCGACGGGGTCGCCACCGGCAGGGGAGTGTTCGGCGTCGAACTCTTCATCAAAGGCGACGAGGTCTACTTCTCGGAGGTGAGCCCGCGCCCGCACGACACCGGTCTGGTCACCATGGCCACGCAGCGCCTGTCGGAGTTCGAACTCCACGCTCGAGCCGTCCTCGGACTGCCGGTGAACACGATTGCCCGTGCGCCCGGCGCCTCGGCGGTGATTTACGGCGAGCACGAGGACACGGCCATCGGATTCGCAGGCGTCGCCGACGCCCTCGCCGATCCCGACGTGGATCTGCGCCTGTTCGGTAAGCCCGAGAGCTACGCGCGCCGGCGGATGGGGGTGGCGGTGGCGACCGCACCCACGATTGAGATCGCGCGCGAGAAGGCCACGCGCGCAGCGGGACTGGTGACGCCTCTGCGCGCGGACCACGACGCGGAGACGCCGACCGAGATCAAGCCGATTCCGCAGACCGCGCCGTCGCCCGCCGACGACACCGATACCGAGGCGATGGAGGCGGGAACTCAGGCGATCCGGGTTCCGGAGCGTCCGATTCGGCGCGAGGCGCCCCCGATGCCCCGACCGCCGATGCCTCAGGGACCTCCGCAACGTCCCGGACCGATGGCGCAGCCGGGACCGCGCGGACCGGTGGGGCCCGGTGGCCAGCGACCGGCCGGACCCCCGCCCCCTCGACCCGGGCGGATCCCGCCCGGTATGAGCTGATCCGCCGGCACCGACGATCCGCTACACCGAGGACTTGCGTGCCGCCTGCACGATCATGAAGACGAGGAACGGTCCGCCCACCGCCGCGGTGACCACGCCCACCGGCAGACCGTCGGGCAGGACCGTGCGGCACACGATGTCGGCGGCCAGGACGATGCACGCCCCGACCACGCCCGAGAACACCGGCGTGGGTTGAGAACTGCGGGCCAGGCGGACGGCGATCTGCGGCGCGGCCAGGCCCACGAAGGCGATGGGCCCGGCCGCCGACACCGCGAGCGACGCGACCACCACGGCGGTGAGCAGCGTTCCGTAGGTGACGACGCCGAGACGTACGCCGAGCGCACGGGCCACGTCGGGCCCGAGGCCGCTGACGGCGAGCGTGCGCGCGATGATCGCGGTCCAGATGATTCCGATGGCCGCGGCCACCGCCACCGGCGGCACCGAACTCCAGCCGGTGTTCGCCAGCGAGCCGATGATCCACGTCTGCGCGCTCGCGGCGTCGTGCAGGTCCGCACGTGACATCAGGTATCCGACCGCGGCCTGCATCATCCAGGTCATTCCGACACCGATGAGGATGAGGCGCAGTGTGCTGGTGACCACCTGGCCCTTGGTCCAGGCCAGCACGTACATCAGCGCCGCGGTCGCGAGGCCGCCGATCAGCGCCGACAGCGGCACGCCGAGGTTCGCGAAGAAGCCGCCGAATCCGGTGCTCGCCGAGGTCAGGGCAAGTACGGCACCGGCACTCGCGCCGGTGGTGATGCCCAGCATGTCCGGGACGGCGAGCGGGTTGCGGGTGATCACCTGTGTGAGGCAACCGGCGAGACCGAGGCCGAAGCCGGCCAGCGCCGCCACGAGCACACGCGGCAGCATGTCGTCGAAGATGACGATGTTCTCGGCGACGCGGCCGCCGCCGAGCAGGATGCGCGCCACGTCGACGGGCGTGGTGAACCCCACCGACAGCCCGATCAGGAAGAGGACCAGCGCGAGCAGGGCGCCGGCGAGGGAGCAGGCCGCGAGTCTGCGGCGGACGACCCATCGGGCGCTGCCGACGCCGATCGTGATGGGCGGGCGAACGGTGGCGGTCATACGGTCGGGAGCCTCCTGCGTCGGACCATGATCATGAGCATCGGCCCGCCGATCAGCGCCAGCACCACGCTCACCTGTGCCTCGCCCGGCCGGGCGATGACCCGGCCGATGACATCGCAGACCAGGATCAGAAGTGCGCCGGCGAGTGCCGAGTAGGGGACGATCCAGCGGTAGTCGGGCCCGGTGAACGCGCGAGCGATATGGGGAACGATCAGCCCGAGGAACACGATCGGCCCGCACGCGGCGGTCGCGGCCCCGGCGAGGAGCGCGATGCCGATGATGCCGGTGACCCGGATGAGACCGACGCGACCGCCCAATGCCGTCGCCATGTCGTCGCCGAGGCTCATCAGGTTGAGGAACCATCCGCCCGCGAAGGCGAGAACCAGTCCCACCACGATGAAGGGCAGCGTGGTCCACAGCACGTCGGCGCCGCGGCCCGAGACGGCTCCGACGTTCCAGAACCGCCAGGTGTCGAGGGTGGCGCCGTCCGAGAGGACGAGTGCGGAGGACACCGCCGTGAGACACGCGCTGAGCCCGGCTCCGGCCAGCACGAGTGTCAGCGGCGACGATCCGGTGACCGTCGACAGCCCGAACACCGCCGCCGCGGCGACGAACGCGCCCGCCAGCGCCAGGACGGTGTTGGCCAGAGGGCCGGAGGTACCGAAGACGAAAACCCCGGTGACCACCGCGCAGGCAGCGCCCGCGTTGATCCCGAGCAGACCGGGGTCGGCGAGCGGATTGCGCGTATGCCCTTGCGCGAGTGCGCCGGCCGCGCCGATCGCCAGTCCCACCACGAGACCGAGCACCGTGCGGATCAGCCTGCTGTGGACCAAAACTCCGAGCCCGTCGGGACTGCTCGATCCGTGCAGCAGTGCGTTCAGGACCTCACCCGGCGGCACGTCGCGTGTGCCGATCGCGATCGATGCGACGAACGCGATGCCTATGGCGACCACCAGAACGACGGCCCCGATCACCTTTTTCACAAAGGCATACCTTACCTAAGTCATGGCGCCGAACCCGGCCCGGGGCAGGTCTGCCGATGGTTTCAATCCTGTGCGTCTCCTGAACGATTGGGTAACAAAGGTCTGTGCGAGCCCCGATACACGAGTAAGGGTGGGACCAGTCGACCTACCGACCGACGACACGAAAGGCTCTTGACATGAAGAAGTCCCTGACACGGATGGCGGCGGCGGTAGCTGCCGCCGGCGCGATCGGCGCGGGTTCTCTGGCTGCGGTTCCGCAGGCGCACGCCGGCACCCCCGGCGACCTCCAGATCATCGGCGGGATCTCCTGCACCTTCAAACTGTGGGGTCCGAATTGGTCCGACGGTCCCGTCTGGCAGATGCATCGCTGGATGGGCGTCACGAACATCGGCGGCTCGACCATGACCGGTGTGACGGTGACCGAGTTCGGCGGTGCCAGCAAGTGGGTTCCGCAGACGAAGGACAAGGACGGCAAGATCACCAACAAGCTCGGTGAGCTGAAGCCGGGCAAGACCTTCGTCGCCTTCGACACCACATGGAAGGGCTGCTGGCCCGCGTCGATCTCCGGCTACACCATCGGGCAGCAAGTCGAGAACCCGATGAACAACGTCGGGTTCTGGCAGAACGTGCGTCGAGCGCAGCCGAAGGACAAGTCCACCACCGTCGGCAACGGCTCGTAGAGACCGGCGACGGCGGTGAACTGACGTCGCAGACGCGAAGGGAGGGCGACCGGGATCGGTCGCCCTCCCTTCGGTTTTCGGGTGTGGTGGGTGACGGTGGTTTCGACTCGCTGCGCTCGCTCAACCAGCCTGGGGGCGCTCGCTCAACCAGCCTGGGGGGTTGCGCTCGCTCAACCAGCCTGGGGGAGTCGGGTCGAGCAAGCAGCCTGGGGGGGGCAGCGCGGCCGTCAGCCCCGGTTCACCTTGTGGGGTTCGGAGGCGGCGAGCATGTCCTCGCGCTCGACGACCTTGACGCGGTCGCGGCCCTGCGCTTCGCCGAGCTTGCGCTCGTGCTCGTCGAGCCGGTACCAGCCGTCCCAGGTGGTGAACGGGATGCCGCGCGATTCGAGCAGATCCACGACGGAGGCCTCGGAGGCGTCCTCGACCTCGTTGAGGACACCATTGCGCATGTCCTCGAGGATGCACTCGACGGTCTCGTTCGCGTCGCCCTTGGTGTGGCCGATGAGGCCGACCGGACCGCGCTTGATCCAGCCGGTGGTGTACAGGCCGGTGAGGTGCTTGCCGTCGTCGAAGATCCGGCCGGCCTCGTTGGGGATCACGCCCGCCTGGTCGTCGAACGGGATCTCCGGCAGATTGTCCGACAGATAGCCGACCGCCCGGTAGACGGCGGTGACGTCCCAATCGCGGGTCTTGCCGGTGCCCTTGACGTTGCCGGTTCCGTCGAGCTCGGTGCGCTCGGTGCGGAGTCCGACCACTTTGCCGTCCTCGCCGAGGATTTCCGTCGGGTTCTCGAAGAAGTGCAGGAAGAGCTTGTGGATCGCACCCTGCTTGGGCTCGCGGATCGCGTAGTTCTCGATGATCGTCGCGACCTGGTCGGTGATCTTGCTGGAGCGGCGCGCGACGGCGGATCCCTCGTCGTACTCGATGTCCTCGGGATCGACGATGACCTCGATGTTCGGCGAATGGTCGAGTTCCTTGAGCTCCAGCGGAGTGAACTTGGCCTGGGCGGGGCCGCGGCGTCCGAAGACGTGCACCTCCACCGCCTTGTTGGCCTTGAGCCCCTGATAGACGTTGTCCGGGATCTCGGTCGGGAGCAGCTCGTCGCCGGTCTTGGCCAGCACGCGGGCCACGTCGAGGGCCACGTTCCCGACACCGATCACGGCGACCTTCTCCTCCTCCAGCGGCCATTCGCGGGAGAAGTCCGGGTGGCCGTCGTACCAGGCCACGAACTCGCCGGCGCCGTAGCTGCGCTCGAGGTCGACGCCCGGGATCTGCAGAGCGCGGTCGTCGGTGGCGCCCGTGGAGAAGACGACGGCGTCGTAGTGCTTGCGCAGGTCGGCGAGGGTGATGTCGGTGCCGTAGTCGATGTTGCCGAGCAGGCGGACCTGGGGCTTGTCGAGCACCTTGTGCAGAGCGGTGATGATGCCCTTGATGCGCGGGTGATCGGGTGCGACGCCGTACCGGATGAGACCGAACGGGGCGGGCATGCGCTCGTAGAGATCGATGCTCACGCCGCGCTCGGACGCGGTGTCGGACTTCATCAGTGCATCGGCGCAGTAGATGCCGGCCGGCCCGGCACCGACGATCGCGACCCGCAACGGGCGGCTGTTGTCACTCATTTCCAGGTGCTTCCTCAGCTGGTTGGACAGGGATACCTCTACGTTATGTCTTGTGAGGTCGCCGCCAAAATTTCGATGTGAGGTATACCTCAGTCGAAGATCGGGTGCCGAAAACTATTGACGAATCGCGCCCGGTGAAGGTGGCCCGTCGCCGGACGGCACGGTTGAAAGTCCCTGGACATGGGCCGATACACTCGGCTGTCATGAACGAAGACCAGCCGGCGTCTCACGACCTCCCGGAGGACGACCAGCCGCGGTCGTGGAAAGCGGCGCTCCCGATGATTCTGGCCGGTGCGCTCGTGGTGGTGCTGCTGGCGTGGGTCCTGATCGCCGCTCTGGTGAATCCGCCGGAGGAACGGCTCAGCGACTCCGCTCAGGTGCAGCACACGGTCAACGACATGTACAGCGCGATGGGCACGCTCAACTACGACCAGTACGTCGGCTCGTTCTGTCAGGCCGATGTGGACGCCGCCGACTTCCCGAAGTCGGTCCAGTTCGCGGAGCAGAACCGCGCCGAGAACGAGGACAAGGGCAAGATCGTCGTGCCGAACATGGACGTGGAAGTCACCGGCGACAGCGCCACCGTGAAAGCGCATTGGAACCGCGAGAACACCGCGGACGACGAGCAGACGACCTCGCTGCGGCTGATCCGGGAGAACGGTGAGTGGAAGGTGTGCAACCGATGACTTACAGCGGCGACGTGACGTGTGAGCAGGCATGGCAGCGGCTCGCGGAGAATCCGAAGGCAGTCCTCATCGACTGCCGCACGCAAGCGGAATGGAACTTCGTCGGAGTGCCGGACACCGAATCGCTCGGCAAGCGCACGCTGTTCGTCGAGTGGATCGACTACCCGAACGGTGCGCCCAATCCGCGCTTCGTCGACCAACTGCGCGAGGCCGGCGTGGAGCCGGACGACGAACTGCTGTTCCTGTGCCGCTCGGGCCATCGGTCCATCGGTGCCGCGGAGGCCGCGGTCGCCGCCGGATTCGGGCAGGCGTACAACATTCTCGACGGGTTCGAAGGCCCGATCGACGCCGACGGGCACCGTGGCGGGGCCGGTTGGCGCGCCGCGTCGCTGCCCTGGCGACAGTCATGAAGGAGTCTGTGAAATGAGCCGAGAGCTGCCCGACTGGGTTTCTCCAGAGACCGTCGCCGTGCGCGGTGGGATCCTTCGCTCCGGCTTCTTCGAGACCTCCGAAGCGCTCTACCTCAACAGCGGATACGTCTACGAGTCGGCCGAGGCGGCCGAACGCGCCTTCACCGGCGAAGAACAGCGTTTCGTCTACACCCGCTACGGGAATCCGACCGTCGCGATGTTCCAGGAGCGGCTCCGCCAGATCGAGGGGACGCGGGCCTGCTTCGCGACGGCGAGCGGCATGGCCGCGGTCTTCGCGGCACTGGGTGCGCTGCTGAAGAAGGGCAGCCGCCTCGTCGCGGCGCGCAGCCTCTTCGGTTCCTGCTTCGTGATCTGCAACGAGATCCTCCCGTCTTGGGGCGTCGAGACGGTCTTCGTCGACGGAGAAGACCTCGACCAGTGGGAGCGGGCCCTCGCCGAGCCGACGGACGCGGTGTTCTTCGAGACGCCGTCGAATCCGATGCAGACGCTGGTCGATGTCCGCAAGGTGTCGCAGATGGCGCACGCGGCCGGCGCGACGGTGGTGCTCGACAACGTCTTCGCGACCCCGCTGCTGCAACGCGGTCTGGACATGGGCGCCGACGTCATCGTGTATTCGGGAACCAAGCACATCGACGGCCAGGGCCGGGTGATGGGCGGTGCGGTGCTCGGCACGCAGGAGTTCATCGACGGCCCGGTGCGGGAACTGATGCGTCACACCGGTCCGGCTCTCAGTCCGTTCAACGCGTGGGTGATGCTCAAGGGCCTCGAGACGATGAAGCTGCGGCTCGACCAGTCGGTCGCCACCGCGCTGCGAGTCGCCGAATTCCTCGACGCCGATCCCCGGGTGGCCAAGGCGATCTATCCCTTCCTGTCGTCGCACCCGCAGTACGAGCTGGCGCGCTCGCAGATGTCCGGCGGGGGAACGGTCATCACGTTCGAACTCGCCGACCGGCCGGGTCTTTCCGGCAAGGAGCGGGCCTTCGAAGTGCTCAACGGACTGCAGATCATCGACATCTCCAACAACCTCGGTGACGCCAAGAGCCTCATCACGCATCCGGCCACCACCACCCACCGGGCGATGGGGCCCGACGGCCGTGCGGCGATCGGTCTCACCGACTCGATGGTCCGGCTGTCGGTGGGTCTGGAGAGCGCGGACGATCTGCTGCGCGATCTGGACGCGGCGCTGGGCTGAGCTCAGGCGTCGGCACGCACCGGGCGGTCCGCGTCGGCCAGTGCACTGAGCACCGTCTGGAACTTCGCGGTGGTCTCGGCCACCTCGGCGTCGGGGTCGGAGCCGGCGACGATGCCGCCTCCGGCCCAGGCGCTGACCTTCGTGCGTGACGAGTCGAGCTCGAGACACCGGATCGAGACCACCCATTCCCCGTCGCCGGCGGCGTCGCACCAGCCGACGGTTCCGGCGTAGAACTCCCGCGGTCCTTCGACCTCCTCGATGATCCGCGCCGCGGCTTCGGTCGGTGTCCCGCAGACGGCGGGCGTCGGGGAGAGCAGCGCCGCCAGTTCCAGCGCCGTGATCGTCGGATCGGCCAGCTCTCCGGTGATCGGCGTCGCCAGATGCCAGACGTGGTTGGTGGAGATGGTCTGCGGCCGGTCGGGGATGGCGATACGGCTGCACAGCGGTTGGAGCAGGTCGCGCAGATAGTCGACGACGTACGCGTGCTCGCGCAAGTCCTTCGCCGAACGGCTGAGTTCCTCGGCGGCGTTCGGAACGGGACGGCCTGCGGCGTCGAACTTCGGGGCCGACCCCGCGTAGGGAACGCATTGGAGGATGGAACCGCGTTTGCGGAGCAGGAGTTCCGGACTCGCGCCGATCAGCCAGTTGCCGTCGTGTCCCGGCGCCGCGCTCAGATCGGCGGCGAACACCGTCGACCCGCCGGCAGTGGCCGTGAATCGGCCGATCAGTTCGACCGGCTCGACGGCCCGGGTGAGCGACGCGTCCAGACTGCGAGCCACGACCACCTTCTCGGCGGCGCCCGACGCGATGGCGTCGAGTGCGCGGACGACTCGCTCGCGGTGCACCGAGTCCGGGGTCACCGAGACCTCCGCGACCACCGAGCCGTCGACCGTGGCGGGAGTGGCTGCGGGGGAGAAGTCGACCCGTTCGGGGGCGATCAGTGATGCGGGACCGCCGGTGTCGAAGCCGAGGGCGCCGCCGACGAAGTCGACGGTGCCGGCGGCGAGGGCCTCTCGCGCCTGCGCCACGGAGCCGAACGCGGCGCGCACTCCGAATCCGCGGGCGTTGAGATCGGTGTTCGACAGCAGAAACGACAGACCGGCAGGCACCTGGCCAGGTTACCCGCGAGAGGCTAGACGGACTTCGTCGCTGTGATGCGCTTCTCCCTGATCAACCGCTTGAGGAGGTCGCGGCCCGCGGATCCGGCGGAGACGGGGTCGGCGCCCGCGTCGGCACCCGACATGTTGACGCAGGTGCGACCGTCGACGCTCGAGGTCGCGTACAGCCACTGCTCGGTGTGGCCGTTCGCGGAGTCGTCACGGCTCTTGGTCTTCCACTCGCCGACGGAGGCGGTTCCGGAGCAACTGTCGGCGAACACCACCACCGTGTGTACCGGGGTCCCCGAGCCGGATTCGCCGAGCGAGGTGAGGTCGTCGGACATCTGCGACAGCACCCGGTCGTCGTCGGCGGCCCGCAGCACCACGACGGGCGCGCCGTCGTTGGTGTCGGTGACGGCGGTCCAGCCGGCGGGCACCCGGACCTCCACGGACGTCCCGCCCTTGAGCGCGAACGTCCGCGTGGTCTCCGGCGCCGCACCGGTGTCGCGGTCGGAGTCCCAGGGGGCGAGGATCAGCAGCGTCGTCAGTCCGGCGACCACCAGTGCGGTCACCGCCACGATGCCGAAGAACATCGGCTTCGGACCCTTCACCGGCGGCTGCTGCGGCCACGGGCCGGGCGGGAAGGGGTTCGGTGCGTACGGCGGCTGCGCGGGTCCGTACCGGTGGGGCGGCCCGTACGGCGACGGCTGTGGCGGTTGTGTCAGGGGCGGTTGTGGCAGGGGCCGGCCGGGAGCGCCGCTCGGATACTGCGGGTCGGACGGATGAACCACGGGAGGCCTTTCTGAACAGGGATGTTGAAACCACGCTAACTGCGGATCCGCCGGTGATTACACCCGCCGTGGTTTTAATGCTTTCCGCGAATGACGCGTACCGGCATCCTTGACGGCGGGTCACGAGAACCGGTGCGAAGCCCTGGCTGGCCGGTCGGCAACCCTCCACCGCGGTGGGGTGCTCCAGGTGACGACCCGGCCGGCGTCGACCGACGTCCGGCAAGTGCGGAGATCTACTGGAGTCGTGTCATGACCGCAATCCTCGACCGGGCCGTGTGCCCGGCACCCATTCGTCCCCTCGCGCCGGTGGTCGGTGCCGACACCACGGTGCCGACCACCGCAGGGGGCGAGACCGTCTACGCGAACCTCGACTACGCGGCATCGGCCCCGGCTCTCGTGTCTGTCGCGGAACGGCTCTCCGGCGCGTTGACCGAGTATGCGAGCGTGCATCGGGGCGCGGGCCATCTCTCTCAGGTCACGACAGCGCGATACGAGCAGGCTCGGGAGACCGTCCGGCGGTTCGTCGGCGGTCGAAGCGACGACACGGTGGTGTTCACGCGCAACACCACCGACGCCGTCAATCTCGCCGCGCACGTCACCCCCGGCGACGTGGTGGTGCTCGACATCGAGCACCACGCCAACCTGCTGCCCTGGACCCGGACCGGCCGTGCTCGCGTGGTGCCGGCGGCCCGCACCGTCGAAGAGACGGTGGGGCGGCTCGAAGCAGAACTCGCTGCCGCGCCCGCCGCGTTGCTCGCGATCACCGGTGCGTCGAATGTGACCGGCGAGGTGCTGCCGATCGGACGGCTGGCCGCGGCGGCGCATCGGCACGGCGCGCGCATTCTGGTGGACGCCGCGCAACTGGTCCCGCACCGCGCCGTCTCGATCGCGTCCTGGGGCATCGACTACCTCGTCTTCTCCGGCCACAAGCTGTACGCGCCGTTCGGTGCGGGCGTGCTGGTGGGCCGCGGCGACTGGCTCGATGCGGCGGAACCGTACCTGGCCGGCGGCGGCGCCACCGCCGACGTCGACCTCGACGGCGGAGTCGCGTGGCACACCGGTGCCGCTCGTCACGAAGCCGGATCTCCCAACACGCTGGGGGTGGTGGCGCTCGCAGCGGCGGCGCAGGCCCTGCAGGACATCGGTTTCGAGGAGATCGGCTATCACGAGCACCGGTTGCAGCAGCGTCTCGACGAGGGGTTGGCGCTGCTGCCCGGCGTGCATCCGCTGCGGGTCTTCGACGATGCGGCCGACCGCGTCGGCATCGCCGGCTTCACCGTGGAGAACCATTCCCCGCGCAGTGTCGCCGAATATCTGTCGGTGACGCGGGGGATCGGCGTGCGCGACGGCAAGTTCTGCGCGCATCCGCTGCTGCGGAAGCTGGGCTACCCCGACGGTGCGGTCCGGGCCAGCTTCGGTCTCGGGACGTCGTCGGACGATGTCGATCGTCTGCTGGCCGCGCTGTCGGATCTGGTGCGGCGGTAGATTTCTCGTCCGCTTTCACAGCGGGCGCGGTGGGGTTCGCGGGCGCGGGACGTACGTCCATTTATGCCGAAATTTCTCAGTTGCGGCCGGGAGTCGGCACCTCTCATACTTGCAGAGCGCAATTAGTTGATTGCAGACTGCAACGAAGAGGGATGAGAGTGAAAGCGACGCCCGAACAGCTCGACGAGATGTTCGTCGCCCTCAGCCGATACACGCGGCTCAGGGATCGGGCGCTGCACACCGGAATCTGGAACGGACGCAATGGCTCACTCGAGACCGCCGCGTACCGAGCGCTCTTCGTCCTGCGGAACGGCCCGATGCGCTCGCGCGACCTCGCCGATCGGCTGGTGACAGACCCCTCGACCACCAGTCGGCACGTCGCGCAGTTGGTGAAGGAAGGATTCGTCCGGCGCGAGGCGCACCCCGAAGACGGGCGTGCGTCGCAGCTGGTCCTCACCTACGACGGCCGGGAGAAGGTCTGCGAGATCGCCGAGTCGAGACGACGACTCGTCGGCGAAACCGTGGAGGACTGGTCCGCGGAGGAGTTCGAGATATTCGTCCGCCTCCTCGGCCGGTTCGTCGACGCGGTCGAAACCCGAATCTTCCCCTGCACCACGAAAGCTGATTGATGAGTTCACCAACTGCCGCCGCCGACTTCCCCGGCCGGAACCTGACGCATCGCCAGGTCCTCACGATCATGAGCGGACTCATGATCGGCATGTTCCTCGCCGCGCTCGACCAGACGATCGTGTCGACGGCGATCCGCACCATCGCCGACGACCTGCACGGATACGACCTGCAGGCGTGGGTCACCACCGCTTACCTGGTGACCTCGACGATCGTGACGCCGCTCTACGGCAAGCTGTCGGACATCTACGGACGCAAGCAGTTCTTCCTGCTCGCGATCACGATCTTCATCATCGGGTCGCTCCTGTGCAGCATGTCGACGTCGATGTACGAGCTGGCCGGCTTCCGTGCGCTCCAGGGTCTCGGCGCGGGCGGTCTGTTCACACTGGCGATCACCACGATCGCCGATATCGTCGCACCGCTGGAACGCGCCAAGTACCAGGGTTACTTCCTGGCGGTCTTCGGCACGTCCAGCGTGCTCGGCCCGGTGCTCGGCGGTTTCCTCGCCGGCGCGAACTCGATCCTGGGCGTCTCCGGTTGGCGCTGGGTGTTCCTGGTGAACGTGCCGATCGGCCTCATCGCACTGGTGGTGGTCTACAAGGTGCTGAACTACCCGCAGCAGAAGCTGACCGGACACCGCACCGACTACTGGGGCGCTACCGCTGTCGCGGTGGCCGTCGCGCCGCTGCTGATCGTCGCCGAACAGGGCCGTGACTGGGGCTGGACGTCGCTGAACAGCGTCATCTGTTACCTGATCGGCGCCGCGGGTATCGCCGCGTTCATTGTGATCGAGAACAAGATGGGCGACGAGGCGATCATCCCGCTCCGCGTCTTCAAGAACCGGGTCTTCGCACAGGGCATCCTCGTCTCCCTCATCGTCGGTGCGGTCATGTTCGGCGGTATCTCGATGCTGCCCCAGTACTTCCAGGTGCTCCGTGGCTCGAGCCCGATGGTCGCCGGTCTGCAGATGCTGCCGATGGTGGCCGGCATGATGATCGGTTCCATCATGGCCGGCCAGCTGATCTCGCGTACCGGGCGATACAAGGTGTTTCCGATCATCGGCTCCATCCTGATCACGACGATGTCGTTCCTGCTGCACTTCGTCGACACGCAGACCCAGCTGTACCTCGTGATGCTGGCGGCAGCCGGACTCGGTTTCGGCCTCGGCAACCTGATGCAGCCGCTCATGCTGGCGATGCAGAGCATCCTGCCGGTCCGCGACACCGGTATGGCGACCGGCACCGCGACCTTCTTCCGGCAGATCGGCGGCACGCTCGGCGTCGCGGTCTTCTTCTCGCTGCTGTTCTCGACGATGGGCCCCAACATCGCCGATCAGCTCAAAGACGCGTCGGGCACTCCTGAGTTCACCGCGGCCGTCCAGCAGGCGGCTACCAGCCATGATCCGCAGGTGGCGGCCTTCGGTCACTCGTTGATCACCGCGGCGGAGGACCCCGGTGCCGGCGGCGGCGCCGGGGCGACGATGAAGGACACCTCCGTCATCGAGAAGCTCCCGAAGGAGTTGTCGGAGCCGATCAAGCGCGGCTTCGCGGACTCGATGGACAAGGTGTTCCTGTCGGTCTCGATCCTGTCGATCCTGTCGATCATCGGCACGGTGACGTGGTCGGAGGTCTCGCTCCGCCGTCCGCCGTCGCCCGAGAGCAAGAGCGACGACCCGAAGCCGGTCGCGGCCGACTGACCGGAGCGAGTCGCTGCGTGTTGCTGGGTCTCGATGCGCGTGCTCGCTGCGCTCGCTCGCTTACTCGATGAGCCTGGGGCTGGGTGGCTGTTCGCGGGCTTGTTGAGCGAGTGTTCTC
>NZ_BANU01000010.1 GCF_000333035.1 Gordonia sihwensis NBRC 108236
GGGCCGGGCGCCGGCAGCGCGCTGGGGCGCGGGCTTGGCCGGTGCGGCCTTCGACGCAGCAGCGGTTCGGGGGGCTGCGGGGGAAGTGGCTGCACGCTTGGTGGCCGCGTCCTTCGCGTTCGCGGAGCCCTTCGGGGCCGCCGCCGCGGCGGGCACCCGCTTGGTCGCGGCAGTTCTGCTCCTGGTCTCGCGCGTCGCTGCGTCCTTGGGCTGTGTGCCGGCCGCCGCGTCTCTCGTGGCCGTGCGTTTCGTCGCAGAGGTGCCTGCCGCACCGGTTCGCCGCGTTGCGGATGCCTTGGCCTGAGCGCCGGCCGCCGCCGGAGTGGCGGCGCGCTTGGGGGAGCCGGTCTTGCCCGAGGACCCGGAGCGGGGTGCGGTCTTCTTCGCGGGGGCGGCCCGCCGACCGGACTCGGCGGTGGTCGGACGCGACTTCCCGGTGAACTTGCCGAACACGGCCAGGCCCTGGGGGCGAGCCAGGAGCAATCGCGCCACCACAACGGCCAGGGTCAGGACGAAGGCCAGTAGGATCCATGGAAAGCTCGTCGCGATCGGCAGGATCACCTTCAGGACGATGTCCCGCATGCCCTGCGCGCTGTCGGAACTCAGGGTGTAGAGGGTGACGATGCCGACCACGAACGCGACCAGCGGCGGTTGTGCCGCCGCGGTGAACAGTGCTCGTTGCCGCACGCACAGTGCGGCCAGAACGCACCCGAGCAGGTAGCACACCTTGAACGCCCGGCCCAGTGACGATGACGTATCGGCGCTGATGACGGCGCCGAGAGTCGTGGCTCCGACGGCGATCAGAACGGCGCCCCACCAGGGCACACCCCGGATGGTGGGCAGGACGGACCGCTCGTCGGCGGGCACGGCAGAGCCGGCTAGCAAGCGCGAAAACACAACTAAACGGTACCGTTAACTCCGCCGATCGCCGTGATCCGAAGCCGTGAGTTTCCTGAATCTATCGGCTCGGTGATATTGATCTCACCACCGAATCGACGGGGCTGATCCCGTCGCTGACCCGCACCGACGGGTTGGCGGTACCCGAGAGGGCTTCCAGATCTGCGAGCTTGCGGGCGGTGACTCCGAGGCGACTGTCGATGGCTCCGACCGTCGAGTTGTACGACTCCACGGCCCGGCGCAGGGACGCACCGGTCTTCTCCAGGTGGCCGAGCACTTGGTCTATCCGCTGGTACAGCTGGCGACCGAGAGCATGAATGGTCTCGGCGTCCTCGGCGAGCGCATACTGACGCCAGCCCAGGGCGACGGTTCGCAGCAGGGCGATCAGGGTGCTGGGCGTAGCGAGCACCACGTCACGGGAGAACGCGTAGTCGAGGAGACCCGGGTCGCCGCGCAGCGCGGATTCGAGAACCCCGTCGCCGGGCAGGAACAGAACGACGAATTCCGGCGACACGGGTTGTGCGGACCAGTACGACTTCGCGGACAGTACGTTCACGTGAGCCCGCACGGCCTGCGCGTGCCGGGCGATGACCTCGCGGTTGTCGGGGACTGCGCCGGAGGTCGATTCCAGGTACGCGTGCAGCGGCACTTTGGCGTCCACCACGATCCGTCGTCCACCGGCGAGTTGAACCACCAGGTCGGGTCGCACGGCCCGGTCGGCGTCCGACTGCCCCTGTACCTGCGTCGCGAAATCGCAGTGCCGCGACATCCCGGACAGTTCGACGATTCTTTCGAGTTGGATCTCGCCCCAGCGGCCGCGAACGTGCGGTGCGTGGAGTGCACTGGCCAACTGGCTGGTCTGCTGGTGCAGTCGCTGCGAGGTCGCGTGCACTCCGCGCATCTGTTCGGCGAGGCCGGCGTAGGCGTGGGCACGTCCGGCCTCGCTCCGCCGCAGTTCCTCCGACAGCCGTCCGAGTGTCTCGCGCAGCGGACCCACCACGAGGTCGACCTCCGCGCCCAGCGACGGCCCGGGACGTTCGCCGCCGGAGTGATGTCCGCCCGTCGCCGTACCGCGGGCGAACCACCCGAGGAGTGCGCCGACGATGAGACAGAGCGGGCCGATGATCGCTGCTGGTGTCATGCCGCCATCTTGGCGCGAGCCTCTGACATCGATCCCGGGCATCAATCCTGGCCTGGCAGCTCCCCGCCGGCTCGAGGCGCACGGGCTACTGGTCGTCCGAACCGCGGCGTCGGTGGCCGGCTCAGTCTTCGAGGTCGGGCGGCGGCTCCTCACGAGCGAGAAGGTTCCGCTTGAGATCGAGCCCGTAGCGAAACCCGCCGAGACCGCCGCTCGCCCTGGTGACGCGGTGGCAGGGAACGAACAGGGCGGCAGCGTTGCGCACACAGCATTGAGCGGCGCCGCGGACCGCTGCCGGACGCCCCGCGCGTTCGGCGAGCTGACCGTAGGTGACCGGGTATCCCGCCGGCACCAGCCGCAATGCCGACCACGCCGCGGCGATGAACGGGCCCGCGATCTGACGCACCGCGACACCGGACGGAGCGGCGAAGTCGCCGTCGTAGTAAGCGGTCACGGCGTCGGCGACCGGGCCCGCCGGGCGCCGGCTGAGCTGACCACCGCGCAATGCGGGAGCGATGAGCCCGGCGAGATACTCGGCCGACTCGGTCCAGCCGGCGGCGTGCACGGTGTCCGCGTCGTCGTACAGGACGGTGAACGGGCCGTCGGCGGTGGCGACGGTGGTCCAGCCGAGGGCTGGGGCGGTTGGCATGGTCATCGGACCTCCCGGTGTCGGCCGGCGAGGTGATGGACTCGCCGGGATCAGACTGACGTCTACTGAATTGGACGCACCGCACCGTGGTTCGGTTCCATTCCCGTCTCCCGGCGCGTACGACAGTCGGACGACCCCTCGCGCGGCGAACCGCGGATGTCGGAGGCGTATGTGAAGATTGGCGCGTGAGCGACCGAAACGACGAATCTTCGCCGGAACCCGACACCGGGACGAGCGACCGCGCCGACGCAGCCGCCGCGGAGCCGACCCCGGAGCGATTGCTGAACCCGGTCACCGGCAAGCCCTATCCGACGCGCGGCAGGGTGTTCCTGACGGGCCTGCGGTCCTCGTCCATCGTGTCCTTGCAGATGCTGCTGGTGATGGTGTTCCTGTTCGCGCTGCTGTGGGTGATGTCCAAGCTCTGGGTGATCCTGCTGCCGGTGATCCTCGGTATCGTCGTCGCGACGGTGCTGTGGCCGCCTGTCCGATGGCTGCTCTCGAAGCGGGTGCCGCCCGCGGCGGCGACCCTCGTGGTGCTGCTGGCGGCGATCGCGGTCATCGGCGGCGTCATCGGCGGCATCGTGCCGTCAGTCATCGACCAGGCGCCGCAGCTGGCCGATCGCGCCGTCGACGGTGTGCATCGGGTTCAGGAGTGGATCCAGGGTCCGCCGCTCAACGTCGGCGACGATCAGATCAATGCTCTCGTCAACGAGATCACCAGCAAGCTGCAGAAGAGCGCGACCACGATCGCCTCGGGTGTGTTCAGCGGAGTCGGCGTCGCGACCTCGGTGCTGGTGACGCTGTTCACGACCGTGGTCCTGGTGTTCTTCTTCCTCAAGGACGGGCCCAAATTCCTGCCGTGGCTCAACCGCACGATGGGGGCCGAGGGGGCCGTTCACATCAGCGAGATCCTGCGGCGGATGTGGGAGACGCTGGGCGGCTTCATCCGAACCCAGGCCATCGTCAGCTTCGTGGATGCGGCCCTGATCGGCATCGGTCTGGTGGTGCTCGACGTGCCGCTCGCGGGAGTGCTGATCGTCATCACGTTCATGGGCGGATTCATCCCGATCGTGGGTGCCTTCGTCGCCGGTGCGCTCGCGGTGCTGATCGCGCTCGTGTCGAACGGGCTCACCTCTGCCCTGATCGTGCTCGGAATCATCCTGGCGGTGCAGCAGTTGGAGGGCAATGTCCTCTCGCCGTGGCTGCAGGCCAAGTCGATGAACCTGCACGCGGTCATCGTGCTGCTGTCGGTGACGTTGGGCGGCAGTCTCTTCGGCATCACCGGAGCGTTCCTCGCGGTGCCCGCGGCGTCGTGTCTCGCCGTCGCCCTGAGGTACATCCTCGAACAGATCGGCAGAGCCGCGGGCGATGAGATAGCCGCTGAGGACGAGGCGGCCCGGGCGGCGCAGCAGGAGTCCCGCAAGCGCAGGCGCGGGCCGGGTAGGTCGGGCGCGCAGACGCAGATAGACTGACCTCCCGTGAGTCTTACCCTCGGAATCGTCGGCCTGCCCAATGTCGGAAAGTCGACGCTCTTCAACGCCCTGACCCGTAACGACGTGCTCGCCGCGAACTACCCGTTCGCCACCATCGAGCCGAACGTCGGCGTCGTGGAACTGCCCGACGCGCGGCTCGACCGGCTCGCCGAGATCTTCGGCAGCGAACGGATCCTCCCCGCCGTCGTGTCGTTCGTCGACATCGCGGGAATCGTCAAGGGCGCATCGGAGGGCGAGGGCATGGGTAACCAGTTCCTCGCGAACATCCGCGAGGCCGACGCCATCTGCCAGGTGGTTCGCGTGTTCTCCGACGACGACGTGGTGCACGTCGACGGCCGCGTCGATCCGCGCGCCGACATCGAGGTCATCGAGACCGAACTGATCCTGGCGGACATGCAGACTCTCGAGAAGGCGATTCCGCGTCTCGAGAAGGAGGCGAAGAAGAACAAGGACCAGGCGGAGTCGCTCGACGCGGCCAAGAAGGCGCAGGCGGTTCTCGACAGCGGCAAGACGTTGTTCTCGGTGAAGGACTCGTTCGACCTGTCGTCGGTGCGCGAACTGCATCTGCTGACCGCCAAGCCGTTCCTCTACGTCTTCAACGCCGACGAGGCCGTTCTCACCGACGAGGCACGCAAGCAGGAACTCCGCGACGCCGTCGCACCGGCCGACTGCGTCTTTCTGGACGCCAAGGTCGAGAGCGAACTCCTCGAACTCGAGGAGGAGGACGCTCAGGAACTCCTCGACTCGATCGGGCAGGACGAGCCCGGTCTGCGTCAGCTCGCCCGCGCCGGTTTCCACACGCTCGGTCTGCAGACCTACCTCACCGCCGGTCCCAAGGAGGCTCGCGCCTGGACCATCCGCCAGGGCGACACCGCGCCCAAGGCCGCGGGCGTCATCCACACCGACTTCGAGAAGGGCTTCATCAAGGCCGAGATCGTGTCGTTCACCGACCTCGACGCCGCCGGCTCGATGAACGCGGCCAAGGCCGCGGGCAAGGTCCGCATGGAGGGCAAGGACTACGTGATGGCCGACGGCGACGTAGTGGAGTTCCGGTTTAACGTCTAGCGATAATGACGGGCAGTCCGGTTCGCTGGTGACACCCTCGGGTCACCAGCGTCGATCTCGGCTGGGGCGACCCACCCACGCAGGCACTCGTTCCCGACACCGTCCTTCCAACTCAAGAGGACGCGGCATCAAGCCCGGGGCGCTGCACCTTCTGTGCGGCTTGCCCGGGCCCTCGACCACTATGAACATGGTTGAGGACGTCTACGCCGAGTGACGATCCGAGTGATGAACGGAGAGCAGATGACCGAGACGATGCGTGCCCTTGTGTCCGGACGCGGACCCGAGTGGCTTCTCGCCGATGCGGCGCTTCCCGAGCCCGGTCCGGGCCAGGTGCTCATTCGCAACCGCGCCGCGGCGACCAACAACGCCGATCTCCCGATGCTGGCCGAGGCCGACCCCACCAGAGGCGGACACGGTCGTGAGTTCATCGCCGGATTCGAGTACGCGGGGGAGATCGCAGCTCTCGGAGAGGACGCCGGCGACTGGCAGGTCGGGGACCCGGTGATGGGCACCTTTCCGTCCGCGTTCGCGGACTACCTGATCGCGGACCACCGCTTCGTGCTGCCCCGTCCCGAGGGGTTGGCCGCGGACATCGCCTGCGCGTTGCCGACAGCGCTCCTCACCGAGTTCGGTGCTCTCACTGTCGCCGGGTTCGTGCCGGGGCGAAGTGTTCTCATCACGGGCGCGACCACCGGCATCGGCCTGGTCGGCGTGCAGATGGCGAAGGTGCTCGGCGCTTCTCCGGTCGTCGCGACCACACGTACCTCCGGCAAGCGTGAACTTCTCGCCGGTCTCGGCGCGGATACGGTGATCGTCACCGGCGACGAAGACCTGACGCAGGCAACACTCGCCGCGACCGGCGGCAAGGGCGCCGACGTCGTCCTCGACCATGTCGCTGGCGAGACCTTCGCGCAATGCCTTCCCGCGACCGCCGAGGACGGTCACGTCGTCAACATCGGTCGCCTCGCAGGTCGCGCGTCCACGATCGACCTCGACGCGTTGTCCTACCGGCATCTGACCGTCCACGGCGTCTCGTTCGGGTTCTCCCGCGACTGGGAGACCGTGCCGATCCTCGAGAGTCTGAGCGCTGACGTGCTGCCCGCAGTCGCCCGCGGCGAGATCCAGCCCGTCATCGACTCCGTCGTGGACGTCGCCGACTTCCAGCAGGTCGCAGAACGGCTTCGTTCAGGGAAGGCGGTCGGCAAGGCCGTCCTGGTCTTCGGCTAGATGTGGTGCCGCCCGATGACCTCGTCACGTGAGCAGCACTCGACCCGCAACGGAAGTCGTCCGGCATGACTGAGGTCGTCGTCAGCGGCAGGCTGATCTGCGGCGATGACGCGCAGACCGCGATCGTCGAGCGACTTCTGCCGCGACATGTCGAACTCACCCGGGCCGAACCCGGATGCGTCGCGTTCTCGGTGCTGCCGACGTCGGAGCCGGGCGTGTGGGCGGTCGACGAGACGTTCGTCGACGCGGCGGCGTTCCGAGCGCACCAGAGGCGGGTCGCGTCGAGCGAGTGGGGCCGGATGACCGCCGGAATCGAGCGCGTCTACACGATCCAGGGCAGCTGAGGCGGACCAGCCCCTCGACCGTCCTCGCGCCGTCCAGGGCCGTCGATCGGCGTGGCTGCTGGCATATCGGCCTTCTTCCTGGTAGTTAGTTGCGATGACAGAACAAGAATCGTCATTCAGCCGGACCGCACTCTTCTCCGCCGCAGCGCGCGCAGCGCACGCGCTCGTCGACAGCCCACCGCACTTGCTCGTGGACGACGCCGCTCAAGAACTGTGTCGGCTGACGAGTCCGTCGCCTCTCGATTTCCAGTTGGCGCAACCCGAGGCGCCCATCCTCGCCGCCGCGCGCCTGACCGCGTGCGCGCGATCTCGCTACGCGGAGACGGTGCTCGCCGAGACGGGAAACGACCAAGTCGTCGTGGTCGGCGCCGGTCTGGACGCCACTGCGCTGCGGCTCCCGACCGGCAGACACCGGGTGTGGGTGGTGGACCGTCCGGGAGTGCTGCAGTGGCGGACGCGGCTGTTCGCACAGGCCGACCTCGCGGACACCGCGACAAGCGTCGCCGCTGATCTCGCCGACGGTCTGCGAGTAGGCGATCTCGACAATGCAGGAGTCGACCTCACCCGCCCTGTCACCGTGCTCTGGCTCGGTGTCAGCATGTACCTCGCACCCGATGAGTGCCGCAGGTTCCTCGGCGACGTCAGCGCGCTGGCCGACGGATCCGCGCTCGTCTTCGACTACCACCTGAGCCGGGAACTGCGTGACGACGCCGGCCGCGACTACGCACGTGCGGTCGCGGCGATGGCGGGCGCGAGCGGTGAGCCGTGGCAATGCGCGGCGTCCCCGGACTCGGTCGCGCAATGGCTCACCGAGCACGGGTGGCGGGTGGAGGCCGATATCGACGAAGCGGACGCGACCGACGACGGCTTCTTCGACCGGCAGCAGTACTTGTCGCCGATGCGGCTGGTACGCCTCGTCCACGCGGTCCGGTGACGGTCCCTCGCGCCGCGCGACCTCAGTTGATGATCTCGCCGCCGCCGTGTTCGAGAGTCGCGGCCAGCCGCTCGCGCCAGGTTCGGAGCTCGTCCGACGTGAGACGCTTCCAATCGGTGACCTCGCCGACCACGCGAAGCGGGTGGACGCTGCGATACGACCGGGTGGGATTGCCGGGGAATTTCTTGTCGGTTACATTCGGATCGTTCTCGAAGTCGCCGGTCGGTTGCACGAGGTAGACCCGTGGTTCGCCGTCGCCGGCCGCGAGTTCGGCGGCGAGGCCGGCGCCGTCTTGCAGCGCGGTGAAGTAGATGTGGTTCATCACCACTTCGGGACGGTAGTTGGACCGGAACCCGGCGGTGAGGTGGTCTCCGATGTCGAGGTCGGCCTTCGTCCCGTGAAAGAACGGTCCCTCGTCCAGCACGTCGTTCACCGAGTCAGGCTACCCGATCCGGTGCTGCCCGACTCGGTGGCTGACGGTCCGCGCTCAGCGTGCCGCGTCACCGTCGCTCCGCGACCTGTCGGTGCAGCAGGCTCGGCCACAGTGCCATCTCTGCCGGTGTGCGTGCCACGGTCAGAGTCGCGTGCGGCAGCAGGTCGACGAGCGCCTCCGCAGTCGACAGCGGATGTCCGGCGTCGTCGGTCCACGCCAGAATCGAGGTCGGGACGTCGATCGCCGCGACGTGAGCGGGCGAGGGGAGGTCGCTGAGGGCGGCGCCGCGCAGAACGGACGGCAGCAGGTCTGTGGCGACGGCCGGCACCGTCTCGCGGGTGCCCGCGAGCGCCGGGGGCCGGGGTGCAGTGCGTCCCGCGTCGATGAACGCGTCGATCCCCTCCGTCTCGACGGTGTCGGCGGCTGCCCGATACATCTCGGCCATCGCGGGCCGGCTGTCCCACGCGGTCGGTGGGATCACCAGCGTGAGCCCGGAGAAACGACCGGGATCGAGGACGGCGGCGTGCAACAGAGTGCCGGTGCCCATCGACGGCCCGACACCGTGCACCCGCTCGCCGGGGAACCAGGAGTCGAGCAGCCGCAGCAGGTCGTCGGCCAGCACCGGCCATCGATGGTCGCGGGGCTCCGGCCGCCCGGTCGACCGACCGTGCGCCCGCGCGTCGTAGCGCAGGAGGCGAGTGCCGCTGAGGCCGCGGCCCAGGTCGAGCCCCAGCGTCCGGTCGCGTGAGCGACTCGATGTGAGGCCGTGCAGCTGGACCACCGGCCACCCGTGCTCATCACTGAACTCGACGTCGAGGTCGGCTCCCGGAACGGTGAACGTCGTCATGGCTCTCCTCTGGGATTGCGGCCGCCGCGATGAGGGGTAGCGTAGCCGCTCATGCGGCTCACCAACGTCGGCCACCTCCGTCTCCCGTTCGGGCGACTGTACGGCTACGACGTCGCCGTGTCCGCTCCGGGAGACGACCTGCCGCTCTCCTTCGACCAGCGCAGGCACGTCGGTGCCGGCGACCGTCCGGGATCGTGGATGGCGCTCTCGTTCGAACTCGCCGAGACGATTCCGCGCGACCGCCTCGCCGACGCCTGGCTGCGGGTCGTCGACAGGCACGGGACGCTCCGGACGGTCGTCGTCGACGGGGGCGAGGGACCGCGCCTGCGTGAGGTCCGCATCGGCGCGGGAGCGTGGATCGAGCATCCGGTGGCTCCCGGCCAAGCCGTCAACGACGCGCTCCGGTCGGTGCTCGACGCGCACTGCAGGCCCTACTCGCAACCGTCCCACCGCCTGTGCGTGCTGGAGAAGGCCGCGGGTCCCACCGTGGTCGTGGCCGCCGACCACGCGCATGTCGACATGTGGTCGATGCTGGTGGTGGCGCGCGACCTGCTCGCCGCACTGGCCGGCTCGCTCGACGGCGAGGTGCCCGCGTTCGTCGAGCACACTCGGGCGATGGCGAACCGGCCCGCGGCTCCGTCGGACGTCCGGACGCGATGGGCGCAGATCCTCGCCGCCGGCGGCGACGTGATGCCGCGCTTCCCGTTGCCGCTCGGCACGGCGGAACCGAGCGCCGAACGCGTGGAGGTCCGCGACGTGTTCGACGTCGACGACAGCGCCGCGTTCTCGGCGCAGGCTCGGGCCGACGGCGTGTCCACGCTCTCGGGCGCGGTGTCGGTGATGACGTCGGTGACGCGGGAACTGGCGGGAACGCCACTGCGCGCCGTGTTCCCCGTACACAGCCGCTACGACGCGGCCTGGCACGAGTCGGTCGGCTGGTTCATCACCAACTCCGTCATCGAATCGTGCGACCCCGCCCCGTCGGCCTGCGCCGAAGCCGTCCGCGAGGCGGTCCGCCTCGGATCCTGGCCGCTGCGAGAGATTCTGGAACCGTGGGGCGGTGACATGCCCGAGGCACCCGGAATGTTCGCGGTGTCGTGGCTCGACCTGCGCCGGCTGCCGGTTCGGATCGATTCGGCGCGGATCGACGCCCAGTACGTGGGCGCCGTGATCCGAACCGACGGTGTGATGCTGTGGTTCATCCTCGACGAGGCCGGCCTGCATCTGCGGTGCCGCTATCCGGACACCGCGGAGGCCAGGACCAACGTCGGCGGGTGGCTGGATCTGCTCGTCGCGCGCCTGCAGGAGAGGTCACGATCGTCCGCGGGCGACGTGCTGCGCGTGAGCGGTCGGACATTCCGCATTCAGCGGGCGCGACGGTCGGACGTCCCGGCGATCGTCGACCTGCTCTCCGACGACGAGATCGGGCGCGATCGCGAAGGCGCCGAACTGGAACGGTACGAAGCGGCGTTCGACGTCCTGGTCCGAGACCGTGCCCACTACCTCGCTGTGGTCCGGGACGAGCGGGATCGGACCGTCGCGACGATGCAACTGACGGTGATCGGCGGCCTCTCGCGCGGCGGCACCACGCGGCTGCAGATCGAGGGTCTCCGCGTCGCCGAAGCAGAGCGCTCCCGCGGACTCGGGACTGCGATGCTCGATTGGGCGCACGCCCACGGTCGCGCGCACGGGGCACACCTGGCCCAACTCGCCCCCGATGAGGCGCGCATCCGTGCGCGTGCCTTCTACGCCCGGGCCGGTTACCGGGCCGAGCACGTCGGTCTCAAACGAGAGCTCTGAGCCGTCGGGGCCGGTCAGGTGAGGGCCTGCGCCAGGCCGACGAGGATGCCCTCGGGCCCGCGTATGTAACAGAGCCGGTAACTGTCCTCGAACCGGACGATCTCGGTGCTGATGATCTCGGCGCCGTGCGGACGCAGGCGCTCCAGCGTCTCGTCGAGATCGTCGACCGCGAACATCACGCGCAGGTAGCCGAGTGCATTCACCGGAGCCCTCCGGTGATCGGCGACGACGTCCGGTTCGATGAACCGCGACAGTTCGAGCCGACTGTGCCCGTCGGGGGTCGCCATCATCGCGATCTCCACCCGCTGCTCGCCGAGACCGGTCACCCGGCCCGCCCAGGGACCCTCCACGACGGTCTGGCCGTCGAGCGACAGTCCGAGGGCGCTGAAGAACTCGATGGCCGCGCTGAGATCTTCGACGACGATGCCGACGTTATCCATCCTCACGGGCACGCACTCACTGTACCGAGATCCGTCCGCGATGTTGAGCCAACGAGCACCCGCCGCCGGCGACCGGAGGACATACTGCTTCAGTGATGTCAGTGAAGCGCACTCGTCTCCTCGCCGTGTCGGTCGTCGTGCTCGCAGCGGTCGGGCAGTTGCTGGCAGGCCCGGGCCGCAGCGATGCGGCGCCGACCGGCTGGAAGTACACGATGGTCGGGTTCAGCAACGGCACCGACCGAGCCATGGACGTGTACGGGTCCAGCGACGGCACACAGTTCACGCCGGTGCGGAAGGCGGCCTACCGTCCGCCGACCGGCCGGGTCCGCGACCCGAGCGTGTTCCGGAACACCGACGGCATGTACTACGTCACGTACACCACCGCAGACGGCGCGAACATCGGCTTCGCCCGCAGCCGTGATCGGGTGAACTGGACGCCGATCGGCAACTATCCGGTCCCGTTCTGCTGCGCACTGCTTCCCGGGACCGGCGACGGCACCGGGTCGATGAACATTCCGGGATCGTCGGGTTCGGCCGCGTTGAAGAGCGCTCCGTCACTGTCGCCCTTCACGACGAAGGCGTGGGCGCCCGAATGGTTCGTCGAAGGCGGGCGGGTCCACGTCGTCCTGTCGATGTCCACCGGCGGCGGCTTCGTGCCCTACGTCATGACCGCTTTGGAGCCGTCTCTGCGTCTGTGGAGCATGCCGGTGCCGATCGCCGGCATCGGCGCCGACCACATCGACACCACCATCGTGAAGGTCGGGGCCACCTACCACGCCTTCACCAAGAACGAGACGCACAAGTACGTGCAGCACGCGGTGTCGTCGAAGCTCGCCGGGCCGTACCGGTTCGTGGCACCCGGCGATTGGGGTTCATTCGTGGAGGGACCCGCGGTGACGCAGTTGCCGAACGGCGCCTGGCGCATCTATCTCGACGCGTACAAGGCGGGGAAGTACGTCTACTCCGACAGCACCGACGGAATGCGCACGTGGTCGCCCGTCAGAGAGCTCCCCGGCTTGTCCGGCTCGGTCCGGCACTTCGGTGTGATGCGCGAGCGGGGCTGACGTGCCGACAGCGACCCCGAGGCCCCCGACTACGACCTTCGCGATCTCGCGGGCGACGCAGCAGCGCTCGTGCGGGCGCTCGGAGCGGACAACGCGCACATGGGTGGGCTGGGTGTCGGTGGCATGGTCGCCCAGGTCGCGGCACTCGACTTCCCGGATGTGTTCACCGCGCTCACCCTCGTCGGCACCAGGGCGGTCGCGCCGGGTCCGGTCGACGACGATCTGCCCGATCACGACGCGAACGTGATGGCGGCGCTGTTCTCGCGACCGAGCCCGGACTGGGCCGATCGCACGGCCGTCGTAGCGCATGCAGCCGAGAGCGCGCCGCTCCTTCACAACGACCCGGATCAGGCAGGCCGTCTCGCCGGTCGGATCTGGGATCGAACGCCGTCGAAGGCTCCTGCCGTGCACATGGCGAACCAGCGCGGCACCGTCTTCGCCCGGCTCGACTGTGCACCGCGCTGGCGTGAGCACCTCGGCGAGATCCGGATGCCGACGCTCGTCGTCCACGGCCGGCTCGATCCGTTCTTCCCGGTGGGCAACGGTCGAGCCCTGGCCGCGGAGATACCCGGCGCACGGCTGCTCATCCTGGACGACACATGGGTACCGGACTGCCCGAGCAGGCGAGCGGCGAGGTCGCTGCCGCGATGCTCGATCTCTGAACCCCGGCCGGCCGTCGGTCAACCGACGCGCCGGACCAGCCAGTCGACCAGCGGCCTCGTCTGACGCCAGTCCTTCCGAACCCGGTCGACCAGTGCGGGGGAGTGGATCACCTCGTCGAAACCGTAGTCACGGCTCACGGTCAACGACCGGTACCGCAACAGGTCGATCCGCGGGTGGTCGGCGCTCCAGCCGCGCGGCGAGGTCTTGACACGGTCGCCGCCCACCTCCCACCCCTTGCGTTCCAGGGTGCCGACGATCTTCTCGAGCTCGGCTCCGTGGAGGTCGTCGTCGATGGCGCGGCGAATGGCGGCCAGAGTGTCGGCGTCGGCGTGATAGAAGCCGGCGGCCACGCGCACTCCCGGGGCCGAGATCTGGACGTAGTAGCCGGTCGCGGGTCCGACCGCCACGAACGCGCCCTGATGGGTCTTGTACGGGGTCTTGTCCTTCGAGAACCGGACGTCCCGATACGGGCGGAACACCTTCGCCGGACCGAACTCGTCGGCGAGTTCGTCGGTCAGCGCGACCATCGGCGCGGCGACGCTGGACTGGTAGACGTCGCGGTGTGCTTCCCAGAACACTTTGCTGTTGTCGATCTCGAGATCGTCGTAGAAGTCGAGCGCAGCCTCGGGGAATCCGGTGAAGCTCATGGGTCGAGCCTACCGAGGACCCTGCGGCTGTCCGATTGTGACGAGGGTCAAAGGACGTCGTAAATTGTCCCCCTGAACGGTGTGACGCTGGAAGGGGTGACCGAATGACGGTGGCGAGCGAAGAACGCGCTCCCGACGAGGGATATCAGCGCGGACTGACCGCGAGTACGGTCCAGATGATCGCCATCGGCGGTGCCATCGGCACGGGCCTGTTCTACGGCTCGGGCGGAGCGATCGAGAAGGCCGGGCCGGCGCTGCTGCTCGCCTACGCGCTCGCGGGCCTCGCGATCTTCATCGTGATGCGCGCACTCGGCGAACTGCTGATCTACCGGCCGGTGTCCGGCGGCATCAGCGAGTACGCCGACGAATTCCTCGGGCGGTTCGCCGGCTTCAGCCAGGGCTGGACGTACTGGGCGGTGTGGACCACCACCTGCATGGCCGAGATCACCGTGGCGGGTAAGTACGTCAACTACTGGTGGCCGGCGATCCCCGGCTGGGTGACCGCGCTGACGGTTCTCGTCATCCTGTTCGGCGCGAACCTGATCTCGGTCGGCCTGTTCGGCCGTGCCGAGTTCTGGTTCTCGGCGATCAAGGTGACGGCGATCCTCGGCATGATCATCGTCGGCATCGGAGTCCTGTTGCCGATCGCCGGCTTCGGTCCGGCCGAGGGGCCCTCGGTGACCAACCTCTGGAACGACGGCGGGTTCTTCGCCACCGGTTTCACCAATGCTCTGCTGAGCCTGCAGATCGTCATGTTCGCCTACGTCGGTGTGGAACTGGTCGGCGTCACCGCGGGTGAGGCGGAGAACCCGAGGGTCACTCTGCGCAAGGCCATCAACTCGGTGCCCTTCCGCATCGGCATCTTCTACGTCGGTGCGATCCTGGTGATCCTGTCGGTCCGCGGATGGCGGAACTTCCACGCCGGAGAGAGCCCGTTCGTCGCGGTGTTCCAGTACATCGGCCTGCCCGGCGCGGCCGGTCTGGTCAACTTCATCCTGTTGACCGCGGCGCTCTCGTCCTGCAACTCCGGCATCTACTCCACCGGCCGGATGCTCCGTTCGCTGGCACAGCGCGGCGACGCGCCGCACGGTCTCGACCGCTTGTCGAGCCGGAAGGTGCCGGTGGCCGGAATCGTGCTCAGTGCCCTGGTGATGGTCCTCGGCGTGGTCGTGAACGCGATCGACCCCGATCACGCGTTCTCGTACATCACCTCGGTCTCGACCGTCGGGATCATCGTCGTGTGGTCCACCATCCTGATCTGCCAGATGCGGTTCCGGGCGAAGGTCAAGAGCGGAGAACTGCCCGAATCCGATTACCGGGTGCCCGGAGCGCCCTACACGACCTGGGCGGCACTGGCGTTCCTGGCGTTGGTCTTCGTTCTGCTGTTCTTCACCGAGGACGGACGGATCGCCCTGATCGTCGGCGCCGTCTGGTTCGCCTGCGTGGTGATCGGCTACGTGTTCTGGTCGCGGATGCCGCTGCGGGAAGAGCCCGTCGAGACCGAGAGCCGCGTCGAGCGACGATGACGGCCGATTTCCGGATCGATCCGGCCGGCCCGAGCGCGCCGACGCGATAGGGTTGGGGACGTGTCCAGGTTCAGTCCCCTCGAGTGGCCGGTGTTCCGGCAACTGCGGTCGGGTGACGTGCTGGGCCGAGGCCCCGCGGTGGAGTCGCCGCGCACCAAGGCGATGCAGTCACGCACCGCCACGGCGGACCGGATGGCGCAGAGCGTCTGCCCGTTCTGTGCGGTCGGGTGCGGTCAGCGGGTGTACGTCAAGGATGAGCGGGTCATCGCCATCGAGGGCGATCCGGATTCCCCGATCTCGCGCGGGCGACTCTGTCCGAAGGGGGCGTCGAGCGAGCAATTGGTGAACAACCCGCTCCGGCAGACCACGGTCCGCTACCGCGCCCCGTACGCCACGCAGTGGCAGGACCTGGATCGGGACACCGCGATCGACATGATCGCCGACCGCTTCCTCGAAGCCCGTCGCAGGCACTGGCAGGACGTCGACGAGCACGGAAACCCCTTGCGCCGCACCATGGGTGTGGCCTCACTCGGCGGGGCGACGCTAGACAACGAAGAGAATTACCTGATCAAGAAGCTCTTCACCGCCGCGGGCGCGATTCAGATCGAGAATCAGGCGCGGATATGACACTCCGCCACGGTTCCCGGTCTGGGAGCCTCGTTCGGCCGCGGTGGTGCCACCCAGTTCTTGCAGGACATGGCCAATGCCGACTGCATCGTGCTCATGGGCGGCAACATGGCGGAAGCGCATCCCGTCGGATTCCAATGGGTCACTGAGGCGAAGGCGCGCGGTGCCCGCGTGATCCACGTCGATCCGCGTTTCACCCGCACGTCGGCGGTGGTCGACAAGCACATCTCGATCCGGGCGGGATCGGACATCGTGCTGCTGGGTGCGCTGATCAACTACATGATCACCCGCGAGCGCTACTTCCACGAGTACGTCGTCGCGTACACCAACGCGGCGACTCTGGTGAGCGAGGACTACCGGGACACCGACGACCTGGACGGTCTCTTCTCCGGCTTCGACGAGGAGTCCGGGACCTACGATCGCGCCACCTGGCAGTACACCGGCGGGCGGGACGAGACGCTGCAGGATCCGCGCACCGTGTTCCAGATCCTGAAGCGGCACTACTCCCGCTACACCCCGGAGATGGTGACGCAGATGTGCGGCATCGCCGAAGCGGAGTTCGAGTACCTCGCACGGTCGCTGGCCGACAACTCGGGCCCCGAACGCACCGGATGCTTCGGCTACGCGACCGGGTGGACTCAGCACACGATGGGCGCCCAGGTGATCCGCACGGCTGCCATTCTGCAGTTGCTTCTCGGCAACGTCGGACGTCCCGGTGGCGGAATCATGGCGTTGCGCGGTCACGCGAGCATCCAGGGCTCCACGGACATTCCGACGCTGTTCGATCTGCTTCCCGGCTACCTGCCGATGCCGTCCGCGGGCAAGCACAACACGTTCGACGACTACCTCGCGACGGTGCGGCCGGCGTCCGGCAAGGGATTCTGGGCGTATGCCGAGGACTACGCGGTGAGTCTGCTCAAGGCGTGGTGGGGTGAGGCGGCGACCGCCGAGAACGACTGGTGCTTCGACTATCTGCCGCGGCTCACCGGACCGGCGGGCACATACCAGACCGTGGTGGAGATGCTGGAGGGCAATGTCGACGGTTACTTCATCGTCGGTCAGAACCCCGCCGTCGGATCGGCCAACAGCCGTCAACAGCGGATGGCGATGTCCAAGCTCAAGTGGCTGGTGGTGCGTGATCTGAACATGATCGAGAGCGCCACCTGGTGGAAGGAGGGGCCCGAGATCGACTCGGGCGAACTGAAGACCGAGGACATCGCCACCGAGGTCTTCTTCCTGCCGGCCGCCACCCACGTCGAGAAGGCCGGCTCGTTCACTCAGACGCAGCGCATGGTGCAGTGGCGCCACCAGGCGGTGGCCCCACCCGGCGACGCGCAGAGCGAACTCGACTTCTACTACGAACTCGGCAGGCGCATCCGGGAACGCGTGGCCGACTCGACCGACCCGCGCGACCGTCCCCTCCAGGATCTGACCTGGGACTACCGCCGCAACGAACACGGTGACGTGGACCCGGAGGCGGTGCTCGCCGAGATCAACGGCCGTCATCTGACGGGGCCGAACGCCGGCGAACCGATCGACTCCTACACCGAGTTGCGTTCCGACGGCTCCACGATCTCCGGGTGCTGGATCTACGCGGGCGTCTACGCCGGCGGGGTCAACAGGGCCGCGCGGCGCACCCCCGGCGGCGGTGGCGGTGTGACGCAGTCCGACTGGGGCTGGGTGTGGCCGTCCGACCGCCGCATCCTCTACAACCGGGCGTCGGCCGACCCGCAGGGCCGGCCGTGGAGCGAACGCAAGAAGTACGTCTGGTGGGACGCCGACGCCGGACGGTGGACCGGATCGGACGTTCCGGACTTCCCGATCGACCGCGCGCCTGGGACGGTGCCGCCGGAGGGGGCGATCGGTGCCGACGCCATCGGCGGCGACGACGCGTTCATCATGCAGGCGGACGGGAAGGGCTGGTTGTTCGCGCCGAACGGTCTGGTCGACGGTCCGATGCCGACGCACTACGAGTCGCAGGAGTCGCCGGTCCGCAACGCCCTGTATCCGCAGCAGCAGTCGCCCGCCAGGGTGATGCTCCCCCGCGAGGACAATCTCGACGCGCCGAGTGCCGGCGACCCGGGCGCCGGCGTCTACCCGTACGTCTTCACGACGTACCGGCTCACCGAGCACCACACGGCGGGCGGCATGAGCCGATGGTCGCCGTACCTCTCCGAACTCCAGCCGGAGATGTTCTGCGAGGTCTCTCCGGAACTGGCCGCCGAATGCGGGCTGACCGCGCAGGGATGGGCGACGATCGTCTCGCCGCGCGGTGTGATCGAGGCCCGGGTGCTGGTCACCGACCGGATGCGGCCGCTGGAGATCAACGGCCGCGTGGTGCACCAGGTGGGTCTGCCGTATCACTGGGGTGTGGGCAACGACGCGGTGGTCAGCGGTGACGCCGCCAACGACCTCGTCGGTGTCACGATGGATCCGAACGTCTTCATTCAGGAGTCGAAGGTGGGTTCGTGTGCGGTCATCGCGGGGCGTCGTCCGCGCGGTGCCGCCGCCGATGCGCTGGTGCGCGACTACCAGCGACGGTCCGGGGCCACCGTCGAGACGGACAACAGCCGTCTCACACCGCGAGAGGAGCAGTGATGGGCCAGCTGACCGGACCGACCGATCCGAGCGCTGATGCGCACTGGCATCCTCACGAGGACCGGCGCGGCTTCTTCACCGACACCTCGATCTGCATCGGCTGCAAAGCCTGCGAGGTGGCGTGCAAGGAGTGGAACGGCAACCCCAGAGACGGTGACCTCGAGTTCACCGGAATGTCGTACGACAACTCCGTGTCTCTCGGTGCCAGCACGTGGCGGCATGTCGCCTTCGTCGAGCAGGACGCGGACCGCATCGCCACGGCACGAGCCTCGGGCGCAGGGCTGGCGGACCTGGGTATGCCGCAGGTCCGCGGTGCCGACCCCCTCGACCCGCCGGCGCCGAGTTCGCCGTCACCGGACACGACGCCGCCGGACACGCCGGAATTCCGATGGCTGATGTCCTCAGACGTCTGCAAGCACTGCACGCACGCCGGTTGCCTCGACGTGTGCCCCACCGGCGCGATGATGCGGACGGAGTTCGGCACCGTGGTGGTGCAGGCCGACATCTGCAACGGCTGCGGCACCTGCGTGGCCGGCTGCCCCTTCGGGGTGGTGGAGCGCCGCAGCGACGGCACGGTGGCGCCGACCGTCCGCGAGGGCGACCGCAAGGGTGAGCAGCCCGAGATCCCGAATCGGGGCGTCGCCCAGAAGTGCACGCTGTGCTACGACCGCCTGCGAGACGACCAGACGCCCGCCTGCGCACAGACGTGCCCCACCACGTCGATCTCCTTCGGCCGGCGCACGGACATGGTGGAGCGAGCGCACGAGCGAGTGGCGCAACTGCACGCCGAGGGGATGATCGAGGCGCGGCTGTACGGCGCCAACGAGGACGACGGCGTCGGCGGCACCGGGTCGGTGTTCCTGCTGCTCGACGAGCCGGAGGTGTACGGACTGCCGCCCGACCCCCGCGTGTGCACCGCCGATCTACCCCGGATGTACCGGCGTGCCGGTGCGGCGGTGGCCGGGATGGTGGGCGCCGCCGTGCTGTCGTTCCTCGGCTCGCGAAGGGACCGGCGACCGTGACGAGTTCCGAATACGGCCAGTTCCGTCCGCCGCGTCCGCAGCGTCCGCAGCGGGGGAGGCGTCGCGGGGGCGGCGGTCGCCGCGGCGACGAGTTGATGGTGCCGCAGGCGCAGGTGGAGCATCTCGATGAGAACGGCTACTACGGGCACCCCGTCGTCAAGGCGCCGCCCTGGGAGACGCCCGTCGGTGCGTATCTGGTGCTCGGCGGGATCGCCGGCGGCTCCGGACTGCTCGCCGCGGGTGCTCAGCTCACCGGACGGAAGGTGTTGCGCCGCAATGCGCGACTGGCGGGGCTCGGCGCCGCGGGGGCCGGAGCTCTGGCGCTCGTCGCCGATCTAGGTCGGCCGGAGCGGTTCCTGCACATGATGAGGACCTTCAAGGTCACCTCGCCGATGAGCGTCGGCTCATGGATTCTGATGGGGTACAGCGGGATGATCGGGGTGGCCGCCGCGTCGGAGGTCGACGCTCTGACGGGTGATCGGCTGCCGCTCGGCCGGCTCCGACCGCTGCTCCGGGCACTCGAGGGCCCGGCGGGACTGGGGGCGGCCGCGATGGGTGCCCCGCTGGCCGCGTACACCGCGGTCCTGCTCGGCGACACCGCGATGCCGACGTGGAATGCGATGCACCGGGATCTTCCCTTCGTGTTCGTCAGTTCCGCGAGCTTGGCCGCGGGCGGTCTCGCACTGATCACCACGCCCGCAGCGGAAGCGGGACCGGCCCGCAATCTGGCTGTTCTCGGTGTGATCGGCGACGTCGCGGCGACGCGGCTGATGGAGCAGCGGATGGACCCGGTGGCCGCCGAACCCCTCCACCACGGCGGGCCGGGGAAGCTGATGCGCTGGGCCGAGCGGCTCGCGGTGGCCGGCGGCGTGGGCGCGCTGATCGCGGGCGGTCGGCAGGGCCGGGGCCGGCGGGCGCTGGCAGCGGCGGCCGGTGGAGCGCTGGTCGCGGCGTCCACGTGCACGCGGTTCGGCGTCTTTCATGCGGGCCTGGAGTCGGCGCGCGATCCGCGCTACACGATCGAACCGCAGAAGCGCAGGCTCGCGGCCCGCCGTGCGGCGGGGGTGACGGGAGACTCGATCACCGGACTGTGATGCCCGGCACTCCGCCGGCCACGGTGTGCCCGATCACCGGATGGCCGGGCACTTCACCGACCACCAGCAGACCGCCGGAGGTCTGGGCGTCGGCCAACAGCAGCAGATCGTCTTCGCTCACCCCGGCGCCCGCGCCGAGGTGCGGGCGCACCCAGTCCAGGTTGCGTCGCGTCCCGCCGGAGACGTAGCCGTCGCGGAGGGCTTCGAGAGCGCCGTCGAGTACCGGCACCGCCGAGGCCTCCACCACGGCGCTCACGCCGGACGCGCGGCACATCTTGTAGAGGTGGCCCAGCAGACCGAAGCCCGTGACGTCGGTGGCGGCCTGGACGCCGTTCGCCACGGCGGCGTCGGCCGCATCGCGGTTGAGTGCGGTCATCGACGCGATCGCGTTGGGAAACACCTCGCCGGTCCGCTTGTGCCGATTGTTCAGCAAGCCGACGCCGAGGGGTTTGGTCAGCGTGAGGGGGAGCCCCGGCTCGGCGGCGTCGTTGCGCAGGAGACGGTCGGGGTCGGCGACGCCGGTGACCGCCATGCCGTACTTGGGCTCGGGGTCGTCGATGGTGTGACCGCCGATCACCGGGCATCCGGCCTGGGCGCCGACGTCGAGCCCGCCGCGCAGCACCTCCGTCAGCAGTTCCATCGGCAGCACCTCGCGAGGCCAGCCGACCAGGTTGATGGCCACCACCGGCCGCCCGCCCATCGCGTAGACGTCCGACAGGGCGTTGGCCGCGGCGATCGCGCCCCAGTCGTAGGCGGAGTCGACGACGGGAGTGAAGAAGTCGGCGGTGGACAGCACCGCCAGACCGTCGGCGACGCGGACCGCGGCGGCGTCGTCGCCGTCGTCGAGACCCACCAGCACATCGGGGGATCGCTGTCCGACGAGGCCCCGCACCGCGTCCTCCAACTCGCCCGCCGGGATCTTGCAGGCGCACCCTCCGCCGTGGGCGTAGTCGGTCAGTCGCTTAACCTGAGTCACACGGCCGAGCGTAGACGGCTATGTTGGTCTGCGGAGGCGTCTGGGTTCCTGGTGGGCCCCCCGGTCTTCAAAACCGGTGAGGTCGAGTATCTCGGTCTGGCGGGTTCGATTCCCGTCCGTCTCCGCCAAACTCTCTCGTCGAGTGACCAGGAGACTGAGTGAATCAGGTTGCGCCGCAGCACGACCCGCGCAGATTGATTCCGCGCACGGATGCTCTGCTGGCGTTGCCGGAGGTAGCGGCGGCTCGTCGGCGCCTGTCGGCGGACACAGTCGTCGAGCGTGTCCGCGCGATACAGGAGAGGGCACGCCGAGGTGAGTTGCCGCCGCAGGAGGTGGCTGCCGCGGTGATCGCCGACCTCACCCGAGCGCGGGCTTCGGCGCAGACGCCGGTACTCAACGCCACCGGCGTCGTGGTCCACACCAATCTCGGGCGCGCCCCGCTCAGCCGGGCCGCGGTGTCGGCGATGGTCGATGCCGCCGGCTACGTCGATGTGGAACTGGACCTGGAATCGGGGGTCCGCGGCAAGCGGGGCGCTCGGACCCGCTCCGCGTTGCTCGCCGCGTGCCCGGCGGCCGGTGACGCACTGGCGGTGAACAACGGCGCGGCGGCACTGGTGCTCGCGACCACGGCGCTGGCCGCCGGCCGTGAAGTCGTCGTCTCCCGCGGTGAACTGATCGAGATCGGAGCCGGGTTCCGGCTGCCCGACCTGATCGCGTCGACCGGGGCCCGGCTCCGCGAAGTCGGCACCACCAATCGCACGCATCTCTCCGACTACGCCGACGCGATCGGTCCGGATACCGGGTGTCTGCTCAAGGTTCACCCCAGCAACTTCACGGTGTCCGGATTCACCTCGGCCGCGCCGGTGAGCGAGCTGGCGCAGGTGGCGCGGGACCGGGGCGTGCCGCTCGTCGTGGACGTCGGCTCCGGACTGCTGGCGCCGGATCGGACATTGCCCGACGAACCGGATGCGGCGACGATGCTGAACGACGGTGCGGATCTGGTGACCGCGAGCGGCGACAAACTGCTCGGCGGGCCGCAGGCCGGACTGGTCCTGGGGCGGGCAGATCTGGTGCAGCGGCTGTCGCGGCACCCGCTGGCGCGTGCGGTGCGGATCGACAAGCTGGCGTTGGCCGCGCTCGAAGCGACGGTCGCCGGACCCACCGCGCCGGTGGTCGAATACCTGCACGCCGACCCGGAGCGTCTGCGGGCGCGAGCGCAGGCGCTGGCGGCGGCCGTGGACGGGACCGTCGTCGAGCACGACGGCCGCGTGGGCGGCGGCGGTGCTCCGGGAGTTCCGCTGCCCGGCTATGCGGTCCGGCTGCCGGAGTCGATAGCCGCGCGGCTGCGGACCGGGACGCCGTCGGTGCTGCCGCGCGTGCACGACGGGTTCACACTGATCGACCTGCGCTGCGTTCCGGAGGCGGACGACTCGCGGCTCGCCGAGGCCGTCCGCGCCGCCATGCGGGCGGACTGACCGCAGTGTTCGTCGTCGCAACCGCGGGACACGTCGACCACGGCAAGTCGACTCTCGTGAAAGCGCTGACCGGGATGGAGCCGGACCGCTGGGAACTGGAGCGGCGGCGCGGTCTCACGATCGACCTGGGTTTCGTCTGGACTGTGCTGCCCTCGGGTCGGGAGGTGGGCTTCGTCGACGTGCCGGGCCACGAGCGGTTCCTGACGAACATGCTCGCCGGGCTGGGACCGGCCCCCGCCGTGTGCTTCGTGGTCGCCGCAGACGAGGGGTGGCGCGAACAGTCCTCAGATCACCGTGATGCGCTCGCCGCGCTCGGCGTCGACCGCGGACTGATCGTGGTGACCCGGACCGATCGGGCGTCGGCGGACCGGATCGCCGAGGTCACCGCGCAGGCGCGGCACGAATTGGCGAACACCGGACTCGCCGACGCCGAGGCGGTCGCCGTCTCGGCCCGTGACGGCACCGGGCTCGACGATCTGCGCGGCGCGCTGGACCGGATGCTCTCGGCACTGCCGCAGCCGCGGTCCGGACGAGTACGGCTGTGGGTCGATCGTGCATTCACCGTCACCGGCTCGGGCACCGTGGTCACCGGGACACTCGAGGCCGGGGCACTCGCTTCGGGCGAGCGTCTAGACCTGTTCGGCAGAGACGGTCGTCGTGAAGTGACCGTCCGCGGACTCCAGTCGCACGGCAGGCCGCTCGACGCCGCGCGGCCGGTGAGCCGTACCGCGGTGAACCTGCGCGGCGTCGCCCACGATGCGATTCACCGCGGCGACGCACTGCTCACTCCGGGCGCCTGGCCGGTGACGACTCTCGTCGACGTCTGCCGTGTGGGGCCGGGGATGGGCCCGCGGGAACTTCCGGAGTGGCTCACAGCGCACATCGGCACGGTGGCGGTGCCGGTGCGCGTGCGCCCGCTCAACGGCGACCACCTGCGCCTCACCCTGGCGAGGGGACTCCCGCTCCAGCGGGACGACCGCCTGGCGCTGCGCGATCCCGGCGCGGGACGGATCCTCGGCGGCGTGCGGGTACTGGACGTCGATCCGCCCGAACTCGTCCGGCGCGGCGACGCGCGACGGCGGGCGGGAGCGCTCGCCGGTCTGGCACAGGACGCCGCCGCCCTCGCCGAGGTGCAGCGGCGGGGCGCGGTCCGGCGTACCCGACTCGACGACCTCGGCCTGGAGACCGGGGTGGTGCCCGACGGGGTCGAGGCGGTGGGCGAGTGGTGGGTGACGACGCGGCTGATGCATCACTGGCAGATGCGACTGCGTAGCGCGGTCACGGAACTGCATGACCGCGACCCGCTGGCGGCGGGACTGTCGTACGGCGCGGCGCGGGATCTGCTCTCGTTACCCGACCCGGCGCTGCTCGGCGCTGTGGTCGACGGGGCCGGCGTGGCGGCCCGCGGCGGTCTGCTGTCGCTTCCGGAGCGCAGGTCCGATCTCGGCCCCGCCGAAGCGGGCGTCTGCGCACTCGAGAAGCGTCTCGCGGCCGATCCGTTCGCGGCTCCGGAGGCCGACGACCTGGCGGCTCTGGGGCTGGGCGTGCGCGAACTCGCCGCCGCCGACCGCGCCGGGAGGCTTCTCCGGCTCGGCGACGGGCTGGTATTGCTGCCCACCGCGCCGGCGCGGGCGATGCGCGAACTGGTCCGGCTGCCGCAGCCTTTCACCACCTCGCAGGCGCGGCAGGCACTGCGCACCTCGCGCCGTGTCGCGATCCCGCTGCTCGAGAACCTCGATGCGCGCGGCTGGACGCGGCGGATCGACGCCGGGCACCGCGAAGTCGTGCGCCCGTCCGGCCGACAGGCGGCGGAGACGGGGTGACAGCAGAAAGATGACTGGCGCACCCGGGGAGAGGTTTCGGGTGCGCCAGTCGGCATTGCGTTCAGCTCTTCCAGGTCAGGTGACCGCTTGAGATCACTTGACCTCCGAACGCAAGATTCGGTAGATGCCCAGGGTGATGGGGATGCCGATCCAGATGGCGTGAGCCACCAGGAAGTGTGCCCATTCGGCTCCCGTCGGCCAGGAGTCGGACATCAGCGGGCCGGACGATGTGCTCGTGCTGATCCAGTCGCCCACATGGTGGTCGCGCAGCGCCGGAACCAGTTCCAGAACCAGGCCGATGGCGTTGGGCAGGACGAAGTAGGCGACGATCGCGGCCGGTGTGTTCAGGAACAGCGCGGCGAAACCGAAGCCGAGGAGGAGACCAGTGATCTGGAGGATCACCGCGCCGGTCAGCCCGGCGGCCGGGAACGACCACGAACCGTTCGGGTCGCCATATGCGGCGCCGACGATCACATTGCCGATGGCGCCGACGATCAGGGCGAAGGCGACTGCGGCCAGTGCGGCGACGAGCGAGGCTACCAGCTTGGCGACCACGATCCGTTCACGTCGCGGTTCCATGGTGAAGGTGATCAGGGCGCCGCGCTGGCTCCACTCGGAGGTCACCAGCAGAATCGCCATCACCGGCAGCAGGAAGCCGGTCGGCGTGTTCATGATGCCGAAGAAGTCGGCGAAGCCGGCGCCGTCACCGTTGTCGGTGGAGTTGCCGGTGGTGATCAGCATGACCACCATGATCACGACCGAGATGAGACCCATCGACGCGATCAGCCAGAAGCCGGCGCGGGTGTCGACGAGCTTGCGCAGTTCGACGCGGATCAGGCGGCTGAGCGGGATCGGCTTGGCCGTCTGATCGACGGCCGCATACGTGGTGGTCATCGGAAGACTCCCTGGTTGACGGGCTGCTCACGCTGGGTCTGCTGCGTGAGCTGCAAGAACATCGCCTCCAAGCCGGTGTTGTCGCCCGGCCGCAGCTCCACGAGGTGGATCTGGGCGTCGAGCGCCACCCGGCCGACGACGGTCGGTTCGGCTTCCACGTGGAAGCCGCCGTCGGCAGCGGGGTGCGCGACCACCTGGGCCGCGGCCAACGCGCGTCCGAGCCCGGCGTCGTCGACGGCCTTGACTCGGGTGCCGGTGCCCGCGAGCAACTGCTCCTTGGTGCCCTGCGCCACGATGCGGCCCTGCCCGATGACGATGAGATCGTCGGCGATGATCTCGATCTCGTGGAGCAGGTGGCTCGACAGCAGGACGGTGCCACCGCGGTCGGCGTAGTTGCGCAGCAGGGTGCGCATCCAGTGGATTCCCGCGGGATCGAGGCCGTTGACCGGCTCGTCGAGGATGAGTATCCGCGGATCGCCCAGCAGGGCGTTGGCGATGCCGAGCCGCTGGCGCATGCCGAGCGAGTAGTTGCGGACCCGGCGCCCCGCCTCCTGCGGCGTGAGGCTCACCAGGTTCAGGACCTCGTCGATGCGGCTGCGGTCGAGGCCCATGGTCATCGCGGACAGTCGCAGGATCTCGGCACCGGTCCGGCCTGCGTGCTGGGCGGATGCGTCGAGCAGGACTCCGACCTGAGTCGCCGGATTGTGGATGTCGCGGTACTCGACGCCGGCGATGGTCGCAGATCCGGCCGTGGCCGGAGTGAGTCCGGCGATGATCCGCATGGTGGTCGACTTGCCCGCGCCGTTGGGCCCGAGGAAGCCGGTGACACGGCCGGGCTTGCAGGCGAACGAGACGTCGTCGACGGCGACGTAGTCGCCATATCTCTTCGTGAGGTGCTCGACGGTGATCATGACTGACGATTCTGCTCTGAACCGGCGCCGGGCACATCAGTCCGCCGACTGATTCCGGGTCAGCCGAAAGTAGGGTATGACCCTGACCCGGCGCACGAGGGAGCACCGCGGGCGGCGGGATACGGTGACACACGTGCACCCCGACGACTATCAGCCACAGCTCACGTGGCGCAGCCATGCGTGGCGGCTCGCGGTGGTGCTCGCCGTCTCCGGACTGGTCTGGGGCACGCGGGCCGGCTACCAGTGGCAGTACGCGAGGTGGTGGTTCGCGGCTGATCTGCTCCTCGGCGTGCTGTCGTTGATCGCGGTGCACTGGCGTCGGAGGTATCCGGTCGCGGTGGCGATGGCGACCAACGTGGCTTCGACGGTGTCCGCGTCGGCGGCCGGACCGTCGATGCTGGCGCTGGTCTCGCTGTCGACCCGGCGACGGTGGCGGGAGATCGTTCCGGTCGCGGCGGTCGCGATGGTGTGTTCGCTGTTCTCGCAGCTGTGGCATCCACCCGACGAACCCGAGCCGACCGTCATCGACTACTTCGTCGTCGCGGTGATCCTACTGCTCACGATCGCGTGGGGCCTGTACCTCGGATCGCGGCGTGAACTTCTCGCCTCGTGGCGGTCTCGGGCCAAACTGGCCGAGGCGGAACAGGAGGCCAGGGTCCGGCATGCGAGGGCCACTGAGCGCGGCCGGATCGCGCGCGAGATGCACGACGTGCTCGCTCACCGGATCTCCACCGTGCACATGTACGCCGGAGCGCTGGCATTTCGCGACGACCTGCCGGCCGATCAGGTCCGCGATGCGGCGCGGACCATCGAGCAGATGTCGGCGACGGCGCTGACCGAGTTGCGCGAGGTGCTCGGTGTGCTCCGCGACGATCCCGGTGACGCGTCGCCCGAGCAGCCTCAGCCCGGAGCGGCCGACATCCCCGACCTCATCGACGAGAACCGCGGGCACGGAATGAATCTCGCCTTCGACTGCGACGCCGACCTGGCGGCGATCCCCGACGGGGTGGGGCGCACGCTCTACCGCTGTGTGCAGGAGGGTGTCACCAATGCGCGCAAGCACGCTCCGGCGACAGCGGTCGCGATCGGCCTCGACGGTGCACCCGACCGCGGTGTCGACCTGGTGGTGAGCAACCCGCTGCCCATCGGCGACCACAAGTCGAGAGTGCCGGAGTCCGGCTTCGGACTCGTCGGTCTCGCCGAGCGGGTGGAGCTTCGCGGCGGGCGGCAGTCGGCGCATCTGACGGCCGACGGCCGGTTCGTCCTGCGGGTGTGGCTACCGTGGCAGACTTGACGTCTCGATTGATGATCGTCGACGACGATCCGCTGGTCCGGTCCGGACTCCGGCTGCTGGTCGGCGGCGACCCCGGTCTGGAGGTGATCGCCGAGGCAGGAGACGGCCGAGAGGCACTGGCCCGGTACGCGGCCGATCCGGTCGATCTGCTGTTGATGGATCTGCGAATGCCGGTGATGGACGGTATCGACGCGACCGCCGCGTTCAAGGCGGCACCGAATCCGCCCGCCGTCATCGTGCTCACCACTTTCGACGCCGACGAGTACGTGGTCCGAGCGCTGGCTGTCGGCGCCGACGGGTTCCTGTTGAAGGACACTCCGCCGGCGGAGATCATCACGGCGATCGGACGGGTGCTGGCTGGGGAGCCGGCGCTGAGCCCGTCGGTCACTGCGGCGCTCATCAAGCAGGTCGTCGACGGCCGGGACGGAAACCGGGAGTCCACGGCCCGGGAGGCGGTGGACGCGCTGACCGGTCGTGAGCGAGAGGTGGCCGTCTGTCTGGCTCGGGGCGCGTCGAACGCCGAGATCGCCTCGGAGCTGTACATGTCGGTGGCGACGGTCAAGGCCCACATCTCCCGGATCTTCACCAAACTCGACGCCGCCAACCGGGTGCAGGTCGCGATCCGGATCCACGACGCCGGACTCACCTGAGCCGGCGGAGTAGGGTCGGGGACCATGAACATCGGGGACACCGCATCGGATTTCGAGCTGCCCGACCAGAACGGTCGACGGCGACGTCTCTCCGAACTGCTGGCCGGCGGGCCGGTCGCGCTGTTCTTCTATCCGGCGGCGTTCACCCCGGGCTGCACCAAGGAGGCGTGCCATTTCCGGGACCTCGCAGCGGAGTTCGCTGCCGCGGGAGTGCAGCGGATCGGGATCAGCCGGGATGACGTCGCGAAGCAGAAGAGCTGGACCGACGAGCACACCCTCGACTACCCGTTGCTGGCGGACGTCGACGGCGCCGTCGCCTCCGCATATGGTGTCCGGCGTGGATCGTTGCTGGTGAAGGTCGGCATGCCGACCAAGCGGGTCACGTTCGCAATCGGCTCCGACGGAGTCATCGCCGATGTGATCGCGTCGGAGATCAACATGAACGTGCACGCCGACCGCGTGCTCGAGGCCCTGGCGCGGTAGCCGATCAGGGCGGTTACCGGCGCTCGGCTCGGGGACCCGGGCGTTCGGCCGGGCGGGGACCTGTGGCGGCGAGCGCCGCGTAGAAGAGAAGCAACGACGACGCGGCGGCGAAGTTCAGCCGGAGGTCGCGGGCCCGGACGTGTGCTCCGACCGCGAGGCAGAAGTACACCGTCAGCATGACCGCCGTGAAGCGGGCCAGCATCGGGAACCTCGGGGCCGCGGCGAGTCCCGCCGCCGACGCGGCCTTGACCACCGGAAACACCCACCGTTGGTCCGCGGGATAGCCCACGTCGTCCAGACATCGCGCGACGTAGGGGATCGGGCCGAGGCAGATGATCGCATCGGCGGACTGGCCCGCGGCGGCGAGCCGATACACGAGGGGATCCCGGAGCAGATCGGTCGGCACGTTCATGTCAACCGATCGTACGGTCGGCGGGGATGGACGACAATGGTGAGATGACTGATTCCGCTGTGTCCTCGTCCGTCTCCGACGGCGTCGGCGTCCTCACCCTCGACGACCCCGACCGCCGAAACCCCTTGTCACTGGCCACCATGCGGGCTGCCACCGAAGTCTTGCGCACTTTCGGCGAGAACCCGGAGGTGCGGGTGATCGTGATCAAGGCGCACGGTCCGGCGTTCTCCGCCGGCCACGACCTGTCGGAGATGGTCGAGCGCACGGTCGACGACGAGCGGGAGATCTTCGCGGCCTGCACCGACCTGATGACGGCGGTCCACGACGTTCGCCAGCCGGTGATCGCCCAGGTCCAGGGAATGGCGCTCGCAGCGGGCTGCCAGTTGGTCGCCACCTGCGATCTCGCGGTGGCCGCCGACAGTGCACGGTTCTCCACGCCTGGCGTCCGCATCGGGCTCTTCTGTTCCACTCCGATGGTCGCGCTCAGCCGTGCCGTCGGGCGCAAGCGCGCCATGCATATGTTGCTGACCGGCGACATGGCCGATGCCGCGACCGCCGTCGAATGGGGCCTGGTCAACACCGCCGTGCCCGCCGCCGATCTGGAGAGCACCGTCGCGGAGCTGGCCGGGCGGATCGGCCGGTTCAGCGGCGACACCCTCGCCATCGGTAAGCGGGCCTTCTACGACCAGATCGATCGCACCGAGCCGGAGGCGTACGCCGCGATGACCGAGGTGATGGCGACCAACGCCGTCACCTGTGATGCCCAGGAGGGTATCTCTGCGTTCCTGGGCAAGAGGGATCCGGTGTGGCGATCGTAGACGGCGCCACCGTTCAGCCGGACGACGCTCCTCGCGCGGACCCCGCGTACCACACCGGCCCGGTGAGCAGCCAGATCGCGGTGATGACGCCGAGAGTCTTGAACAGACTGAACAATTCGTCGCGCTGGCCGGCGTCGGCGACCGTGAAACCGAGGACGAGCACCACCGCTCCGGCGATCGCGGCGGCGGCGAGCCAGCGGCCGAACTCGGCCCACTCGTGCCGGAGCCGTACCGGTCCCCGCTTGGGCACCGGGACGGGTGCCGGGCCGTCGGCGTACCGGTGCGCGAACCTGACATCGGCCCACCGGATCAGCCGCGGTCCGAAGACGACGGTCACGCCCAAGTAGATCGGCGCCAGCCGGTGGGCCAACCCGACGTCGCCGCCGGAGTGGAGGTCGAGTGCCACGGCCGCGAGGAGCGCGACGTCGAGCCCCGGGACGGCCGCCAGTACCAGTGTCGAGAGGCGCTGCGCGCGGACCAGGTAGCGCAACGCCAGTCCGCCGGCGACGAGTACCCAGAAGCCGACTTCACAGCCGGCGATGGTCAGCAGTACCGGGTCGGTCAGATCGTTCATGCGTTCAGCATCGGGCGGATCGCCCGAAGGCACATCCCTCATTCGGCTCGTCGGCGTCATCCCTTCGGCGGACCCGAAGCCCCGCGACGTGTGCTGTAGTGATGTCTGATGATGTCGATTCCCAGATTCTCGTCGACGACGGTGTCGGCTCTCGGCACACTGGTCGTCGGTCTGCTGCTGTGGGTCAGTGGGGCGTTCACGCTGATCCAGGGCTGGGGCGGGCATTCGGCTCCGGTCAAGATCGCGATCCTGGTGGCGGCGTTCGTCGTTCAGCTCGCGGCGCCTCGCCGACCGTCGGCGGCGCTCGCGATCATGGTGGTTCTCATCGCGCTCGACCTTCCGTCAGGTGCGTCCCTTCCGCTCTGGATCTCCTTCACCGACGTCATCTTCGCGGTCATGACGGTCGGATCCGCGCGGTTGCGCAGGTTCGTCGGTGTCGCCTGCTTCGCGGTGACGGTCGCGGGTGCGGTGGCTGTGGCGCTCGCGGCGGATCCGCGGGCCGGTGTGCTGGTGGGCCTGCTCGGAGTGGCCTTCCTCGTCTCGCCGCTGGGCTACGCGCAGTCGGTGCACGCCACCATCCGGGCGGCGCGGGCCGAACAGTCGGCCGCCGCAGCCGAGCACGCCGCGGCGCTGGCGGAGGAACGTCGCCGGGTGTCGCGGGAACTGCACGACACGGTGGCGGGCCACGTGTCGGCGATCGCGATCCTGGCCGAGGCCGCACGTGAGGCACCGGACCCGAAGCCGGTGATCGCCTCGATGCGCTCCAACAGCCTGGCGGCGCTGTCGGAGCTGCGGGAGATGATCGACGTGCTCGCCGCCGACGGCGATGACACTCCGACTGTCCGCTGGTCGTCACTCGCTCCGTTCGTGACGGCGGCGGAGGCGGTCGGCTCGGCCGTCGAGGTGCACGGCGACACCGAAGGTCTTCCGCTCGCGATCGAGACGGTGTTGACCCGGATCGCGGGTGAGGCGCTGGCGAACGCGACGCGCCACGAGCCGGGACAGCCCGTCGCGGTGCAACTGGTCTCAGCCGGAGAGATCGTCGAGATGACGGTCAGCAACGGTCTCACGGACGGACGTGCGATGGCGCGCGGCGAAGGCGACGGATCGGGAGGAAATGGATTGCGCAACATGATGATTCGCGCCGAGAGCATCGGCGGGTCCGCGACCGCCGGTGTGGAGGGCCGACGATGGGTGGTTCGCGTGCGGGTGCCGGTGGTGCGGGCGTGAGCCGGACGCGAGTGGTCCTGGCCGACGATCACGCCGCGGTCCGAGAAGGCCTGCGGCTGGTGTTGGAGTCGTCGGGAGAGATCAGCGTGGTGGGCGAGGCGTCGAACGGTGCCGATGCCGTCGACGCGGCCGAGAGGCTGCGGCCGGACGTGGTGGTGATGGACGTCCGCATGCCGGGGACGGACGGAATCGCCGCCACCGCCGAAGTCATGGCGCGTACCGACGCGGCCGTCCTCGTCCTGACGACCTTCGACATCGACGAATACGTGCTCGGCTCACTGGCGGCCGGAGCGAGCGGGTTTCTGCTGAAGTCGGCGTCCGGCGCGGAACTCGTCGACGGTGTCCGACGTGTCGCGCAGGGCGACGCGGTGCTCGATCCCGCGGTGACCCGGGTGGTGGTGGACGCGATGCGATCACGTCCCGCCGAGCCCGCTCCGGATCTGAGTGACCTCACCGAGCGGGAGATCGAAGTCCTCGGCGGTCTCGGCGCCGGACTGTCGAATGCGCAGATCGCCCGCCGCCTGATGATCGGGGAGGCGACGGTGAAGACCCACGTCTCGCGGGTGCTGATGAAGCTGGGCGTGCAGTCGCGGGTGCAGGCCGCTGTGCTGGCGGCACGATCGGGCATCGAGTTGTGAGGCGGCGGCTTTGTCAGAGGGCGGCGGTATGATTCGAACATAGAAGCACAGCAGGAGTGTTCTCGGGCACTGTGCAGGTGGAGGGGGGTGGGTTCGATGGTCGCGTCAGAAGTGCTGCCGGACGATCCGGCCGACCTCGCCCGCCTGTTGGAAGCTGCGGCGACCAAGTTCGCGTCCCTGCCACTGTCCGCGGTCCCAGAAGACACCCTGCTGGAAACCGTCGAGACATTGGAACGTACTCATCGTCGTCTCGACGGTGTGGACGCCGCGGTGTTGGTGGAGGTCTCCGACCGGGCCGTGTATCGCAAGGCGGGGTATTTGTCGGTGCATCAGTATTTGGCGCAGGGGTTGCGGCTCGGTGACGGTGCCGCCCGCCGCCGACGTGTCAGTGCCGCCGGGATCGGACGGTTCACCGACCTGCAAGGCCAGACCCGCGAACCGGTACTGCCGGCGACTGCTGTCGCGGTGGGCGAGGGTGCGATCGGTGCCGACCACGTCCGCGAGATCGACGCCGTCATGGACAAGATCCCCACCGCCATCGACGCCGGCACCCGAGCACGCGCCGAGGCGCAGCTGGCGTGGGTCGCCCGCGAGTTGAGTCCGGCCGGTGTCCGCACCGCCGGCATCCGACTGCTGGCGCACCTGGATCCGGACGGGACCGTCACCGACGAACGCGACCGCAAACGCCTGCGCGGCTTCACGATCCTGCCACAGGATCTGCGGCTGATGAGCAAAGTCCGCGGGTATTTGACCCCGGCGTTGCGGGCGGAAATGGAGGCGGCACTGCCGTCGTGGGCGGCACCGGGGATGAACAACCCCGACGACCCGGACTCCCCGTCGGGGACCGTGGAGTCGGCCGACCCGGCCGCTCTGGCGGCCGCGGTGGAGCGTGATACTCGCACGCCGGGGCAGCGCACCCACGATGGTCTGCAGGCGCTGCTGCGCGCCTCCCGCACTGGTGTTGGGGGTGGTCGGCGGTCGGGTGATCTGGTCGTCACCGTCACCGACCGGGAGTTGGCCGAGCGGGCGGGGGTGGCGTTGACCGCGACCGGGACCCGGGTGCCGGTGGCGGAGTTGATCGAGGTCGCCGCCGCCGCGACCCCGCATCTGGCCGTCTTCTCCGGTCATACCGGACAAGCCCTCTACCTCGGTCGGGGACGGCGGCTGGCGTCGCGGGCGCAGCGGTTGATGCTCTTCGCCCGCGACCGCGGCTGCACCGCCCCCGGCTGCGACGCCCCGTTCTCCCGGACGCAGGCCCATCATTTCCCGGACTGGGCCGACGGCGGGCCCACCGACATCGACCACCTCGGGGCGGCGTGCGGGCGTCACAATCGCTCCGTCGGCCCCCGCCGCGGGCAATGGCAGACGATGATCCTGATCGACGGTCCCCACGCCGGCCGCGTCGCCTGGCGACCCAGCGGCAACACCAGCCGCGGCGGGACAAGACCGCCCGGGTGGCGGATCAACCAGATCCACCACGCCGAACTGTTACCGGGCCACGAACCGCAGCCGCCGCCCGAACCCAGCGAATCTCGCATCGAGAACTACCTCGACACACTCCTGGCCGCCTGACCGGACACACCCGGCCGGGAGCACGGAAGTGCGGTGGCCGTCAGCTGACGAGCTTCAGCCCGATGACGCCTCCGACGATGGCGATGATGCACACGATCTTCGCGATGCTCGCGGTTTCGGTGCCGGTGATCATGCCGAAGACGACGGCTCCGGTGGCGCCGATCCCGACCCATATCGCATACGACGTTCCGGTCGGCAGTTCGCGCATCGCGTAGGCGAGGCCGCCCATGCTGATGACGAGTGCGACGAAGAAGACGATGGTGGGGATGAGGCGGAGAAGACCTTCCGACCGTCCCAGGGCGGTGGCCCACACCGCTTCGAAGACGCCGGAGAGGATCAGAACGAGCCAGTGCATGAGTGCTCCTCGTCCACCGTCTTGTCGCAGACCGGGTACGGCGGGCTCGTCCGGGCGCCCCGCCACGGGGCGTCGCCACGAAGGCTACCCACCCGGTCGCACGACGGCCAGACGCCGATGACGGATGGAGACCACGACCACACCGAACGGCGTCCCGTCCGAAAACGCGAGTGTCTAGAAATCTCCGTTGTCACGCCGAAGCGACCGGATCGACTCCACCAACTGACGCGCCTGGGCGCTGGTCATTCCGACATGGGAGAAGACGCCGTTGTTCAGCACTGCCGTCGCCTTTTCGACCAACTCCCGGCCGTCATCGGTGATCGACACGAGTGTGGTGCGGCCGTCGCTCGGGTGCGGTATCCGCTTCACCAGCCCGGCGTCGGCGAGGCGTGCGATCGCGTGGGTGGCCGAGGAGACGTGCACCTGAAGCCGGTCGCTCGCCTTGGAGATCGGCAGTTCGCCGTGCCGGGTGAAGGCCAGCAGCCGCAACAGCTCGAAACGGGAGAAGGTGAGGCCGAACGGTTTGAGCTCCTGCTCGACGCGCGCGAGCATGATCTGGTGCGCGCGCATCACCGACGTGACGGCCTCCATGCCGTCGGCGATGTCGCCGCCCCAGCCTGCGTCTTCCCAGTTGCGGCGGGCCAGGGCGATCGGGTCGCGCTCGTTCGACTCATGATCCACCCCGGCCACACCACTCCCATCGTCTACGGCTGCGCCGAGCTCGAGATCAGCGCAGGGTTTCGATTATCGCACTGAAGTCGAGATCGCTGTGCTCGGCGGCGAAGGCGTCGTACAGTTCGGCCGCGTGTGAGCCGAGCGGTGCGGTGGCGCCGGTGGTCGACACGGCGTCCATCGCCAGGTGCAGATCCTTGTTCATCAGCGCAGTGGCGAACCCCGGCCGGAAGTCGTTGGCTGACGGTGCCGTCTCGACCGGCCCGGGCACCGGGCAGTTGGCCGAGAGTGCCCAGCAGTTGCCGGTGGCACCGGTCACCACGTCGTAGAGCGCCTGATCCGAGAGCCCGAGCTTCTCCGCCAGAGTGAACGCCTCACCGACCACGATCTGCTGCACGGCCAGGATCATGTTGTTGCACAGCTTGGCGGCCTGGCCGTTGCCCGGTCCGCCGCACGGCACCACCTTGCCCGCCATCGGCGCCAGGATCGGCTGTGCCGCGGCCAGTGCCGCGTCGTCGCCACCGACCATGAAGGCCAGGGTTCCGGCCGCCGCTCCCTTGACCCCGCCGGAGACGGGGGCGTCGAGCTGCATCATGCCCGCGGCGACGGCGAGATCGTGTACGGCACGCGCGTCCTCGACCGAGATGGTGGAACTGTCGATGAACAGCTGACCCGGCGTCGCGTGCGGCAGCACGGTGTCATACACCGCCCGCACCGCTGCGCCGCTGGGAAGCATGGTGATGACGACGTCGGTTCCGGCGACGGCCTCCTCCGCCGACTTCGCTGCGCGGACACCGTCGGCGACGGCCGCTTCCAGCAGTTCGGGGACGAGGTCGAAGCCGACCACCTCGTGTCCGCCCTTGACCAGGTTGGCGGCCATCGGTCCGCCCATGTGACCGAGTCCGAGGAAAGCGATCGTGCTCATCGGTTGCCCTTTCCGGCGGTGACCCGCTGCGCCTCGGCGCGACCGATCACCATCCGCATGATTTCGTTGGTTCCTTCAAGAATGCGATTCACCCGCAGGTCGCGGACGATCTTCTCGATACCCGTCTCGTGCAGGTATCCGTAGCCGCCGTGCAACTGCAGCGCCTGATCGGCGACGGTGAAGCAGCTCTCGGTGACGAATCGTTTCGCCATCGCGCACAACTCGACCTTGTCGGGATCGTCGGCGTCGAGTGCCTCGGCCGCCCGCCACAGGAGCAGTCGGGAGGCCTCCAGGGAGGTCGCCATCTCGGCGAGCGTCGCCGAGATGGTGGGTTCGGCGATCAGCGGCTTGCCGAAGGCCTCACGCTCGGTGGCGTAGACGAGCGCCTTGTCGTACGCGGCTTGCGCACCGCCCATCGAGCACGCGGCGATGTTCAGCCGCCCGCCGTTCAGGCCGTTCATCGCGATCGAGAATCCCGTGCCCTCGCCGTCCGGGCCGCCGAGCATCGCATCGGCGGAGACCCGGACGTCGTCGAAGATCACCTGGGCCGTGGGCTGGTTGTGCCAGCCCATCTTGGCCTCGGGCGGACCGAAGGACAGCCCCGGCGTGCCCTTCTCGACGACGAACGTGGAGATTCCGCGGGGGCCGGCGTCACCGGTGCGCGCCATCACCACGTAGACGTCCGAGACACCGCCGCCGGAGATGAACTGCTTGCTGCCGCGAAGCACGTATTCGTCGCCCTCGCGGCGGGCCGACGTCGACAGCGCCGCGGCATCCGACCCCGCGCCGGGCTCGGTGAGGCAGTAGCTCGCGATGTGCTCCATCGACGCCATCTTCGGAACCCAGCGCTTGCGCTGCTCCGTGGTGCCGTAGGTGTCGACCATCCACGTGCACATGTTGTGGATCGACAGGAACGCCGCGGTCACCGGATCGGCCTTCGCCAGTTCCTCGAAGATCCGCACACCGTCGATCCTCCGCAGACCGGAGCCGCCGACGTCCTCCTTGGTGTAGATCGCGGCCATCCCGAGCGAACCCGCCTCGCGCATCTCATCGACCGGGAAGTGCTCGGTGGCATCCCATTCGAGAGAGTGCGGGGCGAGCCGCTTGCGGGCGAAGTCGCGGGCCGCTTCGACGACGATCCGATCGTCGTCGGGCAATTTCGGATAGGGCATGTCGTTACCTGATACGCCTGTTCTCTCGTTCCGCGACGGGCCTCAGTGCATGGTCGGGATGGAGAACTCGGCGCCCTCCTTGATGCCCGACGGCCAACGTGAGGTGACGGTCTTGGTCTTGGTGTAGAACATGATCGACGCGGGGCCGTGCTGGTTGAGATCGCCGAAGCCGGAGCGCTTCCAGCCGCCGAAGGTGTGGTACGCGACCGGCACCGGGATCGGCACGTTGATGCCGACCATGCCGACCTCGACGCGCGAGGTGAAGTCGCGCGCGGTGTCGCCGTCGCGGGTGAAGATGGCCACGCCGTTGCCGTACTCGTGCTCGGTGGGCAGCGCCAGCGCCTCCTCGTAATCGTGCGCGCGGACGATGGTGAGCACCGGGCCGAAGATCTCGTCGGTGTAGATCGACATGTCCTTGGTGACGTGGTCGAAGAGGGTGGGGCCGAGGTAGTAACCGCCTCCGAGATCGGTGCCGTTGAACGAGGCCTCGGTGGCGCCCTTGCCGCGACCGTCGACGACGAGTTCGGCACCCGCGGCGACGCCCTGTTCGATGTAGTCCACCACGCGATCACGTGCGGCGGCGGTGATCAGCGGACCGTAGTCGGCCTTGGGGTCGTGGCTGTGACCGACGCGCAGCGCTTCGACCCGCTCGACGAGCTTGGCGCGCAGAGCGTCCGCGGTCGCGTCTCCGATCGGGACGGCCACCGAGATCGCCATGCAGCGCTCGCCGGCCGAGCCGTAGCCGGCGCCGATGAGGGCGTCGACGACCTGGTCGAGGTCGGCGTCCGGGGCGATGATCATGTGGTTCTTGGCGCCGCCGAAGCACTGGCTGCGCTTGCCGTTGGCGGCGGCCGTCTCGTAGATGTACTGCGCGATGTCCGACGACCCGACGAAGCCGACGGCCTTGACGTCGGGGTTCACGAGCAGTGCGTCCACGGCGGTCTTGTCGCCGTGCACCACCTGGAACACACCGTCGGGCAGGCCGGCTTCGGTGAACAGCTCGGCGAGGCGGACCGGAACGGACGGGTCGCGCTCCGAGGGCTTCAGGATGAAGGCGTTGCCGCAGGCCAGGGCGGGGCCGGCCTTCCAGAGCGGGATCATGGCGGGGAAGTTGAACGGGGTGATGCCGGCGACCACGCCGAGCGGCTGCCGCATCGAGTAGACGTCGATGCCGGTGCCCGCGCCCTCGGTGTACTCGCCCTTGAGGAGGTGGGGGATGCCGACCGAGAACTCGATCACCTCGAGTCCGCGCTGCACGTCGCCGCGGGCGTCGGCGACGGTCTTGCCGTGCTCGCTCGAGAGCAGCTCGGCGAGCTCGTCCATGTTCTGGTTCACCAGCTCGATGAACTTCATCATCACGCGGGCGCGGCGCTGCGGGTTCATGGCGGCCCACGTCTTCTGGGCCTCTTTGGCGGTGGCGACGGCGGCGTCGACTTCGGCGGCGGTGGCCAGCGGCACCGTGGCCTGAACCTGACCCGTGCTGGGGTCGTAGACGTCGGCGGTCGCGCCAGTCGCGGCGACGTGTGCGCCGTTCAGGTAGTGATCGATGGTCCGCAGTGCAGTCATGCGCCGTCCTTCCAGAGGCATCCGTTCGTGACGTGAACCACGATATACTTGGACATCCAAGTAATTCAAGAGGGAGCCGGACATCTGCAGGTCGGCGACGGTTTCAGTGGGGAGTCAGCATCCTCTCCACTGCGGTTCGCGCTTCTGCGCGAAGGCCGTGACACCCTCGCGGAGATCCTCCGAGACGAGGACGGTGTCGAGGACCGCGAGGCTCTCGTCCACGGCCCGGACCGTGTCCGGCTGCGATTCGGATCCGGCCATCGCCGCCAGTGAGGCGCGAACGGCGACCGGTGACGCGGCCAGGATCTCCTCGGCCACGGCGCGGGCGGCGGACATCACTTCACCGTGCGGTGCCACCCTCGACACCAGGCCGTACGCCAGCGCCTCCGCGGCGTCGATGCGGCGTCCGGTGAGGATCATGTCGCGGGCGAGGGCGGGCGGGACGACGCGGGAGAGGCGGACCAGCCCGCCGGCCGCGGCGACCAGACCGACCTTCACTTCGGGCAGACCGAAGGAGGCCTCCTCGTCCGCGACGATCACATGGCAGGCCAGGGCGATCTCGAGCCCGCCGCCGAGGGCGAAACCGTTCACCGCGGCGATCACCGGCTTGATCCGGTCGCGCCGCGCGGTGAGCCCGGCGAAGCCGTTGGCGGGCATCGCGAGGCCTCCTTGGGCGCCGGCGCTCAGATCGTTGCCCGCCGAGAACGCGGCCGAGCCGGCGCCGGTCAGGATCGCAACCCACAGATCGGGATCGGCGAAGTACGCGTCGAAGACGGAGTCCAGTTCCGCGTTCGCCGCCGGATTCAGCGCGTTGCGGACCTCGGGCCGGTTGATCGTCACCTCGAGCACCCGTCCCTCGCGCCGGACGAGCAGATGCTCGTACCGCTCGGCGAATCCGACCGCCGCGCGCGGATGGCGCGCATCGAGGACGTCGCGTGTGCGTGCCGCGTGGTTCTGGTTCGTCGACGCGCGGACGAAGATCGGCGTTCCGATGGGGTCGTCGTCGGCGCGCAGCAGATCGAGCAGGCCGGGGTCGTCCACGGCCGCGACGAACCGGGCGCCGTCGCCGAGCCGGCCGACCACGGTGGCTCCGGGGGCCTCGCCGTCGGGATCGATGACGACGAACGACTCGATCGTCGCCGGGCCGTTCGGATAGTGCGCCACCCGCACCGACGGTGCGGCGTCCAATTCGCGTTGCAGGTCGGCGGAGGTGCTCGGACGCCAGGGAGCGGGGACGGACGAGTACACGCCCACCGAGTACTTGCTCAAGACGCCGCCGTTGGCTGCGACCAGGCCGAACGAGCCGGGCTCGCGCCGCGCCCGCGACACGATCTCCGCGATGCCGTGCATCGAATAGTTGTTGCCGGGCCCGCCGAAGTAGGGGAGCCCGCCGGTGACGGTCAGTCCACGGGGGTCGTCGGGCGAGAGTCCGAGCTCGTCGATGACGTGCGAGACCGCGACCGGGAAGCAGCTGTACAGATCGAAGTGCGCGACGTCGTCGACATCGGTGCCCGCCAGGCGCAGTGCCTCCCGGACAGCGGCGACCGACGCGGGTCCGCGGGAGAGGTCCGGCCGGGTCAGGAGCGGCTTCTCCCGCAGGTCGGCGTGGCCGTGGACGAAGACCCAGCGGTCGGCGGGGATCCCCGCCGACCGGGCGGCCGCGACGGACATCAGTACCGCGGATGCGGCCTGGTTGACGTGGTCGCGAGCCACCATTCGGCGCGGGTAGGGGACCGAGACGCGGCGGTTGCGGTCGGTGACGGTCGCCAACTCCTCGGCGGTGAACTCCTCTCGGGCGGCGGCGAAGGGGTTCCGCGCCGCCACACGCGTCATCGGTGCGAACAGCTCGCCCATCGACCGCGCGTACTCGGCGGCGCCGAGTCCGAGACGGTGGCGCCGCGCGTTCTCGACGATCGAGTACTGGGAGATGGGGATGACGACCCCGTGCTTCACCTCGTCGATCGAGGTGAGGCCGCCGATCGAGTAGCCACGGTCCTCCAGTTGCCCGCCGACGGTCTCGCTGAAGTCCGGTGCGGTGCCCGAGCGCTGGGCGTGGCGGACCGTCGACATCACCTCGGCCCCGAACAACACCACCGCGTCGGCACGCCCGGCGGCGATCTCGGCGCCGAACTCGTTCACCAGATGCTGCGGGCTCTGCCCGCCGGTCACCTCTTCGACGGCCCTGCGCGGATCCATGCCGGTGCGGCGTGCCACCGCGCGCGGCATGTTGTCCGGCCGGCCGAAGGGCGACGACGACGCCGGGCTCGACCGCTCGAACGATCGGACCGCCACCACGGTGTCGACGAGGCGTGCCACGTCGTCGGCCCCGGTGTCGGCGAGCGCCGCGCTCACCGCGCGGGCCGCGAGGTCGGCCTCGGAGAGGCCCGCGTAGTCGGCGTCGTCGATGCGTTCGGCTGCCTGGCCGACCCCTACGATGACCGGTGTGGTGGGTGGAATGTCATCGAGGCGGTACACGCACTCCGGCCGGGACGCGGATGCGCCGGGAGTGGGCTGTGCGGGTGTGGGGGCACTGGACACGGGTGGAGCCTTTCCGGCGCCGCGGCCGCGACGCCTGACACTGCACCGCATTATGCCCACGTTGCCATCGAGCGATGGCGAGGAGGTCTCGTGAGCGCGTTGACGCCGCCCGACGCGGCGATGTACTGGCGATCGTTGACCACGGCGAACGATCAGTTCCTGTTGTATGCGTTCGACGCGCCGGACGACCCGTCGGCCGATCCGTTCGCCGAACTCGCGCCCCGCGCGTCCGAGATCGCAGACCTGCGTCTCGGCGTCGCCCGCGTGCCGTGGGATCTCGGGTATCCGCGCTGGCGCGCGTCGCGTCCCCGTCCCGAGCAGTTCTGCCGACACCCGGCCACCACGTGGACCGAATGCCTGGCCGCCCTGGGGCACCTCATGGCGAGCGGCGACCGCACCGCCGGGCCGCTGTGGCGGTTGCATCTGTTCGAATCGCTCACGGATGTGCCCGACGCCGACGGCCCGGCCAACATCGTGGTGCTCCAGATCTCGCATGCGCTCGGTGGCGGGCGGCGGGTCTCGGCGATCGCACGACGGTTGCTGACGCAGGGTCGGCCCGACCGGGTGCGCAGCGGCGCGCCGCTTCCCTCCGCCGTGGCCTCCGCAGTGGCCGCCGCCGCGGGCGCCGCGGCCATCGTGCCGCGACTGGCGACCGGAACCGTCGCCGGTGCGGCCGCGTGGATGCTCCGATCCCGTTGCGGCACAGCGGAAACACCGGGCGCCGACGTGATCGAGCCGACCGTGCTCAATCGTCCGGATCCCGGCGCGGTGGAGCTGCGGACGGTGACGCTGCCGCGATCGTCGGTCCGGCGGCTGGGATCCTCGGTCACCGTCGGGGCACTGGTGGGGCTGGCCGAGGTGCTCGGGCGCTTCGGCGGGACGAGTCCTGACGGCCGGGTGGTCGCAGAGGTCGCCGTCTCCCGTGAACCGGCGACCCGAGAACCGGCGGCTCGGCGCCGGAACGACTTCTTCTCCGTCGGCGTCGATCTGCGCCCCGACCTCGATCGGCGTGCTCGATCCGGGGCGATCGCGAGCCAGCTCGACGCGGCGCGGCGGCGAGACCGTTCTGCGGTGGCCCGCGTCGACCGCTGGGCGGCCGACCGCGCTCCGTCGGTACTGGGATCGCTGGCCGTCCGGCTCTCGTCCGCGGCGCCGGTCCCGGAGCGGGTGGCGGGTGCGACCGTGGTCTCGTCGGTGAACCGCGGCGACGGCGACCTCCGGCTGGCGGGCGGTCGAGTGCTGTTCACCGCGGGGTTCCCGGCCTTGTCCGCGGTCCACGGACTCACCCACGGCGTGCACGGAATCGGTGCGACGGTGACCGTGTCGATCGCCGCTCGCGGAACCGCCGCGCGGACCGTCGACGAGTACGCCGCAGCGGTGCGCGCGGCCTTCGGAGGAAGCCCGGCGACGCCACCTTCGCACGCGTAGCATTCGCATATGACTGCTTATGTGACCCAGAACCCCGCCACCGGCGTCGTGGAGCGCGAGTTTCCGACGATCACCGACGACCAGATCGATCCGATCCTGGAACGCGCCGAGAAGGCATATCGCCAGTGGCGGCAGACCCCGATCGAGCAGCGCGTACAGATGCTTCGCGACACCGCCGCGGCGTACCGCGACCGGGCGTCCGAACTGGCCGCGGTCATCACGAAGGAGATGGGGAAGCCGACCAAGCAGGGTCTGGGTGAACTCGCACTGACGGCGATGATCTACGACTGGTACGCGGACAACGGCCCGGCTCTGCTGGAGACCGAGCAACTCGATCCGCAGGGAGCCGCGGAGTCGATCGTCACCCGCACGCCGATCGGCCCGATCCTCGGCATCATGCCGTGGAACTTCCCCTACTACCAGGTGGCCCGGTTCGTGGCTCCGAATCTGTTGCTGGGCAACACGATCATCCTCAAGCACGCCCCGATCTGCGCTGCGTCGTCGGAGCTGATGGAACAGATCGCGCACGCCGCCGGGGTTCCCGCCGACGCCTATATCAACGTCTTCGCGACCAACGAGCAGATCGCGACGATGATCGCCGATCGCCGGTTGCAGGGCGTCTCACTCACCGGATCGAGCCGCGCCGGGGCGGCGGTCGCGGAAGTCGCGGCGCGCAATCTCAAGAAGTCGGTGCTCGAACTCGGCGGATCGGACCCGTTCATCGTGCTCGACACCCCGGATGTCGCGGCGCTGGCCGCCGGCGCCGCAGCCATGCGGACGATGAACGCGGGCCAGGCGTGCAATTCGCCCAAGCGGTTCATCGTCGATGAGTCGATCTACGACGACTTCGTCACGAACCTGACGGCGGCGATCTCCGGGCTCGCGGTGGGCGATCCGGCCGAGGACGGGACCAAGGTGGGGCCGCTGTCGTCGGTCACCGCGCGTGACAACGTGGTCAAGCAGGTCTCGCAGGCGGTGGAGCAGGGCGCGACGCTGCACACCGGCGGAGAGGCCCTTGACGGGCCGGGCGCGTTCATGGCTCCCGCGGTCCTCACCGATGTGACGCCGGAGATGGACGCGTACCGCGAGGAGATCTTCGGCCCGGTGGCGGTGGTCTACAAGTTCTCGTCGGTCGACGAGGCCGTCGATCTGGCCAACGACGTCGAGTACGGACTCTCCGGTTCGGTGTGGAGCTCGGACGTCGAGGCCGCGCAGGCCGTGGCCGACCGGCTCGATGTCGGCATGGCGATGGTGAACGAGCACGGGACCTCGCTGCCCGGCCTGCCCTTCGGCGGCGTCAAGCAGTCGGGGTACGGCCGTGAACTCGGACAGTGGGGTCTCGGCGAGTTCGCCAACGTGCGGTTGCGCCGGACCGCGAAGTAGCTCAGGAGCGACCGGGGTACCGGCTGACGGCGTCGTCGGTCGGGTCCCCGGGAAGCTGCGGCCGCGTCGGTGTCTGCGGGGTCGCCGCGGTTCCGGCGCGGGTGAGGCGCTTGGGGAGCCGGTCGGCCAGCCCGCCGATCGGTGCCACGGACGCATTGAGCAGTTCCACGACCTCGTTGAGGTGGTCGACGGTCTCCTGCATCGCAGCGAGATTCGGCGGCAGCGAGGCGAGCGTCTCGGACAGCTCGGTGAACTTGTCGAGCGGTCCGCCCGGAGCGATCAGCTTCTCGAGAGCACCGTCGGCGCCGAGCAGTTGATCGAGCAGGCCCTCGTCGCCAGCGGCGCGGTCGAGCACGCCGCCGGGCTGGGACAGCTTCTCCAGCACACCGTCCGGAGCGGTCAGCTTGTCGACGATGCCGCCCTCGGATGTCAGCCGCTCGAGGATGCCCTCGTTCTCGGTGAACTGGTCGACCACGCCGCCTTCCCGGGTGAGCCGGTCGAGCGGTCCGTCCTTCGCGGCCAGCCGCATCAGGATCCCCTTCTCGTCCGTCATCTGGTCGAGCAGGCCACCGCGCTCGGTCAGCTTCTCGAGCAGACCGTCCGGAGCGGTGAGACGGTCGATCACGCCGCCCGGCTGGATCAAGCGGTCGAGGGGGCCGCCGTTGGCCAGAATCCGGCCGAAGGGGCGGTCGGGGCTCAGCAGATCGGCCACCTGGCTGAGGATCGCGAGCGGAGCCCGGACAGTGGCGATCTCGCTGTTCTCGTCGATTCCGAGCATCGAGTTCACCTCGGACTCGATGCTCTCGGCGGTGAGCCGCGCGACGTTGACGACCGACTCGACCGCGGAGAGTGCGATACCGGCCGTGGCGAAGCCGAGACGCAGTGGCAGCTTGACGGCCATCCGGACTTCGTTCGCGCTGCTATTCATGGTCGACGATTGTAGCGGTCGTCATTTCCTGGCAGCCGCCTTCGCGGCCTTCTTGAAGTCCCGAACCCGCTGGAGCGACTCCGGATCGGTGACATCGGCCACGGAACGGTATCCCTTGCGGCCGTAATCACCGGTCACCTTGGTCCACCCGCGCGGTTTCACGTCCAGTTGCTTGGCGAGCAGGGCCACGAAGATCTTGGCTTTCTGCTCGCCGAAACCGGGCAGCGCGCGGACACGCCCGAACAGTTCTTCGCCGGTACGGGCAGTGGTCCAGAGGGCGGCGGTGTCGCCGTCGTACTCGTCCACCACCGTTCGGGCGAGCTCCTGGATCCGGCCGGCCATCGACCGCCCGTAGCGGTGGATCGCGGGCGGAGTGGCGCACAACTCGGCGAAGGCCTCCGGGTCGGCGTGGGCGATCGCCACCGGATCGAGGGTGCCGAACCGCTCCAGGATCTTCGCCGGTCCGGCGAACGCCCGTTCCATCGGAAACTGCTGGTCGAGCAGCATGCCCGTCACGAGTGCGAAGGCGTCCGTGGAGAGGAGTGCGTCCGCGACCGGGTCCTGGGCGATCTGGAGGTCAGCCATGCCGCTCATGCTAGTCGCCCGCGGTCATCGGCACGCCGGTCGTCGGCGAACTCCGAGACCCTCTCCGGCGGCGCCCCGGTCGAAGTCCCGGCGCTCGCGGCTCCCGGCTGGCACACTCCCAAGCATGCGTACTGCAGACTGCTCAGCCAGGAGATCGGTTCGGGGAGTACGGCGCCGGGGGAGGGCGGTCGCGGCGGCGGGCGCGAGCGCGGCGGTGCTGGCCGCCGGGTGCGTCGCCGTCCCGCAGGCGCACGCGTCGCCCTACGGCGCCGAGTACGTGCGGTCCATCCGGTGCGACAGCGCCAATCCGTGGCCCGGTGCGCGGCTGCGGATCGTGGTCGATGTGTACACGGGCGGCCCGTTCCCGACGGACGGACTGCCGGGGCCGGCCATCACGCTCTCGTCGAACAATCCAGGCGGGGTGGGTCCGGTGCTCGAGCTGACGATGCTCACGACTGTGACCTGGCGCAACCTGTCGACCGGACGGACCGGCACCGTGCGGGTGCCCACCCGCGCGCACACCGCCGACTGGGACGTCGTGCTCCACCCGGGTCGCGGCGCCGTGCGGTTCACCGTGCATCAGAAGATCGGGGCGATGGCCTTCAACCCGATGGTGAATCCGCAGTACTCGTCGTGCACCGGAACGGCAGTCGCATGACCGCGTCGGAGACCGGGCGCACAGACGTCCCGCTGATGCGAGTCCTCGGAGTCTCGACCGCCGCAGCGGTCGGCGGCTTCCTGTTCGGTTTCGACAGCTCGGTCGTCAACGGTGCGGTGGACGCGATCCAGGGCGAGTTCGGGCTGTCGGACCTGGTCACCGGCGTCGCGGTCGCCATCGCCCTGGTCGGTTGCGCGCTCGGGGCGTGGTTCGCGGGCGGACTCGCCGACCGGTGGGGCCGCAAGAAGGTGATGCTGCTCGGTTCCGCCTTGTTCATCGCCTCGTCGATCGGCGCCGGTCTCACTCAGACGGTGTGGGATCTGATGCTCTGGCGGCTCATCGGGGGTCTGGGCATCGGCATCGCGTCGGTGATCGCTCCCGCGTACATCGCCGAGATCGCGCCCGCCCGGTTCCGCGGCGCGCTCGGTTCGATGCAGCAGCTCGCGATCACGCTGGGCATCTTCGCGGCGCTGCTGTCGGACGCGGTGCTCGCCGACAGTGCCGGCGCCGCCGCCAACACCCTCTGGCTGGACATCGAGGCGTGGCGGTGGATGTTCCTGGTCGGTGTGGTGCCGGCCGTCGTCTACGGCGTGCTGTCGCTGACGATCCCGGAGTCGCCGCGCTATCTGGTGGTCCGCGGACGTGACGGCGAGGCCTCGCGGATTCTCGCTCACGTGACCGGGGAACCCGATCCGGACGGCCGGGTCGCGGAGATCCGCCGCACTGTGAAGCTCGAGTCCGCGGCGTCGATGCGCGACCTCGCCGGGCCGGCGTTCGGTCTCCACCCGCTGGTGTGGGTCGGTATCTGGCTCGCCGTGTTCCAGCAGTTCGTGGGCATCAACGCCATCTTCTACTACTCGACCACCCTGTGGCAGTCGGTCGGCTTCTCCGAGTCGGCGTCGTTCGTCACCTCGGTGATCACGGCGGTCATCAACGTGGTGATGACCTTTGTGGCGATCGGCTTCGTGGACCGGGTGGGACGCCGACTGCTGCTGCTCTTCGGCTCCGTGGGCATGTTCGTGGGGCTGGTGCTGGCATCGGTGGCCTTCACGCAGGTCTACGACGCCGTCGACGATTCGGGCGATACGGTCTCGCGGCTCCCGACGAGTTGGGGCGTGCTGGCACTGATCGGCGCGAATCTGTTCGTCATCGCCTTCGCCGCCAGCTGGGGACCGGTGATGTGGGTGATGCTCGGTGAGATGTTCCCCAACCGCTACCGAGCTGTGGCTCTCGGTCTGTGCACCGCGGTGAACTGGCTTTCCAACTTCACCATCTCGCTGCTGTTCCCGGCCGCGATGGGCTGGGTGGGCCCGGCCTTCGTCTACGGCTTCTTCGCGCTGTGCGCCGGGATCTCGTTCTTCTACGTGCGCGCGAAGGTGCCGGAGACGAAGGGCATGGAATTGGAGGAGATGGGCTGACTCAGAACAGTCCGCCGAGGAAATTGTCGACGGCGGCCTGCTCCTGACGCTTGCCCGCCGACTCGTCGCCGGTGAGATACGTGCTCATCTTGACCTTGTTGCTTGAGAGCTGCGCCTGGGTGACGTACCGCAGCGATGCGGGCACCACGACGCTCTCGTCCACCAGGCGCTGGCTCATGAGGATCGGGCGGTTGAAGCCGCGTGCCGGGATCGCGAGCGACTTGCGCAGCGATGATGCGAGTGCGGCGTTCGACGCGAGCGGCTTCGAGACCAGGTCGGCCAGCTGCGTGCCGCCGATCTCTTTGATCAGCGCCGAAGTGCACAGCTTCTGAGCCTTCTGGACCAGGGCTTCGCCGCGCGGGGTGAGGATCGTGCCCAGGTCCTCGGTGCTCTGAGACGCCAGGGTGTAGAGGACGTCGGCCACCACGGCCGTCGGTACCGCCGAGGACGACGGACTCAGGCCGGCGACCACGTCGTCGTAGCCGGCCGGAATGCTGGTCGCGGCGGCGCCGCGGAAGTCGAGCTCACCGGTCTGCCACGCGGTCGCGTTGCGGGCCAGCGACGTGGCGGCTGCGGCGCCCTGCGTGGAGCCGACCACCGCCCACTTCGGCGACAGCGAGGACGAGCCCACGTCGGCTCCGGCACGGACCGCGTCGACGATGTTGTGCGCGGTCGCGTCGACGTCGGAGTACTGCGGTGAACCCGGCGCGCCGACGGCCGCGTAGTCGGGGGCGATGACGGCGTAGCCGCGACCGAGCAGATGGCTGAGCGTCGAGCGGTCGTCGGCATCGCGCTTGGCCGACGGGGCACATGAATCGTTCCAGCCGTCGGAGCCGTGGGCCCAGACGACGACCGGCCAGCCGGCCGCCGGCGCCTTGCCCCGGGGCTCGAGCAGCACAGCCGTGGACAGATGCAGACGCTCGTCGGCGCCGACGGACCAGTAGCTGTACTGCTGGCCGGCGGCGGCACCCGGCACCAGCGCCCGGTCGTCGATGGTCCGGTTGGCGAACACCGATCCCGCGGTCTGGCCGCCGGTGGGGGCTGGGGCGTCCTCCGGATCGGCGACGGCGAGTGCGCCGGTGACGCCGCCGACCGTCAGCGCGGCTGCCGCGGCGGTCACGACGAGGGTGCGGGCGAGCCGCTTCCGGGCGGTGATCATTATTCGGTCCTTTACGACGGGCCGCCGGGCTGCGGCGGAGTGAGAGAGTGCCGGTGCGGCCGGCACAGTAGGGATCGGCGTCAGTCCTGAACTAGTCAGTTCTGGACTGTGCCGAGCGCGGGCAGGAAGAAGCAGGTGCGGCCGGCGGTGGTCGTGGTGCCGAAGACCGCCGAGAGGATGTGGCCCTTACCGGTGTCGACGCGGGCGAGACGGACGCCGTGGAAGTTCTCGGTGTCGGTGAGCAACTGCTTGAGCGGTCCGGCGGAAGCGGCCTCCGACAGCGGCTTCAGATCGGCCAGGCCGCCCTTCATGGTGGTGGTGTTGAACCACGCGACGCGGAACTGGTCCGAGTCGGGCTTGCCGGGCGGCACCAGTGCGAAGGCCGTCTGATCCTCACCGATCGCCGTCAGCAGTTCCTTGCTGTCGGCGGGCAACAGCGAGGTGAGCGCAGTGAGCACCCCGGTGCGGTCGGCGGCGACGGTGGGCCACGGGCCGGGTGCCGCCAGAACCGGGGCGGTGGTGAGTCCGAGCGGGTTGTCGGGGGTGGGCTCGGCGCACAGCGGAGCCACGGCGGGGGACAGCAGGGACGTTCCGGTGACCTTCTGCAGCACGGTCAGCACGTCGGCGGCGGGAGCCGGTGCGGGCGCCGCGGGGACGGTGGCTGCGACCGGGGCGGGCGTCTGCGGGTCGCTCTGTCCGAGCCTGCCCAGACCGAGCTTCTCGAGGCCGGCGCCGTCGAGACCGATGCCGTTGAGAACACTCGCGCTGTCCAGGTACTTCGACAGATCCAGCCGGCCGTCGGAGGAGAGGATGGCGGTGATCGCCTCGACGGCCTTCTCGTCGCCGCCGGTGGCCTTGAGCTTGCGCAAGAGATCGGCGAGCGCGGCGTCGCCCGGAATCGTCGGCAGGGTGCGCACCTGATCGGCCTGCGGTGCGGCCGTCTGCGGTGCGGTGGAGTCGGGTGCCGACGGTGCCGTGGAGTCGGGGACTGTGCTCTGCGGGGCGCTCGTCTCGGGGACGGCGGTGCCCGGAGTGCTCGCCTCGGGCGACGGTGCCGCCGGATCGGCCCCGGCGGCGGCCGGCACAGCGAGTGCTGCGGCGGCGACTGCGAGCCCGGCGATGCCGAACCGCATCGATCGGTACGTGCGTGGACTCACTGGCTTACCTCCACAACTGCGCAACGGCCACGGCGGCCGTGACCGCTGTGGCTGATGTGACTAAAGTTTCTTAAGTTAATAATGAGAATCAACCGCTGGATTTCTCAAGGAGCGAGTCCGAGTCGTTACCTGGATGCGACCCTTTGGAGATGTCGGAGCTGTTGCGCCACAAAGCTTTTCGTTGCCATAGCGATGTCCGTCACAAGGTGCGGCGGCGCCCCCGAAACCGATCAGAGCCCCGGACCTCCGATGGTCCAGGGCTCTGATCGAACTCGGGTCGAGGGGCTCAGATGATCGCGGTGCCGATCGTCGGAGCGATCATGCATGAGACGTTCTTGCCCTTGATCTTCGTCGTCACGGTTCCGTAGATCGTCGACACGATCCGGCCGCGGCCGGTGTTGGCGATGCCGGTGAACGTGCCGGGGCCATTGGTGGCGTTGATCTTCGGATTGGGCAGCAGCGCCTGCTGTCCGGTGCGGCCGTTGTCGATGTTGAGCCAGGTGACGAAGAGCTTCTGTGCCGACTTCACCGCGGGCCCGGTGCCGAGGCTGGTGTAGACGTAGCCGGCCTGGCCGCGCTTCGGGCCGGGTGCCGGTGCGGCCTGCGGTCCGGCCGTCACCAGGGCCATGCCGACCGAATTGCCGCCGCCGGGCATGCAGCCGAAGCCCAGGGTCGGATACAGGAACTGCTGGATCCGCGGCTTGCCGGGGCCGGTGGGGATGTCGGGCGCGTCGCTCTTCTTCTTCTCGGCCGCGGGGGTCGCCTCGAGCGACAGGGTCTTCGCGGCCTCCTTGGCCCCGGGCTCGCCCAGGAAATCAATCAGCGAGCGCCAGACGTCCTGCGCCTCGGCGGGTACGGCCGGGTTGTCGGCCAGCTTGCGGACCTGGGCCAGGAGCTCGGTGTTGACCTTGCCGTCGGAGTCGCGGGTGGCGGCGGAGCCGATCAGGGCCGGAGTCAGTGCCCCGAGGGATTCGAGGACCTTGGGCTCCACGGTGGGCGCGTGAGCGGCGTCCGGGATCGGAAGCTCCTGCTGCGCGGCCGGAGCGTCCTTCGCGGGCTCGGCCGATGCGGTCGACGGGACGAGCAGAGCGGGGGCGATGACTGCTGCCGCAGCGACGGCTGCGGCGGTGCGGCGGGAGCGCGCGAGTCGCACGGCTGAATCCTCTTCGGTCGACGAACAGTTGTCTAGTGAGGCGAGTGTAGCCACAATCCCATGAAACTACTGAGACGTGTGTGAAAATTGTTACACAAGAGGTTGGAGGGGTTTTGGCTGCGGATGCCCTCCGAATGCGGATACGCACCGTCAACTGGTTAGATTCGCCTCAGGTGACCAACAACTGGCCCGCAGGCGAAATCTGTGGGCTTCTCTATCGAGGGGACGTGGGTTAGCAGATGGCCTTCTTCGGCAACGCGCGCTTCGGCAGCGCGCGGCGCAACCGCGCCGTCGTGGCGGCGGCACTGGCAGCCGTGCTGGTGGCGACGTCGGCGTGTACCTCCGGATCGGGTGGTGCCGACGAGGTGACGTTGTTGACGCACGACTCGTTCGAACTGCCGCAGAACCTGATCGACCGGTTCGAGAAGCAGACCGGTACCGAACTCAAGATCGTGCGTTCGGGCGATGCCGGGCAGCTCTCCTCAGTGGTGTCGCTGACCCCGGGATCGCCCAAGGGCGACGCCGTGTTCGGTATCGACAACACCTTCGCGGCCCGGCCGATCGAAGCCAAGGCGCTCGACCCCTACACCTCGCCCGCCGCGGTCGACGGCTCGGCGAAGTACGACATTCAGGGCGCGCCCGGGCAACTCACCGCCGTCGACCGGGGAGACGTGTGCCTGAACGTCGACGATGCCTGGTTCGACAAGCACGGCATCGAGGCGCCCACGTCTCTCGAGCAGCTCACGCAGCCCCGGTACCGGGACATGGCGGCTCTCCTCGACCCGTCGACGTCGTCGCCAGGGATGGGCTTCCTGCTCACCACGATCGGGCGGTTCAAGGGCGGAGTGGACGACTACTGGCGCGGCTTGGTCGACAACGGCGCCCAGATCGTCTCCGGGTGGGAAGTGGCCTACAACCAGTTGTTCAGCGCCGGCGCCGGGCACGGCGACAAGCCGATCGTGGTGTCGTACGCGTCGAGTCCGGCCGCCACGCCGGGTACCAGCGCACTGCTGAACGCGTGCTTCGCGCAGGTGGAGTACATCGGCGTCCTGCGCGGTGCGGCGAACACCGCGGGTGCGCGCAAGCTCGTGGACTTCATGCTGACCCCGGAGGTGCAGGCCGCGCTGCCCACGGCCATGTACGTCTATCCGGTGCAGAAAGACATCCCGCTGCCCGCCGACTGGCGGCAGCGTGCGCCGATGCCCGCGTGGACCGTCACGATGTCGCCGGAGTACATCGACGCACACCGTGAACAGTGGCTGAACGAGTGGCGCGCCACGGTCAAGCGCTGACCGTGTCCGCGCCGGCGCGCCGGACCCCGGCGCCGATTCGCCGCACGTCGACGGCCGCTCGGGTCGCGACGGTCGTGCCCGCGGCGTTCATCGTGGTCATGTTCGTATGGCCGCTGGTCACCCTGGCCCGGCGGGCGGTGGCCGATGACGACGGTGCGGGCTTCTGGCAGTTGATCGACCGTACGGCTGGCTGGCATCTGCTGGCGGTCACCCTCGCCCAGGCGGCGGCGTCGGCGGTCCTGACAGTGCTGATCGCGGCGCCGATCGTGTGGCTCGTGGCCACCGTGGACCTGCCGGGCACGGCGATCCTCCGGGTGATCGTGACGGTCCCGTTCGTCCTGCCGACGGTGGTGGTGGGGGTGGCCTTCCGGGCGCTGCTGACCGGGCCGCTCGGCTTCCTCGGCGTCACCGACGGGTGGGCGGCGATCCTGCCCGCCCACATCTTCCTCAACGTGGCGGTCGTCGTCCGTGTCGTCAGCGCCGCCTGGCAGCAGATCGACCCGAGGACCGTCGAGGCCGCGCGAACCCTGGGCGCGACCGCGCCGCGGGCCTTCTGGGACGTGGTGGTTCCGCGGATCGCGCCCGCGCTGGCCTCGGCCGCGGCGCTGGTCTTCCTGTTCTGCTCCACCAGCTTCGGCGTCGTGGTGGTCCTCGGCGGCGGCACCGCCCGGACACTGGAGACGGAGATCTACCAGCAGGCGATCGGGTACTTCCGCATCCCGGAGGCGGTGGCGCTCTCCCTCCTGCAGATCGTGGTGGTCGCCTGCGCGCTGCTGCTGACCCGAGCGGTCGGCGGATCGTCCACCGTCGGCGCCGGTACGGCTCCGGCCGCAGGCCACCGGCGACGGCCCCGCGGGATCCGCCTGCCGGCGGCCCTCCTCGCACTCGCGTGGACCGCCCTGTGGCTTCTGCTGCCCCTGGCGGCGCTGGTGCTCTCGTCGCTGCGCCCCGCGGGTGCCTGGACCCTCGACGGCTACCGCGGCCTAACCGATGGGTCCTACGGCGACTCGGCGTTGTCGGCGATGCGCTACTCCGTCACGAGCGCCGGGGGAGCGACCCTGTTGGCGGTGGTGGGCGGGCTGCTGATCGCGGTCCCGGTGACCCGCGGAGGGGGCCTGCCCGCCCGCTTCACGGCGCTGCTGGCCGTACTGCCGCTCGGTGTGAGCGCGGTGACCCTCGGATTCGGCTATCTGCTGGTGATCGGCACCCTGCCCGTTCAGGTGGTGCAGTCGCCGCTGGTGATCCCCGCCGTGCAGGCGCTGCTGGCGGTGCCGGTGGTGGCGGGGATCATGATTCCCGCGCTCTCCCAGGTGCCTGAACGGCTCCGCGACGCCGCGCGCACGCTCGGAGCACGGCCGTGGCGGGTGCTCCTGTCGGTGGATCTGCGTCTCACGGCGCGGTCGCTGTGCGCCGCGGCCGGTTTCGCCTTCGTGATGGCGATCGGCGAGTTCGGTGCCACCACCTTCCTCGCCCGCGCCGACACCACCACCCTGCCGGTGCTCATCGGATCGCTCATGAGCCGCCCCGGAACCGCGAACCTCGCCACGGCGATGGCCGCATCGGTGCTGCTGGTGGCGGTCAGTGCCGCGGTGATCGCGGCGATAGAGGCCATCGTCGGGACGCGCTCACGCACGGACGGAGAGGGATAGATGCTGACCGTGGAGGGAGCGACCGTCCGGTACGGGCGATTCGAGGCGCTGGCCGGTGTGCAGTGGTCCGTGGGCACCGGAGAGTCCACGGTGACCGCTCTCCTCGGTCCCTCGGGCTGCGGCAAGTCGACGTTGCTGCGCGCGGTGGCCGGCCTCGAACCGCTGGCAGCCGGATCGATCTGCTGGGACGGTGTCGATCTGGCGACGACGGCACCGCATCGCCGCGACTTCGGCGTCGTCTTTCAGGACGGTCAACTGTTCCCCGGCCGTACGGTGGCGCAGAACATCGCCTACGGTCTCGCTCGGCGCCATGTCCGCGGCCGCGCCGCGGCCGATCGGGTCGCGGAGATGCTGAGGCTGGTGCAACTCGACGGATTCGGCGATCGGCCGGTGTCGGCGCTCTCCGGCGGTCAGGCGCAGCGGGTGGCGCTGGCGCGGGCGCTGGCCCCGCGACCGCGGCTGCTGCTGCTCGACGAGCCGCTGGCCGCGCTCGACTCGCAACTCCGCGAATCCCTCGCCGAAGCGATCGGCGACATCGTGCGCCGCGCGGGCACACCGACGGTCCTCGTGACACACGACCACCGCGAGGCGGCGCTGGTGGCCGACACCGTGTCGGTGATGCGCGACGGCGACATCGTCCAGACCGACACGGCGTCGCGGCTGTGGCGCCGGCCGGTGGACGAAGAGACCGCGCGGTTCCTCGGCGCCCGGGCCAGCGTCCCGGGCACCGTCCGGGACGGTGTTCTGACGACCGCGCTCGGCGACGCGAGGCTGACCGGCAGCGCGGACTTCGGCGAACTGCGAGACGGCCCCTGCACGGTGGCTCTGCGTCCGGAGGCCGTCAGCGTCCGACCGGATCCGGAGGGCGATGCGGTGGTGGAGCATGCGGCCGCGCTGGTCGCCGGATGGCGCGTCCGCATCCGGATGGGCGACGAGGTCTTCGAGTGCGTCGGCGATCGGCCGGTGCGCCCGGGAGCGCGGGTACGGCCGACCCTGGAGCCCGGCGCGGTGGCGGTGATCGGACGATGACCGGCGATGTCCTGGTGGTCGCGGGCGCGGTCCTCCACCGATCGCGGGTGCTCCTGGCGCAGCGTGACTATCCGGCCGAGGTGGCCGGTCTCTGGGAGCTGCCGGGCGGCAAGGTGGAATCGGGCGAGACGCCCACGCAGGCGCTCATTCGTGAACTGTGTGAGGAACTCGACGTTCGGGTTTCTGTCGGGGCGCCGCTGGCCGACGTCGTGACACCGCGCGAGGGGCTGAAGTTGGTCGCGCACCGTGCCCGGATCGTCTCCGGGACACCGCGCGCGGTGGAGCATCGCGCCATCGCGTGGGTCGACGCGCAGCGGCTGGCGGAGCTGGACCGCAATAGTCAGATCGTGCCCAATGACATCGGCTGGATCCGGGAACTCACCGCAGAACTGCAGGTCAGGCCGCTCTAGCCTTCTTGAGTGCCTTGTTGGCCTGCTTCTTCGACAGGTGATCGCAGTCGATCTTCTTCATCCGATGGATGACGACCGGGCAACGGAGGCAGCGCGTCGATTTCTTGCAGCACTTCTTCTTCGGCTTGAGCTGCGCCACCTTCGCCGGCGAGGTCTTTCCCATAGCAAGACTTTAGCGCAGCCTAACCATATTCACGCAAGCTCTCGTCGCGACCTCGGCTGAGGTTGCCGTACCCTTAACGGGTTGATCTGGCGCGGCCGAACAGGAGTCGCTCCGCAGATCGAGTGACCGGCTCCGCCATCGGCCGCCGGATACCGCACCTGAACAGATACGAAAGAGACCTTAGTGAGCGCAGTCACCAACTTCCGCAACGTCGCGATCGTGGCGCACGTCGACCACGGCAAGACCACACTGGTCGACGCGATGCTGCGTCAGTCCGGAGTGTTCGGCGAACGTGCCGAACTGGTGGACCGCGTCATGGACTCCGGCGACCTGGAGCGCGAGAAGGGCATCACCATTCTCGCCAAGAACACCGCCGTGCACCGTCGTCAGCCCGACGGCAGCGAGTACGTCATCAACGTCATCGACACCCCCGGTCACGCCGACTTCGGCGGCGAGGTGGAACGCGCGCTCTCGATGGTCGACGGCGTGGTGCTGCTGGTGGACGCCTCCGAGGGGCCGCTGCCGCAGACGCGTTTCGTCCTGCGCAAGGCGCTCGCGGCGTCGCTGCCGGTGATCCTGGTGGTCAACAAGACCGACCGACCCGACGCCCGGATCGGTGAGATCGTCAGCGAATCGCAGGACCTGCTCCTCGACCTCGCCTCCGACCTCGACGACGAGGCCGCTGAGGCCGCGGAGCTGGCGCTGGACCTGCCGGTGCTGTTCGCATCGGGCCGCGCGGGTGTGGCGAGCACCGACATGCCGGAGAACGGCACCGTTCCGGCGGGAGACAACCTCGACCCGCTGTTCGACGTCCTGATCAACAACGTCCCGGCGCCGAAGGGCGACCAGGACGCTCCGCTGCAGGCGCATGTCACCAACCTCGACGCATCGCCGTTCCTCGGTCGTCTCGGCCTGGTCCGCATCCACAACGGCACCCTCCGCAAGGGTCAGCAGGTGGCCTGGATGCGTGAGGTCGACGGCGAGCAGGTCGTCGAGCGCGCCAAGATCACCGAGCTGCTGGTGACTCTCGGCGTCGACCGCGCACCGGCCGAGGAAGCCGTGGCCGGCGACATCGTCGCCGTCGCGGGCATGTCGGAGATCATGATCGGCGACACTCTCGCCGACCCCGAGAACCCGGTCGCACTGCCGCGCATCACCGTCGACGAGCCCGCCATCTCGGCGATCGTCGGCACCAACACCTCGCCGCTCGCCGGCCGCGTCAAGGGGCACAAGCTGACCGCCCGCATGGTCAAGGACCGCCTCGACTCGGAGCTGATCGGCAACGTCTCGCTGCGCGTGCAGGACATCGGCCGCCCCGACGCCTGGGAGGTCCAGGGCCGTGGTGAGCTGGCGCTCGCGATCCTCGTCGAGCAGATGCGCCGTGAGGGCTTCGAGCTGACCGTCGGCAAGCCGCAGGTGGTCACCCGCAAGGTCGACGGCAAGACATACGAGCCCTTCGAGCACCTCACGATCGACGTCCCCGAGGAGTACCTCGGCGCGGTTACGCAGCTGCTCGCCGCACGCAAGGGCCGGATGGACCAGATGAACAACCACGGCAGCGGCTGGGTCCGCATGGAGTTCGTGGTCCCGTCTCGCGGTCTGATCGGGTTCCGCACCGACTTCCTGACCGAGACCCGCGGCACCGGCATCGCCAATGCCGTCTTCCACGAGTACGCGCCGTGGGCCGGCGAGATCCGCGCCCGCCACACGGGTTCGCTGGTCTCCGACCGTGCGGGCACCGTGACCCCGTTCGCGATGATTCAGCTCGCCGACCGCGGCACCTTCTTCGTCGATCCCGGCGACGACACCTACGAGGGCCACGTCGTGGGAATCAACCCGCGACTGGAGGATCTCGACATCAACGTCACCCGTGAGAAGAAGCTCACCAACATGCGGCAGTCGTCGGCCGATGTCATGGAGACCCTGGCCAAGCCGATGCAGCTCGACCTCGAAGGCGCCATGGAGTTCTGTGCGGCCGACGAGTGCGTCGAGGTGACGCCCGAGGTGTGCCGGGTGCGTAAGGTCAACCTCGATGCGTCGACCCGCGCGCGTGAGCGTTCGCGTGCCAAGGCGCGCGACGCGAACGCCTGAGGGGCCTGACGCCGGACCGTCGACTGGAGGAGCGAGAGGGAGTGCGGATGAGGACCGTGCGGACGCGCATCACCGCGATCGCAGTGACGGGGCTGATCGGCCTCTCAGCGACCGCGTGCATGGCGGATCCGCCGCCGCCGGTGCGGGAGACGCTGCCGACGCACACTCCGAACGAGTACCCCGACGAACGCACCGTCACGGTCGCGACCGACAGCATCGGTTCGGGTTTCAATCCGCATCTCGGAGCCGACCAGGGAACGGTCACCACGGCGATCGCCGCGATGACCCTCCCGAGTCCGTTCGTTCCGGTGAACACCCAGGACGGCGTCCAGTGGCGGATGAACGACGCACTGCTGACCTCCGCCGAGGTCACCTCGTACGACCCGTTCACCGTCGAGTACAAGATCGTCAACGACGCCCAGTGGTCCGACGGGCTGCCGGTGACGGGCGACGACTTCCACTATCTGTGGGAGCAGATGTCCCGGCAGCCCAACGTGATCGGCCCGGCGGGCTACCGCGCTATCTCGGATGTGCAGACCTCCGGCGGCGGCAAAGTCGTCACCGTGACCTTCAACAACGCCTACCCCGCGTGGCGCGAGCTCTTCGACAACCTGCTGCCGAGCCACACGCTGCGGTCGGACCCGACCGGCTTCCAGGTCGGCATGGACAAGGGAAAGCCGGTCACGGCGGGCCCGTTCCAGATCTATTCGATCGACCGGGCCCGCGACGAGGTCCGGCTGATCCGCAACGACCGCTACTGGCGCAAGCCGCCGGAGGTGGACCAGGTGGTCCTCCGCAAGGCGGGCACGCCGCAGCAGATGGCGCAGACCATCCGCAACGGCGACTCCACTCTCGCGGCGCTGCCGAGCGGAGCGGCGTCGGCGGCCGAGCTGGGCGCCATCCCCGGGGTGGTCAGCAGCCGGCTGCCGACCACGAGGGCGCTCGCGGTGAATGCGAATTCGCGGTCGGAGACCATGCGCTCGCAGCAGGTGCGCAAGGCGGTCCTCGGGATGCTCGACGGACGGCTGATCACCGCCGCGGCGGCGGGGGAGACGGTGGTGACACCGTTCGCGAACACCGTGTACGCGCCGTCCGATCCCGGGTACACCCCGGCGGAGAGGCCACGGCCGACGCAGGATGAGGTCCTCGCCCTGCTCGCATCGGCCGGCTACCGACCGGGCGTGCCCACGCCGCGTCCGGCACCCGCCGATCCGTCGGCGTCGAGCACCGCGTCGCCGACCACCCCGGCTGCTCCCGCACCCGCCGACGTCCCGGGACTGCCCTACGGTGTCTCGCCGATTCAATCGAACGGAACCGACCTCGTGGTGCGGATCGGCGCCACCAACACCGACCAGCGCACGATGTCGGCGGCGGAGACGATGGCCGATCAGCTTCGGTCCCGGGGAGTGCGGGCCAGCGTGATCGGGATGTCGAACACCGAGCTGTACGGGCAGGCGCTCACGTCCGGCCGCGTCGATCTCGTCGTCGGATGGACCGGTGTCGGCGGCAGTCCGGCCACCGAGCTCGCCTCGCAGGTGGCCTGCCAGGCTCCGCCCAAGGGCACCGAGGCCGGTGCGCACACGGTGGAGCCCGAGCACGATCAAGCGGCCGACGAGACGGTGCTGCCGACGGTGCCCTCCGGTGCGCCGAGCAGTACTGCGAAGCCGGAGGCCAACGTCTCCGCCGACGAGAGCTACACCGGGAACATCTCCGGGCTGTGCGATCCGACGTTGATCGCGCTGGCCGACGCCGCGATGAGCTCCGAGGACCCGGCACCTCAGCTTCAGGAGGCCGAGGGGCTGCTCGCCGATCAGGCGGTGTACCTGCCGATCTTCCAGGACACGATGTTCTCCGCCGTCACCGACCGCATCTCGGGCGTCTCGCTGGACGGCCCGATGCAACTCGGTGTCTTCGGCGGAGCCGACGGATGGGTGATTCAGTGACCGAACGGGCTCGTCTGCTGCTGCTGCACGCACATCCGGACGACGAGACCATCATGACCGGGGGAGTGATCGCGACGTATCTGGCGCGCGGCGTCGACGTCCGGGTGCTCACCTTCACCCTCGGCGAGGAGGGCGAGGTGATCGGTTCGCAGTGGGCCCAACTGGTCGCTGACGGCGGCGCCGATCAGCTCGGCGGCTACCGGATCGGCGAGTTGCGAGCAGCACTGGCCGAACTCACCCCGCCCGGCGTCGTGGCGCCCGCACCGCGGTTCCTCGGCGGCGCGGGGCGCTGGCGCGACTCCGGCATGGCCGGGACGCCCTCCGCGGAGCATCCGCGGGCGCTGTTCCAGGCCTCCCTCGACGAACTCGCCGGCCAGCTGGCCGACGAACTAGTCGCGTTCGCACCGCAGGTGATCGTCACGTACGACGCCGCGGGGACGTACGGGCACCCCGACCACAAGCGGGTGCACGAGGTGGCCGCGGCCGCGATCCCCGTCGCGGAGTCGAGGCTGGGACGGCCGTTCAAGGTCTACGAGTCAGTGACGCAGCGGTCGGAGCTGGAACGCGGTCTGGCCGCCGTCAGCGAGGTCCCGGCCGGCTGGCGGATGCCCGAGCCCGGCGAATTGCCGAGCTACCCGGACGATCAGGTGACCGCCGCCGTCGACGTCCGCGAGGTGCTCCCGCGCAAGGTGCGTGCCCTCGCGGCTCATGCGACGCAGGTGAGTGTGGCGCGCTCGCGCACCGAGTACGCGCTCAGCAACAACATCGTGTCGCCGGTGCTGCCGACGGAGCACTTCATCCGCGTCGACGCGGGCCGAGTGGCTGGACGGATCGAGACCGACCTCTTCGAGGGAGTGGCGCTGTGACCATCGGAGATCGCCTGGAACTGGCCGTGCTCACGGTCAGCGGCTTCCTGCTCGGCATCCTCACCGCGGCCTTTCTGCTGATCCGGATCGGCGCCTGGCCCTTCCCGGTCACCGCGCTGATCGCCGGCGTCGCGAATGTGCTGATCCTTCGCCTCGCCGAGTCGTACACCAAGTCGGCGTGGCAGTACGCACCGCTGATCGCGTGGACCTTCGTCACCGCGATGGCGATGCTCCCGGTGTTCGGCAACGGCTCGTTGATCGGCGACTGGCGCCTGCTGCTGCTCCTGGCGTGCGGGCTGGCGGTGCCTGCCTTCTACGCCTCGACGTCGCGGGTCCGGAATCTATCCCAGTGCTGATCCGGCCCAGTCCTGATCCGCTCCGGAGCCGAGCCGGTGCCCCGTTGGACGGCGGCCGCCGGGGTCGTCGAATGCGACGTGGTTAACATCGGAGAAGTGACCACATCTTCCAGCGGATCCACGGGCGCCGGACAGACGCCCCCGGCGTCGGCCATGCGTCGTGCCCTGCGCCGCGCACGTGACGGCTCGGTGCTCAACGTCGATGAGGCCGCGGTCCTGCTGGCGGCCAGGGGCGCCGACCTCGACGCACTCTGCGAGGCGGCCGGCCGCGTGCGGGACGCGGGTCTGGACGCCGACGGCCGCAGCGGCCTGATCAGCTACTCGCGCAAGGTCTTCATCCCGGTGACGCACCTGTGCCGCGATCGCTGCCATTACTGCACCTTCGTCACCGTGCCGGGAAAGCTGGCCCGCGAGGGCCGCGGCGCCTACATGGAGATCGACGAGATCGTCGAGGTGGCGCGCCGCGGCGCCGAGCTCGGCTGCAAAGAGGCGCTGTTCACCCTCGGCGACCGGCCGGAGGATCGATGGCCGGAGGCCGCCGCCTGGCTGGACGAACGCGGTTACGACTCCACTCTCGACTACGTCCGCGCGGCGGCGATCCGGGTGCTCGAGGAGACCGGGCTGCTGCCTCATCTGAATCCCGGCGTGATGAGCTGGGAGGAGATCAACCGGCTCAAGCCGGTGGCGCCGTCGATGGGCATGATGCTCGAGACCACTGCGCGCCGACTGTTCACCGACAAGGGCGAATGCCACTACGGCAGCCCGGACAAGGATCCCGAGGTCCGGCTGCGGGTCCTGACCGACGCGGGCCGCCTCTCGGTCCCGTTCACCACCGGCATCCTGGTCGGGATCGGTGAGAACCTCACCGAGCGCGCCGAGTCGATCTTCGCGATCCGGAAATCGCACAAGGCATTCGGACACATCCAGGAAGTGATCGTCCAGAACTTCCGCGCCAAGGCCGATACGGCGATGCGCGGGGTACCGGACGCGGAGATGTCGGAGTTCCTGGCCGCCGTGGCCGTCGCCCGTCTCGTTCTCGGGCCGGGAATGCGGATTCAGGCGCCGCCCAACCTGGTGTCGGCCGACGAGTGCCGGGCACTCGTGGCCGCCGGTGTGGACGATTGGGGCGGCGTCTCGCCGCTCACCCCCGATCACGTGAATCCGGAGCGACCGTGGCCGAACTTGGACACCCTCGCCGAGATCACGGCGTCCACCGGATACCGGTTGGTGGAGCGGATCGCCGCGCAACCGAAGTACGTCAAGGCCTCGAACCCCTGGATCGATCCCCGGATCGGACGGCATGTCGCCGCCCTCGCGGATCCGGTCACCGGTCTCGCGGCCGATGTGAAACCGGTCGGGCTGCCGTGGCAGGAGCCGGACGACGACTGGGACTCGTCGGGTCGCATCGACCTCAACTCGGCGATCGACGTCGACGGCCGCAACACCGACACCCGCAGCGACATCGACAACGCGTTCGGCGACTGGGACACCATTCGCGAGCAGGTGCTGGCGCTGGGCGGAGGGACCGGGGCGCCCGAGCACTTGGCGTCCGACGTGGCGGCGGCGCTGCGCCGGGCCGAGAACGATCCTGCCGGACTGTCGGACGACGACTACCTCGCGCTCGCCGAAGCCGACGGTCCGGGACTCGACGCGCTGGCCGCCCTGGCCGACGCCATCCGCGCGGACGTGGTCGGAGACGACGTCACCTACGTCGTGAACCGGAACATCAACTTCACCAACATCTGCTACACCGGCTGCCGGTTCTGCGCCTTCGCCCAGCGTAAGGGCGACGCGGACGCCTTCACCCTCTCGACCGCAGAGGTGGCCGACCGCGCCTGGGAGGCGCACGTGGAGGGGGCCACCGAGATCTGCATGCAGGGTGGCATCGATCCGGAGCTGCCGGTCAGCGGGTATGCCGACCTGGTGCGCGCGATCAAGGACCGCGTGCCCGGGATGCACGTACACGCGTTCAGTCCCATGGAGATCGTCAACGGCGCCTCGCGCGGCGGCGAGTCGATCCGCGACTGGCTCTCGGCGCTCAAAGAGGCCGGTCTCGGCTCGATCCCCGGCACCGCGGCCGAGATCCTCGACGACGAGGTCCGCTGGGTGCTGACCAAGGGCAAGCTCCCGACCGCATCCTGGATCGAAGTGATCACCACCGCGCACGAACTCGGCATCCCGTCGAGTTCGACGATGATGTACGGCCACGTCGACTCTCCGCGCCACTGGGTCGGCCACCTCAACACCTTGCGCGGTATCCAGGACCGCACCGGCGGATTCACCGAGTTCGTCCCGCTGCCGTTCGTGCACCAGTCGTCGCCGCTGTATCTCGCGGGCGCGTCGCGTCCGGGGCCGACGCGGCGGGAGAACCGTGCGGTCCATGCCCTCGCGCGGCTGATGCTGCACGGCCGGATCGACCACGTGCAGACCAGTTGGGTCAAACTCGGTATCGAGGGGACCCGCGTGATGCTCCGCGGCGGTGCCGACGATCTCGGCGGCACGTTGATGGAGGAGACCATCTCGCGTATGGCGGGCAGCCAGCACGGTTCGGCGAAGACGGTCGCCGAACTCCACGAGATCGTCACCGCGATCGGTCGCCGCCCGCGGCAGCGGACGACGGAGTACGGACAGGTGTCCGCGCCGCTGCTGGGAGTCGGACTGGCCTGAGCCGTCCCCGGATCGTCAGCGACGCCCGAACAGTCGTGCCAGCAGTCCCGGCTCGTCCGGGTGGCCCGGACAGCGCTGAGATGCGGGCACACCGCGCATGACGCGGTCGACATGGCGGCCGCAGCCCTTCCACGTCGTCTTTCCGCAGGTCTTGCAGGTCGCGCGCTGGCACATGGTGATACTCCTGGGTTCGGTTCGGATGTGGTGGGTGTCTCGTGAGGCCGGTCAGGCGCTCTGGCTCGCCCGCAGGGTGAGCAGGCCGCCCGACAGGTTCGCGGACGGCAGGCCCGCGGCGCGCAGCACGCGGTACGCGAGATACGACCGCATGCCGCTGGCACAGAGCACCCTGATCGGCCGTCCGGCAGCGGTCGCACGGATCTCGTCGAGACGCTCTCGGACCTGCGTGTGCGGGATGCACAGTGCGCCCGGAACGGGATCCTCGGACTGCTCGTCGGCTCCGCGGACATCGAGCAGCAGGTGGCCCGGTTCGTCGATCTGGTCGGCGTACCACAGCTCCAGGGAGCCGTTCACGACGTTCTCGGCGATCATTCCCGCGAGGTTCACCGGATCCTTCGCCGAGCCGAAGGGCGGCGCGTACGCGAGGTCGAGGTCGATCAGGTCGGGACCGGTGAGCCGGGTGCGGATGGCGGTCGCGAGCACGTCGATGCGCTTGTCGACGCCGTCGGCACCCACCGCCTGAGCGCCCAGGATGAGGCCGTCGTCGGACCGGATGTGCATCAGCAGGTGAATCTGTTCGGCGCCGGGGAAGTAGCCGGCGTGGCTTCCCGGATGGAGGTGGACCGTGCGGTAGTCGATGCCCGACCGGTCGAGTGCCGCGCGATTGGCCCCTGTCATCGCGGCGGTGAGCCGGCCGACGCGGACGATCGCGGTGCCCACCGGCTGGGGAATCGCACGTGCTCGATCGGGGTCGAGGATGTGGTCGGCGACCAGGCGACCCGCACGGTTGGCGGGGCCGGCGAGGGCGACCGGCCGGCGCAGTCCGGTGACGGCGTCGGTGCTCACCGTCGCGTCGCCCACGGCCCAGATGCGGTCCAGATTGGTCCGGCCGTGCTCGTCGACGATGATCGCGCCGCGGTCGCAGGCCACTCCCGCGGTCTCGAAGACCTCGGTGTCGGGGCGGACGCCGACGGACAGCACCACGATGTCGGCGTCGAGCCGGGATCCGTCCGCGAGGACCACGGTGTCGGCCTCGTCGCCGTGTTCGATCGCGGTGGCGCCGATCCCCGCGTGCACGGTGACGCCCATCGCGCGGAGTTCGTCGTGCACCCCAGCGGCCAGTTCGCTCTCGAGCGGAGGAAGAACGTGTGATGCCAGTTCCACGACGTCCACGCGCAGCCCGCGCATCCGCAGGCCTTCGGCGGCTTCGAGTCCGATGAACCCGGCGCCGAGGACCACGGCGCGGGTGGCCCCGGACTCCACCTCGTCGCGCATCCGCGCGGCGTCGCCGACGGTACGCAGCGTTTGAACACGGGACGAGTCGAGACCCGGCAGCGGAGGCCGCAGGGCTTTCGCGCCGGGGGAGAGGATCAGCGCGTCGTAGTTCCAGACGGTGGTCGTGCCGTTGTGGCGAACCTGCACCGTCCGTTCCCGAGGGTCGAGGCCGATCACTTCGTGCCGGACGCGCACGTCGATGTCCAGGGCACTCTTCAGAGATTCGGGCGTCTGGACCAGGAGGGAGTCCTCGTCCTCGATCTCCCCGCTGACGTAGTACGGGAGGCCGCAGTTGGCGAACGACGGATGATCGCCGCGCTCGAAGACGACGATCTCGGCGTCCTCGTCGCGGCGCCGGGCCCGTGCCGCTGCGCTCATCCCTCCGGCGACGCCGCCGACGATCAGAATTCTCACCGTGCACTCCTTCGTGTCCTGGTACCCCCTGGGGTATGCGGACGATCATACCCCAGGGGGTATGTAATCGGCGGTGGCGACGGTCACGATGGGGCGGTCCTGCGGCGCAAGGGCGGTGGGGTCGCGCTGCAGGTCGCCGGTTTTCATCAGCGTGCGCAAAATTCTGTGCAGGTGACGCGGATGCGGGTGCCGAGTGCCGGGGTCGACGATCGGAGGTGAAGTGCGACAGTGGATACTCTTAGAGTCGACACGATTCCTCTGCGCTCATCAGCCCTGAGTGCGGGGTGGGAAACGTGCAGTGAAGGAGAAGCGTAGTGACGTACATCATCGCTGAGCCCTGCGTCGATGTCCTCGACCGGGCCTGTGTTGAAGAGTGCCCGGTGGATTGCATCTACGAGGGCGGGCGCATGCTCTACATCCAGCCCGACGAGTGCGTCGACTGCGGTGCGTGTGAGCCCGTCTGCCCGGTGGAGGCCATCTTCTACGAAGACGACGTGCCCGACGAATGGGAGCCGTACGTGAGCGCCAACGTCGACTTCTTCGAAGAACTCGGATCGCCCGGCGGTGCCAGCAAGGTCGGCAAGACCGCGTTCGACCCGGCATTCGTCAAGGCACTGCCGCCGATGGGCGAAGAGGGCTGATCGACCGGTGAGTGCCGCGCCCGGTTCCAGCAGCCTGCCGACCAGTCGTCTGCGGCCGGTGAGTTCCGGTCTGCCCGACTTCCCGTGGGACACCATCGCGGATGCGAAGGCCGCGGCCGCGGCGCACCCGGACGGGATCGTCGATCTGTCCGTCGGCACCCCCGTCGACCCGGTGGATCCGGTGATCCGGGACGCGCTCGCCGCGTCGTCCGAGTTTCCGGGGTATCCCGCGACGGTCGGCACACGTGAGCTCCGCGACGCGGCGGTCGGCGCACTCAGCCGCCGCTTCGGCATCACCGGCCTCGACGAGTCGTCGATCCTGCCGGTGATCGGCACCAAAGAGGTGATCGCGGGGTTCCCGGCCCAGATCGGCGTGCCCGCGGGCGACCTCGTGGTGATTCCGGAGGTCGCGTACCCGACGTACGAGGTGGGTGCGCTCCTGGCCGGTGCGCAGGTGCTGCGCGCGGACACCGTCGACGCGATCGGCGACCGCGAGCCCGCGCTGATCTACCTGAACAGTCCGTCGAATCCCACCGGTCGCGTGCAGAGTGCGGCGGAGCTCAAGGTCATCATCGACTGGGCGCGCGAGCGCGGCGCCGTCGTCGTGTCGGACGAGTGCTACCTCGGTCTCACCTGGGAGGGGTCGGCCCACTCCGTTCTCCACCCCGAGGTCTGCGGCGGCGACCATCGCGGCCTGATCGCCGTGCACTCGCTGTCGAAGGTGTCGAACCTGGCGTCGTATCGGGCCGGTTTCCTGGCGGGCGATCGCGAGTTGATCGCCGAACTCCTCTCGGTGCGCAAGCACGCAGGCATGATCGTCCCGTTCCCGATCCAGGGAGCGACGGTGGCCGCGCTGAACGACGACGTGCACGTCGACGCTCAGCGCGAGCGCTACCGTGTCCGTCGCGACAAGCTGCGAACCGCTCTGCTCGGCGCGGGCTTCTCCATCGACCACTCCGAGGCGGGCCTGTATCTGTGGGCGACGCGCGGCGAGGACTCCCGCACCTCCCAGCGCTGGCTCGCCGAGCGCGGCATCCTCGTGGCACCCGGCGACTTCTACGGTCCCGCCGGAGCCCAGCACGTCCGCATGGCGCTGACCGGCACCGACGAGCGCATCGACGCCGCCGTCGCCCGACTCTCCCGGAAGTGAATCCCCGATACGCCGACTTCTTGGCGATAATCGACGAAGGTCGGCGAATCGGGGATTTGTTTACGTCGACGCCGCTTTGAGTTGCTTCCGGTGGACGCCACGCTTGAGCAACTCGGCGATGAGCGGGCCCACCCGATCCCACTGATAGACGACCTGTTGGTACGTGAGCCGGATCGGGTCGTAGCCGAGTGCGCGCGACTGCAGGTCGCGGAGCCGGTCCTTCTCGAACTGGCGGGGATCGGCATGGTATTCGTAGCCGTCGACCTCGATGATCATCGACGTGCCGACGACGAGGTCGACACGTCCGACCTCGGGGACGGCCACCTGCGTTCGAATCCGCAGGTTCGGCGCTCGCAGTCGCAGTCGGACCAGCGTCTCCGTCCCAGATTCGGCACGCCCGTCCACCAAGGTCAGTGCGCGCTGCACCTGCTTCGGCGTCCCACTCAGCTCGGCCTCGAGCGCGGACGGAGTCAGCAGTCGACGATTGAGTATCGAATCGCAGACCACCACGAAATCTTCGGTGGACAGGCAGCGCGCGGCGTGCCGGAGCGCCGTGGGAAGTTCGTCGACGGCGCTCGTGACTCTCGGTGGTCGTCCGTGATGCCGGCACCAGGCCGGATGGTTCCGGACCGACGACGTCGATCCTCGGACGTGAAGCTTCGTCGTCGGCGGCACCCACACGCCGTAATGTCGCAGCGCCGTCGCGCAGGTCAGCACTCCGCCCGCCGACACGGCGCGAACCACCTCCGGATGAGCGGTCGGCTCGGCGAGCCACCCGTGCCGCAGCTGGCGCAACCCGCCCTCTGCGATCAGTTTGTCAAGCTCTGCGCGAGACATCGTCTCCAGCAGCTTCCCCCGTTTGAACACCCCCGAGTCCATTGGGGCATCGTGCTACACGCGGGTACTTCCCCGTATTCGAATCCCCGATACGGGTCGAACTCGACCCGAATCGGGAAATCGGCGTGATTCGGGGATTCGAATACGAGGAAGGCGGCCGGGGCTGGAGTCTCGCGCGTCAGTTGTGCGCGTGCAGCGCCTCGTTGAGGGCGATGCCGTCGCCTTCCTTGGCGGTCACCTCGACCGCGCCGGTGGTGCTGTTGCGGCGGAACAGCAGGTTCGACTGTCCGGCGAGCTCGCGGGCCTTGACGACCGATCCGTCCGGGCCGGTCACCTTGGTGCCTGCGGTGAGGTAGAGGCCGGCCTCGACCACGCAGTCGTCGCCGAGCGGGATCCCGCAGCCGGCATTGGCGCCGAGGAGACAGCGCTGCCCGATGGTGATGATCTCCTTGCCGCCGCCGGAGAGGGTGCCCATGGTGGACGCGCCGCCGCCGATGTCCGAGCCGTCGCCGATGACGACGCCGGCCGAGATGCGGCCCTCGACCATCGAGGTGCCGAGAGTTCCGGCGTTGAAGTTCACGAAGCCCTCGTGCATCACGGTGGTGCCCGGCGACAGGTGCGCGCCCAGGCGCACGCGGTCGGCGTCACCGATGCGGACGCCCTTCGGGGTCACGTAATCGACCATGCGGGGGAACTTGTCGATCGAGTACACGGTCACCTGGCCGCGGGCACGCAGCCGGGCGCGGGTGGTCTCGAATCCCTCGACCGCGCACGGGCCGAAGTTGGTCCAGACCACGTTGCTCAGCAGGCCGAACTGCCCGTCGAGGTTGGCGCCGTGCGGCTTGATCAGGCAGTGCGAGAGCAGATGCAGTCGCAGGTATACGTCGTGGGCGTCCGCGGGCGCGACCGCCAGGTCGGCGATGACTGTGCGGACCGCGATCGTCCGGACGCCGCGCGCCTCGTCCGTTCCGACCAGCGGACGCAGGTCGGCGGGGATCTCGTCGCCGGTCAACTCGGTGGATCCGGTGGTTCCGGGATCCTGGGTCAGTTCGGGGGAGGGGTACCACGTGTCGAGGACGACGGCCGATCCGTCGTTGTCCCACACGGTGGCGATTCCGATGGCAGCAGCACCTTGAGTAGTCACGGCGACGAGTCTATCGAGCGCGGCGTCGCCGCCATGCACGCGCAGTAGACGCGACGCCCGGCGACGCAACCCCCGTCCCGGACCGGGGTTCTGTCGCCGAAGGTCGCGTCTGCGGTGCTCGGGCGGCGCCCGGCCTACGATGGACCACCGTGAGCACTTCGAGGCTGGACCTGACCGCCGATCCCATCGAACTGACCGCCGCGTTGGTCGACGTCCCCAGTGTGAGCCGCGACGAATCGGAGATCGCCGACGCGGTGGAGGCCGCTCTCCGCGCGCAGACCGACGGCTTCGAGGTGGTCCGCCACGGCAACTGCGTCCTCGCGCGGTCGCATCGAGGCAAGCCGACGCGGGTGATCCTCGCCGGTCATCTCGACACCGTGCCGATCGTCGACAACGTCCCCTCGCGGCGGACCGTCACCGACGAGGAGGGCGAGGTGCTGCACGGCTGCGGGACGGTGGACATGAAATCGGGAGACGCGGTGTTCCTCCACCTGGCCGCGACCCTCGAGGACCCCGCGCACGATCTGACGCTGATCTTCTACGACTGCGAAGAGATCGCCGCGGAGTTCAACGGACTGGGGACCATCGAGCGCGAACTGCCTGACTGGCTCGAGGGCGACGCGGCGATTCTCGGCGAACCGACAGCGGGCCAGATCGAGGCGGGATGCCAGGGGACGCTCCGCGTCCGATTCACCGCAAGCGGAACGCGCGCACATTCTGCGCGAGTCTGGATGGGCGACAATGCGATTCACAAACTCGGCCGGATGCTGACGACCCTCGGGGCGTATGAACCGCGGCGCGTCGACATCGACGGCTGCGAATACCGGGAAGGACTGTCGGCAGTCGGGATTCACGGGGGCGTCGCGGGAAATGTGATTCCCGACGAGGCCTACGTCGATGTGAATTTCCGCTTCGCCCCCGACCGTTCACCGGAGCAGGCCTTCGACCACGTCCGGGAGGTCTTCGCCGCGGACCTCGCCGACGGGACGCTGACGGCGACGGTGACCGACTCGGCCGCGGGGGCGCTCCCGGGGCTGTCTCATCCGGCCGCCGCCAAGCTGGTGGAGGCCGCGGGCGGACGCTTCCGGGCGAAGTACGGGTGGACGGACGTGTCGCGGTTCGCGGCCCTGGGCATCCCCGCGGTGAACCTGGGTCCGGGTGACCCGAGCCTGGCGCACCGCGTGGACGAGCGCGTTCCGGTAGTGCAGATCACCGAGGTCGCTGAGATCCTGCGCACCTATCTCACCGCCGACTGATCTCACCGCCTACTGGGCGGAGCCGCCGGACCGCCGAACAGTGGTCCATCCGAACTGCGCCTCACCCGAACAGCAGCGCGGCCGGTTGCTAGTGTCGCGACATGACCGACCGACCCGCACCCGATGCGCAGGGCGCCGACGCGCCCGTTCCGACGTGGAGGTCCGACACTCCGGACCCGGCCGACGGGAGTCTCCGAAACGTCGGCGCCGCGCAGGTGCGCGTCGAAGAGGGCGTCGAGGTGGTCCCCTCCGACCGATTGCTGCTGGAATGGATCGATCCGCGCGACCCCCGCCGTGCCGAACAGCGGATGATCCGCGACTCCTGGCGGGTGCAGCGCATCCAATCGGAGTTCGTCGCAGGCTTCGACGCGCTCGAGAACGTGGCCGAGGCGGTCACCGTCTTCGGTTCGGCACGCGTCAAGGAGCGGACACCCGAATACGAGCTGGCGCGCGAGCTCGGCCGCCGGCTGGGGCACGAGGGCTTCGCGGTGATCACCGGAGGCGGTCCCGGCGCGATGGAGGCCACCAACCGCGGGGCGTACGAGGCGGGTGCGCAGTCGATCGGTCTCAACATCGAACTGCCCTTCGAGCAGCACACGAATCCGTGGCTGACGTTGACGATGAACTTCCGCTACTTCTTCGTCCGCAAGACGATGTTCGTCAAGTACGCCCAGGCCTTCGTCTGTCTGCCCGGCGGATTCGGCACGCTCGACGAGCTCTTCGAAGCCCTCACGCTGGTCCAGACCAAGAAGGTGCTGCGGTTCCCGATCGTCCTTATAGGCCGGGAGTTCTGGGGCCCACTGGTGGACTGGCTCCGCGGAACGCTCGAGGCGGGCGGCAAGATCTCGCCGGGTGACGTGGATCTGCTGCATGTGGTCGATACCGCGGCCGAGGCGGTCGAGATCGTCGTGCGGGCGGCGCGGTCATGAGCGCGATCTGCGTGTACTGCGCCTCCGGTCCGGTCGATTCCGCGTATCTGGCTCTCGCCGCCCGTACCGGTGAGGCCATCGCCGCCGCCGGGCACACCCTCGTCTCCGGCGGCGGCAACGTCTCGATGATGGGTGCGCTGGCACGCGGCGCGCGCGAGGCCGGCGGTCGCACCATCGGCATCATTCCGGAGCATCTGATGGCCAAGGAGGTGGCCGACCTCGACGCCGACGAGTTGATCGTCACCGACACCATGCGCGAGCGCAAACGCCTGATGGATGAGCTCTCGGACGGATTCATCACCCTGCCGGGCGGAATCGGCACGTTCGAGGAACTCTTCGAGACATGGACGGGAGCCTATCTGGGCGTGCACGACAAACCGATCGTGCTGCTGAACCACGAGGGCTTCTACGACCCGCTCATCGGCTGGCTCGACGATCTGGCGGCTCGCGGTTTCGTCGCCGACCAGGCACTCGGCAAACTGAAAGTATGTGCAACCGTGGGTGACAGTATCGCGTATCTGACCACCCGGTAGGGTTGCGGCGTTCACCTGAAGGGCGAGGAGTGAGGCAGTCGATGAGCACGAGCGTTCCGAACAAGGTCGGTATCACCGATATCGTGCGGGGAGTCGCGAGAATGGTGCCCGACCTGCCGTCGATGGCCACCCACGTGCCGGGCATGGTGGTCCGGCCGCCCACCGCCAAGCGGACCATCGGACAGATCTTCGCCAAGCGCGCCGCGGCTCACCCCGATCGGCCGTTCATCCGCTGGCAGGGCGAGTCGATGACCTACGGCGAAGTGAACCGCCAGGTCAATCGGTACGCCGCCGTGCTGAGCGAGCGAGGTGTCCGAACCGGCGACGTGGTCGGGATCCTAGCGAAGAACAGCCCGACCGACCTGATGGTGATCCTCGCGGCGCTCAAACTCGGCGCCGTCGCCGGAATGCTCAACTACAACCAGCACGGCGAGGTGATCGATCACAGCATGAAGCTGCTCGACTCCGCCGCTCTGATCTACGACCCCGAGTGCGCTGACGCCTTCGCCTCGATCAGCCCCGAGCGGCTGCCCGAGCACGTTCTGGACTTCGCGGCGCTCGACGCGGCGGCCGCCGACAAGCCGGACACCGACCCGGCCGTCACCCGAGACCTGCCGGCGTCCACCACCGCCTTCTACATCTTCACCTCGGGTACCACGGGGTTGCCCAAGGCCAGCGTGATGAGTCACAACCGCTGGCTGGCGAACTACGACGGCATCGGCGGTCTGGCCGTTCGCCTGCGCCCGTCGGACACCATGTACGTCTCGCTGCCGCTCTATCACAACAATGCGCTGTCGGTGTCGCTCGGCGCGGTGCTCGCCGCCGGCGCGTGCATCGCGATCAGCAAGCAGTTCTCGGCGTCGCGGTTCTGGGACGACGTGGTCACGAACCGGGCGACGGCGTTCTGCTACATCGGCGAACTGTGCCGCTACCTGCTCGCGCAGCCGAGCAAACCCACCGACCGCCGGCACTCGGTGCGGGTGATTGTCGGCAACGGCCTGCGGCCGGAGATCTGGGATGAGTTCACCGAGCGCTTCGGAATCGACCGCGTCGTCGAGTTCTACGGAGCCAGCGAGCTCAACCTCGCGTTCGTGAACGCCTTCGACGTCAAGCGGACCGCCGGATTCTGCCCGCTGCCGTTCCGGGTCGTCGAATACAACGACGACGGCACCGCCAAGCGTGACGCGGACGGGCGCCTGCGCAAGGTCCCGAAGGGGGAGCCGGGACTGTTGATCGCCGAGATCAGCGACCGAGTGCCCGTCGACGGCTACACCGATTCCGGCGACACCGAGAAGAAGATCATCCGCGACGCCTTCAAGAAGGGCGATGCCTACTTCAATTCCGGCGATCTGGTGCGTGAACTGGGGTTCGCGCACATCGCGTTCGTCGACCGCCTGGGCGACACCTTCCGGTGGAAGGGCGAGAACGTCGCGACCACCGAGGTGGAGGGTGCCGCCGACGGAGTCGACGCGGTGGCGCAGTCGGTCGCCTACGGCGTGGAGGTGCCCGGATGCGACGGCCGCGCCGGGATGGTGGCGGTCCAATTGCGCGACGGAGCCGAATTGGATCCGAAAGCCTTCGCCGACGAACTCTACGAGGCGCTGCCGGGGTACGCGGTGCCGTTGTTCGTCCGCTTCGTCCCCGAGATCGAGACCACCTCCACCTTCAAGAACCGCAAGGTGGAGTTGCGGAAAGAGGCGTACACCGACACCGGTGACGACGAGGTGTGGGTGCTCTGCGGCAAGGCCGACGGCTACGTTCCGTACTACGACGGTTACGCCGCCGACGTCGCGGCTGCGAAGGTCCCGCGCTGAGGCGCGAGCGTCGGGTCCGGCGCGCGAGGCGCGTGAGACGCACCGTAGGCTGACATCGTGAGCACTGCCCGTCCGGCCGCGACCCTCTGCGGCCGGCCCGTCGCCACCGACCGTGCGCTCGTGATGGCGATCGTCAACCGCACTCCCGACTCGTTCTACGACAGGGGCGCGACCTTCGCCGACGATGCCGCCAAAGCGCGGATCGACGAGGTCGTCGCGCAGGGCGCGGACGTGATCGACGTCGGGGGAGTGAAGGCCGGTCCCGGCGAAGAGGTCGACGCGGCCACCGAGGCCGAGCGCGTGGTGCCGATGATCGCGTGGATCCGCCGCACCCATCCCGACATCCTCATCAGCGTCGACACCTGGCGTGCCGAGGTGGCCGAACGGGCCTGTGAGGCCGGTGCCGACCTGATCAACGACACGTGGGCGGGCGTCGATCCGGCGCTGGCCGCGGTGGCCGCCCGGGCCGGTGCGGGACTGGTGTGTTCGCACACCGGCGGTGCGCGCGTGCGCACCCGACCGCACCGAGTGGCCTACCGGGACGTGGTGGCCGACGTCGTCGCCGAGGTCACCTCGGCGGCCGAGCGCGCCCGGCGGGCCGGGGTGCGAGAAGACGGCATCGTGATCGACCCCACGCACGATTTCGGCAAGAACACTCACCACGGTCTCGCGCTGCTGCGGAACCTGGACCGACTCATCGACACCGGATGGCCGGTGCTGATGGCGTTGAGCAACAAGGACTTCATCGGCGAGACGCTCGACGCCGAACTCGGCGATCGAGTGGCGGGAACCCTCGCCGCCACCGCACTCGCGGCGGCCCAGGGCGCGCGGATGTTCCGAGTCCACGAAGTGGCCGACACTCGCCGCGTGGTCGACATGGTGGCCTCGATCGCCGGCACTCGGCCACCGGCCCGGACGGTGCGAGGACTGGCGTGAACCCGGGACACGAGAGTGCGCCGTGGGTCGACCGCGGCGAGGGCGAGGCGCGCTGGTCGCACACGCACACCTGGGACCATCCGGAGTGGGACGTCGACGAGTTGGTGGCCGCGAAGAACGGCCGGACGGTCTCGGTGGTGCTGCCGGCGCTGAACGAGGAGGAGACGGTCGGCGGAGTCATCGCCTCCATCGCGCCCCTGCTGGACTCGCTGGTGGATGAACTGATAGTGCTCGACTCCGGCAGCACCGATCGGACGGCCGAACTCGCCGGTGCGGCGGGCGCGCGAGTGGTGAGCCGCGAGGAGGCGATCCCGGGCGTGCCCCCGGTAGCCGGCAAGGGCGAGGCGCTCTGGCGCTCGATCGCCGTCGCCACCGGCGACATCATCGCCTTCGTCGACTCAGATCTCATCGATCCGGACCCGATGTTCGTGCCCAAGATGATCGGGCCGCTTCTGGCCGACCCGGAGATCCACCTCGTCAAGGGCTATTACCGGCGTCCGCTGCGCACCGGTGACACCCAGGAACCGGGGGGCGGCGGCCGGGTCACCGAACTGCTGGCCCGACCGCTGCTGACCGCGCTCAAACCCGAGCTCGGGGAGGTGTGCCAGCCGCTCGGCGGCGAGTACGCCGGCACCCGGGAGCTTCTGGCCTCGGTTCCGTTCGCCCCGGGCTACGGCGTGGAGATCGGGTTGCTGATCGACACATACGACCGGTACGGGCTGGCGGGCATCGGCCAGGTGAATCTCGGGGTCCGCAGTCACCGCAACCGGCCGCTCCACGAGTTGTCGGTGATGAGTCGACAGATCGTGGCCACGCTCCTCGACCGCTGCGGCGTCGCCGACTCCGGAGTCGGTCTCACCCAGTTCGTCCCGGAGCCGGACGGCGGGTTCACCCCGCACACGACGCAGCTTCAACGCGGGGAGCGGCCACCGATCCGAGACCTCGATCTCTCGCTACCCTGAACATCGTGGTGACTATCGGGCTCTATGTGATGGGTGTGGCCGTACTGGTCGCGCTGATCTTCGCCGTGGTGTGGTTCGTCTTCGGCCGAGGCGAGGATCTGCCGCCGGTGGAGAAGGGGACGACGCTCACCCGCCTGCCCCGAGCGGGCATCACCGGCGACGACGTGCGTGCCGTGCTGTTCCAGCAGACCTTCCGCGGTTACAAGGTCTCCGAGGTCGACTGGGCGCTGGAGAAGCTGGCCCGCGAGATCGACGAGCTGCGAGCCGTCGTCCACGACCTCCAGGCCCGCGATGCGGTGGATTCGGCGGCGACCGACACCGGGCCGATACCGGTCGCCGATCCGCCGGACGGTCCGGCCCGCGGACGGTGACCGCACTGCCTCGCCGGACTGCCCGGAGTGCACAGGTGTGCGCCAAGTATCATGAGCGTGACATCGTGAAATCCACGTGAAGGGAGCACGACACATGGCGGCGATGAAGCCACGTATGGGGGACGGTCCGCTTGAGGCGGTCAAGGAAGGGCGTGGGATCGTCGTCCGGATCCCGATCGACGGAGGCGGCCGTCTCGTCGTCGAACTGAACGACGAAGAGGCTTCGGCGCTGGGCGAGGCGCTGCGCGAGGTCACCGCCTGATCGAGGCCCGAGGTCCGCGGTGGGAGACCGCGGCCGAACTCCTGGCCTGTCCGATCTGTTCGGACGGCCTGTTCCCGGCGGGCGCATCGTTGCGATGCGCCGCCGGGCATTCCTTCGACATCGCCCGGCAGGGCTATGTGTCTCTTCTGACCGGCAAGGGCAGTGCCCACCGCTCCGACACCGCCGACATGGTCGCGGCGCGCAGCCGGGTCTTCGAGGCGGGACTGTACGCGCCGATCGTCGCGGCCGTGGCCGAGCGCTGCGCGCACTCGCGAGTGATCGTCGACGCCGGCGGCGGACCGGGACAGTACCTCGAAGCGGGGCTGACCGCCGCCGGCGACCACGCCGTCGGCATCGGCGTCGATCTCTCGAAGTTCTGCGCGCGAAGCGCCGCGCGGCGTCATCCCGCCGCACTCTCGGTGGTGGCCGACCTGTGGGCCGGGCTGCCGCTGCGGGACGGCGTCGCCGACACGGTGCTCTCGGTGTTCGCGCCGCGCAACGCATCCGAGACCGCCCGTGTCCTCGGAAGCGGTGGTCGTTGGGTGGTCGTGACACCCGGCACGGGCCACCTGGCCGAGATCGTGCGGCCCATGCAGATGCTCTCGGTGGGTCAGGACAAGACTCGCCGGCTGGCCGAGGAATTCGGCGACCGCTTCGGTGAGGTCGTCGAGCAGCGGGTCCAGTCGCAGGTGCGCCTGAGCGAATCGGCCCTCACCGACATCGCGGCGATGGGCCCGGCGGCGTTCCACCGGACACCCGAACAACTCGCGGCCGCGGCCGCGGAACTGGCCTCGGGCGGTCCGGTGACCGCCACCCTGGACGTGACCGTCACCGTGGCCCGTCGCCGGTGATCCGGCCCGTGCGCGTCTGTGCCGAACAGCCGATCTGCGAGGCCGGGTGGTCGGGTGAGCGGCGGCCGGATATGTTTGATCGGTGAGATCACAACCGCATGTTCTCGGAATCGTCCTCGCCGGCGGTGAGGGAAAGCGGCTCTATCCGCTGACCGTGGACCGGGCCAAACCCGCCGTCCCGTTCGGCGGCTCCTACCGGCTGATCGACTTCGTGCTGTCGAATCTGGTCAACGGCGGGTACGAACGGATCTGCGTGCTGACGCAGTACAAGTCGCATTCCCTCGACCGGCACATCTCGCAGACCTGGTGGTCGTCGGGATTCCACGGAGAGTTCATCACACCGGTTCCGGCTCAGCAGCGGCTCGGACCCCGCTGGTACACCGGCAGCGCGGACGCGATCTACCAGTCGATGAACCTCATCTACGACGAGGAACCCGACTACATCGTCGTCTTCGGTGCCGACCACGTCTACCGCATGGATCCGGCGCAGATGGTCCAGTCGCACATCGAGACCGGCGCCTCGGTGACGGTCGCGGGCATCCGCGTTCCGCGCAGTGAGGCCCACGCCCTCGGCTGCATCGACGCCGACGGTGACGGCAAGATCACCGCGTTCGTGGAGAAGCCCGCCGATCCGCCGGGCACGGCGGACGACCCGGACGTCACCTTCGCCTCGATGGGCAACTACGTATTCACCGCCGAAGCGCTGGTGGAGATGCTGAAAACCGATGCCGCCGACGGAGATTCCGATCACGACATGGGCGGCGACATCATCCCCGCCTTCGTGGCGCGGGGCGAGGCGTACGTCTACGACTTCGACGACAACGTCGTGCCCGGCCAGACCGAGCGCGACCGCGGTTATTGGCGCGACGTCGGCACCCTCGACTCGTTCTACGACGCGCACATGGACCTGGTCTCGGAGAACCCGGTGTTCAACCTCTACAACAAGAGGTGGCCGATCCGGGGTGAGACGAGCCACCTGCCGCCCGCCAAGTTCGTCCGCGGCGGCACCGCCAACGATTCGGTGGTCGGCGCCGGGACCGTGATCGCCGGCGCGACCGTCCACGGCTCGGTTCTGTCGACCAACGTCTACGTCGGCGAGGGCGCGGTGGTCCAGGGCAGCGTCCTGATGCCGGGAGTCCGTATCGGCAAGAACGCCGTGGTGCGCAACGCCATTCTCGACAAGAACGTCAGGATCGTCGACGACGGTCAGCTCGGCGTCGACCTCGACCACGACCGGGAACGATTCGTCGTCTCGCCCGGCGGCGTGGTCACAGTCGGCAAGAACACCGTCGTCGACTAGGCCGCGGCGGCCCGATCAGGCGGTGGTCGCCAGCGCTGCGGCGCCGAGTTCCACCAGCCCGGGCACCGACTCGGCGTCCACCTCGGAGGGCAGGTCGCCCACCGGCCACCACGCGAGGTCGACCGACTCGTCACTGCGCACGATCGGCGGGAGCGAACCGTCCGCCTCACGGTCCGCGACGGCGGCGAACCGGACGTCGAGATGTCTGGTGGGTACGCCCAGCGAGCACGTGATCGGATGGGCGTGCAACTGCACCGGCCGGTCGGACAACGTCAGCGAGGACAGTCCCGACTCCTCGAGCCCTTCGCGCAGAGCCGCCTCGGCGAGCGTCGCGTCCTGCGGCTCGCAGTGTCCGCCGAGCTGAATCCATTTGCCGACCCGCGGGTGCAGGGTCAGCAGGACGTGCGTCAGATCGGCGTCGAAGACGATCACCGAAGCGGTGAGATGTCCTGCGGCGCAAGCTCTTCGGCAGGCATCGTCGGTGGCGGCCAGAAACGCGAGGTACGCGTGCCGGATGGAGTCCTGATGGGGATCGGGCGCGGTCCACGCGGTCAGCGACTCGACCGCGGACGCGTGCAGCGCGCTCACAGCTCGACGACCATCGAGTCGACGTCGGCGGGCTCGCGCAGACCGGCCTCCTCGGCGGGGTGGCCGATGGCGACGGCCCCGAGGGGCTGCCAGTGGGACGGCAGGTCGAGCTCGCGTCGCACCACCTCTGCGGCGAAGATCGTCGACCCCACCCAACAGCTGCCGATGTCGCGGACCGACAGGGCCACCAGCAGTCCCGCCACGGCGGCCCCGCCGGCGACGGTGAACATGGTCTTCTCGCACGCATTGCGCCGTGCGTCCGGGTACTCGTGCATACCGTCGCCGGTGACCACGGGAATCACGAGTTCGGGCGCGTCGTACAGGATCTGGCCGCGCCGAATGCGCTTGGCCGTCGATTCCGGCGTCTTTCGGTCCGCGGTCAGATCGGCGCGCCAGGCTTCGGCCATCGCATCGAGCAGGCGACGCCGGCGATCGTCGTCGCGGATCCACAGGAAGCGGATCGGATGCGTGTGATGAGGGGCGGGCGCCGTCAGCGCCTCGGCGAACGCGGCCCGCATCGACTCCTCGGCGACTTCCCGTTCGGCGAACCGCCGGATCGACCGGCGGGTCAGCAGAGCCTGCCGACGTCCGAGGGCGACTGCCTCTTCGACACCGAGCCGGAACATGTCGTCGTCGAGATCCCGGACCAGGTCGCGCGCGCCGGTGCCGTCGTCGACCGGCGTCATGCCGCGCACCACCGCCACCGGCACTCCGTCGAGTTTGCCCTTGACCAGGTCGGCGGCCGCCGCGAGTTCGTCGGCGACGGCGATGTCGGTCACCTGGAGGGTGTTGCCGTAGGGGTCGACGACCCCGTCGTAGCCGTGGCTGACGGCGATGCCCGAGGCGCCGATCGCGACGTCGGTCTGACCGGTCCGCCAGGCACGGCCCATCGTGTCGGTGACGATGACGGCGACCCGGAGCCCGAATTCGTCGGCCAGACGCGCCCGCAGCCGGGCGGCACTGGCGTCCGGATCCAGGGGCAGCAGCGCGATCTGATCGGTGCGGACATTGGACCCGTCGACGCCGGCGGCCGCCTGCACGAGACCGTTGCGGTTCGCGGTGATGAGCGTGCGGTTGCGTCGAGCCACGACGCGCACCGTCTCGTCGTCGATCAGCCTGCGGCGGAAGGCGTCGCGTTCCTCGGGGTCGGTGGGCGCGGCGACCATCCGCCCCTCGGTCTTGGAGAACACCTTGCTGGTGACGACCAGCACGTCGTCGTCGACGATCCATGGTGCGGCGGCGACGATCTCGGCTGCGAGATCGCTTCCGGGCCCGAACTCGCCCAGACCGGTGACGGGAAGGATCTGCAGCCCGGCGGCCGCGCGGTGGTCGGGCGTGCGCGAAGGCTCCGCGCCGGTCACGGCGTCTGCACTCCGACGAGGGCGCACGCGGCGCGGATCATCTCGGCGGTGGCCGCCGGATCGGTCATCAGCAACGGCGCCGACCCGACGGCGATGCCGTCGACGTGCGCCTCGTCGCCCTCGGCGATGAGCCAGCCGTCCAGGATGCCGTTGCCCGCGCGGGCGCCGAAGTGCTCGGCGATGCCTTGGGCCGAGGTCTCCACGCCGATCACCGACAGACAGCGGTCGGCCATCCCGCGCAGCGGCTTGTCGTCGATCACCGGGCTGATGCCGACCACCGGGGCCGACGTGGTGCGCAATGCGCCGCGGATGCCGGTGACCGAGGTGATGGCGCCGATGCTGACCACCGGGTTGCTCGGCGCCAGCAGGACGACGTCGGCCTCGGCGATCGCCTCCAGCACACCCGGCCCGGGCTTCACCTCGTCGAGACCCACCTGGGCGAACCCGTGGGTGGGAACCTGGGCGCGGTGGCGCACCCACCACTCCTGGAAGTGGATCGCGACCCGCTCGCCGTCCTGTCCGCCGGGCTTGTCGATCACGACGTGCGTCTCGTGGCGTTGGTCGGTGGCGGGGAGCAGTTCCACGCCGGGCTGCCACCGACGGCACAGGGCGGCGGTGACGTCGGAGAGAGGGAATCCGGCTTCGAGCATCTGGGTCCGGATCAGGTGGGTCGCCAGATCACGGTCGCCCAGGCCGAACCAGTCGGGGTCGGCGCCGTAGGCGGCCAGTTCCTCTTTGGCGTTCCACGTCTCGTTCCTGTGCCCCCAGCCGCGCTCGGGGTCGATGCCCCCGCCGAGGGTGTACATGCACGTGTCGAGGTCCGGGCAGATCCGGACGCCGTGCATCCAGGCGTCGTCGCCCACGTTCACCACGGCCGTCACCGTGTGCGGCGTCGCCGGATCATCGGGGAGCCGGGGGAACGGGGTGCGTCCGAACAGTTCGCGTGCGCCCTGGAGAAAACGGGCGCCGCCGACGCCGCCTACGAGTACCGTCACCTTCACAGACGTCCACTGTAATGACCGCACGCGCGGTTCCGCGCGGCGGCGACACCCTGACGGCGCGACACGCCGTAGGACTATGTCATTCACCTGGTAGGCGCGGTTTTGTCCGACCTCGGTGATAGAAATGAATCTTCGCCTTCCGCTTGACCGCGGCGGTACTCAGCGTGTCTAATCACAACAGTGTCATTTGAATCGTCGGGGGACATTCTTCAGGCACATCGACCGGATCGCCGATCCGGTCGCGGGGTGGAATCAAGTCTGCGAGCTGGGAGGTGCCGGATGACTTTGGATACGGGCGATGGTGCTGACCCGATCAGTGAGATCAGCGCGATTGAGATCAGTGAAGTCCACGCGAACCGCCATCTGTCGGTGGTAGCGAACGAATTCGAGGAACTGTTCGACGCCGTCGAGGAGCAGTGGCAGGACCGTGCGCTCTGCGCACAGACCGACCCTGAGGCGTTCTTCCCGGAGAAGGGCGGTTCGACGCGCGAGGCCAAGCGCATCTGCCAGGGCTGTGAGGTCAAGGCGGAGTGCCTGGAGTACGCGCTGCACAACGATGAGCGTTTCGGAATCTGGGGCGGTCTCTCCGAGCGCGAGCGACGCCGTCTGAAGCGTGGAATCATCTGACGTCGTGATCGTCTGACGTCGTACGCCCCTGGCCGACCCCTCTCGTATCGGATCCTCCCGCCGATCGCGACGAGGGGTCGGGGCGTCTCCGGCGGCGTGCTCGCCGGCGTCAGCCCCCGTTCAGTCCTCGTCGGGGCCGTCCTCGACGGTCTCCTCGTCCAATCCCAGATAGGTCGCGACCTGCTCGATGAGCACCTCGCGCAGGATCTCGGGCAGTTCCTCGGCGTCATGCGCACGGAGTTCGAGCGGGCGCCGGAACAGGATGATCTGCGCCCGGGTGGGACGGCCGGCCACGTCGATGCCGGCCGGGATCAGCCGGGCCAGCGGCACCTGGCCGTCGGCGGTCACCTCGTCCGGCCATTCCACGGGGCCGTCTCCGCGCGGGAGCATCCGCGGGATGTCGTCCACAGCGACGTCCAGCCCGGTCAGGTGGGCATGCCACCGGCTGTCGATCTCGGCGAAGGCCTCCACCGCCGCGGCGTCGAACAGGTCGGCGCGCGTGCGGTGTCCCGGCATCGAACTCGGCATGAGCGGGCCGCGCAGACCGCGGCCGCGGCGGTCGCGCAAACGGCGGGGAGGAGGCGCGAGCAGGTCGCGACCGGACCGCAGCGGAACGAGTCGATAGCCCATACCGCACACCTTAGTGTCCCGGCTCCGCACGGCCGGCGCGTCGCTCGTGGGCACGTCGACCGGGTCCGCATCGGATGTGCGTGTCGATTGTCCGCGTCCGGCGTCGAGGCGATAGGCTGAGCGGCGTGAGTGTCCCTCGTCAGTGCTGCAGGCCCGGCTGTTCGCGTATCGCCGTGGCGACCCTGACGTTCGTCTACGCCGAGTCGACCGCCGTCATCGGCCCGCTGTCGGCGTCCGACGAACCCCACTCGTGGGACCTGTGCTCCCAGCACGCCGATCGGATCACCGTGCCGGTCGGGTGGGAGATGATGCGGAGCGAGCGCGGGTTCGCGCAGCCCGCCGAGGACCAGGAGCTCACGGCACTGGCCGAGGCGGTACGTGAGGCCACCGCCACCTCGCCCCGCGTGGGTTTTCTCGCCCATGCCGAGTTCGACGACACACCCCGCGGCAGGCACCGCGCACAGCAGCGGTCGGCAGCCACCCCCGCGGCGACGCCGCGGCCGGGCCGTCGCGGTCATCTGCGGGTACTGCCCGACCCGGTCGACTGAGCTTCGCGCGACCACGATCACGCTCGCGACCGCTTTCCGGCCGGGCGAATACTAGGCTGTGATTCATGTCTGCGTTGACTACTGACCTCGACGACGTCGACGGTCTGCTCGCCGCCGACCGCGATGGTCTGCTGCGGGCCGCCGCCATGGCGGGTGCGCAGGTGCGAGCGGTGTCCCAGGCGCAGTCGGAGGGCGCGCTGGCACGGCTCGCCGACCTGCGACCGCGCGCTGTCGTCGTGGTCACGGGAGCGTCGGCCACCGCTCGGCGCGCCACCGATCTGGTGGTGGCGACCGTCGCGGCCCGTTTCGACGTGCCCCTGGTCAGCGTGCCGACTCTGCCCGGCTGGATCGGTCCGCTCGACGTGGTCGTGATCGCCGGGCACGACGCGGGCGATCCCGCACTCGCCGACGCCGCGGTGCGTGCGCTGCGCCGACGCGCCGAACTCGTCACCGTCGTACCGGTGGAAGGGCCGCTCCGCGAGGCGATCGGTGCCCAGCCGATCGTCGACCTGTCGCCTCGGCTCGTCGTCGATCCGCGCTTCGGCTTCTGCCATTTCGTCGCGGCGCTGACCGCGGTGTGCGTCGCCTTGTCCGCCGTCCGGTTCGCGCCTGCTCCCCCCGATCTCGCCGATCTCGCCGACCGGTTGGACGGGGAGGCCGCAGCTGACCATCCGGGCCAGGAGAGCTTTCACAATCAGGCCAAGCTCCTGGCCATGCGTGTCGCGGACCGGTCGGTGGTGTGGGCCGGTGACACGCCCGGGGCGAACGCCGTCGCCGCTCATGCGTCGGCGGTCGCCTTCAGCGTCGCGGGCACGGTGTCGAGCGCCGCGTCGGAGACCGTTCTGGCAACCGGGCTGCTCGACGGCTCGAACCGTCCGGCACCGGTCGACGACATCTTCTACGACCCGGAGATCGACCCGCCGCGGTCGGCCGCGATCCGCGGGATACTGTTCACCACTGCTTCGCGGCGCTGGTACGCGCAGCAGCGCAATGCCGGGCGCGCCGAGATCGACGTGCTGGCGGAGCATCCTGCGGGGTCCGACTCGGGCGCCGGGGAACCGGATCAGGGATCGGTGGCCGCGACGAGCGATCTGTTCGCCGACGCGCCCGCGGATCTGGGGGAGTACCTGGTGCTGGCGCTGCGCGTGGAACTCGCGGCGGTGTTCGTTCGATTGATGGGAGAAGCGGCCTGATGAAGCTGCTGGCTGGAGTGGTGCGGCCGTATGCGTGGGGATCGCGTACCGCACTCGCCGAGTTGCGCGGCACGCCGAGTCCTTCGCCGCACCCCGAGGCCGAACTCTGGTTCGGTGCGCATCCGGCTTCGCCCGCGCGGATCTGCGGCGAGGTGGAGGGTCCGCAGGACCTGCTCGGCGTGATCGAGGCCGATCCGGTGCGCGAGCTCGGCGCCGAGACCGCCGACCAGTTCGGTTCCCGCCTGCCGTACCTGCTGAAGATCCTCGCGGCCCAGGAGCCGCTGTCGCTGCAGGCGCACCCGAGTCTCGAGCAGGCAGTCGCCGGCTTCGAACGCGAGAACGCCGCGGGCCTGGCGCTGGACGCGCCCGACCGCAACTACCGCGATCCGTCGCACAAACCCGAACTGGTGGTGGCGCTGACGGAGTTCGACGCGCTCGCGGGGTTCCGCGATCCGCACGTCACGGTGGAGATCCTCAAGGCTCTCGCCGTACCCGCCCTGGATCCCTATCTGGGCATGCTGGTGGAGCAACCGGACGAGACCGGTCTGCGAGCGGTCTTCACCACGTGGCTGACCCTGCCCGAGGCGGTCATCGGTGCGCTGGTCCCCGAGGTGCTCAACGGCGCGGTGCGCGTCCTGGGCGGGGACGACGACCGCTTCACCCTCGAACTGCGGTCCCTGCTCGAGCTCGGAGAGGCGTACCCCGGCGATCCGGGCGTGCTCGCGTCGCTGCTGTTGAACCGGATCCGGTTGCAGCCCGGTGAGGGAATCTATCTGTCCGCGGGCAATCTCCACGCCTACCTGCACGGGATGGCGGTGGAGCTGATGGCGAACTCCGACAACGTGCTGCGCGGCGGGCTCACTCCCAAGCACATCGACGTCCCGGAACTGCTGCGCGTCCTCGACTTCCATCCGGTGTCGATCGACGCCCTGATGCCTCAGGTGCGGAGCCTCGGGACCGAGCGCGTCTATCTGACCCCGGCGCCCGAGTTCCGGCTGTCGCGGGTGGAATTGGACGGCACCGGGCTACACGCCGCGCAGTCGATCAGCTTCGAGATGGCGGGTCCGCAGATCCTGGCGGTGATCTCCGGCCGGGTGGCCGTGGAGGGGAGCGGCGGCGAACTGCTGAAAGCCGGTCCGGGCGATGCGGTCTGGCTGTCGGCGGCCGATCCGGACGTGGTGGTGCGCGCGATCTCGTCCGGTGCCGTCTTCTTCCGTGCGATGGTTCCGGCCCTGCAGCACTGACCGTCCGCGGCTCGACCGCAACGGAGTCAGTCGAGTTCGGTGAGGCTTCGTTCGGCGGCGGTGGAGACCGGGCGCACCGGGACGGTGCAGCCGAGTCCGGATGCGAGGAGGAGTCCGCTGCCGGGATCGTGACGCAGGGTGGGCTCGCGTCCGCCGCGACCGTCGTCCATGCAGTCGTGCCTGCGCAGCAGGGTCGCGCCGGGCGGAACCTCGTGCCCGCCGGCGCGGGTGTCGTCGAACAGCACGTGCGGAGCGGTGGGTCCGCGATCGTTGACGGTGATCCACCGCTCGCCGACTGCATCCGCCAATCGCCGCCAGCGCTGGGGAGTGTCGGACACGACGGCCACCGACATCCCGATCGCAGCCAGTCGCGCCGCCACTTGTCGTGCGAGCCGGTGGTCGCCGCAGATCGTGCTCGCGGCGACGCCGGGACCGGCCAGGCGAAGCGCCACGGGCGCGCCGGATGCCGCGGCGCCGACGAGCTGACCGTCACCGGCGCAGGGAACGGCCACCGAGCGGCAGATCTGTTCGGTGGCGGCCGGCGGCACCGACGCGGCCCCGCTGCCACGAGAACCGCTGCCACGAGAACGGTCGTCTCGACGATCCTCCGGTGGCGCAGCGATCGGCAGACCCGCGGCGAGCGCGCCGCGGTCGGAGGCGTCGACCGGGACCAGATCGTGACAGCCGTCGCGATCGGAGGCGTGTGCGCCGTTGTCGCGCACCGTCGCGGTCAGCCGCGGACCGGACCGGTCGGCCGTGAGGCTCAGCGTGACGGTCGTCGACACCGCCTCGCTCGAACCCGGAGCGGCCAGCAGCGCGGACAGCGATTCCGGAGAGGTCCCGGCCCATCGGTGGGCGGCGAACCGGAATCCGTCGACGTGTGCGCCGAGCACATCGGACGTCGCGCGCTCGACGGGAGCCCCCTCGGTGAGCCGCATCGTCAGGTCGGTGATCTCGGCAGCCGTCAGCGGACGGGTGGGGATGCCGGAGTCGGCGAGGCGAGCGCGCAGTCGGCGCAGGCACCACAGCGCCGTACGCAGCATCCCGGCGGGCCCGTCACCGCGCATCAGGACCGCCTGCGGACAGTCAGCGGGCCGGATTCGGACCACCAGGTGCACGCTGCGGTGGGTGGGAATCCGCAGTCCGCCGAGCAGCGTCCGATACGCGCCGGCCGCGATGCCGTCGTCCCAGCTGCGCATGGTGTGACTGACGACGTCGATCGCCCAGGGCGCGGCGTCGTGGGCCGACATCGCCGAGAGCACTGCGGGCAACAGACGCGGCGGTGTGGCCCGGGGTGTTCCGACCACCACCGGCGCCGGTTCGTCGGGGGCGATCGCAAGCACCCCGATCAGACTGTCGCCGCAGCGCCGCAGTCCGATGAAACCGTCGTCGGCGGGCACGTCGAACGGTGCCCGGACCTCCCATGGCGCGGTGCGACGCACCAGCATCCTCGCTTGCACTGAGTGCTCCCCCCGAACACGGACTTCGCGAAATCGCCGTGGGACGAGGCTAACCCGCGTCTAACCTCCTTGCGGGGGAATCGATCGGGGGGATTGATGTCACGTCACATCACGACGCGTGCGCAGATCAGCGGGTACCGCTTCGGGGTGGCTCGGGCCGAACACGCGCTCGTGCGCCGCGACGTACGGATGACGCACGATCCGATGCGCGCGCAGTCGCGGGCGCTCGTCGCCGGGACGGTGCTGGCGGTCCTGGTGCTCGCCGGCGCGGCGATCTACGGATTCGTCCGACCGCAACCCGACGTGCGCGATGCCCAGATCGTGGCCGTCGACGGCGGTGGGATGTACGTGCTGATCGACGGCGTGATGCATCCGGTGCCGAACGTCGCGTCGGCCCGTCTGATCCTCGGCAGGCCGCTGCCGGTGCGGCGGGTGAGCGAGCGGTCGTTGAGTCGCTTCCCGCGCGGTGCGGCCGTCGGCATTCCGGACGCACCGGGTGCGCTCGATCGACCGGCGGTGGCCGGACGGTCGACGTGGACCGTCTGCGAGGACGCCGAGGGCAGCGCAGTCGTGGTCGGCGACCTCGCGTCCGCCGCCGAGACGATCGACGCCGATCTCGTGCAGCACGCGGGAGTCGAATGGCTGCTGTACCGGGACCCGACCGGCAGCGGGACCTCCGTTCCGGTCCGGGCCCGCGTCGACCGGTCGCGGGTGGAGTTGGTCCGTGCGCTGGGACTGGAGGGGCGCGAGCCCAGGACGGTGGGGGCGGGACTGTTGAACACCTTCACCGCGCGGCCCGATCTGCGCGTGCCGGAGGTCCCGGATCGCGGGTCACCGGGCGTTCTCGGTCTGCCGGTCGGTTCGGTGGTCGCGACCGCCGGCGTCGACGGAACCCTGCGCTATCAGCTGGTTCTCGCCGACGGAGTGCAGCCGCTGTCCGAGCCTGCGGCCGAGATGATGCGACTGACCGACCCGTCGGCCGCGGACGGAGTACGGCGAGTGGCGCCGGCCGCGGTGGCGGCGCTCACTGTCCGCGAAGTGGTGCCCGTCGCGCATTTTCCGCACGCGGTGCCTCGGTTCGGCGACCCTCCGTCGGTGCTGTGCCATCGCTGGAGCCACGACACCGAGGGGGCCGCGACGGCGGCGCTTCTCGGAGCGCGCCGACTGCCGGTGCCCGACGGCGCCAGACCGGTGGTTCTGGCTTCGTCGGACGGTCGGGGACCGGCGCTCGACCGGGTCTATCTGCGGCCGGGGACGGGTGAGCACGTGGTGTTGACCGGCGTGGACCCGCGGTCGCCGCGCGCGTCGACGCCGTTCTATGTGAGCGATGCGGGCGTGCGTTACCGGTTGGCGGGCGCGGGGATCGGCGAGATCCTCGGGTTGCCGGAACCGGTGCGGGCGCCGTGGCCGATGATCGCGCTGCTGCCGTCGGGGCCGGAGCTGAGCCGGGAGGCCGCGGCGGTCACCTCCGACGGCGTCAGCTCCCGTTGACGAAGCGGCGCACCATCGCCTCCCAGTCGTCGGCGATCTCCTCGCATGTCATGCCGACGACGTCGAGAAGATGGCGCACGGTCAAGGCCATGAGCGGTGCCTGGACGGCGTGGGCGGTGACCTCCAGCCTGCCGTCGATGCCCAGTTCGGCCAGGAGCATCCGCACGTGGAGCGTCGACATCGCCCAGACCGGATGCGATAGATGGTCGGGCTGGTCGGCACCCGCCTCCAGCAGGATATCGAGGTGGTCGACGGTCATCTTGAGTCGCGCGCGGCCGTAGGCGATCAGCCGGTCGAGCGGGGGAGCGCCGGGCCCGAGAGGTTCCGGTCCGGAGAGGAAGGCCTGCTGGAGGTCCGACTCCGAGTGGTCGAGGAGGGCGAGCATCAGTCCCGTCCGGTTGCCGAAACGGCGGAATACCGTGCCCTTGCCGACGCCGGCGGCACGGGCCACCGCTTCCATCGTCACCGCGGACGCGCCCTGACTGTCGATCAGCGATTTGGCGGCCGCCAGCAGCAGCCGACGATTCCGTGCGGCGTCGGCCCGCTCCGGCGACGCAGCGGGCGCGTTCGCCACGTGCAGTTCAAGGGGGCCGGGGCCGTCGGGGAGCATGAGTCGACTGTAAAGCATGTCGGCGTTGTCGCGATTGCGGACACCGGAGGCCGATCCGCGCGCGACCAGCACTTCCATGCTGTGTCCGGTGTCACGGACGGCACCGGGAATCACGGCGGACCGTGGTCCGTTTCATTGGAGGTATCCGTACGTACGTCAGGAAGAGTGTCGCTCCATGTCTGAAGGCAACATCACCATCGCAGTTCTCGTCGGCAGCCTCCGCTCCGGCTCGCACAACCGTGCGCTCGCCGAACTGGCCGCGGCCAATGCTCCCGAGGGGATCTCGTTGAAGATCGTCGAAGGTCTGGGCGAGGTGCCGTTCTACAATGAGGACATCGACACCCCGGATGCGATCCCGGCCGCCGCGGCCTCGCTGCGCGATCAGGTGGCGTCGGCCGACGCCTTCCTCTTCGTCACCCCCGAGTACAACGGCACGATGTCGGCCGTCCTGAAGAACGCCATCGACTGGCTGTCGCGTCCCTACAGCGCCGGCGCGCTCGCCGGGCGTCCGGCCGGCGTCATCGGCGCCGCACTCGGCCGGTACGCGGGCACCTGGTCCCGTCAGGACACGCGCAAGTCGATCGGCGTCGCGGGAGCGAATGTGGTCGAGGCCGTCGAGATCGGCATCGGCACCGGCGCGCTGGGCGACGAGGGCGTGGCGACCGCTGAGACCGCCGAGCAATTGGGCGAGGTGGTCCGGGTACTGGCCGACGAGGTCGCCGTCGCCGCCTGATCGACGCTCCTCCGGCGGGGCCGGCCGCGGATGTCCGCGGCCGGCCCCGCCGTCTGTGTCGAGCCGTCTGCGGCCGGGCTGCCGACGGTGTCAGACCCCGGTGGTGAACTGTGTGTGCAAGGGGCCGCACGGTCCCGGCCGAAGGCGCCGAATCGGCGTCCGCCGGCCCGTCTCGGGCACGCGGATTCGAGACACGCCGGACGCGCCGAGACACGCCGGTCCGCCTGTGGACAACTGTCACGCGACCTGGGAGTTTCAAGAATGTTATTCACAAGTTCTTGTGGTCTAGGAAAACATCAGACACTAGGTGTAGTGTTTGGGGTGTCCGGGGGGCGGACGGCAATCGACCGAATTACGGCGGTGTCGTTCACTGCGAAAGCAGGAGATCCGGTCAGAGAAGTCAAGCAAGTCACTCGCAGCAGATCATTCATCTCAAGGGAGTTCATCGATGGCCATCACCGTCTACACCAAGCCCGCCTGCGTCCAGTGCAACGCGACCTACAAGGCTCTCGACAAGATGGGCCTGGAGTACGACGTCGTGGACATCAGCCAGGACGACGAGGCTCGCGATTACGTGATGGCGCTCGGCTACCTTCAGGCGCCGGTCGTCGTGGTCGGCGACGAGCACTGGTCGGGTTTCCGTCCCGACCGCATCAAGTCGCTCGCCACCAACGCGGCCTGACGGAGGCGAGCCACATGGCCGCCGACACTGAAACCCGAAATCCGCTCATCGTCTACTTCTCGTCGGTGTCGGAGTACACCCACCGCTTCGTTCAGAAGCTGGGGCTCCGCGCGGTCCGGATCCCCCTCATCGACCGCACGTCGTCGTTCCGGGTGGACGAGCCCTACATCTTGATCACGCCCACATACGGGGGCGGGAAGATCAGCGATGCGGGCAGCGTCACCGCTCATGCGGGCGGAGGCTACGTGCCCAAGCAGGTCATCAAGTTCCTGAACATCGAACAGAATCGGTCATTGATCCGCGGCGTCCTCGCCGGGGGCAACACCAACTTCGGCGAGGAGTTCGCCCTGGCGGGCGACATCGTCTCGCACAAGTGCCAGGTGCCGTTCCTCTATCGCTTCGAGTTGATGGGAACCACCGACGACGTCGAACGGGTGCGCGCGGGCCTGGCTCAGTTCGCCGCGAGTTCCGCGTTCACCGGCCGGGCCGCCTGACGGCCCGCGCTCACCAGTTTCCGGACCACCAGTTTCCGTCAAGTACGCAAACTTCAGTTTCACCAGGGAGAAGCAGTGTCGCCCACCGCAGTTTCTGTCAGCGAATCCACCGTCTCGGCGAGCAAGTCGGGGGTGCACACGGGTCCGGCCGGCCACGAGCCGGGCGACCTCGACTACCACGCGCTCAACGCGATGCTCAACCTGTACGACGCGGACGGTCGGATCCAGTTCGACAAGGATCGTGAGGCCGCCCGCCAGTACTTCTTGCAGCACGTCAACCAGAACACGGTGTTCTTCCACGATCTCGACGAGAAGCTCGACTATCTCCTCAAGGAGAACTACTACGAGCCCGAGGTCCTCGCGAAGTACGACCGCGAGTTCGTGAAGTTGCTGTTCGGGCACGCCTTCGCCAAGAAGTTCCGGTTCCCGACCTTCCTGGGCGCGTTCAAGTACTACACCAGCTACACGCTCAAGACGTTCGACGGAAAGCGCTACCTGGAGCGTTTCGAGGACCGCGTCTGCATGGTGGCGCTGACGCTGGCCGACGGCGACACCGCGCTCGCGCGCAATCTGGTCGACGAGATCATGGACGGCCGGTTCCAGCCGGCCACGCCGACCTTCCTGAACTCGGGCAAGAAGCAGCGCGGCGAGCCGGTCTCGTGCTTCCTGCTGCGCATCGAGGACAACATGGAGTCGATCGGCCGATCGATCAACTCCGCGCTGCAGTTGAGCAAGCGCGGCGGGGGCGTGGCGCTGCTCCTCAGCAACGTCCGCGAGCACGGCGCGCCGATCAAGCGCATCGAGAACCAGAGCTCCGGTGTCATCCCGATCATGAAGCTGCTGGAGGACTCGTTCAGCTATGCCAACCAGCTCGGCGCGCGTCAGGGCGCCGGTGCCGTGTACCTGCACGCGCACCACCCCGACATCTACCGCTTCTTGGACACCAAGCGTGAGAACGCCGATGAGAAGATCCGGATCAAGACGCTGTCGCTGGGCGTGGTGATCCCGGACATCACCTTCGAGCTCGCCAAGAACAACGACGACATGTACCTGTTCAGCCCGTACGACGTGGAGCGCGTCTACGGCAAGCCGTTCGCGGACGTGAACGTCACCGACGAGTACCACGCCATGGTCGAGGACCGGCGGATCCGCAAGTCGAAGATCAGGGCGCGGGAGTTCTTCCAGACGCTCGCTGAGCTGCAGTTCGAGTCCGGCTACCCGTACATCATGTTCGAGGACACGGTGAACAGGTCGAACCCGATCGAGGGCAAGGTCACGCACTCCAACCTCTGCTCGGAGATCCTGCAGGTCTCGACCCCGTCGGAGTTCAACGAGGACCTCACGTACTCGCATGTCGGCAAGGACATCTCGTGCAATCTCGGGTCGATGAACATCGCCAAGACGATGGACTCGCCGGACTTCGGCCAGAGCATCGAGACCGCGATCCGCGGACTCACCGCCGTCGCCGATCAGACGTCGATCGAGTCGGTGCCGTCGATCAAGCGGGCGAACGACGAGGGTCACGCCATCGGCCTCGGCCAGATGAACCTGCACGGTTACCTGGCTCGTGAGCGGATCTTCTACGGCAGTGAAGAGGGCATCGACTTCACGAACATGTACTTCTACACGGTCCTGTTCCACGCCATCCGCGCGTCGAACAAGATCGCCAAGGAGCGCGGGACGGCGTTCGCCGGCTTCGAGAAGAGCACGTATGCGACCGGTGAGTTCTTCGACAAATACATCGACCAGGTGTGGGAACCGAAGACTCAGAAGGTGCGCGACCTGTTCGCACGCGCGGGCCGTGACGGCGAGAGCGCGCAGCTGTTCGAGTCGGGCATCCACATTCCGACCCAGGACGACTGGCGTGAGCTCAAGGCGTCGGTGCAGCAGTACGGCATCTACAACCAGAATCTGCAGGCGGTGCCGCCGACCGGTTCGATCAGCTACATCAATCATTCGACCAGCTCGATTCACCCGGTCGCGTCGAAGATCGAGATCCGCAAGGAAGGCAAGATCGGCCGCGTCTACTACCCGGCTCCGTACCTGACGAACGACAATCTGGAGTACTACCAGGACGCGTACGAGATCGGTTACGAGAAGATCATCGACACGTATGCAGCCGCGACCCAGCACGTCGATCAGGGTTTGAGCCTGACGCTGTTCTTCAAGGACACCGCGACCACGCGGGACGTCAACAAGGCGCAGATCTACGCGTGGCGCAAGGGCATCAAGACGCTGTACTACATCAGGCTCCGTCAGATGGCGCTCGAGGGGACCGAAGTGGATGGCTGCGTCAGCTGCATGTTGTGAGCTGTTGTCGCACAACGAGATCCAGTCGCCGACTACACCGAATGAGGAATGACGATGACATCGACTAGTCCTGCCGAGGGCGCACCGGTCAAGCTGGTGAACCGGGTCTCGGCCATCAACTGGAACCGAGTCCAGGACGACAAGGACGCCGAGGTCTGGGACCGACTGACCGGCAACTTCTGGCTGCCGGAGAAGGTGCCGGTGTCCAACGACATCCAGTCGTGGGGAACGCTGACCGACTACGAGAAGACGCTCACCATGCGCGTCTTCACCGGGCTCACCCTGCTCGACACCATCCAGGGAACCGTCGGCGCCATCGCGCTCATCCCCGATGCGCTGACCCCGCATGAGGAAGCGGTGATGACCAATATCGCCTTCATGGAGTCGGTGCACGCCAAGAGCTACAGCGCGATCTTCTCGACGCTGTGCTCCACCAAGGAGATCGACGAGGCCTTCCGCTGGTCGGAGGAGAACGAGTATCTCCAGCGCAAGGCGCAGATCGTCATGGATTACTACCGTGGCGACGATCCCCTCAAGCGCAAGGTGGCTTCGACTCTGCTCGAGTCGTTCCTGTTCTACTCCGGCTTCTACCTGCCGATGTACTGGTCTTCGCGCGCCAAGCTCACGAACACCGCCGACATGATCCGGCTGATCATCCGCGACGAGGCCGTCCACGGCTACTACATCGGCTACAAGTACCAGCGCTCGCTGGAAGTGGAGACGCCGGAGCGTCGTCAGGAGCTCAAGGACTACACCTTCGAGCTGCTGTTCGAGCTCTACGACAACGAGACCGACTACACCGAGGCGCTCTACGACGAGGTCGGGCTGAGTGAGGACGTCAAGAAGTTCCTTCGGTACAACGCCAACAAGGCCCTCATGAATCTCGGCTACGAGGCGATGTTCCCGAAGGACGAGACGGACGTGAACCCGGCGATTCTGTCGGCGCTGTCGCCGAACGCCGACGAGAACCACGACTTCTTCTCGGGATCGGGCAGCTCGTACGTGATCGGCAAGGCTGTCAACACCGAAGACGAGGATTGGGACTTCTGACCTCTTGCGGCCGGTCCGGCGCCCGTCAGCGCCGGCCGGTCAGCACGTCGTAGTACGTCGTGAGGTCGTCGAGGGCCTCGCCGACCTCGGTCAGCGGCACCCCGGTGGCGCGCAGCGCCTGCCGCAGGGCCGTCGGGTCGAGGTCGGAGAGCGGGTCGACGGCGGGAAACGACGGGGGAGCGGGCGGCAGACGGTGGTCCCCGTAGGGGTCGTCGGCGACGAGCGGATCGTCGTCGCCCACCGCCGCGTGTCGGTCGCGGTCGCCGTCCTGCACCACCGCCAGCAGTTCGGGCAGGTCGGTGCCCATCACTGTCAGCAGCGTGGTGGGACGCCGGTCGATCTCCGCCGCCACCTCGAACGACACCGCCAGGACATGGGTGCATCGGGGAGCGTCGTCGGGACAACTGCAGTCGGACGTCACGTCGGCCGGCTCGGTGGGTGCGATCAATTCGCCGAGTCCGGTCGGTTGCTCACCGCGGGCGAGGTCGAGCAGGTCGTCGGTGCTGCCCGTTCGGCGCAGCAGTTCCACGACGGTGTCCGGGTCGACGGTGCGCATCTCGAGCCGGACGTCGAAGGGGTCGAGTTGGCTGCCGCGCACCGAAGCCGTCACCACACCGTGCCCGATCCGAAGACCTTCGACGTGCCGCTCTCGGAAGTATCGACGGGCGCCGGTGATGCGGCGGTGATCGGCACCCGACTCCACCACGCCGACGAAGGCGCGCGACCAGCCGGTGATGCCGTAGCCGCGGACTGCGGCCTTCGTCCGCCGTCTGCCGGGACTCATGGACGCTCCGATCTCATTCGGCGACAGCCTCCTCGCGCAGAGCCAGCAGATCCATCAGGGTGTCGTCGTCGAGCTCGGTGAGCCACGACTCGCCGGTGCTGACCGTCAGGCGCGACAGTTCCCGCTTCGCCGCGACCATCTCATCGATCCGTTCCTCCAGCGTTCCGACGCACACGAACTTGCGGACCTGCACATTGCGCGTCTGCCCGATCCGGTAGGCACGGTCGGTGGCTTGATCCTCCACCGCCGGATTCCACCATCGATCGGCGTGGATGACATGATTCGCCGCCACCATGTTCAGGCCCGTTCCGCCGGCCTTCAGTGTGGCGAGAAGCACCGGCGGACCGTCCTCGGCGGCGAACCGCTCGACCATCTCGTCACGCCCGTTGCGGGTGACACCACCGTGCAGGACCGGCACTGCGGCGCCGAGGACCGGTTCGAGCCAGGTCGAGAGCAAGTCGGCGAACGCAGCGAACTGGGTGAAGACCAGCGCGCGGTCGCCCTCGGCGATCAGCGTGGTCAGGACGTCGACGAGGAGTTCGACCTTGCCGGATCGATGGCGGCCCCGCCGCAGCATGGCCGAGCCGTCGTCGAGGTAGTGCGCCGGGTGATTGCAGATCTGCTTGAGCCGGGTCAGGGCAGCGAGGACCGTCCGACGGCGCGGGCCGCTCTGCTGGGTATCGGCGAGTGCCTCATGCAATTCGTTCAGAACGGCTTGATACAGGCCTGCCTGCTCACTGGACAGGTTGGTGCGGACCATCAGTTCGGTCTTCTCCGGGAGATCGGGAGCGATGGTCGGATCGGTCTTCTCCCTGCGCAGAATGAACGGCTTGGTCACGGCCGACAGCCGGGCGACGGCTCGCGCGTCCCGGTCGCGCTCGATGGGTTCGGCGAACCGGGCCCGGAACTTCGAGGCGGTGCCGAGCATGCCGGGATTCACCAGATCGATCACGGCCCGCAGGTCCTCCAGCCGATTCTCGACCGGGGTCCCGGTCAACGCGACTCGCTGGGCGGCCGAGACGGCGCGCAGCGCCTTCGCTGCCGCGGTGTGCACGTTCTTGACGTGCTGAGCCTCGTCGACGACGAGTTCCTTCCATGTCAACGCCGCCAGTGAATCACGGTCGCGCGCGAGAGTCGCGAACGTGGTGAGCACCACGTCGGCGCGGTTCTCGGCGATCCGCTCCGTCGATCGGCCGGTGCCGTGATGGACCACCACCCGCAGATGCGGCGCGAACGACGACAACTCCCGTTGCCAATTGCCGATGACCGACATCGGGCACACCACCAGAGCCGGATCCGATTCCGGGTCGCGCTCGCGGCCGGCGGTGAGCAGCGCGATCACCTGCACGGTCTTGCCCAGACCCATGTCGTCAGCGAGGACGCCGCCTGCCCCGATGGCGCCCAACGCGGTCAGCCACTCCAGTCCGCGCTGCTGGTAGGGACGAAGCTCGGCGCGTAGGCGCGACGGCGGGGGCATCGACGGCGGCACGATGGTCCCGCCCGCGGCGATGTCGTCGAGCCAACCGAGGCCGGAGACCGTCCTGACCGGAACCGGAAGGGTGTCGTCGCGCTCGGTCACCAGAGCGAGGAGATCGGCCATCGTGGGCGCCTGGTCGCCGGGCGCCAGCGCACGTTGGGCCGCGACGAAGGCCGCGGCGCGGCCCAGTGCGGCGCCTTCGGCGCGGAGCCACGTGCCGCGGAGCCGGACGAGATCGCCGCTCTGCTGAGCGAGTTCCTCGATGTCGGACGATGACAGCTCTCGGGAGCCCGGGGCGTCGCCGAGAGCGAGCCGCCACTCGAAATCCGAGATCTCGTCGAGGCCGACGAATCCGGGCCGGGCTCCGCCGCCGGGAGTCTGTTGTGAACGGATCGACAGCGAGGGGGTGACGGCCGCGATCGACGACGGCAGAAGGACGTTCACGCCCGCCGCCTGGAGGTCCGCGGCACCGCGGGCGAGGAGTTCGTCGACCACCGCGGTCGTGAGCAGATAGTCGAGGCTGTGCGGATCGGCTTCGGCGCGGCTCAGCTCGCCGAACGCGCCGACCGCTGTCGCGAGCTCGGTGGTGACGGCATCGAGTTCGTGCGCATCGAGGCGGTGCGGGACCACCGGGACGAGTTCACCGCTCGGACTGCGGACGCAGACCTCGAGGCGCCAGCGCACCTGCTCCGGCGCCATCGGCGGCTCGTCGGGCTCGTCCGGAGGCACGTGAAGGCGCATCACCAGTGCGGGGCGTCCCGGACCGGCGGTGCCGACCCAGTCGTGCCAGGCCTGTGCGCTGCGCGGTCCGATCTCGGCACCGAGATCGGTGGGCGCTCGTTGCGCCAGACCGGCGATGAGCGGTATCGGCGACGTCACCTCCGCTGCCGCGAGGAGCCGGCGGCACTCGTGGTCGACGGCCTCGGCGACGAAGTCGGTGACAGCTCCCCGGGTGGCCAGCGCGGGCGGCGCCGAGTCCTGTGCGATCGACAGCCAGCTGTGCCACGCGGCCCCGGGTACCGGGATCCAGCGCACCTCGTACACCCCGCCGACCAGACAGGTGCTCGGCGCGACGGCGCCTGACGCGATGTAGCGGCGTACGCAGGCGAGGAGGTGACGGTAGTACGCGATGTCGCCGCCGACGCGGAGATGTGCGCAGCGATCGAGGAACTCGACAGCCGACGCCATGCCGAGTCCGCATGCCGGAAGGAACCGGCGCGTGCCGTCGGGGCCGGCGATCTCCACTGTGTGCCGCAGCCGCTTGCGTGACACGAGATCGGTGAGCGCCGCGGGGACCTCGACCGCGTCGCCGAAGACGGTGCCCGGCTCGGTCGGCGCATCGGGCCACACGGCCATCCCGAGCCCGGGAACCCAGCGGATGCGCAGCGGTGCCCGGCTGTGCTGCTCGGCCACGGCGATCGCTGTCATGGCACCAGTTGTAGCTCAGCGGTACGACATCGGCGATGTCGGGAGCGCCGCGAGGCCCGGACCGGCGGAATCAGCCCGCGGAACTGCTGTTGAGGGAGACCTTCACGTCGTTGAGCACCAGCCACGCCGCTGCCAGTCCGGACGTGCCGTACCAGACGGTGTCGTCGACGGAGAGGACTCGGTTCCAGGTGGGCGCGCCCATGTCGAGCCAACGATCGCTGAGGAGGACGCGCTTGCCGCGCTCCAGACCCTCGGGCCCCTCGTAGCTCACATAGATGAGGTCGGCGTCGGCGTCGGTGAAGTCGGCGTCGGTGGCGGGCACCGCCTCGGGCGTGCGCTGGGCGGCGGGCCGGGCGACCCCGATGGTCGCCATGATCTGCGCACCGAAGGAACCGGTGCCCTCGATCATCTCCGCGTCGGGAGTGAAACGGACCAGCGAGACCTCGCTGTGGGGTGCGTCCATCACGCGTCCCACGCGGTGCGCCTCGGTGGTGAATTCGTCGAGACGAGCATTCGCCGCCCCGGTCCGGTTGACGCCCGCCGCGACCGCGCGGAAGGCCGCCTGCCAGTCGGAGGCGGGATCGACGGTGACGATTCGGGCCGTGCCGAGCGCGCCGGTACCGCGCAACGCGTCGAGGCGCTGCCGCGTCTCCGGCGAGGTCAGGACCACCTGGGGGGCGGCGGTGCGCACGGCCGCACTCGCCGGTGCGTCGCCGAGCGCCGGAACCGACGCCAGCTGCGGGCCCAGATAGGCCGGGACCGACCCGGCCGGCGCGGTCACACCCGTGACTTGAGCGCCCATGCCGAGCGCGCACAGTGCGTCGAGGAGAGCGGGATCGGTGACGACGATCCTGGCCACGTCTGCGCGGCCCGGGTCGGGTGCGGTGGGAGCCAGACAGGTCTTGGCGTAGTCGCGGCCCGGATTCACGATGTTCACCTCGGCGATCCGGGTCACCGTCGTGGAGATGACCGAGCCGTCGGGCGTGCGCAGGACGTCGTCGTCGGCGGCACAGGCGCCGAGGCCGACGGTCAGCGCGACCGCCGTCGCCAGGGCACCGGCGCAGCGCCGCTGGGAGCGGGCAAGCATGGAGAACACCCGCCTACGCTAGCATCGGCGGCTCGCCGTGAAATGGGGCTACCTGCGGCGACGAACGCGGTCTATCTTGGTAATACGACAGATCGTAGGACCCGGTCGGAACGGTGCGCCGGTCTGGTTTACGATCAGTACGTAGCGCTAGCGCCAGAGTTGGCACGACAGCAGAGTTTTGGGCCGTCAGGCCCGGTGCCCGCAATCGGCGCCGAGGAGGAGGAATCTGTGACCGCGGTAGACCAACCGACGACCCGGGTGGAGGCGGAGCGGCCGTATCCGGCCCGCGTCCAGCCCAAGGGCTCGTTCTTCTACAAGCTCATCACGACGACCGACCACAAGCTGATCGGTCAGATGTACATCGCCACCTGCATCGGGTTCTTCCTGGTCGGCGGTCTCATGGCGTTGTTGATGCGTGCCGAGTTGGCGCATCCGGGGCTGCAGTTCCTGTCGAACGAGCAGTTCAACCAGCTGTTCACCATGCATGGCACGGTGATGCTTCTGATGTACGCGACCCCGATCGTGATCGGTTTCGCGAACTTCGTCCTGCCTCTGCAGATCGGCTCGCCGGACGTCGCCTTCCCCCGCCTGAACGCGCTCGGCTACTGGCTGTTCCTGTTCGGCAACCTGGTCGCGCTGGGCGGCTTCCTCACTCCGGGCGGCGCCGCCGACTTCGGCTGGACCGCTTACACCCCGCTGACTGACGCCGTTCACGCTCCGGGCGTCGGTGCCGACCTGTGGATCATGGGCCTGGGTGTCGCCGGTCTGGGCACCATCCTGGGTGCGGTCAACATGATCACCACCGTCGTGTGTCTGCGCGCACCCGGCATGACCATGTTCCGCATGCCGATCTTCACCTGGAACATCCTGGTGACGAGCGTTCTGATCCTGCTGATCTTCCCGCTGCTCACCGCGGCGCTGATGGGTCTGGAGGTGGACCGGCAGTTCGGTGCGCATCTGTACGACCCGGCCAACGGTGGCGTGATCCTGTGGCAGCACCTGTTCTGGTTCTTCGGTCACCCCGAGGTCTACGTCATCGCCCTGCCGTTCTTCGGCATCGTGTCCGAGGTGTTCCCGGTGTTCTCCCGTAAGCCGCTGTTCGGCTACTCGGGCCTGGTGTACGCGACGCTGGCCATCGCGGCGCTGTCCGTCGCCGTCTGGGCGCACCACATGTACGTGACCGGATCGGTCCTGCTGCCGTTCTTCTCGTTCATGACGTTCCTGATCGCGGTTCCGACCGGTGTGAAGTTCTTCAACTGGATCGGCACCATGTGGAAGGGCCGAATCACCTTCGAGACACCGATGCTGTTCGCCATCGGCTTCATCGTCACCTTCCTCTTCGGTGGTCTGACCGGTGTTCTGCTCGCCAGCCCGCCGCTGGACTTCCACATCTCCGACACCTACTTCGTGGTGGCGCACTTCCACTACGTGCTCTTCGGCACGATCGTGTTCGCGACCTTCTCGGGCATCTACTTCTGGTTCCCGAAGATGACCGGTCGCATGCTCGACGAGACCCTGGGCAAGTGGCACTTCTGGCTGACCTTCATCGGCTTCCACGTCACCTTCCTGGTCCAGCACTGGCTGGGCAACGAGGGCATGCCGCGTCGTTACGCCGACTACCTGCCGTCGGACGGTTTCACCACGCTGAACATCGTCTCGACAGTCGGCGCGTTCATCCTCGGCCTGTCGACCCTGCCGTTCGTGTGGAACGTCTTCAAGAGCTACCGCTACGGCGAGGTCGTGACCGTCGACGACCCGTGGGGCTTCGGCAACAGCCTCGAGTGGGCCACCAGCTGCCCGCCGCCGCGGCACAACTTCACCGAGCTGCCGCGCATCCGTTCGGAGCGCCCGGCGTTCGAGCTGCACTACCCGCACATGGTCGAGCGCATGCGCGCCGAAGCCCATGTCGGCTGGGGCAGCAGCAACCAGCACTGACGTCGCGACAGCGACCAGATCAGGCCCGTCCGAGTTCGCTCGGACGGGCCTGATCGTCGTTGGTGGACCTGCCTGGGAGCGCGTCGTCGGTGGCGGCCATAATTGCGGTGTGGAAACGAGCGATGCGAAGCGCACCATTCTGATCACCGTCAGCGGACCCGACCATCCCGGCGTCACCTCCTCCCTGATGGGGGCGTTGTCGTCGGTGGGCGTCGATCTGCTCGACGTGGAGCAGGTCGTGATTCACAACCATCTGACCCTCGGTGTACTGGTGACCGCCGACGGCGATGTGGAGGACCTGCAGGACGCGGTGTCCGCGCAGATGGCCGACCGCGGCATGCACGTCGACATCGACCTCGATCCGCACGGCAGAGAACAGGCCGCCTCCACTCACGCCGTCGTGGTCCTCGGCCGCCCGATCTCCGCGGAGGCCTTCCAGGCCGTGGCCGCCGAACTGCATCGTCAGGGCGCGAACATCGACTCCATCCGCGGAGTGGCCGACTACCCGCTCACCGGCCTGGAGCTGATGATCAAGGCCGTCGACACCGAGGACTCCGACGCGGCCATCCGCGAGGGGCTCGGCGCGGTGTCGGCGAAGTACCCGATCGACGTCGCGGTCGAACGCGGCGGGCTGGCGCGGCGTGCCAAGCGCGTCATCGTCTTCGACGTCGACTCGACGCTCATCCAGGGCGAGGTCATCGAGATGCTCGCGGCCAAGGCCGGCCGCGAAGCCGAGGTCGCGGCGGTCACCGAGGCCGCCATGCGCGGGGAACTGGACTTCGCCGAGTCGCTGCACGAGCGGGTCAAGGCACTCGAGGGCCTCGACGCGGAGGTCATCGACCGGGTCGCGTCGTCCCTGGAACTGACTCCCGGCGCGCGCACCACCATTCGCACCCTGAACCGCCTCGGGTACCACTGCGGTGTGGTCTCCGGTGGCTTCCGCCAGGTGATCGAGCCGTTGGCCGGAGAGCTGGAACTCGATTTCGTGCGCGCGAACACTCTGGAGATCGTCGACGGCAAGCTGACCGGTCGGGTGATCGGAGAGGTGGTCGACCGAGAGGGCAAGGCTCGCGCGCTGGCCGCCTTCGCCGAACAGATGGGCGTCCCGATGGAGCAGACCGTCGCGGTCGGCGACGGTGCCAACGACATCGACATGCTGACCGCCGCCGGCCTGGGCATCGCATTCAACGCCAAACCCGCGCTCCGCGAGGTCGCCGACACCACCCTCGACCATCCGTACCTCGACGCCGTGCTGTTCATGCTCGGCGTCACCCGCGACGAGGTGGAGGCGGCCGACAGTCGCGACGGCGTGGTGCGACGCGTGCCGATCGACTGATCGGATGAGCGTCTCCGTCACCGATCAGTACCGGCGCCTGGTGTCGTACCAGGGTGCCTACGACGATCCCGAGGACCCGCAGAACGTACAGGCCATGCAGATGGTCCTGCACATCGAGAAGAAGGACCCACCCGAGCGCCATTCGCTGCTGGTGGCGGCGGCCCGAGCCGTCGTCCTGCTCTGTCTGGACCCTCGTGTCGCGGCGGGCGGGGAGTGGGCCGCACCGATGGACGCCTGGTGCGATGCCCGGATCCGCAAGATCGCCCGACGCGCACGGGGCGCCCAATGGGAGGCGGCTCAAGGCGTACCGGGAGTCACCGCGACCGTGAGCGGCGTGCAGGCTCGGGCGTATGTGCCGAGCCGCATCGGCGACGTCGACAAGCGGATCGCGAAATTGCAGATCGGCGGCACCGAGGTCGACGGCCCGCTACCGGGCGACGATGCGCCGGTGGACGGTTCCGCCGTCCTGATCCTCTGGGTCAATCCGGGCCTCGAGATGACGGTGGGGAAGACGGCGGCACAGGTCGGTCACGCGTCGATGCTGGGAGTCCGCCTGATGTCGGAGACGCAGACCGCGGACTGGTATGCGGAGGGCTGTCCCCTGGAGGTCCGCCTGCCGGGACCGCAGCACTGGGCCCGTCTCGTCGACGCCGCCGCGGCCGGCGACGCCGTCCCCGTGCAGGATGCCGGTTTCACCGAGATCGCGCCCGGGTCGATGACCGTGATCGCTGAACTCGCCCGGCCGTGAGCTGTTCGGCTCCGCCGCACGGCGGTCGTAGCCGGACAGCTCAGACGCTCGGGGCCAACTTCTCCACGGTGCCGAACCACACCTCGCGATCGCCCGCCAGCGGGGCGAGGATCAATTCGTCGGCGCCGATACGCTCGGCGAACCGATCGAGTCGGCCCAGGACGTCGTCGGGTGTGCCGACCGCGGCGAGCCGAAGCATCTCGTCGACCTGAGCGCCCTGCGGTCCGTCGAGCAGAGCGGCGGCGTCCGCGTCACTCAGGTGACGTCCGCGGTTGAAGAGGAACTTGATCCGCTGCAGTTTCGCCGATCGGAGCTGCTCGTAGGCGCGGTCGGCGTCGTCGTCGGCGATGACGGTCGCGGCCGCCATCACGTACGGCTCGGTCTGTCCGCCGTCGGGCAGCGGTGCGGGCCGGAAGTCGCGCACGTAGAGTTCCACCGCCCGTTCCAGGGCCTGCGGCGCGAAATGCGAGGCGAAGGCGTAGGGGAGACCGAGGGCCGCGGCGAGCTGAGCGCCGAACAGTGATGATCCGAGGATGTAGAGCGGGACACCGGTGCCCGCGCCCGGGGTCGCGACCACACCGTGGACCGAGGAACCCGCGAAGTAGCGCTGGAGCTCCACGACGTCGCCCGGGAAGTTCTCTGCGGCCGCGGGAGTGCGTCGGAGCGCGGTGAACGTGGCCTGATCGCCGCCCGGCGCGCGCCCGAGGCCGAGATCGATGCGGCCGGGGTGGAGCTCGGCGAGGGTGCCGAACTGCTCGGCGATCGCCAGCGGCGAGTGGTTGGGCAGCATCACGCCGCCGGCGCCGAGACGGATACGGGAGGTGTGGGCCGCCATGTGCGCGACGAGGACCGCGGGCGCTGCGGACGCGATGGCCGGCATGTTGTGGTGCTCGGCGTACCAGATCCGCCGGTAACCGGTCCGGTCCGCGAACTGCGCCATCCGGAGCGAGTGCGCGAGGGACTGGGCGACGGTCTCGCCGGGGCCCACCTGAGCGAGGTCGAGGAGGGAGAACGGGACGCGGGACCGCGCGGCGCGGGAATCGGCCGGCGAGTCTGAGGGATCGGAAACGACGGAATCGGTCACTGATGGTTCAGCGGTGCGGGGCGTCTTTGTATTCCGCCGCACCGGCGATGTGAGGCATCCGGCACCATGGAGACGTGACCGAACTGATTGCTGACCCCGACCTGCTCATCGATTTTCGCGACGTCTCCCTGGTGCGTGACGGCAAGACGCTCGTCGGCCCGGTGAACTGGCAGGTGGAGCTCGACGAGCGATGGGTGATCATCGGGCCCAACGGCGCTGGGAAGACGTCGCTGCTCCGGATGGCCGCGGCCATGGACTTCCCCACCCGCGGTGAGGCGTTCGTGGTGGGCGAGCGGCTTGGCCGCACCGACGTGCGTGAGCTGTCGACCCGGATCGGCATGGTGAGTTCGGCGATGGCGGCCCGTGTGCCGGGCGACGAACTCGTCTCCGACCTGGTGATCTCGGCAGGCTATTCGGTGCTGGGCCGCTGGCGCGAACAGTACGACGAGATGGACCGGGCGCAGGCGGCGGACATCCTGGAGTCGATGGGCGCCGAACACCTCGCCGATCGCACGTTCGGCACGTTGTCGGAGGGCGAACGCAAGCGAGTGCTGATCGCCCGAGGTCTGATGACCGACCCGGAACTGCTGCTTCTGGACGAGCCGGCCGCGGGACTCGATCTCGGCGGGCGCGAGGAACTCGTCGACCGGCTGAGTGTGCTCGCATCCGATCCGGATTCCCCGGCGCTGGTGCTGATCACGCATCACGTCGAAGAGATTCCGCCGGGCTTCACGAACATCATGATGCTGTCCGAGGGCGCCGTGACCGCACAGGGTCCGCTCGACGAGGCGCTCACGGCCGAGAACCTCACGGCGACCTTCCGCCAGAACATCGCGCTCACCCGGGACGACGGCCGTTACTTCGCTCGTCGCGCACGCCGAGCGGGCGGTCACCGTCGCGGGGAATGACCCGACCGGCCCACCGAATATCGATGCGGCGTTTCTTGGGTATGCGAGTATTGAATCCGGCCGACCGAGCGTAAGTTCGGTCGCAGACGATCGCTCAGTCGAAGGAACGTGCATGTTTGCTGAAGAAGGTTCGGCCCAGGTGCCGCTGCGGGACGCCTCCACGGTCGTCCTCGTCCGAGACTCCGCCGACGGCATCGAGATCTTCCTCCAGCGCAGGGTCAAGCAGATGGCGTTCGCCGGCGGGATGACGGTGTTCCCCGGCGGCGGTGTCGACGATCGCGACCGCGATGCGGAGATCGCGTGGGCGGGCCCGGACGTGGACTGGTGGGGCGAGAAGTTCGGCACCGACGTCGAGACCGTGCGGGCGCTGGTGTGCGCCGCGGTCCGCGAGACCTTCGAGGAATGCGGGGTGCTCCTCGCCGGGTCGGCCGACGCCGTCCATCCGGACCCGGCGAGCCTGGCGGGTGAACGCGCCCGCCTGGTGAACAAGGAGATCTCGTTCGCGCAGTTCTTGAACGAGCACGCACTGGTGCTGCGCACCGATCTGCTCGCGCCGCTGTCGCACTGGATCACCCCCAAGAACGAGGTTCGCCGCTACGACACCCGCTTCTTCCTCGCGGAACTCCCCGCCGGGCAGAACGCCGACGGCGAGACCTCGGAGGCGGCCGCCACCGAGTGGCAGACCGCGGAGCGAGCGCTGGCCGACTGGGAGGCGGGGCGGCACTTTCTGCTCCCGCCCACGTGGTCGCAGCTCCGAGAGGTCGCCCGGTACGCGACGGTCGCCGAACTGATGGCCGCCGAGCACGTCATCGCGCCGGTGGAACCGGCCATCGCCGACCCGGCAGGACTCCAGGGGCTCCGCTTCGCCGACTCCGACGAGTACCTCGCCTCGCTCGCCGACGGCCGGATGGAACGGCTCGGGGACACCGCGTCGTAGCCGGAGAGGGGCGCGGCATCCGGCGCGGGTGCTACTCGCCGGCGAGTCCGTCTCGGTCGGCCCACTCCAGCAGGGGGTCGAGCCGGAATGCGCGGTCGTCGATCGCGCGGTGAAGGTCGCCGAGTTCGGCGTAGCGGGCGGGCATCGTCGCGACGGTGAAGTCGTCCGGCTCGGCGTCGTCGATCTCGTCCCAGCGCAGCGGCGCCGAGACCGTGGCGCGGGCGTTCGCGCGGATCGAGTACGCGGCGGCCATCGTGTGATCCCTGGCGTTCTGGTTGAAGTCGATGAAGACGGCGTCGGGATCGCGGTCCTTGCGCCACCACGTCACCGTGGCGTCGCCGGGCAGCCGTCGCACCACTTCGGCACCGAAGGCGTGTGCGGCGCGGCGCACGTCGCCGAATCCCCACTCGGGTTCGATGCGAACGTAGACGTGCAGTCCGTGCCCGCCGGACGTCTTCGGGAATCCGCGGATGCCGAGTTCGTCGAGTATCTCGTGGACCACGTGCGCCACCCGGCGGACGCGGGCGAAGTCCGCGCCGGGCATCGGATCGAGGTCGATCCGCCACTCGTCGGGCTGTTCGACGTGCGAGCGCCGCGAGTTCCAGGGGTGGAACTCGACAGTCGCCATCTGTACGGCCCAGAGCACCGCCGCGGGCTCGGTCACGCACAGTTCGTGGACGGTGCGCGAGTACCGGGGGAAGAAGATGTCGACGGTCTGCACCCAGTCGGGCGCACCGGCTGGGAGCTTCTTCTGGTGGACCTTCTTCTCCGCCGTCCCGCGAGGGAAGCGGTGAAGCATGCACGGCCGTTCGTACAGAGCGCGGGTGATGCCGTCCGCGACGGCCAGGTAGTACCTCGCGAGGTCGAGCTTCGTGAGTCCGGCATCGGCGAAATAGACACGGTCGGGGCTGCTCACCCGCACGTCGCGAACCGACCCGTCGGGCCCGGGAACCTGCAGTACGACGGCTTCGTCACCCATGCGGCAACACTAATCCCTCTCGGGAGGGTTCAGGTGTCACATGCTTACCGCCCGGTTGGGTCGACGACCTGACTTACCGGTAGCCTGCCCTCATGGCTGAGTTTGTGACGCTGGAGACGTCCGAGGAACATCCGGGCGTCGGGACGATCCTGCTGAACCGTCCGCCGATGAACGCGCTGAACCGTCAGGTCCAGAATGAGCTCGCGGCGGCCGCCGACGAGGCGAGCGTGCGCGACGACGTCAAGGCCGTCGTCATCTACGGCGGGCCCAAGGTGCTGGCGGCGGGCGCCGACATCAAAGAGATGAACGATATGTCGTTCTCGGACATGCAGAAGGTCGCCGGACGTCTGCAGCGGGCGCTGGGGGCGATCGCCGAGATCCCGAAGCCGACGGTCGCGGCGATCACCGGTTACGCGCTGGGCGGCGGACTCGAGGTGGCGCTGGGCGCCGATCGGCGCATCGTCGGCGACAACGCCAAGCTCGGCGTGCCCGAGGTGCTGCTCGGAGTGATCCCCGGAGGCGGCGGCACGCAGCGGCTCGCGCGGCTGATCGGTCCCTCGCGGGCCAAGGACATGATCTTCACCGGTCGGTTCGTCGGTGCCGAGGAAGCTCTGCGGATCGGTCTCGTCGACCAGGTGGTGGCACCCGACGACGTGTACGACGAAGCGCTGAAGTGGGCGGGCCAGTTCTCCGGAGCGGCTTCGGCCGCCCTCGCCGCCGCGAAGACCGCCGTCGACTCGGGTCTCGAAGTGGACCTGGCCACCGGACTCAAGATCGAAGAACAGGCTTTCGCGGCCCTGTTCGCGACGCAGGACCGCACCATCGGCATGGAGTCGTTCGTAGCCAACGGCCCGGGCAAAGCCGAATTCACCGGAAAGTAGGGAAAGACCCGACAATGACCGCCATCGACGACCAGAACCCCGCCGATCCGTCCCCCACGGGCGTCGACGCCGCCGATCAAGTGGACCCGGCACCCAATCCGCATGCCACCGCCGAGCAGGTGGAGGCCGCGCTGAAGGACACCAAGCTCGCGCAGGTCCTCTACCACGACTGGGAAGCCGAGACGTACGACGAGAAGTGGTCGATCTCCTTCGACGAGCGCTGCATCGACTACGCCCGCGGTCGTCTCGACAAGATCCTTCCCGATGCGCCGCTGCCGTACGGCCGGGCCATGGAACTCGGTTGCGGCACCGGCTTCTTCCTGCTGAACCTGATGCAGTCGGGTGTGGCGGAGAAGGGCTCGGTCACCGATCTGTCGCCGGGCATGGTGAAGGTGGCGCTGCGCAACGCGGAGAACCTCGGCCTGGACGTCGACGGCCGGGTCGCCGACGCCGAGAGCATCCCGTACGAGGACGACACCTTCGATCTGGTCGTGGGCCACGCGGTGCTGCATCACATCCCCGACGTCGAGAAGTCGTTGCGGGAGGTGCTGCGCGTGCTCAAGCCCGGCGGCCGCTTCGTCTTCGCCGGCGAGCCCTCGACGTACGGTGACTTCTACGCCCGGTGGATGAGCCGCGCCACCTGGTGGGCCACCACCAATATCACGAAGTTCGGGCCGCTCAAGTCGTGGCGCCGGCCGCAGGAGGAACTCGACGAGAGCTCGCGCGCGGCGGCACTGGAGGCCGTCGTCGACATCCACACCTTCTCGCCCGAGGATCTGGAGCGACTGGCGACCAGCGCGGGTGCGGTCCAGGTCGAGTCGGCCGCGGAGGAACTCGCCGCTGCCATGCTCGGCTGGCCGGTCCGGACTTTCGAGGCCGCGGTGCCGCCCGAGAAGCTCGGCTGGGGCTGGGCGGGCTTCGCGTTCGGCGGCTGGAAGCGCATGACCTGGCTCGATGAGAACGTCCTCCGCAAGTTGGTTCCGCCGAAGTTCTTCTACAACGTTCTGATCACCGGAGTGAAGCCGGAGAAGTAGGGCACCCTCCGCAAACGATCGACGCACCGCTCGGCATCGGCGACCTCCTCCGCGAGGGGCCGGAGCCGGGCGGTGATCGCTATGGCGGCCCGGCGCCGTCGAACACCGCCACCTGGAAGTCGGTCATCAGCCGACGGCAGCGCGTGTAGAAATCCCGCCTCGTGGTGCCTATCGCGCGCAGCGCCGGCCCGTGGTCCAATGCCACCACCGCGATCACGACGGTCGCGAAGGTCTGCCACGCGCCGCCCGCCGGCCTGCGCGCCCATCGCGGTGCGGGCGCGAACGCCTCGCGCAACCGGCGTTCCTGGAAGCGGACGTGGTGGCGTTCGTCGTCCAGGATCCGCGACGAGACCTCGCGCAGCAGAGGGTCGGACGATGCGGCGAGCGCGCCGTAGTATTCCAGTGCGATGAGCTCGGCGGTCGCCAGTACCAGCAGTTCGCTCCGCAGTCCGAGGGCGCGCCGCGTCGCGACGAACACGCGGTCGGACCAGTGCCCGGCGATCGTCGGCGCCCCGGCTGCCCGAAGCAATTCGGCCAGCATGCGCGCGTGGTTCTGTTCCTCGGCGACGAACATCCGAACCGCCGCGGCGTAGTCGGGATCGCCGGTTGCTTCCGCAAGCCGGATCAGCGCAGCGCCGTCGCCGCTCTCGCCCACCTGGAACCGTTGCAGACTCCGGATCACCGGTGACGGGAGTCGGCTGCCGGCTCGCCAGTCGGGGTCCGGATTCTGCTCCCGGATACGGGACCGTGTCACGAACTCCTCGCTCCATGTCATGGTGCCGGTTATACCGGTTATCGCACCGACTAGGGTTGCGCTGTGGGTTACGAGTTCAGCATCGACGACGTCGACTACCTGCGTTCCCGGTACGGCGACAAGGCCCTCCAGAACGCGTCCGCGATGGCCCTGACTCCTGATTCGCTGCTGCGTGAGATGCCCGATCTGCGCTCCCGGTACGGCGACCTCGCGCCGGCGCTCGTCGAGACCGTCCTCAATCGCCGTAGGGCCGCCGGACGGTTGGCTCACGCCGATCAGCTGCTGGCGAGCGACACCGCGGTCCAGCAGGCCACGGCGGCGGCCGTGGCCGAGCACCGGGCGGCCGACATCGCGGCGCGCTATCTCGGAGCCATCGTGCACGACGTGACCTGTTCCATCGGATCGGAGATGATGGCGCTGTCGGTGACGAGCGGCATCGCCGGTGTGATCGGCAGTGACGTCGATCCGGTCCGGTTGGCGATGGCCGACCACAACATGTCCCTGGGCGACGAGCGGCGCTCGCCGTGGCTGCTGGCGCGCGCCGACGCCCTCGCGCCGGTGTCGAACGCTGACGTGGTGATCGCCGACCCGGCGCGCAGGAATGCGCGTGGCCGAACCTTCAAGCTCGACGAACTCGATCCGCCGCTGTTGGAGTTGCTCGCGGTGTACGCCGGACGCGAGCTGGTCGTCAAATGCGCCCCGGGGCTCGACTACCGACTGCTGCGCGATCGGTTCGGTTTCGAGGGCCAGGTCCAGATCGTCTCGCTCGACGGCGGCGTCCGCGAGGCATGTCTGTGGAGCGAAGTGACGCAGCCGCGCCGCCGAGCGACCGTCCTGCGCTCAGCCGGCCGAGACTACGAGATCACCAGTGCCGATCCCGACGACATCGATCCGCCGGGAGTCGACGAGTGGATCATCGATCCGGACGGCGCGGTGGTTCGCGCCGGTTTGGTGCGGAACTACGCCCACCGACACGGGCTGCGGCAGTTGGACCCGCAGATCGCGTACCTGACCGGTGGCCGTGTGCCCGCGGGGGAGCGCGGCTTCCGGGTGCTCGACCAGCTGGGGGTCTCGGAGAAGAACCTTCGGGGCGCACTGGCGGCGCACGACTGCGGGAGTCTGGAGATCCTGGTCCGGGGGCTCGACGTGGACCCCGACCGTCTGCGAAAGCGGCTGAAGCTCAAGGGCTCCCGACCTCTTGCGCTGATCATGACGCGCATCGGTCGGTCGGGGACCGCGTTCCTGTGCGAGCCGGGTGTCCGGCGCTAAGACGTCGACTTCGGGCTGTAGTAGTACACGGCGCCGATATTGGTGGCGACCGCCAGGCGGCCGGTCGGCGAGACCGCGACGCCCGTCGCGAATCCCTTGGCGTCCGGCATCGGCAGTGTGCGTTCGGTAGCGCCCGAGCGTGTGTCGATCTCCATCAATTCGAGGTTCTGGTCGGCGCCGGTGCGGACCACCGTCCACGCGGTGCCCGCCGCGGTCATGCTCGACAGTCCCGTCGTCTGGAGGTCGTCGCGGCGAACGACTTCTTCGGCCCTGTCGCCGGCGTCGCGCAAGATCACCAGCGGGGCGCCGATGGTGCCCGCCGGGATGATCAGTCCGTCGGGAGAGACGGACATGGTGCCGAACCCGTATCCGCCGTTGTCGTGGGTCCACTTCACCGCGCCGTTGGACGCGTCGAGTGCGTTGATCCGGCCGTCCCTGCTGAAGGCGTAGACGGTCTTGCCGTCGGCCGACACGGTGGGAGGGCCGACCACACCGCCGGGAAGATCGGTGGCCCACTGGTCGGTGATCGCCTGGTGGTCGCCCTGGCGGGCGTACGAGAGCGCCTTCACCTGCGACGATTTCGCGCCCTGCGGGAAGAAGTTGAGGAAGAGGCGCTGGTGCGCCCAGTCGACGGCCGGGGGCGCGGAGATCGCGCATCCCGGCCCGCCGCTCACGCAGTCGCCCAGCCCGGTCAACGGGTCGGCGGCGGGCGCCGACCAGAGCTCGGCCTGCGGCATCGCGAGATCGCCGTTCTGTGAATTGAGGATCGTCACCTGGCCGAGCGACGTGGTCACCAGCACGTGGCCGGGGCCGACGAACTTGGCCGACGTCGGTACTCCGGCCACGTCCTTGCGCCAGCGGATCGCTCCGCCGCCGGTGAGCGCCAGGAACCGGCCCGGCTCTCCGATGTACGGCTGCGAGAACTGATCCACGACGGCCGCGTTGCCCCAGAAGCCGTCGGCCATGCGCTTGCAGAAGTTCTTCCGTCCCGCTCGCGAGTCGAGCACCAGGAAGTTGCAACCGACCGGCGTCCGTGCGCTGACGACGACGTCTCCGCCGCCGTTGAGGGTCACCGGACTGGTCACCGGGCCTCCGGTGGGCCGGGTCCACGACAGTTCGAGGTCGGCCGGCGGTCGTGCGAAGCTGTAGTTCGAGTTCGCATTGTTGCCGCCGTACGACGACCAGCCCGCCGCGGGCACCGACCGCACGTCCAGGTGACCGTCGGAGCAGGAGGCGACGATCAGCGCGGTCAGCGCCCCGAGAACGGCGGTGCGGAGGATCGCGCGCATACGTCGGCGTGCGGCCTGGGTCATCGTGCTCCGATCTGGTCGAGATGCGCGACTGCCGTCGCGCCCGCGCACGACTCTATCGTGTCGTGTCACCAGGCCAATCGTCCGCTGGCGGAGGTCTGTCGGAGACCGTCGTTTACTGTGTGTCTTCATGACCACGATGTGGAACGCCTCCTATCGTTCACGCTGGCGTGCCGGACGCCGCCGCGACCCGCAGCAGGTTCGTTTCCTGACGATGGACTCGCTGCGCTGGGTGAAGCGCAATCGCGCGTGGACACCGTGGTATCTCGTGCGCTACTACCGTCTGGCCAGGTTCCGGATGGCGAACCCGCACATCGTGCTGCGCGGCATGGTCTTCCTCGGCAAGAACGTGGAGATCCACGCGACGCCGGAACTGTCGCGGATGGAGATCGGGCGCTGGGTGCACATCGGCGACGGCAACTCCATCCGCTGCCACGAGGGCAGCATGCGCATCGGGGACAAGACCGTCTTCGGTTGCAACAACGTCGTCAACTCATATCTCGATCTCGAGATCGGCGGATCGACGCTGATCGCGGACTGGTGCTACATCTGCGACTTCGACCATGTCACCGACAATCTCGACCTGCCGATCAAAGACCAGGGCATCGTCAAAGGGCCGGTGCGAATCGGCCCGGACACCTGGATCGCCGCCAAGGTGACGGTGCTGCGCAACACCACCGTGGGGCGTGGCTGTGTGCTCGGTGCCCATGCGGTGGTGCGCGGAGTGATCGACGACTACGCGATAGCCGTCGGCGCGCCCGCCCGCATGGTGAAGAACCGCAAGGAGGCGTGGGAGGCCGGCGCCGAGCAGCGCGCCGAACTCGAACGCGCCTTGGCCGACATCGAGCGCAAGAAGGCCGCCGCCCGGGGCGAGGACACCAGCGCAGAGTAGCGCCTCGGCCGATCCAGGATCGGCTCACCGCGGCTGCCGATCAGCCGCCGGAGGTCAGCCGGCCGGAGCCACCGGAACCGGTTCGACGGAGGTCTCCGGCTGGGCGGCCGGGGCCTCCGGGGACGGAGCGTCGGGCGCAGCGGTGGTCGGCGGCGTGCGCGCCTCACTCCAGACCCCGCCCGAGCGGCTCACCACGACGACGGTGCCGTCGGGTTCGGTGATCTCCAGCCGCTCACTCTGCGGCAACCAGCGCACCGAACTCGACGACGGGAAGCTGCCCCGGTAGACGACCTCGGTCGAGGTCGCGTCCCGGATCGTCACCGCGCCGCCGTCGTCGTAGAACGCGAACTGTCCGGACGAGGTGAGCGTTCCGCCCGGCGGAAGTTCGGGGGTGGCGCTCGGACTGTCGGTGGTGGACGGCTGCGCCGGCTTCGACTCCGACGACCCTGGAGCGGTCGACGGGGACTCAGACGTGGAGGGGGCCGCGGAGCTCGACGGGGCTGCGGAGGTCGAAGCGGTCGCGGAACCGCTCGGGCTCGCCTTGGGTGCGGCCCGCGAGACGGATGACGGCGAGAGACACTCGAAGTAGGGCAGTGCCGGTGGGAGAAGTCGCGCGGCGTGGAACTGGACTTGGACGGTCAGTGTCCGCTGCGACGGGAAAAGGTAATCGTAGGCCCGCAGGGAAATGGTTAGAACGGTGTCGCCGCCGCCGAAGAGCAGGTCCCAGAGCCAAGTCCAGAAGCTGCCCCCTGTGATGTCCTTGGTGATGGTCGAGTTTGCGGGGTAAGCACTGGTCAGGAAAGTGTCAGCCTCGGTGGACGAGCCTTTCGTCACCGACAGGACGAATTTCCGGTTCGGGTCCGGCTGTGCCACGTTGGGCCAGCTGAATTGCACCGATTTCGAGAGTCCGAATCCAGGATTCGAGGCGGTACAGGCCAGAGAGATGGGGTCGGCCTCCCACCCGGTGGCCAGCGCGCCGGTTGCGGTCGCCTGGTCTGACTGCGCGGCTCGAGCCGGCCCGGAACCGTGTATGCCGGAGGCTGCGACGGCGATGACGGTCACCGCCGCGGTGCCGGCGAGCAGCCGATGAGCGATCTTCGTGTTCCGCCACCCCCGCGCGGGTGCGAATGCGATAGCCAGCAGGGCGGCTACCGCGAGGGCCTGGAGGGTGAGGGTGAGCGGGTTGGCGAGCCACGATGCGACGTACCCGAGGATCGGCACAGTGAAGAGAACGCGCCGTGCGTCGGCGACGATGTACCGGTTCGGGTCGGGCGCAGAGTTCGCATCGCCCTGCATCGTCAGTTCAGCGGACGCCGAGGACTTCGCGTCGACGGATACTACGCGATGGGTGACGCGTGTGCCGTCGTCGCGCACGACCGTGGCGACGTCTCCGGGCTCGAGGCGGTTCGCGTCGATGGTCTTCGAGATGCCGAGGGATCCCACGGGAATGGTCGGCGCCATCGATCCGGTCTCGAAGATCAGCGGCCGGATACCGAAGATCAGGGCCACGACCGTGGCGAGGAGGCAGAGTGCACCGAGAACCGCGCCCACGGTGAGCGCGCGATCGGCGAGGCGCCGAGGCCCGGCCGGCCTGGTCGGCGTGGCGGTGATCGGTTGAGTGGGGGCGTCGTCGTTCACGTGGCTATCCCGTCGCATCGAAGAAGAAGACGACGCTGCCTGCAGACCCGAGGTTGAGGCCCGCGTACTGCGCCGGCGTGTCGGTCCGGAGTGTGAGCTGCATGCACAGCCGCTCGCTGCTGCCGACCGCCAACGGCCGCGGGGGTACGCCAGTGAATTCAGTCTTCGCCGTGGAGACGTTCTGTGCCGAGACGAGGGTGGCCGATCCCGACGGACACACCGTGCCGGTCGACGTGCTGCCGACGGTGGCGTTCGCGGCGACGACTGTTGATTTCAGTGTCGTCCACCGGCCGACGTCGGTGGGCGGTGTGCCGGAAGTGCCGGTCGCCTGCACCGAGGGGACGTACGTGAGCGCGACCGAGCCGACATTCTGGACGTCCACCATTGCAGCAGTCGTGTAGGCCGGGAGCAGTGTTCCCGGGAAGGTGAGGGTCGCGGTGTGTGACCCGTTCGCCTCGATCTTGAGGACCCCGGTCGTGAACGTTCCCGACAGTGTCTGGGAGGTGGTGGACCACAGCGCCGAGGTACCTATCGCGCCGGTACCCAGGAGCACGCCGCACGCGAGCAGCGCGCGGACCCTCTTCGAGGTGACCGCCGTCTTCCATCCGGGTCTCACGATTCTGGCTCCTTCGAGGAAGGTCGCTCGGGAAGGGGATCGTCGGCACTGGCGTCGGCGATCGGCTGGGTCTGCGCGTCGCTGTGCACGGCGGCGAACGTCTCGGTCGGAGTGTCGTCCGCCGGCCCCGCGGCCGCTTCGGCGGCGGCTCTGTCACGGCGCTCCTGTCTCCAGTCGGTGTAGAACTGCCACGCGCCGTAAGCGAAGAGCAGTCCGGCGAGGACGAACACCGTCAGGGTGCGTTTGGCGCCGCTGAACCAGGTGTTGACATAGCCCAGAAGCGGAACCGAGTACCAGAGCACTCCGCGGACCTGCACCGGCCGGACCGGTGGGTCGACGGCGCTGTTGGCGTCGCCCTTGGTGATCAGCCGCGGCTGACCGGACGGCGACTTGTCGAATCCGACCACTCGGTGGGTCACCACACCGGGCTGTCCCGACTTCACCTGATAGGTGACCACATCGCCGACCTCGATCGACGAGAACGGACGCGGCTTCACCACGATCAGCGTTCCCGGCGGATAATCCGGCCGCATGGACCCGGTGAGTACGGAGTACGGCCGCGTCCCGGCGACCTTCGGTATCACGATGGTCGTGAACAGCACGGCGAATGCCGCGATGAGAAGAATCCAGCTGACCGTCTGCCACAGAATGTGCAGTGCTCGCTGACGCGGTGTGCGCTCCACCTCCGCCGAGCCGCCGGTCTCGGTCCGAGCCGATTCGTCGCCGGTCACGGGTTCTGTCCCGGCCGCAGCTGTCCGACGGAGAAGTCGAAGTTGATCTGATACTGGGCGGGCTGGGTGCCGGTGACGGACTTCAGCTGGGCCTGCACGCACCAGGTGGTCTCGGCGCCGACGTCGAGCACCTTCCAATCCGATGACGACGGGGACGTCGGCGCGATCGCCGTGTGCGGACCCGTGGTGTCGGTGGCGGGAAAGGCCCCGCTCAGATCCCCCGTGCCGCCGGGGCAGCCACCGACCGAACCCGACAGCCGTACCGTGACCGCCGAACCGGAGGACGTGATCGACGGCCCGGCGCTCGCGAGCAGGAACTTGATCCGCGTGGAACCGGTGTTCTTGATCTTCAGCGGCGCCTGCGTGACGTTGCCGACCGCGATGTTCGTTCCCTGCAGTGCGGGGAAGGTGTGGGACGACGCTCCGTCGCCATGTGCATCGAGGCCGATGGTGCCCGTCTCGATGGTGCCTGGATTCCGAGTCTCCTCATCGGCCCACAGAGCCCCGGTGGTGTACACCGATCCGAAGATCAGTGCCACCACCAGGACTCCGAGGGCTCCGAGCAGCAGTCTGCGCTGGGTCACGGTCCGGGGTTTCGCTCAGCGATTCTCCGTCAGGACGGCCGGACCTGGTTGAGTGTGATCTTCATATTGCTGACCTGCACCGAGGCGTTGGTGTCCTCGGTACCCGGTGTCGATTCCTTGAACTCGACCTGGACGGTCACGGGGAGCTCCTGCCCGTTCGTGACGTCGATCGGCGTGGTGGTGGTGTCGGTGCCGTTGACCGAGGTGGTCACGACGAAGTTGTCAGACGGCACGTTGGTGGTGCCGAGGTTCACGCCGAGCGTGGCCTTCATGTTCTTACCGGTCGCCGTGACAGTGCAGTCACCGGAGTACTTCCAGACGTCGCCGGGAACCATCAGGTCTTCGAGGGGATTGATCGCGCTGCCGCCGATCATGGTCGGCGAGACGTCGGTCCAGGTGCCGCCGGTGCCGCAGTCGAGCCCGAAGTCGCCGGTCGTGATGTTGCCGCCGACGATGTCCTCGGTGTCGTTCCACAGTGCGTACGATCCGACTCCGCCGAGCAGGAGGATCGCCCCCGCGCCGACGGCCAGTGCACCTTTGGTCTTACGGTTCATATCTCTTACCTCTGGTCGCGGTGGTCATCGTCGACGCCACCGAACTCGAAAATCGTGACGTTGTGCCACTGACCAAGTAATCGCAGACGTCCGAATAGGCCGTTACCTTCTGTTATCGAACCGTTATGTGCATCGGGCATGTCGTCCACAGGCGCATGGGCCGAAAGGCCTCGATCAGGGCTGCGACGGGTCTCGATCGGGCATCGGGCGCATCGGAATGTCCGGACGGCCGAGGTCACGCGGCGGGCGCCTGCGCGCAGCCGCGTACACCGATGCGGTGCGCTTGGCGATCGACTGCCAGGTGAATTCCTCGCCCAGCCGGGTACGGGCGCGACGGGCGCGCTGCTGCGTCGCCGCCGGGTCGTCCAGGGCCTCGCAGACGGCGACGGCGAGTCCCTCCGGATCGAAGGGGTCGAAGGTCCAGCCCGTCTCGCCGTCGGTCACCGCTTCGCCGAGCCCACCCGCCGTGGACGTGATCAACGGGATGCCGGTGGCGGCTGCCTCGAGGGCGACGATGCCGAACGGTTCGTAACGGCTCGGCAGGACGATCGCGTCGCAGCGGTGCATCAGTTTCAGCAGGCCGTCGTGGTCCTGCCGTCCGACGAAGTCGACCGCGGCCGTCACCTGATGTTCGAGGGCCAGCTGGCGCAGCCAGCCGATCTGGGTGCCGTCGCCCGCAACCGTGAGGTGCGTGCCGGGGTGCGCCCGCCGGATCACCGGGAGTGCCTCGAGCAGATCCTGCACGCCCTTCTCGAACTCGAGCCGACCGGCGAAGAGCAACTCGGGCGGACCGCTGCGCGGGCGTCGATCCACGAACCGCCAGGTGCCGACGTCGATTCCGTTGTGGATCACGGTGATCGGCGCCAGGTCGGGGCCGAAGAGAGTCGCCACCTCCTCGCGCATGGACGCCGAACAGGTGATCAGCGCGTCGGAGGCATTGGCCAGCCACCATTCGACCGAGTGAACCTGCCGGTTGATGTGGCCGGCCACCCATCCGCTGTGCCGCCCGGCTTCGGTGGCGTGAAGAGTCGAGACCAGCGGAACGTCGAAGTACTCGGCCAGCGCAACCGCGGGGTGGGCCACCAGCCAGTCGTGCGCATGCACCACGTCCGGCGGTGGGCCGTCACGCAGGAGGCGCAGGCCGGCGCGGACGAAGCCGTGGCCCATCGCCAGCGTCCACGCCATCATGTCGGCGCCGAAATCGAACGCCGGCGGGTCTTCGGCCACCGCGATCACACGGACGCCGTTCACGACGGTGTCGGTGGTGGGATGGGTCCGGGCGTCGGTGCCCGACGGTCGGCGGGTCAGCACCGTCACCTCGTGGCCCAGGCCGGCGACGGCCTCGGTGAGATGGTGGACGTGGCGGCCGAGGCCCCCGACCACCACTGGCGGGTACTCCCAGGAGACGATCAGCACGCGCATCAGAACCCGCCTTCGCGGCTCGGCAGACGGCGGGCGTCGAGTGCGCCGAACAGATTGTCGGCGCGGCGCCACCCGGCGGCCAGCCCGGCGGCCCGCTGCTCCTTGCCCGCATCGGAGGCCTCGCAGATCTCTCGCGTGGCGTGCGCATGCTTGTACGCGCGGTCCTGGGCGTAGCCGGCGGCGGTGTCCTTCGAGATCATGAACGGCCAGTCGGACTGCACCGTCAGCAGCGTCTCGCGCAGAATCTGGTCGGCTACCTCGTCCCGCACGTCCGGAATCCCGTGACCGCCGTCGAGCCGCTTGTCGAGGCAATCGAGCGCGGTCGCGGTGACCTCCTCGTTGAGCCGCACCAGGTGCTGCACCTGCGGACCCTCCCAGACGCGCCAGTCCTTGCCCGAGCCCCACGACGAGTCGTCGATCCGGACCGGGTCGCCGACGAATCCGTTCCGGCGGGCGGTGGCGAGCGATCCGACCGTGATCCCCGACTCGGGCAGCCTGCGCATGAGCCGCTCGAGCCATACCGGTCCCTCGTACCACCAGTGGCCGAACAACTCGGTGTCGAAGGCCGCGACCACGTGTGCGGGACGGCCGATCCGGTCCGACTCGGCGATGAGCCGTGAGCGCACGCAGTCGATGAAGTCGTCGACGTGCTTGTCGATCACGGGGTCCACGAGAGCCGGATCGTAGGGCTTCTTGGCGTCACCCGGCACGTTCTTGCCGGTGACCCGAACGGGTTTGAAACCGGTCAGGTGATCGTAGGTGTGGAAGTCGCGGTAGTTCGCGTGCCCGGGGTAGCCGGACTTCGGCGACCACACGCGGTAGCTGACGGTCAGATCGCGTCCGAACGCGACGACGTCGGAGTCGCCCACCGGGCGGCCGAGCGCCGTGTCGCCGTGCAATGTGGGGCCGTCGACCATGAAGTGGCCTACGCCGGCAGCGGCGTACTCCTGCTCCATGCCCGGCGTGTACGCGCACTCCGGCGCCCAGATGCCCGACGGCTGCGTGCCCCAGCGCAACCGCGCGTCGGCGAGACCCTCCCGGAGGGAGAACTGCCGGAGTCGTCGGTCGAGCAGCGGCTGGAAGGGATGGGCGAGCGGTCCGCCGAGCAGTTCGATCACCCCGGCGGAGACGAGCGGACGGATCTGCGGGCTGCCGCCGTGCCGCCACTGCGACTCGAAATCGGCCAGTGCTCCGGCGGCCGCACGGAACTCGCGGTGGCCCATCGCACGACGGTCGGCGTCCGGTGAGGTCGCGGCCTCCATCGCGCGCAACTGCCAGTCGGCCAGCCACTCGTACATCGACGTGGCGCAGTGCGGGTCGTCGAGCTGGGCGGCCAGCACCGGGGTGATGCCCAAGGAGATCAGGTCGGTGTATCCGTCGTCGGCGAGGCGTCGCAGGGCGGCGAAGACGGGCTGGTAGCAGTGTGCCCACGACTGGTACAGCCATTCCTCGCCGACCGGCCAGCGGCCGTGATTGGCCAGCCACGGCAGATGCGAATGCAGCACCAGGGTGAACTGGCCGGGTACCTTCTCGGCGCGCGGTGCAGCGGCGGTCGTGCTCATCACGGCTCCAGATCGAGGGTCGTCAGCGGCGCACGGCCACGGCGAGCAGGTCGAGACTCGCGTCGATGTCGGCGTCGTCGGCGGAGAGGATGTCGAAATCGGAGGTCGCCACCGCGGCGACGTCCGCGGCCAGGTCGGCGGGCCACTCGTCTCCGGCGAGTGCGCGGTCGATCTGGGCGTCGATGATCGATCCACCCCATTTCTCGTCGAGGTCGCGCAGCGCCGGGCCGTGGTGGACGCCGAGCATCTGCCGGACGTCGAAGGCCGCCGGGCCGGCGTCGTCGGGCCCGTTCGGCGCGGCCGCTCCGGTCAGCAGTTCGGTCAGTTCGGCCGCGCTGAGCTCCCGGGTGTGGAACGGGTTCAGCGGAGTGTCGCGGCCGGGGGAGAAGGTGATGCGGTTCGGGGTGCTCATCAGAAGCACCCCGCCCGGGCGGAGAACGCGGTGGCACTCGGCGACGAAGGCACTCTGGTCCCACAGATGTTCGATCACCTGGAAGTTGACGACCACATCCACCGATCCGTCGGCCAGCGGGAGGTCGATCAGATTGCCCCGGTGGACGACCAGTTCGGGGTACCGGCGGCGTGTGTGATCGACGGCCTGCTCGTCGTAGTCGACGCATGTCACCGACTTCGCGCGCGCGGCGATCATCGACGCGCCGTAGCCCTCACCCGATCCGGCTTCGAGGACGTCGCGGCCCGCGCAGTGGTCGAGGATGTACTCGTAGGCCACCTCGTGCCTGCGGAACCAGTAGTTCTCCGCGGCGATTCCGGGTACGGTGCGTTCACCGGTGAGCGCGAGCTGATCGGACTGCGGTGTCGCCTGGTAATCGGTCACCGCCACGACCTTAGTACCCGTGCGGGTGGGCGCCTGCATGCGGGAAGTGATCGGTGCCATGTTCTCGTCGCCGAGTACCAGCCGCTAAAGTGATGAGTGAACCATGGCCTTACCGGCCGGTAAGTTGCCGAACCCGATGCAGGAGGTCGACGTAGACCCATGACGAATATTGTCGTTCTGATCAAGCAGGTTCCCGACACGTGGTCCGAGCGCAAGCTCGCCGATGGCGATTTCACGCTCGACCGGGAAGCCGCCGACGCAGTGCTCGACGAGATCAACGAGCGCGCTGTGGAAGAGGCGCTGCAGATCAAGGAAGCCAACGGCGGCGAGGTGACGCTGGTGTGCGCCGGTCCCGAGCGCGCCACCGACGCCATCCGCAAGGCTCTGTCGATGGGTGCGGACAAGGCCATCCACATCAAGGACGACCTGATGCACGGCAGCGACGCGGTCCAGACCGCCTACGTTCTGGCGTCGGCGCTGGGCACCATCGAGGGCGTCGAGATGGTCATCGCGGGCAACGAGGCCACCGACGGTCGCAGCGGCGCTGTGCCGGCGATGATCGCCGAGTACCTCGAGCTGCCGCACCTGACCCACCTGCGCAAGCTGGAGATCGACGGCGAGACCCTGCGCGGTGAGCGGGAGACCGACGAAGGCATCTTCAACGTCGAGGCCGCCCTGCCGGCGATCGTCTCGGTCAACGAGAAGATCAACGAGCCGCGCTTCCCGTCCTTCAAGGGCATCATGGCCGCCAAGAAGAAGGAAGTGAATGTCGTGACCCTCGCGGAGATCGGCGTCGAGGCCGACACCGTCGGTCTGGCCAACGCGGGCAGCACCGTCACCGGCGTCACCCCGAAGGCCGAGAAGACGGCCGGCGAGCGCGTCACGGACGAGGGCGACGGTGGCGTCAAGGTCGCCGAGTTCCTGGTCGCGGCGAAGATCATCTGATCGCGCCCACCACTTCATCTGGCGAACCCATAGACATTCAGGAGAACAATCATGGCTGAAGTACTCGTGCTCGTTGAGCAGGACGCCGAAGGTGGGCTGAAGAAGGTCACCAGCGAGCTCATCACCGCGGCGCGCGCCCTCGGCACCCCGTCCGCTGTCGTCGTCGGCAAGCCGGGCTCGGCTGCCGGCGTCACCGCGGGTCTCACCGAGGCCGGCGCCGAGAAGATCTACGTCGCCGAGTCGGACGACGTCGCGAACTACCTCATCACCCCCAAGGTCGACGTGCTGTCGCAGCTGGCCGAGGCGAACGGCGCCGCAGGCGTCCTCGTCGCCGCCACCGCGGACGGCAAGGAGATCGCCGGCCGTCTGGCCGTGCGTCTGGGCTCGGGTCTGCTGACCGACGTCATCGAGGTCAAGGAGGGCGGCGCAGGCGTGCACTCGATCTTCGGTGGCGCGTTCACCGTCGACGCGCAGGCCGGCGGCGATACCCCGGTCATCTCGGTGCGCCCCGGCGCCGTCGAGGCCGCGCCGGCCGCCGGTGCGGGCGAGGTCGTCGAGGTCGAGGTTCCGGCTCAGGAAGGCGGTGTGAAGATCACCGGCTTCGCGCCGAACGTCGGCGGCGACCGCCCCGAGCTCACCGAGGCGTCGATCGTCGTCTCCGGTGGCCGCGGTGTCGGTTCGGCCGAGAGCTTCTCGGTGGTCGAGGCACTGGCCGACTCGCTCGGTGCCGCTGTCGGCGCATCGCGTGCCGCCGTCGACTCGGGCTACTACCCGGGCCAGTTCCAGGTGGGTCAGACCGGCAAGACCGTGTCGCCGCAGCTGTACATCGCCCTCGGCATCTCGGGCGCGATCCAGCACCGTGCCGGCATGCAGACCTCGAAGACCATCGTGGCCGTCAACAAGGACGAAGAGGCCCCGATCTTCGAGATCAGCGACTTCGGCATCGTCGGCGACCTGTTCAACGTCGCCCCGCAGCTGACCGAGGAGATCAACAAGCGCAAGTGATGCGCTGATCTTCGCGTAAGCGTCGAGATCGCCCCGCCGCACCCCGTGCGGCGGGGCGATCCGCATTTCCGCGTGAGCCGAGCACGACAGGAGTTCACCCGCAGTGTCCGGACACGTCACGTCGCATTGCCGGGGACGTTCAACGACGCGCCTTGACTGCGAGGCATGACAGTAACGGACGTCTCCACCGGATTCCCGTCTCCGATCCTCGCGCGACCGGTCCTCGCCGGGGGCGACTACCAGGTCCTGATCTCCGAGAACCCCTACGACATCGACGACGCGCAACGACTCCGATACGAGGTATTCAACGGCGAGCCCGGCTACTCCGACGCCATCGGCGACGCCGATTCGGGCCGCGACGCCGACGCTTTCGACGAGTTCTGCGACCACATGCTGGTCCGTCACATGCCGACCGGGGCACTCGTCGGCTGCGCCCGGGTGCTGCCGCCGCCCAGGGCGATCGCAGCCGGCGGCTGGTACTCGGCCGGTGAATTCGATCTCGGAGAGCTCTCGGAGATCCGCGGCGAGACGGTCGAGATGGGCCGCGCGGTGGTCGATCCGGGTCACCGCAGCGGTTCGGTGACGGCGATGCTGTGGGCGGCCGTCCTGAACTACCTCGAGGCGGGCGGTTACCGGTATCTGATGGGTTGCGTATCGGTGCCCCTGGAATCGGCGATCGGCCGCGGTCGGGAACTGCGCGGGATCCGCGACCTCGCCCGCGACAGGCACCGGGCGCCCTGGCAGGTGTACCCGTACCGGCACGTGGAGGTCGACGGAGCCAGGCTCGACGATCTGGAGCCTCCCGCCGTCAACCGGCTGCCCGCACTGTTGCGCGGCTATGTCCGCCTCGGTGCCCGCGTGTGCGGGGAGCCGGCGTTCGACGAGGTGTTCGACGTCGGTGACTTCCTCACCGTCCTGGATCGCCACAACGGCGACCAGCGGTACACCGACCGTCTCCGGGGTGCGATGACCCGGCTCGGCGCCGACGGGAAGTAGGCGCAGTGGAGTCCAGTCCGTGGATGCCCGTCAGTCCGTGCGGTGTGCACTGCGTGCACACGCACACGCCCCCGGTGTCCCGGCTGCGAGCGAGCGTGCGGCTCACGTCGTTCGCTGTCGTCGGCGTGACGATCCTGCTCTTCGGACTGCTGACCGTGGCGTGCCCGCGCGGGCTGCGCCACCGGTACTGGCGCGCCGGCGCCCGAGTGACGCTGCGCTCGATGGGGGTGCTGCTCGAGATCGACGATCGCCGTCCGTCACATGCGCCCCGGTTGCGCGGCGCGCTGATCGTCGCGAACCACATCTCTTATCTGGACATCGTCGCGATCGCATGTGTGGCGCCCGCGCGTTTCGTCGCCAAGAGCGAGGTGCTGGCGATGCCGGGCTTCGGCCCGATCGCCCGCCTGTTCGGAGTACTGGCGCATCGGCGCGGCGATCTGCGCCGGCTGCGGCCGATGATTGACAGGGTCGGCGGCATTCTCGACGCCGGGCGCCGTGTGGCCGTGTTCCCCGAGGGCACCACCTGGTGCGGAACCGCGTCCGGCCGATTCCGTCCGGCGTTCTTCCAAGCGGCCGTCGATGCCGGGGTTCCGATCCTGCCGGTCCGACTCTCGTACACCGATCGCGGTTCACGGACCACCATGCCGGGATTCCTGGGCGAAGACACCGTCGCAAGCACGCTGTCACGTATCGTGCGATCGCGCCATCTCACCGTCACGATCACGATCTTCGACCTGCAGATGCCTGCAGGGGATCGACGCGGTCTGGCGGCCGCGGCCCAGCGACTGATTCTGCCGGCGGAGCCGATCTCGGCGATGCGGGAACTGGACGTGGATCTGTCCGGTCAGCCGCCGGTGCCGACCGCGGCCTGACGCCGACGGGTCGGCAGCCGCATCGCCGGACGCACTGTGACCGCGGGGCCATGGGCGCGGCAAGGCGCTTCCAAGGACCGCCCCGGAACCTGTTCTCGTCAATCTCAACGAACGAGGTCAGGACTAATGGAACACATTGATCGAGTTTCCCGGCGCGGCCGGGACCTCTCCCAGACGATGACGACCGCGGTGGTCTGCGCCGCCACCGCGATGCTGATGCTCGACATCGCCGTGGTGAACACCGCCCTTCCCGCGATGGCGCGCGAGTTCGATGCCGGCATGGCCTCGCTCAAGTGGGTGGTCGACGGCTATACGCTCGCACTCGCGACTATCGTGCTCAGCGCCGGTGCATGGTCGGACCGCTACGGGCGACGACGGGTGTTCATCCTCGGCACCGTGGGATTCACCGGGGCGTCGATCCTCTGTGCGGCCGCTGTCGGCATGCCGATGCTGATCGTCGCCAGGGTGGTGCAGGGGCTGGCCGCCGCGCTGTTGTTCGCCTCGTCGCTCGCTCTGCTCGCCGGCGCGTTTCCCCGGCGGTCCGATCGGGCGCGGCCGCTCGCGGTGTACGGCGCGACCATCGGCGCGTCGTTCGCGGTCGGTCCGCTGCTCGGCGGTCTCCTCACCGAATTGCTCGCCTGGCGATCGATCTTTCTCATCAACGTGCCGGTCGGCCTCGTCATCCTGGCGGGGGTGCGCCACGTCGCGGAGTCGCGCAGCAGCGCGCCCCGACGCGGCGACCGCCGGGGACAACTCGCAGTGGTGATCGGACTGGCCGCGCTCACCTACGGCCTCGTCGAGGCGAACGAGCGGGGCTGGACCGATCGCGCGACGGTGGCCGCCTTCGCCGTCGCGGTAGCGGCTCTCGCAGGATTCATCAGTGTCGAAAGGAGAGTAGACCAGCCGATGCTGCCCCTGGCGATGTTCGCGAATCGCTCATTCGCCGGCGCACAGGTCGCGGTCTTCGCGATCTCGGCGTCGATGTTCGCGGTCTTCGTGTACGTCACTGTCTACTTGCAGGGTGTCCTCGGCATGTCGCCGATCGGCGCCGGGCTCGTGTATCTGCCGGGAACTGTGGTCATGCTGGCCGTCGCCGGTGTCACGGACCGTTTCCTGACCTCTGTTCCGCCCGGCCGGGCCCTCGCGCTCTCGCTGGTGGCGGTCGCGGTCGGGATGGCGATGATGACGCTCGGCGGTGTGCACAGCAGCGGTCTGGTGATGGTTCCCGGATTCGTCGTCGCGTGCATCGGCGCCGGGGTGTTCAATCCGGTGATGAGCGGTGTCGTGCTCAGTGAGAGCCACGGTGACGATGCCGGACTGGCCGCGGGAATCAACGACGCCTTTCGGCAGTCCGGGATCGCACTGGGTGTCGCTGCGCTGGGAGCCCTGTTCCCCGCGCGGTCCGTCCTGGCGGGCGGATCCCCGGCGGAATTCGTCGACGGTCTGCGGCTGGCACTGTGGGTGAGCTGTGGGACGGCTCTCGTGGGAGCGGCAGCGGCCGCAGTGTGGATCAGGCAGGCGCGATCGGATGCGACGCCTGCCGAAGCCGACGACCGCCCGCGCGTCGCATTCTAGAATCGACGGGATGAGCTGGGGCTGTGATGCTTGAGTACCGGGTGCTGGGGCCACTCGTCGTTCGGCGTGACGGCATGCCCGTCGACCCCGGGTCGCCCAAGCAGCGCGCGGTCCTCGCGGCGCTGCTGCTGGCCCGTGGCGCCGTCGTTTCGACCGATCGGCTGGTGCACGCGGTCTGGGGAGACGATCCGCCCGCGGCGGTGGCGACCAGTCTGCAGGCTTACATCTCGAATCTCCGCAGACTGCTGCGTGACGCATCCGGTGCGTCTCCGATCGAGCGGGTCAGTCCCGGCTACCGGTTGGCGGTGGGCCAGGATCGGTTCGATCTGCTGGAGTTCGGGCGACTGGCCGGCGAGGCGCGCGATGCGGTCGACGCGTTTGACTGGGAGACCGCGCTGTCTGCCTCGACAGCCGCTCTGGCGCTCTGGAGGGGGCCGTTGCTGGAGGAGTTCGAGGACCGCGATTGGATCGAAGTGGAGTCGACGGCGCCGACCGAGCTGCGGCGTGCGGCCACCGAGGCTCAGATCGCGGCGCTCCTTGCGCACGGCGATGTGGCGACCGCACTCGTCGCCGCGACTGAGTTGTGCCGCCAGGACCCGCTCCGGGAGCGGAGCGTCTGGCTGCGGATGGTCGCACTGTATCGCGACGGTCGGGCCGGGAGCGCTCTCGAAGCGTACGCGGCGTATGTCCGCGATCTCGACGTGGAACTCGGCCTCGACCCGAGCGCTGAACTGCGTGAGCTGCAGGGTGCGGTGCTCAGGCACGACCCCGAGCTGGCAGCCTGGCCGCTGACTCCTCGCTGGACCGGCGCCCGGCCGGTGTCGTCCCCGGAACCGCGAGCCGTCCAGCCCGTCGAGACGCAAGAGCTCGCGGGCGAGGTGGCCCGCGATATCGGGGCGCCGCTCGTCGGGAGGGAGGATGCGGTGCGCGTGCTCCGCGAATTGCGTACGGCGGGCACCGGCACCCGCTGGCTGATCCTGTCCGGACCCGCCGGCATCGGCAAGACTCGTCTGGCCGAGGAGGCGGTCCACCTCGCCGAGGCGGCGGGGGATCGGGCTGTGTGGGTGCGCTGCCCGGACACCGAGGGCGTTCCGGCATGGTGGCCCCTGCGCCAGCTCTGCCGCGCGTTGAACGCGGACACGGATCTGCTGACGGTCTCCGACGGCGCCGACGCCGACGCGGCCCGTTTCGAGGTCTACGACCGCGTGCAAGCCCTCCTCGAACACGAGAGCGCGACGAAACCGCTGACGATCGTCGTGGACGATGTCCAGTGGGCCGATGCGATGTCGCTGGGACTGCTCCGCTACCTTGCGCCGGTACTTCGGGATGCGCCGGTCACCGTCGTCCTGACACTGCGGGAGGAGGAGGCGACCGACGCCGCGCAGTCGCTCCGCGAGGCCGTCGCACGATCCGGCGGCCGACTGCTCGACGTGCCGGAGCTGTCGCGCGAGGCGGTCGGTGAGCTGGTGCGGGCGGTGGCGGACACCGATTTGTCGGCCGCCGAACTCGACCAGCTGGTGGCCCGGACCGGTGGCAATCCGCTGTATGTGACCGAGTATGCCCGGCTGCCGGAGGAACAGCGCCGCGACGTGATCCCGGCGGCGGTCAGATCGGTGCTCGGTCGCCGGCTGGCGACACTCGATCCGACCGTCCGCGAGGTCATCGGCCACGCCGCGGTGATCGGCGAGGAGATCGACATAGCGATGTTGTCGGAACTGACCTCCCGCAGCGTCGACGCGGTCGCCGACTGTCTCGACGAAGCCGCGGACGAGCGGATCGTCGTCCCCTTGCCGAGCAGCGGTGGACTGACCTTCGCCCACGCACTTCTGCGCGACGAGGCCGAGACGATGTTCGCGCCGCTGCGCCGTTGCCGGATCCATCTGCGGGCCGCCGAACTGCTCGCGGCGCGGAGCGGCCCGGAGATGAGCGCCCGCCGCGCAGCGCACCTGCTCGACGCGTTGCCGGTGGCCGAGGTGCCCGACGTGGTCGCCGCCTGCCGGGAGGCGGCGCACGATGCGGCGGTCCGCTGGGACTCGGAGAGCGCAGCGCACTGGCTCAGCCGCGCGCTCCGGACACACGAGACACTGGCGGGTCCGGAAGCGTCGGTCGACGAGCGGGACGCGCTGCTTACGGGCATGCTGCACGCGCAGGTCCGCGCCGGACGGGCTCAGCTCGTCCTGGACACGGTCGAGGCCATGCTGGTGCGGGCGATGCGTGACGGGAGCACTGTCACGGTAGGGCGTCTCGCGGGTGTTCTACTGCGTGCGGGCGGTGGTTGGCCGTGGATCTCGCCGACCGCCGAGACCGGGTCGCTGCACGAGGTCCTCACCGCAGCGGTCGACATCGTCGACGGCGACTCCATAGCATTGGTTCGAGTGCTGGGAGCGCTCGCGATCGGACACTGCTATCACCGGGACGCCTCGGTGCCTGCCGGGCTTCTGGAGCGAGCCGCCGAGGTGGCCGCTGCGGTCGGCGATCCCGATGTGATGGCCGACGCGATTCTCGCGCGCCTCATCACCTACTCCGGGGTCTCCGGACGCGCGGCCGAGCTGATCTCGCTGGCCGATGACCTGACCGCGCTGCCTCACGCGGATGCCGAACTCGACGAGGTGATCGCGGGTTCGGTCGTGACGATGGCCGCGATGACGCTCGGCGACATCCCGCAGACGAAGGCTCGTCTGCGTGCGGCGATCGCAGGCAGTGAGCGCATGCGACTGCCGGTCCTGCGCGCGCAACTGCGCTGGATGGAGGCCGCGCTGGCGGTCTGGCACGGCGACTTCGCGCTTGCCGAAGAGCACTTCCGGACCGCCCTCGCGGTCCATCGGCAGACGGAACTGTATGTTGCGGGCTCCGGGGCGCTCGCGCTGATGGCGACGGCGAATCAGCGGGGCGTGTTCGACGACGTCGTCGATGAGGTGCTCGGCACCGGCGGCGGGGACCGCATGGAATGGGTGCGGACCGTGATGTCCGCGGCGCCCGACAATCGGGTATCGACGCTGCTGGCCGCGGGTGTGGCGACCGTGGCCGTCGAGCACGGCGACGCCGCGCTGGTCCAGTCGATGATCGATCTCTGGCGCGCGGACGACCGCCCGATGATCTGGACGTCGCTCGCGCAGGCCGTGGTGCTGGCGAATCTCGTGGTCGAGGAGCGCTTCGTCGACGACGCGCGGGCGTTCATCGATGTGCTCGCCCCCTACGCGGGGCATATCGCCACGGTCGGTCAGGTCGGTTGCGTCGGCCCCGTCGACCTGGCGCTCGCCGGCCTCTACGACCTGATCGGTGACGATGCGGCCGCGGACGCGGCGCTGGGTCGCGCACGAGCGCTCTCGATCGCCGGGGACAGCCGGCCCGGGCTGCTGCGCTGCCGCCTCTTCGAAGCTCTGCGGGCACCTGACTCGGCCGACCGTGCGAGGGAGATCGCGGCGATCGCCGCGCAGGCCCGTGCGCTGGGCCTCCAGGCAGTAGTCGACGTCGCGCACGCCGCCGAGCGGCGGACGAGTGTGCCAAGGGCAGTCCAAGAAGGATGCAAGCGCACTGAGTGACAGTCGGTTCGGGACAGGTGCGGATCTCCGCGCCGCCGTGAACCGGGAGACATGCCATGACCTCACACGCCATCGATCGCGCCGACATCGCCGACCTACGAACGCGGGTACGCGGAGCGGTGCACCGGCCGTCGGACGACGGGTACGAGACGATCGGATTCAACGTCGCCGTGTCACGCCGCCCCTGGGCGGTCGTCGACGCTGCCGACGCCGCGGACATCGCCGCGGTGATGACGTTCGCGGGAGACAACGGGATGACTGTCGCCGTCCACTCGACCGGGCATGGCGCGATTCCCATCGACGGGCGGTCGCTGCTTGTACGCACCGGCGGTCTCGACACCCTGGAGATCGATCCCGCAGGGCGTACCGCGCGCGTCGGCGCCGGGGTGCGGTGGCAGCGGGTCCTCGACGAGTCCGCACCGCACGGTCTGGCCCCGCTGTGCGGGTCGGCACCATCTGTCGGCGTGATCGGATTCCTGACGGGCGGCGGCATCGGTCCGCTGGTGCGAACTGTCGGATCCTCCAGCGACCACGTCCGTTCGTTCGAGGTCGTGACCGGTGCCGGACGGGTGGTCCGGGCCTCGCCCGATGAGAACGCCGAGTTGTTCTGGGGGCTGCGGGGCGGCAAAGCGACTCTCGGTCTGGTCACCGAGGCGGTGATCGATCTGCTGCCGATCCCGGAACTGTACGCCGGTGCGATGTACTTCGACGGCGCCGACGCACCCGCGGTTCTGCGCGAATGGCGGACATGGAGTGCCTCGCTGCCGGTCGAGGCGAACACTTCCGTGGCACTGCTGCGACTGCCAGAGCTGCCGACGGTGCCGCCGGTGCTCGCCGGCCGCATGACGGTCGCCGTCCGCTACGCCGCGTTGACTTCGCGCGATGAGGCGCAGCGGCTTTTCGCGCCCATACGTGCGGTCGCGCCCCCGCTGCTCGATGCGGTCGGCACGATGCCCTACGCGGCGATCGGCGCGATCCACGCCGATCCCGCAGACCCGATGCCGGTCGCTGAGGACGGCTGCCTGCTGCGAGAACTCCCCGAAGAAGCGGTCGACGCGATCCTGGCCTCCGCCGGACCGGACGTCGAATCGCCTCTCCTCATGGTGGAACTGCGACTGCTCGGCGGCCGGTTCGCGCGGACGCCGCAGGTCGACAGCGCACTCTGTCACCGATCGGCGCCCCTGCATCTGTACACGGTCGGGATTCTGGCGCCGCCGATCGCGGAACAGGTTCCGGTCGCGGTCGCGGGACTGGTGGAGACCATGTCGGCGTACTCCGACGGATACCGGCTGCCGAACTTCACGGCGACCTCCGACGCCGGCGTGACGGCGCGTTGTTATGACGAGCAGACACGCGCCTGGCTGCGTGCGCTCGCCGGCCAATACGATCCGCGCGGCGTGCTCCGAGTCGGACAACTGGCCCGGTGATTTCCGGGCAGTGCGACGTGCGACTATCGTGGAGCGCGTCATGTCGCTGCCCTACCCTCCCGTCTACCTCGACAACGCCGCGTCCACCGCGCTAGTACCCGAAGCCGCCGCGGCGATGGCGGCGGCGTGGGCACACCCGGGGAACGCCTCCTCGCTGCACGGCTCCGGCCGGGCGGCCCGACGGATGCTGGAGGAATCGCGCGAGTCGATCGCCCGCGACCTGGGAGCCCGTCCGTCCGAGGTGATCTTCACCGGCGGCGGCACCGAATCCGACAATCTCGCGGTGAAGGGGATCTTCGAGGCGCGCCGCCGTGAGGACCCTCGGCGCCGCAAGATCGTCATCTCGGCGATCGAACACCACGCGGTTCTCGATCCGGCGCAGTGGCTCGCCGACGAGGCCGGCGCCGAACTCGTCGTGCTGCCGGTCGACGGTCACGGGTTCGTCAGTCCCGACTCGGTGCGCGCGGCGCTCGAGGAGCACGCCGGCGAGGTGGCGCTGATCTCGGTGATGTGGGCCAACAACGAGGTCGGGACGGTGCAGCCGATCGCCGAGATCGCCCGGCTCGGCGCCGAAGCCGGGATTCCGGTCCACTCGGACGCCGTAGCCGCCGTCGGCCACCTGCCGGTCGACTTCGCGGCGAGCGGGTTGTCGGCGATGACTGTCGCGGCACACAAGTTCGGCGGTCCGCAGGGGACCGGAGTGCTGGTGATCGGCCGTGACGTGGCCTGCGTGCCGCTGCTCCACGGCGGCGGTCACGAGCGTGACCTCCGGTCGGGGACCCCGGATGTCGCGTCGGCCGCGGGAATGGCGGCGGCCCTGCGGACGGCGGTCGCTGGATGCGACACCGATTCCCGGCGCGTCGCCGCCTTGCGCGACCGGCTCGCGGGAGTGCTGGGCGCCGTCGACGGTGTGCGGATCAACGGTGCGCTGCCCATCGAGCCCGACCTCGCGCTGCCGGGCGTGCTGCACGTGTCCATCGACGGGTGCGAGGGTGATTCGCTGCTCATGCTCCTCGACGCGAAGGGAGTGGAGTGCTCCACCGGATCGGCCTGCACCGCGGGTGTCGCGGCGGCCAGCCACGTGCTGCTGGCGATGGGTTTCGACACTGCGACCGCCCGCGGATCGCTCCGGTTCTCGCTGGGAACCGGCAATACGGAGGACGACGTCGACCTGGTCGGCGAGGTGATCGGCGAGGTGGTCGATCGTGCCCGGGCCGCCGGACTGCTGTCGGCGGTCGGAGCGTGGGCTGGAGGTGAGAGCTGATGCGGGTACTCGCAGCGATGAGCGGAGGGGTCGACTCGGCGGTCGCCGCTGCGCGTGCGGTGGACGCCGGTCATGAGGTGGTCGGAGTCCATCTGGCGTTGTCGACGGCGCCCGGTGCCCTGCGCACTGGTTCGCGCGGCTGCTGTTCGCGCGAGGACGCCGACGACGCCCGGCGCGCGGCCGACCTGCTCGGCATCCCGTTCTACGTGTGGGACTTCGCCGACCGTTTCAAAGAAGATGTGATCGACGAGTTCGTCGCCTCGTACGCGGCCGGTGAGACGCCGAACCCCTGCCTGTCGTGCAACGAGAAGATCAAGTTCGCGGCCTTGGCCGAACGCGCGGTCGCGCTGGGCTTCGACGCGCTCGCCACCGGGCACTACGCACGGTTGGCCGACGGCGAACTGCGCCGTGCCGTCGACGCCGACAAGGATCAGTCGTACGTGCTGGCCGTCCTGGACCACGAGCAGCTCTCGCGTGCCATGTTCCCGGTCGGTGACACCCCGAAGCCGCAGATCCGGGAGGAGGCCGAACGCCGCGGGCTCGCGGTCGCCGATAAGCCCGACTCCCACGACATCTGCTTCATTCCGAGTGGCGACACGCGAGCCTTCCTCGGCGCGCGGATCGGCGTGCGGCCCGGGGCCGTTGTCGACTCGGCGACGGGCGAGAGGCTGGCCGAGCACGACGGCGTCCACGGATTCACCATCGGTCAGCGCAAGGGCCTCGGGATCGAGGCGCCCGCCGCCGACGGCCGTCCGCGCTACGTGACGGGGATCGATCCGGAGAGCGGGACGGTGACGGTGGGCGCCGCGGCCGATCTCGAGGTCACCGCGATCACCGCGGGTAAGGCGGTGTGGACCTCCGGCCGCACCCCGGACGGCCCGGTGGAGTGCGTGGTGCAGGTGCGCGCGCACGGCGGACTCGCGCCCGCAGTCGCGACGCCGGTCGAGGGCCCCGACGGCCCCGGCATCCGGATCGATCTGCGCGAGCCGCTTCGCGGTGTGGCGCGTGGACAGGCGGCCGTGCTCTACGCTCCGGACGAGGTCGAAGGCGACCTGGTGATCGGCTGCGGCCGGATCACCGGCTCGGAGTGACAGCGCAGGCGGCCGGGACGGGGCTGCCGGCCGGAGTCGGCACCGGCGTCGGCTCCATGCCCGGCACCGATCCGTCCGAGGCGGTGCGCATCGCGAGCGGCGAACTCGATCTGCCGTTCCTTCCCGAACTCCCCGCGCGGGGAGTGGGAGCCGACATGATCGGCCGGACCGGCGCGTTGCTCGTCGACCTGCCGCTCGACATGGTGCATCACGCCTACCGGCTCACCGATCACCCCAACACCACCACGCGGCGCGCGCGGGACTGGCTGCGCTGGGACCTCGATGCTCTCGAGGAGCATTGGGAAGCCTCCGGGCTCGTCGGCTCCGGACGAACCGTGAAGGTGCAGGCGTGCGGGCCGCTGACCTTCGCCGCGAACGCCGAGCTGCGCGGAGGCCACAAGATCGTCAAGGACCGCGGTGCGGTTCGTGACATCGCGGCGTCGCTGACCGAGGGACTGCGCGGGCACGTCGCCGAGGTGACGCGACGGCTCGGCGCGAAGGTGCTGGTGCAGCTCGACGAACCCGACGTGGGGCGGGTGATCGATGGCACCGTCACCCCGCTGACCCGCCTCGACCCGATTCGGCCGATCCCGGCGCCCGACGCCGCCGAGTTGATGCAGGGCGTCGTCGACGGCCTCGACGTGCCCGTTCTTCTGCATTCGTGTCGACGCCCGCGGTGGGACCTGACCGATCGACTCGAGCGGGTCGCGCTGTCGATCGATCTGACGAGACTGCGACCGGACGCCGACTACGACCGGCTCGGAGCCTTCGTCGACAGCGACGGAGTGCTCGCTGCGGGGCTGGTTCCGGCCACCGAGCCGGAGGCCCCGGTCGACGCCGAGACGCTCGCCGGTCGTCTCACCGAACTGATCGACCGGATCGGCCTGCCGCGTCGGGTCTTGCGCGACAACATCCTGGTCACACCCGTATGCGGCCTCGCGGGGGCCACGGGATCGTGGGCGACGCGGGCCCTGTCGCTGTCGTCGGAGATCGCCGCGGGACTGGCCGCGGATCCGGACTACCGCTCCTCGTAGCGTCGTCGCGGCCCCGGCCGATCGGCGCCCGTTCCGGACGTCTCAGACGTCGCTCTCCAACTGTGCGACCGCGCGCTTGGGCGCCACCTGCCGGAAGCTGGCGTCGAGCAGTTCGGCCACCTCGTCCCAGTCCGAGTCGGCGGTCAGGTCGATGCCGAGCCATCCGTAGGCGCCGACGTACGCGGGGACGAAGAAGCGGGCGTCCTGGATGAGCGCCTCTCGCTCGAGCGGGTCGGGGATGAACAGGAGCGCGGTGTCGCGGCGGATCTTGGAGCCCTTCTCACCGCCGCCGTACATGGCGAACATCTTGCCGCAGCGAAAGGTCGGACGGCCGTGCGCAACCTTCTCGGTGGCTTCCGGGAGTGCCAGTGCCACGGTTCGGAGTCGTTGCAGGATCGGATCGTCGTCGGAGAACATGATGGGGTGCGGCATGCCGGTAAGCGTAGTGTCGGCGTTCGTCGGACGCGGCCATGTCGCAGGGCTCGGTTAACCTGAACGCGTGAGTGAGGGCGAGGGGACAGACACGGCGGGATCGGCCGCAGCGGAGGCGGGCGCCGATTGGGCGCGGGAGTGGGCGCTGCTCGCCGAGGAGGTTCGCGGGCATCAGTTCCGCTACTACGTCCAGGACGCGCCTGTGATCAGCGACGGAGAGTTCGACTCGCTGTTGCGCCGGCTGCAGGCACTCGAGGACGAGCATCCCGAACTGGCGGTGCCCGATTCGCCGACGAAGCTGGTCGGCGGCGGCTTCTCGACCGACTTCACCTCGGTCGACCATCTCGAACGGATGATGTCGCTCGACAACGTCTTCGATTACGACGAGATGCGCACCTGGGTCTCGCGTACCGAAGCCGAGATCGGCGCCGGGACCGAGTTCCTGTGCGAACTCAAGATCGACGGGGTAGCGCTCTCGCTGGTGTACGAGAAGGGCACGCTGGTCCGGGGAGTGACCCGGGGCGACGGCCGCACCGGCGAGGACGTGACACTCAACGCGCGCACCATCACCGACGTTCCGCACGATCTCGACGATTCGGTGCGCCCGGTGCCTGAACTCCTGGAGGTCCGCGGTGAGGTGTTCTTCCGAGTCGAAGACTTCCAGAATCTGAACGCCTCCCTCGTCGAAGAGGGGAAGCCGCCGTTCGCGAATCCGCGCAACTCGGCCGCCGGCTCTCTGCGCCAGAAGAATCCGCAGGTCACCGCGCGGCGCCGACTCCGGATGATCTGTCACGGGATCGGGAAGGTGGAGGGCTGGAGGCCCGAGTCGCTGCACGAGGCCTACCTCGCGCTGGGCGAGTGGGGGCTGCCAGTCTCCGACCACACGAAGAAGGTGACCGGGGCCGACGAGATCATCGAGGCGATCGCGTACTGGGGCGAGAACCGGCACTCGGTGGAACACGAGATCGACGGCCTCGTCGTCAAGGTGGACGATGTGACGCGCCAGCGCCGGCTGGGTGCGACTTCACGCGCACCGCGCTGGGCGATCGCGTACAAGTACCCGCCGGAAGAGGTCACGACCAAACTGCTCGACATCATGGTCGGCGTCGGACGGACGGGCCGCGTCACGCCGTGGGCGCTGATGGAACCGGTGCTGGTCGCGGGATCGACCGTCTCCCGCGCGACACTCCACAACGCCTTCGAGGTGAAGCGTAAAGGCGTCCTGATCGGCGACACCATCACCATTCGCAAGGCCGGCGACGTGATTCCCGAGGTGCTCGGTCCGGTCGTCGAACTGCGCGACGGTACCGAACGCGAGTTCGTGATGCCGACTCGATGCCCCGAGTGCGGAACCGAACTGGCCCCCGCGAAGGAGGGCGACAAGGACATCCGCTGTCCCAACCAGCGCTACTGCCCGGGACAACTGCGCGAACGGCTGTTCTATCTCGCGGGCCGCGGCGCATTCGACATCGAAGCGCTCGGATACGAAGGGGCGCAAGCACTTCTGTCGAGCGGCGTGCTGACCGACGAAGGCGACCTGTTCTCGCTCACTGCCGACGATCTGGTCAAGACCGACCTGTACACCACGAAGTCGGGTGCGCTCTCGGCCAACGGTCGGCGATTCCTGGACAACCTCGACAAGGCCAAGCGGGTCCCGCTGTGGCGGGTGATCGTCGCGCTGTCGATCCGCCACGTCGGGCCCACCCCGGCGCGGGCTCTGGCCACCGCTTTCGGCGACCTCGAAAGCATCCAGAACGCCTCCGTCGACGAGTTGGCGCAGGTGGACGGTCTCGGCCCCACGCGGGCGGCGAGCGTGCACGACTGGTTCGCCGTCGACTGGCACCGCGAGATCGTCGCCAAATGGCGTGCCGCGGGGGTGGCCATGGCCGATGAGCGGGACGAGTCGATCGAGCGGACGCTCGACGGCAAGACGATCGTGGTCACCGGTTCGCTCGTCGACTTCTCCCGCGACGGAGCCAAAGAGGCGATCATCGTGCGCGGCGGCAAGGCGTCGGGCTCGGTGTCGAAGAAGACCGACTACGTCGTGGTCGGCGACTCGCCCGGCAGCAAAGCCGCCAAGGCCGAAGAATTAGGCGTTCCGATCCTCGACGAGGACGGCTTCAAACAATTGCTGGCGACCGGGTCTGCGGGAGAGTCGGAGTCGGAGGACGATTGATGCGTGCGCCGTTTCGACTCGCGGAAGACCCCAGGTCCGTCGAGTGAGCCGGTGAGCGTAGCGAGCAGGCGCATCGAGACTGCGCATGCTGTTTCGACTCGCTGCGCTCGCGGAAGTTTCTAGGTTCGTCGAGTGAGCGTGTGAGCGTAGCGAGCGCGCGTATCGAGACTGCGCACGCTGTTTCGACTCGCTGCGCTCGCTCAACCAGCCTGGGGATTAGCCGAGGTTCGTCGAGTGAGCGTGTGAGCGTAGCGAGCAGGCGTATCGAGACTGCGCACGCTGTTTCGACTCGCTGCGCTCGCTCAACTGGCCTGGGAGGTGCTCGCTCAGCTGGCCGGGGAAGACCCAGGTTCGTCGAGTGAGCGTGTGAGCGTAGCGAGCGCGCGTATCGAGACTGCGCGTACTGTTTCGACTCGCTGCGCTCGCTCAACTGGCCTGGGAGGTGCTCGCTCAGCTGGCCGGGGAAGACCCAGGTTCGTCGAGTGAGCGTGTGAGCGTAGCGAGCAGGCGTATCGAGACTGCGCGTGTCGTTTCGACTCGCTGCGCTCGCTCAACCAGCCTTGGAGCGCTCGCTCAACCAGCCTTGGAGCGCTCGCTCAACCGCCCTGAGTGTTCGGCTTTCTCTTCAGGACGGTGGCGATGATGCCGGTCAGGTAGCCCAGGCGCGCGACTTCCGCGGGGCGGAAGTCGGGACCGCCGATCCGGCCGAGGAGCAGGGCCTTGCCGTCGTCGCCCAAGGGGGCGGCGGCCAGCCTGGTCCCCATGTCACGCCATCCCTGAGGGATCCATTCGGCTTCGGAGTCGAACGCCACCGCACGGTCGAGGGGCAACCAGTCGGCCGTCTCCAGGGCCGTCTCGGGGGCTCCCGAACTGCCGTAGAGGCGCAGCACGTCCGGACCGGGGCGGGAGATCACCATCGCCCACGACACGCGGAGCACACGGGGCGCGTAGTCGGCCAGCACCTGCAGGCGGTCCTTGCCGCCCGCGGCGACGAGGTCGATCAACTCGAGTTCCTGATGCGTGTCGAGGACCCCGTCGTGCGGACGGAGAGAGTCGACGTGCACGCCCGCGACCTTCTCCGCGGCGGTGATGAGGGTGTCGGGTAGCGCACCCGAGGGCAGGTCGACCACCAGGTCGTCGACGGCGTAGCCCTCGCCTCGCTCGATCACCTCGAGCGAGCGGATGTCGGCACCGACGGCGCCGAGTTGAACGGCGAGCATGCCGAGACTGCCGGGACGGTCGTTCAGCAGAACGCGAAGCAGATACGACACCGGAGTCAGCGCGGCTGCTGCTCGAGCGGACGCACACCCACAGCCGTGCCGTACGCGCACACCTCGACGCCGCCGGATCCGGCGTACTCATTCGTCTCGAAGCGGAATGCGAGAACCGCGTTGGCCCCCTTGCTCTGAGCTTCGGCGGCCAAGCGACTCAACGCTTCATGACGCGCCTCGTGCAGCAACTGGGTGATGCCCTTGAGTTCGCCACCGGCGATCGACTTGAAGCTGGCGCCGATGTTGGAACCGATGTGTCGCGACCGCACCGTGAGGCCGAACACCTCGCCGAACACGTGCTCGATCCGGTAGCCCGGCAGTTCGTTGGTGGTGACGATGATCATGTGTCCAAGTTAACCGGTGCGGTGCACTCCGGCCACTCCGCGATCATTCACCCGGAGCACACCTCCCGCGCGGGCTCGGTCCGAAGCGGCCGCATATCCTGGTAGGCAAGTCCCACTGTCCTGAGCTCGTGCGGTGTTCCGTGACGAGTGCGTGTGTAGAGAGGTCGACGATGTCCACCGATTCCCAGCCGGCGATCAGCCGGGACGAGGTCGCGCATCTCGCGCGACTGTCCCGCTTGGCGCTCGACGACGACGAACTCGACCGATACGCGGCGCAGCTCGACTCGATCCTGAGCCACGTCGCGCAGATCTCCGAGGTGGCCGCCGACGACGTGCCGCCCACCGCACATCCCGCCGAGTTGCGCGACGTGCTGCGCGAGGACGTCGTCGTCCCGAGCCTGACCGCAGAACAGGCGTTGTCGGGGGCGCCCGCCGTCGAACAGGAGCGCTTCGCCGTTCCGCAGATTCTGGGAGAGGAATGAGCGTGAGCGACACCCGCAGCGCGAACGAGATCACAGGCCTGTCCGCAGCCGACCTCGCGGGCAAGATCGCCGCTCGCGAACTGTCGTCGGTCGAGGTAACCCGGGCACACCTCGACCGCATCGAGCAGATCGACGGACAGCTGGGCGCATTCCTGCACGTCGGCGGCGACGAAGCGCTCGCCGCGGCGGAGGCGGCCGACCAGGCGATCGCTTCGGGTGAGGCGCCGTCCGCTCTGGCCGGCGTCCCGATCGCGCTCAAGGACGTCTTCACCACCGTCGACGCCCCGACCACCTGTGGGTCCAAGATCCTCGAAGGATGGGTCTCGCCGTACGACGCGACCGTCACGGCCAAGCTCCGTGCCGCGGGCATCCCGATCCTCGGCAAGACGAACATGGACGAGTTCGCGATGGGCTCGTCGACCGAGAACTCGGCCTACCAGGTGACCCGGAATCCGTGGGACACCACGCGTATTCCGGGCGGTTCGGGCGGCGGCAGCGCCGCGGCACTCGCCTCGTACCAGGCGCCGCTGGCCATCGGCACCGACACCGGCGGCTCGATCCGACAGCCGGCCTCGGTCACCGCGACCGTCGGCGTCAAGCCGACCTACGGAACCGTGTCGCGCTACGGACTCGTGGCGTGCGCGTCGTCGCTCGATCAGGGCGGCCCCTGCGGACGCACCGTGCTCGACACGGCGCTGCTGCACGAGGTGATCGCCGGGCACGATCCGCGCGACTCCACCTCCATCGACGCGGCGATTCCCGATGTCGTCGGCGCCGCGCGCGCCGGCGCGTCCGGCGACCTGTCGGGTGTGCGCATAGGCGTGGTGAAGCAGTTACAGGGCGAGGGCTACCAAGCCGGTGTGCTGGAGTCGTTCCAGGCGGCGTGCAAGCAGCTGACCGATCTCGGCGCGACGATCGTCGAGGTCGACTGCCCGCACTTCTCGTACGCGCTCGGCGCCTACTACCTGATCCTGCCGTCGGAGGTGTCGAGCAACCTGGCCCGCTTCGATGCGATGCGGTACGGGCTCCGGGTCGGCGACGACGGTTCGCACAGCGCCGACGAGGTCATGGCACTGACCCGCGAGGCCGGCTTCGGCCCGGAGGTCAAGCGCCGCATCATGATCGGGACGTACGCGCTGAGCTCCGGTTACTACGACGCGTTCTACGGTCAGGCGCAGAAGGTGCGCACGCTCATCGCTCGCGACTTCGCCGCGGCATACGAGGACGTCGACGTGCTGATCTCCCCGACCACCCCCACCACGCCGTTCAAGCTCGGAGAGAAGGTCGACGATCCGCTGTCGATGTATCTGTTCGACCTGTGCACGCTGCCGGTGAACCTGGCGGGCACCGCGGCGATGTCGGTTCCGTCGGGGGTCTCCTCCGACGACGGACTCCCGGTCGGCCTGCAGATCATGGCACCGGCACTGGCCGACGACCGGCTGTACCGGGTCGGTGCGGCCTACGAGGCGGCCCGCGGGCCGGTCGGCTGACAGCCTGCCGGCATGTTCCCGGCGGCGAGCCCCTGCTCGACGCCGTAACGGTGCCCGTGTCCCGCGGGAACCTTCAGTGAGCCCGCGAGGTCGAGGACGGTACCGACCATCGACACGACCGGCAGCCACGGCGGAGACTCGCTGTGGTGCCGGTCGTCGCCGTCTCCGGGAATGCGGTCGATCGGATGCCACAGCAGCGACGGAGCGAACCCGGGGACGGGATCGTCGGCGTTGGCCAGCACCACCCGCCGCTCGCACGGTGCGACCCGGTCGACCGACCCCGCCGGCGGCCCGGCGAGCACTGTCCCGGCGAGTTCGACCCCGGAGTCGTTCGCCCAGCGGCGCGCGGCGTCGGCTCCCACCGCTCCCAGGCTCTGCCCGGCGAGGTACACGCGGGGCCGCCGCGCTTCGGGCAGGCCCGAGATACGGGACCAGACGGCGTCGAGGACCGCGGACGCGGAGGTCCCCGCACGATCCGGGGAGGAGATGAACGCCCGCCACGACGCGACGTCGTCGTACTGCAGGGCGACGACCCGGACCGATCCGCCGAAGTACCCGGTGAAGCCGTCCACCGTTCCGGCGTCGATCCATCCCGAGCCGGTTGGCACGGCCACCACGACCGCGCGTGCCTCGCGACCGCCGTCGGCCACCCAGCGATCGGCCAGGCGCTCGGCGCGGTCCCGGACCGAGCCGGGTTCGCTCAGCGGGCTGTAGAGCATCACGGGGCGCTCGGGAACATCCGGTCCCGACGCCTGTGCGGGCGCGGGCAGCCCGATCGACGCCGCCGCGACCACCGCGACCATTCCGAAGCCGGCCCACACCCGTCCTGGGATCGCGACGACCGCGGCCGCGGCGGCGACCGGGATCGCGCACACGGCCAGGACCCACCCGGGGCCGATCGGCGGGGCACCCACCGCGGCCCGGACCGCCGACTCGTGACGCGCCGCGAGCCCGACGGCCGCACCGGCGACCACGAGCCCGGCGGCGAGGACGCCCCCAGAGACCGGGGCAGGTGGACGGTCACCGATCCGGTCTCGAAGCGCGCCGACGCCGGCACCGACGGCCATCCCGAGAAGAGTCAACGCGAGGCCGGCGACGGCGGCGACCAGCGCGGAGCGGGGGAGCATGCCGGGGGCGAGAGCCAGCAGGCGACCGGCGAGAGCGCCGGCGGCCACCGCGGGACGCACCCGCAGGCGGTTCATCGCAACCCCACTGTCTCTGCGGTTCGGGAGAGATAGCCGAGGACGATCGTGCCGCCCGACTCGCGCACCGGCGGGCCCGAATGCTGCCGCCAGGTGTTCACCGCCAGGCCGGTCCGCGCGGTCTCGGCGGCGGCGTGGCACAGCGGATCGTCGCAGACGGCGTGCATGTCGTCGATCAGTCGGCCGTCGAGGGCGGTGCGAGCCCAGGCTCCCGCGGGCCGGCCGGTGGAATCGGAGTACCGGAGCAGGTCGTATCCGAGATCGTGCGCACGGCAGGCGTCGGTGAATCGGTCCGGCAACGGGACCGGCGAGGAACAGTCTCCGGCCGGGTTGAGGGGGCGGCCGTCGATCACCACCGGTCGATACCCGAGTCGTCGGGAGAAGTCGGCGGGCAGATCGCGCATGGCGTCGAGCGGACGGTCGCCGACCAGGTCCGCGATGGCGCGTTCGGCGGCTGTGGCCGGCCGGGCCGGGGGAGCGGCCCGATGCGAGTCCGCCAGCGCCGAGCTGATCGGCAGCAGCCCGAGGACTCCGACGGTCAACGCCGCGCCGGTCGAGAGCCGGACGACCCACCGGCGGATACCTTGTCGCCCAGGGGAATCGGCTGAGTCAGCGGAGGTGTTCGAGGTCATGTCCCGAACGCTATGGCCGGGTGGCACCACACCGGATCGCTCGCAACGGGGGTCTTGCACCCCGCGCGCGAGAGTGAGACCGCAGGGAACCCTGCGACTGGGGAACCGGTCGGATCTCACTCTCGCGGGGGAGGTGGCGACCCGGCTCGGGCTCCTATCGTCGAACTGTGAAGTCTCCCTCTGCCGTCCGTCGCCGGACCGCCGCCGCGGTCGGGCGGGTCCGTGACCGGATCGCGCTCGACCGCATCAGCGACCCGGCGCTGCACCGATACCTGTCGCACTGGCGCAACTGGCTCGCCGCCCTGGCCGCGGTCAGCATGATCTCGGTGTGCTGGCCGGTGCTCGGCGAGGTCACTCGCCTGCCCGCGTTCCTCCTGCCCGCCTTCGCGATCCTCGGCTGCGGCGGCATCGCGCTCGTGTTCGCCGGCGAGGAGGCGGTCAGGTACGGCTGGGCGTCAACGGTCATCACCTCGGCCGTCGCGTCGTTGGTTCCCAACGACGGACCGTGGCCGATGCCGATCCCGTTGTTCCTGGCGCTGCTGGCGATGACCGTCGCGGCGCTGTGGACCCAGCCGCTCAAGCGGCTGCCAGTGGTGCTGGCCGCCGTCGCGGGCGCCTTCGTCGTCGGCTTGCCCTTCGATGCGCTGGTGGGCTGGATCTTCGGGCTGGTCGTCGTCGGCATGGCCGTCGCGTTCCTGCGCTACCGTGCTCGCTCGCAGCGCGAGATCGCGGAGCAGACCGAGGAGACCGAGGTGCTGCGAGCCCGAGAGGCCGTACTCGCCGAACGCTCACGCATCGCGCGCGACCTGCACGATATCGTCGCGCACCGCATGTCGATGGTGGTGGTGATGGCGCAGACCGCACCCTACCGGCTGGCCGCGGCCGCCGATGCCGAGGAGGTGGGGCCCGGGGCCAAGGCGGAGTTCGACGCGATCGCCGACGCCGCCCGCGAATCGCTCGACGAGGTGCGCCAGCTGCTGGGCGTGCTTCGCCCGCACGGCGACGCCGCGGACACCGCGGCGCTCGCTCCGGTCCAGGGCCTCGGCGACGTCCCCGAACTCATCGAGGGCGTGCAGGCGGTGGGCGTGGATGTGGAACTGACCGACACCTCCGACCATTCGTCGGTGGCGCAGACGGTCGGCGCTGCCGTGTATCGGATCGTTCAGGAGGCGGTCACGAACGCCACCCGCCATGCGCCCGGGGCGGCGATCGCGGTCCGCATCGAGGAGGATCCCGTGCACGAGGGGAGACTCGACGTCGAGATCGTGAACGGGTTGGCGACGCAGCCGCTCGGCGCGACCGTCGGCGGCGGGCACGGCATCCTGGGAATGACCGAACGCGCCCACGCCGTCGGCGGGAGTCTCACCGCGGCGGCGCGGCCGGGCGGCGGTTTCGCCGTCCGCGCATCTCTGCCGATCGGTCCGTCGGTGAGGGCGGTCGCGTGAAGCGCCCGGGCGTGAGCGCCGCGCCGCGGCCCGGCGCACTAGGCTGACCCTCGTGCCGACCACTGTCCTCATCGCCGACGACCAAGCGATGGTCCGCGCCGGTTTCGCGGCACTGCTGGGCGCCGCCGACGACATCACCGTGCTCGGGGACGCCGAGGACGGGCAGGTCGCCGTCGACCAGGTGCGCCGCCTCAAACCCGATGTGGTCCTGATGGACGTCCGGATGCCGCGACGCGACGGCTTGTGGGCCGCGGAGCAGATCATCTCCAGCGGGTCGGCCACCAGAGTCCTGATGCTGACGACCTTCGACATCGACGATTACGTGTACGCCGCCCTGCGGATCGGTGCGTCGGGCTTCCTGCTCAAGGACGCGCCGGCAGACGAGCTCGTGCGCGCGGTCCGAGTGGTGGCCGCTGGCGACGCGCTGTTGGCGCCCTCGGTCACCAGACGCCTGATCGAGCAGGTCACCTCCCGGACCACGCGCAAGGCCACCGCGGCCGCCGACTCGCTCACCCCGCGGGAACTCGAGGTGCTCCTGACCGTCGCCGACGGCAAGTCGAACGGTGAGATCGCCGCCGAACTGTTCGTCTCCGAACAGACGGTGAAGACCCATGTGAGCAACATGCTGGCCAAGCTGGGTCTGCGCGACCGCGCGCAAGCGGTGGTCTTCGCCTACGAGAACGGCCTGAAGTAGGAGGTCGATGCCGCGCACCGGTCCGGAACTGGCCGACGTGCTGCCACCGGGCACGGATCGTGTTGTGATGGACGCGAACCCGGTTTCCTTTCAGAGAGGGGTCGCACCCGATGGCGCGCTTCGGCATTCTGACATCCGGCGGAGACTGCCCCGGTCTCAACGCGGTGATCCGCGGAACCGTCCTGCAGGGCAGCACGGTCCACGATCAGGAGTTCGTGGGATTCAGAGACGGGTTCTGGGGGCTGGTGTACGGCGAGGCGATCGACCTCGACCGATCCGTGGTGCGAGGCATCTCCCAGCAGGGCGGCACCATTCTGGGAACCAGCCGCTTCGGTCCGTACACCGAACCCGACGGCGGGCCGGAGAACATCAAGCGGGCACTCCAGCGGATCGGGGTGGACGGCGTCATCGCCGTCGGCGGCGACGGGACCATGGCGGCCGCCAACAGACTGCTCGGCGACGGCATTCCGATCGTCGGCGTGCCCAAGACGATCGACAACGACCTGCAGGCGACGGACTACACTTTCGGTTTCAACACCGCGGTCGAGATCGCGACCGAGGCCGTCGACCGGCTGCGCACCACCGGCAATTCGCACAAGCGGTGCATGGTTCTGGAGGTGATGGGCAGGCACGCCGGATGGATCGCGATGTACGCGGGTGTCGCGGCCGGCGCCCACGCGATCCTCATTCCGGAGCAGCAGGAGTCGCTCGAGCAGATCTGCGAGTGGGTGGTCAGCGTCCGCGACCGTGGTCGTTCGCCGATGGTCGTCGTCGCCGAGGGCTTCATGCTGCCGGAGATGGAGCAGGCGCACTCGTACAAGGGCATGGACGAGTTCAACCGGCCGCGGCTGGGCGGGATCGGCGAGATCCTCGCGCCGCTCATCGAGGAACGGACCGGGATCGCCACACGCGCCACGGTGCTCGGCTACATCCAGCGCGGCGGTGTGCCCAGCGCATGGGACCGGGTCCTCGGCACCCGCTTCGGCCAGGCGGTGAGCGACCTCGTCGCGGACGCGGGGTGGGGGTCCATGGTGGCACTGCGCGGCACCGACATCGTCCGGGTCCCCTTCGAGGAGGCCGTGGGCCACACCAAGACGGTGCCGCTCGAGTACTACCGCGGAGCGCGCGCGATCTTCGGCTGAGGGCTAGCGGTTCTTCGGGATGATCGCCCAGAGCAGCAGGTACAGAAGCACCTGCGGGCCCGGGAGGATGATCGACGCGACGAAGGCGACGCGGACCCAAGTGGAGTCGATTCCGAAGTACTCGGCGATGCCGCCCGCGACACCGCCGATCATCTTGTCGGTGGTCGAGCGGGTGAGTCGTTTGGCGGGGCGGACGGGCTCGGCGTCGTACGCGTCGCCGGCTCCCGGAAGGGCTGGATCGGTCATGGTGTTCTCCTCGGTTCGGATCGGTCTCGGTTCGGGCGTCCGCCCGATGACTCGAACGTAGGCCCCGGCGGCGCTATCGGGCATCGGGAAGCACCCTGACTTCGGCCCCCAGATACGATGGGACGCATGAGTGCCGCTATCGACGAACTGATGGACTTCGACGACGTCATCGAGACTTACGACCCGGTCATGGGCATGGAGGTCCACGTCGAGCTCGGCACGGCGACCAAGATGTTCTGCGGTTGCCCGACCACGTTCGGCGGCGAGCCGAACACCCAGGTGTGCCCCGCCTGCCTGGGTCTGCCGGGGGCGCTTCCGGTCGCCAACGCGAAGGCCGTCGAATCCGCCGCGCGCATCGGCTTGGCGCTGAACTGCTCGATCCGGGAGTCGAGCGTGTTCGCGCGGAAGAACTACTTCTACCCGGACCAGCCGAAGAACTATCAGATCAGTCAGTACGACGAGCCGATCGCCTACGACGGCTACCTCGACGTGCTGCTGAGCGACGGCACCACCTGGCGGGTGGAGATCGAGCGCGCCCACATGGAGGAGGACACCGGTAAGTCGCTGCACATCGGCGGCGCCACCGGGCGCATCCACGGTGCCAGTCACTCGTTGCTCGACTACAACCGCGCGGGCGTCCCGCTCGTCGAGATCGTGACCCGCCCCATCGAGGGTGCGGGCGAGCGCGCACCGGAGGTGGCCCGCGCGTACGTGACCGCCCTGCGCGATCTGCTCAAGTCGCTCGACGTGTCCGACGTCCGCATGGACCAGGGATCGATGCGCTGCGACGTGAACCTGTCGCTGATGCCCAAGGGCGCCGCCGAGTTCGGCACCCGCACCGAGACCAAGAACGTCAACTCGCTCAAGTCGGTCGAGGCCGCGGTCCGGTTCGAGATGAGCCGGCAGGCCGCGATCCTGTCGGCCGGCGGCGAGATCATCCAGGAGACCAGGCACTTCCACGAGTCGGACGGAACCACGTCGGCGGGCCGTCGCAAGGAGACCGCCGAGGACTACCGTTACTTCCCGGAGCCGGACCTGCCCCCGGTGCTCGCGAGCCCGGAGTGGGTGGATTCGCTGCGCGCCACTCTGCCGGAGTTGCCGTGGATCCGCCGCGCCCGCATCCAGGAGGAGTGGGGCGTGTCCGACGAGGTGATGCGCGATCTGGTGAACGTCGGCGCCGTCGACCTCATCATCGAGACGGCCGAAGCGGGTGCCTCACCCGACGCCGCCCGCAGCTGGTGGGTGTCGTTCCTGGCCCAGCAGGCCAACACCCGCGAGATGGAGCTGGCGGAACTCGCCATCACTCCCAAGCAGGTCGCCGAGGTGATCGGCATGGTCGACGAGGGCAAGCTGACCAACAAACTGGCCCAGCAGGTGGTCGTCGCCGTGCTCGACGGTGAGGGCGAGCCCGCGCAGATCGTCGCCGATCGCGGTCTCGAGGTGGTCCGGGACGATTCCGCGCTGCAGAAGGCGGTCGACGAGGCACTCGCCGCGAACCCCGATATCGCCGACAAGATTCGCAGCGGCAAGGTGCAGGCGGCAGGCAAGATCGTCGGCGATGTCATGAAGGCGACCCGCGGTCAGGCCGACCCGGCCCGCGTCAAGGAACTGGTCCTCGCCGCGTGCGAGTGATGATGCGCGCGCTCAGGTGAGGTCTTCGCCGGCCTTCGGGAGGTAGATCGCGACGCGATCGTCGTAGCTCTTCACGTCCGCACCTCGGGTGGCCTTGTTGACGGTGGCCATCTGCGCCGCCCCCGCGACACTGGTCATGCGGCCCACCGCTCCGTACGACTTGCGGAAGTCCTGCGGGCTCGGCTTGCCGACCGATGTGCTTCCGGCGGCCGGCCGCATGAACGTGTCGAGCCGCTGTGCCTTGGCGATCGACACCGCTATCCAGTCCTTGCCGACGGCGCAGCCGCTCACCCCCGGCCGATCGGGCCAGCTCCACAGCGTCTGCAGACCGCGAGGGCCGACCAGGGAGAGCCGATCGCCCGGCGCGCCGCTGTCGGCGACGTACAGCTGGCCGTCGGAGCCCGGTGACGGGCAGAGCGCGACGTTCGACCCGAGCCCCGACGCACGGATGTCGGGCTTCGGGTCCGCGACGTTCGGGTCGATCGAGAAGATCTTGCCCGCGAGCGAGGCCGGGTTCGACGCGGCGGCCGGATCGCCCGCATCGCCGGTCGCGACGATGAGCTCGGTCGGCGACGCGAACGAGATCGATCCCATGTTGCCGGTCGCGCCCTTCGGGATACCGGTGAGAATCGGCTTCACCGACCCGGTGGGGGCGATCCGGACCACGCGATTGTCGGACCCGGTGGTGATCAGCGCGTAGATCAGCTGATCCTCGGCGTACGTGGGCGACATCTCGAAGTCGACGAGCCCGCCGTCGCCGGAGGCGTCCACCTCCACGCCGGCGACCGCACGCTGCGGACCGTACCGCTTGGACAGAATGATCTTGCCGGTGGTCCGTTCGGCGACGTACGTACTGCGTCCCGACGAGTCCGCGGGCCGCACACCTCCGGTGGACGCCAGACACGTGGCGATCACCGCCGGATCCGGGTCGACGCAGGGCCCGGTCGGCGGGGGACCGCCGCCCTGATCGTCCGACGGAGGCGCCGGAGGCTGCTCGGGGGCCTGCTGCATCGTGGGCGGCGCAGTGAAGGAACCCTGGTCGGCGGCCTGGTCCTCTTCGCTGAAGTTCACACACGACGTCGACGCCAATACGACGGCCACCGCGGACGCCGCGGCGAGCAGCGCGCGGCCGGCAGTCCGGGAGTGTGATGGCATTCCACCACTCTAACGATCGTTACCAAATCGTCGGGTGCCGCTCGGCCCTCACGCGGGCGCACGGCCATAGAGTCGGTAACCGTGAGTAGTTCCGATGACAAGCCAGGGACCGGAGGGGATCCGTCGGCTGCGGGCAGTCCGTACGATGAACCGACCGACGCCATCGAGCGACCTCGGGTGCGTCGGCCGAAGCCCGACAACGACAGCTTCTTCGACAGGCACGGCCGCCGGCCGGAGCCCGCGGTTCAGGATGCGATCGACGAGAAGGCCGCACGCGAGGAGGCCGTCGAACTCGACGAGTCGCCCACTGAGACGCTGCCGGTCACCGAGCCGACCGAACCCGTAGCCACGCTGCCCGACGGTTCACCGCCGGACGATGACGCGAAGACCGCGGTGATCATCAGTTCGGGGGGTGCCGCAGCCACGGAGAGCCCGATCAAGAAGAGCTCGTCGGACGAGCCGGTGCACACCGAGCCCTTCGTCGACGACGAGGACGACGGTGAGGACCCCGGCGAGCGCAGGGGATACGCGGAGCATCTCACCGAACCGCCGCTGCCTTACATCGAGCCGCAGCCCACCGCACCGCTGCTCGAGCCCGAAGACGACTACGTGGGGGCACCGCAGCCGCGCGACGAAGAGGAGTACGTCGCCCAGGCTCCGGAGCCGGTGATCCGGCGCGGAACGCTCGATCTCGGCTTGCTCATTCTGCGCGTGGTGGTGGGCGTGACGTTCACCCTGCACGGTCTCCAGAAGCTCACCGGCTGGTTGAACGGACCCGGGCCGGACGGCTTCGCGCAGTTCCTCGCCAACAAGCCGAATCCCGGCATCGGGTTCCACGACAACGCCACGACGGCGCTCTCACTCGTCGCCGGAGTCAGTGAGACCGCGGGCGGCATCCTGCTGATCCTGGGGCTGCTGACGCCGATCGCCGGGGCGGCGGTGCTGAGCAGCATCCTGGTGGCAGGCACCTACAAGGCGACGCTCGCCGGCGGCCTCTGGTTCTTCTCGGCCGACGGCGGAGGCAACGGGCTCGAACTGGAGATCGTGCTGGCCGCCGCGGCGGCGGCGCTGATCCTCACCGGGCCCGGCACCTACTCCTTCGACCGTCGCTGGGGATGGTCGCGCAGGCCGGCCTGGGGTTCGGCCGCCTGGTTCATCGTCGGCGTCGGCGTCGCCGTGGCCGTCTGGATCGTTTTCAACGGCACCAATCCGCTCGATTCGCCGGGGAACCCGACGTCCTGACGTACTCCTGAACTCATATGCCGTATTCCGTGGCCCGAATCGGGTCACGGAATACGGCATGAGTGCTTTCAGCCGACAGTGTTCAGTCGACGACGCGGACGGCGCCCTTGTCGGCGGAGGCCGCGAGCTTCGCGTACGCGCGAAGCGCCTTGGTGACCGGACGCTGGCGGTCGCGCGGCGTCCACGGGTGCTCGGAGGCTTCCATCTTGGCGCGACGCTCCGCCAGGGTCTCGTCGTCGACGAGGACCTTGAGGGTGCGGGATTTCACATCGATGAGGATCTCGTCGCCGTTCTCCACCAGACCGATGTCGCCGCCGGCCGCCGCCTCCGGGGAGGCGTGGCCGATCACCAGGCCCGACGATCCGCCCGAGAAGCGGCCGTCGGTGACCAGACCGCACTTCTTCCCCATGCCGGTGCCCTTCATGAAGGCCGTCGGATGCAGCATCTCCTGCATGCCGGGCCCGCCGGCGGGCCCCTCGTAACGGATCACCAGCACCTCGCCCGCCTGCAGTTCCTTCGACAGGATGGCGTGCACCGCGTCCTCCTGGCTCTCGACGACGCGCGCCGGGCCCTGGAAGTGCCACAGCGACTCGTCGACGCCGGCGGTCTTCAGGATGGCGCCGTCGCGGGCCAGGTTGCCGTGCAGCACGCACAGTCCGCCTTCGACGGTGTAGGCGTGCTCCTTGTCGCGGATGCAGCCGTCGGCGGCATCGGTGTCGAGCGACTCCCAGCGGTTGGAGGTGGAGAAGGGTTCGGTGGTGCGGACGCCGCCCGGGGCCGCGTGGAACAGTTCGATCGCCTGATCGGTGGCCGTGCCGCCACGGATGTCCCAGTCGGCGAGGTAGCTCTCGAGCGACGGCGCGTGAACGGGATGGACGTCGGTGTTGAGCAGACCGGCGCGGTTCAGCTCACCGAGGATCGCGGGGATGCCGCCGGCGCGATGCACGTGCTCCATGTAGTACTTCGGTGAATTGGGCGCCACCTTGGCCAGGCACGGAACGTTACGTGAGATGCGGTCGATGTCCTTCAGATCGAACTCCACCTCGCCCTCCTGGGCCGCGGCCAGGATGTGCAGAACGGTGTTGGTGGATCCGCCCATCGCCACGTCGAGCGCCATGGCGTTCTCGAAGGCCTGGCGGGTGGCGACGTTGCGCGGCAGCACCGACTCATCGTCGTCCTGGTAGTAGCGCTTCGCGATGTCGACGATCAGCTCGCCGGCGCGCGTGAACAGGTCGCGGCGTGCGACCTGGGTGGCCAGCGTCGATCCGTTGCCGGGCAGCGACAGCCCGAGCGCTTCGGTGAGGCAGTTCATCGAGTTGGCGGTGAACATGCCGGAGCACGACCCGCACGTCGGACAGGCGGACCGCTCCACCTCCAGCAGTTCCTTGTCGTCGACGTTGCTGTCGGCGGACGCCGAGATCGCGTCGATCAGGTCGGTGCCCGGGCGCACGACGCCGTTGATGACGACCGATGTGCCCGCCTCCATCGGTCCGCCGGAGACGAACACGGTGGGGATGTTGAGACGCATCGCGGCGTTGAGCATGCCCGGCGTGATCTTGTCGCAGTTCGAGATGCAGACCAGGGCGTCGGCGGTGTGCGCGTTCACCATGTACTCGACGGAGTCGGCGATGATCTCGCGGCTCGGCAGCGAGTACAGCATGCCGCCGTGACCCATCGCGATGCCGTCGTCGACGGCGATGGTGTGGAACTCCTTGGCCACGCCGCCGGCCTCGCGCACGGCGTCGGCGACGATCTCGCCGACGTTCTTCAGATGCACGTGACCCGGGACGAACTGGGTGTACGAGTTGGCGATCGCGATGATCGGCTTCCCGAAATCGTCGTCGGTCATACCGGTGGCGCGCCAGAGGGCGCGGGCGCCGGCGGCTTCACGGCCGACGGTTGTGGTGCGAGACCGCAGGGCTGGCATGGAATTCCTCGCTAGAAATCGCTGAACTGGACCCGGACGGGCTGACGATCCGGGATGTCCTTCAACTTTACGCTCAGCTGTCCAGAGTTATTCCCGGCGTCAGATCTGCAGGACCGCCTTGGCGATCGAGAAGTAGATGATCAGACCCGTCGCATCGCAGAAGGTGGAGATGAACGGGGTGGAGAACACTGCGGGATCGACGTGGATGGAGCGCGCCACCAGCGGCATGATGCCGCCGACGGTCGCCGCGACCGTGCAGACCGAGAGGATGGTCAGCCCGATGACGGTACCGATGCCGATGTCGTAGACCAGTCCTGCGACGAGGAATCCGACGACGCCGAGGGCGGCGCCCATGGTGACGCCGACGCTCATCTCCTTGCCCGCGACTCGGACCACGTCGGAGGTGGTCACCTCGTCGGTGGCGAGCGCACGGGTCACCGTGGTCGCCGCCTGCGAGCCGGTGTTGCCGCCGATGCCGGTCAGGAGCGGAATGAACAGTGCGAGGGCCACCTTCTGCTCCAGAGTGCCCTCGAAGATCTCCAGGACGTTCACCGTGAGGATCGCCGAGATCGCCAGCACGAACAGCCACACCACTCGCGCGCGGGTGATCGCGAACGTCGAGGCCTGCAGGTACGGCGTCTTCAGCATCTCGCGGGCGCCGGCGCGCGCCTCGTCCTCGTCGCGGGCCGCTTCTACCACCTCGGCGGCGTCGTCGAGGGTCAGGACGCCGAGCAGTCGGTCCTCGTTGTCGACCACGGGCATCGCCATGATCGACCGGTCGATACAGCGCTGGGCGGCCGACTCGGCCGGTTCGGCGGCGTAGGCGAAGATCGGCGCCTTCGTGTGCTCGGCGACATCGGTGTCCGGATCCGAGAGCAGCAGATCGCGCAGGCTCGCCACGCCGATCAGGCGGCGCTGGTGGTCCACCACGGGCACCGTGTAGATGGTCTCGGCGTGCCGCCCGCGCGCCTTGATCCGCTCGATCGCCGTGCGGCAGTCGTCGTCGGGGAAGACGTGCACGAACTCCGGACTCATCCGGCGTCCCACCGACCCGCGCCGGAACCCCAGGACCACCGCCGTCGTCTCGCGCTCGGCGGGGGAGAGGGAGCGGATCAGCGCCTTGGCGACGTTCGCGGGGAGCTCGTCGAGCAGCTCCGCGCGGTCGTCGGGGTCCAGATGGTCGAAGGCGTCGGCCACCTCCGCGGTCCCGAGCGAACTGATCAACGCGGCCTGCGCGGTGGAGCTGAGGTCGTCGAAGACCTGCACGGCGTCGTCCTTGGCGAGCAGCCGGAAGGCGATGGTCCGGTCGCCCTCGTCCATCGCGTCGAGGATCGCGGCGGCGTCCTGCGGGGCCAGTTGCGAGAGTTCGCGGCCCACGAACGCCAGCCGGCCGTCGTCGATGGCGCTCTGCAGGGCCTTGGCGGTGAGTGTCGTCATGGGCTCCGTGTCGGCGTCGTTGGCGGATGCGGGCGCGGCGAGCGCCCCGGTCAGCGAGCGGACAGTCGGGCGTCCCGCTCGGCGGCGAACGGATCGGGGATGCGGCCGCCGCTGGCGTTCGACAGCGCGGGCAGATCGGAGAAGCCGACCGCGGGCAGACGCACGCTCGATCCGTCTCGGGCCACCAGGCGCACCGCGCCCCAGCGCGGGAACCGGATGCCGTCGACGTCGTGCCACGGGAGGCGGCTGGTGCCGAAGGTGCCGACGGCGGTGACGCCCTGCTCGTCGACGATGGTGCGGAGCCGGTGAATCCACCACGCCAGCGCGATCGGCACGATGACAGTCCAGGCGAAGCCGGCGACCGAGATCCCCATCAGCATGATGACGAGCAGAAACGCGACCGGCACCGCGAAGTAAGCGATGCGCGAGATGGAGAAGACCTTGGACGACTCACTCATATTCCCCATTGTCTCACGCACCGCGCCGGGCGCAGGTCACAGCTTCGGGCGAGAGGGAATGATTTGACGCGAGACCCGGAACTGGCCTACTTTGTCCACGTGATGAATCAGAAGCTTCTCGTAGTAATCGGTCGGCGCGTCGACGCCTGATCGGTCACTTCGTAGACCTTCAGATACCAATTACGACGCGCCCCTCGCACAGCCTCGCTGGCGGGGGTTTTTTCTTGTCGGGAGCCGGACGAGAAGTCCCTCCGGCCTGATCGGGAATCGCGTGGAAGAGCAGAACACAAGAGGATGAGGATCGTGCAGTGAGTACTCCAACAGCACGCGGGTCGTCGACCCGACCGCAGTCGCCGTCCACCGAGGGCATGCGCTCACCGGGCGCCGTCGTCGCACCCGAACGGGTCACGGGCGCGCAGTCCGTGGTCCGGTCGCTCGAAGAGCTCGGCGTGGAGGTCGTGTTCGGCATTCCCGGCGGCGCCGTGCTCCCGGTCTACGACCCCCTGCTCGACTCGCAGCGGGTCCGGCACGTGCTCGTCCGTCACGAGCAGGGCGCCGGACACGCGGCCACCGGCTACGCACAGGTCGCCGGCCGTGCCGGCGTCATGATGGCGACGTCCGGCCCGGGCGCCACCAACCTGGTGACGCCGTTGGCCGACGCCCAGATGGACTCGGTCCCGGTGGTCGCGATCACCGGCCAGGTCGGGCGCTCGCTCATCGGCACCGACGGCTTCCAGGAAGCCGACATCTCCGGAATCACGATGCCGATCACCAAGCACAACTTCCTGGTCAGCAGCGCGGCGGAGATCCCCCGGATCATCGCCGAGGCCTTCTACATCGCGGAGTCGGGCCGGCCCGGCGCGGTGCTCGTCGACATCCCGAAGGACATCCTGCAGGCGCAGACCACGTTCTCGTGGCCGCCGCAGTTCGAACTGCCCGGCTACCGTCCGGTCACCAAGCCGCACGGCAAGCAGATCCGTGAGGCCGCGCGGATGATCGCGCAGTCGAAGCGTCCCGTGCTGTACGTCGGCGGCGGCGTCATCAAGGCCGAGGCCTCCGAGGAGCTGCGTGAACTCGCCGAACTGACCGGCATCCCCGTCGTCACGACGCTGATGGCGCGCGGCGCGTTCCCCGACAGCCACGATCTGCACATGGGCATGCCCGGCATGCACGGCGCGGTCGGCGCCGTCGCCGCCCTGCAGCGCAGCGATCTGCTGATCACCCTCGGCGCCCGCTTCGACGACCGGGTCACCGGACAGCTCTCGTCCTTCGCTCCGGAGGCCAAGGTGATCCACGCCGACGTCGATCCGGCGGAGATCGGCAAGAACCGCGAGGTCGACGTCCCGATCGTCGGTGACGCCAAGGCCGTCATCGCCGACTTGATCGAGGCCATCCGCGCCGACCTCGCCGCGGGCGGGGCCAAGCCGGACATGGTCGACTGGTGGGAGTACCTGCGGGACATCCGCAACACCTACCCGCTGAGCTACGACAAGCAGTCCGACGGCTCGTTGTCGCCGGAGTACGTCATCGAGCAGCTCGGCAAGGCCGCCGGCCCCGACGCCGTGTACGTCGCGGGCGTCGGCCAGCACCAGATGTGGGCCGCGCAGTTCGTCAAGTACGAGAAGCCGCGCACCTGGCTCAACTCGGGCGGCCTGGGAACGATGGGCTACTCGGTTCCGGCGGCGATGGGCGCCAAGGCCGCGGCTCCGGACAAGGAGGTCTGGGCGGTCGACGGCGACGGATGTTTTCAGATGACCAATCAGGAGCTGGCCACCTGCGCCATCGAGGGCTTCCCGATCAAGGTCGCACTGATCAACAACGGCAATCTCGGCATGGTCCGTCAGTGGCAGACGCTGTTCTACGACGAACGGTACTCGAACACCGATCTGGCGACGCACTCGCGGATGATCCCGGACTTCCTCAAGCTCGCCGAGGCGCTGGGCTGTGTCGCTTTCCGCGTGGAGCGCGAAGAGGACGTCGCACCGACGATCGCGAAGGCCCAGGAGATCAACGACCGCCCGGTGGTCATCGACTTCATCGTCGGCAAGGACGCCCAGGTGTGGCCGATGGTCGCCGCGGGCACCGGCAACGACGAGATCATGGCCGCGCGCGACATCCGGCCGCTGTTCGACGACGAGGAGTCGGCCGCCGACCCGGCGGAGATCCACGACGCCATGATTCGTGAGCAGGCCACGAGCGAAGGGAACCAGCAGTGAGCACCCATACTCTGAGCGTTCTGGTCGAAGACCGTCCGGGCGTGCTCGCCCGCGTCTCGGGCCTGTTCTCCCGGCGCGGATTCAACATCGAGTCCCTCGCCGTCGGTCCCACCGAGCTGAAGGGCATCTCGCGGATGACCATCATGGTCTCGGTGGAGGACTTCCCGCTGGAGCAGGTCACCAAGCAGCTCAACAAGCTCGTCAACGTGATCAAGATCGTGGAGCAGGAGCCGGCGAACTCGGTCTCCCGCGAACTGATGCTGATCAAGGTCCGCGCCGACGCGTCCAACCGGAGCGAAGTGATCGACGTGGTGAATCTGTTCCGCGCCAAGGTCGTCGACGTCTCACCGGAGTCGGTGACCGTCGAGGCCACCGGAACCTCGGACAAGCTCGAGGCGCTCCTGCGGATGCTGGACCCGTACGGCATCCGGGAGATCGCGCAGTCGGGCGGTGTCACGCTCGGCCGCGGCCCCAAGAGCATGTCCGCCAACCGCTGACATCTCGAGCTCGGTTCGCCGAGTGAAGCGTCAGACCCCGGTCGCGGCCACCGTCACACCGACGGGTTGAATGGTCACGACACACAACACAAATATTTCGTATTGAAGGGATTCCACTGTGGCAGTCGAGATGTTCTACGACGATGACGCCGACCTGTCGATCATCCAGGGCCGTAAGGTGGCCGTGATCGGTTACGGCAGCCAGGGCCACGCACACTCGCTGTCGCTGCGCGACTCGGGTGTCGAGGTCGCCATCGGTCTGCGCGAGGGCTCCAAGTCCCGCGAGAAGGCGGCCGAGCAGGGGCTGAAGGTCATGACCGCGGCGGAGGCCGCCGCCTGGGCCGACGTCATCATGCTGCTGGCTCCGGACACCAGCCAGGCGCAGATCTTCACCGATGACATCGCACCGAACCTGAACGACGGCGACGCGCTGTTCTTCGGGCACGGCCTCAACATCCACTTCGACCTGATCAAGCCGCCGGCCAACGTGACCGTCGCGATGGTCGCGCCGAAGGGACCGGGCCACCTGGTCCGCCGTCAGTTCGTCGACGGCAAGGGCGTCCCGGCGCTCATCGCCGTCGATCAGGACCCGAAGGGCGAGGCCCAGGCGCTGGCGCTGAGCTACGCCAAGGGCATCGGCGGTACCCGCGCCGGCGTCATCAAGACCACCTTCAAGGAAGAGACCGAGACCGACCTCTTCGGTGAGCAGGCCGTGCTCTGCGGCGGCACCGAGGAGCTGGTCAAGACCGGTTTCGAGGTCATGGTGGAGGCCGGCTACGCACCGGAGATGGCCTACTTCGAGGTCCTGCACGAGCTCAAGCTGATCGTCGACCTCATGTACGAGGGCGGCATCGCCCGCATGAACTACTCGGTCTCGGACACCGCTGAGTTCGGCGGCTACCTGTCGGGCCCGCGCGTCATCGACGCCGACACCAAGGAGCGCATGCGCGCCATCCTGAAGGACATTCAGGACGGCACCTTCGTCAAGCGTCTCGTCGCCAACGTCGAGGGCGGCAACAAGGAACTCGAGGCGCTGCGCAAGCAGAACGCCGAGCACCCGATCGAGGTCACCGGCCAGAAGCTGCGCGACCTGATGAGCTGGGTCGACCGCCCCATCACCGAGACCGCCTGAGTCTCAGCGGCCACCGCCGGCGCACCTCTTCGACGACCCCGCACCCGATCCCGGGTGCGGGGTCGTCCGCGTTCGCCGGCGGGATGCCCTCGCTACCATGCTGCGCAGTGCTGCGGCGACCGCGCGCGGCGACGAGAAGGGGAGAACAGATGGGCGAAGTCCGGCATGAGGCAGTCATCGGGGCCCCACGCGAGGCGGTGTTCTCGTACGTGGACGACTACCGGAACGTGCCCGAGTACATGTTCGGGGTCGGTCGGTTCACGCCGACCACCGAGGTGACACACGGCCAGGACTCCGAGTTCGAGACGGCCATCCGGGTCGGCCCGAAGGAATTGACGTCGACGGTGCGCTGTACCGAATGGATCGACGGACAACTGATCAGGCTCGAGTCGGTGAAGGGCTTCGGCGCCGACACCGCGTGGACGTTCGCCGACGGTGACGAGCCGGGTACCACCGTCCTCCGGGTCGTGTTCGGGTACACGCTGCCCGGCGGGCTCGCGGGCAAGGTGCTCGGCGGACTGATCGGCCCCTTCGCCGAACAGGGCGTGAAGCATACGGAGGCGAAGATCAGGGCGGCCGTCGAGGACTGACCGGCGGCGATCCCGGGGGGCGGATCAACCTTGCCATCGGCGCATGGCATTGTGGTGTGCACAACATCGGGCACACCGCAATGCCCGTTCGACCGCAACCGATCGATCCCCAGGAGTCACCAATGCCGGGAGTTCGCCAGACCGTGACCACCGAGGCGTCGCGCGACCGCGTGTTCGCGTACGTCGACGATTACCGAAACGTTCCGAGCTGGATGTTCGGCGTCACCCGGTTCACACCCGTCACCGACCACACGTCCGGGCTCGGCGCCACGTACGAGGCCTGCATGAAGATCGGTCCGAAGAACCTCACATCCACCCTTCGGGTCACCGAGTGGGTGGAGAACGAGTGCGTCGTCCTCACCTCCATCGCCGGCTTCGACGTGCGGACCGGCTGGCGGTTCGCCGACGGCGCCGACGGGCAGACCGTGGTGGATGTGAACTTCGACTACGACCTGCCGGGCGGCCTGGCGGGCAGGGCGCTCGGTGCGATCATCGAGCCCGTCGTCGGCCAGGCGGTGAGGCAGACCGAGGCGGCGCTCCGGGCCGCGGTGGAGAGCAGCGACGCCGCCTGAGCGCGCGCACCGGCACAGACAGACGTCGGGCCCCGAGACGGAAGGTCTCGGGGCCCGGCGTCGTTTCGTCGGCTGCTTCGGGCTACACCGGCTTGAAGTTGTTGTAGCCGATCTTGTTGAGCCGGTTCAGGATCGTCTTGGCGTTGGTCCCGGTCTCCGGTCCCAGGCACGACAGGAAGTAGTAGGCGTTGACCATGCCGACCAGCTGATCTCCGACCACCACGGGGCTGCCCGAATCGCCCTCGATGACGCACATCTGGCTGAAGTGCGAGGTGCCGTCGGAGAACCAGGTGACGCCGCAGGTGTTGCCGGTGGTGCGACCTTCCTTGCACAGGATGGTCGGGAACTGGACCGGGGTGGTGTTGACCTTGCGGATCGTGACACCGCGCACGGTGCGCGTCGGAGCGACGTTCGAGTTGAGCGCGATCACCGCGACGTCGATGTCCGACGCCGAGTAGACGACCGTGCCGATCTGGCCGCGGCTCTGGAAGCTCTCCGAGATCACTCGCTGACCGGGCTTGCCGCAGTGGCCGGCGGTGACGGCGATGAGCTGTCCCTTTCGCGGCCCGGTGGTCGGACGGCCCACGGTGGTCACCGTGCACGCCGCCGCGCTGTTCCCTCCCTTGAGGACGAGGATCCCGGACCCGCCGCCGAGCGGAACCTTGGGTGCGGCATCGGCGGTACCGACTCCGACCAGTGACAACAGGCCGGCGGCGAGAACCGCGAGCAGCACCGTCAACTTCTTCATTGCATCTCCGCTCAGTACTTGTCGAGGCCGCGTATGTCTTCACGGGCGACGTGCCTACCTTAAGTGCCCTCCGGGGCAACGCCCAATGCCCGCCTCAGATACCGCTGCAGTTGTGACGGAAATGAGACGACGTCAGCAATGTACACGCGCCCAGGTGTCGGGCACCACATTCGCATCGGGGCGGATGTGCCCGCGCGGCGCCGGGGAATTACGATGGCGGGGCAAGTCTTGGGTGCCGGACCTGGCACTCTTCACCGGAAGAAACCTGGAGAATGCAGTGACCGAAAGCGGCCGTCCAGTTGTCCTCATCGCTGACAAGCTCGCCCCCTCGACGGTGGAAGCCCTCGGCTCCGACGTCGAGGTGCGCTGGGTAGACGGCCCTGATCGCCCGAAGCTGCTCGAAGCAGTGGTCGACGCCGACGCCATTCTGGTGCGTTCGGCGACCACCGTGGACGCCGAAGTCCTCGATGCGGGTAAGAATCTGAAGATCATCGCTCGCGCAGGCGTCGGCCTGGACAACGTCGACGTGCCGTCGGCCACTGAGCGCGGCGTCATGGTCGTCAACGCTCCCACGTCCAACATCCATTCGGCGGCCGAGCATGCGATCGCCCTGCTGATGTCGACTGCTCGTCAGGTCCCGGCCGCCGACGCCACGCTCAAGGAACACACCTGGAAGCGCTCGTCGTTCTCCGGCGTGGAGGTCTTCGACAAGACCGTCGGCGTCATCGGGCTCGGCCGCATCGGTCAGCTGGTCGCCCAGCGACTGGCCGCCTTCGAGGCCAAGATCATCGCGTACGACCCCTACGCCTCGGCGGCCCGTGCGGCACAGCTGGGCATCGAGCTGGTCGGCCTCGACGAACTCCTCGAACGCGCCGACTTCATCACCATCCACCTGCCCAAGACCAAGGAGACCGCTGGCCTCATCGGCGCCGAGCAGCTCGCCAAGGTCAAGGACGGCGTCATCATCGTCAATGCCGCTCGCGGCGGGCTGATCGACGAGCAGGCCCTGGCCGACGCCATCAAGGCCGGCAGGGTCCGCGGCGCGGGCCTGGACGTCTTCGACTCCGAGCCCTGCACCGACTCCCCGCTGTTCGACCTCGACCAGGTCGTCGTGACGCCGCATCTCGGCGCCTCCACCGCCGAGGCCCAGGACCGCGCGGGCACCGACGTCGCCGCCAGTGTGAAGCTGGCGCTGGCCGGACACTTCGTGCCGGACGCGGTGAACATCACGGGCGGTCCGGTCGACGACGAGGTGGCGCCGTGGCTGGAGCTGTCGCGCAAGCTCGGCGTCCTGGCCGGCGTCGTCGCGGGCGGCATGCCGACCAACCTGACCGTCGAGGTGCGCGGCGAACTCGCCGCCAGCCCGGTCGACGTGCTCGGCCTCTCGGCGCTGCGCGGACTGTTCTCGGCCGTCGTCGACGAGCCGGTCACCTTCGTGAACGCCCCGGCAGTCGCCGGTGAGCGCGGCGTGAGCCACGACGTCGTCACCGAGACCGAGAGCCCCAACCACCGCAGCCAGGTGGACGTGCGCGCGGTCTTCGCCGACGGCAGCATCGTCAACGTCGCCGGAACGCTGACCGGACCGCAGCAGGTTCAGAAGATCGTGAACATCAACGGCCGTAACTTCGACCTCCGCGCCGAGGGCCGCAACCTGCTCGTGAGCTACGCCGACCAGCCCGGTTCGCTCGGCAAGATCGGCACCGTGCTCGGTGACGCCGGTGTCGACATCATCGCCGCCGCCCTGGCCCAGGACGTGGAGGGCAACGGCGCGACCATGATCCTGCGGCTCGACCGCGAACTCGACGACGCGCTGGTCGCGGCGGTCGGCGACGCCGTCTCGGCCACCCTCATCAAGCAGGTGGACCTGTCGTGAGCCAGGGCAAGCCGATGAGACTCGCTGTCATCCCCGGTGACGGGATCGGACCCGAGGTGGTCGACCAGGCGCTTCGCGTGCTGCGCAAGCTGCACCCCGACGTCGAGACCACCGAATACGACTTCGGTGCACGCCGCTACCACGCGACCGGTGAACTGCTCACCGACGAGGACATCGCCTCGCTGCGTGAGCACGATGCGATCCTGCTGGGCGCCATCGGTGACCCGTCGGTCCCGTCGGGCACGCTGGAACGCGGCTTCCTGCTGAAGATGCGGTTCATTCTCGATCATCACGTCAACCTGCGGCCGTCGGTGCTCTACGAGGGCGTCGCCTCGCCGCTCGCAGGCGATCCGAAGATCGATTTCGTCGTGGTCCGCGAAGGCACCGAGGGGCCGTACACGGGCAACGGCGGCGCGATCCGGGTGGGCACACCGCACGAGGTGGCGACCGAGGTCAGTGTCAACACCCGGTTCGGCATCGAGCGCGTGATCCGCGACGCCTTCGCTCGCGCGCAGTCCCGGCGCAAGAAGCTGACGCTGGTGCACAAGAACAACGTGCTCACCTTCGCCGGCGGCATGTGGACCCGTGCGGTCGAGGAGATCGGCAAGGAGTTCCCCGAGGTCGCGACGGACTACATTCACGTCGACGCGGCGACCATCTACATGGTCACCGACCCGGGGCGCTTCGACGTGATCGTCACCGACAACCTCTTCGGCGACATCATCACCGACCTGGCGGCGGCGGTGTCCGGCGGCATCGGCCTGGCGGCGTCGGGCAACATCGACGCCACTCGCGCCAACCCGTCGATGTTCGAGCCGGTGCACGGCAGCGCGCCCGACATCGCCGGACAGAACATCGCGGACCCCACCGCGGCCATTCTGTCCGTGGCACTGCTGCTCCGCCACCTGGGCGACGATGAGGGCGCGGCACGCGTGGAGAAGGCCGTCGCGGCCGATGTGGCGACCCGCGGATCCTCCCGCGGTTCCACCTCGGAGGTCGGCGACCGCATCCTCGCCGGCGTCTGACGACGATCCGTCTGCGAACGGCCCCGGCGCCTGCGCGTCGGGGCCGTTCCTCTCTCGCGGGTCAGGTACCGGGTTCCGGCGATCGCTCGGCTACCGTGACGAGTATGAGTGAATCTGCCCGGCGGACGATCGGACCGCTGGTTGTGCTGCTGGTGGGTGTCGTCGGGTGCGCACTGCTCGCGATCTGGTCCTCGGATCTGCCGGATCGGGTGGCCTCGCACTTCGGCGCCGACGGCGCCGACGGATTCTCGTCGATCACCGAGTTGATCGTGCTCACGGCGGCGACCGCCGTGGTCGGCGCCGTGATCGCGGGGGTCGGCGCCTTCGTGGTGAAGGAGCCGGTCACCTCGCGGATCGTGACCGGGATCGGAACCGGAACCGCGACCTTCGTGATCGCGGTGACGATCTGGATCACCGGCCGCCAGCGAGGGCTCGACGACGCATCGTCGGCGACGTCACCGGTCTGGCTGACGGCGGTCTGCGGCGTCGGTGCCTTGGTTCTCGCGGTCGCCGTCGCCTTCGCCACGCCGGTCCGGCCGGTCGGATACGGTCGCACGGCCCCCGTGGGCGAGGTGCCGGTCGCCCACGACGGGCAGCGCAGCTGGACGGGAACGGCGTCCGTGGGCGCGGGTGGCCTGGTGACCGTCGGAGCGGCCGTCGCCGTGCTGTGCGGGCTGGGCGTGGTGATGGCGAACTGGTATCTGCTCGGTGTGGCGGTGCTGGTCGCCGCCGTCGGGCTGGCATTGACCGGTTCGATACAGGTGAGCGTGTCCGAGGACGGCTTCAGGGCGGCGAGTCGGATCGGCTGGCCGGTGATCGCCATGCCGATCTCGGAGATCCGGCGCGCCGAGGTCGTGGAGGTCAACGCGCTCCGTGACTTCGGCGGCTGGGGTTACCGGGTCTCGGGTCGGCGGAATCTGCGCGGTGCCAAGGGGTTCGTGCTGCGGTCAGGTCAGGCGCTGCTGGTGGTCGGTGACGACCGTCGCGAGGTGGTCGTGGTCGACGGCGCCGCCGACGCCGCGGGCGTCCTCAACGCACTGGTGTCTCGCTGATCCGGGGAGTGCGGTCGCGGGGCACGAGGGGGATCGCGATGACGGGTGCGATCGCCGCGACGGCGAAGGCGGCCGAGTAGCCCGCTGCCTCGATCAGCGCGCCGAGCACGGGCGTGCTCGCCGCGGTCGTGACGTACTGGGCGGTGTTCTGCACCCCGAGGGCGCGGCCGCTCCACGACGGCCCGGCGAACTCGGCGATCGCCGTGAACGCCAGTCCGTTGTCGGCCACCGAACTCACCGTCGCGACCACCATCACCGCCGCGGCCAGCGGAGAACCGATCCAGTCGGTCAGCGCCAGCAGCGCGGTTCCGGCTCCCGCGGCCACGGCGATCACCCGGATCGGTCGCATCCTCGATCCCCAGACGTCGGATATCCGGCCGGCTGCGATGCGTCCCAGCGCGCCGACCACCTGCGTGGCGGTGACCAGGACTCCGGCGCTCAGAGGCGACCACCCGTGCCCGACGATCAACCATGCCGGAACGAAGGTCCACAGCATCGACTGCGGGATCACCAGCAGGACGCTCACCGCGTGGACCCGCTGCAGAAATGTCGCCCCGCGATACGGATTCGCCGACGAGTCCGAACCGGCGCCGCGTCCGATCGGCGGATCGATGATCCCGAAGATCACGGCGATCAGCCCGAGCGCGGTGACGGCGACCGGCACCGCGAAGGCCGCCGTCAGTCCGGCCCGTGCGGCGAGCACCGGCATGGTGAGCGCGCAGACGGCGATGCCCAGCGGCTGCGCCATCTGCCGGATGCCCATCGCGGTGCCGCGCGAGGAGGCCGGGAACCATCCGACCACGATCCGTCCACTCGCACCGTTCGCCGCGCCCGCGCCCAGCCCGCCCACCAGCAGGGCCGCGGCCAGCGCGGTGAAACCCGCGCCCGCCGCCGCGGCGGCCAGTGCGCCGATCGTTCCGGCCAGAGTGATCAGCAGGGAGACCGTCAGGACTCGGCGCTCGCCGAAGCGGTCCAGCGCCGCACCCCAGACGATGATCGTGAGGGTCAGGCCGATCGTCGGGATCGCCGCGAGCGTGGCCGCCGACGAGAGCGACATTCCCTGCGACCGATGCAGTTCCGGAATCACATAGGCCACTCCGGATGTGGCGCACGTCGTAGTCATCGCCGCCAGGAGCGAGCAGGCGAGCATCGTCCACGCTCTGACATCGGAGATGGATTCGGTGCGTCCCGGCATCATCGGCCTCCCGGTCGATCGGGTGAGACGCTGCGCCTTTGCGCTAGCGTCTCACATAGTGATATATCCGTTTCACATTCTAGAACTGTCCGACTCGTGCGTTAGCCTTGGGGCTATGAAATTGGGTCGTGTAGCCAGTCCTGACGGCGTCGCTTTCGTCGCCGTCGAAGGTGAGCCCGGGCAGGAGACGGCCCGGGAGATCGCTGAACATCCCTTCGGAACGCCCACGTTCACGGGGCGCTCATGGCAGTTGTCGCAGACGCGCATCCTCGCGCCGATCCTCGCGACCAAGATCATCGCCATCGGCAAGAACTACGCCGCGCACGCAGCCGAGATGGGCGGCGAGGCGCCGGCGGATCCGGTCATCTTCATGAAGCCGAACACCTCGATCATCGGTCCGGAGGCGCCCATCGTCCGCCCGCCGTCGTCCGAGCGCGTCGATTACGAGGGCGAATTCGCGATCGTGATCGGGCGCCCGTGCAAAGACGTCCCGGCGGCCAAGGCGGGCGAGGTGATCCTCGGTTACACGGTGGCGAACGATGTGACCGCCCGCGACCAGCAGCAGCACGACGGCCAGTGGACGAGGGGCAAGGGCTACGACACCTTCTGTCCGCTGGGGCCGTGGATCGTCACCGACTTCGACCCCTCCGACGTCCAGATCAAGACCGAGCTCGACGGTGAGGTGAAGCAGTCGAGCCGGACCTCGCTGATGCTGCACAGTGTCGGAGAGATCGTCGAATGGGTGTCGCGTGTGATGACGCTGCTGCCGGGCGACGTCATTCTCACGGGCACCCCGGAGGGGATCGGGCCGATGACCGCCGGTCAGCGCGTCTCGGTCTCCGTGGAGGGTATCGGGACGCTGAGCAACCCGGTGGTCGACAAGTGACCCGGCCCGCGCCGGCACGGCCTCAGACAGTGCGCGTCAACGGGATCAATGTGTCGTACACCGATGCCGGGTCGGGGCCTCTGGTGGTCATGGTGATGGGTACTGGGAGTCCCGGACGCGTGTGGCATGCGCACCAGCAGCCGGCACTCCTCAAGGCGGGCTACCGCGTCGTCACCTTCGACAACCGGGGTATCGCGCCCTCCAGCGAATGTGCCGAGGGCTTCTCGCTCGCCGACATGGTCGCCGACACCGCCGCCCTGATCGAGCATCTGGGCGGTCCCGCGCGGGTGGTCGGGACGTCGCTGGGCGCTCGGATCGCCCAGGAACTGGCGCTCGCCCGGCCGGATCTGGTGACTGCGGCGGTGATGCTCGCCACCTACGGGCGTCCGACCCCGATGCTCGAGGCCTTCTCGGCGGGGGAGCGGGAACTGTTCGACAAGAACATCATACTGCCCGATTCGTACCACGCCGCGCTCACGGCACATATGAATCTCTCGCCGCACACGCTCGCCGACGACCGCTCGGCGCGCGACTGGCTCGACATCATCGGCTTCAGCGGCCAGACGCGCGCGCCCGGCGTCCGCGCCCAGCTCGCGTTGCACGACCGCGAGCAGAACCGCCTTTCCGCGTACCGCGACATCGCGGCGCCGTGCCTCGTCGTGGGGTTCGCCGACGACCGGACGCTTCCGGCCTACCTGGCCAAAGAGGTATCCGAGGCGATTCCGGACGCCGAGTACCGTGAGGTGGCGCGAGCCGGTCACTACGGATACATCGAGCAGCCCGACGAGGTGAATTCGCTTATCCTCGAGTTCCTCAGCCGCCACAGATGATGGCGGGATCGGTGCGTGCACAGGGAGTCGCTCATGCCCCACAGTCAGCCGGGTGGGACCGGCCACCTTCTCCAGCGGACCTTCTTCGCGAGTGAAACCGCTCGCGTCGACCCCGCCCTGTACGCCGATGCAGGCGGAACACCGGTCCGGGTGGAGCGTGACTGTGCGGTCCTGTCCGACGGTTCGCGGCTGAGCACCGACACCTACTTCGGTCGGTTCGCCGCCGCGTACTGGCAGCGGTACACCGACGTCGGGACGGTCGCCGTCGAGTTCGACTACTCATGCGACGACGGCGCCGAACTCACCGTCGCCACCCGTGCCTCCGACATCAGCGGGCGGATACGGCCGCTGACCGTGGTCGGTCTCACCGGTGCGGGCCGCGCCGTGGTGGAGGTGCAGATCGATCGCTACCTCGACGGCGGTGCCGCGTGGTTCGACCTCGCGGTCGTCGGTGGCCGAGCGCGCGTGTGGAACGCCCGGTGGACTACGGCGGTCGAGCCGGTCCGCGACCGCCGGGTCAGTGTGGTGATCTGCACGTTCAACCGTCCCGACGACGCTGTCGCCACGGTCGGCGCCGTCGCTCGTGACGCCGATCTCGCCGAGCGCGTCGAGACGGTTCACCTCGTCGACCAGGGCACACGCCGGGTCGCCGACGCCGCGGGCTTCGACGATCTGAGGGCCGACCTCGGCAGCCGGCTCGACTATCTCAACCAGGCCAATCTCGGTGGCAGCGGCGGTTTCTCGCGGGGAATCTACGAGGCGACCGCGGCCGGCCGACCGCTGACCGACGTGCTGGTGATGGACGACGACATCCTCTGCGAGTCGGAGTCGATCCTGCGGATGACCTCGTTCGCGCGATTCGCGCGGGAACCGATGCTGGTCGGTGCGCAGATGCTGCTGCTGTCGGAGACGACGCGCATCCACATGACGGCGGAGACCGACGATCTCGATCACCTGACCTGTGCCGACCCGCCGCCCAACGCCCGCCGCGGTGTCAACGCGCTCGAGTTCCGGCAGGACGTGCGTGTGATCGCCGGGTACAACGCCTGGTGGTCGTGCCTGATCCCGCGGGAGGCGATCGACGCGGTGGGTCTGCCGATGCCGTACTTCATCAAGTGGGACGACATCGAGTACGGCGTACGGTGCCGTCGAGCGGGCTTTCCCACGGTCACGCTGCCCAACGCCGGCGTCTGGCACGCCGACTTCCATCTCAAAGACGTCGACGACTGGTCGTCGTACTTCGGTCAGCGCAATGTACTTATCTCGGCGGCCATCCATTCGCGGTTCGACGGCAAGACGATCTCCGCGACCGTCGCGGAGCACATCGGCGAGTTGATCGTCGGCCTCAAGTACGGGCAGGCGGCGATCGAACTGCGGGCGGTCCGTGACTTCCTCGCCGGGCCGTACGTGCTCGCCGACGGCGGCCGAGCCAAGCTCGCCGAGATCAACGCGCTGCGTAGCGAGTACGACGACACCAGGCTGCGGCCCGCGTCTGAGATCGCGGACCTGCCGGTGATCCCGCGGCCGCCGGCGCCCGCGAAGAAGTGGGAACGGCGGGTGCTGGTGAAGCGCGCCGCGCAGCAGTTGCTCGGTCGGCGGGCGCCCGGGCGGGTGGCGATAGGCGCCGACGACGGAGCCTGGTGGCACGTCGGACGGTTCACCTCAGCGGTGGTCACCGACGCCTCGCAGACCGGCGTGCGGGTTCGCACATACGATCGCGCGACCAGTGTGGCGCAGGGCAGGGAGCTCGCCACGCTGTGCTGGCGACTGCGGCGGCAGGCCCCGGAACTCCAGCGCGCCTGGCGCGAAGCAGTGCCGCAGCTCACGAGCAGGGAGAACTGGGAACGACTGTTCGCAACGGACTGACTACCATTACGGCCATGACCAGTGCCGAGAACGTCCGCGTCCGCTTCTGTCCCTCCCCAACCGGAACTCCGCACGTCGGACTCGCCCGGACCGCGCTGTTCAACTTCGCTCAGGCGCGTCACGTCGGCGGCACCTTCGTCTTCCGGATCGAGGACACCGACGCGGCGCGTGACAGCCAGGAGTCGTACGACGCCATCCTCGACGCCCTGCGCTGGCTCGGATTGGAGTGGGACGAGGGACCCGAGGTCGGCGGCCCCTACGGACCGTACCGGCAGTCGGAGCGTAAGCAGATTCACCGCGATGTGGTCGCCCGGCTGCTCGAGGCGGGGGAGGCGTACGAGGCCTACTCCACCAACGAGGAGGTGGAGGCGCGGCACAAGGCGGCCGGTCGCGACCCCAAGCTCGGCTACGACAACTTCGACCGTGATCTCACCGACGCGCAGCGCGCGGAGTTCCGTGCGCAGGGCCGCAAGCCGGTGATCCGGCTGCGGATGCCCGACGAGGACCTGACGTGGGACGACCTGGTTCGCGGCACCACCACGATCAAGGCGGGGACGGTGCCCGACTTCGCGCTCACTCGCGCCGCCCGCGGGGACGACGAGATCGGCGATCCGCTGTACACGCTGGTGAACCCGGTGGACGACGCGATGATGAAGATCACCCACGTCCTGCGCGGCGAAGACCTCCTTCCGTCGACGCCCCGGCAGATCGCGCTGTACCGCGCACTGATGAGACTCGGCGTGGCCGACCGCGTTCCCGAGTTCGGGCACCTGCCCTTCGTCATGGGTGAGGGCAACAAGAAGCTCTCCAAGCGCGACCCCGAGTCGAGTCTGTTCCACCACCGTGATCGGGGATTCATCCCCGAGGGTCTGCTCAACTACCTGGCCCTGCTGGGGTGGGGAATCTCCGCCGACCACGACATCTTCACGCTCGACGAGATGGTCGAGGCATTCGACGTCCGCAACGTGAATTCGAATCCCGCTCGCTTCGACCAGAAGAAGGCCGACTCCATCAATGCCGAGCACATCCGCCGGCTCGACTCCGCCGACTTCGCCGACCGACTGCAGAAGTTCCTGATCGACGGGGGCCGGTTGTCCGGGCCGGTCGACGCCGACCGGTGGGCGGTGATCGCCGACCTCGTCCAGACGCGCATTCAAGTGCTCGGCGACGCGTGGGATCTCATCAAATTCCTGTTCGTGTCCGACGATGACTTCGCCTACGACGAGAAATCGGTGAAGAAGAACCTCGGCGGGGAGGCCACCGGTGTGCTCGACGCGGCGATCGCGGCGTGCGAGGCGGTAGATCTCTGGGAGACCGCGGCCCTCGAGTCGGCTCTCAAGGAGGCTCTCGTCGACGGTCTGGAGCTCAAGCCGCGCAAGGCCTTCGGGCCCGTGCGCGTCGGTGTCACCGGTGCCGCGGTGAGCCCGCCGCTGTACGAATCGATGGAGTTGCTGGGGCGAGAGAAGTCGCTGGCTCGACTCCGCCAGGCGCGCGAACTGTCGGCTTCGCTCTGATCACCTCGGCTGGTCGGGCGCCCTGAACGGGCCCCTGACCAGCCGATTTGTGTTTAGGGTGGGTGTTGTTGGTATTGTTCTTCCCGGCCCGGAAAGCGGAACGGCAGCGCTAAGCCCTACGGATTCCGGTTCAAACCCTTGGGGTATGGTGTAATTGGCAACACAGCTGATTCTGGTTCAGCCATTCTAGGTTCGAGTCCTGGTACCCCAGCGAAGTACACGGATGTTATTCTGTGTGCCTCACAATTCAACAGAGTTGTTCTAGGGCCCCGTCGTCTAGCGGCCTAGGACGCCGCCCTCTCAAGGCGGTAGCGCGGGTTCGAATCCCGTCGGGGCTACAGAAGAAGACCCCCGGTCATGAAGTGGAATTCATGACCGGGGGTCTTCTCTTTCGGCGCCCTCGATACACCATCCTTCACTGTGCCATTGACAACTGGCGCAGTGGGTGATGTTGTTCAGAGATGGGAAGTTGCGCGAATCACTCAGGTCCGGATCCGGTGTCTGGAATCACCGCTCGGCGCTCGGGGAGCCTCGACAGCGCGACGGGGGCGCACTGATGTACGGCGTCGACCGGCTTCTTCATCGTCTGGTCCGCGACCCGCGCTCAGTCGGTGCCGACGCGGTCGTCACCGGTGCGGGCAGCGGGATCGGGAGGGCCTTCGCACTCGAACTCGCCCGCCGGGGCGGTGATGTGGTCTGTGCCGACATCGACGCCGAGCGCGCCGCCGAGACCGTCGCGCTCATCGCCGCCGAGACCGGCCGCAGCGCCCACGCGGTCCGATGCGATGTGGCCGATCGGGCCGATGTCGAGGCGCTGGTGACCGTCGTCTGCGATGTCTTCTCCGGGGCGCCGACACTCGTCGTCAACAACGCCGGAGTCGGAATCGGCGGCGAACCGGTGGGGCAGGTGGGCCTCGACGACTGGGACTGGGCGCTGGGAATCAATCTCTGGGGCGTGATCCACGGATGCGAACTCTTCGCCCCCATACTCCGCGCGGCCGGCCGCGGCGGAATCATCAACGTCGCGTCCGCGGCGGGGTTCGCCGCGGCACCGTCGATGGGGCCGTACAACGTCTCCAAAGCCGGCGTCATGTCGCTGTCGGAGACCCTCGCAGCCGAGCTCGCGGGGTCGGGCGTCGGAGTCACGGTGCTCTGCCCGACGTTCGTCAAGACCAATGTCGCGCGGGACGGCCGGATCACCGAGGCCGGACAGAATCTGGCCGGCCGGCTGATGGAACTGACCGGAACCTCGCCGCAGTCCGTCGCCGCCATGACCCTGGATGCCCACGATCTCGGACGGCTGTACGTGCTCCCGCAACTCGACGCCAACGTGATCTGGCGTCTCAAGCGTTTTCTCCCCGTCCCGTACGCCCGCGGTCTCGGCGTGCTGGGCCGCTTCCTGCCGGCCGCCTGGGCGACAGTCTCATCGCATCCAACGAAAGGACCGGCCATGGCCATGGACTTCGACAGCATGCTCCAGAAGATCAAAGACCGGCAGTGGGCGCTCGCCGACATCGACTGGGACGCACCGGGTGCCGAACTGATCGAGCCGGAACTGCATGCGAAGCTCAAGCCGTTCATCTCCGATCTGATGTGGATCGAGAACGTCGGTGCGCGCGGATTCGCGGCGATGGCGAAGAAGGCTCCCGACGCCACCCTCAAGAGCATCTACGAGCACTTCCACGCGGAGGAACAGAAGCACGCGAACGCCGAGCTGGCGCTGATGCGGCGCTGGGGGATGCTCGACGACGATGAGATCCCGTCGCCCAACGTGAACGTTCAGCTGGTGATCAACTGGCTCGATCGTTACTCCGACGGACTGTCGCTGTCGTTCCTGGGCACGGTGATTCCGATGCTGGAGGTGGCGCTCGACGGTGCGCTCATCAAGTTCATCACCGACGAGGTGAAGGACCCGGTGGCGCAGGAGGTGTTCAAGCGGATCAACTCCGACGAATCACGCCACCTGGCAGTGGATTTCGAGGTGATGGACATGTTGGGCCACGCCAGTCTGCGTCGGCGCACGATCGACTTCGTCGGCGGATGGGCGCAGCCCTCTCTTCTCGTCGGACTGCTGACATACCTTCCGCTGCTGAACAAGATGCGCGACAACATCGTCGCGATGGGCGTCGACGAGCAACGTCTCTACAGCGCGATGAAGCGCTACCGCTCGGTCGGGCGGCGCAGCGAGTACACCCGCAGACTGCCGATGTTCCGTTTCGTCGCCACACACGGCGCTCTGGTGACCAATCGTGACAACGTCGCCTATCACGCGGTCGCCGATTCGCTGGTGACGGTGACGAACTGGATTCCCGTGTCGCTCGTGCGGCGAACACCGACGTGGTCGCGGGAGTTGACCTACGAGCCCACGGCCTGACGGGAGACCACCATGACACTCTCAGTGGCCGTCATCGGAGCCGGATTCGCCGGTATCGGCGCCGCGATCAGACTCAAAGACAAGGGCATCGACGACTTCGTCGTGTTCGAACGGGACACCGCGATCGGCGGGACGTGGCGCGACAACACCTATCCCGGTGCCGCGTGCGATATTCCGTCCCAGCTGTACTCGTACAGCTTCGCTCCCAATCCGGAGTGGTCGCACACCTATTCCGGCAGCCGCGAGATCCTCGACTACATCGAAGAGATGGCCGACGCCGCCCGAGTGCGCGAACACATCCGGTTCGAGCACACCGTCTGCGGCCTGGACTACGATGCGGCCTCGGGTGAATGGACGATCTCCTTCGAGCACCTCGCACCTGTTCGGGCGCGGTCGGTGATCCTGGCGTCCGGCCCGCTCGCCAATCCCTCGTTCCCGGACATCCGCGGAATAGACGACTACGAAGGTCATCGGATCCACAGTGCCCGATGGGACCACGACTACGACTTCACCGGCAAACGGGTGGCGGTGGTGGGCACCGGGGCCAGCGCCGTCCAGATCGTGTCCGAGTTGGTGAAACAGGCGGCTTCGGTGAAGGTCTTCCAGCGGACCCCCGGCTGGGTTCTGCCGCGCGTCGACGTCAAGACCGGCAGGCTGACCAAGACCGCATACCGATCGATTCCCGGAGCCCAGAAGCTGGTCCGTTCGGCATGGTTCTGGGGACACGAATCCATCGCGCTCGGCGTGGTCTGGAACACTCCGCTCACCCGCGCGGTGGAAGCGGCGAGCAAGCTGTACCTGCGGTCGCAGGTGTCCGACCCGTGGCTCCGGCGCCAACTCACGCCGGACTTCGCAGCCGGCTGCAAGCGGCTGTTGATGACCACCGACTACTACTCGGCGCTTCAGCAGGACAATTGCAAGCTGGTCACCTGGCCGATCGCCCGGATCGCACCCCAGGGGATCCGGACGGTCGAGGGTATCGAGCACCAGGCCGACTGCATCGTCTTCGCGACCGGGTTCGACGTGGCGAAGGCGGGCACGCCGATACCGGTGACGGGTCTGGACGGACGGGTCCTCGCCGACGAATGGCGAGGCGGTGCGTACGCGTACCGCAGCGTCGCGGTGTCGGGGTACCCCAATCTGTTCTTCACGTTCGGACCCAACTCCGGCCCGGGCCACAACTCCGCGTTGGTGTACATGGAGGCCCAGATCGAATACATCACCGACGCCATCGGGCGACTGCTGGCGGCCGACTGGAAGGCACTCGACGTCCGGGCCGACGTCCAGCGGGCCTACAACGACGACATTCAGCGGCGGCTGGGCGCCACCACGTGGAACTCCGGTTGTCGGAGCTGGTATCTCACAGATGACGGCTTCAACGCGACGATGTATCCGGGATTCGCGACCCAGTACGTCCGTCAGCTCCGCAGGGTGGATCTACGCGACTACCGAATCCTGGTGCACGCGTCGGGGCGGGGCGCCGATGCCGAGATGGCGGGCGGCCGCGGGGGAGGCTCCGATGCCGCCCGTGCGGTCGATCCCGGTCTGCGGGGTCGGAGGCGACCCGTGGGCGCCGGATAACATCTGCGCATGACCGAGTACCGGATCGACGACCTCGCTCGCATATCCGGGGTCACCACCCGCAACATCCGCGGCTATCAAGAGCACGGCCTCCTGCCGCGTCCGGTGCGTCGAGGCAGGGTGGCGATCTACACGGAGAAGCACCTGAGCAGACTCCGCGCGATCGACAAACTGCTGCGTAACGGGTTCACGCTCAAGCACATCGCGACCTTCCTGACGAATCCGCGGGCACTCGTCGGCGAGGCTCTGGAGCTGACCGAGATCCTCGACGAGCCGTGGGCGAGTACGGAACGGACCGTGTTCGACCGCCCGGCGCTCGAGCGTCTGTTCGGAACCGTCGACGACGCAGACGTGCAGGCGTTGCTCGGCGCGGGCCTGCTGGAGGAGACTGCCGACGGCGCGGCCTATGAGACCGGAGATCCTCGGAGCCTCCGCAATCTCGCGCGGCTGGTCGAACAGGGAATGCGACTGACGGTGCTGGCCGACGTGCACCGTCGGTTCGCCGAGAAGGTCGCCGAGGCCGCCGAGATCCTGATGGTCTCCGCACGGGAAGAGGTGGACCGCAGGCGCGGCCCGGGATGGGTGCCTGCCGACCAGGACGAGGCGTCCTGGGCGGCCTCACTGCTGGGGACGATGCGTGCGGTCGGTACGCAGAATGCACACGCCACCCTCGACCGGTGCCTCGACGGAGCGCTCGACCACGAACTCAGAGTCCATCAGCACGCGGCCGGGGAACGCGAGTCTCAGTCGTCGAGCCACTGAGCCGTCGACCCCGCCACGGGCATCGACGGGAGGTTCAGCTTCCGGTGATCCCACGAGCGGATCCTTGACGGCACCAGGCGCACCGCGACCCTCTTGTTCATCATCGCTTCGACGGCGGGCTGGAGGTCGTCGCTGTACGGCCCGGTGTACCGCTCCCACACGCTGATGCCGACCTTGAGGCAGCTCTCGGCGTCGTCGTAGACCTCGACCGTGCCTTCGATGCTGACGCCGCGCAGAGTGTCGTAGGTGTCGCCGTCCTCGATCAGGACCGTCGCGTGCGGGTCGCGGCGGAGATTGACCACCTTCTGCGACTTCGCCTTGGTCTCGAACCAGATCTCGCCGTCGATCACGCCGTACCACATGGCGGTGAGGTGGATCGCGTCCTTGCCGTGCGTTCCGAGAGTGGCGACCCGGTGGCGGTTGATGAATTCCTCGATCTCGTCGTCGCTCATGACGATCGCCGCGCGTTGGTTGATTCCCATGATCCGACGTTATCGTCTCGCCCGTCGGGCTGCCGCGGTCGACTCAGATCTGTGCCGGTGTCTTGAGTTTCGCGCTGATGGCGTCGGCGGCCGCCACCAGATCGGTGGCCAGCCGGTCGCCGGGACGGCGGCCCATCCGGTCGACGGGTCCGGACACCGACACCGCGGCCACGACGGCGCCGGAGGCGTCGCGCACGGGTGCGGAGATGCTCGCCACGCCCGCAGCGCGTTCGGCGACGCTCTGCGCCCATCCTCGCCTGCGGATCTCGGCGAGCGTCCGCTCGGAGTAGACGGCGTCGGCGAGGAGACTGCGGAGAGTGTCGGGATCGGACCAGGCGGCGAGCACCTTGGCCGCCGAGCCCGCGGACATCGGCAGCCGCGTGCCCTCCGGAACGGTGTCGCGCAGACCGGTCGGCGGCTCCACGGCCGCGATGCAGACGCGATCGGCGCCCTCTCGGCGATAGAGCTGCACCGACTCGCCGGTGGACTCCTGCAGGCGGGGGAGCACCATCAGGGCGGCTTCGCGGACGGTATCGCGGGCGGTCGCGGCGAGCCTGCCGAGAGTGGGACCGGGAATCCACCGGCCGCTGTCGTCGCGCGCGACCAACTGGTGCACTTCGAGCCCGACGGCCAGCCGGTGGGCGGTGGCCCGGGGCAGCCCGGTCGCGTCGCACAGCTCGCCCAAGTTGCACGGCTGCTCCGACACCGTGTGCAGAATCATCACGGATTTGTCCAGCACGCCGATTCCGCTATCCTTTCCCATAGGACGATATTAACCGTCCAAATACTGAGATTGAAAGTCGAGGGGCGCAGGCCCGGCCGAGGTGGTCCACAGCCCGGACCTCTCGGTCGCGTCTCCCGACTCGAAGCGGAACTACTAGAAGATGCGAGTGAGCTCATGACGCAGAGCGCCGGAAATCCGCGCACGCTGGCCGAGAAGGTCTGGGACGACCACGTCGTCGTTCCGGGAGAGGCCGATGCGAGCGGCAACACCAACCCCGACCTGATCTACATCGACCTGCACCTCGTGCACGAGGTGACCAGTCCGCAGGCCTTCGACGGCCTCCGGATGGCCGGCCGGAAGCTGCGTCGACCGGACCTCACCATCGCCACCGAGGACCACAACGTCCCGACCGTCGACATCTTCAGCCCGATCGCCGATCAGGTCTCGGCCCTGCAGGTGGAGACGCTGCGTAAGAATTGCGAGGAGTTCGGCGTCCGCCTCTACCCGATGGGCGACGCGGAACAGGGCATCGTGCACGTCGTCGGTCCCCAGCTGGGACTGACCCAGCCCGGCATGACCGTCGTCTGCGGCGACAGCCACACCTCCACTCACGGCGCCTTCGGCGCGCTGGCGATGGGGATCGGCACCTCCGAGGTGGAGCATGTGATGGCCACCCAGACGCTGTCGCTGCGGCCGTTCAAGACGATGGCGATCACCGTCGACGGCGAACTGCCGCCCGGCGTCACGAGCAAGGATCTGATCCTGGCCGTGATCGCGGAGATCGGCACCGGCGGGGGACAGGGACACGTGCTGGAGTACCGCGGTCCGGCGATCGAGAAGCTCTCGATGGAGGCCCGGATGACGATCTGCAACATGTCGATCGAGGCGGGTGCCCGGGCCGGCATGATCGCGCCGGACGAGGTGACCTACGAGTTCCTCAAGGGCCGTCCGCATGCACCGACCGGCGACGACTGGGATGCGGCCGTGGAGTACTGGAACTCGCTGCGGACCGACGAGGGTGCGGTCTTCGACCGCGAGGTCCACATCGACGCCTCCGCCCTGACGCCCTTCGTCACCTGGGGTACCAACCCCGGCCAGGGTCTGCCGTTGGGGGCGAACGTGCCGGATCCGGCCGACATCACCGACGAGACCGAGGCGCAGGCGGCCGCTCGGGCGCTCGAGTACATGGACTTGACGCCCGGCATGCCGCTGCGCGAAGTCAAGGTCGACACCGTCTTCGTCGGCTCCTGCACCAACGGACGCATCGAAGATCTGCGGGCGGTCGCGGAGGTCCTCAAGGGCCGCAAGGTGGCCGACGGAATGCGGATGCTGGTGGTGCCCGGTTCCATGAAGGTCCGTGCGCAGGCCGACGCGGAGGGACTCGGCGAGATCTTCGAGGCAGCCGGCGCCGAATGGCGGATGGCGGGTTGCTCGATGTGCCTGGGAATGAACCCGGACCAGCTCTCGCCGGGCGAACGCTGCGCGTCGACGTCGAACCGCAACTTCGAGGGTCGCCAGGGCAAGGGCGGCCGCACGCATCTGGTGTCGCCGGCCGTCGCCGCCGCGACCGCCGTGCGCGGCACGCTCGCCGCCCCCGCCGATCTGGACTGACCGAGCCTCTCCAAGGCCTGACTAGGAGTCAAACACGATGGAACCGTTCATCACCCACACCGGTGTCGGAGTTCCGTTGCAGCGCAGCAACGTCGACACCGATCAGATCATCCCCGCCGTCTACCTCAAGCGCGTCACACGCACCGGATTCGAGGACGGCCTGTTCGCCGGATGGCGAGGCGACCCCGACTTCATTCTCAACAACGAGCCCTGGAGCAAGGGGTCGGTGCTCGTCGCCGGACCGGATTTCGGCACCGGCTCCTCGCGTGAGCACGCCGTCTGGGCACTCATGGACTTCGGCTTCCGCGTCGTCATCTCGTCGCGCTTCGCCGATATCTTCCGCGGCAATTCCGGCAAGGCCGGGCTGGTGGCCGCACAGGTGGCCCAGTCCGACGTCGAGCTGCTGTGGAAGCGGCTCGAGGCCGAGCCGGGACTGGAGCTGACGGTCAGTCTGGAGGACAAGACCGTCACCGCGGGCGATCTCGTGGTGCCGCTGCAGATCGACGATTACACGCGCTGGCGCCTGATGGAGGGACTCGACGACATCGGGCTGACCCTCCGCCAGACGGATGCGATCGCTGAGTACGAGTCGCGGCGTCCGTCGTTCAAGCCGACCACCCTGCCCTGACCTGCGATCGCGGGCGCTGAAGCCTCACGGCGAGAATCGATTTCGACGCTCGCCGTGAGGCTTGCGTTCTGCGGCCGAACTTCTCATGTGAATTTGCGCTGGTTGGCTTATTTTGCGCCACGATCCGTTTACCGTGTGGATTAGCTGGCACGCCCGGCCAGTGTGAATCCTGCGGAGGTACGGATGAACAAGGCAGAACTCATCGAGGAACTCACCAAAAGACTCGATGCGGACAGGAAGACAGCCACCAACTTCGTCGAGCAGGCGATCGACACCATCGTTCGCGCCGTGAACAAGGGTGAGAGCGTCACGATCACCGGTTTCGGCGTCTTCGAGAAGCGCCGTCGTGCAGCACGCGTGGCACGCAATCCCCGCACCGGAGAAACGGTGAAGGTGAAGGCCACGTCGATCCCGGCCTTCCGGCCGGGTGCTCAGTTCAAGGCGATCGTCTCCGGCAAGCAGAAGCTCAAGTCGGGGCAGCCCGCGGTGAAGCGCGCGTCGGCGACACCGGCCGCCGGTTCCGGAACCGCCAAGAAGGCCGCACCGGCTAAGTCCACCGCTGCGGCGAAGAAGACCACCGCGGCGAAGAAGACGACGGCCAAGAAGACGACGGCCACGAAGACGACGGCCACGAAGACCACGGCCGCGAAGAAGACGGCCGCCACGAAGAAGACGGCTCCGGCGAAGAAGACCGCCGCCGCGAAGAAGGCGCCCGCGAAGAAGACCGCGGCCAAGAAGACGGCTCCGGCGAAGACCGCCGGCGCGGGTGCGACGGCCACGAGCGCCGCGGCCGAGAAGACGGCACCGGCGAAGAAGGCGACAGCCAAGAAGACCTCTGCTGCCAAGAAGACGACGGCGGCCAAGAAGTCCGCTCCGGCGAAGAAGGCCGCCGCCAAGAAGTCCGCACCGACGAAGGGCGCCGACGACTGACCGAATCCACCTGCCGCCAAAGGGTATTGCGCACTTCGGCCCCTGTCCGCACGATGTGGACGGGGGCCGAAGTGCGTCCGGTGTGTCAGTCGGCGAGCGGACTCGGGATGTGATCGGCGGCGACGAGATCGCCGTCGCGCGTGGTCAGCACCCATACGCTGCCCTTGCGGTTGTCCGCTTCGGGCAACTCAACACCGTCGGCCTCGGCCCACCGGTGCAGCAACGGTGCGATGACTCCGCCCTGACTGCACACCGCGTGCACCGACCCGGTCTTGCTCGCCAGTCGTCGAATCCTGCGGTAGGCCTCGTCCGGAGCCGCCTCGAAGGACTCCTCCGACAGTGCGGGTTCCAGCTTCACCTCGGTGCGCAGCGATTCGGCCAGCGGCGCGAGAGTGTCGACGCACCGTGTCCGGTCGGCGGCGTGCAGGCGGTGCGCGCCGAAGAGGGGGAGCAGCTCACGGATCGCCGCGGCCTGGGCCACCCCGCACGTGTCGAGCGGCCGCAGGCGATCGTCGCCGGTAAAGTCCCTGCGGCTCCCCGCCGACGCATGCCGGAGAACGATCAGTGTATGCAGCTCTCGCACCGGCCGGGAGGCGAAGGTGTGCAGCACATCGCGATCGGCGTCGTAGCTGACCGCGTCGATCGCGTCGGCCACCGGAAGCCACTTCAGATCGTCGCATTCGCGGTTGGCGTGGAACCCTCCGCCGACGGCCTCCACCGCCCAATAGGAGACCCGTTTCGGCACCCCCGAGGCCAGACGGTAGCCGACAGTGCGCAGCCGGTGTCCCAACCGCACCTCGTAGCCGGTCTCTTCGACGAGTTCCCGCGCGGCCGTCACCGGCAGGATCTCGCCGCGTTCGGCCTTTCCCTTGGGCAGCGACCAGTCGTCGTAGCGCCGCCGGTGAACCAGCGCCACCTTCACGCCGGCCGACTTGCTCGGCTTCCAGAGGACGCCGCCTCCGGCCCACACGGTACGGGTCGGCCGGCTCATCAGGATCCAGTCGGGTCGGCGTGGTGGCGTTGACGGGTCATCATCTGTCGCTGGTGGTCGCGGACCTGCTCACCGGCCGCCGGCTGGGCCCGCCAGGTGCCGTCCGGCTGCAGTTCCCAGCAGCGGGTCCGGGGATCGAGCGCCGACTCGAAGATGTCCTCCAGATCGGCGGCCAGCCTGCGGTCACGGACCTGCACCATCACCTCGACACGTCGATCGAGGTTGCGGTGCATCATGTCGGCGCTGCCGATCCAGTACTCGTTCTGGGCACCGAACTGCAGGATCCGTGAATGCTCCAGGAACTCGCCGAGAATCGACCGGACGACGATGTTCTCGCTGAGTCCCTCCACACCCGGTCGCAGCGCGCAGATGCCCCGCACCACCACGTCGACGCGAACGCCCGCCTGTGAGGCCCGGTACAGCGCGTCGATCACCTGCTCGTCGACCAGCGCGTTGGCCTTGAGCCGGATGAGTGCCCCCGGATCTCCGGACCGGTGGGCCGCGATCTCGCCCTCGATCCGCTCGATGATGCCGGTGCGGATGCCGTGGGGCGCCACCAGCAGATTCCGGTACTCCTGCTTGCGCGAGTAGCCGGTGAGCGTGTTGAACAGGTCGGTGAGGTCCGAGCCGATCTCCGGTGCGGCGGTGAACAGACCGACGTCTTCGTACAGCCGTGCCGTCTTCGGGTTGTAGTTGCCCGTGCCGATGTGGCAGTAGCGGCGAAGGGTCGAGCCCTCGCGACGGATCACCAGGCAGGTCTTGCAATGCGTCTTGAGACCGACGAGCCCGTAGACGACGTGCACCCCGGCCTGTTCCAGAGTGCGCGCCCAGCGGATGTTGGCCTGTTCGTCGAACCGTGCCTTGAGTTCCACCAGCGCCACCACCTGTTTGCCCGCGGCCGCGGCGTCGATCAGCGCGTTGACGATGGGCGAGTCGCCCGAGGTGCGGTAGAGGGTCTGCTTGATGGCCAGCACGTGCGGATCGGCGGCCGCCTGCTCGATGAATCGCTGGACGCTGGTGGAGAACGAGTCGTAGGGGTGATGCACCAGCACGTCGCCGTCGCGCAGGGTCGAGAAGATGCTCTTCGGCGTCTCCCGCTCACCGAACGCCGGGTGGGTGGCCGGCACGAACGGACGCTCCTTCAACTGCGGCCGGTCGATCCCGTAGATCTGCCAGAGACAGGTCAGATCGAGCAGTCCAGGCACTTGGATGACGTCGCCCGGGTCGACGTCCAACTCGCGGAGCAGGAGTTCGAGCATGTGCTCGGTCATGTCGTCGCCGACCTCGAGCCGGACCGGTGAACCGAACCGCCTGCGCGCCAGTTCGCGTTCGAGCGCCTGGAGCAGGTCCTCGTCACGGTCCTCGTCGACCTCGAAGTCGGCGTTGCGCGTGACCCGGAAGACGTGGTGCTCCACGATCTCCATGCCGGGGAACAGTTCCGGCAGATTGGCCGCGATCAGATTCTCCACGGGCAGGAAGAGCGCGGTGCGCGGCCCGTCGTCGGGGCCCTGCGGCTGGACGAGACGGTCGACCCGGACGAACCGGTTGACGTTGTCGGGCACCTTCACACGCGCGAAGTGCTCGCCGCCCTCGGCGCGGTCCTTCACCGTCACCGCGAGGTTCAGGCTCAGACCCGAGATGTAGGGGAACGGATGCGCCGGATCGACGGCCAGCGGGGTCAGGATCGGGAACAGTTCGTTGTGGAAGTGCGTCTGCATCCGCACCCGCTCGGCGGCCGTGAGATCGTCCCAGCCGATGATCTTGATGTTCTCGCCGGAGAGCGCCGGGAGCACCGAGTCACGGAAGACGCGCGCATGCCGGTCGGCGATCTTCTGGGTGCGGACAGCGATCATATGCAGTTGCTCGCGCGGGGAACGGCCGTCCGCCGAGCGCACCGAGAGGCCGGTCTCGTCGCGGCGCTTGAGGCCCGCGACGCGCACCATGAAGAACTCGTCGAGATTCGACGCGAAGATGGCCAGGAACTTGGCGCGCTCCAGCAGCGGGCGGGAGACGTCCTCGGCCAGTGCGAGGACGCGAGAGTTGAAGTCGAGCCAGCTCAGCTCACGGTTGAAGTACCGGTCGGCGGGCAGGTCCGCCGCCTCGTCGGGATCCACGGTCTCGGCCGGCAGTGCGGCGGGCAGGGCGGTCTGGGACTCGTTCTCGATCTCTTCCGTGGCACTCACGCGTCAATTGTGGACTATCGGTCCGACGCTGTCCTGTCAGCCGGACGGTTTGGTTCACCGGAGTGTCGGGACGCCCGGAGTGCCGCGCCCGTGCGTCTCCCGACGCCGAGTTCGACCGCGGCGGCCAGATCCGCGGGCGTGTCGACGTCGGTGCGCAGCCGGGCCCACCGCAGCCGCCCGGGATCGAGCTCAACCGCTCCGGCCGCTCGGTGCGCCGACGCCGACCGCGCACCGAATCGCGGTTCGACGGGGTGCTGGGCGCGCACCACCAGCAGCGCCGTGCCCTCTCCGGAGCGGTCGGCGACGAAGGCGGCGGGGGCGCCTCCGGCGATGGCTGCGGCCGCCTCGTCCAGTACCTCGGCGAGCGTGAGCGCGTCGAGCGCGGCGAGGTCGGCCTGCAACGCGGCGATCAGCGCGGCGGTCGGGGAGACGGCCGCGATCGCATGCGCCAGCGCTGCGTTCAACGGTGATCGGCGCGGCGCGGCGCCGGCCTCCTCGGGCTCGTCGAGTACCCGGACACCGTGCTCGCGGACGGCGACGTGCACGGCGGGGTCGGGAGTGACGACAGCCGCCTGCGCGACGCCCGCCTCCCGGACCGCCTCGAGCGTGTCGCCGAGCATCGCGGTCACCAGGCTCCGGCGCTGCTCGTCGGAGGGCAGGGCCCCGGCCAGCCGTGACTTCGCGTGGTCCAGCCGTTTCACGGCCAGGACGACGGCTATCGGGAGCGGGTCGCGCATGTTCACCATGGTGCAGCACCGACGGGCCGGGCCGCTTGCCGGGCCGTCGAGCCGACCCCGGCGATCGGCGCTGAGCCGTGGCGAGGTGGCGCTAGGGTGGACCGCAGTTACCGGTCGTGGGTGGAGGAGTCGCGAGTGCGTGCAGTAGTGATGGGTGCTGGGTCGTGGGGCACCGCGGTGGCGAAGGTGCTCGCCGATGCGGGCAACGAGGTGAAGATCTGGGCTCGCCGTCCGGAGCTGGTGGAGCAGATCAACACCGCCCACGAGAATCGCGATTACCTCTCGGGTATCGCGCTGCCCGAGAGTCTGCGGGCCGTCGGCTCCGTGGAGGAGGCGCTGGCCGGCGCCGAACTGGTGGTGTGTGCGGTGCCCTCGCAGTCGTTGCGTGCCAACCTCGAGATCTGGCGACCGCATCTGCCCGCCGATGCGATCCTGCTGTCCCTCGCCAAGGGCGTCGAGACGAGTTCCGGTAAGCGGATGAGCGAAGTGATCGCCGAGGTCACCGGGTTCCCGGCTCGGCAGATCGCGGTGCTGACCGGACCCAACCTCGCGAAAGAGGTGGCGCAGGGACAGCCCGCCGCCACCGTGATCGCATGCGTCGACGAGGCCCAGGCGGTTCGTGTGCAGGAGGCGTTCGCCACCGGATACTTCCGTCCGTACACCAACGTCGACGTCGTCGGCTGCGAGATCGGCGGAGCAGCGAAGAACGTGATCGCGCTCGCGTGCGGCATGGCGTCCGGGATGGGCTTCGGCGAGAACACGCTGGCGACGATCATCACGCGCGGTCTCGCCGAGACCATTCGGCTGGGAGTGGCACTGGGCGCCGACATCACCACCCTCGCCGGTCTCGCGGGCATCGGCGACCTCGTGGCGACGTGCTCATCGCCGCTGTCGCGCAACCGAACCTTCGGTGCCCGCCTGGGCGAGGGCGCGAGCCTGGCCGAGGCTCAGGCGGCGACCAACGGGCAGGTGGCCGAGGGCGTCAAATCGTGCTCGTCGGTGCTGGCGCTGGCGAAGGCGCACGGGGTGGAGATGCCGCTGACCGAGGCCGTCCATCAGGTGTGCCACGAGGGCGTGTCGGTGTCGGACATGGTCAGTTCCCTGCTCGGGCGCAGCACCAAACCGGAGGTGTACGGGCGGGCCTGAACCGGCGTCAGCGGCCGAAGTCGAGCGGGGCTCGCTGCAGATTCTTCTCGATCAACGCCGAGACGTCGGTGATCGGCGCGTTGCCGGCACCCGCGGGCACCCACACGGCCACGTAGGGGCGGTGGTCGACGCTCACGTACGCCTGACCGCGGCCCTCGATCGTGTCGGTCATGAACCACTGGACCGGGTTGATCACCTGCAGTGAACTCGTCGGCGCGAGTTCGTCGGGCCGCTCGACACCGCAGCGCACCACAACCGGGTCGGAGTCGGCTCTGGTCCATCGGACGGTGGTCCCGTCGACCGACTTGCCCTCGAAGTCGCCGAGCTCATCGGGCAGTTTCTTGATGAACTCGGCGCAGCCGGCGGCGTCGGCGGCGGTGGTCGTGTACGACTCGACCGGTGACGGCGGGGTGTCGTCGGCGGAGAAGTGCAGCGCCGCGTACGTGATGAAGCCGGCGATCACCATGACCGGGACGGCCACCAGGGTGGCGATCATCGCCGGACTGAATCGCGGTCCCTCATCGGCCGCGGTCTGGCCGTCCTGAGCCTTCTCCGTTGGAGTGTTCCCGGTGCCGTCGCTCATGCTGCCAGTGTGATCGATGGACTGCGTCCGTGGAAATCGGTGCGACCGTTCGCGGTGCGCCGGCGGTAGCATCGGCCCGATGAAGACAGTGGGTGAAGTCGGAGAACGCGCGCTGGTCGCGATGTTCACCACTGCCGCGGCGTCGGGCGGTGACACCGACGATCTGGTGATCGGGTCGGGCGACGATGCAGCGGTGTTCGCGCCCACCGGACCGGTGGTGGTCAGCACCGACACAGCGGTCGCGGGCAGGCACTTCCGGTTCGACTGGTCGACTCCGCGGCAGATCGGGGCACGGGCGGTGGTCCAGAGCGCCGCCGACATCGCGGCGATGGGCGGGGTTCTCACCGGCGTCGTCGTGTCGATCGGCTGCCCGCCGCAGACGCCGGTGGAGCGCGTGCTCGAGCTCAACGCCGGCATCGTCGACCAGACCCACAGGTACCGGGCGCGGGTGCTCGGCGGCGACCTCGTGTCCTCGTCGGAGGTGGTGCTGACCGTCACCTCCCTCGGTGTTCTCGACGGCACGCAGGCGGTGGCGCTGTCGGGTGCGCGCGGCGGCGAGGTGCTCGCGCTCAGCGGTCCGCTCGGCGGTCCGGCAGGCGGTCTGGCGGCTCTGTCCGCCGTCGAGCACGGGGCGGATCCCCTTCTGCTGGAGCAGTTCTCCGATCTGGTCGAGGCCTACCGCCTCCCGCGGCCGGATCTGGGGCAAGGGCGCGTGGCGGCGCTGGCGGGCGCCCGGGCGATGACCGACGTCTCCGACGGCCTCGTGGAGGAGATCATCACGATGGCGGAGGCTTCGCAGGTACGGATCGACATCGATTCGGCGTCGGTTCCCCAGGTCCGCGGGCTCGCCGAACTCGGGGCTGCGCTCGGCGTCGACCCCGCGCGATGGGCCCTCGCGGGCGGCGAGGAACACGAGCTGCTCGCGGCCTTCGATCCCTCGGCGGTCCCCGCGGGCTGGACGGTGATCGGGACGGTGTCCGACGGCGAGCCCGATGCCCGCATCGACGGCGCGGCCGTCGGAGAGATCCGCGGGTGGCAATCGTTCACCGAGACCTGACCTGATTAGATCGACGTATGGCTGTCTACGCACTCGGCGATCGTGAGCCGGTTCTCGGCACAGACGTTTTCATTCATCCCGACGCGACCGTCATCGGTGCGGTGACGCTCGGCGACGGGGTCTCGATCTGGCCGGGAGCGGTGCTCCGCGGCGACTACGGGACCATCACCGTCGGCGACCGCACCAACATCCAGGACGGCACGGTGGTGCACTGCACCTTCACCGAGCCCACCGTGATCGGCGCCGGTTGCGTCGTCGGGCACAACGCGCATATCGAGGGATCGACGATCGGCGACGAATGCCTGATCGCTTCGGGTTCGGTGGTCCTGAACCGTTCGGTGATCGGCGCGGGCTCGGTGGTCGGCGCCGGTGCGGTGGTGTCGTACGGCTTCACGGTTCCCGAGCGGTCGATGGTGCTCGGCGTCCCGGCCCGCCTCCGCGAGGGCTATCAGGTTCCGGAGGGCCATCTGCAGCAGAACACCGAGCTCTACTACCAGAACGCCCAGTACTACCGGAAGAGCCTCCGGAGGCTCGACGCGTGAGCGCCAAGCCGTTGGCCGAGCTGATCGATCCCGGCTGGGCTCAGGCACTGGCGCCGGTCGAGGAGACGGTCGCACGGATGGGCCGATTCCTGCGCGAGGAGATCGCGGTCGGCCGTCGCTACCTGCCCGCCGGAGAGAACGTGCTGCGCGCGTTCGCGCAGCCCTTCGATGACGTCCGGGTTCTCATCGTCGGACAGGATCCCTATCCCACGCCGGGGCACGCTGTGGGACTGAGCTTCTCCGTGGCGCCGGACGTCCGCCCGATTCCGCGATCGCTGCAGAACATCTACCAGGAGTACTGCGAAGACCTCGGTTATCCCCGTCCGGCCAACGGCGATCTGACGCCGTGGGCGCGGCAGGGCGTTCTCCTTCTCAACAGAGTTCTGACGGTGCGCCCGGGCGAACCGGCGTCCCACCGCAACAAGGGGTGGGAAGAGGTGACCGAGTGCGCGATCAAAGCGCTGGCCGCGCGCGACGAGCCCATGGTGGCGATCCTGTGGGGCAACGACGCCCGGCAGCTGGTGAAGTGGTTGCCCGACGTCCCGGTCATCGAATCGCCCCACCCGTCGCCGCTCTCGGCGTCGCGCGGGTTCTTCGGTTCGCGACCCTTCTCCCGCGCCAACGAGGAACTGCTCGATCTCGGCGGCGATCCGGTGGACTGGCGTCTGCCCTGATCCGGTCGGACTACCGGCGGGCGGCGGCGTAGTCCGGCGCGCGCTTGGCGACGAAGGCGTCGACTCCCTCGACGCCCTCGGGCGTGGATCCGAGGGCTGCGATCGAGGCCGACTCCGCGGTGAGCTGATCGCCGAGGGTGCTGGTGGCGCTGTGGTGCAGCAGACGGCGGATCGCGCGGTAGGAGCCGCGCGGTCCGGAGGCGAGCCCGGCCGCGACGTCGTGGGCGGTCTGCTCGACGGAAGCGTCGTCGACGATCTCCGACAGGATGCCGAGGTCCAGCGCGCGGTCGGCGTCCAGGATCTGGTCGGTCATGATGATGTGCCGTGCGCGGGCCGCGCCCACGACGCGGGGGAGCAGCCATGACATGCCGCCGTCGGGCGACAGTCCGATTCCGGGATAGGCGGGACGCATCTTGGTGGCGCGACCGCCGATCGCGATGTCCGCGTGCAGAACGAGGCTCATGCCTGCGCCGGCGGCCCAGCCCTTCACCGCGGCGACCACCGGAAGCTCCGTCTCGTAGAGGAACTCGATCGTCGAATGCAGATCGTCGGCCAGGCCCCGCAGGTAGTCGCTGCGGTCGTCGGCCGCCGCGAACGCCGCGACATTGCCACCCGCGCAGAAGTTCTTGCCCGCGCCGCGGAGCAGCACCGCACCCGCCTCGAGCTTTCCCCGGGTGACAGCGCGCAGCGCCTCGCGCGACTCCAGGACCAGAGCGTGATCGAGAGCGGTTCCCGCATCGCCGGTCGAGATGGTGAGGTTCAGAACGCCGTCGTCGTCGACGCGGATCAGATCAGAGGCCATGGCGAGTACTCTACGGAACGCTCGTCGCCGGCCGGTCCGGGTGGTTGCCGTCCGCGCCGGACAGGTGCACTCGGCGACTCCGGAGACGACGAAATCGCCGCCCGGCACTGCCGGACGGCGATCTCCTGACGCGTGGTGCGCTCAGGCCTTGACGGTCTTGCCCGCCTTGAGGCACGAGGTGCACACGTTCTTGCGCTTCTTGTTGCCCGGGGCGACCTCGACGCGCACAGACTGGATGTTCGGGTTCCAGCGGCGGTTGGTGCGCCGATGCGAGTGCGAGACCGACTTGCCGAAGCCGGGGCCCTTGCCACAAACGTCACAAACGGCAGCCATGATCGAACTCCCTTGGTAGAAAACTTGGGTCAGTGGTCAGCCGATAGCGGGCGCTGCGGTGCGCGCCGCGACGATCGGCAACCCGAATAGAATAACCGCGCAGACCTCGGGTGTCCAAATCGGCGCCGGAACGCGAGAGTCCCGGCGACCTCGGCGAGGGGCCCGGACCAGACGCCGCGACAGTACCTGTCCGAGTGTCGGGGGCGGGCGGTAACCTCGGGGCACATTCGAGGTTCACCGGCGGTTCGGCGACCGCGCACGAGGATCGCGACGGGCCGGCGGAGAGCGACGGGAAGGCGGGGTGGTCGTGCGGTTGATGACCGGAGACAGCAGTACCGCGGTCAATCCTCAGCTCATCAGGGACTGGGCACGTGCCTGCGCCGACGGCCTCGAGGCTCTGCGTCCGGAGATCAACGACCTCAACGTCTTCCCGATCCCCGATTCGGACACCGGAAGCAACATGGCGCAGACGATGACCGGCGCGCTCGCGGTCCTCGACGACCTCGACGGCGCGGCCGATCTGCCCGCGGTGACCCGCACTCTCGCGGAGGCGGCCGTCGGATGCGCTCGCGGCAACTCCGGCGTCATTCTCTCGCAGGTCCTGGTCGGGATCGCCGACGCGGTCGATCTCGCGATGGCCGAGAACGACCACAGTTTCAATCGACTGTGCAAGAACGGGCTGCGCCTCGGCGCCCTCGCGGCCCGGCGTGCCGTCAGCGAGCCGAGGGAGGGAACTGTTCTCACTCTGCTGCAGGTCGCGGCGGATTCGGCTGCGGCCAATGTCGCCGGATCACCGGCGGATCTGGCGCGCGCGGTGGCCGACGACTGCGCCGAAGCACTCGAGCACACGCCCGAGCAGATGCCCGAACTCGCGAGCGCGGGTGTGGTGGACGCCGGTGCACGAGGCTTCCTGGCGATGGCCGACGCGCTCGTGCTGGTCGTCACCGGCGTCGCCAACAAGCGCCGCGCCTACCGCGGCATCCTCACCTCGAGTGTGCACGGTACGGGCCACGAGACCGGAGAGTGCGGCGGTGCCGGCGACACCGACTTCGAGGTGATGTATCTGCTCGACGGCGCCGAAGGAGCGCAGATCGGCGGGCTCCGCGACCGGCTCGGACAACTCGGCGACTCGGTCGTGATCGTCGGCGACAGCTCCGCCGACGGCGAGCGGTTCTCCGTGCATGTGCACACCGACGACCCCGGGGCCGCGGTTGAAGCCGGGATCGAACTGGGTCGGCTCACCGACATCCGGATCAGCTGCTTCGCGCTCGACGCCATCCGTGCCGCGCCGGGGGCCAACGAGCCGCCGCCGCGGTTCAAACGGGCCGTCGTCGTCCTGGTCACCGGCGACGGCGCCGAACAACTCTTCGCCGAGGCGGGAGCGGCAGTGGTCCGGGCCGATCACGGCGTCCATCCGGCGACGCTCTCGAAGGCGATCCGCGCGACCGACAGCGCCCACGTCATCGTGATGGGGAACGGGATGATGTCCTCGCAGGATCTGGTACAGGTGGGCGCGCAGGCGCGTTCGCCCCAACGGTCGGTGGTCTTCCTGCCGACGCTGTCGATGGTGCAGTGCCTGTCCGCCCTGGCCGTGCACGATCCGGTCGAAGAGCCCGACGTGGACGCCTTCGCTATGGCCGAGGCGGCCGCGAACACGCGCTGGGGCTCATTGATGCACTCCAACACCAAGATGATGACTCTCGCAGGCACCTGCGAGATCGGCGACACCCTCGGACTCATCGGCTCCGATGTGCTGGTCATCGCACCCGAGCAGCGGCAGGCGGCCACCGCGCTGCTCGATCTGATGCTCGCGACCGGCGGCGAGCTGGTGACCGGGCTCGCGGGCCGCGACCTTGACGAACGGACGCGGGAGGCTATTGCCGAGCATCTGCACGCGCACTACCCGGGCATCGAACTGGCGCTGTACGAGACCGGACAGTCGTCGCACCTGTTGCAGGTCGGCGTCGAATGATGCTGACCGCCGCCTCGCCGCTGACCGACTCGTCGGTGGACCCGGCGCTGCTGAAGAAACTGGCCGGACTGGAACTGACCACGGTCGGTGAACTGCTCCGCTACGTGCCGCGCCGGTACCTGCGGCGCGGTCATCTGTCGGAGTCCGAGCGCCCGGAGGCGGGCGAGTGGATCACTGTGATCGGGCGCATCAAGAAGGCGCAGATGATCCAGATGAAGCGCAGGTACGGACAGTTTCTCAAGATCGTGGTCAACGACGGCCGCGCCGATTACGAGGCGAGCTTCTTCAACGCCCGATGGATCCAGAAGGTGCTGCGACCGGGTACCCGTGTCGCGCTCGCCGGCACCGTGAAGCTCTTCCGCGACCAGATCCAGCTGTCGCATCCGGACTGGATGGTGCTGCCCGAGGACGACGGCATCGAGGTCGTGGGGAACGCCGCCATGATCGGCGAGTTGGCCGCCGAGGAAGCAGAGTTGGAGGGCAAGGGCTCGCATGGATCCACGGCGTCGCCCGACGACGTCGCGAACTTCTCGCGCGACATCATCCCGATGTATCCGGCCACCAAAGACGTTCAGACCTGGGAGATCTGGCGTGCGGTGCGGCAGGTGCTGGCGGACACGGTGCCCGCCGAGGACCCGCTCACGGAGGCGCAGCGCGCCGAACGCGGTCTGATCACGGCCGACGAGGCGATCAGCCGCATCCACCTGCCCGACAGCCTCGACGACATCGAGGCCGCACGCGCTCGGCTGAAGTTCGACGAAGCGCTGGCCGTGCAGACCGAGCTCGCCCGCAGGCGTTTGAGCGCGGTCTCGGAGTCGGCGCGCTCGTGCCCGCACGTTCCCGGCGGCCTGGAGGATCGGCTCCTGGAACGGTTGCCGTTCGAACTCACCGGCGGCCAGCGCGACGTTCTCGCGGAGATCGGCGAGGACCTCGCCGGCGAGCACCCGATGAGCAGGCTGCTGCAGGGCGAGGTCGGTTCCGGCAAGACCCTCGTCTCTCTGCTCGCGATGCTCCGAGTGGTCGACAACGGCCACCAGTGCGCGATCCTCGCACCCACCGAGGTCCTCGCCGCCCAGCACTACCGCACCGTGATGACGATGCTCGGAGACCTCGCGCGAGCGGGTGAACTGGGCGCCGCCGACGGTGCGACCCGCGTCGGACTGCTGACCGGATCGCTCGGGACCGCGGCCAAACGCCAGACGCTGCTCGACGCGGTCACCGGGGAGGCGGGCATCGTCATCGGCACGCACGCACTGCTGGAAGAACATGTGGAGTTCTTCGATCTCGGGATGGTCGTGGTCGACGAACAGCACCGCTTCGGTGTCGAACAGCGCGACGTCCTGCGGTCCAAGGGTCGCGACGAGACCCGGCCGCACTTCCTGGTGATGACGGCGACTCCGATTCCCCGCACCGTCGCGATGATCACCTTCGGTGATCTCGAGACGTCGGTGATGACCGAACTGCCGCGAGGCCGGCAGCCCATCGCCACCAGCGTGGTGCCGATGCGCAACCAGAAGTGGGTGGACCGGGTCTGGGCACGGGCCAATGAGGAGATCGACGCCGGCCGACAGGTGTATGTGGTGTGCACCAAGATCGGCGACGAACAGACCAACGTGAAGAAGTCGAAGAAGGCCGCCAAGGATCAGGAGCCCGACGACGACACCGTCTCCGTGCTGGACCTCGCCGAACAGTTGGAGGCGGGACCGCTCGCGGGCCGCCGCATCGGCATCCTGCACGGTCGGCTGCCCGCCGACGAGAAGAACGACGTCATGGACGGCTTCACCCGCGGAGACGTGGACGTGCTGGTCGCGACCACCGTGATCGAGGTCGGCGTCGACGTCCCGAACGCCACCATGATGGCGATCGTCAATGCCGAACGGTTCGGCGTGAGCCAGTTGCACCAGCTCCGCGGTCGCGTGGGACGCGGTCGTCATGCCGGGCTGTGCCTGCTGATGACGACGGCGAGCGACGTGGGGCCGTCGATGGAGCGTCTCCGTGCTGTCGAGGCCAGCAACGACGGCTTCGAGCTCGCCCGCGTCGACCTCGCACAGCGACGCGAGGGAGACATCCTCGGATCGTTGCAGTCGGGCGGCAAGAGTTCGTTGAGCTTCCTCTCGCTGCTCGACGACACCGAGGTCATCGCGGATGCCCGCGACCTCGCGGAGCAGATCGTGCTCGACGATCCGGATCTGGTGGCGCACCAACCACTCGCCGATCTCGTGCATTCAATCCTGCTGCCCTCCCGCGCCGAGTACCTCGACAAGTCGTGACCGTCTCGCCCGCTGGTCGAGCGGCTCCCGCCCGCGCTGGTTGAGCGGCTCCCGCCCGCGCTGGTCGAGCGGCTCCCCTCCCGCTGGTTGAGCGGCTCCCCTCCCGCGCTGGTTGAGCGGCTCCCCTCCCGCTGGTTGAGCGAGCGCAGCGAGTCGAAACCACCGCATCCCCGGGCTGGGAACCCCGTCGCGCCCGTACCCGCTCGTCAACCGGCGCGGGAGCGGTGCGACAGGGTCTGGTCTTTCGGCGAGTTTTGGCGGACCCTGGAGATGTCGAATTCAGCTCACCGAACGGGTGGAGGACGGCGAAATGCGGATTTCCCAGATCCTGAGCAAGAAGGGCAGCGGAGTGATCACCGTGTGCGCCGCATCCACGGTGCGCAGTCTGCTGGCGACGCTCGACGAGTGGAACATCGGGGCGGTGGTGGTGATCGACGAGGGCGGTGCACTCGCCGGCATCGTCTCCGAACGCGACGTGGTTCGCAGGCTGCATTCGGGCGGCGCGGACATCCTCGACGGTCCGGTGGGCCGGATCATGACTCCCATCGTGCACACCTGCTCTCCCGGCGACGAGATCGAGGGCCTGCGGGAGACGATGACCGAACACCGCGTCCGTCACCTCCCGGTCCTCGACGACGGGGCGCTGGTCGGGATCATCAGTATCGGGGACGTGGTCAAGAGCGCGATCGATGAGCTGGAGACCGAGCGTGAACATCTGGTGCGCTATATCCAGCACTGAGCGCGTGCGCTACATCCAGCGCTGAGCGCGTGTCGCGGAACCGCGACCGTCGCGGCTGCGTCTAAGGAGCATGGGGCGTCTTCTCGGCCTGCCGCGTGCGGCCGCTCAGCGATGGCGGTGGAGTCGGTCGCGGCGCAGACCCGGGCGGATTCGGCTCACCGTCCGGCAGTGGACGATCGTCGTGGTCTTCGCGGTCACGTCCGCAGTGGTCGCGGTCGGGGCAGGTCTTCCGCACACGCCTTCGAAGGTGCCGGCGGCTGCCGTTGTACGGGCGCGCGCCGCGTTGTCTGCGCTTCCCGTCCTCGGCCGACGGCCGCCTCACGACTCGTCGTACGACCGGGACGCCTTCGGTCCGGCGTGGACAGACGATGCGGCGGTGCGGGGCGGCGGCAATGCCTGCGACACCCGCAACGACATCCTCGCCCGCGACCTCGTGGTTTCGGCGCGAACCGGTACGTCGTCGTGCCCGAGTGCTGTCGCCTCAGGCACGCTGACCAGCCCGTACACCGGCCGGACGATCGGATTCCAGCGCGGTCGCGGTTCGGCGGCAGTGCAGATCGATCACATCGTTCCGCTCTCTTACGCCTGGGACCTGGGGGCGTCGAGGTGGCCGGCGCCGCGCCGATGGTCGTTCGCCAACGACCCGGCGAACCTCGTCGCGGTGGACGGTGCGAGCAACCAGGCGAAGTCGGATGCTGAACCGGCTCGCTGGATGCCGCCGCTGCGTGCCTTTCACTGCCAGTACGCGGTCCAGTTCGTGGCCGTCCTCACCGCGTACGGACTCCCAATCGACGTTCCGTCGAGAGATATCCTCGGTGCGGTCCTGAGGTCGTGCTGAGCGGGTGGGAGAACAGTGGATCGTCGAATCGTGGTGAGCGCCGTGGTGATGCGCGACCGGGTGGGCCGCGTGCTCGTAGTGCGCAAACGCGGGTCGTCGCTGTTCATGTTCCCCGGCGGAAAGCTCGATCCGGGGGAGAGTTTCGCGTCAGCCGCGGTACGCGAGGCGCGGGAGGAACTCGGAGTGCACCTGGATGAGAGTTCACTGCGTGCTCTCGGCACGTTCGAAGCCGACGCCGCGAACGAACCCGGTCACGTCGTCGTCGCGGAGGTCTTCGAGCACCCTGTGGTCGGCGTTCCCGCGGCGAGTGCGGAGATCGCCGAGATCGCGTGGGTCGAGCCCACCGACCGGAGCCGAGCCGACATCGCACCGCTGTTGCGCGACGCGGTGTTCCCCGTCTTGTCGCCCGTCGATTGAAGGGTCGAGCGACTCCTCTCGGCTTGGCTGTCGGTGTGGTGATTTCGACTCGCTGCGCTCGCTCAATAAGCCTGGGGAGGGCGCTCTGCGGTGGGCTGAACTCTCGTCCTCGCTCAATAAGCCTGGGGAGGGTGCGCTCGGCGGCGGGCTGAACTCTGGTGCTCGGTGGTTGAGCGAGCGGATGTTGTGCTCGCCTCATTAGGCCTGGGGGAGGGTGCGCTCTGCGGCGGGTCGAACTCTCGTGCTCGGTGGTTGAGCGAGCGCAGCGAGTCGAAACCGGGGGTGGGGGATTTCGACTCGCTGCGCTCGCTCAATGAGCCTGTGGGGATGCTGCGCTCGCTCAATGAGCCTGGGAATGCTGCATGAGCCTGGGGGTGCTGCGCTCACTCAATGACCCTGGGGGTGACTCACAAGCCCTTCAGCATCGCCTTCATCTCATCGATCTCGGACTGCTGGGAGTCGGCGATGTCGCGGGCCATCTCGACCGCGTCGGTGTTCTTGCCGTCGGCGATCTCCTCCTTGGCCATGTCGACCGCGCCCTCGTGATGCTCGATCATCTGCGTGAGGAAGAGCCGGGCGGCGTCGGTGCCCTGTGCGGCGCGCAGCTGAGCGATCTGGTCCTCGGACAGCATGCCGTCCATCTCGTGGTCCATCGACGAATGCGTCGGCTCGTTCCATGCCGTGAGCCAGGACTTGAGCTTGTCGATCTCCGGCCCCTGCGCGTCCTTGATCCGCTTGGCCAGGGCCGTGACATTGCCCGGGACACCCGGCTTGGCGAGAATGATGTCGCTCATCACCAGTGCCTGTTCGTGGTGCGGGAGCATCATCTGAGCGAACATCACGTCGGCTTCGTTGTGTTCGGTGCCGGCGGACGCCTGCGACGAATGCGGAGCCTCGTGCGAGGCCGACATGCTCGACATGTCGTGGGTGGCGTCCGAGGCCTCCTCGTTCGGGCTGCACGCGGCGGCGCCGACGATGACAGCTGCGGCGGCGATCGTGGTGGCGGCGAGTCGGGTTCTCACGATGAGCGTTCCTTCCGTGGTGGTCTCGAGCCAGTCTGCCGCACGGACTCGCCTCGTTCGATGACCCTTCTGTGAAGGTTTGCTCAAGCTCCGGACCGTCGGCACCCGGGTAGATGAGATCCCGGCCGGATTCCGGTCAAGATGGAGGCCATGTCGGCACGGGCGATGGTGGTGGAGGACGAGGCGGCGATCGCGGCGCTGGTGGCGTCGTACCTGGAGCGGGATGGGTTCGAGGTCACAGTGACCGGCGACGGGGGCGAGGCGGTGGCCCGCGCGCGAAGTGTGGACCCCGACGTGGTGGTCCTCGATCTGGGGTTGCCCGGACTCGACGGTGTGGAGGTGTGCCGCCGGCTGCGCACCTTCTCCGACGCCTACGTGGTGATGCTGACCGCACGCGCCGACGAGGTCGACACGCTGGTGGGGCTGTCGATCGGGGCGGACGACTACGTGACCAAACCGTTCAGTCCGCGCGAGCTGTCGGCACGGATCCAGGCGCGGATGAGGCGTCCTCGCAACGGTTTCGCCGGAGCGGCGGCGGGCCGGTCGGGCACGGTCCGCGTGGTCGGTGACCTGTCCATCGACGTTCCCGGCCGAGAGGTGCGGGTGGCAGGCGCGCCGGTCCATCTGACCCGCACCGAGTTCGATGTTCTCGAGGTGCTCTCGTCGGCCCCCGGAACGGTGTTCTCGCGCAGTCGTCTCATCGACGCCGTATGGGGCCCGGAATGGGTCGGCGACGACCACCTCGTCGACGTCCACATCGGCCACGTGCGACGCAAGCTCGGCGACGACGCGGCCCACGGACGATATGTGCGCACCGTTCGCGGCGTCGGCTATCGAATGGGCACCGGGCGATGACCGCGACCGGTCGGCCGAGCCGGTTCGCGGTCGGCACCGGACTGATGCTCGTGATGGCGGCGGTCGTGGTCGCCACCACCGCGTGCGCACTGATGATCGCGTGGCTCGTCGCTCCGAGGATCTTCCATGAGCATCTGCGTCAAGCGGGAATCGACCGCGATTCGAGCGAGGCGATGCACGTCGAACGCGCCTTCGCCGCTGCCGTGGGTGTGTCGTGGGGACTGGCCGCCGTGATCGCCACGGTGTCCGCGCTCGCGGTGAGCTGGTACCTCGCCGGACGCGCGCAACGGACCGTCACGGCGGTGGCGGCGTCGACCGCCCGGATCGCGGACGGCGGGTACGACGTGCGGGTGCACGGCGGCGGAATGGGACGGGAGTTCGACGCGCTCGCCGCAGCGGTGAACCGGCTCGCCGCACGGCTGGCGGAGACCGAGGCGACGCGCCGCCGGATGCTCTCGGACCTCGCCCACGAGATGCGCACCCCGCTCGCCACCATCGACTCGTATCTCGAAGCCGTCGAGGACGGTGTCCGGCGGCCGGACGCCGACACGATGGACATCCTGCATGCGGCGACCGGCCGGCTGCGCCGTCTCGCCGAGGACGTGACCGCGGTGTCGCAGGCGCAGGAGGGCGTGCTGTCGGTGATGCCGGTGCGGACCACCGATCGTGAACTCGCGGAGTCGGCGGCCGCCGCGGCGGGGGAGGCGTATGCGGCGAAGGGAGTGACGCTGCGGGTGGAGGCGCATGCGGCGACAGCCGTCCGCGCCGACCCCGCACGGATAGGCCAAGTCCTGGGAAATCTGCTGGCCAACGCGTTGCGGCACACTCCTGACGGTGGCGCGGTGACGCTGCGGACGCGCTGTGCCGATCCGGACGCCGTCATCGAGGTCGCCGACACCGGCGACGGTATCGCCTCCGACCATCTCTCCCACGTCTTCGACCGGTTCTATCGTGCTGACACCGCCCGCGATCGGGACCACGGTGGCAGCGGGATCGGGCTCACCATCGCGCGGGCTCTGGTCGAACAGCACGGCGGCAGCCTGTCGGCCGCGAGCGACGGGCCCGGCAGGGGAGCGACGTTCACCGTGCGGCTGCCGCGGGTGTGACCGGCCGTCGCGGCTACCCTGGAGTCATGAGTGCACCCACCGCCGATTCGGTCGACGCGACCGCCGGCGTGACGGCAGACGTCACGGCCGCGGTCACCGAACTCGCCACCGCCGCCAAGAAGGCCGCCCGCACGCTCGGGCCACTGACGACCGCGCAGAAGAACGCCGTGCTGCTGGCGGCCGCCGATGCAATCGACTCGGCAGCCGAGGACGTTCTCGCAGCCAATGCCGACGATGTGCGTCGCGCCGAGGAAGCAGGCACCGAGGCGTCGCTGGTCGACCGACTGCGTCTGACCCCGGAGCGCGTGGCGGGCATCACCGGCGGCCTGCGCCAGGTGGCGGCGCTGCCCGATCCGATCGGCGAGGTACTGGCCGGGAAGACCCTGCCCAACGGTCTCGAACTGCGTCAGGTGCGGGTGCCGCTGGGCGTGGTCGGATTCGTGTACGAGGCCCGCCCCAACGTCACGGTCGACGGCTTCGGCATCTCCTTCAAATCCGGAAACGCGGTCCTGCTGCGCGGGTCGTCGTCGGCCGCGGCGTCCAACGCGGCGCTGGTGGAGGTGCTGCGCGGAGTGCTGCGCGACCACCAGATCGACCCGAACGCGGTGTCGTTGCTGCCGAGCGAGAGCCGCGAGAGCGTCACCGCGCTGATCCAGGCGCGCGGATTGGTGGACGTGGTGATCCCGCGCGGCGGTGCCGGACTGATCAACGCGATCGTCGAGAACGCCAAGGTCCCGACCATCGAGACCGGAACCGGCAACTGCCACATCTTCGTCCACCGGGATGCCGATGTCGACGTCGCGACCCGGATCGTGCTCAACGCCAAGACCCGTCGGCCCAGCGTCTGCAACACGGTCGAGACCGTGTTGATCGACCGCGAGATCGCCGACCGAGCATTGGTTCCGATCACCTCTGCGCTGCAGGCTCAGGGAGTGGTGATCCACGGTGAGGAACCCGGAATGGAACCCGCCACGGAGGACGACTGGCACCGCGAATACCTCTCGCTCGACATCGCGCTCAAGGTGGTCGACGGCATCGACGCCGCGATCGAGCACATCGCGACGTACGGCACCGGTCACACCGAAGCGATCATCACCGGAAGTCTCTCGGCGGCCAACGAGTTCACCTCGCGTGTCGACGCGGCCGCTGTCATGGTCAACGCGTCCACGGCGTTCACCGACGGCGAGCAGTTCGGCTTCGGCGCCGAGATCGGCATCTCGACGCAGAAGCTCCATGCGCGTGGGCCGATGGGGCTTCCGGAACTCACCTCGACCAAATGGCTGGTGTGGGGCGACGGACAGATCCGTCCCGCATGAGCGCGGCGGAGAACCTCGGCGGTCCCGTCGTGCGTGACGATGTGCGGCCCGCGTTCACCGGGGTCGACGACGTCCGGTCACGGCTCAAGCAGACCGGCTATCTGGCCGACGACGCGACGTCCACCACGGCCTTCCTCGCCGACCGGCTCGGAAAGCCGCTGTTGGTGGAGGGCCCCGCGGGTGTCGGCAAGACGGAGCTGGCCCGTGCGCTGGCGCAGGCGACCGGCTCGGAGCTGGTCAGGCTGCAGTGCTATGAGGGCATCGACGAGGCCCGGGCGCTGTACGAGTGGAATCACGCCAAGCAGATCCTCGCGATCCAGGCGGCGGGTCATCGGGACTGGGATGCGACGAAGGGGGACATCTTCTCCGAGGAGTTCCTCCTCGCACGGCCGCTGCTGACGGCGATCTCGCGGACCGAGCCCACGGTGCTGCTGATCGATGAGATCGACAAGGCCGACGTGGACATCGAGGGTCTGCTGCTCGAGGTGCTCAGCGACTTCGCGATCACGATTCCGGAGATGGGGACGGTGACCGCGGTCCGCCGTCCGATCGTGCTCCTGACGTCGAATGCGAATCGCGAACTGTCGGAGGCGCTCAAGCGCCGCTGCCTGTACCTGTACATCGACTTCCCGGACGCACAACTCGAACGGGAGATCCTCGCCTCCCGCGTGCCGGAGCTGCCTGCCCGGCTGGCGGAGGAGATCGTGCGGATCGTCGGGGTGCTGCGGACCCTCGACATCAAGAAGAAGCCGTCGGTGGCGGAGACCATCGACTGGGGCAACACCCTTCTGGCGATGACCGCGGGCGCCGACGTCGCGTCGGGTCGGATCGACGACTCACTGGTGGCGCGGACTCTGGGAGTGGTGCTCAAACACCGCCCGGATGTGAAGACCGCACTGCGCGAACTCAAACTCGGTGACAGATGAGCGGTGGGATGTCACTGATGGGATCACGCAGTCGATGACGGAGCCGCTCGTCGACACCCTGACCGGTTTCGTGGACGACCTGCGCAGCCGCGGCATCACGGTGGGGCCGTCGAGTCTGATCGACGCGGGGCAGGCGATGAGCGTGCTCGATCTGCTCGACCGCGACTCGCTGCGGGAAGGGCTCGCTGCGACGCTGCTGGGCGACCACACTCACCGCGACACCTTCGATCTGTGTTTCGAGCTGTGGTTCCCGCTCGGCTCGGCGGCGCGGCGGTCGGCCATGGAGGTTCCGCGCGACGCGGACGGCAACGTCGACGTGCAGGCCCTGCGGGAGCTGACCGCGGATGTGCTCGCCGATGCTGAGGCGATGAGCGACGGCCGGTTCGACCAGCTGGTCGCGATGATCGTCGGCGAGGTGGGACAGTACGAGTCCGCGCGCGGTGAGGCGTACTCGACCTATCAGGCGATGACGGCGATCTCGCCGCAGACGTTGATCGCCCGTATCGCGGCGGCGATGGCCGGCGGGGAGCCGACGGAGTCGGGCGGGCGGCCTGGCACGGATCCGATGAGCCGTCGCGCGGCTCGGGACGCGACCGAACGGCTGCGGGACGCGGTGACGACCGAGACGCAGCGCCGCATGGCCGAGGTGCGCGGGCGCGACGCCGTCGGCCAGTACGCGGTGCCGAAGCTGCCGGAGATGATCGACTTCTTCTCGGCCAATCCGCAGGATCTGGCCAAGATGCGGCGCACGATCGCACCGATCGCGCGCTTGCTGGCCGCGAAGCTCGAGTTCCGGCGCAGGCGCAACCATCACGGCCAGGTGGACGTGCGGGCCACGCTGCGAGCCTCGATGTCGACCGGCGGCGTGCCGATCGAGCTGCGCCGCCGCAAGCCGCGGCCCGGCAAACCCGAACTGGTCGTGATCTGCGACGTCTCCGGTTCGGTCGCGGGGTTCAGTCAGTTCACGCTGCAACTGGTGTACGCCCTTCGCCAGCAGTTCTCCCATGTGCGGGTGTTCGCCTTCGTCGACACGGTCGACGAGGTCACCGAGTTCTTCGACCGCGGCAGCGGTGACGAGCAGTTCGGCGAGCGGATGCACCGCATGCTGACCGAGGCCTCGATCAGCACGCGCGACGGCCACTCCGACTACGGTCACATGCTCAAGGGGTTCAACGCCCGCTACGGTGATTCGCTCACGCACAAGAGCGCGCTGCTGATTCTGGGCGATGCGCGCAACAACTTCCGCCCGACGCACGCCGACGCCCTCGCCGCGATGCGCGACCGTGTCCGCAACGCCTACTGGCTCAACCCGGAACGCCGGTCGTCGTGGGACTCCGGCGACTCGGACGCCGGCAAGTATGCAGAGGTGATCGAGATGTTCGAGTGCCGCAACGCCGACCAACTGTCGAGAGTGATCGCCGACCTGCTCCCGGTCTGACACTCCCGCACGTCCTTCCCCAGGCCTGCTGAGCGACCCTTCCCAGGCCGGCTGAGCGCCCCTTCTGCACGCTGGTTGAGCGACCGTTCCCCAGGCTTGTTTGAGCGACTCTTCCCAGGCCTGTTGAGCGAGCGGAGCGAGTCGAAACCCTCCCGACCCCGCACCCCGGCCCGCGACCGCCGCCCGAACCGCTCCCGGTAGACTCAACCGGCATGTCACAGGCCGCACGCGCGCCCCGCCGGATCGGCGTGATGGGCGGGACGTTCGATCCGATCCACAACGGGCACCTCGTCGCGGGCAGCGAAGTGGCCCACCGCTTCGGACTCGACGAGGTGGTCTTCGTCCCGACGGGCCGACCGTGGCAGAAGGAGGGCGACCACGCGCCCGACCCGTCGCGGCTGGTCTCGCCCGCCGAGCACCGGTACCTGATGACTGTCATCGCCACCGCCTCCAACCCGCGGTTCACGGTGAGTCGGGTGGACGTGGATCGCGAAGGCGTGACGTATACCGTCGACACCCTCCGCGACCTCCGGAAGACCTATCCGGACGACGAACTGTACTTCATCACCGGTGCGGACGCCTTGGAGACGATTCTCTCCTGGCATGATTGGGAAGACCTCTTCGAGCTCGCGAACTTCATCGGAGTCTCGCGACCCGGATACGAACTGAATGCCACACATCTGATGGAGCATCTGGCGGCCAAACCGGCCGATGCCCTGCAGATGCTGGAGATCCCCGCGCTGGCGATCTCCTCGACCGATTGCCGTGCACGCGCCGCCGCGGGACGCCCGGTCTGGTACCTGGTACCGGACGGAGTGGTCCAGTACATCGCCAAGCACGGTTTGTACCGAAAGGACCTCGCGTGACCGCTTCTCCCGAAGCCCGCCAGATGGTGACGATCGCGGCTCTGGCCGCCGCCGACAAGGTGGCGACCGACATCGTCGCCCTCGACGTCTCCGACACGCTCGTCATCACCGACGCCTTCTTCATCGCGTCTGCGGACAACGAACGGCAGGTTAACTCGATCGTCGAAGAGATCGAGGACAAGCTGCGCGAAGCCGGATACAAGGCGTTGCGCCGGGAGGGGACGCGTGAGGGCCGTTGGGCGCTGCTCGACTACGGCGATCTCGTCGTGCACGTCCAGCACGACGACGAGCGCGACTTCTACGGGCTCGAACGGCTCTGGAAGGACTGCCCGGCGATCGAGATCGACGGCATCGAGCCGCCGTCGCGCGATCGCGCCGCCGAGGACGACGGTGAACCCTCCGGCGCAGAATCCGCGACGGGCGAATGAGAAGTGAACCCGACGCCGGCGACACCAGTGTCGAACGGCTGACTCCGATCGTCCGCAGGCTGATCCTGCTGCGCCACGGACAGACCGAGTACAACGCGGGACGGCGGATGCAGGGTCAACTCGACACCGAGCTGTCGCCGGTCGGGGTGGCGCAGGCGGCCGTCGCCGGCCGGGCTCTCGCCACTCGTGGACCCCGGTTGATCCGCTCCTCCGACCTGCGCCGCGCCTACGACACGGCGCTCGCGCTGGCCGCGGTGACCGGCCAGGAGGTGGAGACCGACGTCCGGTTGCGGGAGACGCATCTGGGCGACTGGCAGGGTATGACCCACACCGAGGTGGACACCGTCGCGCCCGGTGCGCGCAGGCACTGGCGCGACGACGCCCACTGGGCGCCGCCGAACGGTGAGTCACGCGTCGAGGTGGCGGGCAGGTCGGTCCCGGTGGTCACCGAACTCGTCGACCGTCTCGACGACTGGGGGCAGGGCGAGAACGCCGAGGCGCCGGTGGTTCTGGTGGCGCACGGCGGGGTGATCGCCGCGCTGACCGCGGGTCTGCTCGGGCTGCCGGTGGAGAACTGGCCCATTTTCGGAGGCCTCGCCAACACCAGCTGGGTGCAGTTGTCCGGCCACGCCCTGCCGGGTGAGGAACCGGTGTGGCGTCTGGACGTCTGGAACGCCTCCGCGGAGTCGGCCGAGAGCACGGTGCAGTAGACCGCTATGGGTTCGATCATGGTGCTGGGCGACTCCCTGTCCTTCTACGGAGCCACTGGAGGGCTCGCCGCCGACGATCCGCGGATCTGGCCCAACCTGGTGGGTGCGGACACCGGCCGCGACGTCGAACTCTTCGCGCGTATCGGCTGGACCAGCCGCGACATCTGGTGGGCGATCACGCAGGACCCGCGGGTGTGGGCCGCAGTGCCGGAAGCTGAGGTCCTCGTGCTGGCGTTCGGCGGGATGGACTCGCTGCCGTCGCCGCTGCCGACCGCGCTGCGCGAGCAGATCCGATACGTGCGGCCGGCGAAGCTGCGCCAGGCGGTGCGCGGCGCCTACGGCTGGCTGCAGCCCCGGTTGTCGCCGATCGGCTGGCCCATGGCCATTCCGCCGGCGGAGACCGCACGCTACTTCGAGAAGATCCGGGGTGCGCTCGCGCACCTGCGTCCGGATCTGCCGGTCGTCGTCGCGCTGCCTCCGACCCACGACAGCCCGTACTACGGAAACGTCCACCCGGGCCGGATCCCGACCACGGCCGCGATCAGCGAGTGGGCGCGACGCCACCGACTGCCGACCGTGGACTTCTATCCGGTGACGGCGGAGGCGTTCGCCGACCCGGCGGTCGAGATGAACCCGGACGGCATCCACTGGGGATTCGAGGCCCACCGACGGATCGCCGCGCTCATGACGCCCGCGGTCCGCGCCGTTCTCGGCTGACTCACCGTCGAATCACCCAAACCGACCGGCTACCGTGTAGGGGTGCCAGTCGTCGTCGTCACCGATTCGTCCTCGCGGTTGCCCGCGACACTCCTCGACGAGCACGGGATCGGCCAGGTGCCGCTGTACTTGCACACCGAGGACGGTGCCCAGTACGCCGAAGGCGTCGACGAGATCCCGCCCGACGTCATCGGCTCCCAGAAGGTCACCACGTCCGGTGCCAACCTCGGCGATCTCAAGCGCGCGTACGCGCAGGCGTGGGAGGCCAGCCAGGGCGACGGGGTGGTGGCCGTGCACATCTCGCGCAGGCTGTCGGGCACGTGGGGCGCCGCGCGTCTGGCGGCGGACCAGACCGACGGTGAGGTCCGCGTCGTCGACTCGCGCTCGGTCGGGATCTCGCTCGGCCTGACGACGATGGCCGCGGTTCAGGCGGCCGAGAACGGCGCGTCTCGGGACGAGGTGTACGAGGCCGCGGTCCGGGCGGCCGCGACGGCCGAATCACTGCTCTGCGTGCAGGGGCTGGACAATCTGCGGCGCAGCGGCCGGATCAGCGCCGCCGGACACCTGCTCGGTTCGGCGTTGGCGATCAAGCCGATCCTGCACATGTCCGACGGACTCCTGACGCTGCGCGAACGGCATCGCACGTCCACCAAGGCGGTCGCGAAGATGCTCGACGCCGCCGTGGAACTCGCGGGCGACGACGCCGTGACAGTCGGGATCCAGCATTGTCAGAACCCCGACCTGGCGACCGAGGTGCTCGCGCAGATCAGCAGGCGCCTGGAGAACATCACCTCCACCATCGTCGTCGATCTCGGCGCCGTGCTCGGCAGCCACGTGGGGCCGGGGGCGGTCGGCATCAGCCTCGGACACGGACTCGGACCCCTGCGCTGATCACGCGCCGTAGTCGGGCAGATCGATGCCGTCGGCCTTGGCGAACTGGCCGGCGAGCAACGACCGCATCGGCCACTTGTCCATCGACCAGTAGGAGAAGCGGCTCAGGGCGACGGCCGCACGGCTCGACGGCGCGTACCCTGATGCGCCGCCGGGCGGCAGCTGCTGAGTACGCGCGATGAACGGCCGCATCACCGCCTGGTACTCGGTGAGCGCGGGCGCGACCTCGCCGCCGGAACGCCCGAGCTCACCGGCCAGGACGTATGCCCCGACCAGAGCCAGGGTGGTGCCCAGACCCGTCAGCGGCGTCGGGCAGTAGCCGGCGTCGCCGACCAGCGCCACCCGCCCGGAGGCGAAACGCTCCATCCGCACCTGAGCGAGATCGGCGTAGGCCCAGTCGGTCGCCGAGCGCATCTGCTCGAGCAATCGGGGCGCCACCCATCCGACGCCGTCGAACGCTTCCTCGAGCATGCGCCACTGGCTCTCGCGGTCGTGCAGCGGCTCCGGGTCGCTTCCGCGGACGGCGAGCGAGGCCTTGACCGTCCCGTCGACGCGTGACGGGCGGGCCGACACCACTCGGCCGCCGCGGCTGTTGTGCATCAGATACCAGCCGTCGAGCGGCTGATCGATGGTCGCCGTGAACCAGGCGTACCGCAGCCCGATCGGCCGCAGATGGCGGTCGTCGGGGCCGAAGGCGGCGCGGCGCACCGCGGACCTCAGCCCGTCGGCACCGACGACCAGGTCGAACGAGCGGTCTGGGGCGCGCTCGAAGGAGACGGTCACCGAGCCGGTGTGCTGTTCGATGGCGCGTACCGAGTCGTCCCACAGGTACTCGACGGACTCCGGCACGGCCCCGACGAGCACCTCGGCGAGATCGCCGCGCAGGATCTCGTGAGTCGAGACGATGCCGTTGCCGCCGAAGGCTTCCACGGGCAGTTCGCTGCGTCGTCGGCCGCGGGCGTCGACCGTCGCGATCCCGCGCTGGTCGAGCAGGCGTGCGTCGGTGGCCGGCGTCAGTCCCATTCGGTCGATCACGGTCCGTCCGGCCCCGCGCAGATCGACGGTCTGGCCGCCGGGGCGGAGCCGGGGAGCCCGTTCGACCACGGTGACCCGGTGCCCCTGCCGGGCCAGGAGCAGAGCGGATGCGGGGCCGGCGATCGATGCGCCGCTGATGAGAATCTCCAACTTCTTCATGGTGCGACCGTACGCCGTATCGAGTGCACTGCGATACGGTGTTCACGTGTACTTTTCGTAAAAGTGCACTAGAGCACTGGGGGAGGGCGGTCAGATGAGCCGAGCGGAGCAGATCGCGGACGAGTTGCGAATGCGGATCGTCACCGGGCGATTGCGCCCGGGCGACGCCGTCCCATCCACCCGGGCGATCATGCGCGACCACAACGTGGCGATGGCGACGGCGAGCCGCGTGCTCTCGCTGCTGCAGGCGGACGGTCTGATCGAGTCGGTGCCCGGACGGGGCAGCGTGGTGCTCGCACCGGACGGCGGCGACCCCGCCGTGCTGACCGCGGACGGCGTGGTGAGCGCGGCCGTCGCGATCGCCGACGCCGAGTCGCTCGCCGCGGTGTCGATGCGACGGCTGGCCTCGGCGCTCGAGATTCCGACGATGGCCGTCTACCGGTACGTGCCGAGCCGGGAACAACTCGAGTTCGCGATGGTGGACCGGGTCCTCGGCGAAGTGCGGGCACCGAACGCGTCGGGACAGTGGCGCGCCGATCTGGAGGCGGCCGCGACGTCGATGTGGGCGACGATGGTCCGTCACCCGTGGCTGGCGGGCGCGCTCTCGATGACCCGGCCCGCGGCCATGCCCCAGGCGATGCCGCTCGCCGAATCGATGCTGTCCGCGCTTCACGCCACCGGACTCGATCCGGTGCAGGCGTTCACCGACTATCTCGGCCTGCTGAATCTGATCCGGGCGGTGGGTCTGACTCTCGAGCCGGAGCTGGCCGACGCCGCGGAGACGGGGATGAGCAACGACGAGTGGATGGACACCCAGGTGGCGGAGCTGCGCAGACTGACGCCACCGGATCGGTTCCCGAACATGCGCCGGATCATGGAGGTGGGGTACCCGTACGATCCCGAGGTGCTGTTGACGTCGGCGCTGCGGAGATTCCTCGACGGCATCGAGTCGTCCGTGAGCTGAGCGGGCTCGACGCGTGCGCCGCGTCTGTGGAGTTCGGCGAAGCGGTCCACAGATGACCGGGATCGCCGGATCGGCACCGCCGCGCGGCGGGCGCGCTGCCTACTCTTCCCGGCATGGGGAGGAACAAGCGGGTGGCCCGCGACCGCGCAACCGGGGCCGATCCACTGGCACGCCTGGCGGGGCCGGCCCCGCGGGCCGACACGCCGTGGGGTGTCACTGGCATGCCGAACTGGCTCGATACGCCCCAGGGCCGACGGGCGTGGTCGCAGCGGGCTGAATTCGACTGCCTCTCGGATGAACCGGAGGACGAGGACGGCGCCGACCGCCCCGACGACTACGAGCAGGAAGGCTATGAGCAGGAAGGTTATGAGCCGGAGCGCTACGAGCCGGCGGGCATCGAGTCGCTCGGTGACGGCGACCGATCCCGGCACGGTGACGATGAGGAGCCGTGGGACGACGAATGGGATGCGCCGCGTCGCCGGTTCACGATGCTGCCGCCGGCCGCGATCGGCCTGATCGTCGTCGGTCTGGTGGCGTGTGCGATCGCCGGGTACTCACTGCTGAAACAGAACGAGCCGACGGCGCCGCTGGTGGCCTTCGAGTCGAGCGCCGGCCCGCGCGCGCCGGCGGCCGCATCCGGCGGCGATTCCGCGTCGGTACCGCCGCCGTCGTCTCCGCGGATCGTGGTGAGCGTCGTGGGTCTGGTCAATCGGCCGGGTCTGGTGGAACTGACCGGTGCGGCGCGAGTGGCGGACGCGCTGAAGCGAGCAGGCGGGGCCCGGCCCGGCGCCGATCTGCTGAGCCTGAACATGGCACAGCCGCTGCACGACGGAGACCAGATCCTCATCGGCAGGGGCGGGGAGGAGGCGACGGTCCGCAGCGCGGTGGTGGCGGCGGGTTCGGCGCCGGCGGGGGAGTCGCCATCGGTTCCCGGCGGCAGTGCGCCGGCGGCGGGCACCGGCCTCGTCGATCTGAATACGGCCACCGCCGAGCAGTTGGACGCGCTGCCCGGAGTGGGCCCGGTGACGGCAGCCTCGATTCTGGCCTGGCGGCAGGCTCACGGCCGGTTCGACTCGGTTGACCGGCTCGCGGAGGTGGACGGCATCGGACCGGGCAGGCTGGCCAAGCTCAAGCCGCTGGTGACGGTCGGTTAGCGAGGTGCGCACGTCCGACCTGCGGCTCGCGGCACCGGCCGCGGGATGCTGGGCGGCCGCGGCGACGGCGCTCGCGGCGCCGGTCGCGGTGAGCGTGTCGATAAGCGCCGGATTCGGGGCTGCCGGAATCGCCACAGCGGTGTGGAGCAGGCGGAACGCGGGCCTGCGTCGCGCGATCGGCGTCTCGGCCGCAGCGGCGTGCGGATTGATCGCGGCGTCCGCGCTGGCCGTCGTCCTGCGAGTGATCGCCGTCGACTCCGCACCGATCCGAACCGCTGAGGGCAAGCCGACCGTCGAGGTGGAGACCACCGGCGACCCGGTGTTCCTCACCGGCGGACGCATGCGCGTTCCGGTCACCGTCCGTGCGCTGAGCGGCCTCCGCCAGCGACCGGTCGCGGCACAGCTGACCGCGCCGGTGGACGGCCCGGATGTGCTGCCCGGCGAGCGGTACCGCGTACGAGTCCGCGTCCGGCCACCGCGTGACCGTGCGGCCGACCGGTTGCAGGCCGCGCAGTTGACCGCGACCGGTCCGATGACCGGGCTGCGGGGACCGCCGTGGTGGCAGCGCGCTGCCGGTACCGTCCGGGAGCGGTTGCGAGATGTGTCGCTGCGGGCCTTGCCCGAGCGGTCGGCGGGATTGCTGCCGGGACTCGTCCTCGGCGATGTGAGCGGACTCGACGAACGCACGGCCGCCGACTTCCGGGCCGCCGGTCTGGCACACCTCATCGCTGTCTCCGGTCTGATTGTCCGATAGGGGTTGTATACCGTGAGCATGCGCGCGATCATCTATTGCCGAGTCTCCTCCGACACCAGCGGACACGGCAAATCCGTCTCCGAACAGGAGAAAGAGTGCCGCGCTGTCGCCGCCCGTGAAGGCTGGACCGTCGCCGAAGTCCTCACCGACAACGACATCGGCGCCTCCCGCTACTCCCGAGGCCAACGCACCGCCTACGCCCGCCTCGACTCAATCCTCCAACCCGGAGACGTCCTCGTCACCTGGGAAGCGTCCCGCGCACAACGCGACCTCCGCGCCTACATCGACCTCCGAGACCTCTGCTCACGCCGCCGCGTTCTCTGGTCCTACTCCGGCCGCACCTACGACCTCGCATCCGGCGACGACCGCTTCACCACCGGCCTCGACGCACTCCTCGCCGAGAAAGAAGTCGAGCAGACTCGGGAACGAATCATGAGGTCGATGCGCGCCAACCGCGAGGCCGGCCGACCACACGGGAAGCTCGCATACGGGTACCGCATTCTCCGCGACCCTGACACCGGCCAATCCATCACCCGTGTACCAGACCCGGAAACTGCGCCCCACGTGCGCGAGATCGTGCGGCGACTCATCGCCGGGGACAGCATCTACAGCATCTGCCGTGACTTCAACGAACGTGGTATCCCCGCGCCGCGCCCCAAACGGGATGGGACGCCGGGGCAGTGGATTTCGCAGACGTTCCGCGCGATCGCCAAGAACCCCACCTACGCGGGTTTGCTGACTCATCGGGGGAAGATCGTTGGGAAGGGCGTGTGGGAACCTCTGGTGTCAGTGGAGGACCATGAGCGGGTCATCGCGATCCTGAGCGATCCGTCGAGGGTGACTCGTCCAAGGGGGAGTGAGCCGCGGTGGCTGCTGAGCGGAATCGCCTTGTGCGGTCACTGCGGCAGTCCGATGATTCGCATCAAGAACCGCGGATACGACTCGTACATGTGCCGAGGTTCTCAGCCGACTGTCGGTGGTGGACGATTCTGTGTGTCCCGTGTCATCCACCGGGTCGATCCGTTCGTGTCTGAGGCTGTCGTCAGGCGTCTCGAGGGGCAGGATTTGGTGCAGAATCTCGCGGCCTCTGATACTGGGTATGCGGAGGCTGCTGGTGAGGTGCGGGCGCTCAGGCAGCGGCTCGACGGTTTCACGGATGCGGCAGCCGAAGGTGATTTGTCTCCGGCGGCGTTGGCGCGGATTGAGGCGAGGCTTCTGCCGCAGATTGAGGCGGCGGAGCAGCGTGCCCGGTCGATGATGTCGTCGCCGTTGGTGGCATCGATGATGGGTGCGGGTGCCCGTCAGCGGTGGGAGGCGCTTGATGTCCGTGATCGCCGCGATCTGGTGCGGTCGATCGTGGACGTCCGGATCTGGCGGATTGGTGGTGGTCGCCGCTCGTATCCTGACGGTGAGGGTATCGAGCTTATCTGGCGGTGATCCGCCGCAGCCGATTGATAACGACGGGCGCGTAGGCGATCGCATCGGGGTCGTCGAGGAGTCTCCCGAGTCGTTGCCAGTAGCGGGTGACGATGAGCCCGAGTTCGGTGCGGACAGCGGTGTACGTGATGCCCGCTTGAGTCGTGAGTCGTTCATCGCGAAGCCCTTGACGAGGTACTCGCGCAGGACGGTTGAAGCCCAGAGCCTGAACTCGACACCGAGAGGACCGCGGATGCGGTAGCCGACAGCCAGGATCATGTCGAGGCTGTAGTGGTTAATCGACCTGTCATGACCAGGCTATTTCAAGAGTTTCTTGAAAGTAGCCTCGGCGTTCAGTTCACCCTCTAGCGTCACCGCCAGAATGTGTGAGGAGATGGCTTGGGTCGTGACTCCGAAGAGGGTCGCCATAGCGTGGGCACCGCGGTCTCGATAGATGCGTGCCGCGAAGTCGAGCAGTGTGCGGTCGTCGTCGGTCATGCGATTCGCCATTCGTCGGTGGCGAGGTCGAGCTGGCGGCGTTCGTGCGGGTCGAGGTGCCGCATGCGGAGCGCGAGCGTGTAGTCGTCGACCCATAGTGCGATCGCCGGGTCGGGTTCGTGCTGGGCGGCGATGATCTCCTCGATGGGGAGTAGTCGGCGTGCGGCGGTGAGGTGTACGGCGCGTTCGCGCTTCTGGAGGTGCCAGCGGGAGCAGGCGATGCCGTCGTCGCCTCGCTCGCAGTGCACGATTTCGTGGGCGAGGACGACGCGGCGTTCGCGTTGGGAGAGGCCGGCGCGGATCTGGACGAGCCCGGCTGCATAGGTGCCTCGGGGTCGTAGTCCGTTGACGAACTCGATCGCCAGGCCGAGGTCTCGCGCGTGTCGCCATGGGTGGTACATAGCGGACACCAAATCACGAGCCTCCGACAGAAACCGATCCTGACCAGGAATTACGTGGATGTAATTCCCTTGCAAGGTTCTATGTGCAACACTGTAGCTACCGAGGCCCTCATGCCGAATAGTCTCCCTTTGGTGCGCGTTCGCTTCACGCGATAGGCATGGGGGCCGACCCATGTCATCACTTGTACCTCCACAGTGATCCTCTGGGCTGATACGTCCGCGGGCGGATCAGGTCGAAATGTGTGCTGTCGGATTTTGCGTGTGTCTTCACGTGCGCATTGATCGCTCCGGCGACCATGTCGGCGAGTTGCAGCCCGACGTTCTGAGTGGAGTCTCCGAATCGCACAGAGTCGATGACGCCCGGTCGTTCCTCGTGCACCTTGCGCATCAGGTACTCGGCGTCGGGGATCCCGAAGCCTCTGATGTCGAGTCCGTCGATGATCACCTTCGCGTTGTTGATCTGACCGTAGTTCTTGGTTAGCAGCATGCGGATCGCGAAGCTCTTCAGCTTGCTCGCAGAGCTTCTGAGCGTCGGGCTGTAGATGATCGCCTTATCGATCACTATCGTGCGGATGTCGAACTTGACCGGTTCGATGTACTCGAAGAAGTGATCACGCTGGCGTTTGGTGCCTTTCGAATACTTGAACTCGCCGCGGTGCTTGCACTTCGTCCGGCATGCCTCGATCCGGTCTGCCAGGTGCTCAATCTCGGTTGGGTCGCGGAACACGCAGGCCGCCATCACAAGGTGGCTGGATGATCCTTTGTCGAGCTTGAACCCGCCATCGCCGGAGTCGTCGATGAACACGTGCATCGAGGGCTTCGATGCAGCTTCGCGCTCTCGTTCCATCAGGTCGAATAGTTCGGCCTCTTCCCACGGGTCGAGCGGCTCTTCCCACGGGTCATCCTCGGGAGGCTCGTCGTAGTCTGGCGAGTCCTCCCAGAAGTGGTAGTTGGTCACTCCTCGCCATCCTGCGATCCCTCGGCCGCTTCATCTTGCTCGCGTGCTGCCCGCTCGGACTCGCCTTCATCGTCGGGTCCGTAGTCGAGTGCCGCTGGTCGTAGTCCGGCGTTGCGGCGTTCGCGGTACACGCGCCAGGTATCAGGGCTGCCGTCGTCGAGCCAGGCTTGGTATTCGTCTGCGGTGCCGCTGGCGTCGACGTCGACGCCATCGGGCCAGTGTGCAGACGCGGCGAGTGTGTATGGTGCGGTTCCGGCTGGAGGCGGGACCATGTGCACAACTTCTCCAGCCTCTAGGCTTGATTGCTGCTCGTTCAAGCCGTCCGGCTTGTCTTGGACGCCGGAGAGGGCTTGGCCGACGCGCCCGAACGAGGTCTTCTCACCTTCGCGCGTTTCGCGCGGTGTTCCCGAGGCCGGCGGACGATCAGCGTCAGAGGCAGGTTTGGTGTCAGTGTCATGGTCGGCTCCTTCTTCGTTGTAGTCAGAGTGGTTCTCGGCAATGTCTGCGAATCGGAGGAACCCTGCAGACAAGGCTCGCAAAGCGTCGGGTCCGACCGTCTCGCCCAAAACCTTCAGAATCTCCTCAGCGAGGCTGTCGGCGAAGTCTCGTACGGATTGAGGAGTTGCCGGTTCTTGCTTGATCAGCTGAGTCAGTCCCACTGCGGATAGGTAGAGCTTCAGGATGCGGTCAGCAGCTGCATCTTGGTAGCCAAGCTGAGCGCGTCGTCCAGTCCTGTCGAACTTGAAGGCATTCTCAGTGGCACCCACAGCGAGTGGTTGCTCCCCCTGCAGCACTAGGTCGATAGATCCGGGGATCCAGCCGAGCGCGTGCTCGATCTGCGCCTTGGTCCCGGCTCCGTAGTTCGTCCGTCGTGCGTTCTCAACGTCGCCGATCACTCGGGGAGTCAGCTGGGCGCGCTCCGCGAGTTCCTTCGCGGTCTTCATTCCGAGTTCAGCCCTCCGTGCGACGACTGCGGCGGCGACTCGTTTCCACTCCGTGCTGGTCATGACGTTCATCGTGCAGGAATCAAAGAGAAACATCTACTCCTCGGCACCTGCGGAACAGGACGGAATCGCAGAAACCCATAGGTGAAAGAACAAGAATGTGGTTCCACTCTGACCTGCGCTGATGCGCTGTGGCGGAACCAGTTTCCGTTCCATTCTTGACACGGTTCCTGTTCGTTCCTACAGTGAGATGCATGAACGAGAACGACGATCCGGTTCGTACCGGAGCCACGATCAAGGCCCTCCGCGAGGCGTACGGCTGGAAACTCGGAAAGTTCGCCGTCGCAGTCGGAACCACCCACCCTCACCTCTCGAACATTGAGGCTGGACGCAAACGGTGCACGCCAGACATGGCGCGGCGCATTGCGACCACACTCGGCGTCCCCCTCGCGGCCATTACCACCTCCCGCCCCGTTGACGAGGTCGCCTAATGGTCGGCTTTCAAGTCATGCCGCCATTGACGGCTGATGAACGCGCAGAGCTCGAAGAGTCGATCCGGATCAACGGCGTGCAGGTTCCGATCCTCGTGTCGACGGACGGAACCATCGTCGACGGCCACCACCGTGACGAGATCGCTCGGAAGTACAACCTGCACTGTCCGCGAACCGTTTCCGACAAGGGTGAGCAGGAGCTGCGCGGCCTCGCGTTCAGCCTGAACCTGCACCGCCGTCACCTGACGCGGGAGCAGAAGCGCCAGATCGTCGCCGAGTCGATCAAGGCCGATCCGCATCTGTCGGACCGCGAGCACGCAAAGCGGACTGGCGCGAGTCCGTCGACGGCTGGCGCAGTGCGTCGCGACCTCGAAGAGTCCGGGCAAGTGTCCAACTTGGACAGTCGAGTCTCGGGCGATGGTCGGGTACGGCCCGCGACCCAGCCGCGCCGCCAGGCCACATTCACCGACGAGTCGGGCGACGAGATCGGCGGCATCGTCGACGGCCGTGACCCAGACACCATGTCGGATCAGGACTGGATCGACGCCGCATACGACGCCGACGCACTCAACGAATGCCACGACGACGAGATCGTTCCCGGCTTCACCGCTGACGACATCGACGACATGCAAGTGCATCCGGAGTCGACGCCGGCAAAGCCGAAGCGTCGACCCATCGCAGACCAGGCCAGAGACGCCGGTATCGACCTCACCAAGGTCATCGAACGTCTCAATCGGATCGCAGCGGATGACCGCTTCGAATCCTCCAAAGAAAAAGTGGCCCCGCAATTGCGGGGCCACCTCACCAACGCGATCGAAAGCCTCCAAGCCGTACTCGATCGCATCAACAACTCACAAGGAGTCTAGCAGTGTCCAACGTACCCAACGTCTCCATCGAGACCATCACGCCCGAGATCGCTGAACGCTACCTCACCAAGAACACCCACAACCGCAACGTTCGCGAGGTCCGAGTCAATGCCTACGCCGCAGACATGGAGAACGGCGACTGGAAGTGGAATGGCGAAGCGATCAAGTTCGCAGAAGACGGCACCCTCCTCGACGGGCAGCACCGACTGCACGCAATCGTCAGGTCCGGAATCACCGTGCAGATGCTCGTCATTCGCGACCTCCCGAAGTCCACGCAGCACACGATGGACACCGGTGCGAACCGGAAGTTCTCGGACGTCCTCAAGTTGCGCGGCGAAGAGCACTACGTCGGACTCGCTGCCGCTGTTCGTGGCGTCTATCTCTGGAACCAGGGATTCCGCACGTTCGGTGGTGGTTCGAGAAGTTCGGTTTCAAACTCTGTCCTCCTTCACGAGCTGGATCGGAACCCGTGGCTGCGCGACGTCGTGCCGCTCCTGACGCGGGTGAGCCACAACGCTTTTCTGCCGATCCAGGTGTCGGCGGCGATCTTCCACGCGTGCTCGAACATCGAACCTGACGATGCAACGGACTTCTTCGAAAAGCTGTCGCACGGCATCGATCAGAACGTCGATCAGCCGATCTTCACGCTGGCGAAGCTCCTCCAGAAGAACCGCTCCAACACCACCGGAAAGCTCTCGTCCACCTACTTGGCGGCCGTGACGGTCAAGTCGTGGAATGCGTATCGAGCTGGCGAGACGGTCGGCTATCTGAGGTTCGTTCCTGGCGGACGGAACCCTGAGCACTTCCCGGAGCCGAAGTGATGAAGGCGACCGCCACCCGAGACCAGGACAACGTCCACGACGGCACCGTGCTCGTCACCCAGGACTTCCCCGACGACCAGTGCGTCGCGGTGACCATCCTTGGCCGCCACGACATCGACTCCGACTTCCCCACGATCGTCGTCTTCGACATGGACGACCTCAAGGCCATCGCTGACGCGTACTCACGCATGAAGGACTCCTGACCATGACCATCCGCAAGCCCATCCTGGCCGCCGTGGCCGCGTTCGCCCTACCTCTCACGGCGTGCAGCACCACCCCTGATCCGGCGCCGGTCGCTGATGTGAGTGTCACCGCACCGCAGTCGACCACCCCGCCCACCACGCCCGAGCTGACCGAGACGCAGAAGGACCGCATCTTCCTGCAGGTCGTCGCCGAGGAAGGCATCACCGGGCAGCAGGCGATCGACACCGCCCACGCCATCTGCGACGCACTCGACGCCGGCAACACCCCCGAAGCCGTCGCGCTCGTTGTCCTCGACGGTTTCGACGGCGACACCGACCAGGCGGGTGCACTGCTCGGCGCTGGTATCCAGGCCTACTGCCCGCAGTACTCCGACGCGATGGGTTCGATCGGCGGTGACCCCGCATGATCAGCATCGACACCCTAACCAGACAGGTCGTCGGACTGCTCGTCGACAACCCGGACGACTGCAGCTCGATCAGCCTCCGGTTCCACCTCGGCAGGTGGGAAGCGAACATCAACACGGTGTCCGCCGACATCTTCCAGGAGCAGGGCACAGTGTTCGACCGCATCCGTGTCGCCAACCGCGACGACCCGAAAGCGGGGTGGGTCGCATCCATCTCCGTGACCGGCACCCGCGAAGAGTCCGCCGAAGCTGTCCTGACCGCGCTCCTGGACTTCGTCAAGACCGAAACCCCGGTGCCGGCATGAGCGCCCCGACGTACGACACCAGGTGCTTCGACGCCGCATCCGGGCGGGAACTGTACACCGAAGCCGGATACGGGCCGCACGGTCGCGTCGTTCGCCTCATCGAGACGGCAGCGGACGGGCAGACGCTCATCACCGCGCAGATGACAGCACAAGATGCGCGGACTCTCGCGCAGCAGCTCCTGCACTACGCGCACGTCATCACCGATGCCACGACACAGGGGGAGCGGCGATGACTGATCCCGACCGTTGGCCGCTCGCTCCCGGTAACGCGTCACCCGAAGTGGAGGAGCGCCTCACTGCCGAGGCCGCGCGCTGGCCCGAACCGTCGACCGCGCTCCGCGAGCAGGTCACCGGCATCCTCACCCGCCCCGAACGGCGCACCACCGCCGCCTAAACACTTCCGGTCCCTGCCCTGAGAGGGGATGGGGCAGGGACCGGACCCCACCGAAAGGAGCACCTGATGCTCACCAACAGCATGATCTTGATCCTCCTCGGCCTGACTGTTTTGGTGTGCGGGGTCGTTGCGGGTCGTCTCGAAGCCGAGGATGTCGATCCGTCTCGTATGCCGCCGCAGCTGCGGTGGGTGATCCGCTGGATCAACCGATGATCCGCACGACGACCACGGCGCCGGCCGGGCTCATGTGCTGCGGCCACCGTCCCGGACAGTGCCCGGATATCCGCAAGACCAGCTGGCACGCGAAGTGCGGGCACGGGCACTGCGACCGCAAACCTGTTTTCATCGACCGCTCACAGGACCCCGATCCGTGGGCTGTCACACCCGAGAGAGATATCGCATGACTTTCACTGAGTACCCGCAGATCGAGCAGGGGTCCGAGGAGTGGTTTGAGCAGCGGCGCGGCATCGTCACCGCGAGCATCGTCGGCCACCTCATCACCCAACGAACACTGTCCGCCAAGGACTACGAGTGCCCCACCTGTCAGGCACCAGCGAACGCGGCGTGCGTGTCGAAGCGCACCGGCGACTCGATCAAGACGATGCACACCGAACGTGCCGCCGCCGCACGATCCGGCTCATCGACGCCGATCCTCGAACCCGCATCGAACGACACCTCACGCGGCATCCTCCTCGGGTTGGCTGGTGAACGGTTCTCGGGATTCACTGACGACACCCCGATGACCGCCGCCATGTACCGCGGAGTCTTCGATGAGCCGATCGCCCGCGACGTCTACCGCACACAGTTCGCCAAGGTCCGCGAGACCGGGTTCATGGTCCGCGACTTCGGCGACTTCAAGCTCGGATACAGCCCTGACGGTGTCGTCGGCGACGACGGACTCATCGAGGTCAAGTCACGGTCGCAGAGATCGCACGTCCGCAACGTTCTCGCCGGAGAAGTTCCCGCCGAGAACATGGCTCAGCTGCAGTGCGGACTACTCGTGTCCGGCCGCAAGTGGATCGACTACATCGACTACACCGCCGGCATGCACATGTGGGTGAGACGCGTCTACCCGAATCCCGCATGGCAGCAGGTCATCGTGCAGGCCGTGAGACAGGCCGAGCAGAACATTCAGGAGATTGTGCGCCGGTACGCCGAAGGGGTCGAAGGCTTCCCGCTCACCGAACGCATCCTCGAAACCTTCGACCAGGAGATCGTGCTGTGACCGACCAGAACATCGACCTGTCCACGATGATTGAAGCCAGATCGGATCAGGTGAACGCGGAGGACCTGATCGCCGGACCTGTCACTGTGACGATTACGGACGTCACTCGTGGCAACGCCGAGCAGCCGATCAACCTGTTCACTGACGTTTTCGGGCCGCGAAAGAGTTTCCGGCCAGGCAAGAGTATGCGTCGCATCCTTGTTGCGATCTGGGGGCCGGACGGTGCTGCGTACGTTGGCCGGCGTCTGACGATCTACCGCGATCCGGACGTCAAGTTCGGTGGCGTTGCTGTCGGCGGAATCCGTATCAGCCACGCCTCGCACATCGGTGAAGCTCAGACTGTCGCACTCACCGTCACGCGCGGCAAGCGGGCTCCGTTCACTGTGAGGCCGCTCCCGGATGCTCCGTCGCCGTCGAAGATTCCGGCCGACATCGAGACACGCATCGACGGCATGGACGACGTCGAGAAGCTCGGGCAGATGGTCGGTTGGCTCTCCGGTTTGCATGGCGAGCCTCGTGAGCGTGTGGATGGTCTGATCGCCCGCGTCAATGACCGCATCGCCGACCTATCCTCCGGCGCCGAGACTGTCGAGGAGGCCGCATCATGATGCGGACCTGCGACCGGCCAGGCTGCGGTCAGCGGCATCTCGCCCGCGGCCTGTGCTCCAAGCACTACTCACAGGCCATGCGCGATGGCACAGCACCAGCACCGAAGCGCGCCACCTACGCACCGGGCCAGGAGTGCATGATCCCCGGCTGCACCATGAGGGTAGCCGCGAAGCACTACTGCCACCATCACTACGACATCCTGGCCCGACCTCGGTGCGAAACATCGTGGTGCACGCGTCCACGACGGTTCGCTGACGGCTTCTGTTCGCCTTGTCACCGCTGGATTCTGCGGACTGTCGAGGCTCGTCGTCGTGGCGCACCGGAACCGGACTATCGACCTCCGTCGCCGAGGAAACGCCTCTCGGTTGAGTGCCCGCATGGGTGTGGCCGTGACTGGCATTTGCGGCCGGCTACGGCGTCTCCGATTCCCCAACTCCGATTCACTGCCTGCCCTGGCAGTGCTGCCCTGGAAGGACTTTCCGCATGACTATCTTGCCCGTCAGCATCCCTCGTGGTGCTCCTGTCCCGGCCCGCTCTCACGCGCATGATGCCGGTATCGACCTCTACGCCGCCAAGCGCGTCCACATCGAGCCTGGCGAGGTGACTGTCGTCCCGACCGGCGCCAGGGTCGCGATCCCTGCGGGGCATGTCGGGATCGTCGCCCTGCGATCGTCGCTCGCCTACGGCCGGTCCTTGGCACTCGCGAACGGAATCGGCGTGATCGACGCCGGATACCGCGGCGAGATCAGAGTCGCGCTCGCCACGTGGGAGCCGACCCCGGAACTCATCGACGCAGGGGAGCGGATCGCGCAGCTCCTAATCGTCCCGATCGCCACGCCGGCAGTCGAGCTGGTCGAAGATCTCCCGCCGTCTGGTGATGGGCGTGGCACTGATGGTTTCGGATCGAGCGGCCGATGACCACCACCGAAGACCTGTACCAGCAGGCAGCGCTCAAGTACGACTGCTACCGCAGTAGCGGCAGTGGTGAGGCGTCGATGACCGGCCTCCGCGCTGTCGTTGACCTGTCCGCCCCGGAGTTGGACGGCGGTGCGGCATGAGTACGGTGGCAGAGCGCACTGCTCACGCAATGGCTGAGATTGAGGCTGCACGACAGGGGCATCGGGGCGCGGACCTCGGGGGCGCGGACCTCGGGGGCGCGGACCTCCGGTGCGCGGACCTCCGGGACGCGAACCTCCGGTACGCGGACCTCGGGGGCGCGGAACTCGGGGGCGCGGACCTCCGGGGCGCGGACCTCGGGGGCGCGGACCTCGGGGGCGCGGACCTCCGGTGCGCGAACCTCCGGGGCGCGGACTTCCGGTACGCGAACCTCCGGGGCGCGAACCTCTGGGACGCGGACCTCCGGGACGCGGACCTCCGGGACGCGGACCCCATCCTGTCTGTGACTGGCCTCCCGTCTGGACATGCAATCCTCACACCCACCGTGAGCGGATGGGCGCTGCGTGTCGGCTGCTGGACTGGCACCATCGACGGCCTCCGCACACTGATCGCACAGGATGACGGCTGGCCTGAGGCGGAAGGTGATCAGATCGCAGTCCGGCGTCCGATGCTCGCGGCCCTCGCGGACATGTGCGAGGTGTGGGCCGCCGACCGGCAGTGGGCTTTGGATGCGGTCATCGAAAAGTGGGGACATTCGGACGGCGGTGCAGCATGATCACGCTCGAAAAGCACCTAGCCGCGCACGCATCCGTCAATCCCGGCGAGGAGGACGCCCACCTCATCCTCTGCCATTGCGGCACCTGGTTCGACGACGAGGGTGATCATCGCGCACACGTCGCCGCGACCTGGCGTGAGGCCCGCACGGTGCGGACCGTCGAAGAACTCGATGCGCTGCCACGGAACTCGATGGTTCTCGACCCTACGTGGCGTGTCTGGCAACGCATCCGCGAGCAGTGGGTGGCACTCGGTCGCCTACACGCGCCGCCGATGGTTCCCTTCCCTGTTGTTGTCTTGTGGACTCCCGAGGATGGTGCGGCATGAGTGGGCAGGACGCGCGGGACGTCATCGCCGCGCACGAGCGGGTCCACGGGATGCGCCTGGCGACCTGCAAGTGCGGGTGGGAAGAGCCCATCCGAGGGCGGGACGTGACTGTGCTGCACGCCGCACACCAGCTCGACGCGCTCACCGCGGCCGGCTTCGCGATCGTGAAGCTCCCCGAGCCGATTCATCGCTGCGACCGCGACGTCGCCTGGCTGTCCCGCGACGACGAGATTCAGGTCGACTACGACTCGCGCAGATCGTCGATCTGTGTGTCGTACCCGGACGGCAGTGACATACCGATCTACGGACCGTGGGATGCAGACCGAGCCCTGGACGTCGGTACTGCTCTGATCGCCGCTCACGCCGAGGCGGGTGAGGGCGATGACTAGGCACCGGCACGTCTGGGGATTCTGGGTCACGTTCAGGGACTCGCACCGTCAGTACCGACACTGCGACACCTGCGGGCGCATGCAGATTCGGGGGCCGAAGCGGTGGTGGTCGCTATGACCGGCACTGACCCCGCGAAGGTGGGTGACGTCCTCGACATGGGCGCGCCCGAACCGCCGAATGTCATCGGCGTCGAGTCGCTGGCGTGGGCGGACTACGGGTGGGGCGATGGGCCGACGCTCGCTGACGAATCCGCCGACGATGACCCCGAGGCCGAACTACTCAACTTCGGCAAGACCAGTGCACCGTCGATCGACGGCTACTGGAAGTTCTACCTCGGCGGCAAGACGTACATCGACTGGGAGACCATGCTGCGCCGGTTCGGGCCAGTCCGCGTCACCCACACCAGCAAGGAGAACTCCGATGACTGAACAGTTTCAGAACTTGAAAGAGTTGCCTGACACCACCGACATCGTGCAGCGTGCACGGGCAGCCCTCGACGGCATCACCGAAGGCAGGTGGTGGTGGACGGCGGAGACCCGGGCGCGGCTCATCGCACTCGGTGACGACAAGCACGAACTCACCGATGCGCGTGAGATCATCCGGTGCGCCGCTCTGCTGCATCCCGGCGAAGCCGATGCCCGCTTCATCGCCGCGGCGCCGGATCTCGTGCGCGAGCTGGCCGACGAGCTGGAAGCCACGCGGCGATCCGAGCGGGAGAACCAGGACCTTGCGATCAAGCACTACGTCGCCAAGGACGACTTGCAGATCGAGCGTGACGAGCTGCGCGCCGAGGTGGAGCGGGTGCGGAAGTTGGCCGAGCGTTGGGAAGCTGATCCTTGCGTGTGCGGCTATCGCATCCCCGACGGCAACGACACGGATTCGCAGTGCCTCCACTGCGGTGCGACTTCGTTGCTCCGCGCACTTGACGGGAAGGCCGGCCGTGGGTGACATCTACTGCGGCGGCTGCGGAGGACTTGGAGGTCACTCGCAGCGCTGCCCCGAAACCCCCGGATGGATCTGGCGCCGCCTTGCTGACGTGGCCGAGCGGATCGCACACACCACCGGCGCCACACCCGAAATGCAGAACACGGCGTGGGCGGCCGAAGCACACTGCCTACAGCTCGCACGGGAGGCGCAGGGATGAGCACCGGATGCCCATGCACCACAGGACCAGTCGCCGACCACGCCGACCACTGCTGCTTCGCCGACGACGGCCACGGACGTCCCACCGACCTCGACGAATACCACCTCGGCGGACCACTCCCATGCGGACACCAGATCGGGGATGCGTCATGACCGGCAGTACGTCCGGTGCCCGCACCCGAGGCACTCGTAGAACACGGTCGCGGACGGATACCCGGGCGGTGCACCCCACGAGCGGACCACGTTCCCGCGCACGATCTGCAACCCCAGATCCGACCACCGCAGACCGCAACCGTGGCAGTCGAGCGGCATCGTCGACACCCACCCACCACCAGGCGCCTCAACCAGGCCCGGCGAATACCAGCACCACGACACCTCACTCACTCGCGCACGGTAGCGCCCACCACCGACAGGACCCACCCGCATGAGCAGCAAGAGAACGTTCACCGACGACGAGCATCAGCGGATCCTCGCGATGATCGCCGACGAATGCCCACCCGGCGAAATCGCCGCCACCATCGGCGTCCCGACCGCCTGGATCACCCGCCACTACCCCGAAGCGAAAGGCACGAAAGCCCAACTCAAGGAGTGGCAGTCGTTGACGGCGATGGTCACCGAAACCGAACGCAAGTACTTCAACAAGCGCACCGGTCTGCCCGAGTTGCAGCGTGGCCGCGACTACGAACTCGAGCAGCAGCGGCGTGCGAAAGCTGAGAGGGATCGCCAGGCTCGACTGAACCGCATGAAGCCGCGCCACGAGTGGAGTGCAGCTGACCTTGCCACCGCCGAACGCATGCTGCGTGAGGGCGCCTCCTACAACCGGGTAGCCGAGCGTATCGGTGTCGCACGCCGCACCATCCAGAAACGGTTCCCCGGCTACGGACACCCCGCCAAACGAAAGGCGGAAGCGGCATGAGACCACAAGACATGCTGGCGGCCGGCCGCATGGGCCGCGAAACGATGGACGACTACGAGCGGTTCCTTGAAGGGAAAGTCGCGTTCGATCGCACGTACGGTCACAAGGTCGAGTGGTCGGACATCAACCCGATCCTGAAACCACACCAGCGCGACATCGTCGCTTGGGCTGTGACTGGCGGGCGCCGAGCTATCTTTGCGGCGTTTGGACTTGGTAAGTCGGTGATGCAGTTGGAAACGCTGCGGATAACGCTCGAGAAGCACGGCGGCGGTCGCGGTCTCATCATCGCGCCGCTCGGCGTCCGTATCGAGTTCGCGCACGACGCCGACATGCTCGGCATCCCGACTCGGTTCATTCGGCGCACATCTGAGGTCGACGGCGACGGAATCTACATCACGAACTACGAATCGGTTCGGGACGGCCGTCTCGACGTCAACGAGTTCACCGCAGTCAGCCTCGATGAGGCGTCAGTCCTGCGGTCATTCGGGTCGAAGACGTACCAGACGTTCCTCGCCGGATTCGCCGCCGTTCCATACAAATTCGTCGCTACCGCCACTCCTTCGCCAAACAGGTTCAAGGAACTCATCCACTACGCTGGATTCCTCGGCGTCATGGACACCGGGCAGGCACTCACGAGGTTCTTCCAGCGCGACTCCACGAAGGCCAACAACCTCACCCTGTACCCGCACAAGGAGCGCGAGTTCTACCTGTGGCTCGCATCGTGGGCGGCGTTCGTGCAGTCGCCGGCCGACCTCGGCCGCGATGCGACCGGGTACAACCTCCCCGAACGGCACATCGAAACGCACGAGGTCGTCGTCGACATGACCGACGACAACGTCGACCGCGACGGACAGGGCGGGCTGTTCCGCAACGCCGCTCTCGGGCTCAAGGAGGCGGCAGCGGAGAAGCGCCTGTCGATGGATGCGCGGATCGCCAAGCTGATGGAGATCGTCACGGCACATCGCGGCGCGAATCCGGGCGACCAGATTCTCGTGTGGTGCGACCTCAACGCCGAGCAAGACGCCATTGAGCACGCCCTCGCCGAGCATGGACTCACGTTCTCGTCTGTGCGGGGATCGCTGGACCCGGACGAGGTCGAGCGGCGGCTCGCGGAGTGGAAGCGCGGGGACACGTACGCGCTGATCGGGAAGCCGGTGATGCTCGGACAGGGCATGAACCTGCAGCAGTGCAACACCGCGATCTTCGTCGGCGTCACCTACAGCTTCAACAACATCATCCAGGCCGTCCACCGGATCCATCGGTTCGGGCAGACGCGGCCGACTTACACCCACCTGATCCATGCGAACACCGAGTCGGAGGTCATCGCGACCATCCGCGAGAAGTGGTCGCGGCACGATGACCTGGCAGGAACCATGACTGACATCATCCGAGAACACGGACTCGATCCCGCGTCTGTGGTCACCGAACTGACCCGCTCGATGGGCATCGACCGCTGCGAAGCGTCCGGCGACGGCTGGGTGTTCGCCAACAACGACTGCGTCGCCGAAACCCGCGGCATGGATGAAGGTTCAGTCGACCTGATCGTCACGTCGATCCCGTTCTCGAATCACTACGAGTACACGCCGAGCTACAACGACTTCGGGCACACCGATAACAACGATCACTTCTGGCAGCAGATGGACTACCTCACCCCGGAGCTACTTCGGATCCTCGCGCCCGGCCGGATCTACGCCTGCCACGTCAAAGACCGGATCTTGTTCGGCAACGTCACCGGCGCCGGCGTCCCAACCGTCTCCCCGTTTCACGCCGAAGCTCTGCAGCACGGCATCAAGCACGGGTTCGACTACCTCGGCATGATCACCGTCGTCACCGATGTGGTCCGCGAGAACAACCAGACCTACCGGCTCGGATGGTCCGAGATGGCGAAGGACGGCACGAAGATGGGCGTCGGGTCTCCCGAGTACATCCTGCTGTTCCACAAGCCTCAGACTGACCGCACCAAGGGCTACGCGGACGTTCCTGTGGCTCACGACAAGGACACCTATACGCGGGCGCGGTGGCAGATCGATGCGCACGCATTCTGGCGGTCGTCCGGAGACCGGCCGTTGACGCCGGACGAGCTCGTAGCGATGCCTGTCGAGCAGAGGTCGAAGGCCTTCACCGAGAACACCCTGAAGCAGGTGTACGACTACACCTCTCACATCAAGGTCGGGGAGGCACTCGACGGGCAGGGTGCGCTCCCGGCGACATTCATGTCGCTCGCGCCGGCGTCATGGCATCCCGATGTGTGGCACGACGTGAACCGGATGCTGACGCTGAACGGGGAGCAGAAGCGGCGTGCGATGCAGATGCACGTCTGCCCGCTGCAGTTCGACATCGTCGACCGGTTGATCGAGCGGTACTCGAACCCGGGGGACCTCGTGTTCGACCCGTTCGGAGGTCTCGCGACTGTCCCGAACCGCGCGCTGCGACTCGGCCGCCGCGGCCGTGCCGTCGAGCTCAATCCCGGATACTGGCTCGACGGCGTGAAGCACCTCGAAGCGGCCGAACGCGAACAGAACCTCCCAACCCTGTTCGACTTTGAGGACGCGTCGTGATCGACAAGACGGCGATGCGCAAGGCCGGCGACAGTCTGGACTTCGCGTTGCTCGGCTACAAGGAATCCACCCTCGACTACCGAGTCATCGTCGAGCCGCGAACTGGCGACCGCTGGCGAATAACAGTGCTCGACAAGGCGATGCCCGAAGGAATCTGCTTCGTCGACGACCTCCACTCGGACTCGCTCGAGCCGATGGAGTTGGTGCGTCTCGCGCTCAACGCGTACCGGGACCACGAAGGTCCGCCGGTAGCACCCGAGCCGACGCTGTTCGACACATCGAGAGAGGAGGAGCCGTAGTGACGTGGTTCAAGGTGGATGACGGTTTCTACGACCATCCGAAGCTGGTCGGTGTGTCGATGGCGTCACGCGGATTGTGGGTGACTGCTGGCTCGTACTGCTCCCGGCATCTCACCGATGGCGTGATCTCGTGGCGGCAGATTCGGGCACTCGGCGGCACCAAGGCGCAGGTTCGAGGGCTCCTCGACGCGGGCCTGTGGCGGGCGATTGGCGAGCGATCGGGAAGCGAATCGTTCGCGTTTCACGACTGGATTGAATCGCAACCGACGAAAAGCAGCGTCCTCGATGCGCGCGAACGCGAGCGCAACAAGAAAGCAAAGTGGCGCGAAGCGAAAAGCAAGAAAGCCGCCGACCAGCAGGAAGAGGGAAATGTCCACGGTGGACAGGTTGGTCACGGAGACCGGGGACAAAACCGTCCGTCCACGGTTTCCCGACCCGACCCGACCCGACCCGACCTATCTATAGAAGTTGGGAAGGGAAGTGCTGACCCAGCACGCGCGACTGGCCGCCCCTCAGATCGATGCACGGCACACGTCGGGGTCGAGAATCCGCCGGCGTGCGGCGGGTGCGCCCAAGCCCGACGCGACCTCGAAGCGTGGCAAGCCGAGAAACGACGCGCCGACATCGAAGCCGAACGTGAACACCGCGCCACCCAAGCCGACGCCGAACGCGCAGCCATCAACGACTGCGACCTGTGCGACACCCGCGGCTACCGCAACCGCCGCGTCTGCAACCACGACCCCACCGAAGACGACCGAAGACGCAGGGGCCTCGCCGAAGCCAGATCCATCCTCGCCGAGAAAGGCATCGCATGACCGACCGTCACGTCTTCGTCGAAGGACGACCGGCACCCCAGGGATCGAAGCGGCACATCGGGAACGGCCGAATGCTCGAGTCCTCGAAAGCGGTCGGACCATGGCGAACCGAAATCGCCTCAGAAGCCCGCAGGAGAGGCGGAATGCTCCCTCCGGGACCAGTAGGCGCAAACCTCGATTTCGTCATGCCACGGCCTAAACAGACGGCAAAGCGACGCCCCACACCGCCAGCCGTGAAGCGTCCAGACCTCGACAAGCTCACCAGAGCCGTATTCGACGCCATCACTGGCATCTGGATCACCGACGACTCCCACATCGTCACCCTCCACGCCACCAAACGCATCGCCGAACCCGACGAGCCAGCCGGCGTCGCAATCAGTCTCACCGCACTCACACGACCCCACTGCTTCGTCTGCCATCGAGACGACCCGCCGCCACGACCGCACGGCTGCGGACCCGAGTGCCACACCCGCGAAGGAGAACCCGCATGACCGCCCTGATCACGGCACGTTCGTCTCGGGTTCGCGCGCGTGTGGCATCCAGCATCCACTACGACTGGACCTGCATGTGCGGCACCACCCTCACCGGCCACGGCGATCACACCGCGTTCGTACAGCGAGTACTGGACCACACCGACCACTGCATCGAATCCGACCAGGAGGACGCATGACCGACACCACCGAGCACGACCTGCCCGGCACCCGCCAAGCCTTCCGAGACGCCATCCACTCGTTGATCGGACGCACCCGAACGTTGATAGAACGCGACAACGGAGCCACCGAACCCGCATGGGGTGATCCGCTGTACACGCAGTTGCGCGAGTACATCGCCGGAGCACAAGGCACAGGCAACGGCTCACACGCCCGCTCCATGCCACCCGTCGTCCTCGACGCCGTCGACCTCTGCGACCAGATCGACCGCACCGTCCGAGACTGGGTATCACCCATCAACGTCACAGGGACCGTAGGAAGACTGGCATGGCTCGAAGAAACGCAGTTCAGACCGCAGGACGTACCGGTACTGAAAGCACGCACCGCGGACCTCACCTGGTGGGCCGCACGTGCCCGCGAACTCCTCGACCCACCACGACGCTGGACCCTCCCGAACCCCTGCCCAGCCTGCGGCACCGCCAAGGTGTACCGGCCCGACAGTGCAGGGGAAACCGTCAGACAACCCGCCCTGCAGATCGGCCGGCACGGATGCGAATGCCAACACTGCCGCACCTTCTGGCCCCCGGAACGGTTCGGCATCCTCGCCGGAGCCATCGGCGCGACACCAATCGCATCAGGTGAATGACATGCGTGTGATTCACGTGTAGAGTTGGTGGCACGGCGAAGCTGTCTCCAAAACCGGGGGCACTTCGCCGTAGTCGTTCCCGGACCCGGTCGCCCCGCCGATCCTCTGCTTTGGTGGGCCGCGGACCGAAACCACCGGGAACCTAGCCGCCACATGGCGGCCACCCCGACGCGCGACGGGCTGCTCGGCGTCGGGGGTCACGTCCCCCGAGTGTCAGTCCCGCCACGTCATGCGAGTGCCGGGACGCAAGCCACGCCCACGACCCGACCTTTCACGGCGAGGCGCGAGCTGCACAACAGGGGAACAGCCCGCGACTCGACACCACACAAGGTGACGTTCGCGGGCACCCAAACTTCACACCGGCCCCAGGAGGTCAGCGGTGATCGGAGAAGCCACGCTCGCCGCACTCATCGGCAGCGTTATCGGCTACGAAGCGTGGTGCATCCGAACCGGCCACCACGACGCCCTACTGTCCCGCACCGTCGACCGCCTCCGAGCACGACACATCGCCATCGACATCGCCGCCCACCTGATCATCGGCACCACCGCACTGCACTTGGTACGCCGCCTGCCCGCCGCCCTCGACCCATACTCACGGTGCAGCACATGACCAGGATGATGCGGGCGAACTACCGACGACGCGGACCGTGCCACCCATGGTGCGGCACCGCGGATCACGTCGTCGGACGCGCACGAGAGAAGCGGATCGCGGCCAGCGAGATCGCGACCGAGACCGCGCTACCCGGCCACATCGACGACCCGATCTGTCCAGTCAGCGGCGACATCTGCGACGACTGCATGGCGTGCTGATGACCGGCCTCCACGCCTGGCTCACCCAGCAGATCACCGACGCCATCCGACCCATCACCGACGCCATCACCCGCGACACACTCGCCAGGCTGCGCATCGACATCACCATCCGACTCAGCTTGGAGGACACGTGAACCAGATCGACGAGACGATGCGCGCACTACTCGCCGTCTACCGCGCCGACCTCAACGACCGCGATGAACAGATCGCGAACCTGACCTACCGAGCGAACGAAGCCGAACGACTCCGCGCCGACCTCAAACGCGAAAGTGAGAAGAACGTCGACGCTGTGAAGGTTGCGATGGACCTCCGCTCCGACGTCAAGGACGCCAACACCAAGATCAAGAAGCTCGAAGGAATCATCGAGTCCCTGAAGATCGAGCTTGTCAACGCGAGGGAAGCAGCCACCGCAGCCAAGGAAGGCCGCATCCCCAACTACTACTCGACCGCCACCGTTGGCGATACGAGCAGCTGAGCCGTGCTGATGACCGCCCCGAAGCCAGGACAGCACCTCCGACCTACTGGCCGACCCTGCACCGCGTACCTGCCCCAGCTCGACGAAGACGGCTTCAACTGGAAACTCTACTGCGTCCTCGCAGACGGACACGACGGACACCACGAGAGCGTCGCAGGCTGGCGATTCGAAGCAGAAGACGAGGAGGCCGAGCGATGAGTGAGACACGAGAGCCGCTGACACGAGGGCATCACGCCTTCGACTGGGCTGTTGCCGCTGCCCACCGAGACCCAGAACTCATCGATCGCCGGGGACACTGCATCATCCCCGAAGACGCAGTCGAGTACGTGCAGCCCGAGCATGGGCAGCCATACGCACACGTGCACGCCGTCTTCCAGCTCGACCAGAACGGACAGCCAACTCTCAACGAGGGCCGCGACGACGTGATCGTTCGCAGCGTGAACAAGAGGCTGTACCGATGAGCGACTGTGAACACCTGAACCATCCGGAGTCCTGGCCCGGCGATGCAGGAGATACCGACGCCATCCGCGACGCCAGCACTTCGATGACCGCGACTGAATCCATCTTCGACCTCATCACCGCCGAAGCCAACGACATCGCAACCCAAGCCAAGCGTGGCACCGAGCATGAGCACCACGACGGCTGGAACTTCCCAGCAGACTGCCCCGCCCGACTGTACTGCGGATGCGGCGCACTCCTCGTCGAAGGCCACCGATGACCGACGACCACTTCGACGTCCTCGACACAGACACCGACATCGGACGCTGGTGTGAACGATGCGACACCACACGACACGCCGACTGCCGACCACACGGATGCACAGCAACACGAGACTGATGGCAACCAAGCGCAACACCGCGACCCGCGACAAACACCGCAAGATCATCGCCAGAGACCAACCGCCATGCCACTGGTGCGGCGACCCCATCGACTACACCGCACACCACCACGACCCTCGAGCCTTCCAGATCGACCACGTCACACCCCTCGACCGAGGCGGCGAAGACGTACTCGACAATCTGGTCCCATCACATCGCGCATGTAATCGCGCCAAGTCGAACAAGATCATCCGCCCGACCGGCATCGACTTCATCACCGACCGCGACTGGACCTAACCGAATAGAAAGCCCGGCGACGGCTGCAACCGCCCCGGGCAATGGCCGAACCCGTAGGAGGAGTTCGACATGACCGAGCGTATCTGCACAGAAGACGGATGCACCAGCCCAGCCACGCACTACCCAAAGGTAAAGCGGTGCGGCCGATGCCACTACCGATGGCAAAAGGAACACGGCAAGCAGCGCGAGTTCCAGTGCGCAGTCTGCGACGTCACCTACACGGCACACCGGAAGCCACGGGGCAAGCCCTGCTGTAGTCCGCAATGCCGACAGAAGATGTCTCAGCCAATCGCGACAGCAGCCCGAGCAGACCAGATGCGGGCAACACCCAAGAGACCCAACGCAAAGCAATGCGCATGGTGCAATGCACTCCACTTCGAAGCGACCAAGTTCTGCAGCACTGAGTGTCGAGCAAGCGGTCAAAGCGAACACGCCAGAGCAAGACGCAGTCCACTTCGGACCGCCATCGAAAGCCATGACTACCAGCAGGTCATCAGATTGGTCGGAAGGCGGACTAGAGGGACCGAGTCCGGATGCTGGGAATGGCAAGGCGCGAAGGTGCGAAGCAAGAAGGGTTCGAACCCCTATCCAGTGTGCAGGGTAGGGAAGCGGGACTTACAGGTCCATCGACTGATCCTCGAAGCCAAGCTCCAACACCCTATAGGGACACAGACCGCGCACCACATGTGCGGGAACAGTATGTGCGTCAACCCTGACCACTTACAACAGGTGACCAGCCGCGAGAACATCGCGGAGATGCTGGCCCGAAATGACTACATCCGCCGAATCGCGGAGCTCGAACGGGCACTCGCAAAAGTGCAACCAGACCACCCTCTGCTCGCCCAAGCCCCACTCTCCGGAGTGGTAAGGGCAGCCTAACGAAAACCCACCCCCATGGGGTTCAGAAATCGCCCGCCCGCACCTCAGGGCATTGGCGTTTCCCCTCCCCGAACACCCCCCGCCCCCCCCGGGTAGCGATTGGAGGCCACGATGGTTCGCAAGTCGCATCTGCGCGGCGTGGCTCCCGATGAAGTCCCGGAGGAGCGGAAGGAGCCAATGACGCTGCTGGAGGCGGTGGAGTCGGGCGACCGGCTGGAGATCCTGAAGGCCCAGCGACGGATCATCGCCGAGGGGATGACGGAGGCTGGTGACAACACTCGGCCCCAGTATTCGAACGAACTGACGAAGCTGTCGAATGCGATCGCCGAGGAGGAGTCCCGGCGCTCCGCAGAGTCGGATGAAGCATCTGTGGTCGCTGAGCTCGAGGTCGAGCAGTGGGATGGAACCGGCTACTGATCGTCGGCGGGCGAAGTTGTCGGAGGTTGCTCGGCATGTAGTCGCCCCGGTTGGGATCGTTGGCTCGGAGTGGCCGTCGGTGCGGAAGACGTGCCGGCGGTTGGGTTGGGGTTTCGACGGCTGGCAGGACGGCGCGTCGATGCTGATCCTGTCACTGAATGCCGACGGCGAGTATGCGGCGGACACGATCGTCATCAGCATTCCGCGACAGGTCGGCAAGACGTACATCATCGGCTGCATCATCTTCGCGCTGTGCTTGATGAAGCCGGGCTTGAAGGTCATCTGGACCGCGCAGGTGAAGGACACTGCGCTGGAGACGTTCGAGAAGTTCTACGACATGTCGCAGGGCCCGAAGGTGCAGCCTCACATCGAGGCGACGCCGAAGGGCAAGGGCGACGAGGCGATCGTCTTCACGAACGGCTCGAAGATCGAGTTCGGAGCTCGTGACTCCGGGTTCGGCCGCGGCCGAACTGATGTCGACGTGCTCGTCTTCGACGAAGGCCAACATCTGTCACTCCAAGCCCTGGAGAACATGGGTGCCGCGCAGAACGTCGCCGAGAACCCTCTCTGTCTGGTGATGGGGACTCCGCCGCGGCCACAGGACAAGGGTGAGTTCTTCTCGACGATGCGCCAGGAGGCGATCGACGGGGAGTCGGATGGCACGTTGTACATCGAGATGTCGGCGGACCGTGGCTGCGATCCGATGGACCGGGCGCAGTGGATGAAGGCGAACCCGAGCTTTCCGCACCGAACGTCGGAGCGAGCGATGCTGCGGCTGCGGAAGAAGCTCCGCAACGAAGACTCGTGGCGGCGTGAGGCACTCGGTGTGTGGGATGACGTGTCGTCGCACCAGATCGCGGTGAAGATGTCGCGATGGGCTGAGCTTGTCGATGTCGGGCCGGCGGCTGGCGTGAAGCCGGATGCGCTCGCGGTCGATATGTCTCATGCCCGGGAGATCTCGGTCGCTGCGTGCTGGATCGATGGCGAGTCGGCCCACGTCGAAGAGGTGTGGCGCGGCACTGATGAGGCGGCGGCGATCGACTGGGTAGCTGATCGCGCAGGCCGGCGAATGCCGGTTGTGATCGACGATGCGTCCCCGGCGGCGTCCATGCAGATCGAACTGAAGCAGCGCGGAACGAACGTGGCCCGGTCGGGCGCGTCGGACATGGCGCGCGGCTGTGGACTGATGGCGTCGCGACTGAAGGCGGGGACGCTGACGCACGCGGACCAACAGTCGGTAAACGCGGCTGCGGAGGGCGCCCGGAAACGTCCGATCGGCACAGCCGGAGGCTGGGGCCTCGATCGCAAGGACTCGACAGTCTCGATCTTCCCGCTCGTCGCTTGCATCCTCGCACTGCTGGGGGCGACGAAGAACCACAAACCTGGGCGCGACCCAGACCGACGATCAGTCAGGAAGGCGGTGTAGATGACTACTCCGGCTATCGTTCTGCCGACCCTGACGTTGACGGACCCCGAGAACGACTTGGTTGCTGCGATGCGTGCCCGACTGAAAGCGGTCCGTGAAGCGAACCTCGATAAGTCGAAGTGGTATGAGGCGAATCAGGATCCGAAAGACCTGGGTATCGCGACGCCGCGCGGCATGTCGGAGCAGATCAAGGCGGTGCTGGGTTGGCCTGGCACCATTGTCGACGTTCTGGAGGAGCGGCTGGAGTTCCGCGGCTGGACTTCGGCTGACGGCACTCGTCTGGCCGATGTGTTCCGGGACAATCAGCTTGGTGTCGAGTCTGGTCGGGGGCACTTGGACACGCTGATCTACGGCGTTGGGTTCGTCGCGGTGGGTGTCGGTGACGCGTCGATTGGTGAGCCTGAGGTTCTGGTCACCGCTGAGTCGACGGAGTCGTGCACGGTCGACTGGGATTACCGCCTGCGTCGTGCCCGGTCAGCGCTGTCGCAGACGAGCGACGAGTACGGCACGGTCGTGATGGAGACGCTGTACCTGCCGAATGAGACGATCCGGTTCGAGAAGACTGCGGGTGGCCGGCTCTCGGTAGTCGCGCGCGATGTCCACAATCTGGGTCGGGTCCCGGTGGCGCGCATGCTGAACCGGGATCGGGCGTCGGATGTGCAGGGGCGTAGTGAGATCACCCGCGCGATCCGCTATTACACGGCGGCGGGCGCGCGGACGCTGACGGGCCTTGAGGTGAATCGCGAGTTCTACACGACTCCGAAGTACACGGCCCTCGATGTGGATCCGGCGGTGTTCGGTCTCGATGAGGGAATGTCGGAGCAGGCGAAGCGGGATGCGAAGTGGCGGTCGACCGCGGGGAACATGAATGTGATTCCGCCGCAGATCGATCCTGAGACCGAAGAGCGTGTCACACCACAGTTGCACGAGTTCCGTCCGTCGTCTCCGGCGCCGTTCAGAAGCCAGATCGAAACGTACGCTCAGCTCGTCGCCGCCGAGGCTGGCATTCCGGCGCCGTACTTGGGGTTTCAGGTTCCGCAGGGGACGTCGGCGGATTCGATCATCCAGCAGGAGTATCGGCTGGTGAAGCGGGCTGAACGGCGTCAGGCGTCGTTCGGTGCGGCGTGGCTCGAGGTTGCTCGCCTGGCTTTGATGATGCGTGGCGAGTTCGACCCGGACGCGTTCCGTGAGGTCGGTGTGACGTGGCGGGACGCGGCGACCCCGACCCGGTCTGCGGCGGCCGATGAGGCAGCCAAGCTGATCGGGTCCGGTGTGCTGCCGCCCAACTCGTCGGTGACCTACGACCGAGTGGGCCTGTCTCCTCAGGAGCAGCAGCGGTTGGAGTCCGACCGGCGCAAGTCGTCGGTGACGGAACTGATCAACCGGATATCACCTACAGCGTCCGATATGCCTACTGTTCCGGTTGCTGAGACTCCTGTGCGGGTCTGATGACGCCTGTTGAGGTGCGGGCGATTCTCGGCGAGTTGGATCGTCGGTTGTCTGCGGAGCTGGCGCGGTTCTGGCATCGGCTCGCTGAGACGTCGACGTCGGAGTTTCGGGATCTGGTGATTGCGGCGTATCCGGAATTGGTGACGCCGTATGTGTCTGCTGCGGCTGATCTGGGTGCGGTTTGGTATGACTCTCAGCCGTCGACGAATACGCGATTCTCGGCGTCGCCGGCGGAGTTGCCGCCGGTGGAGAAGTTGCAGTCGTCGGCGTCGTGGGCGTTGGCGGTCGGTAATGGGGATCAGGCGATCGCGTTGCTGACTGGCTCTGCTGAGCGGGCCTTGTTCGATGGGCTGCGGGATACCGTGCTCGATAACGTCGGTCGTGAGCCTGGTGCTCGGTGGGCTCGGCACGCGTCGGCGAATGCGTGTGCGTTCTGTCGGATGCTCGCGACCAGGGGTGCTGACTATCTCCGGGAGTCGACCGCGGATTTCAAGTCCCACGATGCGTGCCGATGTATGGCGGTACCGGCGAGGCCGGGGCAGCCGTTGCATGAGGCGCCGTATGTCGAGGAGTGGCGAAAGCAGTATCAGCGGGCGCGGTCTGAGGCTGGTTCGGGTGATCCGAAGCAGATTCTCAATGCCTGGAACCGGCTGATCAACGACTAACACACAGGCTTCCGCCCCGCTATGGGACGAAGGCGCTCGGCCGGCGCTCAACAGGCCACCGAGACCACCCCAGCCGATCGGGCTGGGACTGACCACTCGATTGGAGTGATCATGGGCGATTCGCTCACCCCGCCGGCTGACCCGGCAACCCCGTCCACGCCCACCGCTCCGCCCGCATCGGCGGAACCGGAGCGACTGCCGGACGACCATCCCCTGGTGACCGCGTTCGCGGCCCAGAAGAAGAAGAACGAGGAACTGCAGCAGCAGCTCGATGCGGCGAAGAAGGGCAGCGCCCCGAAACCTGCACCGAAGCCGGAACCGAAGGCTGACAGTGACGATGTAGCCGATCGGATCGCGGCACTCGAGCAGCAGCTCGCCGACGAGAAGACCGCCCGCGAAGCCGCCGAAGTCTCGGCACTCCGCACCCGGCTCGGAGCATCGCTCCCCGCAGAACTCGTCGAACTCCTCACCGGCACCACCGAGGAAGAGATCAAGGCGCAAGTCGACAAGCTCGCGCCGCTGATCAAGACCTCCTCGGGTCCGCAGCCGAACCCTCAGCAGGGCACTCCGCCCGGCAAAACCGGAGGCTCCATTGCTTCCGGCCGCGACCGCTACAAGCAGTCGCACAGTTCCTAACCGCGTGCAGACGACAGTCGTCTGCACTGATGAGCACACGAAGGAGTGTGATCACCCATGACCCAGCTCGCCCCGCGCACTGAGTCTTTCGGTGCAGGCGACCAGTCCTGGCTCGGCTCGCGCCACGGCACCGACGTCGCCAAGACCGTCACCCTCAACCCCGCCGCGTGGTCGGCGAAGATCGCTGATGGCCGCATCAAGTCCGGCGAACCGTACGCCATGAAGTCGGGTCTCGCTGTTCCGTATGACGCGACCAAGAGCGACGGTTCCGAAGTCCTGGCGGGCTTCGTGTTCACCGATCAGCCCGTCGACGCTGCTCGCGGAAACATCGCTGCACCGGGCGTGTGGCATGGCCGCATCATCCTGTCCAAGCTCCCGAGTACGGTCGCTGCTGACGCGACCCAGTCGGGCCAGTTCCTCCTGGAGGCCTGATCATGGCGACCCTCTACACCGAGACCATCACCCCTCAGGAGCTGACCGGGTTCGCCCGTGCAGCCCAGGAGGACATCGAATCCAAGCAGGGCACCCTCGCACGCTGGCTGCCGAACACGAGCGTGAACGATGTCGTCGTCCGCACTGTGGTCGGCAAGGACGGTGCCGGACAGCTCGCCCAGTACCGCTCCTTCGACGCCGAGACCCCGGTCGGTGCCGGCGGTCAGGCGGAGCGGAAGATCTTCGAGCTGCTGCCGCTCGGCCTGAAGGAGCGGATCGGTGAATACGATCAGCTTCGTGCCCGTGGTGGCGATGGTGCGGCGATCGCGCTCGGCGGTATCGAGGCCGCGACGATCCGCACGGTCCGTGCGATCTCCGACCGCCTCGAGGTCGCCCGCGGTCAGGCCCTCGAAACCGGCGGCCTGTCGATCAACGAGAACGGTCTCGTGCAGACACCGTCGTTCGGCCGACCGGCCGGGAACACTGTCACCGCGGCGACCCTGTGGAACGCGTCGGGCGCGAAGGTCCTCGACGATCTGCAGACGTGGGACGAGGCGTACTCGGATGCCAACGACGGCGCGAGCGTCGGCGCTCACGTCGTCTCGCGCAAGATCCTGTCGGCGATGCTGAAGGACGAGGGTCTGCGTGCCCTGGTCCGCGGCAACTCGACGGCAGATGCGCCGATCTCTGTCGACTCGCTGAACGCGGTCCTGGCGGCGTACTCGCTGGCTCCGATCGTCGTCTACGACCGCAAGGTCAAGGGCCAGCGCGTCACCAGCGACAATAAGGTGTTCCTGCTCCCCGAGGCAGTCGACCCCAACAGCGGTTCGAACATCCTTGGCGCGACGTTCTACGGTCCCACCCTCGAAGCGATGGAACCCGAGTACGGCATCGGTGCCGGTGACCAGCCGGGCATCGCGGTCGGCGCGTACAAGACCAAGGACCCGATCGGACTGTGGGTGCACTCCAACGCGATCGCCCTCCCGGTCCTGGTGAACCCCGTCGCGTCGATGGTCGCCACGGTCCTCTGATGAAGATCCGTGACGATCTCGAAGGCGTCGTCTACGCCGGAGGGGTGGTGCTCGCTGCAGGCGACACCATCCCCGACGGGGTGACAGTCGGCGACCACCTCACTGCGAAGGAGTCAGTCAGTGCCAGCACTGGCAAGCCTCGACGACGTGGAAGCACGTCTCGGGCGACCACTGACGAGTGACGAGACCGAGCGGGTGCTGGGGCTCCTCGATGAAGCCTCGGCATCCGCCCGGGCCTGGATGGGATGCAACACCGATCCCGACCCAGTGCCCGACGATGTCGCACTCGTCGTGTCCCGGATGGTCGCAAGGATCATCGACACACCACCGTCATCGGCTCAGGTTCCGGCACACATGGATCAGTTCTCGCGGTCGATGGGTCCGTACTCATCGTCCGGGACATTCACGGAGGGCTCCACATCTGGGTCGCCGTGGCTGACAAAGGACGACAAGCGGATTCTGCGCAGGTTCGGGTGCCGCGGCAAGGCAGCGAGTTTCCCCACATGGTGAACTGGCCTGTCAGCCCGCGCGACCGCATGATCGTCGACGGCGTCGAGTACGAGGTGATCGGCGAACCAGAACGCTACGACCGCTCTCCATTCGGCACCATCGAATCGTTCCCGACGCCGTTCACTGTCGGACACAGGATCTTCGACGCCAACGGTGAGGACGCGCACGGTAACCCCGTCGAGTCCTGGTCCGCTCCGGTCGAGCGTGCAGTCCACGGTTGGGCGGCGCCACGCACGGACGAGCCGAAGCTGGCCGGCCATGACCGCGACATCGTCGAGATCGAGCTGTACGCACCGGAGTGGCGTGTGATCAACCTGCGGAAGGTGAACGGGTGATCGAGATCGTGACCGGCGCCGAGGTCAACGAGGCGACCGGGAAGCTTGAGGAGGTGTACGACACGTTCGACGGGCCCGAAGTCACGTGGGTGACCGAACCGTCCGGTGTCCTCGTGGTGATGGAGCGTCCAGGGAAGCTGTGGGTGGCGTACGCGCCGGGCTCGTGGCAGAAGGTGAGGTCCGTGTGAGGATCGACTGGAACGTCAAGGGCTTCTACGAGCTCAGGCGTGATCCCGGCGTGATTGCTGAACTCGAGTCGCATGCTGAGCGGATCTGCGCTCGTGCGAATGCGATGGGCAAGGGCACGTATGCGACCGGCAGTCGGCAGGGCATGATGCGGCCACAGGGACGCTGGCGTGCCTCCGTCGTCACCGCCGACGCGAAAGCCATCGCCGACAACGCGAAGAATCACACGCTGATTCGAGCGATGTCATCGTGACCGCGCCGCTCGCCGAAGCGATCCGGGTCCTCAAGGAGGGGACCGGACTGCCGACGTCGGGGAAAGTCCCGAATCCGCGGCCCTCATCGTTCCTGCGGGTGGTTCGGGCCGGCGGTCAGCGCACCCGCGCGGTCGATCACATGCTGCTGATCGTCGAATGCTGGGCACCAGACGGGCCAGCCGCCGAACAGTTGGCCATCAAGGTGAACGACATCCTCGCCGCGGCGCCATACACATCGGAGGCGATCATCCTGTGGGGTGATGGGGACCGCGGCGTCACCATCGCAGACAACCCAGACCCTGACATCACGACACAGCACCGGTGGACAGTCACTGGTCCACTGCATTGCTTGACCTTCTGACACAACTGAATAGACCCTTCGGCTCCTGACCAATCTGCCTAAGAAGGGGCAAACACCATGGGAATCAAGGACACCTACTCGGCGAAGTCCGCCGGACCTCAGGGTGGCGTCGCATTCGTCGCCCCGGTCGGGACCGAGCTGCCGACCGACGCCACCTCGGAGCTGCCTGCCGCGTTCCTCGCAGGAAACCTCGGCGTCCTCACCGACGAGGGGCACCTGCGGAAGATCACCCGCACGTCGAACACCGAGAAGGACTACGACGGCGGCGACTACATCATCAACCAGAACGAGTACGGTGCCACGTACGAGTTCACGGTCTACGACGTCGACCTGGAGTCGGTGAAGAACCTGCTGTACGGCGCGCACAATGTCGAGTTCATCCCGGCGGATGCGACCCACGGCAACCGATACAAGGTCACGCACAATGCCGACGAGCTGCCGCTGCAGTCGTTCGTGTTCTGGACCAAGTCGGGCAAGAAGAAGGCTCGCGACGTCATCCAGTACGCGAAGGTCGATGAGCTCGGCGAGATGCCGTTCAAGACCGGCGAGGCATCGAAGGTGAAGGTGACGCTGAAGGTCACCAAGAACGACGACAACGACTACATCTACGAGTACGGCGACGACGGTGAGACCGCGCCCGGACCCGTGACCGTGAAGGTTGTCGCGACCGGCGTGTGGCGTTTCGGCGTCGGCGGACAGCTGTCGGCACCGCTGTCGGAGACCTCGACCAACACCGAGGTCAAGGCGGCGATCGAGGCAATCGCCGGAGTCACCGGCACCGTCAACGTCACCGGCGCGACCGTCGGCACTTACGACGTCAGCCTGTCGGACGGCGGCACCGTGTCGGTGAACGGTGCGGCGACGCTGTCCTGACCCGTAAGACCTGGCCCAGCGGGGTAGTCATACCCCTCTGGTCAGGAGCCGATGCCCCGCTGGGCCGGGCTCACTCCTGACCACCACCATCCATCCCGACAAACAGAAGGCTCCTGACCAATGGCAAAGCACATCATCACTCCGGCGGACTCGCCTGACGTGCAGGTCGAGTTCGAGATTCCCCGTGCAGGGAAGGCTCCGCTCGAGTTCACTGTGCCACGGATTGACTACTCGGCTGACTTCGAGAAGAGGCTGGCTGATTGGGCTGGCGAGCGGATGAAAGTGACACAAGACGGGGATGGCGCTGATGTGGTGCCGGATCCGATCAGTGATCGAGAGGCAATCATCGCCCAACTCCGAATCGCCGGAAACCTCAAGGCTGCGACAGTCAAGCAGATCGAGACGTTGACGAACGGTGAGCTGAATCAGATCTACGGGATCTGGACCGAGCAGTCGAAGGTCACTGTGGGGGAATCCGAAGCCTCCGACTCCTGATAGAAGGGGATCACTCGGGGGCGATCAACACAGATCTCCGATCCAACGGGTTCCCTGGCGTCGACTGGGCCGGAACCATCCACCTCTCCTGGTGGGAGCTGCAGCAGTTCATCCTGAATCTGCGGCAGGACAAGACGTCTGCGCTCTACCGGGCACTCCATCCCGACGATTGGATGTGGGCCGACGTCGACTCACTCCTCCTCGCCGAGATAGCGACCGCGGTCACCAACCTGCGGTGGATGGAAGCGATAGCGCGAATCGGTGATGAAGAGGAGTTGCCGCAAGGCTGGGAGCTGCGGGCTTACGGTCCAGCTGACTCTGGAGGGGATATTGATGCTGAAACGGGCAACGAACAGTCGAAGCTGGACCTGGCGCGAGCAGCCGCAGCTGAGCTCCTCGCCTAACCGTCACTGAGCTGGCGGAATGTCCCAAGTCCAACCTGCGGTGTCGAAGTAGTGGAGAGACAACTTGGTCGAATCTGCGGGCACAGCAAACACCATCTCGCCGCGGCCCTTTTCGCCGATGCCGAGAGTGGTGTGGAACGGCCCGTAGACAGAGGTGTCTCCGTTGGGAATGCAGCCATACTCGGTCTTTACTGGGGTGACGTATCCGTCATCCGATACGCCGTTCCAGAACTGAGAAATCAGTACCCCAGCAGGTGAACTGCGCGGTGTGACTCCGGGCATCGGCGCCTGCGCATTCGCATCGACCTTGACTCGAATCAGTCGATCATCCGGCTTCAGGTCGTCGAGCGCGTATGACGAGCACTCCGAACGATCTACCGGCGAAATCTCAGTGACCTTGAAGACCAGAGGGCAGTCCTCGCTTTTGGCGTTACATCCCCAGTAGGCCTTCTCGCCCACGGCTTTGTGTACCGGCTTGTTGACGTCAGCTGACGCAGATGGTGTTGCCGCTGCCGTCGTCGGGCTTCCTTCATCTTGCGACGAGCACCCGGCGATTCCAGACACGGCAGTTGCGGAAGCAACTAGCGCGATCGCGACCTTCTTCATGCGCGGGATCCTATCGCGCCATTCGGACATTCCACCTTGCGCCCTCTCGCGCTCATCTGATCGGAGGACACTCCTGTGACTGAACTGGCCGTAGGGTACGTCAGCCTCGTCGCCACGACGGACAAGATTCCGCCCGCCGTTCGGAAAGCACTCGGCCAGGCCGAAGGCGAAGCTGAGAAGTCCGGCAAGGCCATGGGATCGAAGATGTCTGGGGCGCTCGGAAAGGCGCTCAAGACCGGCGGAGCGGCAGCGGCGGCCGCGGGTGTCGCAACTATCGGCACTGCCATGGTCAAGGGCTTCCAACGGCTCTCTGCGATCGATGACGCGAAGGGTAAACTCGCCGGCCTCGGTGTGACCGCTGCCGACACGTCCAAGATCATGGACAGCGCCTTGACGGCCGTCCGCGGCACCGCATTCGGGTTGGGCGATGCCGCCACAATCGCGGGCAACGCGGTCGCGGCCGGGATCAAGCCGGGCCAGGAGCTGACGAAGTACCTGTCGATGACTGCGGATGCGGCGTCGATCGCGGGTGTCTCCCTGTCCGATATGGGGTCGATCCTGAATCAGGTCCAGACGGGCCAGATGGCGTACACCGACGATCTGAATCAGCTCGCTGACCGCGGCATCCCGATCTATCAGTGGTTGGCTAAGGAAGCTGGTGTGACCGGCGCCGAGGTCAAGAAGATGGCGTCGGACGGGAAGATCTCGTCGGAGATGTTCTTCGCCGCGATCCAGAAGAACATCGGCGGTGCGGCCCAAGAAGCCGGGAAGACTGTCCGCGGCGGTTTCCAGAACATGATCGCCGCGCTCGGTCGTCTCGGCGCTGCGGCTGAGCAGCCATTCTTCAGCCGACTTCCGGGGATGTTGGCGGGCGCAACGACCGCGATCGACAATATGACGCCCACGGTCACTCGACTCGCGGAAGCCCTGGATCAGAAGATCTTCGAAGAGTGGGGGCCGAAGCTGCAGTCTGCGATGCAGGCGGCACGAGACTCCGGAGCTATCGATGAACTTCTGTCGACACTGAAGGGAATGGCCCAGGCTGGCATCGACGTGATGCCAGCGTTGACGGGCATCGGTCAAGCGCTGGCTCAGGCGTCAGCGACGATCGGTATCGGGACCTGGCAACTGTTCCTGACGACCCTGCAGGCAGCAACGGGCGTTCTGAACATCATCAATCCAGGCCTGCAGACGCTCGCGGATCTCATGAAGGCGCATCCGGCACTCGTCACCGCAGCACTTGGCGCTTGGGTCGGATTCAAGACCGTTCCAGGGATGATCTCGAAAGTCAGCGACGTCCTGTCGCCTTTGACCTCTCGAGTGACTGGAGCTCGCGACGCCTTCAAGGGCTTCGGCGAGCAGATGACGCTACAGCGGACACTGGCGGCCAACAACGGAATCGAGTTGGGCCGATTCGGCGGCGCTATGGCCGTGGTCCGGACGCGAGCATCGGGCATGCGGCAGGCACTGCAGGGTTCGCTGGATGTCTTGGGCGGGCCATGGGGAGCCGCCGCCACAGGCGCGACCGTCGCAGGCGGCCTCCTCGTAGCTTCATTCCAGCGTCAGAGCCAGATCTCGGCTGAGTATGACTCCGCAGTGAAGAAGCTGACCGAGTCGCATTACGCGCTATCCAAGGCTCTCATCGCATCCCAGGGCGTCGCGACGGAAGACGTCATGAAGATCGCGACCCAGCGAGTCGATGAATACCGCGAGAAGACGGACGCCGCCGCGCGAGCTGACGGCAAGTGGCACGAGGTCATGTACGACGGCATCGGGAAGTTCCTCGGCCTGACGAAGGCCGGCGAAGGTCTCGCCGACATGAACGATCGAGCCGCCGCGAAGGCCCAGGGTGCTCAGCATGCATTCGATCAGCTCGGCATGTCCACGGAGGATGTGTCGAAGAAGCTGTATGGATCTCAGCGTGAGTGGAACATCTTGCAGTCGCAGTTGATGGCCATGGGTCCGGCGGGTATGCAGGCTGTTTCGGATCTTCGCGTACTGCGAAATGAGTTCGTGCAGCAGCAGAACATTGCAAAGCAGATGACTCCTGGGTTCACCGAGGTATCAGATGCAATCAAGACACTCGGAGACGAGTCGGCGTCTGCTGCGGACAAGCAGAAGGCCCTGCTTTCGGCGATGAATGCGCTGAATCCGACCAAGGATAAGGCCGAAGCGATGAAGCAGTGGGGCGACCAAGTTCGCTCTGCAGCCGATGCTGCTGCTGGGATTGATGGTTCGGCGTTGGGCCTTGACCCCGCGGGTTGGACACGCTTGATCCTGGTCTCAGACCAGGGAAAGCGAGAAGATCTAACCCGATGGCAAAGAAAAATTACTCCGAAGAGTTCCGCCGCGACGCAGTCGAGCTGTACCGCGACACCGGCGGCGCGACCGTAGCCGGGATCGCCGCCGATCTCGGCGTATCCCACGGCTCCCTGACCACATGGCTGAGAAATGCGGGTATCCCGATCCGCAGACCCGCCGCCACCGCTCCGGGGCCCGGCACCGGCGAGACACCCGAGCAGGAAGCCGCCAGGCTCCGCGCCGAGGTCGCACACCTACGCGCGGAGAAAACCAAGCTCGAAACCGAACGAGACATCCTGCGGTCGGCGGCAAAATATTTCGCCGGAGAGACGAACTGGTGAACCGCTTCCAGTTCGTCGCAGACCACTCCGACACCTACCCGGTGAAGCGGTTGTGCCAGGTCATCGATATCGCCCGCTCGTCGTACTACGCATGGATCAACGCCGCCGAGAAACGAGCCGCCCGGGCCGCAGCCGACGCTGAACTCGCCGACAAGATCCGCGCCGTCCACACGGTGGACAACACCTACGGGCGGCCCCGGATCACCGCCGAGATCAATCACGGACAACCCGCCGACCAGCGGATCAATCACAAACGGATCGCACGGATCATGCGCGCCAACAACATCGAGGGCCTGCGACTGCGCCGAAAACACCGCACCACCATCGCCGAACCAGCCGACACTCCGTCGCCGGACCTGCTCAACCGTGATTTCACCGCGATCGCACCGAATACCCGATACGTCGGTGACATCACGTATCTGCCATGCGGGGACAATGAGTTCTTGTATTTGGCCACGGTGATCGACTGCTTCTCCCGCCGCCTGGTGGGCTGGTCGATCGCCGAGCACATGCGTACCGAACTCGTCGAAGATGCCTTAGGTGCCGCAGCACTGACCCGCGGCGGTCTTGCCGGTGCAGTGTTCCACGCCGATCGCGGAAGTCAATACACCTCAAAGGGTTTCGCGATGATCTGCGCGAAGTTGGGTGTTGCGCAATCGATGGGAGCGGTGGGCACGAGCGCGGACAATGCCCTGGCCGAGTCGTTCAATGCGACACTCAAACGCGAAACGCTGCAAGGCGCAGCCCGCTGGGAATCGCCCCGGGCGGCAAGGCTCGCGGTGTTCCGGTGGATCACCCGCTACAACACCCGACGCCGGCACTCGTACTGCAACTATCTCAGCCCTGCCGACTACGAAAACGCTCACACATCCGATAGCCTGCAGAAAGCCGCGTAATCACAAACCCCGTGTCCAGTTTCCGGGGTCAAGGCCC
>NZ_BANU01000009.1 GCF_000333035.1 Gordonia sihwensis NBRC 108236
ACTCGATTACTCCCTGGTTCCCGGAATCCTCGCCTCCGCCCTGCGCGGCTGACACTCGGATCGCTCGATCGCACCGACTGCGTCAGTCCTGCCCGTCCGGCTCATCGAGATGCGCCACCAGCGCGGACAGGAACTCCGGACCGCGGTCGCGGTGAACACTGTGCCCGGCATCGATCGTGACCATTCGGCCACGCGGCAACGCATCGGCGAGAGACTGCAGATGCCGGCCCGGCAGGAAGCTGCGGGCGCCTCCGGAGATCACCAATGCCGACGCCGGCACAGTGTTGAGCCGAGCCCACCATTCGGGTTCGGGGACGTCGAACTGCCGCAGCACGGCGTCGGGCAGCGAACGGTCGAAGCGAAGAAACGGGCCCGGACGTGCGAGCAGCGCGCCGACACCGCGGATCCGCTCGCCCAGAGTCGCGGTCGGTGCGATCTGTTCGGCGAGATCCGCCTCATCGCGAGGCATCGGCGGTATCTCCTCCAGTACGAGGCGACGGACGCGGTCGGGCCGGTCCATCGCATAGCGCAGTGCGGTGTGCGCGCCCAGGGAATGCCCGACGAGGTCGAACCGGACCAGGCGCAGTTCGTCGACCACGCGTCCGAGATCGGCCGCGAAGTCGTCGAGGCGATAGTCCGCGGCGCGTCCGCTGCGCCCATGACCGCGCAGGTCCACGGCCACGGTGGCACGGCAGGTGGCACGTAGCGTGCGAACCGTTGAATGCCACGTGGTGTGGTCGCCACCCATTCCGTGTACCAGGACCACCGGCGGCCCACCGGCGGTCGGACACCCCGAGACGTCGACCGCGAGGTCGGGTTCCGCCGGGTCGGCACTGTGAATCACGCGCATCGCACCAGGATAGGCCCCAGACAGAAGCCAGATTCGGGACGCCCGACACGCGAAACGTCGATTCCGTGCCGCCATGTGTCGCCCGATCGCGTGAACATTCCGTGATGCAGTTCACTAATGACTGTGAGAGTACGTAGTGTCACACCCGTCGGCGATTGACGCAATCGTCCTCACCCTCCCAATTCACTTGTCTCGGAAGGACATTCGCATGGAGATCATCAACCTCATCCTCAGTCTGCTCGGCGGCGGCGACAGCGGCAGCAGCGGCGGCTCCAGCGACCTGGGCAGCCTCTCCAGCCTGCTCGGCGGCGGCAGCAGCGACTAGTTCCAGCTGACGACGAGGGGCGCGCGGCATGTCCGCGCGCCCCTCGTCGCATGTTCCCCGGTGCGATCGGCTGCCGTGCGGAGTCGCGAGTCAGAGCGGGAGTCGCGGGGTCACCGATCCGCCGGGCCGGCCAGAGCCGTTCCGTCGAAGCGCTCCAGGGTGACGAAATCGCTCACCGGCCGTCGCCGGAGCCGGGTGAGCTGCTTCACCGGCCGGCCGATCGGTACGGCGGCGGCCACGGCGAAGGTCTCGGGGATGCCAAGCAGTTCGCGCACCGCGGGCTCCTGCGCGCTGACCATCGTCGTGATCGTCCCGCCGTATCCCCGCGACCGGGCGGTGGTGAGGATGTTCCACACGAGCGGATACACCGACGCTCCGGAGACCACGCCCACCCGGTCGAGTTCGGAATCGGTGGCCGCCACCACCGCCAGGTCGACGGCCACCACCAAGACCACCGGCGCAGCCGCGATCGGCGCGACGAACTCGTCGACTCCGGGCGTCTCAGCGAGATCGGTCGCGGTGACGGCACTCGGGTGCACCGGGTTCCACGGGTTCTCTCCCGCGAAGCGCTGAGCCAGGTACCGCCGAGCCGCGGGCTTGCTCAACTCGGCCAACTGAGCTTTCGTACCCGGATCCCGGACCACGATCACGCGCACACCCTGTCGGTTGCCGCCGCTCGGTGCGAACCTCGCAATGTCGAGGATCTCCGACAGCCGCTCGTCCGGAACCGGATCGTCGGTGAAACTGCGCGCTGCGAACGTCGTCTTGACCACGTCGTCGAATTCCATTGCCGTCTCCCGTGAGGATTCGTTCTACTCGCTCTGTCGGCCGGTATCCGACGGGCCGTCGTCGGACGAATCGCCGTTCGCATCGGCCTCGACCGCGGCCACCAGTTCCTCGAGCTGCGTCCCGAATCCGCGGACCAGGTCCCACAGATCCGGTGAGAGATCCGGGCACGACAGCAGCCCGACATTCAGCTCGCCGTCCACCGACATCACCGTGATGTTGAGCCCGAGGCCGTGGAAGATCGGCCCCATCGGGTACACCGCCTTCACTCTCGCGCCGAGCAGGTACATCGGATAGTCCGGCCCTGCGACGTTGGAGATGACCGCGTTGAAGATCGGCGGGTGCAGGCCGGAGAGACGGCGGTCGGAGTAGAGGCGCATCAGAGCGCCGAGGGTGTTGCCCGGCGCGAACTCCGCGTATGCGCGCAGCAGATTCGCATCGATGCCCTGGTGATGCCCCTTCGCCTGCCTGGCGTACTTGCCCGCCAGCCGAATGCGCTCCACCGGATCGGCCACCGACGTCGGGAGACGGGTGAACATACCGGTGACCTTGTTGGTGCCGGTCTCGATGAGATCGTCCTCGGTGACCCCGCGCACCGAGACCGGGACGAGCCCGACCAACGGCTCCTCGGGGAGTTCGCCGCGCGCCTGGAGGTACTCGCGGAGCGCGCCGCCCGCCATCGCCAGCACCACATCGTTCACCTTGACGCCGAAGTGGTCTTTGACACGCTTGACGTCACCGAGCGGCAGCTGCGCGAAGGCCAGGTTCCGGCGCGGAGTCAACGGCCCGTTGAACCGGGTCCGCGGCGCGAGGAAGGGTGCGGGCATGCCGTCGCCGGACCGTACTCGTTTGAACCATTCGAACGGCACCGGGAGCGTCTTCGGGATCAGCTTCATCGCTGCGATCGGACGCTGCACGAAGAAGTTGACCGCGCCGCCGAAAGCCATGCCGGGTCGTGAGGCGCCTCCGGCGCTCTCCTTCACCCGAGCAGCGTCCAGCGCGGGTGGTTCGGGAGTGGACGTCGCGAGTTCGCCGAGGATCTCGGCGACGGTGGCACCGTCCACGCAGGCGTGGTGCATGCGCAGCACCAGCGCGATCGCCCCTTCGGACAATCCCTCCAGAACCCACAGGTCCCACAGCGGCTTCTTCCGATCCATCACCTGGGCAACGAGGTGTCCGCAGAGGGCCGCCATCTCCTCGATGCCTCCGGGTGCGGGCACCGCTACCCGGTGGACGTGCCGCTCGATGTCGAAGTCTTCGTCCTCCACCCACACCGGGTGGTCCACATTGGTCAGCGAGTCGGCGAGCCGGCGGCGCAGCATCGGGAGACCGCGGACCCGGCGCTCCATCTCCAGCCGCAGCGAATTGAACGTGTATCCGCCCGGGATGGTCGAGGGATCCACCTCCACGATGGCGGCGACGTTCATCACCTGAGACGGCGTCTCCAAGTAGAGGAACGACGCGTCCAGACCGCTCAACCTCTGCACGACGGCCCCCAATCCTTGTATGACAGTCCGTGTCTGCCACAGTCCGTGTCTGCCACTGTCCGTGTCTGCCACTGTCCGTGTCTGCCACTGTCCTGTATGCCACTGTCCTGTATTCCACTGTTCCCAAGCGCCTGAAACGGGTTCTCACAGGTGCTTATTCACAGTAGCGCCGTGGACCGACAGTGCGTGCACGAAGGCAGGCGCCGCCCGGGCGGGGACTGCCCGATCACCGACCGCGGCCGGACTGCTACTCGTCGATCGGCAGTCGGTTGGCGACGTCGAGCAGTTCCCTCCTGCCGCCCCGGTCGAGGAGAACGGTGAACACGACGTCGTCGCGGTCGGCCAGACGCAGGTACGCCGCATGCTCGGATTCGACCACGTAGCCGGTACCGTGGCGCCAGACGATCGACTCCGGCGAGGCGTTCTTCGAGATGTCTGTGAACACCTGGTCGGTGGCGTCCTTCGACGTCATCCACGCCGGCTGGATCACCATTTCCGAGTTGAAGCAGTGCATGCGGCTCTTCACCAGCGCTCGCCCCGATCCGGTGTTCGACGGGCCGCGCTCGGCGGGCATCGCCCGGACCATCGAGCGGCAGGTGAGGTCCTGCCATCCCGTCGCCTCGGGTGTCTGCGGAAGCAGCCGGGGGAACTGTGCGGCCAGCGGGCCGAGCTCACCCCAGCCGGACACCACCGTCACCTTGCTCTCGGCACCGTCGGCCGACCACCGGCCCGAATCCGCGGCGCGCAGGCGGTAGCGATGGTCGCCGGTGCCCGCGGTCCGATCGACCGCGGTGGTGTCGGGCCCGGAGTAGACGACCACCCCGTCGTCCCGGATCAGCAGATACTCGTCCGCACCGGAGACGCCGTTCCAGACCGCTTTCACCTCGCCGCCGTCCGCCGACAGACTGAGTCCGCCCGGTGCGTCCGGGGCCGAACCGCCCAGCATCGCCCGCACGGCGAACAACGATGCCAGCAGCACCAGCACGGCGACCGCGGCGATGATCAGCACGGGCCTGGCGGGTGTCCGGGCACGTCCGGGTGCGCTCGGTTCGTTCATCAGAACGGCAGCCTTTCCATGATCGCCCGCGCTTGCTTCGGGTCCTTGGAGTCCGGCACGGCCACCTCGACGTAGGTACGCGCGCGCGGATCGTCCGAACTGGAATAGACGAATACCGCTCTCGCCTCGGAGCTCTGCACGCCCGTCGAGAGCCGCCCCTTGGTGCCCTGGGCGGTCTTGAAGCCGAAGTCGGTCGGAGCCGTGATCGGCAACTGGCCGACGGCGGCCGTCCCCGCATCATCACTGTTCGCGTACGCGGCGATCTGCACCGAGTACTGCCGATCGGCGCCGTCGATCTTGTCGCACACGATCAGCCGGGACGTCTTCTGGTCGTCGTCCACCGGGTACGGCCCCAGTCCGCGGCACCAGAGCGATTCGAAGCCGTTCGAATTCACCGGGGTGGCCGGTACGAGTTCCGGATAGAGCTTCGCCATGTCGAGGAACTCGCCCCACGTCTGGGTGACCGTCAGCTCGGCCCGGTCGGAGAACGCCGAACCGCCCGACGACGTCGAGCGGGCCGCCACCGAGTAGGAGTGCTCGCCGGGGACCGGAGACCGGACCACATAGGAATTGTCGTCGGTGACGTCGATGACGACGTCGTCCTGTTTGATCAGGTACTGCTCGGCCCCGCTCACCGCCGGCCACGACAGGTCGACGCCCTCGGCGGTCATCTTCGCCTCCGGCGACGACGGTGTCGACAGGCCCGACGCACTGTTCCACGCGAACGCTCCACCCACTCCCAGGGCCAGTGCCGCAACGACCGCGACGGTCGCGAGCGCGGGAGTCCGCCGGTACCAGTGATCCCCGTGCGAGCGGTCCGGGTTCCCCGTGGGCACCAGTGCCGGGCCGGACGGGCCACCCGCCCGGTGCGGTCCGGGGACGGGTGCACCGGGAGTGTTCGCGAACATCGGACCGCTGGGCGTCACATTCACCGGTCCTCCGGTGAACGCCGAGTACAATGCGCGGGCGAAAGCCGTCGCCGTCGGTGGCCGGGCGGCGGGATCCTTCGCGAGGCCCGCTCGCAACACGTCATCGACGGCCGGCGGCAGCGAGCGCGTCCGCTCGGACGCCCGCGGCGGTTCGGCGAACAGATGTGCCGTCATCAGTCCCTGCAGACTGGTCGAGTCGTACGGTGCGCTGCCGGTCAGCAGTTCGAACGTGGTGGCCGCGAGCGAGTAGATGTCGCTGCGGGCGTCCACCCGGCGGCCGTCGATCTGTTCCGGCGAGCAGTACCGCATGGTGCCGACCGTGGTTCCGGTGCTGGTGAGTCCCGCTCCCGCTTCGCCGAGCGCCTGAGCGATGCCGAAGTCGGTCACTTTGACCGCCTCCGGGTTCACCGGATCTCCGCCGGGGGTGATCAGGATGTTCGCGGGTTTCACATCACGGTGGAGTACACCGTGACGATGGGCGACGTCGAGGCCGGCGGCCACGCCGTTGACGATGTTGACGACCAGCCGCGGATCCATCCCGGCGGGCGACGCCTTCGATATCTTCGACGCATCGGTGCCCGGCACGAGTTCCATCGCGATCCACAGGACGTCGCCGAATCCGCCCCTGTCGTAGACGCGCACGAGGTTCGGGTGCGTCAACGGCGCCATCAGATCGGCCTCGCGTTCGAACCGCCGGCGCACCACTGGATCGGAGCCGTGTGCCGACCGGAGCACTTTGATCGCATCGCTGCGCGGCAGGCGCGGGTGGGCCGCCTCATAGACCTCGCCCATCCCTCCGGCGCCGAGCACCGCTTGGACGCGGTAGCCCGCGATGTCGTCGCCGATTCCGAACATTCCTCCGCCGTTTCACCAGGTGACTGCCGTTCGCGCCGAATGCTACCTGCGCGGCGTGGAGATCAGATGTGCGCCTATCCCCGCCGAATGACGGCCGTCCGCCGCGGCCCGCCCCTACCATCGGCCGACATGACCGCATCCTTCTCCGCAGACGAGCTCGACACCGCGTTCGCTCAGTTCCAGCAGACCGTCGCCGATGTGGCGATCAGCAAGGACTGGGATCGATGGGCCGATCAGTTCACCGTCGACGCGACGTACATCGAGCACGCCTACGGCCGATTCGACGGCCGCGAGGCGATCCGCACCTGGGTGAACAAGACGATGCACTCGTTCCCCGGAAGCCACATGGCCGAGTACCCGTCGCTCTGGCACGTCACCGATCCGGCGACCGGCCGAGTGATCTGCGAGATCGACAACCCGATGATCGATCCGGGCGACGGTTCGGTGTTCACCGCCACCAACATCACCATCCTCACCTACGCGGGCGACGGGCTGTGGAGCTGCGAGGAGGACGTCTACAACCCGATGGAGTTCGCTCAGATGGCTCTGGCGTGGTGTGACCGCGCCGCCGAACTGGGCACGCTCGACGACGCCGGACGCCGGTGGCTGGAGAAGACCGGCCCGATGTTCGGTCGGCGGTGACCGGCGTTTCGACCGCTCCTCACTACCGACCTCGCGGTAACCTACGGTGACGTAACCCACCGGGCCGCACGTTAACGGATCTGCCCCGGGCAGACGATCTACGCACCGAGGGCTGCGGTTTCTCAGCGCTCCCACAGGGCGCGCGGAGACTTGGGGCATGCGTCCATGTGACGTAGCCTGGAGTCCGAATATGCATGTCGGGCACGTCGCGGCGGTGCTCGGCCGCGACCCGACACGACCTGAACCCGACCAGAGGAACACCGATGGCACGTCAACTCACACAACTCGAACTCCTCAAGGAGTTGGAGCCGACGGCAGAGGCCAACGTCAATCGCCACCTCAAGACGGCACGCGACTGGAACCCGCACGACTACGTGCCGTGGGACGAGGGCAAGAACTACGCGGCTCTGGGCGGCAGGGACTACGAGCCCGAGGACTCGCAGCTCGACGAGGTCGCCAAGGCCGCGATGATCACCAACCTGCTGACCGAGGACAACCTGCCCTCGTACCACCGCGTGATCGCCGAGAACTTCTCGATGGACTCCGCCTGGGGCCATTGGGTCGGTCGCTGGACCGCCGAGGAGGACCGTCACGGCATCGTGATGCGCGACTACCTGGTCGTGACCCGCGGCGTCGACCCGGTGGCCCTCGAAGAGGCGCGCATGATCCACATGACCAACGGCTACGATCCGATGCTCGCGGCTGCGGACCGCGCCGACGAGATGAAGGCGAACGGCGAGGAGATCGGGCTGCTGCACTCGGTCGCGTACGTCACCTTCCAGGAACTCGCGACCCGCGTGAGCCACCGCAACACCGGTAAGGCGTGCAACGATCCGATCGCCGACCGGATGCTGCAGCGCATCGCCGCCGACGAGAATCTGCACATGATCTTCTACCGCAACATCTGCGGGGCCGGCATGGATCTGGCGCCCGACCAGACATTGCGCGCGGTCACCGACATCGTCACCAACTTCCAGATGCCCGGAGCGGGTATGCCGAACTTCCGGCGCCACGGCGTGCTGATGGCCAAGCACGGCATCTACGATCTGCGCCAGCACCTCGAAGAGGTCGTCCAGCCGGTTCTCCGGAAATGGAACGTCTTCGAGCGAAACGACTTCAGCCCCGCCGGCGAGAAGACCCGCGACGAGCTCGCGGCCTTCCTCGACCAGCTCGACAAGGACGCGACCCGCTTCGAGGAGATGCGCGACCGCGCGCTCGCTCGCGAGGCGGCCAAGCGGGAGAAGCAAGCATCCTGAGTACCACCGCACTGACTGCACCGGCGCCTTCGGAGACCTCCGAGGGCGCCGGTGCGCCGTCGTCTCTCCAGCGTCCGTCCACTGATCGCACCCCGCTGCGGATCGGGTCGATCGAGTTGAACAGCCCGGTGGTGCTGGCACCGATGGCCGGCGTCACCAACGTGGCCTTCCGCGTGCTCTGCCGTGAGCTCGAACTCGCACGGACCGGAACCGTCTCCGGCCTCTACGTCTGCGAGATGGTCACGGCGCGGGCGCTCGTGGAGCGGCATCCGGTCACGATGCACATGACGACCTTCGATCCGAGCGAGTCACCGCGATCGATGCAGCTCTACACGGTCGATCCGGAATACACCTACCGCGCGGCCAAGATGATCGTCGACGAGGATCTCGCCGACCACATCGACATGAACTTCGGCTGCCCGGTCCCGAAGGTCACCCGCAAGGGCGGCGGGTCGGCGATCCCCTACAAGCGACGCTTGTTCCGCAACATCGTCGCCGCCGCCGTGCGCGCCACCGAGGGCACCGACATCCCGGTCACCGTCAAGTTCCGCATCGGCATCGACGATGAGCACCACACGCATCTCGACGCCGGACGGATCGCCGCCGAGGAAGGCGCCCAAGCCGTGGCGCTGCATGCCCGAACCGCATCGCAGCGCTACTCGGGCACGGCGGCGTGGGACGAGATCGCGCGCCTGAAGGAGCATGTCACCACCGTGCCCGTGCTCGGCAACGGCGACATCTTCGAGGCCGAGGACGCCGTCCGCATGATGGAGCAGACAGGCTGCGACGGCGTGGTCATCGGCCGCGGCTGTCTCGGCCGCCCGTGGCTGTTCGCCGAGCTGTCAGCACGGTTGGCCGGTGTGAATGCGCCCACTCCGCCCGACCTCGGCGAAGTGGGCGAAATCATGATCCGGCACGGCGAACTGCTCGCCTCGCACCACGGCGAGGACAAGGGCATGCGGGAGATTCGCAAGCACGTCGCCTGGTATCTGCGCGGCTTCCCAGCCGGCTCCGACCTGCGCTCCTCGCTCTCTCTGGTGAAAACCCTCGACGACCTGCGCGAACTCGTCGCCGAGCTGCCCTCCGACGTCCCCTTTCCCGCTGACGGTCATGGCCCGCGGGGCCGCCAGGGTTCGCCCGCGTCGGTGGCGCTGCCCGAAGGATGGCTCGACGACCCCGAAGAGGACGTCGTCCCCGAGGGTGCCGAGATCATGCACTCGGGCGGCTGAGCCCTCGCCGACGGGGCGCACCGCAGAGAGTTCTCAGGTCTCGGCATTAAGATGTGCCGAGCACGCGTGGCGTGTGCACTCCGGGCCTGCCCGGCGACCACTGCGAGACCACTGCCGCATACGAAAGAAGCACTGTGAGTTCTGACCGCCCAGGCTCTCCCGAGCCCGATGACGACGAGTCGGCACAGCCCCGGCGACCCCGTCGGGCGGGCCGGACATCCGGTGCCTACGACTTCCGCGAACGGTTCGGCGACGCCGCTCCGTCACAGCCCGGTGCGGCCGGTCAGCGCGCCGAGGGTCTGCGGGAGCCGTCGTCCCGCGAGGGATACGTCCGTCCGCGGGGCCGGCTGACCGTCCGCCAGTTGATGGAGCAGATGGGGGTGGACGAGACCGCCTCCGGGCCGGCACGGGCCGCACAGCCGCAGCCCCCGCGCCGCGCGCAGCCGAGCCCTCGCCCGGCGCCGCAACAACGTCCGCAGCCGCCGGCCCCGCCCGCACAGCCGTCCCGGACGAGCACTGACGACCCGACGGCCTCCGAGGTCACGGCGATGATCCCGCCGGTCGCCGATTCGTCGGCGGTCGACCTCTCAGACACCACTACGGCCGCGCGCTTGTCTCAGGAGTCCCGAGCGCAACGCCCGTCCGTCCCCCCGCCTCCGGCTGCCACTCCGGCGCCAGCGCCTCCTCGCAGCCCGGCGGCCGCCGCGGGTGCCGCCGCGAGCGGCGCGTCGACCGATCCCGGCAACGGCGAACCGACTCGCAAGCGCCCGCTGGAGCCGACTCCCGATCTGACCGCGGCGCTGTCCCGCGTGCGCGGCGGTCGCCGGACGAAGCCCACCGGCAAGGAACGCACGACGCGAATCGCCACCAACACCGGGCGCATCCTGCTCGGCCTCGCCTGCGTGCTGTCGCTGGTCGGCACCGGCTACGCATGGAACATGATGCGCAGCATCAACGGCGGCTGGAACATCGTCAACGCCCTGGACCCGGAGAACTCCAACGTCCGCAAACCGGGCGATCAGACCGGCGACGAGACATACCTGATCGTCGGCACCGACACCCGCGCGGGAAAGAACTCCAAGCTCGGCGCGGGCGACGCCGACGTCGTCGAGGGCGCCCGCTCCGATACCGTCCTGCTGGTCAACATCCCCGCCGACCGCAGCCGGGTGGTCGCGGTGTCGTGGCCTCGCGACCTCGCCGTCGACCGTCCCGAATGCCAGAACTGGGACAACTCGACGCAGAAGTACTCCGGGACGCTCGAGGCCGCGAGTTCGGTGAAGCTGAACGGCGTCTACGCCGACGGCGGCCCCAACTGCCTGGTGAAGACGCTCACGCAGATCAGCGGGCTGAACATCAATCACTTCATCGCGATGGACTTCTCCGGGTTCGAGGACGTGGTCCGCACGGTCGGCGGAGTCCAGGTGTGCTCGACCGTCCCGCTCTACGACTACGAGCTGGGGACCATCCTCAAGAAGGCCGGCACCAAGAAGCTCACCGGCCGCCAGGCCCTCAACTACGTCCGCGCTCGGCACATCTCCGCGGAGGGCAACGGCGATTACGGTCGCATCAAGCGGCAGCAGCTGTTCATGTCGTCGCTGCTGCGGTCGTCGCTGTCGGGCGACGTCTTGTCGAACCCGTCGAAGCTCAACAAGGTGGCGCGCTCGTTCATCGCCAACAGCTACGTCGACAACGTCGACACCGACTCGCTGATCCAGCTCGCCGAGTCGATGCAGGGCATGGAAGCCGGGCGTGTCACGTTCCTGACCATTCCGACCTCGGGCACGTCCACCGACGGACAGAACAACGAGATCCCGCGGATGGACGACATCGACGCGATCTTCAACGCGATCATCGACGACAAGCCGCTGCCCGGCGAGAAGAAGGCCAAGCCGTCGAGCACCAAGAAGCCCTCCGCTTCCCCGAAGCCCCCGGCGCCGAGGACCGAACTCACCGCTCAGCACGCGTCCAACATGAGCGTGCGCGTGCTCAACGGCACCGACGAGTCGGGCGTCGCGGGGTCCGTGATGGAGGAACTGGTCCGTCAGGGCATCGACGTGTCCGGCATCGCCGACTCCTCGGAGAAGCGGACCGACACGGTCGTCCGCTACGGTCCGGGCGAGAAGGACTCCGCGGCGACGATCGCGAAGATGTTCCCCGGAGCGCAGATCCAGGAGGACAGCACGGTGAAGGCCGGCGTCGAGGTGATCGTCGGGTCCGACTTCGGCGGCACGCAGACCATCGGTTCGGTCCCGACCGCCGGTTCGGTGCTCTCCGTCGGCGAACTGCCGGCCAACACCGATAACAGCGACCTGCCCAACGACCTCTCGGTCACCAACGCAGGCGACACGACCTGCGCGTAGCCCGTCGGCCACCGCTGCGACAACCTGCGCGCCGAGTGTTCACGCCGACTTCACCGTCGGTGAAGGGCGAGGCCGGCCGGTTTACGTAAGCTGGGTTGCATGCGTGACGCTTATCAGGAGCAGATGGCTGCACTGAACAAGGCTCTCGGCGACATGGTCGACGAGGTGGGTGCGGCGATGGCTCAGGCCACCCAGGCACTGCTCGAGGGCGATCTCGAACTGGCCGAAGAAGTGATCTCCAACCACGACTCGGTCGCCGAGAAGTCGGCCGAGGCAGAGGATCAGGCTTTTCAGCTGCTGGCGCTCCAGGCGCCGGTCGCGGGTGATCTGCGCTCGGTGGTGAGCGGCTTCCAGCTGGTGTCCGAGATCGACCGGATGGGGGCGCTGGCGTTGCACGTGGCGAAGGTCGCGCGCCGCCGCCACCCCGCCAAGGTCCTGCCGGACGAGGTCGCGGGGTACTTCGAGGAGATGGGCCGGCTCGCCGTCGAGCTCGCGCAGAACGCACGCCGCGTGCTCGAGAACCAGGACTACCACGACGCGCTGACCCTGATGGACGACGACGACGCGATGGACGATCTGCACCGCCATCTGTTCACCGTCATGATGGACCGCGAGTGGTCGCATGGTGTCGCCGCAGCGGTCGACGTCACTCTCCTGGGCCGCTATTACGAGCGGTTCGCCGACCACGCGGTCCTCATCGCCCGCCGCGTCGTCTTCCAAGCCACCGGGAAGACTCCCGAACAACTGCTCGAGGCGAGCTGACCCGACGAAAGCGCCCTCCGGCGATCCGCATCAGCGGAGCCGGAGGGCGCCTTCGCGCACGAATGCACTCCGCGCGATCAGCCGCCGTTGAAGGCCGGCTTGTAGGCGCGGCAGGCCGAACCGCGCAGGAAGCCGCAATCCGGTCCGGCGCCGGGCACCTCGCCCGCGATCACCGGGATCGTGACGTACGACTTGCTCAGGTCGACGGTGTCGATCACCTTGCCGCCGGTGGCAGGCGTGCTGAACTGCCATGAGGGAAGGTCGCCGCCGGGTGCGGAGACCGTGACCCGGATCCGTGAGCCCTTTCGGAACCCGTGCATCAACGGGTTGATCGGGATCGTGATCTGGTTGAATCCGTCGGCCAGCGGCGTCTGAGTGGTGAAATCGGGGGCGGTGCCGTCGCCGCGGAAGCTCGAGCGCAGCACACCGGTCCCGACCGATGTCTCCTGTCCCCTGCCGTTCACCTCAGAGACCGTGACCTGCAGATCGGTGACCTTCGCCGTGCTCTTCAGCCGGAGGGTCACCGAACCGTTCCCGAGAACCACCTTGTCACGGGAAAGCGGAGCGCTGATGAAGCCCAGCCCGCTGCGGCCCGGTGCGGGCCGCCAGTCGTAGTCCGGGTGGATGCCCCAGGCCGCCGCCGTGTCGGTGGAGGCGTTCTTGAGCGTGTTCAGCGGCCGGTTGAGCGGATTCGGTGCGAACGACACGGTTCCGCCGGCGGGCCGGGAACCGAGCCGGCCCTTGTCGTTCAGGAACATCCGCTCGGTGCTCGTGGGCCACGCGGACAGCGATCGCTGCCACGCCGACGAGAGCCCGCCGGGACCGGCTGCGCCACCGCCGTTGTCGAAGAGCGCCCACAGTCGCGGCGTCTGCGCCTTGAAACGAGCTTTCGCAGCGGCGACGGTGCGCGAATCGCTGAAGCGCACCGGCGGGATCTGCTGGCCGGGTGCATTGGTGGCCGCCGGGAACACGACGGTGCCCAGCGGTTGCATGTTCGGCGGCGTGTGCGGCACCTGGTTCGCGACGAACAGTTGCAGGAACTCCGCCCAGCGCGAGAGGATCTGCGGTCCGAGCGAATCGAAGTGATGCCCGTTGATGATGTTGACCCAGACGTTCGGGTTGTGATCGAGATGCTTGATCAGATTGACCCAGTTGGGTCCGGTCTGCTCGTCCTGTGCGGCACCGACCAGGAACACCGGGACGTCGATGCGGTCGGCCCAGTCCGGGATCGAGCGTTCCTGGTACACCTTCGCCGCACGCGTCGGGTTGTCGCGGATCAGCTTGAACACGTTCTGCGTCTGACGGCGGAGCTTCTGATTGTTCGCACAGGTCTTGTCGCCGCCCTCGATGCGCGCCCGCACCCACGGTTGTCCGCCTGCCGGCCCGGGTTGCGCCTGCTGCACCCGTTCGCGGAGCCAGGAGTTCGCGAAACCCTTGTTGTAGATGCCGCCCGGCAGACCGGTGGAGTACAGGTCATCGGTGGTGCTCATCGGCGCGATCGCGGCCAGATGGGGTGGTCGCGTACCCGCGGCGAACATCTGCGAGATGCCGGAGAACGAGATGCCGACCATGCCGACGCGATGCCCCGACACCCATCGCTGGCGTCCCACGGTCTCGATCGCGTCGTACGCGTCGAACGCCGCGACATCGTCGAAGAGGCCGAAGTCTCCTCCACTGCAACCGCTTCCCCGCATCTGAAGGCTCACCGAGGCGAAGCCGAGCATCTGCGTCGCCAGCGTCGAGCCGACGATCACGGAGGTGTCGGGGGCCTGCGGGTCCTTCAGGCCGACCTTCTCCCCGACCGCGCCGACCACCAGGTCGTCCGGTGCGGCGTTCTGGTAGCCGGAGTACTCGATCACGGTCGGAAAGGGCCCGTCCGAGAGCTTCTTGCCGTACGGCAGCCGAACCGTGGCGGCGAGCGAGACCCCGTCGCGCATCGTGATGTAGTTGAGCCCTTCGTGAAGGGTCTGCCCGTACAGCGACGGCGCGGGCGGCGGAGAGTCCTTGCCGGTCACCTCGACCGGCGCGCTCTTGATCCCGGCCCCGACGAAGCGGTAGCGCCCCGGCTGCAGGTCGCGCACGATCAACGATCCGAGCGAATCGGCGACGCCCGAGCCCGCACGATTGCCCGCGTCGTCGACGAGTGTCAGCGCGGTACCCGGCCGCGCGTCGGTCAGATACGCCTGCGACACCCCGCCGCCGACGTGGACTGGCTGTGCCGCGGCGGATTCGCCCACCGTCCCGACCGCGGCGAGTAGCACGGTCGCCGCGGCGACCGCGGCCGCGGTCCGGCGCAACGCGCGTCTTCCTGAGAACATCTGATCCCCGATTCTGTTCTTCTCCCGGCGCTCCCGCAGCGCACGGGTCACTGCGCGACGTAACCCAGCAGCAGCTGCACACCGCCGTCCGCGATCCGTCGGACCGCTTCACGGTCGCCGGTGGACAGATAGCTGAGAGTCATGCCGTCGGTCATGGCCACGACGATCGTGGCCAATTCCTCGGCCGGGAGCGTCCACGTGACACCGGTGGTCTCGGCCGCGACCACGAGCAGTCCGGAGACGAGCTCGTTGTAGCCGCGGTAAAGACTCTCGGCGAGGTGCTCCAGACCTTCGGTTCGTCGGGCGTAGAGCGCCAGCTCCACCAACGCGTATTCGCGGTCCCGATTCTCGATGAGGTCGTGCATGAAGGAGTCGAATGCGGCCCGCGCGACATCCGCGATGTTCATCTGGGAGGTGGTGAACATCGCCGACGCCTCGCGGAGCCATTCGCCCATGCCGGCCAGCTCTTGCGCGATCCCGGTCTCGACGACCGCGGCGAGCAGATCGTCGCGGGATGCGAAGGCGTAGAACAGGCTCGACTGTCCGACCTGGGCCTCCAGAGCGATCCGACGCGTAGTGGCGGCTTCGACGCCGTCGCGGGCGATCACCCGCATCGCGGCGTCGATCGCTGCTTCGCGCCGCTGTTCCACCGTCAGTCGCGCCATCTGCCCTCGAAGTTGATCAATTGATCGAAACTGTTCTGTGGTGACCGTAGTCACCGGCTAGGCAAAAGGCAACCCCGGCCACTATCTGCGGAGAGTGGCCGGGGTCGCCGTCGTATCCGTCGGTGTGAGATCCGACCGGTCGATGTCAGATCCGGGGGACGCTGCCTCGAGAGCCGTACCGGGCGCGCACGCGCACCGTCATCCGAACCGTCCCGAGATGTAGTCCTCGGTCTCCTTCCGAACCGGATTCGAGAACATGTCGGCGGTGGCGCCGGCCTCCACCAGTTCCCCGGGCCGTCCCGCACCGGCGAGATTGAAGAACGCGGTCTGATCGCTCACCCGCGCCGCCTGCTGCATGTTGTGCGTGACGATCACGATCGTGTAATTGTTCTTCAGCTCGGCCACCAGATCTTCGATCGCGAGGGTCGAGATCGGGTCGAGCGCCGAACACGGCTCGTCCATCAGAAGCACCTGCGGTGACACCGCGATGGCCCGCGCGATGCACAGCCGCTGCTGCTGGCCGCCGGACAGTCCGCCGCCCGGCTTGTCGAGCCGATCCTTGACCTCGTTCCACAGGTTGGCCCCGCGCAGGCTGGCCTCGGCCACGTCGTCGAGTCTGGCCTTGTCACGCACGCCCGCCAGTTTGAGCCCCGCCACCACGTTGTCGCGAATGGACATGGTCGGGAACGGATTCGCCCGCTGGAACACCATGCCCACGGTGGTTCGCACCCCCACCGGGTCCACACCCCTGCCGTACAGGTCGAGTTCGTCGAGCTTCACCGACCCGGTGGTGTACGCCCCTGGCGTCACCTCGTGCATCCGGTTGAGTGTGCGCAGGACGGTGGACTTACCGCACCCCGACGGACCGATGAAGGCGGTCACCGACTTCGGCGCGATCGTCAGGGAGACATCCTTCACGGCGTGGAAGTCGCCGTAGTAGACGTTCAGATCCTCGATGGTCAGACTCTTGGCCATGTCTAGCTTCTCTCCATTCGGGGCCCGGTGAACCGTGACAGCACTCGTGCGAGCACGTAGACGATCGCGACGGCGATCACCAGCGTCAGCGCGGCGCCCCAGACGGTCTCGTAGCCGCTGGGCCCCTTGTTGTATTCCTGCAGCATCATGAGCGGCAACGACTGCTGGTTGCCGGAGAACGGATTCGGGTTCATCGCCCGGGTGGCGCCGACCAGGATCAGCACCGGAGCCGACTCGCCCATGACGCGGGCCACCGCCAGCATGATCCCGGTGATGATCCCCGACATCGCCGTGGGCAGCACCACCCGAAGGATCGTCTTCCACTTCGGGATGCCGAGCGCGTATGCGGCCTCGCGAAGGTCCTGCGGGACGATCTTGAGCATCTCCTCGGTGGACCGGACCACCAGCGGCACCATCAGCAGCACCAGCGCCAGCGCCACCGCGAAGCCGGAACGAGGAAGATCGAGGGTGGTCCGCCAGACCGCGTAGATGAACAACGCGGCGACGATCGACGGCACACCCGAGAGCACGTCGACCATGAAGGTGGTGACGCGCACGAGCGAGAACCGTCCGCGCCTCTTCCCGGTGTCCGCGTACTCCACGAGATAGACGGCGACGAGCACGCCCAAGGGGATCGCGACGGCCGCCGCTATCGCCGTCTGTACGAGCGTCCCCACGATCGCGTTGGCCGCGCCGCCGTAGCGTTCCGATCGCGTCCACCAGTCGATGTCGAGCACCGGTCCGATGCCGCGGGCGATCAGCGTGTACACCAGCCAGCCGAGCGGAAGCACCGCCACGGCCACCGCGGCGATCACCGCGCCGCGCACGGTCGTGTCGGCGACCTTCCGGCGCGGCGAGAGTTGTGTCAGTTCCATATCGTGATTCCTCAGCCTCGAACCCTGCGCGCGATCACACCGCGGGCCGCGGCGTTCACGAGGAAGGTCAAGACGAACAGGACCAGACCGGCTGAGATGTAGGCGCCGGTCTTGATCGGCGAGTCGAATTCGGCCGCGTTGTTCGCGATCACGGTCGCCAGCGTCTGACCGCTCTCCATCAGGTTGAAGTTGATCGGTCCGGCCGTGGAGATGATCAGCAGCAGCGCCATCGTCTCGCCCAGCGCACGGCCCAGTCCGAGCATGGCGCCGCTGATGTAGCCGGAGAGGCCGAAGGGCAGGACCGCGTATCGCACGACCTCCCACTGGGTGGCGCCGAGGGCCAGGGCGGCCTCACGCTGGTTTCGCGGCGTCTGCGCGAAGACCTCGCGGGTGACCGCGGTGATCACCGGCAGGATCATGATCGCCAGCACGATGCCCGCGGTGAGGAGGGTGCCGCCGGTCGACATGTTCGCGACGTTCGCCGGCTGCCGGAAGAACGGGAGGAAGCCGAGGTGATCGACCAGCCATTGGTTCGGCCCCACCATCGCCGGACCGAGCACCAGGATTCCCCACAGGCCGTACACGATCGACGGGATCGCGGCCAGCAGGTCGACGACGTACGCGATCACCGTCGCGAGCCGCTTGGGCGCGTACTCGCTGACGAACAGTGCCACGCCGAGCGCCACGGGCATCGCGATCACCAGTGCGATCACCGACACCAGCACCGTCGCGTAGAGCTGCTGGGGGATGCCGAACTTGATCTCACTGCCCGCCACCACCCACGACCCGGTGTATGTGAAGAAGCCGACGGTGTTCTTCGCGAGCGCAGGGACCGCCTGAATGAGCAGGAACAGCGCGATCAGCCCGATGACGATCGAGACCAACAGGCCCGAGCCGGTGGCGAGCGACGACATGACGCGGTCGCCGAGACGGCTGACCGCCGAGCCGGACGCGGGGCCCGACTCGGCAGTCAGCGATCGCTCACCGGCCGCCCGCGGCGACGGGGTTCCGCCGGCCACGGGCGTTTCAGACACGGCCGGGTCCCCGTCGGCATCTGCGCGGGAGGTCACGGGAGTGTCCGAACGAGTCACAGCGCGTTGATCGTTCCGCGCAGCTTGGCCTGGAAGGCCTCAGGCAGCGGGACGTAACCGAGCTTGTCGAGGCCGTCCTGGCCCTTGTCCAGGATCGTGGTGAACGCAGACTTCAGGTTGTCGGAGACCGCCGAGTCCGAGTAGCCGGTGGAGCACACGATCTCGTAGGTCGTGAGCACCAGCGGGTAGGCGCCGGCCTCCTTGAGTCGGTAGAGGGCGTCGGTGTCGACCACCAGGTTCTTGCTGGACGGGTCGACGAACTGAGCCGCGTCGAGAGCCTTCGCGGCGGTGTCCTTGGTCAGCTGAGTGGGTCCGGCGCCGAAGTCGACGGCCGCCACGCTCAGCTCGTTCTCGGTGGCGAAACCCCACTCGACGTAGCTGATCGAGCCCTCGGTCTTCTTGACCGTGTCGCCGACGCCGGTCGACTTCGAGGCACCCGAGCCGCCGTGGCCGGCCCACTCCTTGCTGTGCTCGTACGGCCAGTCGGCCGGTGCGGCGGTGTTCAGGTAGCGCGTGAAATTGTCGGTGGTGCCGGAGCTGTCGCTGCGGTGCACCGGCACGATGGCCGTGGCCGGGAGCTTGACGCCCGGGTTGAGTGCGGCGATCGCGGGATCGTTCCACTTGGCGATCTTGGAGTCGAAGATCTTCGCGAGTACGGGCGCGTTGAGGTTCAGCTTCTCCACACCGGGAAGGTTGAACGCGATCGCGACCGGGCCCGCGACCAGCGGCAGGTGCCAGGCCTCGTTGCCTGAGCACCGGCTCTTCGCGTCGGCGGCCTCAGCCGGCTTGAGCGGCGAGTCGGAGCCGGCGAAATCGACGTCGCCCGAGATGAACTTCTTGATTCCGTCGCCGGAGCCGGAGCCCGTGTAGTCGAGGATGACGCCGCCGTTGTCGGTGAGGACCTGCGAGAAGTGCTCCATGGCCTTCTGCTGGGCCGTGGATCCTTCACCGGTGACGGTGCCGGACGAGGAGTCGCCGTCACCGCACGCGGTGAGGACGAGGGAGGCCGCGGCGATGCCGGCAACGGCGGCGCCTGCGGTGCGGACGAGCTTCGGGGACGCGCTCATGGGAGTCGGGGTGCCTTTCGATCTGTTCAGGTATCGAGGCGAAACTATCGACGCCCGGTTAGGACAGAGCGACCGGCGAGTGACGGCCCGGGTAACAGTCCGGGCACGAAAATGAACGGCTGGTTGACGCCGGGTTCAGCCCCGGCGATAGGCGATGTCGGCGGTGTACCGGGTGAATCCGAGCCGCGAATACGTGCGCAACGCCGCAGAGTTGTCGCCCTCGACGTACAACTCCACTTCGTCGAGCCCGCGGCCGCCGGGGCGCAGGTCGGCCATATAGCGCAGGCCGGCGAGCGTCAGCAGCGCGCCGAGGCCACGGCCCTGCGCGGCGGAGTCGACGCCGACGATGTACACCTCGCCGAGGGGCGCGGCTCCGTCGGCGGCGGGATGGATCTTCGTCCAGTGGAATCCCAGCAGGACGTCCGGGTCGGCGGCGTCGAAAGCCAGGAATACACCGTCGGGATCGAACCAGTCCGCTCCGGTGCGGGCGGCGATGTCGCGCAGCGTCCATCCGCCCTGCTCCGGGTGCCAGGAGAAGGCGTCGTTGTTCACCCGAAGGATCTCCGCGTCGTCGGACGGTCCCGCGTACGTACGCAGCGCGATGTCCTCGCGCCGGGGGAGATCGGGCAGCGGCTGTGCCACGGGCCTGCGCAGTTGCAGCAGTTCGCGGGCACGGACCAGACCGAGTGCCGCGGCGACGGCGGCGGCCGCGGGCAGGTCGCCGTGCGCCCACACCTGCGGCGGTTCCGAGCCCGGCAGATCGCCGGCGGCGGTCAGGGCGGCGTCCACGAGAGCACGACCCTCCCCGTGGCCCCGGTGGTCGGGGTCCACCACCGCTTCCACTATCGCCGCGCCGCCGTCGCGCGCCGCGAGGACGTTGGCGTATCCATGATCGGTGAGGACATGCAGGTCCGCCCCCGAGTCGATCGCGAGGCGCGCCTGCTCGGCGAGCGGCGCGATACCGTCGACGCGTTCGGCGCGTTCGCACACCTCGCGCGCGAACGCCGAGTCGTCGGCGGTCAGGGAGTCGGAGACGACGCGGTGCCGGATCTGCTCATTCATCACAGTCCAATGTATCGGCAGCCGGCGACCACTCGTCCTACCCTGTCTCGTCCTGCTCGGTGTCGTCGCCGGCGGTGTCGCCGCCGTCGCGGTCGCCCCGGCGCGTCGGCCGCACCGCCTTGTAGCCGACGTTGCGCACCGTGCCGATCAGTGACTCGTGATCACTGCCCAGTTTGGCTCGCAGACGCCGGACGTGGACGTCGACTGTGCGGGTGCCGCCGAAGTAGTCGTAACCCCACACCTCGTGCAGCAGTTGGGCTCGGGTGAAGACCCGGCCCGCGTTCTGCGCGAGGAACTTCAGCAGCTCGAACTCCTTGTACGTGAGATCGATCGGCTTGCCCCGCAGCCGGGCCGTGTAGGTCGACTCATCGATCACCAACTCGCCCAGGGTCACCTTGTCCGGCTGCTCGTCCACGCCACCGGTCACGCGCGTCGACACCAGGCGCAGCCGGGCGTCGAGCTCCGCGGGTCCGGTGGTCGGCAGCAGGAAGTCGTCGACGCCCCAATCGGCGTTCACCGCGACCAGTCCGCCCTCGCCGACGACGGCCACCACCGGGGCGGTGCCGGTGTCCGACACCAGCCGGCACATGGTTCTCGCACCCGCGAGATCGCTGCGCGCGTCCACCAGGATCACCTGTGGTTCGCCCAGCTGCACCAGCGAGGACGTCTGGGCAGGCAGCACGGCCACCTGATGGGACAGCAGGGAGAGCGATCCCAGGACGGCTTCGGCAGTTTGCTCTTCGGTCAGCAGCAACAGGTCCACACACCACTCCGATCTCGTCGTGGCCTCAGCACTGTGGGCTGTCGATCGACGCTGGTCGCAGCACCCGGTTATCAGATGACAGAATAGCGCCGATGCTCCTCACCGCCCACGACCCCCCGAAACCCGCGTCCCGCCGGTACCTGCGAATCGGTGCCTGGATCGCAGTCGTCCTCGTCGTCGTGGGCGTCCTGGCGCTGATCGCCGACGACTTCGCGGCGTCCCGCGCCGAGCACCGCCTCGCACGCGCCGTCCAGGCCTCACCCGGAGTCCCCTTCGAACCGGATGTGATCATGGCCGGCTTCCCGTTCCTCGCGCACCGCTCTGAGGGGAACTTCAGCTCGGTGCTGATCAGCGCCGACGGCGTCCCGATCGAGGGCTGCTCCGGCGTGCCGGTGTGCACCTCGACAGTCGACGCTCGGCTGCAGAGCACCGACCTCGGCCCCACCGGCGATCTGGGCCCGCGGACGGAGCTGCGGGCGCAGTCGATGCGGACCGAGACACGAATCAACTCCCCCACCCTCGGACGGCTGATGGGGATCGTCGATCTCTACATCAATACCCCGGCTCCCGAGGACAAAGTGGGCGGCGGCGGGCCGGGCGACGGCCTGCTCGAGCGCACCGAGGGCATCATGCTGAGCGGAACCGTCCCTCTGCCCGGCTCGCCGGAGACGCAGAACGGCTATCCCCCGTCGGCCGCGAAGTACACCGCGCCGAAGGTCAAGGTGAGCGTGAAGGCTCGCGTGTCGGTGGTCGACGGCCGTGTCCGCATCGAAGCCACCGACTTCTACACCGGACCCGAGGAGCACTACTCCGCCGACGTCCCAGAGGAATTTCGATCAGCGGTATTAAAAAGGTTTTCAACCACTCTTCCGGCCCTCCAGATGGCCTGGGGAACCACCGCGAAACATGCCCTGAGCAGGGGAAGCGACCTTGTGGCCGTCAGCGAGACCGGACCGGTGTCGGTGCGCGCCGTCGACTACGCGAAACCGCTCCCGAGCAGGCCCTGATTTCTGTTGTAGGGTCGGGTCCATGCAGCACCGACGTGGGCTGATGCTCACCCGCCGATTGGCGATCGACCTCTGTCGCGTCGTCGACTGCTGCTGTCGCTTGCCGGTGACGCACCGGGTGTGATGCACCGCTGACGATCTCAGCCGCATCCTCCACCGTCTCGTCGCAGACGACCGCCGTCCCCGGCCCGGAACACCCGTCGCCCAGTGCGACGAACTCGCCGTCTGGCGCGGCCTCACGCCGCGCGCGGCGATCATTTCGAAAGGAACCGAAATATGGCACGCTCCGATGTGCTCGTCAGCGCTGACTGGGCTGAAGAGAACCTCAACACCGACAAGGTCGTGTTCGTCGAGGTCGATGAGGACACCTCGATCTACGACAGCAACCACATCCCGGGCGCCATCCGCCTCGACTGGCGTAAGGACCTGCAGGACGGCCTGCGTCGCGACTTCCTGGACGCCGAGCGCTTCTCCGCACTGCTCAGCGAGCGCGGGATCGCGAACGACGACACCGTCGTCCTGTACGGCGGAAACAACAACTGGTTCGCCGCGTACGCGTACTGGTACTTCAAGATCTACGGTCACAAGGACGTCCGTCTGCTCGACGGCGGCCGCAAGAAGTGGGAGCTCGACGGCCGTCCGCTCAGCGCCGACGCTGTGACCCGCCCGGCCACCGACTACGTCGCCCAGGCCGCCGACAACTCGATCCGCGCCTTCCGCGACGAGGTGATCGACTCGATCGGTTCCAAGAACCTCGTCGACGTCCGCAGCCCCGACGAGTTCTCCGGCAAGATCGCCGCTCCGGCGCACCTGCCGCAGGAGCAGGCGCAGCAGCGCGGTCACGTTCCGGGCGCCATCAACATCCCGTGGTCGACCACCGCCAACGAGGACGGCACCTTCAAGTCCGACGCAGACCTCACCGCGTTGTACGCGGACAAGGGCTTCGACGACGCCAAGGAGACCATCGCCTACTGCCGTATCGGCGAGCGCTCCAGCCACACCTGGTTCGTCCTTCAGGAACTGCTCGGCAAGAAGAACGTCAAGAACTACGACGGCAGCTGGGTCGAGTACGGCTCGCTGGTCGGCGCTCCGATCGAGCGCTGAGCCGCCCCGCAAACTCCCCCATCGACAGTCTCTGAGAGGACTAGTGACATGTGCGCAGCACCCAAGCAGGGTCAGACCCTCCCCGCCGGCGTCGACACTGAGAAGGAGACCGTCCTGACCGGTCAGGTCGTGGACGGTTCGGGCAACCCCGTCGCGGGCGCGTTCGTCCGTCTGCTCGACGGCACCGGCGAGTTCACGGCCGAGGTAGTCGCCTCGGCCACCGGCGACTTCCGCTTCTTCGCCGCCCCGGGCACCTGGACTCTGCGCGCGCTGAGCTCGCAGGGCAACGGCGACGTGACCGTCTCGCCCGAGGGGCCGGGCGTCCACAACCAGGGCGTCACCGTCGCGAAGTGATTCGCGCGTAACGCTGAACGACCTGACGAGACCCGGCCCGTTCTTCGCGGGCCGGGTCTCGTCGTATTCCGCGGCTATCGCTTGATCAGCGGGCTGCGCACCACGTGAGCGCCATTGGCGCGATCGGCTGCGTCGAAGAAGTCCTCGCGGTAGATGTCGCGCGGGAAGAGGCGCGCTTTCATCAACGCCCGCATCGTGTCTTCCACCATCGCCGGGTTGCCGCAGATGTAGGCGACGTTGCCGCCGGCCCGCGGGTAGTCCTGCGCCAGCAGCGCGGGCACCCGGCCCTGCCTGCCGTCGAACTGCTCTCGGGACACCGCCGGCCGGTACGTGAACCAGTCGCGTTCACCGGCCAGTGCCTCGAACCACTCGCGGTCGTAGAGGTCGGCACTCGTCGCGACCCCGTGATACATCACCACCTCGTGCTCCCACTCCCCCTCCTCGTCCTCGATCGCCATGATCGTCTTGAGGATCGACACCAGCGGCGCCAAACCCGTGCCGCTGCCGAGCAGCAGGACGGGCTTCTCGCGGCCGGGGCGGAAGTAGAACTTGCCGTAGGGACCCGACAATGTCACCTCATCGCCTGCGGCGAGTCCGTCGAAGACCCAACCGGCGGTCGCGACCCCGTTCTCGGTCCGTTTGATGTGCAACTCGATCCGGCCGGTCTCATGCGGCGCATTGGCGATCGAGTACGGACGGTTGTCGCCGTCGGGGAGGTTGAGCTGCACGTACTGACCGGCGTTGAACTCCATCGGCTCGTCGAGGTCGATCACGAGCCGGCGGACGCCGGGTGCGATCTCGTCGAGGGCCGCGACAGTTCCGGAGAAGTCTCGGACCGGATACATGGTGATCCCGTCCTCGATGTCCACATCGCCCTCGATGACCACGTCGTCGCGTGGTGTCGCTACGCACATCAGCGCAGCTCCGTCGTCACGTTCGCTCTCGAGCAGGGCATACGGTGAAGCGTCGCCCAGATCGATGTCGCCATCGAGGACCTGCGCCTTGCAGGTGCCGCAGGTCCCGTGAGTGCATGCGTGCGGCAACCAGACACCGTTGCGCAGGCAGGCGTCGAGGATCGATTGGTCCTCGCGGCACTGCAGTTCGGTGCCGAGCGGTTCGACCGTGATCGTGTGAGTCGTGGTCATCGAGAGCTCCGTTCAGTCCGTGGTGAACTTCAGCAGCGCCTTGTGTCCGACGCCGAGATCCTTCAACGACTTCGAGCCGTCACCCGGGTCGAAGACCTCGTCGAAGAGCTGCCAGCCCGAGATCGACGCCGGGTCGAAGTCGGGGTCGGAAGCCGCCCACGGATGCACCATCTCGGCGACGAAGTCTGCGAAGCTCATCGCCTGCGGCGCGCGGAAGCACGCTGCCGAACAGAAGAGCGGATTGCCGAGCCAGTGCACGTACAGCAGTTGGTCGGTGCCGAAGATCTCGGCGCGGTCGGATGCCGGGTACTTGTAGTCGTAGAGTGCCTTGACAGTCATCTCTCATGCCTCCTGCTTCTCGGACCGGCCGTCCTGGTGCCATTCGCGCCACGATCGATGGTCGCGCGAATCCTTGTACTCGCCGTTGTCTCCGTCCTGGATGCCGTACCACTCGAGAACCTCCGGCACCGTCGGTCCACCGCAGTTGCCCTGGTAGATCTGATGCACCGGCAACCACGCCTGCACGTACTTCTCCGGTTCGCGTTCGAAGATCCACTGACATCCGTCGCTGCACGTGTGGTAGGTCTCCCCCTCGTAGTCACTGCGCCGGAACGAGATGGTCGTCGGGTCGCCGGGCTCGGTGAACGCCATCGGCACCTGGCATACCTGACACAGCTGAGGCAGCCCCTGGAAGAAGACCCGTCCGCCGGCTTCCTCCACTCGGCGGTGCTTCTCCCAGTTCGGCCCGTAGTGGGTGTCGAAGGTCTCGCCGTACTGCTCCGACAGCCAGTTCATGTGATCGGGCGTGGGGATCTGCGTGGTGAACGAGGCCGCGAAGGAGAAGTTGTGCAGGATCTTGTAGACCTCGTGCGAGAGCTTGTCCTTCTCCGCGATCGCGTCCTGCACGTGGCGCGGCGGGCGGATGCCGTAGAACTCCAGATCGGGGAACAGGCCACCGAGCATCTGCTCCTCGAAGTAGAGTTCGAACGCCTCCTTCCAGCTCATCACCGGTTTCGGAAGCATGTAGTCCATCATTCCGGCGACCAGAGCCGACATCCGGTATGCCCGCCAGAACCACTTATCGATCCATTCCTGGATGATCGGGACGTTGTCCTCGTCCTGCTCCAGCAGGAACTTGATGGCCTCGAGGCCGAGCGTCATGTGGCGGCTCTCGTCGGATTGCGCGGAGAAGCCGAACGACATGGTCGGCATGTCGCCGTTGAAGCTCGCCCCCGACATGAACGGCACGAACAGCAGGTTGGTGAGCAGGTACTCGAAGCTGAACGAGATGGAGATGAGGAACTCGAAGGGCCCGGCCGTCATCGCGTCGTCGAACAGCGACTTCGGCACCGACAGATACCAGACCCGATCGTGCATCTGCGACCACGAGTGAAAGCCCGAGTAGTACTTGTTGTAATTGCTGATCGTGTGGACCTGCGTCTGGCAGTGACGCAGTTCGTCGACGCTCTGGCACAGCGCCGCGAATCGCGGTGCGGGGCCCTCGAGATAGCGGGCGAGGTACGCGAAGTGGCGATGCGCCTGGTACTCCAGCGGCGTCACGCCCTGAATGAACAGTTTGATGGCGTTCAGGTACGAGGCATCGGAGACGGTGAGATGTCCCTGGCTCTGCGCGAAACCGTCGAGCACCGCGTACAGGCGCTTGTCCTTCTCGGCCTGGTACTTGTAGTACGCGTCGACGGTCAGGCGGAACGGGTCCTCCCAGCCGTCCCAGTCGTGGATCTTGATGCCCTCGTATCGCGTGTACGGGTAGAGGTCCTCGCGATCGACGTACGACGGCTCCCAGTCGAGGTCGCGGGTGAGCAGCGAATACCGCTGTTTGAGCGGGAGCTTCTTGGGGCGGTTCGGAGCTTTGGCGGTGGTCATGTGAAGTGATCTCCTGGTGAGGTTTCAGAATGCGGGGACAGCTGATCCGGTTCAGTGTTGCCAGGCGACGACGATCTGGTCGTCGTCCCATTCGGCGAAGTTGCCGGTGTAGGTGACGATGGCGAGTTGGAACTCACCGGTCTCCCACTCGCGCCCCAGCTGGGCCTCCACCGATTCGCGGTTGATGACTATCCGGCCGGGCGCCGACAACTTGACCAGCCCGGGAAGGTGCCGGACGGACACCTCCGGATTGTCGGCACGGATGGCGGCCACCAGTGCGCGGTTCTCCTCCGACTCCTGCAGGTCGATACCGACCGGGCGGACTGCGGCGGTCATTCCGGAACCTCCGCTCCGACGGCGCCGTCGACGACCTCGGTGAGCGCTCCCACCGCCTCGGCCGCGCGTGCACCCCACAGTTCCTCGATCCGATCGAGGACCGCGACGTTGTCGTCTCCGTGGTCGGGATCCACCCGCCAGCACTTGATCAGCGCGTCGAGCCACTTGCGCTGGTCGGCGAACCAGGTCGTCAGGTACTGCGCGAACAGGCTGTAGGCGCCCGCTCCACCGAGCAGCGCGCGATCGTCGAGTCCGCTGTAGACGGCCGGGTACAGCACCCTGTCGACGGCGTCGATCGCAAGCAGGCCCTCGGCCCAGTCGTCGACGACCATGATCTCCTCGACCAGGCGCCGCAGCGGCTGCAGGTGGTCGGCCGTCATCCAGGTCTGCTTGGCTCCCTTCAGGACCTCCGCGGTACCACCGCCCGCCGCGATACCCGCACGCGAGAGCATCTGCGCGTTGCCGATACGGTCGAACGCAGCGAAGCTCGCGCACTGCGACAGCGACGTGCCGTACGCGAAGCGAGAGCCCGCGACGCTGACCAACTGGGCGCCGGCCTCGTAGTGGCGCAGCGGCACCACCACTTCAGACAGCACCTTCGCCCAGCCTCCGGGGAGCTTCGCGAGCAGGCCGCGGTTCTCCAGGTAGGCCAGGGTCTTGCCGAACTCGTCGTGCAGAGCGGCTCGGTTGGTGACGTACGGGGTGTAGTAGAACTGCCGAGGGTCGGCGAACGCGTAGGGATCGGTGAGCTTCAGCGCGGAGTACCCGGCGTCGTACAACTCGTGGTCGGGCGTCCACGTGGGGCGGTAATGGAAGTTCTCTCGGGGCTCGATGTCGAGCGTGGCCTCCTGATAGCGCGTGGCCGGCTCGTCGCCGAAGCGCTCGATGATGTTCTGGTACGTCTGTCGTTTCGGTTCGATGGTCTGGTAACGAAGTTCGAATTGCATCGATGTCTCCTGGCTGGGAATGGAGGGATCAGTTGCCCGCGATGAGGTCGAGAACCAGAGCGGCCACCTCGTCCTCACCGGCGAGTCGCCGCGATTGCGAGACACCGCCGACGACGAGCTGGGCCGTCGCGGTGTGGCCTGAGACCACGGTTTCGATCCGGGCGCTGCGATCGGCGTAGCCCAGCGTGAAGGCGAGGGCGCCGGGTCCTGTCTGGTCGACGAGAGAGATGACCCCGTCGCACTCGCGACTGCCCGAGAGGATCGCGTTCGCCTCACTCACCAACTGTTCGGCGAGCGATCGGATGATCACCTGGGTGTCCGCCGCTTCGGCGACGGTCACCTCTTCGCTGGGCACGGTATGTGGTGCCGCGCAGTCCTGTCCGTTCAGCAGGTCCTGCACCTGATGCATGAATGGGGTCACGCCATCTCCTCCGCCGTATGTCGTACCGCATAGACACTTATGCGTTGAGATGAGCGTCACACACACTTGAGGACGTGTGAAGTATCAGAAATGGCCCCATTAAGACCTACCCAGTCTTAGCTGAGTGTTCCCGCCCCGATCTGCGGCAATGCCTCGCGCAGACACGTGAGCACCCGCTCGAGGTGTGGCGACGGCGGCTCCGATCGCATCGCCATCGCGAGTTCGACGGTCGGCACCTCTCCGTGCAGCGGGACGTACACCGCACCGGTTATCTGCATGTGCTGCACCGACTGCGGAACCAGCGCAACGCCGAGGCCGGCAGCGACGAACGACACCAGAGTCGCGGTCTCACCGACCTCGTGCCGGATCGTCGGTGTGAAACCCGCCCGCTGGCAGGCGTCGACCACTACTTCGAAGACCACCGACCGGCTGAAACCCGCGTAGGTCACGAAGACCTCGTCGGCGAGATCGGCGATCTCGATCGAATCCTCTTCGGCAAGCCGATGCGCGCGTGGAATCACCGCGATCATCGGCTCGGTGGTGACTACCTCGTATCGCAGCAAGCGGTCGTGCACCGGCGGTCGGAGGAAGCCGAGATCGATCGTGCCGTCGTGCAGCGCCGCCGCCTGCCGGGGCGTGAGCATTTCGCCCTGGAGGTCGAGTTCGATGTCGGGAAGTTCGACCCGCAGCGTGCGCGCGATGGCGGGGAGCATGTGGTAGGTAGCCGAACCGGTGAAACCGATGGCGACGCGGCCGACTTCGCCCACCGCGACTCGGTTCGCCTCCTGCGCCGCGGCATCGACCGAGGCGAGGATCTCCTTGGCTCGATCGAGGTAGCGGCGCCCCGCTTCGGTGAGTTCCACCTTGCGCGTCGAGCGATTCAGCAGGACCACGCCCAGGTCGGCTTCCAACTGTTTGATCTGTTGCGAGAGCGGCGGTTGCGCAATGTGAAGCCGCTGCGCCGCACGGCCGAAATGGCATTCCTCCGCGACAGCGACGTAATACCGCAGATGCCTGAGTTCCAAGAGATCACCGATCCGTTCCGGTCGAATCGACTGTAGACGGCGATCCTCGCTCGCCGAGCACTCTCCGACGAGAGCTACGTCAACCGGTCCAGCAGCTCCACGGGATCGACACCGTAGGTCTCGACGATCTGTGCGCCGTCGTCCCCGACGTCGATGATGGCCTCCGGGGTGTAGACGCGATCGACGCACGACAGTCCGGTCAGCGGGTACGTGCACTGCGGCACGATCTTCGGATCGCCGTTGCGGGCGAACAGAGTCATCATCACGAACACCTGCTTGGCGCCGATCGCGAGGTCCATCGCTCCGCCGACCGCCGGGATCGCGTCCGGCGCACCGGTGCTCCAGTTCGCCAGGTCGCCGCCGAAGGAGACCTGAAAGGCGCCCATGACGCATACGTCGAGGTGGCCGCCCCGCATCATCGCGAACGAGTCGGCGTGGTGGAAGTACGAGGCGCCCGGCAACTCGGTGACGGGTACTTTGCCCGCGTTGGTGAGGTCGAGGTCCACATCGTCACCCGTCGCCTGCGGCCCCATCCCGAGCATCCCGTTCTCGGTGTGCAGGGTGATCCCGGCCGCGGGGTCGAGATGGTCGGCGATCTGGGTCGGCTGACCGATGCCGAGGTTGACGTAGGAGCCGGCCGGGATGTCGGCGGCGATACGCGCGGCGAGACGCTCCTTCGTCATCGGCGCGTCGGCCATCCGAAGCGCCCCGGAAGCGTGAATCAGTCGATCGGTCATCGTGCGCCCTCCACGGCGAATCGGCGAGTGGGAGTCGCGACCACCCGGTCGACGTAGATGCCGGGTGTCACGACGGTTTCCGGATCGATCCCGCCGACCGGCACCACCTCGTCCACCTGGACGACGGTGGTCGCGGCGGCCGCGGCCATGACCGGCCCGAAGTTGCGTGCGGTCTTCCGGTAGACGAGGTTGCCCGCGCGGTCGCTGCGATGCGCGCCGATCAGAGCGACGTCGCCCTTGATCGGGTACTCCAGCAGATACGTCCGACCGTCGATCTCGCGGGTCTCCCGGCCCTCGGCGATCGGAGTGCCGACCGCCGTCGGGCAGTAGAACGCACCGATACCCGCACCGGCCGCCCGCATCCGTTCGGCGAGGTTGCCCTGCGGCACCACTTCGAGCTCGATCTCGCCCGCGCGGTACAGGCGGTCGAAGACCCAGGAGTCCGACTGCCGGGGAAAGGAACAGAGGATCTTCCTGACCCGGCCGGCCGCGAGCAGCGCGGCGAGTCCGTGGTCGCCGTTGCCCGCATTGTTGCTCACCACCGTCAAGTCGGTGGCCCCCTGCCGGATCAGCGCGTCGATCAGATCGAACGGCATACCCGCCAGTCCGAATCCGCCGATCAGAACGGTGGACCCGTCGGCGATGCCGGCCACGGCTTCGTCGACGTCTCCGCAGAAGACGGTGGCGCTCACTGGTGCCCTCCTCGGTCGGTCGGCCGTCGGGACGCGTTCCGTTCCGGCGGTCCGAGTGCTACCCCTACGACGCTATGCCTCCCGATTCAGACTGGCAATTACTCATTGAGGCACTATTGATATCTGATGGATTTCACTATTCGGCGAGCGTGGCGACCACTGTGATCTAGGAAGCAGTCGGACGACTCGTTTCGGTGACGCCACCGGCGCGCGGTACTATCGGCAGCGTGGTCCTCTTCTTTGAAATCCTGCTCGGATTGGCCTCGCTGCTGATCATCTGGTTCGCGCTGTACACCGTCTACCGACTGGTCAACGACGAGTCATGACGCGCTCCGGGAACGAAGCGATCTCCGACGCCGAGCAACGCGCTCAGCAGACCGCAGGTAAGAACCTGACGCCGGTCGGCGATCTGCCCGTTCCTCCGGACACCGCCAACCTCCGCGAGGGTCCCGATCTCCATTCCGGCCTGCTCGCTCTCCTGCCGATGGTCGGCGTCTGGGAGGGACAGGGCGAAGGGCACGATCCGGTGACCGGCGACGACTATCAGTTCGGTCAGCAGATCATCGTCTCGCACGACGGCGGCAATTACCTCGTCTGGCAGGCCCGATCCTGGGTCATCGACGACGACGGCGCGTACGTGCGGCCCGACCTCCGAGAGTCCGGCTTCTGGCGGATCAGCGAGGACGACGAGATCGAATTGCTGCTGACCCATGCCGAGGGCTCCATCGAGCTCTACTACGGCCGTCCGCTCACTCAGACGTCGTGGAATCTCACCACCGACGTCACCATCCGCTCCGAGACCGGGTCGCACACCGGCGGAGCGAAGCGCTTGTTCGGGTTGGTCCCCGACGGCGACCTCGCCTACGTGGAGGAGCGCGTCGACGCCGAGGGCGAACTGACGCCGCGACTGTCCGCGAAGCTCCGCCGCGTCGTCGGCTGACCCTCGGGTCTCACAACCGCACCACCGGCACGTCGATCCGTGACACGTCCTGGTGCGTCACCACCACCACGGCGCGCTCGCCGAAGAGATCACCGCAGATGAGCGACAGCAGTCGCTCGGCATCGCCCGCATCCAGGTGTTCGGTCGGTTCGTCGAGCAGCACCACCGGAGCCGGGTGCAGCAAGGCCCGCGCCAGCAGCAGTCGGCGCCGCTGACCGCCCGACAACGCTCCGCCCCCACCGGTCAGCTTCTCTCCCAACCCGTCTGGCAGACCGCCGAGCCACTCACCCAGCCCCACTCTCTCGAGCGCTGCGCGCATCTCGTCGTCGGAGACGTCGCCGCGTGCCACATGGAGGTTCTCCCGGACGGTGGTGGAGAAGACGTGCGCGTCGTCGGCGAAGTAGCAGACGTGCTCGCGTAGTTCCCCGGGGCCGGCGCTCACCGTCCCGGACAGCGGCGGGAGCAGCCCCGCCAAGGTCATCAGCAGCGTCGACTTGCCGACACCGCTCGGTCCGACGACCACCCGACGCTCCCCGGGGCCCACGCGGAAGTCGTCCATCTCCCCCAGCGGGGTGGTCCATCCCCACCGCAGTGACTCCGCAGTCAGAGTCACCGGACGCGGGTCGACGACCGGGTCGGCGGCCTCGCGGTCACCGTCGGATGCGCCGTCGACGAGTGCCAGCACCCGCCGAGCGGCCTGGCGGCCGCTCTCCCACGCCATGCCGGCTTCGGTGAGCGGTGCGGTCGTCTCGAACGACGACAACGGCAGAAGCAACAGGATGCCGAAGACCATCGGCGTCACACCCGTGCCCGACGCGACGTCGGCCAGCGATCCGGGAAGCCCGGACGCCAGCTGCACCGCGATGATCGCCGCAGCGACCACGCTCACGCCCATCGAGATCGGCGTCACCGCCTGGGCCGCCGCCTGCCGGCGCATACCGGCGTTCTCGGCGTCCGCGGCACGGCGATCGGCTGCAGCGACCGTCCCCAGCACGGATCGGCGCACCCCCGCGACCGCCAGTTCCGGGCCGTGCCACAGCAGTGACGACGTGGCTTCGACGACATCGTCGCGGGCGCGCGCGGCGGCAGCGACTTTATCGGCCGCCCCGCGCGCGGCCAGCCAAGGCGCGAGCACACCGCTCACCAGCAATGCGACCGCGAGCACGATCGCGGCGGGAACCGAGACGAAGGCCATGATCGCCACGGCCGACACCGATGTCACCGCCCCGACAGCCATCGGGACGAGTCCGCGGATCACCGCACTGCCGATCTCATCGACGTCGTCGGCGGTACGCGCCATCAGCTCCGACTGCCGGAGGCCGACGGTGTAGCCCGGCGAGCCCTGCGCCAGCGCGCGGTACATCCGCGTGCGTGCGTCGGCCATCGCCGCCAGTGCCACGTCGTGCGTGGCGAGCCGTTCGACGTAGCGGAACACGCCGCGTGAGATGCCGAGCGCCCGGACCCCGGTGACCGCGACAGAGAGGTAGAGCACCGGTGGCATCTGCCACGCGCGCGTGATCAGCCAGGCGGACAGTGCCGCCAGCCCGAGCGCCGAGAGCGCTCCGGCGGCGCCGAGCAGGATCGGGATCACCAGAACGCGCCCGCGCATTCCGGTGAAGGCGAGGGCGGCGAGCATCGGATCGTGCGAGCGGTCAGCGGCCATCGGAGAGCTCCTTCGCGAAGTCGACCACCGCGTCGGCCGCCGACAGAACGCCTTTCTGATGCGAGACGACGATCACCGTGTCGCCTGCTCTCGCGCGGTCGACGAGTGCGGCGATCACCCGGCCGGCGGTGCCCTCGTCGAGATGCGCCGTCGGCTCGTCGAGCAACAGCAGCGGCGCGGGTGAGGCCAGCGTTCGGGTCAGCGCCAGTCGCTGTCGCTGGCCCGCCGACAGTCCGGCGCCGCCGGAGCCGAGCACCGAGTCCATTCCGTCGGGCAGATCGGCGAGGACCTCGTCGAAGGCCGAGGCGCGCATCGCTTCGGCGACGGCGTCCTTCGGCAGTTCGCCGAACAGATCCAGGTTCTCGGCCACGGTTCCGGGGACGATCACCGGATGCTGCGGCAGCCACACCAGCCGACCGTAGTGGGCGTCCCGATCGAGCGAGGCGAGGTCGCGACCGGCTATCAGCACCCGCCCCTCGTCGGGCGTGTGAAGTCCGAGCACCGCGGCCAGCACGGTCGACTTGCCCGCGCCGTTGGGGCCGGTGAAGACGGTGAGTTCTCCGGGCCGCGCCGTCGCCGACAGGCCCCGCGGCGCCCAGCCGTCGCGGCCGCGGATGCCGAGCCGATCGAGTTCCACCGTGACGCCGACCTCACCGGGCCGACTGCTCGCCTCGGCCTCGCCGCTCGCGGCTGCGCGCGCTGTTCCACGTGAAGCAGCGCGTCCGGACTCGATGAGATCGAGAACGTCGTCCGCCGCCGCGACACCGTCCTCGGCGTTGTGGAACTGCGCGCCGATCTGGCGCAGAGGCAGGTAGGCCTCGGGCGCCAGCACCAATGCGAGCACTCCCGCGTACAGGCTCATCTCACCGAAGACGAGCCGCAATCCGATACTGACGGCGACCAGGGCCACGCTGAGGGTGGCGAGAAGTTCCAGGACGGCCCCGGAGAGGAAGGCGATCCGCAGCGAACCCATCGTGCTGCGGTGCAGACGCTCCCCCAGCTCGGCGACCTGCCCCGCCGGCCCCTGTGCACGACCGAGCGCACGCAGCGTCGGCAATCCGGTCATGAGGTCCACCAGCTGTGCGTTCTGCCGGCTCATCGCCGCCAGCTTCCGCCGGGTGCGGTCTCGTGTGACCAGTCCGATGAGCACCATGAACACCGGGATGAGCGGCAGGGTCACGATGATGATGACGCCGGAGATCGGGTCGGTCCACAGTTCCACCACCACGATGAGCGGGGTGATGACGACCGTCGACAGCAGGGCCGGCAGATACCCCGACAGGTAGTCGGAGAGCCGGTCGAGTCCGCGCAGCACCACCGTCAGCGCGTGCTCGCGCTCGTCGAGCAACCGCCGCGGACTCGTCTGCCCGGGATCGGTGAGAGTGTCGAGCGCTGCGACGCGCAGTTCGTCGATGGTCGCGTGAGCGGCGCGCCGGCTCACCCGATCACCGAAGTAGCTCATCGCGCCGCGGGCGGTCAGTGCCACCGCGAGCACCGTCAGGTGCACCGACTGAGCAGCGAACCCGCGCGCCGCCGGATCGGTGATCACCTCCGACAGCAGTCCGGCCAGGGCGATGGCCGAGGCGACCACCGCGACGACGTTGCCGATCGCGAACGCCGCCGAGGCCACGACGTACCGCCGCGCCGACCGCGACGCGCGGAGCAGTCGCGGGTCGAGCGGCGGCCGGCGACGAGACGTGGCCCGGGGCTCGGTCACTTACCGGTGCTCTGCAGCGGCAGGCCCACCGACGGCGGGATCTGGTCCACCGACAGCCGTTTGCGGAAGACCCAGTAGCTGTAGGCCTGGTAGGCGATGACCACCGGTGTCATGATCGCCGCGGCCCACGTCATGATGACCAGCGTGTAGTGGCTCGACGACGTGTTCGCGATCGTCAGGTCGTACGCGGCGTCCGTGGTGGACGGCAGGACCGCGGGGAACAGCGACGCGAAGAGCATCGCCACGGTTCCGGCGATGGCGATGCAGGTGGCGACGAACGCCCAGCCCTCGCGCCGTGCGGCCGTCGCGATCACCATGCCCACCGCCGCGACAGCGGCCACCACGACGATCGCCCAGGTCCAGGCGTGCCCGTACGCCAGCTGCGTCCAGATCAGGAACACCGCTGCGACCACGGCGGTCGGCACGGCGAGCCGGGCCGCGAAGGTCTGCGCATCGTCACGCATCTGCCCGGCGGTCTTGAGCGCGACGAAGACCGCACCGTGAGTGAGGAAGGCCAGCAGGGTGGTCGCGCCGCCGAGCAACGCGTACGGGTTCAGCAGGTTGAAGAAGCCGCCCGTGTACTGGTGGTCGGCGTCGATCGGCAGTCCGCGCACCACGTTCGCGAATGCCACGCCCCACAGGATCGCCGGGATCCACGATCCGAGTCCGATGCCGAAGTCGCACCACCAGCGCCAGCGCGGGTCGTTGATCTTGCCCCGCCACTCGATGGCCACCACGCGCACGATCAGGCCGATCAGGATCAGGAAGAGCGGCAGGTAGAACGCGGAGAACATCGTCGCGTACCAGCCGCCGAAGGCCGCGAACAGCGCGCCGCCGCCGGTGAGCAGCCACACCTCGTTGCCGTCCCACACCGGTCCGATGGTGTTCAGCAGCACTCGCCTGCGCTTGTCGCCGTCCGGCTCGGAGCGTCGTCCGAGGAAGGACATCAGCATGCCGACGCCGAAGTCGAAGCCCTCGAGGACGAAGTACATCGTGAACAGGACCGCGATGACCAGAAACCAGAAGTTCTCAAGACTCATCGGATGCTCCTCTTAGTACGCGAACGAGAGTTCGGCGGATTCGTCGTCGTCCGAGCCGACGTCGGGCGCTGCGGCGTCCTTGTCGCTGGGACCTTCGATCACGTAGCGCCGTTCGAGGTAGAACCAGACCACCCCGAGCGCGCCGTACAGCAGCGTGAACCCGATCAGCGTGGCCCACACCATGGGCGGTGTGTGGTTCGAGACACCGTCCTGCACCAGCATGTGGATCCTGAGCGGATCTCCGTCGGCGTCGGCCCAGTTGGGGACGACCACCCACGGCTGCCTGCCCATCTCGGTGAAGATCCAGCCGGACGCATTCGCCAGGAACGGAGTCGGCAGCGTCCACAGCGCCAGACGCCCGAACCACCTCGGAACCTCCGTGCGCTTCTTCCGCAGGAACCACAGTCCGCCGAAGGCGACGACCACTGAGCCGAGCGCCCAGGTGATCATGGCGCGGAAGCTCCAGTACGTGACGAACAGGTTGGGCGCGAAGTTCTGGCCCGGCATGTTCAGCGCTTCCTGGTACTGCTTCTGCAGCTCGTTGACGCCCTTCACCTCGGAGTCGAAGCTGTGGTCGGACAGGAACGACAGCATGTTCGGAATGGTGATGATGTGCTCGATGTTGTCGCAGTTGTTCTGCCGTCCGATGCTGAGCACGGAGAAGGACGCTCCGGTCTCGGTCTCGCAGAGCGACTCGGCCGCGGCCATCTTCATCGGCTGCTGTTTGAACATGAGCTGGCCCTGCATGTCGCCGGTGATGAACAATCCCAGTCCCGAGCCGATGATCACCCAGAGTGCGAAGATGCTCACCGGTCTCCACAGGGTGGCGTTGTCGTGGCGGAGCTTCTCCGGCGACGCACCGACCTGGCTCGGCGACGTGGTCGCCGGGATGATCGACTCGTCACCGATCTTGGCGGCTTCCTCGATCTTCGACGCGCGGTAGGTGTTGCGCGCCATCCACCAGAGACCGACCACGGCGACCACCGTCGACGCCGTCAGCAGGGCGCCCATGATGACGTGCGGGAACGCGACGAGCGTGGTGTTGTTGGTGATCACTGCGATGAAGTTGTTCATCGCGGGCCGTCCGCGTTCGGGATCCCACTCGACGCCGACCGGGTGCTGCATCCACGAGTTGGCCGCGATGATGAAGTAGGCGGAGGCGTTGACACCGATCGCGACGAGCCAGATGCACGCCAGATGGAGCCGGCGCGAGAGCCGTCCCCAGCCGAACATCCACAGACCGATGAACGTGGACTCGAGGAAGAAGGCCATCAGCCCTTCGAGGGCGAGCGGTGCGCCGAAGACGTCGGCCACATACCGGCTGTACTCGCTCCAGTTCATGCCGAACTGGAATTCCTGCACGATGCCGGTCGCGACGCCGAGGGCGAAGTTGATGAGGAAGATCTTGCCGAAGAACTTGGTGGCCCGGAGCCACTGCTCGTTGCCGGTGCGGTGCCACACCGTCTGCATGATCGCGATGAGCGGCGCGAGGCCGATCGTCAGCGGCACCAGAATGAAGTGGTAGACGGTGGTGATACCGAACTGCCATCTGGATATGTCTACAACACTCACTGCGACCTCAATTCGTCCCGAGGATGGGCGTTACTACACACGGTAGTAGCCCTTGTTCAGTTGTAAAGCGTGCGTGATGCAGGCAACGGCCTTTGGGCCTATGACCCCGCTGACCTGTGCACCAGATCAGCGACGTCGATCACCGATCCGGCTCCGCAGGCCCGCCCGTCCAGTTCGCGCACACGCGCGGCGAGGGTGACCGACGACAGCAGCCACACCTCGTCGGCGGAGTACACCTCCGTGACGGTCAACGGCCGCTGGTCCGTCCCGATCCCTTCGCTCTCGGCGAGTTCGAACAGTGCGTCCTGTGTGGTTCCGGGCAGCACGCCGTCGTCGCGCGGCGGCGTCACGAGTGCGCCGTCGATCACCGCGACCACCGTGCTGCGCGGACCCTCCAGCACCGTGCCCGACGCCGAGACGAAGATCGCGTCGTCGACGCCCAGTCCGCGGACGTGACGCAGGGCCGCGATGTTGGCGGCGTAGCTGAGCGACTTGACCCCGGAGAGCAGCCACGGCGACGTGGCGGCGAGCCCGGGTTGATACGCGGTCGGCAGCGTCAGCGCGCGGACGCCGTGCCGCCGAGCGGACTCGACGCGGTCCGGGACGGGCGCGATCGTCAGGTACAGGGTCGGATCACCCGACGGATCGTGTTCGCGTCCACGCGTGTACACCAGCCGCAGCATGCCCTCACCGGCATGGACCGACCGCCACTCGCGGACGCCCGTGCGCACCATCGCCTCGATTCGCCCCGGATCCGGCGCGGGCAGGCCGGCGACGGGCGCGGCCGCCGTGAGCCGCGCGAGATGCCGGTCGAGCCCGCAGACTCGCCCTTCGCGCACGAGCATGGTCTCGAAGAGCCCGTCGCCGTGCACGATTCCGAGATCGTCCGCGTGCAGGACGGGTGAATCCGGGTCAGCGACCTCGCCCTCAGGCGACACAAGGACGACTTGCATGCGACAACGATGTCATGGAACGGCGTGCGGCCGGCTGAATTCCGCGCGCCGGAATCTGCGTGCCGACATTCCGCTCATCGGGAGAATCCCTTGGCGAATGCGTCCGACACCGGGTACCACCGACAGATGAGCAATGAACGGATCGTCGTCGTCACCGGCGCCAGCCGGGGAGCGGGCAAGGGAATCGCCCTCGCGCTCGCACAGCCGGGTACCACCGTCTACGTGACCGGACGCACCACGGCCGCCGGGCAGACCAGTCTGCCGGGCACCATCACCCAGACCGCGGCTGAGATCGATGAGCGCGGCGGGACGGGAATTGCGGTGGCCGTCGACCACGACGACGACACTCGGGTCCAAGCCCTCTTCGACCGGATCGGCAACGACCACGGACGGCTCGACGTCCTGGTCAACAATGCCATCGCCCTGCCCGCCGGGCTCACCGACAAGGGACCGTTCTGGACCAAGGGACTCGACCTCCTGAGCCTGCACGGCGTCGGCCTGCGCTCCACCTATGTCGCCACCTACTACGCGGCGCCGCTCCTCACCGAGTCCGGCGGCGGGCTCGTCGTCAACACCTCCTCGTTCGGCGGCACCTGCTACATGCACGGTCCGGCCTACGGTTCCGGGAAGGCCGCCGTCGACAAGATGGCGCACGACATGGCTGTCGACTTCAAGCCCTTCGACGTCGCCGTCGTCTCGCTGTGGATGGGGCTGCTCAAGACCGAGGTGAACATGGCCGCCTTCAGTGCCCGGCCCGACCTCTACGACGGGCTGGTCGCGACCGCCGAGTCGGTGGAGTTCCCGGGACGCGTGATCGACGCACTGTCCCGCGATCGGGACCGGATGAAGTACTCGGGGCGGGTGCTGGTGGCTGCGGAGCTCGCGCAGGAGTACGGGATCACCGACGTCGATGGCAGCACTCCCCCGTCGCATCGGCCCTTCCTCGGCGACCCACCCGAATTCTCCTCTGCCGTCATCGACTGAACCAGCGGGCGGCCTCGTACACTCGGGACATGACCTCCGTGTCGCCGATCCTCAATTCGCATCCCAGTGCCGTCCCCACTCCGGAGGGAGACCCGAGTCCCGGCGTGGCCTGGCACTACGGCGACCCGCTGGGCGAGCAACGGGCGGCGACACGCGGCGCGGCCATTGTCGACCGCTCCGATCGCGCCGTGATCGAACTGTCGGGCCCGGAGCGGCTCACCTGGCTGCACACCATCTCCTCGCAGCATCTGACCGCGCTCGGCGATCGGCGCAGTGCCGAGGACCTCTCGCTCGACGGCAACGGACGGGTGGAGGACCACTTCGTCCTCACCGACATCGACGAGACCACATGGATCGACACCGAGGCCGAGCGAGGACAGGCGCTCACCGAGTTCCTGACCAGAATGGTGTTCTGGGCCAAGGTGACGCCGACGGCGCGCCCCGACATGGCGGTGCTGACCCTGCTGGGTCCCGACATCCTCACCGGCCCGGTCGCCGAGGCGATCGCGCTCCCGCCCGACGCCGAGCGTTACCAGGCCGGCGACCTGCCCGAGCTCCGCCACGACGACGAGCCGCTCGGCTTCTGGCGCGTGATGCCGCGGATCGGCGAGAACGGCTCGACACCTGTGGTCGATCTCATCGTCCCCGAACCCGATCTCCGAGAGTGGTGGCGACTGCTGACCGAGGCGGGCGCCGCGCCGGCCGGCATGTGGGCCTACGAAGCGCTGCGGGTGAACGCCCTGCGGCCGCGCCTGCACATCGACACCGACGAGCGGACGATTCCGCACGAGGTGGACTGGATCGGCGGCCCCGACGAGGCCGGCGCCGTGCATCTGGACAAAGGCTGTTACCGCGGTCAGGAGACGGTCGCCCGCGTCGCCAACCTGGGCCGCCCGCCGCGGCGGCTGGTGCTGCTGCATCTGGACGGCAGCTCCGCGTACCGCCCGGCTACCGGCGATCAGGTCAGCGCCGGCGGCCGGACCGTGGGCCGGGTCGGCACCGTCGTCGATCACTTCGAGAACGGTCCCATCGCGCTCGCGTTGGTGAAGCGCAACGTTCCGGCCGACGCCGAACTCGTCGTCGGCGATGCCGCCTCGCCCGACACCTCCGCGACCGCCCGCATCGACCCCGTGCTGTACACGCCCGACGACCAAGTGCCGCCCGGCCGCGCCGCCGTCGACCGTCTGCGGGGCCGCGGCTGACACGTGCGGCCACGGGAAGCCGCTGGTTCGAGCGTTTTCGATGTTCGACGGTCAGGCGATGAGACTTAATCCGTACTCCGCGCTAGACTGTCGGTACGAAAACTATTAACGAATAGAACGGGGCCGCCACACCGATGGCCGCCCCGTCACTGTGCGAGGGGGTCCCACATGGGCCGCGGCCGGGCAAAGGCAAAGCAGACGAAGGTTGCACGTCAGCTGAAGTACTCCGCTCCGAGTACCGACTTCGATAGTCTCCAGCGTGAACTCTCTGGTGGCAGGAAAGAGTCCCACGACTCGTGGTCGGACAGCGAGAGCTGGAACAGTGAAGAGGAGTGGCGACACGCCTGACGGCGCTGTCGCACGCACCCGCTCGTACGGGCGGTCAGCCCGGGCGCTCATGCCCAGACTGATGGCCTGACATTCGTAGAGCCCCGCGTCGTCCTGCGACGCGGGGTTTCTCGCGTCGCGCCGACCCGCGCGGTCGTCATGTCCGCGGGGTCGCCGAGAGCACCGCGTGAACCGCCGCGCGCACTCGCTCGTCCACGTCGCCCGGCGTTCCGGAATCGAACTTGCCGTCGAGATACAGGAACGCCAGGCCGTGCACGAGCGCCCACACTGCGACGGCCATCGGCTCGGGCTCGGCATCGGGGAAGACCCGCGCCACGATGGATTCGACGTACGCGTTGATGGTCTCGGCGGCCGAGGTCCGTTCCTCATCGGCCGGGTCGCACGGCTCGGCGAACATCACCCGGAACAGGCCCGGCCGCGACAGCGCGAACTGTACGTATGCGATCCCGACGTCGGCCAGATCGTCCGCGGATGCGGGCGCGGGATGAACTGCGGCCAGTTCGATCGCCAGGTCCCGGTATCCCACCGCGGCCACGGCGGACAGAAGGGCGCGCCGATCGGCGAAATGACGGTACGGTGCCGCGTTCGACACCCCGGCGCGCCGTGCCGCCGCGCGGAGCGAGAGGTCGCCTGCACCGCCCTCCTCCAGAATCTCCACCGCCGCCCGGACGAGCGCTGCGGGCAGGTCACCGTGGTGGTACGAGGTCGGCACAGTCAACAACCCTAACAATCGCCGCGGTCTCGGCTCGTCTGTGCCCGACCCGGCCACCGCAGCCCGTGGCACAGCCGCGAGCGTCACGGACTGTCGCAAAGTATCAAATACCGGTCGCCTCGCAGCCTTCAGTGCCGCCCCGGCCGCCACTAGCGTCGACTGACATGACGAACACCCGCCGAGCAGTTCCCCGCAAATGGATACGCCGCGAGATCGCGACCCTCGACCCAGTCGCCGACAGCGAACGGATCGTCCGACTGACGCTCGAGTCGCTGCTTCCGCCCGTCGGTGAACGGGTCTTCCTCGAATTGCTGTTCACCGTATCCCTCATGCGGGTGATGGGTGAGCTCGAAGGAGCCGCCGCCGTCGATCGCGACGGGAAAGGAAAGGTCTATCACCACGGCGACCGGCGCACCGACGACACCATCCGCTATCTCACCGGATGGATGTACGACGGTGCGGGGAGCCCGCAGGCCCGCAGCTCCGCCGCCGAGATCAAGCGCATCCACGACAGCTACGCGCGGCACTACTCGATGTCGAACGAGACCTTCATCCACACCATCGCCTACTTCACCGTGCAGATCGAATGCCTCACCGAGATCGTCGGCGCGCCCGGGTTCACCGACGTGGAGAAGGAAGCTCAGGTGCGGCATTGGCGGACGATCGGCGAGTATCTGGGCGTCCGAGACATGCCCGAGACATGGGACGGCATGATCCGGGCGATGCGGGCCTACGAGGCCGACCCAGCCTGGTTCGCTCCCTCCGAAGCCGGCCACCGGGTGAGCGAGACCCTCGTCGCACAGTTCGGCGAACGGGTCCTCCCGCGCGGGTTCCGTTGGCTCGCAATGCCTCTCATTCTTTCTCTGCACGACGACCACGTACTCGAGGTACTCGGCCTGCCGAAGCCGCGGCCCGTCGTGACGACGACGATGCGAGCCGTGGTCCGGGCGGCGTTCTTCGTGGTCCGCGAAGTGCTCCCCGATCGTCACACCGCGGTCCGGCCCGCAGGTTCCGCGGGCGAGCTCACGCGTTCCGCGCCCGGTAGCGGGTCGGCGTGACGCCGTACCACCGGGTGAAGGCGCGGGTGAAGGCCGCGGTCTCGGCGTATCCGAGCCCAGCCGCGATCTCCGCCACCGGACGGTCGGTGCCGGTCAACGCCTCGGCGGCGCGGATCCGTCTGGACTCCTCGAGCAACGCCCGGAACGTGGTGCCCTCGCGAGCGAGACGGCGCTGCAGGGTCCGGCGATCGACGTGCAGTTCGCCGGCCAGTCGGGTCAGCGACTGCACCGGCTCGTCACTGGCGTGCAGCCTCGCCCACACGAGCGATCGCGCACCGAGGCGGCGCTGCTCGAGCTGTTGCTCGCACTGGGCGATGCACCGGCGTGCGGTCTCGGCGTCCGCGTGGGGAAGGCCGCGGCTCATCCATTCGCGCGGCACGACGAGCGCCGTGCGTCCCGCGTCGCAGACGAGTTCCTCCGTCGGCAGCACCGAGGCGAGGAGAGCCCCACGCGCCCGATCGACCTCCGCCTCCACCCGCGGCAGGACGACGTCGCCGAGCACCATCGGCACCAGACCGGCGATGACCGTCAGATCACGCTCGAGGATGAAGGGCCGGACGTCGTCGTGCACGTCGCCGAACGAGCATTCGAGCCGGACGTCCGAGCCGCTCTCGTCGTAGGTCACCGACAGGTCGGAGTAGGTATTGGTCAGACTCGCGAACCTCGTCGCCACCTCCACCGCGTCCCCGAGCGTCTCGCTGGAGAGCATCGCGAACACGAAGATGCCGAGATTTCCCAGATTCACCATCCGCCCGGCCTCGATGCCGAGACCGGGCGGGTCGTTCAGCAGCGAGACGATGTTGGCGATCACTGCCAGTTCCTGCTCCGCCAGGACCACCGCCCCGTCGACACGCAGGTCACTCTCTCGCAGTCCGCTTCCCTGCAGACAGTCAGCCGGATCGAGCCCATGACCCTCACCGAGTTCCACCAGACTCGCGACGCCGCCCGACGTGCCGCGCCGCAGACTTCTCCACGCCGGAGCAGCCACAGCCCCACCCTCCTTGTTGACAGTGCTAACATCCATCGCTACCCTCGTATGTTAACACCGATAACCTTCATGGGAGCCCACCGATGACAGTCCGTTCATCTTCCCCTTCGACGTCCGAACCCGCAGTCTCCGGACTGCCCGCATCGCTGACGCCGCCCCGCATCGCGCACCTGACGAGCCGTATCGCGGCGGCTCCGACAGCCGCGCGCGTCGGTACGACGATCCCCTACACCGGCGCGCCCCTCGCCGACCTGCCGGTCTCCACGCCGTCCGATGTCGACGAGGCCTTCACCCGCGGCCGGCACGCCCAGGCATCGTGGGCCGCGACTCCCGTCAGCGAACGCAAGCGAATTCTCCTGCGCTTCCATGACCTCGTCCTCGACCGTCGGAACGAGGTCATGGACCTCATCCAAGCCGAGAGCGGCAAGACCAGGCGCGACGCCTTCCTCGAAGTCACCGACATCGCCATCGCCGCCCGGTACTACGCGCGAAGCGCGAGCCGACTGCTCGCACCCGCGCGTCGTCGTGGCGCGATCCCCCTGCTGACCCGGACCACCGAACTCCGCCATCCCAAGGGCGTGGTCACCATCATCTCGCCCTGGAACTACCCGCTCAGCATGGCCGCGGGAGACGCGATCCCGGCACTGCTCGCAGGCAACGCCGTCGTGCAGAAGCCGGACACCCAGACAGCGCTCACGGCGCTGTGGGCCCTCGATCTGATGCATCAGGCCGGCTTGCCCGACGACCTCTGGCAGATGGTGGTCGGACGCGGCAGCTCCATCGGCGACTCACTGATGCGCAACGCCGACTACATGATGTTCACCGGTTCCACCGCCGCAGGCCGGCACATCGCGCGAGAGGCCGGCGAGCGACTGATCGGAGCGTCGCTGGAACTCGGCGGGAAGAACGCGATGCTCGTGCTCGACGACGCCGACATCGCCCGTGCCGCCGACGGTGCCGTCAGCGCCTGCTTCCCATCCACGGGTCAGCTGTGCGTGTCGGTGGAACGCCTCTACGTCGCCGAAAGCGTCCGCGACGAATTCGTCGCCGCATTCGTCGAGCGCACCCGCGCACTGCAACTCAGCGGACGCTACGACTTCCGGAGCGACGTCGGCTGCCTCACCACGCAGTCGCAGCTCGAGACCGTCGCAACGCACGTCGAAGACGCGGTCGCGAAAGGCGCGACGGTCCTCGCCGGCGGCCGGGCCCGCCCGGATCTCGGACCGCTGTTCTACGAGCCGACTATTCTGACCGACGTCACCTCGGAGATGACGCTCTACGATCACGAGACCTTCGGTCCGGTCGTCTCGATCTACTCCTTCAGCGACGTCGAGGAGGCGATCGCGCGCGCGAACGCCACACCGTACGGACTCAACGCCAGCGTTTGGAGCCGCGATGCGGCCCGCGGCCATGCCGTCGCGTCACGCCTGCACGCCGGCACCGTGAACGTCAACGATGCCTTCGCCGCGGCATGGGGAAGCATCGACTCGCCGATGGGCGGCATGGGTGACTCCGGCGTAGGGCGCAGGCACGGATCCGAGGGCCTGCTCAAGTACACCGAAGCGCAAACCATCGCTCACCAGCGAGTTCTGGGTTTCACTCCCCCGCGTGGCATCTCTCACCGGGCGTGGGCGACGATGCTGACGGTCGCACTGAAGACCCTCAAGAGAATCGGCGTTCGTTGACCGGTTCACCCGCGCCGGCGGATGACCGCGACCTACCATCCCCCCGAGGAGGGCTCACATGACCGGAAGAATCGTTGTACTCGGCGCCACCGGCTATGCCGGCGGGCTGGCGGTGGAGGCGCTCGTCCGCCGCGGCGCCCGACCCGTGATCGCCGGCCTGCGGCCGCAGGCGCTGGCCGCCACCGCCGAACGCTTCGGCGGACTCGACACCCAGGTCGCCGACGTCACCGACTTCGACAGCGTGCGGGCTCTGGTGGAACCGGGTGACGTGCTCGTGACCACCGTCGGACCGTTCGAGCGGCTCGGATTCGCTGCCGCACGTGCGGCAGCCGAGCAGGGTGCCCACTACGTCGACTCCACTGGCGAAGTGGGATTCGTGCGCGCGATCCACGAACGTCACGACGCCGTGGCCCGCAAGACCGGCGCCGTCATGGTTCCGGCCTTCGGCAACGACTACGTACCGGGGGTCCTGGCCGGAGCCGTCGCCGCCCGGGAGGCCGGCGACTCCGCGCGGTCGCTCGACATCGGCTACTTCGTCGACGGCTCACTGCGCCGCGGGCGCGGTCTCAGTTCCGGCACCCGCGCCACGATGTCGGACGCCATCACGCTGCCGGTCACCGTCTGGAAGAACGGGCGGCTGGAGGACCAGCGGGCCGCGAGCCGGGTGCTGACCTTCGACGCCGGCGCTCGCCGCAAGGCGGCGATGCTCGCCACCGGCACCGAGGTGCTGTTCCTGCCTCCGGCGTTTCCGCACCTCGAATCCGTCGAGGTGTACAACGGCTGGTTCCCCGAGCTCAGCCGGGCCATGAGCCTGCTGTCCGCCGTCGTGAACACCGCGGTCCGCATCGAACCCGGCCGACGACTCGTCGCCGCCGTGACCGGCCGCTCCGGCGGAGCGCCCGGCGGTCCGGACGCCGCCGAGCGTTCCCGCAGCGGCGCGCACACCGTCGCGGTGGCGCGCGACCGCGGCGGCGCCGTGCTGGCCGAGGTCCACGCCACTGGCCCGAACGTCTACGACCTCACCGCTGAGCTGATGGCGTGGGCGGCCGACCGTCTCGCTTCGGGCCACGGCGAGCAGCCGGGCGTCGTCGGACCGGTCGAAGCATTCGGCCTCGAGACGATCCTCGCCGCGGGAGCCGAGATGGGGCTGACCGTCGGCGCAGACCCTCGGTCACGGCGACCGGTGTGAGTGGACCCGCCGGAGTGTCGACCGGCCTCACAGCCGGATCGGCACCCCGGTCTCGCGTTCCGAGATCTCCCACAGTGCGCGGATCCCGGCGTCGACGCCGAACGGGAAGAGCGGTTTGCGCACGGGCGGACCGAAGGAGACGAAGGCCGGACCGTAGAGGGTTCCGCCGCGCGCCGTCGGATCGGTGGCGGCCCGCAACTGACTGAGCGCACCGCGGTCGGTCGTCATCCCGACCAGGTCGGCTCCCACATCACCGAGCCACCCAGCGATTCCCCCGCCTCCCGAGGCATGGGTGGTGGACTGCAGTTCGGAGTCGGTGAGACCCGGATGCGCCGACAGCGCGATTGCCCGGTCGCCGGAGGCGCGCAGCCTGCGGTCGAGGCCGATCGCGAAGTGCAGATTCGCAAGCTTGGAGTTGCCGTACGCCTTCCACGGACGGTAGCGGCGGTGCAGATGCGGATCGGCCGGGTCCAGGTTGCCGCCCTGGTGCTGGGCGATGCTGGTGAGCGTCACGACCCGCCCGGCCGGAGCCTGGCGCACCGCGGGGAGCAGAAGCGCGGTCCACGTCCAGTGTCCGAGATGATTCGTGCCCAGCTGGGTCTCGAAACCGTCGGCCGTCCGGCCTTCCGGTGTCGCCATCACTCCGGCGTTGTTGATCAACAGATCGATGCGGTCGTGACCGGCCAGGACCGTCTCGGCGGCTTGCTTCACCGACGCCTGCGACGCGAGGTCGAGGGGAACGATCTCCACCGACGCACCGGGTGCGGCTCGCCGGATCGTCTCCTCGGCGTCGCGCGCCTTGCTCTGGTTGCGGGCTGCCATCACGATATGGGCGCCCTTCCCGGCCAGCGCTCGAGCGGTGGCCAGCCCGAGTCCGCCGTTGGCCCCGGTGATCACCGCGACCCGACCGGACTGAGACGGGATGTCCGCGGTCGACCAGCTCACGATCGCACCCCGTCGACCGGTGCGCCGTCGGTGTCCAGAACGGCGAAGGTCATCCCGGCATCGGTCAGGCGCCGCACCAAGTTGTCGCCCATCGCCGCGGCCGTGGTGACCTGGCCGCTCACCTTCGGATTGTCGTCGAAGGCCAGGCACATGGCCGATTCGGCCAGCATCTTCGCGGTCTCACCGTAGCCGGGGTCGCCGCCCCGCACCTGCGTGTGAACCGTCCGGCCACCGCCTTCACCGATGAAGTCGACGGAGAACCAGGAGCGTGCGCGGCGAGCCGGCGACGGTCCGCTGCCCTGGGGAAGGCAGGCGCCGATGAGGCGGCGCAGCGGCGGGATCTGCGCGGCGACGGCGACTGTCGCGACGCCGAGGGCCGCGGCCGCGAGCATCACCAGCCTGCGGAAACCCGCGTAGTGGGAGTACGTGAAGTCGGGCCCGTATTCATCGCGCGCACCGGCCGAACGCTTGACGATCTGGGGATCGATCGTCGGGAGTGGCAGGAGCCAGAGGCCGAGCACGCCGTCCCTGCGGGGAGCGCCGGCCCGCACCCGTGCGCGGCGCCCGACCGTCGGCGGTTCTAGCCTGGCACGGTCGGCCGCGGCCCGACGGATCTGCCGCGGCCGCGCGATCTGACCGAGTCCGGAGTGCAGCGTCCCGCCGGAGATCATCGCATTGCTGCGGACCACACCGCGGACGGCCGCGGGCGCGGAGTCGGGCAGTTGCTTGGCCGTGAAGAATGCACCGAGATCGTGCGGGATGGAGTCGAATCCGCAGGCGTGCACCAGACGGGCACCGGTCCGGACCGCCGTGGCGTGATGAGCGATGTACATCCGATCGAGGAATTCGGATTCACCGGCGAGGTCGACGTAGTCGGTACCGGCGGCCGCGCACGCTGCGACGAGCGGCGCACCGTGCTGGAGGTAGGGGCCGACGGTGGTGATGACGACCCGAGCCGATTCGGCCACCGCGCGCAACGATTCGGGGTCGGTGGTGTCGGCGATGAGCAGTTCGAGCTCGGCGGCCGCGGGAGCGATCGCCGCCAAGCGGGTTCGGACGGCATCGAGTCTGTCCCGGTTCCGGCCGGCGAGCGCCCACCGCGCCCCGTCCGGCAGATGCTCCGCGAGGTACTCCGCGGTGAGTTCACCGGTGAATCCGGTGGCGCCGAAGAGCACCAGGTCGAATCGGCGGTTCTGGGGAAGGTCGGGCATCGTCGATCTCCATCTGTTGACGGTCGAGTGCGTGCGGATCCCGTCAGCGCAGCACCGCCTGCGATCGACACCGACGGCACGGGGGAACACCAGAAGATGTTTACACTGACAACGCGAGACTAACCCGCTAGGTTAACGGCGTCAACATATGAAGTGCCGTTCCTCACAACCATCCGCCGGACCGGCGCCGGGTTCAGAACCTCGGGTGATCGCCGACCAGAGCCACCGAGCCGCGAGCCCCGGGTTCGCCGCGCTTGACGGTGCCGAGCACCCAGTTGTCCACATGACGTGCGGTGAGGATCGCCTGCGCACGGTCGGTGTCCTCGGGAGCGACGATGGCGACCATGCCGACGCCCATGTTGAAGGTGCGTTCCATCTCGGCCCGCTCCACTCGGCCGCGCTGGGCGATCAACGAGAAGATCGGGGCCGGGCTCCACGTGTTGCGCTCCAGCTCAGCGGACAGGCCCGCCGGAAGCACGCGTGCCAGATTGTCGGCGAGGCCGCCGCCGGTGACGTGCGCGAACGTGCGGACGTCGCTCTCGGCAGCCAGTGCCAGGCAGTCCTTGGCGTAGATGCGGGTCGGCTCGAGCAATTCGTCACCGAGACTCCGACCGAACTCCTCGACGTGACCGGCCAGATCCATGTGCCCCCAGTCGAGCAGCACCTTCCGCGCCAGCGAATAGCCGTTCGAGTGCAGGCCGGACGAACCCATCGCGATCACCACGTCACCCGCGCGGACACGATCCGGCCCCAGGATGGAATCGGCCTCGACCACACCGACGCCGGTGGCGGAGATGTCGTAGTGACCGTCCTCCATCACACCCGGGTGCTCCGCGGTCTCGCCGCCGAGCAGCGCACATCCGGCGTCGACGCAGCCGTCGGCGATGCCCTTGACGATGTCGGCGACCATCTCGGGGATCACCTTGCCGACGGCGATGTAGTCCTGCAGGAACAGCGGTTCGGCGCCGCAGACCACGAGGTCGTCGACGACCATCGCGACCAGATCGCGCCCGACGGTGTCGTGCTTGTCCATGGCCTGTGCGATGACCAGCTTGGTCCCCACGCCGTCGCTCGAGGCCGCGAGAACGGGCTCGCGGTAGTCGCCCTTCAGGGAGAACAGGCCGGCGAAGCCGCCCAGCCCGCCGAGGACCTCGGGACGGGTCGCGCGCTTCGCGTGAGGTGCGAAGAGTTCGACGGCGCGTTCGCCGGCATCGATGTCCACGCCCGCTGCCGCATAAGATGCGCCGGCCGTCGGCTTGTCGACAGACCCGTCGGTCATATTCTTGATTCTCCTGAAATTCTGCAGCTGACAGTCAGCCGTTCGGGCGGTGGGACGCACTCACGGTACCTGAGTGCAGAGGGGATCCGGGAGCGCTGCGAGGCGCCGAAGGTCAGGGCCGCATCACTGCGCTGACGTTGTCATTCGACGCCGTCAGCGGATCGGCGCCGTTCATCGAGCCCTTGAGCATGCTCTCCAGCACGGCCTTGCCCATCGTCGTCTCCTGCGGCAGCGCGATCGGGTAGCGGCCGTCGAAACACGCGGCGCAGAGCTGGGCACGCGGCTGTTCCGTGGCGTTGATCATCTCGTCGATGCTGATGTACCCGAGCGAGTCGGCGTCGATGGCCTGGCGGACGCTCTCGACCATCGCTTCCTTGGAGTCCGAGCCGTTGGCGATCAGTTCCGCGGGCGAGGCGAAGTCGATCCCGTAGAAGCACGGCCATTTGACCGGCGCAGAGGCGATGCGCACGTGGACTTCGGCGGCGCCGGCCTCGCGCAGCATCCGGATGAGCGCGCGCTGGGTGTTGCCGCGCACGATCGAATCGTCGACCACGACGAGCCGCTTACCCCGGATCACTTCGCGCAACGGGTTCAGCTTCAGGCGGATGCCCAGCTGGCGGATGGTCTGCGAGGGCTGGATGAAGGTGCGTCCCACGTAGGCGTTCTTCATCAGGCCCTGCCCGTAGGGGATGCCCGACTCCTGCGCGTAACCGACGGCCGCGGGCGTACCCGACTCGGGGACCGGGATTACCAGGTCGCCCTCGGCCGGACGTTCCCGGGCCAGCCGGCGTCCGATCTCCACTCGCGTCGAATGCACCGAACGTCCGTGGATGACGCTGTCGGGCCGGGCCAGGTAGACGTACTCGAAAACGCATCCGGCAGGGGTCGGCTCTGCGAAGCGCCGGCTGCGGACGCCGTCGGCGTCGATGGCCAGGAGTTCGCCCGGCTCGATGTCGCGGACGAAGGAAGCTCCCACGATGTCCAGCGCCGCGGTTTCGGAGGCGACGACCCACCCGCGGTCGAGGCGGCCGAGCGAGAGCGGCCGCACCCCGTGCGGGTCGCGTGCCGCGTACAGCGTGTTCTCGTCCTGGAAGGTGAGGCAGAACGCGCCCTTGACAGTCGGCAGCAGTTCCATCGCCGACTGCTCGAGCGTCTTGTCGGTCGCGCCGTGCGCGAGCAATGCGCCGAGGATGTCGGAGTCGGAGGTGGCCGTGCCGTGCGGCCCGCTGCCGTAGATGCCGAACTCCCGTGCCCGTTCGGCGAGTTCGGCCGTGTTCACGAGGTTGCCGTTGTGACCGAGCGCCACGGCACTGCCGGCCGCGGTGTTGCGGAAGATCGGCTGGGAGTTCTCCCACGTCGTCGATCCGGTGGTCGAGTACCGACAGTGACCGACGGCGACGTGACCGACCATCGAGGCAAGGGTCTGCTCGTCGAAGACCTGACTCACCAGCCCGAGGTCTTTGAAGACCAGTACCTGCGAGCCGTCTCCGACGGAGATGCCGGCTGCTTCCTGACCGCGGTGCTGAAGAGCGTAGAGGCCGTAGTACGTCAGCTTCGCGACGTCTTCCCCGGGTGCCCAGACACCGAAGACACCGCATTCCTCGCGGGGCTCGTTCTCGGGCTGATCCGCATCGGGGCTCGGGTGCGACGGTCCGCCACATCCGGTCTGATTCAGCAGGTTCGGAGAGTGAATCGACATCTCGGTCACGTAATACGCTCCGGTTTCGTGGGCTGGGCGGGCGTTACCGTTACCACAGTCTACGGCTTCGCTCGGGACAACTCGAAATCCAGCGCGGCGCGCGCTGCAGCGCCGCGCTGGGAGCCGCTAGTTCAGCGGGACCACCGGCAGTCTGCTCGCGACGTCGCCGGCGCGGTGTCCGGAGACGCTGATCCGGTGCGCGGCGAGCGCGTCGTCGAAGTCGAGGAGTCCGGTGGCCAGCAGCAGCCATTCGCGCGGCGACGACTCGACCACGTTCGGCGGGGTGCCGCGGGTGTGCCGCACCCCTTCGATGCACTGGACCGCGACGAACGGAGGAACGCGCAGTTCCACCGAGTTGCCGGGAGCCTCCTGCGCGACGGTCCTCGCAGTGAGCCGCACGGCCGCGGCCAGCGCCGACCGCCCCGGCGCGGGCGCGGTCTCGTCGCGCAGCCAGTCCGCGACGGCGAGGACGGCCGCGCGTGTCTGCGCCGGATCAGCTCTGTCTCGTGGTGCCACGGCATCACCAACGCCGACGAGCCGGCGACCATTCCCCGGACCGCCCGCCCGCGGCCCCCGTCACACGGTGAACGGCGCCGTCACGCGGTGAAGGGTGCCACCGTTCCGCGCTCCACGATCTGCTCCACCACCTCGTCGTCGGTCCGCTCCTGACCGATCCGCAGGGTCTTGTTGGCGCCGTGGTAGTCGCTCGAGCCCGTCGCCAGCAGTCCCAGGTTCGACGCGATGTCGGCCAGTTCGGCGCGCGCCGCATCGTCGTGGTCGGGATGGCGGACCTCGAGGCCGGCGAGTCCGACCGCGACCAGCGACTCGATCACGTCGGCGGTCAACACCGTCGCCGCGGCCCGGGCACGCGGATGAGCGATCACCGGGACACCGCCCGCCGCGGCGATCATCTCGACTCCCTCCACCAGGGAGGTCGACCGCAGCGCGGTGTAGTGCGGACTGCCGTCGTGCAGGAGTTCATCGAAGGCCTCCCCGACCGACGCGACGACTCCCGCCTCCATCAACGCCCTCGCGATGTGCGGGCGGCTGATACTGCCGACTCCGGCGATCTCCCGCACGCGCGCCAGCGTGATGGGGTAACCGGCGGTCACGAGGTTCTCCACGATCCGCGCACCGCGGCCCGCGCGCTCGTCCTTCATCCGCTGCCACTCGCCGGCGACCCCCGCGTCGTCGCGATCGAAGAGGTAGCCGAGCAGATGCACCGACACCAGGCTCCCGTCCTCGCGCGGATGCTTGGTCGAGAACTCCGCGCCCGGCAGCACGCGCATCCCCGACCGAACCCGGGCCGCGATCTCGTCCCAGCCGGCCGCCGTGTCGTGGTCGGTCAGTGCGATCGTCCGCAGGCCCGCCTCCCGTGCGGCCGCGAGCAGTTCCTCCGGAGTGTCGGTGCCGTCGGAGAACGCGGTGTGGGTGTGCAGGTCGGCGGTCATCTCGGGTGCCATGCGAACACTGTAGTCAGCGGTCGAATGGCCCGAACCCTCGCGCACCGGGGCCGTCTCCGGCACGATTGCCGCATGGGCGCCGAAGTGAGCCATCAGAAGTTCAGTGGAGCCGATCGCGTGCGCTTCCGGTCGCAGGTGTCCCGGGGGACCGAGGCCATCGCGCGGATGCTGACCGACGGATTGTTCACCGATCACGGCCGGCCACCCGAGCCGCTGCTCGGCATGGAGGTGGAGCTCAATCTGATCGACGAGAACGCCGAGCCCGCGATGGCGAACGCCGAGGTGCTCGATGCGATCGCCGATCCGGATTATCAGACCGAACTCGGCCAGTTCAACATCGAGATCAACGTCTCGCCCCGGCCCTTCGTCGGCGCCGACACGGTGGGGCTGGAGCAGGGGCTGCGCGCATCGCTGAACCGCGCGGAGGCACGCGCGGCCTCGACCGGCAATCATCTCCTGATGGTCGGCATGCTGCCGACTCTCGGCCGCGAGCACTTCGCGCACCAGTGGATCTCCACCAACCCGCGCTACAGCCTGCTGAACGAGCAGATCTTCGCCGCACGCGGAGAGGATCTGGAGCTCGACATCACCGGCGTCCCGATGGTGATCGGCGGACCCGCCGAACGCCTGGCCACCACCAGCGACTCGATCCTCCCCGAGGCCGCGTGCACTTCTCTGCAACTGCACCTGCGGGTGGCGCCCGAGGACTTCGCCACCCATTGGAACGCCGCGCAGGCGATCGCGGGCGTGCAGGTGGCGATCGCGGGCAACGCACCGTTCCTCGACGGGAAGGCGCTCTGGCACGAGACGCGCATCCCGGTCTTCGAGCAGGCGACCGACACCCGGCCCCTCGAACTCAGGAACCAGGGGGTCCGGCCGCGGGTGTGGTTCGGAGAACGCTGGATCAACACCATCTTCGACCTGTTCGCCGAGAACACGAGATACTTCCCCGCTCTGCTCCCGGTGTCCACCGACGTCGATCCGCTAGCCGAACTCGACGCCGGCCGCATTCCGGAACTCGAGGAGCTCCGCCTGCACAACGGCACCGTGTACCGCTGGAACCGGCCGGTCTACGACGTCATCGACGGCCGCGCGCACCTACGCGTCGAGAACCGGGTGCTGCCGGCCGGTCCGACCGTCGTCGACGTGATGGCCAACGCCGCGTTCTACTACGGTCTGGTGCGCGGACTCGTCGAGAGCGAACTGCCGGTGTGGTCACAGATGTCCTTCGACGCCGCCAGGGAGAACCTCGCGGCCGGAGCGCGTTGGGGATTCGGCGCACAGCTGTACTGGCCGAACATCGGATGGGTACGACCCGACGAACTGGTCCTGCGTCGTCTGTTGCCGATCGCGGAACGCGGACTCATCGCCTACGGGGTCTCCGATCGGGCCAGGCGACGCTATCTGGGAGTGATCGAGGGGCGCGCCGCCACACGTCAGTCCGGATCGGTCTGGCAACGAGCGGCGGTCCGGGCCCGCGAGGACGCCGGCGAGTCGCGCTCGGCCGCTCTGCGCGGAATGGTCCGCGACTACGCGACGCTGATGCACGAGGGCGAGCCGGTGCACAACTGGCCGGTGTGACGCCCGCTCAGCCCCGGCTCACCAGCCCTCGTCCGGTCACCAGCGGCATGTCGAGCGCCGTGACGAGCCCCGGCTCGGCGGCCACCACGGCGGGTACCGAGTTCACCAACCGCATGGCGGTCACGATCATGCCGGAGACGTTGTGGTCGCCGTGGCGCGCGTGATGCGCGACTTCCACCCTCATCTCCGGCTCGCCGCTCACCACGATGCGGTAGCAGCCGTCGCCGTCGGCCGGACGCGGCCAGTCCGGACACTGTTCGGGATGCGTGCGCGTGTAGTGCTCGAGGACGACTCGGTCGACGCCGTCCACCTGACCGATCACCTCGAAGTGCAGGGCGGCCATCGTGCCCGCCGGAATCGGCACCGACACCGTCTCGTAGTCTCGGTCGGCGGCGATCCGCTCATGGCGTTCGACGAGCGGCTCGTCGAGCGTCAGTCCCAGGCCCGCGGCGATCTGCCGGACCACGCTGCCCCAGCCGAGGGACAGCACTCCGGGCGTCAACAGCATCGGCTGATCGTCCATCGGCTTGCCGAAGCCGAACAACTCCCCCATCACCACCGGCTGCCGGTACGTGGAGTAGTCGGCGATCTCCAGGCATCGGACTTCGTCGATCTCCTGCGACAGACTGGTGAGTGACAGCGGCAGGACGTCGTTCGCGAATCCGGGATCGATGCCGTTGACGTGCAGGCTCGCGCCGCCGGTCCGGGCGGCGTCGACCACCGACTGCACCATCGCATCGGGCAGGACACCGTACGGGTACTGCAGGATCACCGGCCCGGAGGAGACGACGTTGATTCCGGCGGCCACGAAGGCGGTGAGGTCGGCGATCGCCTCGGCCACCCGATCGTCGGTCATCGCCGTATGGACGATCGCATCGGGACGCAGCGCCAGCAGCGCGTCACGATCCGAGGTCGCGACGACTCCGAGGTCGCGGTCGAGACCGGCCAGCCGCCCGGCGTCCACTCCGACCTTGGCCGGGTCCGACACCCACACACCTACCAGTTCCAGGTCCGGATGCGCGTCGATGCCGGCGATCGCGTGCCTGCCCACGGTTCCGGTCGACCATTCCACGACTCGCAATGCCATGCGCGCCAGGATAGGCGGCGGCCCGGCCGCGCGGACCCCGTTCAGGAAGACGCGGTGGGCAGCCAGTTCCCGTGGAAGCCCGCGGGCACGCGTTGCGGCAGGTCCACGTACGCGATGTCCTCGAGTGTCTGCGCGTCGAGGACGGCGAGCCGTGTCGATTCGTTCGCCATGTCGGTCACCAGTCCGATGACGGCACCGTCGCCCTGTGCGGCGTCGGAACTCCGGGGCACGAAGGTGAATTCGCCGGCGAACACGCCGTCGCCGAACCTGCGCACGACGGGCTCGCCGAGCCTGCCGCCCATCCGGGCCAACAGCGAACCGAAGAGCCCGCCGCCCTCGTCTCCGACGACCCACCCGCAGTCGTGGGCCCGGCCCACGAAGCGGTCGTCCACTCGGGGGAACTCGACGGCGGCGTCCCACAGCTGCTCCCGACGGCAGGTCCGGCGCAGCGGGTCGAGGGTCCACCGCTCCATGCGGTGCCCGCCGTCGATGGGCCCGGTGCGGTCCCGATCGAAGGTGCGGTCGTGCACCGCGAGGTCGATCACCACGGCACCGTTCTCCTCGTGCGCGTTCATGGGGTGATACACGAAGCACGGGTCGACGTCGATCCAGACGACGTCGGCGTCGCCGCCCTCGCGCGGCATCAGCCCTACCCGAGGTCGGTAGTCGGGGTCCCAGCTGTACGGCAGAGACCCTGCCCGATTCCGCGGCAGACGCTCCGACAGCAGGTGGGGCATCGGCACTCGCCCCACGACTGCCGACATCGCGAGTTCGGCGATCGGCCGGAGCCTGCGCGGAACGGCGGACGAGGCCGCCGTCTCCACGTCGAAGGTGACCGGAAGGTCGTAGATCACCACCGTCGACTCGGTCAACGAGAACGCGTGCATCATCGGGCTGCCGCCGACGGTGATGTCGACGCGGCGGCGTTCGCGACCGTCGACCCCGATCACCGAGTATCGGACCTTGTTCCCGAGCCCGAAGTGATAGCTGACCGAATGCAGCTCTCCGGTCGCCGGATCTTCGAGCGGGTGCGCGGTGTAGCCGCTGCGGACCGTGCCGTCGAAGTCCCAGACACCGAGAGTGTCGAGTTCTTCGGACAGTTCCGCGCACGGCAGCCCCGCCTCCACGAGCGCCAGGGTGTGCCCCTGAAACCCGATCACGTTGGTGTTCGCGCCGAGGCCGTGCAGAAAGGCCCGGCCGGCCGAGTCGGGTGCGGGCCTGTTCAGTCTGCGTTCGGTGGCGGGCGAATCGACCCAGCGGTTCCGGTACCAGAGAGCGTCGCCGCCGCTGAGCCGGACGCCGTGCACCATTCCGTCACCGGTGAACCAGTTGTACGTGTCGGGGTCGACGTCCGCGATCGGGTTGGGACCGTTGCGCAGGTACCGGCCGTCGAGCCAGTCCGGCAGCGTTCCCGTCACTGGGAGCGCGTGCTCGGTCAACTCGGCGCGCACCGGTGCGTACTCGCCGTCGAGAAATCGGTTCGTGGTCATTCCCGTCACCTCCAGGTTGCCTATAACATTGTTATACGGCGATAATAACGCTGTTATGAGCAATAGTGAAGAGGCACGTCCCGATCCCGTGCGCGAGACTCTTTCCGCGGCCGCCTACCGACTGGTGACAGAGCAGGGTGTCGAGGCCTTGACCGTGCGCAGACTCGCCCAGGAGGCAGGCACCTCGACGATGGCCGTGTACTCGCGGTTCGGCAGCATCGGGGCCGTCGCCGCCGAGGTCTGCGAGCGCGGATTCGCGGAGTTCGGCGATGCGCTCTCGGCCGCCGGCCGCACCGACGAACCGCTGACCGACCTGATGTGCCAAGGTCTGGCCTATTTGCAGTTCGCCACGGACCATCCGCTGCTCTACACCCTGATGTTCCAGTACTCCTCGCCCGAGTGGGCGGCCTCGCAACGGAAGGCGCTGCTGCAGCACGGGAATCCGACCGACTCCCCGATGGGGCGCGCGGCATTCGGGGTGATGGCCGAGACGATCCGGCGGGTCGCGACCCCGGAGACCGACGACGCCGCGCTTCTCATCCGATCCGGCGTCGCCTGGAGCACCGTGCACGGCCTCGCGATGTTGTCGATCGCCGGGCACCTGACCGGCGCGCACGATCTCGTCGCCCGAGGCGCGCTGATCTCGCTCGCCGTTGGTGGCGGGACGCCGCGGGAAGAGGCCGAGCGGGCGTTGGACGCCGCGATGGCGCGGATGGCCGGCGGCTGACCGCGGAAGGAACGGCGGCTGCGCGCCGAAATGGGGCTTCCGCTATCGGAGCACTCGCCCGTCGCCGTCGCGAACGGACCCGGTGAAGATCATGATCGCGTCGACCAACACCCAGATTCCGAGACCGACGAAGAGCACCAGTCCGATACCGAAGATGAATGACGTCACAAACGCCAGGAACCACAGCACGAGTTGTCCCGCGGCGACGCCGTGGGTGCCGATGTACCAGCGTCCGATGCCGAACCCGCCCAAGAACAACTGCAGCAGCCCGGCGGTACGACCACAACACAACCGTGTCGACCGAACGACCTACTGCCGTAATCGCCCGACTCGCCTGTCCGCCTTCACTTCTCCGGACCGTCGTGGCCTCGCAGATCGAGCAGCGCGGACCGCACCCGCGCGGTGTCCGCATCGGTCCAGCCCGCGGGCTGGGTCACTGCGATCCAACCGTCGAGGATGACGGTGCCGTAGTTGTGTCCGTGTCCGTCGGGTACTCCGGCCGCATTGCCCAGGTCCGCGCTGACCTGCCAGAACGTGACAATCGGGTACCACCGCATCGCGGGACTGCGGTCGCCGGCGGCGGGCTCGGAAAGCCAGTCCGGCTTCTGGTAGAGCAACTCGGGCGACCACCAGACCACGGGATCGGACGGGTGCTGGATGTACAGCACCCGCGGCGCGAGCCAGGGATCCGGATTGCGGCCGATGGCCGCCGCGTCGTTGGCGAAGCGGACCACCAGCCCGTTCGCGTAAGTCGGCTCCGCCTCCGGGGTGCCCGGGTCACGACGGTCGACGAGCGCGCGCCACAACGGATTCGAGTCGGGCGGCCCGACCCACAGAACACCGTCGACCGTCGAGCGGATCGCATTCAGATCGTCGAACGCCCCCTCACCCGCCTGCGTGCCGAGGCTCTCGCCGTAGACGAACAGTTTCGGCCGGTGACCGGGCGGCTTGGTCAGCCACCTGTCGTGCACCGCCGTCACCAGGCGGCGTCCGGCCTCCGCGGCTTTCTCGCGGTCGGCGAGGAACGAGACCCAGCTCGGCAGGTACGAGTACTGTGCCGCGACCAACGCACTGTCGCCGTTCGCGACGAGTTCGAAAGTCTGCGCGGCGGTCGGATTGACCCAGCCGGTGCCGGTGGTCGGAATGATCACGAGCGTCTGACGATCGAAGGCGCCGGTCCGCTCCAATTCGTCGACTACCAGCTTCATCTGCGCGTCCGGGCCGTCCGCCGACTCCAGACCGGCGTAGACGCGGATCGGCTCCTTCGCGGGCCGGCCGTTGTACTTGGCCAGTTCGGCCGCTCGAATGCCTCCGGAGACGAAGTTCCGGCCCTCGAATCCGAGGGTCTCCCACCGTGCCGCGGACTGCGGGCTCCCCGACTTCTCGGCCAGGGAGGGCTGCACCGCGCCGTCGCGCGTGGTGTCGTTGGTGGCGCTGAAGACGGCGTTCATCGCCGCGTAACTGCCGCGCAGCGCGACGCCGTCGATCAGCGTGTACGTCACGACCAGCATCACGATGAGCGAGATCACCCCCGCCACCCGCCGCGGGATGCGGAAGATCCGGTTGATGGTGCGCGCCAGCCACCGGCCGACGTCCCGAAGCACCCGGAACACCGCGACGATCGCGACCGCGATCACCAGGCTCAACGCCATCGCCCGCAGATAGCCGAGGTACGACGGAGGGTCGGTTCCCATCAGGTCGGCGAGCTGGGCCTGCGACCGCACGCCGTAGTACAGAGCGACCGTCGAGGCCACCGCGCACAGGATGGGGACGCCGATGCGCAAAACGCGACGAACGCGGGCCGGCGGCGGCCACCAGGCGACGCGTGAGAGAACCAGCCGCCCGATCGCGAAGGCCAGCAGCGAGCCGACCGCGTAGCCGGTCGCCGCGGCGATGCCGCCGATGAGACCCTGAAACGCCCAGAGCCGAGGAAGCAGCGAGGGCGTCAGCGACCAGATGTAGAAGACGGTCCCGATCGCCAGCCCCGGCGCGTCGATGCGCAGTACCCGCATCGTCCGGGTCACCGCCGATCCGAACCACATCGACGAATGACGAACGGCGGCGCGCGGAGTTCTCCGCGGCGCCGCCTTCGTCAGTCGCTCACCGTGACCCAACGGCTACCCGAACAACCGGGGCAGCGTTCCCTCGTACACCTCGCGCAGTTCGTCGAGCTTGACCTCGAAGTGATCCTGGACCTCCAGCGCGTCGCTGCCCTGATCCACGACACCGATGCGCGTCCACGGCATCTGCCGGGCGTCGAGCATCGCGCAGAACCTCGACTCCTCGGTGCGCGGCACGGCCACCAGGACGCGCCCCGCCGATTCCGAGAACAGCGTCACGAACGGGTCGGCGCCCTCGGGCAGCAGAATGCGGCAGCCGGTCTCGCCCGCCAGTGCGGCTTCGGCGACGGTCTGGATCAGACCGCCCTCGGAGACATCGTGCGCTGCGGAGACAAGACCGTCACGCGATGCGGCGACCAGGATCTCGCCGAGCAGACGCTCGCGTTCGAGGTCGACCTTCGGCGGCACGCCGCCGAGATGATCGTGCTCCACCTGTGCCCAGATCGAGCCGTCGAACTCGTCACGGGTGTCGCCGAGCAGGATCAACGTCTCGCCCGGCTCGGTGCCGATGTCGGTCGGGATGCGCCGGCGGACGTCGTCGATCACACCGAGCACGCCGACGACCGGTGTCGGGAGGATCGCGGTGGAACCAGTCTGGTTGTAGAAGCTGACGTTGCCTCCGGTCACTGGGATGCCGAGTTGCGCACAGCCGTCTGCGAGACCGCGAACGGCCTGGCTGAACTGCCACATCACGGCGGGGTCCTCGGGAGAACCGAAGTTGAGACAGTTGGTGACGGCGCGCGGGCCGGCACCGGAGACCACCACGTTGCGGTAGGCCTCGGCCAGTGCCAGCTGGGCGCCGGCGTAGGGATCGAGATAGGTGTAGCGACCCGACGTGTCGGTGGCGATCGCGATGCCGCGACCGGTCTCCTCGTCGATCCGGATCATGCCCGAGTCCGCGTGCTCGGCCAGGACGGTGTTGCCGCGCACGTAGCGGTCGTACTGCTCGGTGATGAACTTGCGGCTGCACAGCGCCGGGCTCGCGAGCAACTTGAGGAACGTGGCGCGCAGTTCGTCGGAGGTCTGCGGGCGCGCCAGACCCTCGGTGGTCGAGGCGACCACGTCGTCCTGCCACTCGGGGCGTGCGACGGGTCGTTCGTACACCGGTCCCTCGTGGGCGACGGTGCGCGGCGGCACGTCGACCACGGTCTCACCGTGCCACGTCACCTCCAGGTGCTCGCCGTCGGTGACCTCGCCGATCACCGTGGCGAGGACGTCCCATTTGCGGCACACCTCCATGAAGGCGTCGACGTTCTCCGGGGTCACGACCGCGCACATGCGCTCCTGCGACTCCGACGAGAGCACCTCCGCCGGGGTCATGCCCTCGGCTCGCATCGGCACCTTCTCGAGCTCGATGTGCATGCCGCCGTCGCCTGCGGCTGCCAATTCGCTGGTGGCACAGGAGAGTCCGGCACCGCCCAGGTCCTGGATGCCGACGACTAGACCTGCCTTGTACAGGTCCAGGCAGCACTCGATCAGCACCTTCTCGGTGAACGGGTCGCCGACCTGCACGCTCGGCAGCTTCTTGCGGCTCGGGCCGTTGCCGCCGTCGTCGTCGAAGGTCTCCGACGCCAGGACCGAGACGCCGCCGATACCGTCGAGTCCGGTGCGGGCGCCGAACAGGATGATCTTGTTGCCCGTGCCCGACGCGAATGCCAGATGCAGGTCCTCCACGCGCAGCACGCCGGCGCACAGCGCGTTCACCAGCGGGTTGCCCTGGTAGCTGGGGTCGAACACCGTCTCGCCGCCGATGTTGGGCAGGCCGAGGGAGTTGCCGTAGCCGCCGATGCCGCGGACCACGCCGTCGACCACGCGCCGGGTGTCGGGCGCATCGGCCGCACCGAATCGGAGCTGGTCCATGACCGCGATCGGCCGCGCGCCCATCGCCATGATGTCGCGGACGATGCCGCCGACGCCGGTCGCCGCGCCCTGGTAGGGCTCGACGTAGCTCGGGTGGTTGTGCGACTCGACCTTGAACGTGACGGCCCATCCGTCGCCGACGTCGACCACGCCCGCGTTCTCGCCGATCCCGGCGAGCATTCCCGCCCGCATCTCCTCGGTGGTCGTCTCGCCGAAGTAGCGCAGGTGCACCTTCGACGACTTGTAGCTGCAGTGTTCAGACCACATCACCGAGTACATGGCGAGTTCGGCGTCGGTGGGACGGCGGCCGAGGATCTCCCGGATCCGGGCGTATTCGTCGTCCTTGAGACCGAGCTCGGCATAGGGCTGCGGCTGATCGGGGGTATCGGCGGCGTGGGAAACGGTATCGACCTGGGCGCTCACGGCGACCATTCTATGCGAGGTCACGCGGGTGGACGGCCACGCCTCCGGCCGGGGTGCGCGAGCACCACCGGGATGCGGCGCGCGGGTGCCCTCTGCTGGGAGTTCGCGCGGTCCGGCCCCGCTTGTCGGAGGGTATGGATACAGTTTGCGCACACCAGGTTCGGGGGGACCACATGGCCGAGGGGCAGATTCTATCCACGCGCGCTCTATCCACGCGCGGAGCGGCAGACGCCAAGTCGCCTGCCCGCGAGTACTTCATCGCCGGGCTCACGGCAGCCGGATTCCTGACCGGCGGCGGGCCGCCCGATCCGAAACGAGCCGAGGCGGCCTTCACCCGCGCCACCGAGCTCGACGGCGCACTCGGCGACGCCTGGCTGGGACGGGTCGCCGTCGGCGATCGATCGGGTCCGGTGCTGCTGGGGCTGTACCGAGCGCGCGATTCGATCGGCGCCGAGCAACGCCGCTTGGGACTTCCGACCGGTGTGCTGGCCGGGCATCTGCCGAGCGGGATGTTCATCGACCTGCCGATCACCGGACCGGCGGACGCCGCCGCGGCATATGCGGCGTCCCTGCTGGCCGGCGGAGACGTGGCCGGCGCCGAGGACGTACTGGCCGAGATCGAGCACGCCGACTCGACCGCCGACTTCTGCCGCGGCATTGTCGAGCTACGCAAGCGCCGTTGGCGCGATGTCCTGCGGACACTCTCCGTCTCAAGCACGTGGAACGACGAGTATCTCTGCGCCGCAGCCGACTTCATGATCGGAACGGCCTGTGTGCAGTTGGGCCTGTTCGAGGAGGGGCTGCGCAGACTGTCGAGCGCCGGGGACTCGGCGCTCACCAATTGCCGGCCGCAGGCCCTCTTCACGATGGGGCTGGCCCTGCGCGCACAGGGCGACGAGTCCGCTGCCCGGTCTGCGTTCGAAGAGGCCTACGCCCTGGACTCACGGCTCACCGACGCCGCCCGCGCGCTCGCCGATCCGTCGCTGCAGCTGACGGTCGATCGCGCGGTCGAACCCGCCGGCGGCCCTCGCGCCGAACGGGGGCGCGGCGTCGACGAACCCGCGTTGCGGGAGGTGTCCGAGGAGCTCGCCGCTCAGATCGGGCTGGCACCGGTCAAAGAACAGGTCGAGCGGCTGCGCGCGGCGGTCACCCTCGCGCAGTTGCGATCGGAGAAGGGACTGCGCACACAGTCGCGCAGTCTGCACCTCGCCTTCACCGGACCGCCGGGGACCGGTAAGACCACGATCGCGCGTCTGGTCGCGCGGCTGTACCGTGCGCTCGGTCTGCTGTCGACGGACACGGTCGTCGAAGTCAGTCGAAAAGACCTCGTCGGACAGCACCTGGGCGCCACGGCACCGAAGACGTCAGCGGTCGTGGACTCCGCCCTCGACGGTGTGCTGTTCATCGACGAGGCGTACACCCTCGTCCAGGAGGGGCTCGCCGGCGGCGACGCCTTCGGCCGCGAAGCCGTCGACACGCTGCTCGCTCGCATGGAGAACGACCGGGACCGCCTGGTCGTGATCATCGCAGGCTACGACGACGACATCGACCGACTCCTGTCCGCGAACGAGGGTCTGGCGTCCCGCTTCGCCCGCCGGATCCGATTCAACTCGTACACACCGGGTGAGCTGATCCGGATCGCCGAATCGATCGCTCAGCACCGGGACGCCCGGCTGTCGGCGGAGGCGACGGCGATGCTCGAAACAGAGTTCGCCGACCTCTACGGCCTGATCCATGAGGGCCGCCGCGCATCGGATACCGCGGGCAACGCCCGTTTCGTGCGCAACGTCGTCGAAGCCGCAGAGGAGGAACGCGAGCTGCGGCTCGCCCGGACCGCCGAGCTCGCGATGCTGACCGAATCGGATCTGATGACCGTGACCGGCGCCGACATGCGCGCCGCACTGGCCCAGTTCGCCGATATCGGCGCCGTCCCCGCCGACGACGACCCGGATGACCGATTCGCGTAGCCTTTCAGCCGACGAACAGCTGGCTACAGCCCCAAGTCGCGCATGATCCGGTCGGCGATCTGCTTCGGTGACCCATCGCCCGGGCGCACCACCAGGTCCGGACTCTCGGGCACTTCGTACGGAGAGTCGATGCCGGTGAACTGGGTGATCTCGCCGGCCCGGGCTTTCGCGTAGAGGCCTTTGGGGTCACGTGCCTCGCAGTCGTCGAGCGGAGTGTCGACGAAGATCTCATAGAACGGCAGATCAGCCGCTTCGTGAATCTCCCTGGCCCGCTGCCGCTCTGCGGCGAACGGGCTGATCAGCGACACCAACGCGATCGCTCCGGAATCGGCGAACAGCGACGCGACCTCCGCGGTCCGGCGGATGTTCTCGCGCCGGTCGTCGTCGCTGAAGCCGAGGTCGCCGTTGAGCCCGTGACGCAGATTGTCGCCGTCGAGCAGGTAGGCGGGCCTGCCTTCGGCGACGATCCGCCGCTCCAACTCGGTGGCGATGGTCGATTTACCGGACCCCGAGAGTCCGGTGAGCCATACGGTCGCGCCGCGATGCGACCGTCCTGCGCGCGTCACCTTGCTCGACTGCCACACCACGTGGCTGTCGTGTGCGAGCGGTGCACTGATCATGCCCGCGGCCACTGTCGCGTTGGTGGTCTCGTCGATCAGAATGAAACTGCCGGTGGCGCGGTTGCGGCGGTACTCGTCGAACATCACCGGATGCTGCGCGTGCAACGACAGCCGGCCGATCTCGTTGAGCGTGAGGGCCGTCGCGTCCTCGTCCCGATGGAGAGTGTTGACGTCGAGCCGGTAGTTGAGTCCCTGCACGCGCACGCGCGTCTCCCGGGTTCCGCAGAGCATCACGTAGGTGTTGCCTGGAGCGAGAGCGGTGCTCTCGGAGAACCAGCAGACCATCGCGTCCAGTTCACGTCCCACGTGCGGGCGATTGTTGGGCCGCACCAGCATGTCGCCGCGCACGATGTCGATCTCGTCGTCCAACGCGATCGAGACCGCCTGGGAGGCGAACGCCTCCTGGAGTTCGACGCCGCCGGGTCCCCAGATCTGCTTCACCGTGGTCCCGAATCCGCCGGGCAGCGCGACGACCTTGTCGCCCACCGCGAACGTCCCTCCGGCGACGGTGCCGGCGAAGGCGCGGTGGTCGAGGCCGTCGCTGCGCTGCGGTCGGATCACATACTGCACCGGGAACCGCGCGTCGCGCAGGTTGCGGTCGGAGGCGATGTACACGTTCTCCAGATGGCTGAGCAGCGGTCGGCCGGTGTACCAGGGCATCGCCTCGGACCGGTCGACGACATTGTCACCGCGCAGAGCCGAGATCGGGATGAAACTCATGTCGCCGACGTTGAGCTTGGCCGCGAACGCGACCACTTCGTCGCAGATCTCCTCGAACCGCTCCCGCGAGTAGTCGACGAGATCCATCTTGTTGACGCAGACCGTCAAGTGCGGGATCCCCAGGAGCGACGATAGGAAGGCATGGCGGCGAGTCTGCTCGACCACGCCCTTGCGAGCGTCGATCAGGATGATCGCGAGGTCGGCGGTGGACGCGCCGGTGACCATGTTGCGGGTGTACTGCACGTGTCCCGGCGAATCCGCGATGATGAACTTCCGGTTCTGGGTCGCGAAGTAGCGGTACGCCACGTCGATGGTGATCCCCTGCTCGCGCTCGGCGCGCAGCCCGTCGGTGAGCAGCGCCAGATCGGCGTACTCGTCTCCGCGCTGGGCGCTGGTGCGCTCGATCGCTTCGAGCTGGTCGGTGAGGATCGACTTCGAGTCGTAGAGGAGCCGGCCGATCAGAGTCGACTTACCGTCGTCCACGCTGCCCGCGGTGGCGATCCTGAGCAGTTCCGCCGGAGCGATCACCTCGGTGTCGGCCGGGCCGGCCGCACGGTTGTCGGTGCGCATCAGAAGTAGCCCTCTTTCTTGCGGTCTTCCATGCCGGCTTCGGAGATCCGGTCGTCGGCTCGCGTGGCGCCCCGCTCGGTGACCCGAGTGGCGGCGACTTCGGCGATCACCTTCTCCGGGGTGTCGGCCTCGCTTCGGACACAACCGGTGCAGGTGGCATCGCCGACCGTGCGGAAACGAACGCGCTCGACGTGTGCGGTCTCACCCGGATAGGTCTCCAGGAAGCGCGTCTTCGCCAGGAGCATGCCGTCACGGGGCACCACCTCACGCTCGTGCGCGTAGTAGATCGACGGGAGTTCGATGCCCTCCTGGGCGATGTAGTTCCAGATGTCGAGCTCGGTCCAGTTGCTCAACGGGAACACCCGGATGTGCTCACCCCGCGCGCAGTGGCCGTTGTACAGGTTCCACAGTTCGGGCCGCTGGTTGCGCGGGTCCCATGCTCCGAACGAGTCACGGAAACTGAAGAACCGTTCCTTGGCGCGTGCCTTCTCCTCGTCACGTCGCGCACCGCCGAACACCGCGTCGAACCGATGCTCCGCGATCCCCCTCAGCAGCGCCGCTGTCTGCAGCCGATTGCGCGACGTGCCCGGCCCGGTCTGCTCGACCACCCGGCCGGCGTCGATGTCGTCCTGCACGCTGCTGACGATCAGCGACACCCCGGTCTGCTCGACCACCCGGTCGCGGTACTCGATCACTTCGTCGAAGTTGTGTCCGGTGTCGACGTGCATGAGCGGAAAGGGGACCGGCGCCGGCCAGAACGCCTTGCGCGCCAGATGGAACATCACCACCGAGTCCTTGCCCCCGGAGAAGAGCATGGCGGGGCGCTCGAAGGTGGCGCCCACTTCGCGGAAGATGTGGACGGACTCGGCCTCCAGTTCCTCGAGAGTCGTCAGCTCGTACCGTCGGCCGGTTCCGGCCGGGGCGGCCGGACGGGTCCCGTCGGGCGATGTGATCATCGACGCCACTTTCCTTGACTTGTCGAATATTCGACACTTAGTGTTGGCAATATGACAGCAACGGTAGGTGACGGACGCCCCGAGCGTCAATCGTCCCCGCCGACGCGCCGCGTGGTGGACGTGATGTCGCTCCTCGTCGAGCGCGCGGGCGATTCCCTCACGCTCGCAGAGGTCGTGCGAGTGACCGGCATCCCCCGCGGGACCGCACACGCGATCGCCACTCAGCTGTGCGAACTCGGCTGGCTGTCCAGGCGGCGGGACAACTCCTTCTCACTCGGCCCCGAGTTCCTCACCGTGTCCCGGCGCGCCGCACGTCTGGACCTGGTGGCGGCGAGCGCGATCCCCGCGATGCAGACCCTCGTCGAAGAGACCGGAGTGCCGGCGTTCCTCGCGCGCCGCACCGGCGATCTGGTGACCGTGGCCGATCAGGTCGTCCCGCAGACCGCTCCCGATTCCTGGGTGCCGCCGTTGCGCCGCGTCCACCTCCGACCGCCGCTGTGCCGCGAGTTCATCGCATGGTCGGACGAGCCCGAGCGCACCGACTGGCTGGCCGAGGCGTCCGCGGACCAGCGCGCCCGCCTCGCCGCCGTCCTCGACGCGATCCGCGATCGGGGCTATTCGATCGAGCGGATCACCGGACACCACCGCGCCATCATCGACACCCTGGGCAATCTCGACGAAATGCCCGCCCAGTTGCGATCGCGGATGTCGGAACTCGTGTCGGAACTATCGGCGATCGATTACCTGCCCGCGGAATTGACCGGCGAGGTGGGTGCGGTGAGCGTCGGCGCCCCCATCTTCGACGCCGACGGAACCGCGATCGGCGCGATCGTCTCCTGCCCCGATTCGACGATGCCCGCGGACGAGGTCGCAGGGCTCGGTGCCGCGACCCGTGCGGCCGCCGACGCGGTGAGCGCCGCCGTCCGCCGCTGAACCCAGGCGTTGCCCCACGTCACGAATCGCGCTAGATTTTTTACAAGACTTCATTGTTTTTATTAGGAGGACTGGTCATGCCCGACGTCACCCTGGATGTCCGCGAGATCCCCAAGCCCCAGCGCCACCCCAAGATCTTCGGCATCTTCGACTCACTCGACGTCGGCGAGGCGATCATCCTGATCAACGACCACGATCCGCGGCATCTGCACGACGAGTTCGACGAACGACTGCCCGGCGGATACGGCTGGGACTATCTGGTGCGCGAGAAGCGCGACTACCGCATCCGCATCAGCAAGACAACCGCGGCCCCGCCGCCCCGCCTGCTCGGCAACACCGCCGAGCTCACCGACGGACCGGTCGACGCCGCCGGCGTGGCGTGGAAGCTCGACTTCGACGGCCGCGGGCTCGATTCCAACCTGATCCGGCTGGCCCCGGGCGGCGGTATCGACACGCACCGGGGAGCGGAGGTGGACGTCCTGATCCACGTGGTCGCGGGGTCGGGCACCGTCGGCACCGAGACCGGCGATGTGGCGGTGTCCGCGGGCGATCTGCTCTGGTTGCCGCGGCGGTCGGAGCGATCGTTCACCGCCGGTCCCGATGGGCTGAGCTATCTCACCGTCCACACCCACCGCGAGCCCACGCTCACGATCGAGCCGCTCGGCACCGGGCGGTGACGACATGGCCTACGTGATCGCGCTCCCCTGCGTCGATGTGATGGACCGGGCGTGCGTGGAGGAATGTCCCGTCGACTGCATCTACGAAGGCGGCCGCAGCCTCTACATCCACCCCGACGAATGCGTCGACTGCGGCGCCTGCGAGCCGGTGTGCCCGGTGGAGGCCATCTTCTACGAGGACGACGTCCCCGACGAATGGACGCCGTACATCACCGACAACGCGGATTTCTTCGTCGAGACCCTGCCCGGCCGCGACGCACCGCTGGGCTCACCCGGCGGCGCGATGAAGCTCGGGCCCACCGGGGCCGACGCACCGCTGGTGGCCTCCCTCCCGCCGCAGGGCACCGACCACTGACCGCCGTGCGCACCACGATCCTGGACACCCTCCGCGCGGCGGCCGCGCCGATGACCGTCGCCGAAGTGGCGGAGGCGACCGACATTCCGCAGACCACCGTCCGCTTTCATCTGCGCGCACTCACCGCGGACGGGCTGATCGTCGTCGACACCGCCGAGCACGACGGGCCGGGGCGGCCTCGGCTCCTCTATCGGGCGCGCCCCGCGATGGACCCGTCCGGCCCTCGCAATTACGGGATCCTGGCCGAGGTGTTGCTCCGAACACTGGCCGACACGCCGGACGCGGCCGCGCGTGCGGTGGCCGCCGGTCGCGAATGGGGGGCGGCCGGCAGCTCCGGTTCCGACGAACCGGTCGAAGATCTGCTCGCCGTACTCGACGATCTCGGTTTCGCGCCCGAAGCGGCGGGCGACCGGATCCGCCTGAACCGCTGCCCGTTCCTCGAACTCGCCCGACGACAGCCGGCCCTGACCTGCTCGGTGCACCGGGGCATAGTGCAGGGCGTGCTCAGCAGGCACCACACCGACCTCCGCCTCGAGCGGCTGGACGCCTTCGTCGACGGCGACCACTGCTTGGCGGTCCTGGCGGGAGGCCGCCGGTGAGCCGGTTGAGCGTGGAGATCGACCTCTTCACTGCGACGGGGTCGGCCGCCGTCATCGCCGGCGGCTTGGTGGCCGCCGTGGCGCGCCCGCTCGATCTGGCGAAGGGCAGTTGGCTGGCGGCCTACCTGGTGCTCGTCTGCGGCGTCGCCCTCATCGCGATCGGCATCGCACAGCAACGTGCCCCGCAGCCGATGAGCGCGCGCTTCCACGCATCACAGCTGACGGGGTGGATCGCGGCGAACGCCCTGGTGATCGCCGGCTCGCTGACCGACACACCGGCCGTGGTCGACGTCGGGTCGATCCTGCTGCTCGTCGTCCTGGCCGCCACGTGGCGGGCCGGCCTGCGCCTTCTGGGGTCGAAGGCGCCGGCGGCGTACGCCTACCTCGCGGTCCTGACGGTCCTCATCGTGAGCGTGCCCATCGGGATGGTTCTCGCCTCCCGCTGACGGCCCGCGCCGGCGCCCGGCCTACCAACCAAGCACTTGCTAGGTTAGAGTCTGTAGGTATGAGCAACGCCGTCATCCCTCCCCCGTTGGGGCCCGACGACCTCGGCCCCGACACGTCGCCCGTCGCATACGAGACCGCCGGCGCCGTCGCCTATGTCACGCTGAACCGTCCCGATTACCGCAACGCGCAGAACTCGGTGATGACGTACTCGCTGGACGCGGCGTTCCGGAAAGCCGTCGACGACACCGAGATCAAGGTGATCGTGCTGCGCGCCAACGGAAAGCACTTCTCCGCGGGCCACGACATCGGCACCCCCGAACGCGACTTCGACACGTTCTATCCCAATGTGGCGACGCTGCACTGGGATCACACGCGCGGCGACGGCGAGCCGCTCGACAGCAACCAGCGACTGGCCCGCGAGATCGAGGTGTACATGGGGATGTGCCGCCGCTGGCGGGAGATCCCGAAGCCCGTCATCGCTCAGGTGCACGGCGCGTGCATCGCCGGAGGCCTGATGCTCGCGTGGTCGGCCGACTTCATCGTCGCCTCCGACGACGCCTTCTTCTCCGACCCCGTCGCCCGGATGGGCATTCCCGGCGTCGAGTACTTCGCGCACGCGTACGTCCTCGGGGCGCGGCGTGCCAAGGAGATCCTGTTCACCGGCCAGCGCTTCACCGCGGCGCAGGCGCTGGACTGGGGAATGGTGAACCACGTCGTTCCGCGCGAGGGTCTGAGCGCCAAGGTCGACGAGCTCTGCGCGCAGATGACCGAGATGCCGATGCAGGGACTGTTCCTGAGCAAAAAGGCCGTCAACATCTGCGAAGACCAGATGGGGATGCGCAATGCCATGGACTCGGTGTTCGGCTGGCATCACTTCGCACACGCGGCCAACGACGCCGATTCGGGGGACTCGCTCGGCGGCATGGACGCGCGCAGCATGCGCGACGCCGCGCAGAAGGGTGAGGCCTGATGGACCTGCTGTTCGACGACGCCGCCCAGAAGTTCCGCGCCGAGGTCCGCGCCTGGCTGGCCGAGCACGTGCCCGCCGACCCGCTGCCTTCGATGGACACCGCCGAAGGTTTCGAAGCGCACCGCGCGTGGGAGGCCGAGATGGCGGCCGACCGGATGTCGGTGGTCAGTTGGCCCGAGGAATTCGGCGGGCGCGACGAGCCGCTGCTGCACTGGCTGATCTTCGAAGAGGAGTACTACCGATCGGGGGCGCCTGGCCGTGTGAGTCAGAACGGCATCTTCCTGCTCGCCCCGACCCTCTTCGAGCACGCGAGTCCGGAACAGCTCGCCCGCATCATGCCGCGCATGGCGCGTGCGGACGACATCTGGGGGCAGGCATGGAGTGAGCCGGAGGCCGGGTCCGACCTCGCGTCGCTGCGGTCCACCGCCACCCGCACCGACGGCGGCTGGCTGCTGAACGGGCAGAAGACCTGGAGCTCCCGGTCGAGTTTCGCCGACTGGGGGTTCGGATTGTTCCGCACCGACCCGGAGGCGCCCGCCGCCGGGAGCGAAGCGAGCGGGGCGAAATCGGGCCGGCACAGGAACATCACGTACTTCATGTTCGACCTGCGCAGCGAGGGCGTGACCGTGCGCCCGATCGCTCAGCTCGACGGCGAGGCGGGGTTCGCCGAACTCTTCCTGGAGAACGTCTTCGTGCCCGACGACCCCGACGACCCAGCCCACTCGGGCGTCATCGGCCAGGTGAACAACGGGTGGAAGGTCGCGATGAGCACCGCGGCCAACGAACGCGGACTGTCGTTGCGGTCGCCGGGCCGGTTCCTCGCTGCCACCGATCGTCTGGTGAGACTGTGGAAGGAACGCGGCGCCGACGCACCGTCGACCGCCGCCACCGACAAGGGCGTCGCCGACGCCTGGATCGGCGCACGCGCCTACGAACTGTCGACGTATCAGACGGTCAGCCGGCTGGCGGCCGGCGGACAGCTCGGCATGGAGTCGTCGATCAACAAGGTGTTCTGGTCGCAGTGGGACATCGCCGCCCACGAGACCGCACTCGACCTGCAGGGCGCCGACGCCGAACTCGCCGACCCCTGGATGGACGGCTACCTCTTCTCGCTGTCGGGACCGATTTACGCCGGCACCAACGAGATCCAGCGAAACGTGATCGCCGAGCGACTCCTCGGCCTGCCCCGCGGAGACCGATAGACCATGGACTTCCTCCTCAACGACATCCACACCGACCTGGCGTCCACCGTCGCCGCCATCGGCGAGAAGGCAGGCGGAGCAGCGGTCGCACGCGCATGGTCGGAGGGCGACCGCACCCCCGCCCTCACCGTCTACGGCCGGCTCGCCGAGGCCGGAATCACCGGTCTGCTCGTCGACGACGATCTGGGCGGCTCGGGTGCCGGTGCCACTGAGATGGTGGTCGCCGCAGAGCAGATCGGCCGGTTCGCGCTGCCCGGCCCGGTCGCCGAGACCTTCGCCGCCGTCCCCTGCGCGCTCGCGGCCGCGGGCGCGTCCGATGCGCTGGCGGCGCTGCTGAACGGCCGTCCGGCCACCATCGCGACGTCGGCCACCGCCCGTCGCGCCGCCGCGCCGGTCGACGCGGACGTCTACGTCCTGCGCGACGGAGCCCTCTCTTCGGGGGCCGTCGTCGCCGAACACCCGTCGGTCGATCCGACCCGGACGGTGGCCGACGTCGAAGCCGGAGCCGCGCTCGGGACCGCGGACGAGAGGGCGGTCGCGCATCTCGGCGCGCTGGCGACGGCCGCGCAGCTGATCGGGCTGGGCGGCGCGATGCTCGACATCGCTTCGGAATACGCCAAGGCGCGCAAACAGTTCAACCGCGCCATCGGCTCGTACCAGGCCGTCAAACACCACCTGGCCGACGTCGCCATCGCCATCGAGATGGCCCGGCCCCTGGTCCACGGTGCAGCGGTGGGTCTCGATGGAAACGCGCCGGCGGACACCGATGTGGCGCGCGACGTCTCCGCTGCGAAGGTCGCCGCGGCGGATGCGGCGTACCTCGCCTCACGCCGGAGTCTGCAGGTGCTCGGCGCCATCGGATACACCGCCGAGCACGATCTCTCGCTGTACCTGACCAAGACCCGTGCGCTCGTGTCGGCGTGGGGCACTCCCGCCGAGCACCGCGCCCTGATCCTGGAGACCCTGTGAGCACTCACGAGAGCATCAGCGCCGAAGACCGCGCAGCCTTGGCCGAGTCGATCCGCGACGTGCTGCGCCGCCGATCCGATTCCGCTTCAGTCCGCGCCGCCATCCGCACGCAGGGCCGCATGGACCGCGCCGTGTGGGAGACACTCTGCACCGAGGTGGGAGTCGCGGCCCTCGCCGTCCCCGAGCAGTACGACGGTGCCGGCGCCGCCCTCACCGAGACCGCCTTGGCCGTCGAGGAGGTGGGCGCCGCACTCGCTCCGGTGCCCGTGTTCTCGTCCGCGGTTCTGGCCGCGGGTGCCGTCCTCGCCTCCGGCGACGACGACGCGGCCGCCCGGCTGGTCCCTGGACTGGCTTCGGGCGAACGCATCGGCGCCCTGTGCTGGGCCGACGCCGCAGGGTGGTCGACGCCCGGTGTGGTCGCCGAGGCGGGCCTGCTCAGTGGGACCGCCGAATACGTGATCGACGGCGAGTCGGCCGATGTCTTCCTGGTGGTGGCCGGTCGGCCGGGCGAGGCCGGGGCCGCGCAGACACTGCACGAGGTGGACGCGAATGCCGAGGGCGTCACCGTCACCCCGCTGCCGCTGCTCGATCCCACGCGACCGCTGGCTCGCGTCAGTTTCGACGAGGTGTCGTCTACGACCCTCGCGTCGCCACCGGACGTCGCCGAGCGTATCCGCACCCTGGCTTGGGCGATGTTGTCGGCCGAGCAGGTTGGCGGCGCCGCCCGGGCCCTCGAACTGACGGTGGAGCACACCACCTCGCGCAAGCAGTTCGGGCGGGCGCTCGCCTCGTTCCAGGCGCTCAAGCACGCGATGGCCGACATGTACGTGAAGGTGGAGGCGATGCGGTCGATGTCCGCCGCGGCGATCGATGCCCTCGTCCAGGGACGCGACGACGCGGCCGAACTCGCCGCCGCCGCTCACGTCTACTGCTCGGAGGGTTACATGTCGGTCACCGGCTCCGCCGTCCAGTTGCACGGCGGCATCGGCATCACCTGGGAACACGACATCGGCATGTTCTTCAAACGTGCCCAGGCCGACGCCCAGCTGTTCGGCCAGCCGCATCACGCGCTGGCCCGGGTGAGTCTGAGCGAGCCTCCCCAGGCAGGTTGAGGCAGTCCTCCCCAGGCCGGTTGAGCGAGCCCTCCCCCGGCTGGTT